>NZ_CP172923.1:812500-2292500 GCF_050539095.1 Enterococcus sp. DIV0774
TTCGAGTCCCGTACGGGTCATTTATTTTAATAGTAACATTCCTTTTTGGAGGTTTAGCTCAGCTGGGAGAGCACCTGCCTTACAAGCAGGGGGTCAGCGGTTCGATCCCGTTAACCTCCATTACTCGGTTGGTTCCGTGGTGTAGGGGTTAACATGCCTGCCTGTCACGCAGGAGATCGCGGGTTCAAATCCCGTCGGAACCGCCATTTAATGTTGTTACTTGAAAATTATTTGAACAAGCTTTTGTTTTAGGCGTGGTAGCTCAGTTGGTAGAGCAACGGATTGAAGCTCCGTGTGTCGGCAGTTCGACTCTGTCTCACGCCATTTATGGAGGAATAGCGAAGTGGCTAAACGCGACGGACTGTAAATCCGTTCCTTAGGGTTCAGTGGTTCGAATCCACTTTCCTCCATTTTAGGGGCATAGTTTAAAGGTAGAACAACGGTCTCCAAAACCGTTGGTGTGGGTTCAATTCCTGCTGCCCCTGCCATTTAATTATTTAATAGATACACTTTTTAAGATTACGGCGATCGTGGTGAAGTGGTTAACACACCAGATTGTGGCTCTGGCATTCGTGGGTTCGATTCCCATCGGTCGCCCTTTGTAATTTTATTGGGGTATAGCCAAGCGGTAAGGCAACGGACTTTGACTCCGTCATGCGTTGGTTCGAATCCAGCTACCCCAGTTTTTTTGTAACAAAAATGGAATATGGCGGTATAGCCAAGTGGTAAGGCAGAGGTCTGCAAAACCTTCATCACCGGTTCAAATCCGGTTACCGCCTTCCAAAAATATCTTGCCGGCGTGGCGGAATTGGCAGACGCGCTGGACTCAAAATCCAGTTCCTTCACGGGAGTGCCGGTTCGACCCCGGCCGCCGGTATACTAAAGACTGTTAAATCATTGATTTAACAGTCTTTTTTGTTTATTATTTTCTCGAATACATAAAAAAACCATCTCAAAAAAATGAGATGGAAAGTTAAGTGAGAGAGTGATAAGTATAGTGCGAATAAATACAAGGGTTACAGAAGAATGTGGGGGTTCTGCATCATCGTCATTAAATGTTCCTGCAGTGGGAATATGAATTTCTGTCATATTATATTCAATAACTTGAACTGTGATGATTACAACAGTTCCAATGATTGCTAACATAGTAGTCATACTTTCACTCCTCTCTTAATTTTAAATAAAAGTACTTAACTGATTGACTAGAGACTAAAAATATACATCAACATGAACGTTGAGCTTTAGCACTATACAACGTAAAGATCACTCTTAGCTATTTTGAGAAAAGCCTTCTCCTCGACCAGTCTTGTTCTACTCATTGGTGTCTCTCGACATTTCTGAGCAATAGCCTATGTTTGTATAGGAGCCTCACCTAACTTATTACAAAGAAATAATAGTCTTTTAAGTAACTCTTTGTCAAGACATAAGCAGAAGTCAAAACAGTTCTATTTACAAATGAATGCGACGAACCATTTCTTCTGTTATTTGTTCTACAATATCAATGGTTGTTTTTGGCGAACGTTGATTTCTGGGGATATCGATTGAGTAAATTTTGGCAATACGACCAGGATTTGCATCCATTAATACAACCCGATCAGAAAGTTGGACTGCTTGTTGAACGTCATGCGTGATCATTACAATTGATTTAGTCGCAATTTGATTGTTTAGCCAAATTTCTAATAAATCGTTAGATAATTGGCTGGCTGTAATGATATCTAAAGCTGAAAAAGGTTCGTCTAAGAGCAATAAGCTAGGTTCGATGGCTAAAGCACGAGCAAAGCCTACACGCTGTTTCATTCCACCAGATAACTCTCTGGGATATGCTTTTTCAAAACCAGTTAAACCAATCATTTCAATGAGATTACTGACTCTTTTATTTATTTGTTCACGGGAAATTTCTTTACGGTTTTCTAAGCCAAAGCTGATATTTTTTTCAACTGTCAACCAAGGAAAAAGGGCAAAATGTTGAAAAACCATGCCGATATTGGCATCAGGCTCATTAATGATTTTATCTTCAAAAGTAATTTCACCTCTAGTTGTACGAAGAAGTCCAGCGATACTTCTGAGCAACGTTGATTTTCCTGTTCCTGATTGTCCGATAATACTTAAAAATTCATTCGTTTTAACCGTTAAATCAATATTTTCAAGGACTTTTAAATGTTCTGAATGTCCTTCAATTTCAAATTCTTTATATACTGATTTTATGCTTAATAATTCTTTATTTTCCATCGTCTTATTAGATAGGCAAAGGGAAATCACCTATCGTTCTCCTCTCTAGTTTATCTTAAAAATTTAGTCGAGTTGAGTCGTCCAGCTATTAATAGTGAAATTTTTGTTTTGCTGCTCGATATAAAGGCTGCCAAACAAAGGCGATACATAAACCAACAACGAAACACATCGCTAAGGTTCCTAAGGCAGATTTATCTTTTACGCCATCGTTTGCCGCAATATATTGTCCTAGGCCAGTAACATCTATTGATTTTTTTCCCCATTGAATGCTTTCTGCTGCGATATCAGCGTTCCAAGCAGCACCAGCAGCGTTAATAATTGCTGTAATGAGGTAAGGTAAAATAGAAGGGATCAAAAATTTTGTCCACCATTGCCATTTAGATAATTTAAAAAGTTTGGTTACGTCACGAATATCATCAGGGATGGCTAAGTAGCCAGCAATTACATTAAAGAAAAAATACCATTGGCAACCAACCATGATGAGTGGTAGAATCCACCATTCTAATTTGTTGAAGCCCATACTAATAATCAACACAATGAATGGAGTATAAACATTTGACGGAATGGAGCCTAAAATTTGTCCAATCGGTTGAACGATACTTAAGCGCCGATTATCATTCGCAACCCAGATTGCTAAGGGAGTAAAGATAATGCCAGCAACGACCATGGCCAAGGTAACCCGTAGTGTAGTATAAAGGGTTAATCTAGGAATCATGCTGAAATCTTGATGGGGCAAGAAATGATAGAGCTTAATAGAACAATAAACCCCAATAATGGTTAAGCTGACATACCATAATGTTTTGAAGAAATGGCGTAATTTTGCTAGTAATCGATAGAGATAGTCTAGCTTGAAAAAGTACCAAACTTTTGGTAAATCGTAAATCCAAAAATGACTGAATTTCACAAAAGCTTTTGAAAAGTATTTCGTTAAAGTTGCTTTTTTTAATAAATGATAAATGATGGATTTAGGTGGCGTCGTACTTTCGACATCTGTTTCATATTTAAAATAATAAGTGGCTCGAACTAAAGGTTGAAAAACTAAAAAGTTTAAAATCACCACATTGATTAATAAGGCAAAAACAGCCCATAAACAGGATTTAAAGTCGGCTCGATTTAATGCTACTTGGATATAAGAACCAATTCCTGGTAAATAAAGGTTGGTTTCTTTAGGAAAGGCAACAGAAGCTTGCTCGCTGGCCACCAAGGCAAACCAAGCCGCAGTTTGAGAAATAATAACGTTCCAAAGTAAGCCAGGAATTGAGTAAACAAATTCAAGACGCCAAAATTTTTCCCAAGCATTGTACTTGAACTGATCGGTCACATTGACTAGATCTGAAGGAATAACTTCCATTATTTGATAAAGAGTCAACATGATGTTCCAAGCTTGACCTGTGAAGATGGCAAAAATAGCAACCGCTTCTGCGCCCATCACATTTCCTGGAAATAAACCAAGTAACCAAGCAGTTGTAAAGGTCAAAAAACCTAGCAATGGAACAGATTCAAGGAAATTAACTAATGGTAAAATGACTCTTCTTGCCGTTTTATATTTTACGGCTAAAATACCAAAAACAAAGGAAAACAGGAAGGACCAAGCCATACCCACAATCATTCGAAACATGGTTCGAATTGAAAAGTAAAAAAGATTTGATGGAGATAAGAAATCATCTGTTTTACTTGGTGTTGCGAGGAATTCTTCTGAGGGAAGGGTGTGAAGAGGGCGATTCATTTTTAGCCAAGAGAAGACGATGATAAAAATGAAAATGCCTAAAATGATGAGTAAGGTAAGATTCCCGATACTTTTAGCAAGTAGGGTATTTTTCTTAGATGATGCAGTGACAGCTTTCAATTTAAAAACCTCCAATTAATCATATTAAAGAGGTCGCCGAATAAAAGAAGAAGATTATAGGGTAATCACAATAATTGAGCTTTGGCTTTCTGAGACGTAAGAAAAAAATTCTAGTTATCTTAGGAAAGCCTTAATTCGACAATCCCTGCTTTACTCGTTACTGTCTCTCGACATTTCCGAGCGATAACCTGTGTTCTTCAGAGTAACCTCACCTAATATGATTCTATTTGATTTACATGCTTATCATACTCGTGACTAAAAATAAAACAATTTCTAGCTGGTTATACCTGAATTACTGTTTGTTGTTATTCTATTCAATGATTCTTAAAAAGATTGCCCACATTCTGTTTTTTTAGGGAGAAATTATCAGATGAGTATGTTATGTAACCCGAGGTTAATAGCGTAGGATGTTGTATTTTTAGTTTGTCTCGTTTACTGTTAAAGATGTAAGTAGTAACTATAAGTGAATGGCTAAAAAAATTAAAAGTAATCTAGCACCTAAATTAAACAACAAAGAAATTTGTTCAGAAGAAAGGAAATTATGATGATTATTTGGTTAAACGGTGCGTTTGGAGCCGGAAAAACGACCATTGCACATGAGTTACAACAAAAACTTCCCAATGCAATCATTTATGATCCAGAAATTATTGGTAGTGCATTGATGGAGCTAGTTCCCGAAGAAATGAAAGAAAATGATTTTCAAGAGTATCAGGAATGGCGTTGCTGGAATGCTCATTTATTAAAACGAATGTCCAAAGAGTCTGGACGGCCGATTATTGTTCCAATGACCCTTTATAAAAATGAATATGAAGAAGAGCTGATTGGATATCTGAGACGAGCAGGCATTGACGTTTATCATTTTTTGTTAGCGGTCGAGAAAGAAGAAATTTTACAGAGATTATTGAAAAGAAATGATGGAACTTTTGAATGGGGGAAAAATAAGTTGCCCGAAGTACTTGAAGGTTTTCGTCAGATTCAGTTTACCGAGATTTTTAGAAATCATTCAGCTGACACGACAGAAATTGTAGCAACCATTCTTAATAGAATAACCGAATAAAAATAAAATAAGGGACCTAAGCCGAAATGACTTAGGTCTCTTATTTTCTACTTCTTAAGATAATCAACTACCAGCTACCCTGATTTCTTCAAACTTTAAGACCGCACATTTACGACAATCTATTTTTACACTGTCAAAATTTTCTTTCAAGTCTTGCATTTTGTTATTTTTAGCAGTATATTTTAGGTGTACCTAAAATATATTAGAGGTTAACCTTCTAACGGGAAGGGCCTTTTAAAATTATTGCAAAACGAAAGAAGGAATTGAATTGAAAAATTCAGAAGAACATGAACCAAAGCAAAGACATCATTTGATTGAATATGCAAATGGTCCTTCGCTTGAAGAAATTAATGGCACCATCGACGTGCCTAAAAATATGAGTTTTTGGAAAACGTTATTTGCTTACTCAGGTCCAGGAGCATTGGTAGCAGTGGGGTATATGGATCCAGGAAACTGGTCTACTTCAATTACTGGGGGACAAAATTTTCAATATTTATTGATGTCGATTATTTTAATTTCCAGTTTGATTGCAATGTTGCTCCAATATATGGCTGCTAAATTAGGCATTGTTTCACAGATGGATTTAGCACAAGCGATTCGTGCTAGAACTAGTAAGACGTTAGGTATTGTATTATGGATTTTAACAGAGTTAGCAATTATGGCTACAGATATCGCTGAAGTTATCGGGGGCGCAATTGCCTTATATTTATTATTTCATATTCCTTTAGGTCTGGCTGTCTTCATTACGGTATTTGATGTTTTACTTTTGTTGTTATTGACAAAAATTGGTTTTAGAAAAATTGAAGCTATTGTTGTTGCTTTAATTGTTGTTATTTTTGTGATTTTTGCTTATCAAGTGGCATTGTCAAATCCAGTATGGGGAGATGTAATTAAAGGGCTGGTTCCTAGCGCAGAAGCTTTTTCTACATCACATGCGGTGAATGGGCAAACGCCACTGACAGGTGCATTGGGGATTATTGGTGCAACAGTGATGCCTCATAATTTGTATTTACATTCTTCTGTTGTACAAAGTCGTAAAATTGATCGTAAAGATAAAACCGATATTCAACGCGCTTTACGCTTTTCAACTTGGGATTCTAATATTCAATTAACGATGGCATTTTTTGTTAACTCTTTGTTATTGATTATGGGTGTGGCCGTTTTTAAATCCGGCAGTGTCAAAGATCCTTCATTCTTTGGTTTGTTTGATGCTTTATCAAATCCAGCGGTTATGAGTAATTCTATTTTAGCGCATATTGCAGGTTCTGGAATTTTATCAATTTTATTTGCGGTAGCCTTATTGGCATCAGGACAAAATTCAACAATTACAGGAACGTTAACTGGTCAAATCATTATGGAAGGCTTTATTCATATGCGCGTGCCAATTTGGTTACGTCGGATGGTCACACGTTTGTTATCTGTTATTCCTGTCTTAATCTGTGTTTTAATGACC
Organism: Enterococcus sp. DIV0774; assembly: GCF_050539095.1. Taxonomy (NCBI): domain Bacteria; kingdom Bacillati; phylum Bacillota; class Bacilli; order Lactobacillales; family Enterococcaceae; genus Enterococcus; species Enterococcus sp. DIV0774. The sequence continues at coordinate 819,086 of NZ_CP172923.1, forward strand.
AGCGGGAAAAGTACAGTGGAAGAGCATATCGCGATTAATAATTTAATGAACAATTCACAAGTTTTTCTAGCATTTGCTTTGCCATTTTCTATGTTGCCTTTACTGATGTTTACAGATAGCCGTGTTGAAATGGGTGAACATTTTAAAAACTCGTGGTTAATTAAATTGTTAGGCTGGGTTTCTGTCATTGGCTTAATTTACCTCAATATGAAAGGCTTACCTGATCAAATTGAAGGATTTTTCGGTGATAATCCGACAGCGAGTCAAATTACGTTAGCCGATAATATTGCCTATGTCATCATAGCACTCGTCATCCTCTTGTTAGTTTGGACGGTTGTGGAATTATATAAAGGCGATAAACGATATGCACAGCAGCTTGCAGCTATGGAGCAACAAGTAGAGGAGGTTAAATAATGAAATTTTCAAAAATTATGGTTGGTGTTGAAGAGTCGCCAGATGCGTTAAAAGCATTTCATTATGCTATCCAAAAAGCAAAAGAAGAACAAGCTGAATTGGTTATTGTTTCGATTTTAGAAGAGAAAGAGATTAATGTTTACCAATCGTTAGATAAAAATTATTGGCAAGAACAGTTGGCGAAATTAGAGAAACAAACGGAAAAATATCAACAAGAAGCGTTAGCGAATGGCATCGATAAAGTAAGTGTAATTGTCAATGAAGGGAACCCAGGAGAATTAATTATTAATAAGCTTATTCCTTTGAATAAACCAGATTTGTTAATTATTGGCTCCAAGTCAACTAGCAAATTAAAAAGCTTTTTTGGTAGCCAAGCAGCTTATATGGCTCGATATGCACCAATTTCTGTAATGATTATTCGCTAACAAAATTGAAACAGTTAAAAAAGCCGCCACGATTTACTATTCGTGGTGGCCTTTTTATAGTAATTTTTGTTTATATAAATAAACAGCCAAACTTAGTTGTAGCGAACTATCAGGAAATTCTAAAGTTAAGTGAAGAATCTCTTCTATTTTTTTTAAGCGGTAAATAATTGTATTACGATGTACATACATATTTGTGGCAGTCAACGAAATATTTTTATTCGATTGAAAGTAGGTGTTGATGGTTTCTAGTAGGGAACTTTCATGTTTTTGATCTTCTTTTTCTAATGGTTCAATCAATCGTTGATATATTTTTTGTTTGGCTTTTTTGGTCAGGGTTTCGATCATTAAACGATAAAAAAAGAGGTCGTCATAATTCAAAATAGTTCGTTGTTGTAATTCTTGACTTGCTTGTGCTAAGTGGAATGTTTCTTGTGCTAATTTATAAGAATCACACAGATTGGTGATTTTTTTGACAGTTGGCCCAATCGCTAATTTAAATGATAATTTTGGATTCAGTTTCATTAGTTGCTCTAGTAAATTCTTGGCAAGATGAGTGGTTTGTGCAAGGTAGGTGGCTTCCTCTTGTGCTGGATTTTCTAGTAATAAAATAAAGCCAGTTTGTGTAGGAAAGGCAGTAATTTTTTGTCGATATCCTTCTAAAATATGATTCAATTGATGGCCAATGCTATTCATTTGAATAGTCGGATTAAACAGTTGTTCCAATTGTTCAATGGCTACAAGCAAGAGACTAAATGTATCTTTTTCATTTAATTGCAGATAATTACTAAATTCTTGCCAAGCTTGAGGATTGGTATTTTTTTCTTGGATAAGGTCTTGAAACAGCGCCCCAATCTTTTGCCTCGTTGTTAAATTTTCCGAAGATTCTAATTGAAGTTGTGGTAAAAGGTAGTGAGCACAGACCTCTACAGATAATAAATCAATCGTCTGTAATTTTTTGGTAGTTTGCCAAATCACTAAGTAAGATAAGCTGAGATTTTTCTTTTTGATGGGTAAAATTCGCAAAGATAACTGATGGTTCGCTAAGGAAAATTCAACAGTCAATGGTTCTTTATAAAATAATAGGAGCTCATTGTTCTGGGCTTTTAAAGCTGTCTCAAACTGTTTTTTGAGAGTCGCGTTGTTTAAAATACTGGTGATTCTTGTTGGCGCATCAGGTAAATCAAAATGATTCATAATCTGAAAACGCTCGTCTAAAAGCATTACAGGCGCTTGAATCGCGGCACTTAATACTTCTAATAATTGGGTACTTTTTCCGCCAGCTTTGATAATTGTATAAAATTTATTATGCATATGAACAGAATGTTGGCTAATCGTTTCGTCAGGTTGATTGACTCGGCGATTGACCAATGAAATAATTTGAGAAAAGTTGTAATTATAAGGGATTGAGAGAATTGGTAATCCGACGTCATTCGCTAATTGGATCATCTCTTGTGGAACTTCATTGAAATAGCGTTGGACTTTAAAGCCTAGAGCAGCGCAGTTCATATTTGCTAGTTCTTGAATAAGACGTTTTTGCAAGCAAGGCTGATCTTTGAAAATATAGCCGGTAGTTAATAAAATTTCTCCTGGCGTTAACCAGTCAAAAGCATCAGGATTTTCTAAAATATTTGCTTGTAGAATTGGCGCATCTAAATTGGTCTCGTGCGTCAATAAGGTTAAACCAGGTAGTTCTTCTGCATGGAGTAGATCATTGACCGTCATCATTAGCAAGGCCTCCTTTTGTATGAATTATCTAAAAATTAAGTGTATTTATTGTAAGATGTTACAAAACTATTTTAGGGAAAATAAGGTATCCTTATACTAATAGAAAAAAGTTCCAAGTCATCACGTGATTGGTAGTCACAAGTGACCAAATAAGAACAATCAGCGCTTACAACCTATAGAAACGCATCGTTTAAAGATATAGCAATAGTATACTTAATTTTTAATGCTTTTACTATTGTTTCAGCTACTTTAAATTTCTCAAGTATTTCTATAATCTGTAAGTTTTTTGAGACTCTTATCAGATATGCTTCTTTTTCTATATTTTATCAGAAAATTCTGGTAACTTTGAAGGTTATAGTTTGTAAAATGGAGGGATCGGTATGAAAAAATTAAAAATGTTAGGATGCGTCGGTTTGCTTTTAGCTTTAACGGCTTGTCAGGCGGGAACGGGAAACTCGGCTGATAGTAACAAAGCAGCGGAACAAAAAATTGCAATTAGTTCTGAAGCGGCTATTTCGACAATGGAACCACACACAGCGGGGGATACGACCTCGACTTTAGTCATGAATCAAGTTTATGAAGGACTCTATGTTTTAGGTAAAGAAGACGAGTTAGAGTTGGGGGTCGCTGCCGAAGAACCAGCGATTTCTGAAGATGAAACCGTTTATACATTTAAGATTAGAGAAGATGCCAAATGGTCGAATGATGATCCAGTAACAGCAAATGACTTTGTTTATGCATGGCAACAAGTTGCTTCCCCTAAATCAGGGTCGATTCATCAAGCGTTATTTTTTGATGTCATTAAAAATGCTAAGGAAATTGCTTTAGAAGGCGCAGATGTGAATACTCTTGGGGTTAAGGCGCTAGATGATAAAACGTTAGAAATAACTTTAGAGCGGCCTACCCCTTATTTGAAATCATTACTTTCGTTTCCTGTTTTGTTTCCACAAAATGAAAAATATATCAAAGAACAAGGGGATAAATATGCCACTGATGCAGAACATTTGATTTATAATGGTCCTTTTAAATTGAAAGAATGGGATAATGCCTCTTCCGATGACTGGACCTACGAAAAAAATGATACGTATTGGGATGCTGAAAAAGTTAAATTAACAGAAGCGAAAGTTTCAGTAATTAAGAGCCCAACGACAGCGGTGAATTTGTTTGACTCGAATGAATTGGATGTAGTGAATAAGCTAAGTGGTGAATTTATTCCTGGTTATGTTGATAATCCAGCCTTTCTTTCAATTCCTCAATTCGTCACATACTTTTTAAAAATGAACAGTGTTCGTGATGGAAAAGAAAATCCGGCTTTAGCGAACAACAATATTCGTAAAGCGTTGGCACAAGCTTTTGATAAAGAAAGTTTTGTAAAAGAAGTCTTGCAAGATCAATCAACGGCCACAGATCAAGTAATTCCGCCGGGACAAACGATTGCGCCAGATGGAACAGATTTCACAAAACTAGCTGCTAAGAAAAATAACTACTTAACCTACGATACAGCGAAAGCAAAAGAATTCTGGGAAAAAGGGAAAAAAGAAATTGGGCTGGATAAAATCAAATTAGAATTTTTAACAGATGATACAGACAGCGCCAAAAAAGCTGCTGAGTTTTTCCAATTTCAATTGGAAGAAAATCTAGACGGATTAGAAGTGAATGTTACTCAAGTTCCTTTTACTATTCGTGTTGATCGTGATCAAACGAGAGACTATGATTTAGAATTATCTGGTTGGGGAACCGATTATCGTGATCCATTAACAGTTATGCGCATTTTTACTTCGGATAGTACCTTGGGCGGCGTAACGTTCAAGAGTGATACGTATGATCAATTAATCCAAGAGACTAGAACAACACATGCGGCTGATCAAGAGGCTCGTTTAAATGACTTTGCTCAAGCACAAGATATTTTGGTGAATCAGGAAACGGTTTTAGCACCAATCTACAATCGAAGCATTTCTGTATTAGCTAATCAAAAAATCAAGGATCTGTATTGGCATTCATTTGGACCTACGTACAGTTTAAAATGGGCTTATGTTAACTAATTGAATGAAGGTAGGAAGGGGTTTGTCATGCTTTTAAAAAACTGTAAATTAGAAACAGGATTTTCTACTGTGAATCAGCGAATTGTTGCGACAGAAACAGCTAGCTATGATATTCGAATTGAAAACGAGGTCTGTACTGCGGTCGCACCGCAGTTAAGGCCTTTAGAGAGCGAAACAGTTATCGATGTGAATCAGCAACTCGTTTTACCTGCTCTAAGAGAAATGCATATTCATATTGATAAAACGTATTTTGGGGGACCTTGGAAGGCCTGTCGTCCACTAACGAAAGGAATTTTAACACGTATTGAAGAAGAAACTTGGCTGTTACCTGAACAATTACCAACTAGTTTAGAACGTGCTTGCCAAGTTATTGAGCAGTATATTCAACAAGGCCATTATCATATTCGCAGTCATTGTAATGTAGATCCATCTATTGGAACGAAACATATTGAAATTACTAAAGAAGCATTTAGTCGATATGAACAATACGTTACTCATGAAATTGTGGCTTTTCCTCAACACGGATTACTCCGCTCACAAGTCGAACCTTTGATGCGCGAAGCCTTACGCATGGGGGCAACTCATGTCGGCGGCGTTGATCCAGCCCTTGTGGATCGTCATGTGGATCATTCAATCGCAAAAATATTTGAATTAGCTACCACATTTAATAAAAAAATTGATGTTCATTTACACGCCCGTGATACTTTGGGACTTTATGAATTTAATAAATTTGTTGATTATACAGAACAAGCAAAGATGTTTGGCAAAGTTACTTTAAGTCATGCTTTAGCTTTGGGGAGCTTAGAAGAAGCAGCAATTAGAGACATTGCGCAAAAATTCATCGAAACAGGGATTGATTTGACTTCGACTGTACCGATTGGAATGCCCACCATGCCGATTCCAACCTTGGTTGAACAAGGTGTTAAGATCTCCGTGGCTCATGACAGTTTGACGGATCATTGGTCGCCTTTTGGCAGTGGCAATACAATAGAAAAATTAAATACAGCCGCTCAAAGATTTAAAATTAGCGATGAGTATCGCTTGAATCGTTTATGGGGCTTAGCGAGTAATTTTGTAACGCCTCTTGATCCTAACGGGCAGCGAGTTTGGCCTAACGTCGGCGATTCTGCAGATTTCCTACTATTTAATGCTGAGAGCACTGCTCACGTGATTGCACGCCAACAGCCAATCCAACAACTGATACTAAAAGGACAACTGGTTGAAGCCGTTCAAAAGGGGGAAAGAGAATGACAGCATCCATTGTTTATTTGAATAATGTTCGTTTAGAAACTGGTTTTGCTAAAGACCACCACGAATTAACGTATACTAAAACCGCACGCTATACTTTAGCGATTCAAGAAGGCAAAATTCAAGCGATTATTCCGCAAAATCAAGTCACTGAAAAGCAACAAGGAACTGATTTAAACGGACAACTGGCTATTCCCGCTTTTCAAGAGAGCCATAACCACTTAGATAAAACCTACCTTTCATTAGGCTGGCGTGCTAGCCAACCTGTTAAGAATTTAAAAGAGCGTTTAGCAGACGAAGCCAGTGAACTTAAATTGTTAGCGCCGTCAACAGAACAACGAGCGACGGCCATGATTGAAAAATTGATTGGGTATGGAGCCTCTTATATTCGGACACATGTCAACATTGATCCTTATGTAGAACTAGAAAACTTCTGGGGCGTCAAAAGAGCCTTAGAAAAATATGCGCATGTGATTGATTATGATATTGTTGTCTTTCCACAGCATGGATTATTAAAAAATCCCCAAACGGTTTTACTCATGAGAGAAGCCCTAAAAAATGGTGGAACAATGGTTGGCGGTTTAGATCCTGCAGGCATTGATTATGCAATTGAAGAATCTTTAGAAACCATTTTCGATCTGGCAGAAGAATTTCAAGTAGGAATCGATATTCACTTGCATGATACGGGGGAAGTGGGTGTTTATACAATTGATAAATTTTTAGACATTTTGGAAGAACGAAAATTTACTCAGCGAACCGCTATCAGTCACGCCTTTGCGCTGCTAGATGTACGACCAGCAGAAAAAGAAAAACTATACCAACGCTTGGCAACGCATCAAACGGCGATTATGTCTACAATTCCCTATGATCCTCGTTATTTATTGCCACCAATTGATGTGTTACGCCAAACTGGTGTATCGGTTCATTTAGGTAGTGATGGCTTTTTTGACTCTTGGAGTTCTAATGTTTCAGGTGATTTATTTGAAAAATTACGTAATTTTTGTGAAATGACAGGAAAGATTACAGAAGAGCAACTTACTCAAGCTTACGTCCATGGCTGCGGCAAAGAAGCACCTTTTTCATTTGAAGAAGAACGTCTTTGGTTTACAGAAGGCGACGAAGCAAACTTTATCTTTACAGAAGCAGCTTCTACAGCAGAAGTGATTGCTAGAAAACCACAGAAACGCCAGATTATGTTGAAAGGACAATGGGTTTAACTTGCTTTAAAATTAGGTAGAAATAGAATGCTAAAAAGCCAAACAGAGGAAACAGGGTTCAGCTCTGAGCGACACATAGTGTCAGTCCAGCGGTTACTCGTCACAGTTTAATCCTTATAAAGTGCTTCTGCTCACAACGTGTATCAGCGTTTCAAGTTTGTTTGACTCACTTTAACATAGCACTTTTGCGTATCTTCCTTTATAATAAGACAAAATGAAGGAGATGAACCAAGCATGACTGAACAAACGAGAGAAAACAAAAAAGCAGCCTACGAATTGTGCTTACAACAATTGAGCGGTTTGTTAGAAATAGAAACGGATGCTATTGCAAATTTAGCAAACTCGTCCGCGTTAATTGCACAAACATTACCAGATACCGTTTTTGCTGGGTATTATTTATATAAAAATGAAGAATTAGTTTTGGGTCCTTTTCAAGGGAAAGTCTCTTGTACCAGAATTAAAATGGGCAAAGGTGTCTGTGGTGAGTCCGCGGAAAAACAAGCTACATTGATTGTTGATAACGTGAAGACACACGCCAATTATATTTCTTGTGACTCAGCTGCGATGTCTGAAATCGTTGTACCAATGGTAAAAAATCATCAATTGGTCGGTGTTTTAGATATTGATAGTGGTGTAACAAATAGCTATGATGCGGTTGACCAACTGTATTTGGAAAAATTTGTTACCTTGTTACTAGAAAAATCAGATTTTTAAGCAGACTATTTTTGCTTTCTGACAAATCATGAGAAAATAAAGTATAAAATTTGATCATGAAAGAAGGTGAGTCATTTGTTAGAGCTGTATATAAATTTTAAAGGTGAAGCAAAAGAAGCAATTGCGTTCTATGAAGATGTTTTTGATACAAAATGTCAAAATTTAATGACTTTTGGCGAAGCACCTGAGGATCCTGAGCATCCTATAAGCGACGAGATAAAGGATTTAGTGATGAACGCAAGTATCATTATTGAAGGAACCTATGTAATGATTTCAGATGTTCCTGATATGTTTGGTTTTGAAGTTACGGAAGGAAATAACCTTTCGCTCGTGGTTAGCACAGATGATGATGAAAAAATTGATCGCTTATTTAAACGATTATCTGAAGGTGGCACTGTTACAATGCCATTGTCTGAAACTTTTTGGTCCAAAAAGTATGGTTCCCTGAAAGATCAGTTTGGCATCCATTGGATGTTTAATTATTATGAAGAAGATTAAAATAAAAAATCCCCAATCCGTTATTTTCATTGGATTGGGGATTTTTTATTCATGAAAGAATTGCTTCTTAGCGATTTGATACTGCCGTTGCTTTTCTGTCCAAAATTGCTGATCGTTTTCATCAATTTTGCGAATGACTTTTGCTGGATTACCTCCAACAATCGTGTTGGCAGGAACGTCTTTTGTAACCACAGCACCAGCAGCGACAATAGCATTTTTTCCAATTGTAACGCCAGGTAAAATGGTGGCACTTCCGCCAATCCACACGTTATCTTCAACAATAATTGGCGTACCGAATTCTAATTCTGCAGTTCGAATCGTTGGATCAATTGGATGGCCGGCAGTATAAAAACTAGCACGAGGGCCAACCATGACATTATCACCGAAGATGATTTTGTTTACATCTAAAAAAATGCAATCCATATTTGCATAAAAATTTTCTCCTACCTCAATATGGCGACCGTAGTCTACATGGAGGGGTGGAGTGATATATAACTCATTGCCAGTTTTTCCTAATAATTCTTTTTCTAGGGCCACAATTTCTTTCACATTATCGATAGGAAGTTGATTGATTTTTTGAGCTAACACCTTGCCTTTTGTTGATTTGTTTTCGGGTAAAATGGTGGGGGCGTAATATAATTCACCTTTTAACATTTGCATATAATCAAAGTCATTTTGTTTCATGTAAGCGCTCCTTTAGGCTTTTTCTCTATTGTATCAAATCAACACAATAAGTCGAGGAATATGTAAAATAAAAAAGGATAGATAGCAAAATAGCCTTGCTTATCTATCCTTTACCTAAGGTTATCCAATTTTTTTAACTCTCCCGCCAATTTTATCTGCTAATTTTTGTGCTTCTTTTTCAGAGTGGTAAACTAAACAACCTGATTTATCTCGCGTACGTTTACCATCTGCAGTTAAATAGCCATGAAAAAATTTGATTGCATACATAGACATCACCGCCTTTCTAATTGAAAATAGTGTAAATGGAGCGATTAAAAATGTCAAATAATAGAAGTGCTCTTAACCATTCTTATCTTTTTTAGTTCGAAGATAAGCTTGGTTAAGAGCATCTTTTCACTTAATAAATTAGTTTGAAACGGGTCGTTGAGTGAAATTCCTGTTTAGGTGAGAGGGTGATAGAACCGAACAAGGGAAATCTTTCAGCACTAGGACAGACTTGGGTTTCAAATGTGAGCGCTCCGTGATTGACTAATTTTTGCCCTTGAATATCGGGACCGTTATCAGCAAAATTTGCTGAAAAAATAACAACTGAAGGTTGATCAGTGAACATCTCTAAGGTGATATCTTTAGTTGGACTTTTTAAGATAACATCTGGGTTAATTAAATCATGATTGGTTAAGATGAAAGGGTGATCGAAGCCGTTCATCTTTTGGATTTGTTCATCGTTACTTGAAAAAACCTCAGCTAATTTTTTAGGTTTTTGTAAATCAAAAGCTGTCTGGTCGACGGAAGCTAATTCTCCAAGCGGTAAAACTCTTTCATCAAGCGGGACAAACTTTTGGGCATTTATTTGTAACTCATGCGCATCAATGGGAATTGCAGGATTTCCAGTTAAATTAAAGTAGACATGATTGGTTGGATTAAAAAGTGTTTGTTCATCTGTAGTTGCCTGATACTCAATTTGCCATTCATTTTCTTCAGTCAATGTATACGTGACTGAAACAGTGAGATTTCCAGGAAAACCATTTTCACCAGCAGGACTCTCTAGCCAAAATTTCACAGAAGGATTTGCTTGTGCCTCTTGGATTTCGCTGTGCCATTTTTTACTTTCAAACCCAGGTGTGCCACCGTGAAGTGTTGTTTGAGTAGGAGTATTAATCATCGTTTGATACGTTTTACCCGCTAGTTCAAAGGAGCCATCGGCAATTCGGCCAGCTGTTCGACCAATTGTTGCACCAAAATATACGTCTTTAGACAAATATTCATCTGCTGAGGGAAAGCCTAGCACGAGTGATCGGGATTCATTTTTTGTAAGAGGAACGTCGAGCGCAACAATTCGCGCACCAAAATCTGTTGCTTTTAAAGTCACACCATTTTTATTCGTCAGTGTGTAAAGAAGCATTCCTTGTCCAAATGATTCAGTTGAAATAGTCAAAATAATCAATCCTTCCTTTAAGTAAATATTTAGTAAATTTAATTTTGTTGTTTAGATTATTTAAATAGTCAAAAAGAAACGCTAAGAAAATAAATCTTTATTTAATTGTATTGTACACGTTTTCAATCAAAATGACAATCAAGAAAATGTTAAGTAAATATTTGCAAAAGTTTAGTAAATATTATACAATTTGTTTACTAGTGAAAGGAGCGATTAGTGATGGAAGAACTGTTAATGAATCGATTTGTAGAAATATTTGGTGAGAAAGGGACAGCCTGTTATTTTGCCCCTGGAAGAATTAATTTGATTGGTGAACATACAGATTACAATGGCGGTCATGTTTTCCCAGCGGCTATTACGTTAGGGACATTTGGTGTGGCAAGAAAAAGAGACGACCAAAAAATTCGGATGTTTTCTGATAATTTTAAAGAGGTTGGTCTCATCGAATTTTCATTAGAAGATTTAACCTATTCAGATTCAGATGATTGGGCAAATTATCCTAAAGGCGTTTTAAATTACTTGATTGAAAGCGGACACAATATTGATTCTGGCTTAGATGTGCTCTTCTACGGTACGATTCCTAATGGTGCTGGCTTGTCTTCTTCTGCTTCTATTGAACTTTTAATGGGGACGATCTGTAATGATTTATATGCTTTACACTGTCCAATGCTTGAATTGGTGCAAATCGGTAAAAAAGTGGAGAATGAATTTATTGGCGTTAATTCAGGAATTATGGACCAATTTGCCGTGGGGATGGGAGAAAAAGATCAAGCTATTCTACTAGATACCAATAATATGCACTATGAAATGGTTCCCGCCAAATTAGGTGAGTATACGATTGTCATTATGAATACTAACAAACGTCGTGAATTAGCAGATTCAAAATATAATGAACGCCGTGCAGAATGCGAAGAAGCCGTTCGTTTGCTTCAAAAAGAGTTATCTATTGAATTTTTAGGTGAATTAGACAGCGAGACATTTGACCAATATCAAGCATTGATTGGAGATCCAACGTTGATTAAACGAGCGCGTCATGCCGTCACAGAAAATGAACGAACTTTATTGGCAAAACAAGCGCTAACTGAAGGGGATTTGGAAGAATTTGGCTTATTATTAAATGCCTCACATCGTTCGTTAAAAGAAGATTACGAAGTAACCGGTATTGAGTTGGATACCCTAGTGGCTTGTGCGCAAGAACAACCAGGCGTTTTGGGCGCACGGATGACTGGTGCAGGGTTTGGCGGTTGTAGTATTGCTTTGGTACCAAAGAAAAATATAGATGCATTTATTGAAGCTGTTGGCCAGAGTTATCAAGATAAAATTGGCTATGCTGCTGATTTTTATCCTGCATCAATTGATGATGGTGCCAGAAAGTTATTTTAGAAAGGAAGGCTTTAAATGTCTATTTTAGTATTAGGTGGCGCAGGCTACATCGGCTCACATGCCGTCGATCAATTAATTTCAAAAGGCTATGCCGTTGTTGTTGTTGATAATTTATTAACGGGGCATCGTTCAGCAGTTCATGAACAAGCGACTTTCTATGAAGGCGATATTCGTGATAAAGCTTTTTTACGTAGTGTCTTTGAAAAGGAATCAATTGAAGGGGTGTTACACTTTGCGGCCAATTCTTTAGTAGGAGAATCCGTGGAGCAACCGTTAATGTATTTCAATAACAATGTTCACGGCACTCAAATTGCCTTGGAAGTCATGCAAGAATTCGGGGTGAAACACATTGTTTTTTCTTCCACAGCGGCCACTTATGGCGAACCAAAAGCAATGCCTATTACAGAAGAAACCCCAACGAATCCTAAAAATCCGTATGGGGAAAGTAAATTAATGATGGAAAAAATCATGAAATGGTGCGACAACGCTTATGGAATGAAATATGTTGCTTTGCGTTATTTTAATGTTGCGGGAGCAAAAAAAGATGCCTCAATTGGTGAGGATCACACGCCAGAAACGCATATTGTGCCAATTATTTTACAAGTGGCATTGGGCCAACGAGCAGAGCTAAGTATTTTTGGGGATGATTATGATACACCTGATGGCACGTGCATTCGAGATTATGTTTATATTGAAGACTTGATTGCAGCACATATTTTGGCTTTAGAATATTTGAAAAATGGCGGCGAAAGTGACGTCTTTAACCTGGGAAGCAACAACGGCTATTCTGTTAAAGAAATGTTAGATGCTGCTCGCGAAGTGACAGGCCAAGAAATTCCTGCGACAATCGCGCCACGCCGAGCAGGGGATCCTAGTACGTTAATTGCTTCTAGTGAAAAAGCCAAACGAGTTTTAGGCTGGCAACCAGAAGTAACTGAGGTCAAGGATATTATCGCCACCGCTTGGCAATGGCATGTGAAACATCCTCAAGGCTATAATGAATAGGAGAACATCAGATGATGAAAGAAAGTAGTAAATGGATTGCTGCATTTGTAGAGATAATCATAGAAAATGGCGATTGGACGGAAACAGACCGTTATTATTTGACGAATCGGATTGCCAAACTAGTTGGCTGTGATTTTTTTGAACAACCAGAAGCGGTTGTTTGTGAGCAAGAACCGTTGCGTGTGGTGGAACATCTTTTAAACATTGCACAAGCCAATCACCAAATCGATGACTCAATTACGGAAGCAGAACAACTAGAAGCAGAGTTAATGGATTTTATTACGCCGACCCCAACCATCATTAATCGGAAGTTTATGGATTATTATCAAGAGTCTCCACGAAAAGCAACGGATTATTTTTATCAGTTATGTAAAACAAATAACTACATTAAAACGAAAGCAATCGCCAAAAATATTATTTTCCCAATGGACTCACCCTATGGTAAACTAGAAATTACCATTAACTTATCGAAGCCAGAAAAGGATGCTCGAAAAATTTTGGCTGAAAAGAAAATGAGTCAAAAAAAATATCCAGCGTGTATGTTATGTATGGAGAATGAAGGCTATTATGGCCGTGTAAATTATCCAGCACGGACAAACCATCGGATTATCCGACTAAATTTAGAGGACGAAGCTTGGGGCTTTCAATATTCGCCATATGCTTACTATAATGAGCATGCGATTTTCTTGGACCAACAACATCGAGAAATGAAAATAGAGAAAAAAACGTTCCAGCGGCTCCTTAAAATTACGGAGTTATTCCCTGAATATTTTGTGGGCTCTAATGCAGATTTGCCAATTGTTGGTGGTTCTATTTTATCTCATGATCATTACCAAGCAGGACGTCATACATTTCCAATGGATTTAGCACCAATGGAAAAAAGATTTTCTTTGAAAAAATATCCTGAGATAACTGCGGGTATTTTAAAATGGCCGATGTCTGTGATTCGTCTTCAAAGTGATCGTCAAGAGGAACTAGTTGAGGCGGCCGAATTAATTTTGACCAAATGGCGCAATTATTCTGATGAACGAGTCTCAGTTCGGGCCTATTCAGAAGATGGTACACCGCATCATACGATTACGCCAATTGCTCGACGCAAAGGGTCATTATTTGAATTGGATTTAGTTTTACGAGATAATAATGTTTCGGAGGAATTTCCAGATGGCATTTTTCATCCACATCCAGAAGTACAACATATTAAGCAAGAAAATATTGGCTTAATTGAAGTAATGGGACTAGCTATTTTGCCACCAAGGCTGGCACAAGAATTAAAAGAAGTCGAAAAGTATTTATTAAAGCAACCCAATCAAATTGCTGAAAGTCATCGAGCTTGGGCGGATGAACTCAGTCAGCAAACCATCACTGAAGCCAATGTCAAAGAAGTGATCCAACAAGGAATTGGGACAATTTTTGTTCAAATTTTAACAGATGCCGGCGTCTTTAAACGTGATGAAGAAGGCCGTCGTGCTTTTGAACGATTTATTCAATGTATAGAAAATGATTAGTTTGAGGTGAGGAACATCGTAACCATTAAAGATATAGCAGAGCAAGTCGGTGTTTCTTCAGCGACAGTTTCGAGAGTTTTGAACTATGATGAAACATTATCAGTTAGTGATGAAACGAAGAAGAAAATATTTGAAACAGCAGAAACGTTAAATTATAAAAAGCGAGCCAGAAAAAAACAAGCAGGAAAAAAGAAAATTCGGTTTGTCCAATGGTTCAGCGATCCAGAAGAACTGGATGATATTTACTATTTATCGATTCGTTTAGGTGTTGAAAAGCGGGCAGAGGAATTGGGTTTTCTTTTAGTCAAAGAATCTCTGACAAACCTGTCTCAAAAAAGATTTGATGGGACAATTGCCCTAGGAAAATTTGATGAAAAGCAAGTGGCGGCCTTAGCCGCCTTAGGCGCACCTCTTTTATTTGTAGACTTTGATGCAATGGCTTTTGGCCAAAACTCCATTGTTGTTGATTTTGCTGGAAGTGTTAAAACAATTGTGCAAGAATTTTTGGCGCAAGGGCATCAGAAAATTGGTATGCTTTCTGGGCAAGAATATACGAAAGAGTCCCACGTGGCATTGGTTGATCCACGTTTTGTCGCTTTTAAAGAAACCTTAAAAGATCTGGACCTTTATCATCAAGAATGGGTTGTCGAAGCAGCTTTTTCTGTTGAAGAAGGCTATCAAGCGATGAAAGACTTTATTGAAGAAGCGGACACTCGTCCAACCGCTTTTTTCGCTGCAAGTGATACGTTGGCCATTGGTGCGATGCGGGCGTTACAAGAAGGAGCAATTCGTGTGCCAGAAGATATTTCTATCATTGGTTTTAATGATATTAGTGTCGCAAAATATGTTTCACCAACATTAACAACAGTTAAAGTTCATACTGAATGGATGGGTGAGCTAGCAGTTGAGACAATGAAAGAGTTATGCTTGAATACCCCACCAGTTCCTAGAAAAATTATTGTCGGAACGGAATTCATTCAGCGAGATTCAACGAAACATTCATCAAAATAACAGCAAAACTTGGAGAGTTTTTTCCAAGTTTTTTGCTCTTTTCTGCTGGTTTTCAACAATCAAGAAAATGGAGGGAAACAGATGCAACCGAAATTAATTATTTTACGTGGTAATTATGGTAGTGGTAAAACAACGATAGCTAAAGCGCTTCATCAGTGTCTTAAAGAACAATCGTTATTGATTTCTCAAGATGTGGTGCGCAGAGAAATGCTTCGTGTTAAAGATGAAACAGTCTTTTGGACGTAAGTCGAAACGACTTACTTTCTTAGACTTGAATCTTAAGATAAACGGCGGGAGAGGAGCAGCTTCTTCGGAAATAAGCTGAAATTCCTCGAAAGACGAAAAGCATCTTTCGGAAATTCCTTCTTATTTCTTGAAGCTAAAAACTCCTGTCCCGACCTCTGGCTTTTGGGTATCAAGAATGCCAGTATGTGATTGTTGAAGGGATTTTTCAAAAAGCCATTTATCATTCCTTTTTTCAGGAAATAATCCATCTCTTTGAAGGAAACGTTCAGGTTTATTATTTTGATATTTCTTTTGAAGAAACGCTGAAAAGACATAGCCAGAGAAACAAGAATCAAGAATTTGGTGTCGTGGAAATGAAACGTTGGTGGCTACCAGAAGATTATTTAGGGTTTCCGGGAGAACAGCGGTTATCTGAACAACTGTCTGAAAAGCAGATTATCAAGCAAATTTTAGCAGATATTCAGTAGTAAGTGCTGCGCTTTTTAGAGAAATGGATGTTGTGGTATGATAAAAAAGAAGGAGTGGTTTCAATGGATTACCAAGAACGATTAAAAAATTTACCACCTGAAGTCATGACAGCTTTTTCAGAATCATTTATTTTTTTAATCAGTAATGATAAAGTTCAACATTTTCCTGCACGAGACTTAACGCAAGCTGAAATGATTCAACGAGTGAAAGAGAAATTAGGTGAAACGGTGACGTGGTCCTTATGGCAAGGGTTCGTTATTGCTGTTAATTCAGAAGAAACATGTGTTGCTGTTTTGCCCAAATATCATCAACTCGATGGTTTTTGAAAATGAATAAGGGAGCGAAGAATTATTCGCTTCGTTTTATAAAATGAAAACGCTTTTCGGGAGGAAATGCTAATGTCTGAGCTAGTGGTTATTAGAGAAATGCAAGAGAAAGATATCTTAGCGCTGGATACTCAATTTGTCCAACAAGGTTGGCCAAGTCGCCAAGAGATTTTAATGAACTATTTAGAAGAACAATTAGTCAAGCAACGAACGGTTTTTGTAGCGGAGAAAAAGGCAACGCTGTTAGGTTATGTGACGTTACTGCCATTAGCTAAGGAAGGACCTTTTAAAAATTTATATCCTGAAATAGCTGATTTCAATGTATTCTTACCATTTCAAAAACAAGGAGTGGGGCGGTTATTATTAAATCGTGCAGAAAATGTTGCCAAAAGTTATGCAGATACTGTTTCTTTGGGAGTAGGCCTGCATCCTGGTTATGGTGCAGCGCAAAGATTATATATCAAACAAGGATATGTGCCAGATGGTTCAGGAGTCTGGTTTCAAAATAAGCAGCTGAAACCAAACGAACGGTGTGTTAATGATGATGAGTTAGTTCTTTATTTATCGAAAAAACTATAGAGTAGCTAAAGTAATACTCTATAAATATCATTTAGGAGGTTGTTACCCTTGATTAGAAAAATGAAGCCAACAGATGCAGCGGCGTTAACTATCATTAATAAAGAACAATTGGGCTATGAAGTTCCCGTTGACGTGACCTGTAAACAGATTGAGAAATTACTACTAGCCAGTGACAGAGAGTTTTTATATGTTTATGAAGAAACGAAGACAGGCAAGATTTTAGGCTATGTGCATGCGCAACTGTATGAAACAATTTATTCCCAAACGTTATTGAACGTTCTGGGATTAGCAGTGGCAAAAGAAGCAGAAGGCCGTGGAATTGGCAAACAATTAATGATGAAACTAGAAACGGAAGCTAAAAAGTATAACTTGTCTGCGATTCGCTTAAATTCAGGGGAACAGCGTACAGCAGCACATCAATTTTATGAACACATTGGCTATGTTTCTGATAAAAAACAAAAGCAATTCATTAAATACTTGGATACTTAAGTTATGTCTTTAAAAAATAACAATTTCCTTTAAAAAAATAAGTAAAAACTAGTGAAATTTTCAGCGAATTAGTGTAAAATGTATCTCAATGACTCAACGAGTGTTTCAGCCGAAACACTGTCAAAGAAAGTACATACAAAGAAACAGAAATAGCCATTTTTGATGGCTGTTTTTTTATGGAGGAGGCAAATTATGACGAAAAAAAATAGTATGATGTACTTAGCAATTTCTAACTTATTTCTTGTTTTTCTAGGCGTAGGCCTAGTCATTCCCGTAATTCCCCAATTAAAAGAAGAAATGCATTTTTCTGGTACCACAATGGGAATGATGATTTCTATTTTTGCGATTGCCCAATTAATCACATCGCCAATCGCAGGTGTCCTTTCGGATAAAATTGGTCGGAAAAAAATGATTGCGACGGGCATGTTGGTGTTTTCAATTTCTGAGTTATTATTTGGTTTAGCCCAAGCGAAAAGCGGTTTTTATATTTCTCGTGGTTTAGGTGGGATTGCCGCCGCTTTATTAATGCCGTCAGTGACAGCCTTTGTGGCAGATATGACCACGATTTCTGAACGTCCGAAAGCGATGGGACTTGTGTCAGCTGCAATTAGTGGTGGTTTTATTATCGGACCA
This sequence comes from Enterococcus sp. DIV0774, assembly GCF_050539095.1. Classification (NCBI taxonomy): domain Bacteria; kingdom Bacillati; phylum Bacillota; class Bacilli; order Lactobacillales; family Enterococcaceae; genus Enterococcus; species Enterococcus sp. DIV0774. Next base: position 837,133 of record NZ_CP172923.1, read on the forward strand.
GGAGTTGGTGGTTTTATTGCTTATTTAGGCATTCGCGCTCCATTTTTTGCGGCCGCATTTTTAGCGTTTATTGGTTTTATTTTGACATTAACTGTTTTGAAGGAGCCAGAGAAACGAATTTTAGCCGCTGTTGAAGCGAAAAAAGGTTCATTTATGGATATTTTAAGAAATCCAATGTTTACCTCATTATTTGTGATTATCTTAATTTCCTCTTTTGGCCTGCAAGCGTTCGAATCTATTTATAGTATTATGGCGACTATTAATTTTGGCTTTACCACAAGTGAAATAGCAATCGTGATTACGGTTAGTGGTATTTTAGCGTTGATTTGTCAGTTGTTTTTCTTTGATGCAATTGTCCAAAAAATAGGCGAAATGGGTTTAATCCAATTAACCTTTTTTGCAAGTGCCATTTTTATTGCCGTGATTGCCTTTACAAAAAATAATTTAGTTGTTGTATTTTCAACGTTTATTGTCTTTTTAGCGTTTGACTTGTTTAGACCAGCAGTAACTACTTATTTATCCAAACATGCTGGAGATCAACAAGGAACCATCAACGGACTAAATTCGACATTTACAAGTTTTGGTAATATTTTAGGACCAATGGCAGCAGGAGCTTTATTTGATATCAATCACTTTTTCCCTTATTATGTTTCAGCAGTAATTCTGTTAGGAACGGGCTTTTTATCGTTATTTTTAAATCGAAATAAGATGTAAAAGAAAAAATAAGTATTTGGAATATAAAAATTCCGAATACTTATTTTTTTTTGATCACCGACAGTTCTTGAAAAAAACAAAAAAATAAACAGTGTTCGCTTGATTAATCGAACGTTTGTTCGTATAATGATTTTGCAAGTGAGGTGATGTTTGTGAAATTTGATTATGAAAAAGAACCTAGTCGCGATATTCTTTGTATTGATTGCAAAAGTTTTTACGCTAGTGTAGAATGCGCAGAACGTGGGTTAGATCCGTTGAAAACGATGTTGGTAGTGATGAGTAATGCCGAAAATGCGGGGGGATTAGTTTTATCAGCATCGCCAATGGCAAAAAAAGTTTTAGGTGTTTCAAATGTTACGCGTAAAAATCAAGTGCCCGCTCATCCTGATTTATATGTGGTTCCGCCACGAATGAATTTGTACATGAAAAAAAATCAAGAAATTAATAATTTATATAAAAAGTTTGTCGCAGATGAAGATCACTCTGTGTTTAGTGTAGATGAATCATTTCTTGATGTAACGGCTTCTTTAAGTTATTTTCATTGTGAAACTGCCTATAAAATGGCTCGGATTATCCAAAGAGTCGTTTATAATCATGTGGGTATTTATGTGACCGTTGGGATAGGGGACAATCCGTTACTGGCTAAATTGGCGTTGGACAATGGCGCCAAACATTCGCCAGATTTTATTGCAGAATGGCGGTATGATCGTGTACCAGATACTGTCTGGCAGTTGCCTTCTTTGACAGATTTTTGTGGGATTGGTCGCAGAATGGCTAAACGACTGAATCGTTTAGGAATTGATTCTGTATATGAGTTAGCGCAAGCGAATCCGCATCTTTTACAAGAAACATTTGGCGTGATGGGGCTTCAATTGTATGCTCATTCATGGGGGATTGATCGTACCTTTTTAGGGAAAAAAGCGCAACATAAAGCTGAAAAATCATTTGGGAATAGTCAGATTTTACCGAGAGATTATGCGCGAAGAGATCAGATTGAACTAGTCTTAAAGGAACTGACAGAACAAGTGGCTGCTCGTTTAAGAAAAGCGCATTGTCAAACGGAATGTATCACAGTCTACGTTGGTTATTCCAAAGGACAAATTGACCGTGAAGGACGAACTGGTTGGCGAAAACAACAAACGATTCCTGCAACAAACAATACAAAAGTTTTGATTACCTATGTATTAGCCCTTTTTAGAGAACATTATCTAGCGGGAACCGATGTCCGGCAATTAGGGCTTTCTTATGGGAAATTAGTTTGGAATGAATCTTTACAATTAGATTTATTTTCGGAACCAGAAGAGCAAATTAGTGAAATGGAGTTAAACTATCTGATTGATAAAATCCGACAAAAATTTGGCTTTCAAGCTTTAATCCACGCCTCTTCTTTGTTGGAAGGCGCGACGGCAATTCATCGTTCAGGATTAGTCGGTGGACATGCTGGAGGAAATGTCGGTTTAGGAGGATAACATCATGAAACGAACAAAAAAAGAATTTACACCTTATAATGAGTACCATGATCGGCCCTTTGAACTGAAATGGGCGACCGCTTTTGCATTGGGGGAGTTACAAGAAGGAATCGAAGCTTCTGACGAATATTCTAAGAGAGCGTTTGAACGCTTACCGCAACAGACAACAGAAGAAATTGAAGAATACTTAGAGCAGTCTTTAAAAAATAACCAGGTTTTAGAAATCCAATTGAATACATTGGATGATTTTGGCCGTGTTCAACCGCCAATTGTTGGTGTTTTTGAAGGGATGAGTTCAATGGAGTATGCAAAAGTTGGACATACACATATTTTATTTGAAGAGATTCGGCATATTAAAAGTCATGAGTTTACAAAGTGGTCGAGCCTTGATTAAAAAACTATTGTTATACGTGCGTTTTGTGAAAACACATGAGATAATGTTCATAGGTAATAGAAATAAAAATTATGGAGGTGGCTAGGATGGGACATCATTTAAAAGGACACCATGGCAAAAAAACAAACGTAAATGGCGGCTTTTTAACAAAGTTATTGGCTGGTGGTGCCTTAGTGGGCGTAGGAAAAAAGTTATACGACAATCGTGAAAAAATTAAAGAGCTGTTAAGTGACGACAAAGAAAAAAGCAACGATACTGAAAACAAATAAAGGACTGGATTGACGGAATGGTAAAAGATGCAGCGTATATTATTGAAGAGATTACCACGATTTTAGAAGGAACCTATTTTGTGATAACCAAGAAAGCGAATAAGCGCCGCATGTGTTTACATGTTTCAGATACCGCGAAAGAATTTTTACGTTGTCGACTGGAGTATGAAACATTCTTAGAGCAACAGTTTGATTATGCCACAATGTTTTTAGAAACATGTACGGAAGATGTTTCTGTTGAAATTCAAACAGGACTACTTGAAGAAACAAATTATCAAGCATTAACCGTGGAAAAATTACAACAGATAGCCACTAAAATGTAACACAGCTGTTGTGTTAGTTTTGATTCTTAATTTGGTTAAGGAGGCGGATAAAATGTCAGTATATCAACATATTTTGGTTGCTCTTGATGGCTCAGATCAATCTGAAAAAGCTTTTCATGAAGCTGTCAGGATTGCCAAAGAGGAACAAGCCACTCTTTATTTAGCTACAATTATTAATGATGCTGAATTTACGACGAGTCCATTTTCTTTTGAAGAATTGTATGATTTAGAAAAACACAAGTCAGAAGAGATGCTCACTGAAAAGGCAAAACAAGCGAGTGAAATTGGTGTAAAAACAGTCAAAAAAATTGTTGAGCTTGGGAGCCCAAAACGTTATCTTGCCAACACGATTTCTGAAAATTATGCCATAGATTTAATTGTGTTAGGTGCCACGGGAAGAGGTGCTATTCAACGAACCTTGATTGGTTCTACTACAGATTATGTGGTTAACCATGCTTTGTGCAATGTCTTAGTCGTTCGCTAATTGTGAGTAAATAATCAAGGGAACAATGTTTTATCGGGGCGTTTTTTTAAATTAAACGAGAGGTGAGTTTATGAAAACAAAAATCGGAAAAACAGTTATCTTGTCAGCGTTTTTATTCACAAGTTTCCTTTTACTGAGTGGTTGTACCTCGGCTGGCGAAGAGATGGAAAAAACAATTGATCGACAGAAAGAAAAAGTCGATAAAACGGTCGATAAGCAGAAACATAAAAATGAAAATTCCATGGAAAGTTACGACGAAAAAGTTGACCGTTCTTTAGATAGTCAAGAAGACAAAATCGATACTACTGAGTAACGGGAAAGCTTTCAACTATCGGCTAGTAATTAAATAATATACAAAAGGGAGCATCCACTGCAGTTATTTCTCACAGCGGATCCTCTCTTTTGTGGTTAAAAAGAAAAAGTTAACTGCTCCCCAACAGTTAACTTTTAATCATGTTGCACATAGTTAAAACACTCTATATATCATTTATATCATTTGAAACGGGCAGTGTAAAAAGAAATCTCTTGAAAAGAGTCTCCATTTATAGGGAAGATTTCCCATAAAAAAGAGAAACGTATAATCACAGAGAGTTAGAGAAAGCAAAGGGAAACAAGTATGTTAAAATAAGAAGCAAGAAAGAATACAAGTATGCAGAAAATAACAACTAATTAGGTGAAAACAATGGAAATACATTTTGAAAAAGTAACAAACGATAATCGTAAAGCAGTGGAAAACCTACAAGTTTTCGCTGAACAACAAACCTTCATTGAATCAATGGCAGAAAATCTAAAAGAATCGGACCAATTTCCAGAATGGGAATCGGCAGGTATTTATGACGGCAATCAATTAATCGGCTATGCCATGTATGGACGTTGGCAAGATGGGCGCGTTTGGTTAGACCGCTTTTTAATTGATCAACGGTTCCAAGGACAAGGTTATGGGAAAGCAGCCTGTCGACTTTTAATGTTAATGCTAATAGAAAAATACCAAACAAACAAGCTATACTTGAGTGTTTATGATACGAACAGCTCAGCAATTCGGTTGTATCAACAACTTGGTTTTGTATTTAATGGTGAATTAGATACGAATGGTGAGCGGGTAATGGAATGGACACATCAGAATAAGTAGATAGAACAGGTGAGACAAAAGCCATAGCGCATTTTGTTTCATCTTTTTCTTTTAATTGGCTTCATTTGTTTACTTTTAGTAAGTAAAATGGTAAATTTAGTTCAATCTGTTTTGAAAAAAGAGTTACTGGAGGGTAAGGATGAAAATAGAATTTTTCCATGATGTTATTTGTAGTTTTTGTTTTCCAATGTCTGACCGCATGCATGAGATTCAACAAGAATTTCCTGAAATTGAATTGATTCATCGGTCGTTTGCGTTGGGGTGGTCCGCAAACGATTTTGAAACAATGTTTGGCTCACGAGCAGCAGTAAAAGAAGAAGTTTTGACGCATTGGGTGCATGCCAATCAAAACGATTCAAAGCATCGTTTTAATATTGAAGGGATGAGGAAGCAACGATTTGATTTTCCAACATCAAAGAATGCATTATTAGCAGCAAAAGCAGCTGGATACATTGGCAACCAAGACACTTATTGGTTACTGTTTGATAAGTTACAAGAAGGTTTATTTATGAGAAGTTTAAATATTGAAGAGCCAGAAGTAATTGAGGAGCTAGTAAAAGAGACAACGATTGATTTTGCTTTATGGAAAGAAGCTGTTGCTTCCGAGGCTGTTTGGACGGCGGTTCAAGAAGATTTTGCGCTAGCTTCTGCTTATGGTTTACAAGGAGTTCCCGCACTAATCATTAATCAAAAATATTTAATTAATGGTGCAGTACCGAAACAACAAATCAGCCAAACTATTCAAAAAATTCTCGCAGAAGAAAAACAACAGCAACCGTTAGTTTCATTAACTCCTTCTTCTGAAAAGTCAGCTTCGTGTGAGTTTAAGGAAGGCACATGGACGTGTCATTAAGCGGCATAAAATAACGTTATTCTTTGACAAAACGAAAGACTTCTGTAATAGTTAATGCGGGGGTGATAATATGTTTAACGCGTATAGAGAATACTGGAATAATATTACAACAATGAATGCGTCAGCAACACGAGCACAATATTGGTGGCCACAATTAATTAATTATTTGGTGTTAGGGATTTATTCAGCAATTACGGGCGTTTACAGATATATTGAAGTAACACCCAATGATGGAACAATCATTAAAGAATGGAATACTGTGACCATTATCTTTTTCTTGCTGACTGCTTTAATTTGGTTGGCAAACTTTACTGTTCGAGCAAGAAGATTGCATGATCGCGACCACAGTAACTGGTGGATTTTATTCTATTTACTTCCTTTTATCGGTACTTTAGTGATCTTCATTACATTAATTTTGCCAAGTAAAAGTCACACAAGATGGCCAGTGAATCAATCAGAAATTTAATTTGCTGGTTTCGTTTAGCTGATTATCTTAAGAGTGAAAATAGGACATAAGTCGAAATGACTTATGTCCTATTTTCTTTTTTATTTCAGAAAAATAAAAATATCTTCTGTATGATGGCACCTCACATTACGCGGTTCTTGATAAAAGGGCTATCTTTTTGGTAGATAGGGAAAACCATTAAGACGTTAAAAGTTTAATAAATCGAGCAATTCTCTTTTGTTAGAAAATAAGATAGCATCATTAATTAAAATACTTGGAACACTGGTTTCAATAATTGGTTGATTGGTAATAATCAAGTCAAATTCTTCGAGTCGATGGTCACCTAATTGTTCTTCCGTAATTGCTAACGTATTTGAACGAATCCGATGCAAAGCTAAAATATCGTGGACATAGTTTCCAATATATTGACTATGATTCAGGCCCATGTCGCTAATAATCAAAATCTTTTTTGAGTCGAAACTCTGGTTAATTTCTGGAAAAGTATTAAGCAACCAAAAAATATAAGAAGATGAATAGTTTAATAGATTTGTTTCTAAAAGAGCGGAAAAGAAATGCAATTCTGCTTTTAATCGTGCATATAAGTGAAGCTGAGTAAAATGAATTTGTCGAGTGAAAAAGGTGGCCCTTTGTGTCAATTCGGAGGTGTCAAAAGGCACTAATTGAGAAAACAAATAAAGACAGGTTAACAAGTGAACAGCGAAGTCGACGACTTCTTCTGTTAATTGTTCAATCTGTGAAAAAGCATTAAATTTTAAATTTTCACGTATTCTTTGACTGATGACTTCTTGGTCTTCGGAGTAGTATTGCTGAAAAGCGCCTCTTTGAAAATACCGGAGAACTTCCCGATAGGTTTCACGGCTGAGCCCAGTAAAATGACGACTGAGTAAAAGATAATCTTCCATTTTGATTGGACTCTTTTTATCTGTTTTTTTCTGGAAACGTTGCTGAAAGCCTTGATGCTCTCTTAATAAATCAACAATAAAATACATAATAAAGAAATCGTGTTCATAACTGTTATCCATACTAATAATATTTAATTGGCATTGATTACGACGCATTAATTGTTTGATTTCTTGCTTATCTAATTGATAAGGCAATTCATAATGACCATAATACATTAAAAAGAAAAAGGTTGTAAAAATACGTAAAGGCAATTCTTCTGTTTGGCTAGTTAATTGATAGCCTTGATCAACGATAACGCGAAGAGAGTAAGTTTCCAAGACCTGATTACATTGCTTCAATTTTCGAGCAAAAGAAGAGCGACTAATATTGATGGTATCGCAATAATATTCGATGGTTTTGCCAGGATTTTGGATAAATTCATGGAGCAATTGGGTGGTCGTTGACGTTTTTGCCATATCCGTCAGCACGTTTAAATATAAGGACACATTAAAGTTTTCTAAACGATAGCCTAATTTATGCGATGTTTTAATGGTTAAACTTTCGCCCCAACGCTGTTTAATCTCCTCAATATAACGAATAAAAGTAGACTCAGAACTACCAATATATTTTGCAAGTTCTTTTTTAGTCATCCATTTATCAGAAATGGATAAGACACGAATGATTTCTTCCATTTTCCGATAATTTTTTTCTAAAAACCTAATCATATTGTTTCCTCCCAAGTCCTTTACTTTAATGAAACAATCATCGAAACAATAACGCAATTTCAGAAATGAAACCGCTTGGTATGAAAGCTGGTGTGATTTAATGAGCTCCTTCTCTGTATAATAATTATCAGATTAGAATAATGAAATTTTACGTGCTAGGCAATTCTAATTTAACTGTTAATTCATAAAAGAAAGGAGAGAACAGACATTAAATTACTAAAGAAATTTGGGGTTTTCGGCGTAGTCTTTTTACTTGTCTCATCCTATTTCATACCGCTCATTGGCTATGCAGAAACAGCCAAAGAAGTTGAAATTACATCCGCTCAAATGATAACAGATGAGAATGATAAAACGAATATTAATATCGAGTTAAATCTTCTCAACCAAACAGAGCAGCCATTACAACGAGAAATTCAATTGAAAAATGCACAGTTCATGGATACTGCTGTAATTGAAAAAGACGGATATTCTTACCAAGTGACTAATGGTACGCTTTATCTGACTTTGGACGCACAAGTAAAAAAGCCGGTACAGCTTTCGTTAGCTGTTGAGCAAAGTTCGCTTCAAACAGCTCAGCCACCTAAGTTATTGTATGAAAACAACGAATATGATGTTTCAGTTACTTCTGAAAAAATAACAGTAGAGGATTCTGCTAAAGAATCAACTGAACCAGAAAAAATAACTGTACCAGAAAATACGAAAGAAACTAACAAAAATGATTCGGCTCCAGAAAAAACAGAACAGCCGACCGCAACAGAAGAGGTAACCAATCCATTTGCAGAAGCAAGAATAGCGCCAGCCACTTTGAGAGCGAATCTGGCACTACCTTTAATTGCACCACAATACACGACGGATAATTCTGGTACTTATCCGACAGCTAATTGGCAGCCCACAGGCAATCAAAATGTGTTAAACCATCAAGGGAATAAAGACGGTGGTACACAATGGGATGGTCAAACGAGTTGGAATGGGGACCCTACTAATCGCACAAATTCTTATATTGAGTATGGCGGTACAGGAGACCAAGCCGATTATGCCATCCGAAAATATGCTAGAGAAACAACAACACCAGGGCTTTTTGATGTATATCTTAATGTGCGTGGGAATGTTCAGAAAGAAATCACGCCATTGGATTTGGTCTTAGTCGTTGACTGGTCCGGTAGTATGAATGAAAACAATCGGATTGGTGAAGTACAAAAAGGAGTGAACCGTTTTGTTGATACATTGGCAGATAGCGGTATTACCAATAACATCAACATGGGCTATGTTGGCTACTCAAGTGACGGTTATAATAACAACGCCATTCAAATGGGACCGTTTGATACAGTCAAAAATCCAATTAAAAATATTACGCCAAGTAGCACTAGAGGAGGAACTTTCACTCAAAAAGCATTAAGAGATGCTGGTGATATGTTAGCAACGCCAAATGGACATAAGAAAGTTATTGTACTTTTAACGGATGGCGTCCCAACCTTCTCTTATAAAGTGAGTCGAGTTCAAACAGAGGCGGATGGTCGCTTTTACGGGACACAATTTACGAATCGACAAGACCAACCAGGTAGCACTTCTTATATCTCTGGTAGCTATAATGCGCCAGATCAAAACAATATCAATAAACGAATTAACAGTACGTTTATCGCCACGATAGGTGAGGCAATGGCCTTAAAACAACGTGGGATTGAAATACATGGATTGGGCATTCAATTGCAAAGCGATCCACGAGCTAATTTATCTAAACAACAAGTTGAAGATAAAATGCGCGAGATGGTGTCAGCCGATGAAAATGGAGACCTTTATTATGAATCCGCGGATTATGCACCAGACATTTCTGATTATTTAGCGAAAAAAGCCGTTCAGATTTCAGGAACGGTTGTAAACGGAAAAGTAGTTGATCCAATTGCTGAACCTTTTAAATACGAGCCAAATACATTATCAATGAAAAGTGTGGGTCCTGTTCAGGTTCAAACATTACCAGAAGTGTCGCTAACAGGCGCTACAATTAATAGTAATGAGATTTATTTGGGTAAAGGGCAAGAAATTCAAATTCATTATCAAGTACGTATTCAAACAGAGTCAGAAAACTTCAAACCTGATTTTTGGTATCAAATGAATGGTCGGACAACGTTTCAGCCATTAGCCACGGCCCCTGAAAAAGTTGATTTTGGGGTTCCTTCTGGAAAAGCACCTGGCGTGAAGTTAAACGTGAAAAAAATCTGGGAAGAGTATGATCAAGACCCAACAAGTCGGCCAGATAATGTGATTTATGAAATTAGTAGAAAGCAAGTAACTGACACAGCCAACTGGCAAACTGGGTATATTAAATTATCAAAACCAGAAAATGATACCAGCAATAGTTGGGATCGCAAAAATGTAACCCAACTTTCCAAAACCGCGGATGAAAGCTATCAAGAAGTTCTTGGGCTTCCCCAATACAATAATCAAGGACAAGCTTTCAATTATCAAACAACCCGTGAATTAGCAGTTCCTGGTTACAGTCAAGAAAAAATCGACGATACTACTTGGAAAAACACGAAGCAATTCAAGCCATTAGATTTAAAAGTAATCAAAAATTCTTCCTCAGGTGAGAAAAACTTAGTGGGAGCCGTCTTTGAATTGAGTGGTAAAAATGTTCAGACAACATTAGTGGACAATAAAGATGGTAGCTATTCCTTGCCAAAAGATGTGCGCCTACAAAAAGGGGAACGCTATACATTAACTGAAGTAAAAGCACCTGTAGGACATGAGTTAGGCAAGAAAACGACTTGGCAAATTGAGGTGAATGAGCAAGGCAAAGTAAGCATCGATGGACAAGAAGTGACCACCACAAATCAAGTTATTCCATTGGAAATTGAAAATAAATTTTCTTCTTTGCCAATCAGAATTAGAAAATACACCATGCAAAATGGCAAACAAGTGAACTTAGCAGAGGCGACTTTTGCGTTGCAAAGAAAAAATGCTCAAGGAAGTTACCAAACTGTGGCAACTCAAAAAACAGATACTGCAGGATTGAGCTATTTTAAAATTAGTGAACCTGGTGAGTATCGAATGGTGGAACAATCAGGACCATTAGGCTACGACACTCTTGCTGGAAATTATGAATTTACTGTTGATAAATATGGGAAAATTCACTATGCAGGCAAAAATATTGAAGAGAATGCGCCAGAATGGACACTGACACATCAAAATCATTTGAAACCTTTTGACTTAACGGTTCATAAAAAAGCCGATAATCAGACGCCACTTAAAGGAGCGAAATTCCGTTTAACAGGACCAGATACGGATATTGAATTACCAAAAGATGGCAAAGAAACGGATACTTTTGTTTTTGAAAACTTAAAACCAGGGAAATATGTCCTAACAGAAACCTTTACGCCAGAAGGATATCAGGGGTTAAAAGAACCAATCGAATTAATAATTCGCGAAGATGGTTCAGTTACGATAGATGGGGAAAAAGTAGCAGATGTTTTAATTTCTGGAGAGAAGAATAATCAAATTACTTTAGATGTTACTAACCAAGCAAAGGTTCCTTTACCTGAAACTGGTGGCATAGGACGCTTGTGGTTTTACTTGATAGCGATTAGTACATTCGTGATAGCGGGTGTTTATCTCTTTATTAGACGACCAGAAGGGAGTGTGTAATCGATGAAAAACGCACGTTGGTTAAGTATTTGCGTCATGCTACTCGCTCTTTTCGGGTTTTCACAGCAAGCATTAGCAGAAGCATCGCAAGCAAGCGTTCAAGTTACGTTGCACAAATTATTGTTCCCTGATGGTCAATTACCAGAACAGCAGCAAAACACAGGGGAAGAGGGAACGCTGCTTCAAAATTATCGGGGCTTAAATGACGTCACTTATCAAGTCTATGATGTGACGGATCCGTTTTATCAGCTTCGTTCTGAAGGAAAAACGGTCCAAGAGGCACAGCGTCAATTAGCAGAAACCGGTGCAACAAATAGAAAACCGATCGCAGAAGATAAAACACAGACAATAAATGGAGAAGATGGAGTGGTTTCTTTTTCATTAGCTAGCAAAGATTCGCAGCAACGAGATAAAGCCTATTTATTTGTTGAAGCGGAAGCACCGGAAGTGGTAAAGGAAAAAGCTAGCAACCTAGTAGTGATTTTGCCTGTTCAAGATCCACAAGGGCAATCGTTAACGCATATTCATTTATATCCAAAAAATGAAGAAAATGCCTATGACTTACCACCACTTGAAAAAACGGTACTCGATAAGCAACAAGGCTTTAATCAAGGAGAGCACATTAACTATCAGTTAACGACTCAGATTCCAGCGAATATTTTAGGATATCAGGAATTCCGTTTGTCAGATAAGGCGGATACAACGTTGACACTTTTACCAGAATCAATTGAGGTAAAAGTGGCTGGAAAAACAGTTACTACAGGTTACACACTGACGACGCAAAAGCATGGATTTACGCTTGATTTTTCAATTAAAGACTTACAAAACTTTGCAAATCAAACAATGACTGTGTCGTATCAAATGCGTTTAGAAAAGACCGCTGAACCAGACACTGCGATTAACAACGAAGGACAATTAGTCACGGACAAGCATACCTTGACTAAAAGAGCCGCAGTTCGTACAGGCGGCAAGTCTTTTGTCAAAGTTGATAGTGAAAATGCGAAAATCACCTTGCCAGAGGCTGTTTTTATCGTCAAAAATCAAGCGGGGGAATACCTCAATGAAACAGCAAACGGGTATCGTTGGCAAAAAGAAAAAGCATTAGCTAAAAAAATCACGTCTAATCAAGCCGGTGAATTTTCAGTTAAAGGTTTAAAAGATGGCCAGTACTTCTTGGAAGAAATCTCTGCACCAAAAGGTTATCTTCTGAATCAAACAGAAATTCCTTTTACGGTGGAAAAAAATTCTTATGCAACGAACGGACAACAAACAGCACCGTTACATGTAATCAATAAAAAAGTAAAAGAGTCAGGCTTCTTACCAAAAACAAATGAAGAACGTTCTATTTGGTTGACGATTGCAGGCCTGCTAATCATTGGGATGGTAGCCATTTGGCTATTTTATCAAAAACAAAAAAGAGGAGAGAGAAAATGAAGCAATTAAAAAAAGTTTGGTACACCGTTAGTACTTTGTTACTAATTTTGCCACTTTTCACGAGTGTATTAGGGACAACAACTGCATTTGCAGAAGAAAATGGGGAGAGCGCACAGCTCGTGATTCACAAAAAGAAAATGACGGATTTACCAGATCCGCTTATTCAAAATAGCGGGAAAGAAATGAGCGAGTTTGATAAATATCAAGGACTGGCAGATGTGACGTTTAGTATTTATAACGTGACGAGCGAATTTTACGAGCAACGAGCGGCAGGCGCAAGCGTCGATGCAGCTAAACAAGCTGTCCAAAGTTTAACTCCTGGGAAACCTGTTGCTCAAGGAACCACCGATGCAAATGGGAATGTCACTGTTCAGTTACCTAAAAAACAAAATGGTAAAGATGCAGTGTATACCATTAAAGAAGAACCAAAAGAGGGTGTAGTTGCTGCTACGAATATGGTGGTGGCGTTCCCAGTTTACGAAATGATCAAGCAAGCAGATGGTTCCTATAAATATGGAACAGAAGAATTAGCGGTTGTTCATATTTATCCTAAAAATGTGGTAGCCAATGATGGTAGTTTACATGTGAAAAAAGTAGGAACTGCTGAAAATGAAGGATTAAATGGCGCAGAATTTGTTATTTCCAAAAGCGAAGGCTCACCAGGCACAGTAAAATATATCCAAGGAGTCAAAGATGGATTATATACATGGACAACGGATAAAGAACAAGCAAAACGCTTTATTACTGGGAAAAGTTATGAAATTGGCGAAAATGATTTCACAGAAGCAGAGAATGGAACGGGAGAATTAACAGTTAAAAATCTTGAGGTTGGTTCGTATATTTTAGAAGAAGTAAAAGCTCCAAATAATGCAGAATTAATTGAAAATCAAACAAAAACACCATTTACAATTGAAGCAAACAATCAAACACCTGTTGAAAAAACAGTCAAAAATGATACCTCTAAAGTTGATAAAACAACACCAAACTTAGATGGTAAAGATGTGGCAATTGGCGAAAAAATTAAATATCAAATTTCTGTAAATATTCCATTGGGGATTGCAGACAAAGAAGGTGACGCTAATAAATACGTCAAATTCAATTTAGTTGATAAACATGATGCAGCCTTAACTTTTGATAACGTGACTTCTGGAGAGTATGCCTATGCGTTATATGATGGGGATACAGTGATTGCTCCTGAAAATTATCAAGTGACTGAACAAGCAAATGGCTTCACTGTCGCCGTTAATCCAGCGTATATTCCTACGCTAACGCCAGGCGGCACACTAAAATTCGTTTACTTTATGCATTTAAATGAAAAAGCAGATCCTACGAAAGGCTTTAAAAATGAGGCGAATGTTGATAACGGTCATACCGACGACCAAACACCACCAACTGTTGAAGTGGTGACAGGTGGGAAACGTTTCATTAAAGTCGATGGCGATGTGACAGCGACACAAGCCTTGGCGGGAGCTTCCTTTGTCGTCCGTGATCAAAACAGCGACACAGCAAATTATTTGAAAATCGATGAAACCACGAAAGCAGCAACTTGGGTGAAAACAAAAGCCGAAGCAACTACTTTTACAACAACGGCTGATGGATTAGTTGATATCACAGGGCTTAAATACGGTACCTATTATTTAGAAGAAACTGTAGCTCCTGATGATTATGTCTTGTTAACAAATCGGATTGAATTTGTGGTCAATGAACAATCATATGGCACAACAGAAAACCTAGTTTCACCAGAAAAAGTACCAAACAAACACAAAGGTACCTTACCTTCAACAGGTGGCAAAGGAATCTACGTTTACTTAGGAAGTGGCGCAGTCTTGCTACTTATTGCAGGAGTCTACTTTGCTAGACGTAGAAAAGAAAATGCTTAATTTCTAGCATCACCGAAGAAATTTTTAGAAAAACAAAGAGCCTGGGCCAATCACTGTCCCAGGCTCTCATGCTTTATTTTTAAGGAGGAAGCAATGAAGTCAAAAAAGAAACGTCGTATCATTGATGGTTTTATGATTCTTTTACTGATTATTGGAATAGGTGCATTTGCGTATCCTTTTGTTAGCGATGCATTAAATAACTATCTGGATCAACAAATTATCGCTCATTATCAAGCAAAAGCAAGCCAAGAAAACACCAAAGAAATGGCTGAACTTCAAGAAAAAATGGAAAAGAAAAACCAAGAATTAGCGAAAAAAGGCAGCAATCCTGGATTAGATCCTTTTTCTGAAACGCAAAAAACAACGAAAAAACCAGACAAATCCTATTTTGAAAGTCATACGATTGGTGTTTTAACCATTCCAAAAATAAATGTCCGTTTACCAATTTTTGATAAAACGAATGCATTGCTATTGGAAAAAGGAAGCTCCTTGTTAGAAGGAACCTCCTATCCTACAGGTGGTGCGAATACACATGCGGTCATTTCAGGCCATCGTGGTCTCCCTCAAGCCAAATTATTTACAGATTTGCCAGAATTAAAAAAAGGCGATGAATTTTATATCGAAGTCAATGGGAAAACGCTCGCTTATCAAGTGGATCAAATAAAAACCGTTGAACCAACTGATACAAAAGATTTACACATTGAGTCTGGCCAAGATCTCGTCACTTTATTAACTTGCACACCGTATATGATAAACAGTCATCGGTTATTAGTTCGAGGACATCGTATCCCATATCAACCAGAAAAAGCAGCAGCGGGGATGAAAAAAGTGACACAACAACAAAATTTACTATTATGGACATTACTTTTAATTGCCTGTGCGTTAATTATTAGCGGCTTCATTATCTGGTACAAGCGACGGAAAAAGACGACCAGAAAACCAAAGTAGTATGACGAAAAGGCTAAACATACTAAAAAAAAAGAGTAAAAAAATAGCTTTTTAATTTTTAATCCTCCTTATCGTGCATAATTGAACCAGAGAAACAGAAGTATTAACGAAATAACTAAAAGAGCAAGCCCTGAATAAAAAGCGACAAAGGGCCAATCAATCGACTGTTTAAATTCCTGCCAAGTTTGGATTTTTCTGTTTTTTTTCGCGCTATCCTCAAGCGTGAGTAAATAATTCAATAGTAAGAGGAGCAGCAACACCGTGAAATCATTTGTGGTAAAAAGCACATGTAAAAATAGAATGACAAAGACAACACGGGATAACACTCGATTCCGCAAAATTAAAAATAACTTAGCACGCATAATAAACCACCATTTCTTATCAGAGATAATGAATCTGTTTTTGTCTACTCTTTAGTTATATCATAAAATTCTTAATAATGAAAAAATGATTCGAGAAAATAATTGAAAAAAAGTTTTTTTCCTGAATCATTATTTTCGTAAATAAAGAATAAACGTGTTACTCTTGGCTTATCAAATTTGGAAGGAGTGTTAAAAATGAAATATCTGGATATTATTGCTTTAATTTTATTGATTGTCGGAGGTTTAAACTGGTTATTAGTTGGTGCATTTAATTTTGATTTAGTTGCAACAATTAGTGGCGGTGCAACCACACCATTAGCAAAAATTATCTATATTATTGTCGGAATTTGTGCGATTTATTCTATTAAGTTTTTAGCTCCTTTGTTCCGCGAACCATAGGATTGATTTAAAAGATTTAGATAACGTGAAGTTATTTTGACTTAGTAATTGAGAGTTTCCTTGAGAAAGGGGACTCTTTTTTTATTTTCTATATTCGTTTCAGAAGGTTTAGGCAAGCTCAAAAAATATTTCAAGAGAGCAGCGTTGTTTTCAAAATAGAACCTAGCATTACATCTAACCTGTGTCTTTTTTTGAATCATTAGTTCAAATTGATGTGATCACTAGTGAG
The DNA here is from genome assembly GCF_050539095.1 of Enterococcus sp. DIV0774. Classification (NCBI taxonomy): domain Bacteria; kingdom Bacillati; phylum Bacillota; class Bacilli; order Lactobacillales; family Enterococcaceae; genus Enterococcus; species Enterococcus sp. DIV0774. The sequence continues at coordinate 853,732 of NZ_CP172923.1, forward strand.
AAAAATCAGCTCTAGGATATATAGGAAAATATAAGCATCAAATAGGGATTTTGATGATAAATTATCTTTTTCCTTGTTATGATTATAACAAGGAAAAAGAAAGTAGGGATTTATAGATGGAATTACAGGTAACAAAAAAGGCTAAATTTTTTTGTTTGGCGATGGCATTACTAATGACATTAGGTATTTTTATCAGCGCTGGTACAAGTGTTTATGCATCTGACCAACTAGAGGATTCAGAAGTTGAGGCTGTAGCAAAAGGACTGGAAGAAATGTATGCGAATGGGGTGACGGAAGATAACTTTAAAAACTATGTCAAAAATAATTTTGCTCAGCAAGAGATTTCTTCAGTTGAGGAAGAGTTAAATGTAAATATTTCTGATGCTTCAACAGTAGTTCAAGCACGTTTTAATTGGAATGCATTAGGAAGTTGCGTTGCTAACAAAATCAAAGATGAGTTTTTTGCAATGATTAGTATCAGCACAATTGTAAAAGCTGCACAAAAGAAAGCCTGGAAAGAATTAGCAGTGACTGTATTACGCTTCGCTAAAGCCAATGGGTTAAAGACGAATGCTATTATTGTAGCTGGACAACTAGCTTTATGGGCAGTTCAATGTGGGTTAAGCTAATGAATTTAAAAGATCATGTTACGGAAATAGTAATTACTTTTATCATCGCTTTTGTATATACTTGGATAGATTCAGGAGAAATTGAAATCTTAAAGACTCTTTTGATAACAATAATATTTTTAGCCATGTTCTATGCAATACCCAAAATCACCAATAGAAAAAGAAAATGAAGTGGTTTTAGAAAGATAATGTGATAGGAAGTGTAAGGGGAGGTAACGAGCCTTCTCTTTATTTTTTTATTGACCTGTTATGTAGATGGTTCACGACAACCACATTAACAGTTTAAGAGGTAATACTTATAAAAAAGCCATAGAAATTTCATTACACTTAAGGTAGAAATATAAGTATCCTATATAACATTCAGGTTTAAACTATTCAATGTTTCTTTGATAAGCTTAGCATAACTTGATTCCTACTTAGAATGGGTTCAGTAACTTTAATTCTACAGAATTTTTTGGGGTCTTTTTTGTGAATCAAAAAAGATGTTGGAAAAAATATTGATATTAGAAATATATAAGCTAAAAACTACATCATATCAAGATATGTTTTTTTCTAAATCATCAAAATACTTTACTAATATTTCCGCTTTTCCAAGTCCAATATTTTCAATAGCTGTTTTTCCACTTCTGATTTTGTCAATGTATTGCGTGCTGATTCCAGTTTCTTTTGCAATACGATAGCTCGTTAAATCTAGGTCTATTAATTTTTCGATTTTTTCAGTGTAAGTCATTTAATCAACTACTTTCTTTTGCTTAATATGCCTACAATTAACAAGATCACTGAGTAAGTAATCCAATTAATTACAGTAAAAAGTGTCAGTACTAAACCGACTAACACGATAGTTAATAATAGTAATACATAATTTTTATTATTCATGTTATTCTTGCTAGAATTATTCTATAGAGAAGGGAATACTAGCAAGAATAATAGGGTTAGTTTATTTCTATACTATCTAGCTTTGATATAAAACATAGTTATTAGTAATTGAAAAGATGGCTAAAAAGATAAGTTTTGTAGCAGTCTTTTTCTTAATTCTTCCTTCCTATCTGTATACATTTGGATGAATTCATTCTTTTTATAAACTTTATTTAGTAAATTCCTATTTAGATAATAATCCAGTTCCTCGTTAGAATTATATCTTTTTAATATCCAATCATCGAAATACTTATTATTTTTTTCTGTATTAGGAATGCCTTCTAGTAGTTGTAAATTTACAATTGTATCGATGTGTTCAACAATAAATGTTATTTCTTCTTCTGAATAACCTATTTCTCTTAAATTCTTTTTATTTTTATATTTGCTTGAAGGGAATATATGATCTTGGTGAAACTTATTTTTTAAATCTATGGCTGGAAAAATTACCGATAAAAGTGTGAAAGAGTACTTTCCAATTTTTGTATCTAGTAAATAATCAATGTCTTCATCCGTTATGATTAAAGATTTGTTTGTATCTCTAACTTTAAGAAGTTTTGACAATGGGAACCCTTCGGATAAATCCTGCATATTTTCTCTCATTTTAAGTAATATTGAGTCTGGAGTTCCTCCAAAGATTCTTTTTAACAAAGAAATCTGAACAAAATATTTTATTTTATTCCTATCATTTAAGTATCTATCAGCTTCTAAATAGTTATTTGGGCAATCAATTTTGTATAGGTAATAAACAACAGGGATGATTACACTATTAGCAATTAAAGTATCTCCATTAAACCCAAAATTTGAAAGTAAATTCACTGCTAAAGATATTGCTTTTTTTGTCTTTTCCCAGTTAGTTTCGATTAGGTTTGTGGTTTGTTTGTCAAAATTGGAAGCTCTAAATTTAATATTCTTTTTATCAGTTAACACTAAAGCAGCCTTTAAAATATTATCTTTGTTAAAATTGAAACCGTTTCCTATCATATTTAGTTCATCAACTAATGAATAAATTTCTTCTCGAGCATTCAGATTTTGCCATTTAGCAGTTGCTAAAGAAAGCAAAAGGTCAGAATAAGTTAGCGTAGTACCACCGCTATTCATTCTGATAAAGATATCTAAAACCTTATCAATTTCTTGTGAATTTTCTTCATAATATGCCAATATATCTTTTTCCATCATTTGATGTAAAGTTCCTAAAGAATTCATAATATAACTTGTTTTTTCAACGGATTCATTAGGAAAATTTTTCCGATAAAGCTCTTGATATCTAGCAATCACAGTAAACATTTCACCTACTTCAAATTGCAAAATATCGGAGACAGGGTACCAAAGAGTATCTTCGGTAAAATCCTCTGCTTCCTCATTAGTTAAAAATCTAAAATCAAATTGAACATCTTTGTTGGTATCTAAATTTGGAGAAACGATATTTAAATAAAGCTGTCTCGAAGGATAAGCATTGTCATTATTTTTCCATGCTCCTTTTATTTTGTAGCTGTAGGTACCTTTCAAAGCTATATAGATAGATGTTATTCTTTGTTGCCCATCTAGTATTGCTGTAACACTATCTTTATGTGAAATATTGATTTTTGTATTATGTCTAGCATCTCTTTGATGGTATTCTTTTAATATGTTATAAAATTCATATTTATTTATATTTTCATTTTGGACGTTCCAAAATAAGAACGAGCCGATGGGATATCCTTTCATAATGGAATCGAATAATCTTTCAATTTGTTCTGGTTTCCATACAAATTCTCTTTGAAGCGCAGGTAGTACATATTCATTGTTATCTATTTTCTTAATTAAATTTTTTATAGTGAAATTTACGTAACCCATTTTGAGAATCTCCTTTGACATTATTTAATTAATTTTACCACATAAAATACAAAAATATTGAATCTATTTTTATTATACAAATTTGTTATCTAGATTCTATAAGGTAATATAAATCGAAATTTCTACAGGTTTATCCATTAGAATATCTATTCATAAATATGAAATAATTACAATGGAGATTCATTTTAGAAAAAGTGGATATCCATGTGAAGCTAATCGAATCAAGTATAATTTAAATAAATTGAAATTATTCAGCAGAAAATTGGTTCGTTATGTAAAAGATTACCTTTTTAATAATGTTTTCTTGAAAGTATTCACCAAATTTTGATTATTAGTTGATACCTTTTTCTATTTTCTTTATGATTTTTCTCAAAAGTCCGAGTTCAGTCCAACTCCCAAGAAAATAAGGAACTTACTAAATCGTTGATTTAACAACGTTTAGCAAGTTCCTTTTTAATGGAGACGGCGGGAGTCGAACCCGCGTCCAAACATATTGCCACTTAAATCTCTACGTTCATAGACACTCATTTAAAGGTTCGCTTTACAGCGTGCCGAGTGACAGGCATTCTGTATTGCTAGTCTGGTAAGCTCCTCTAAATTTTACAGACGGAAAAATTTAGCGTATCCCACTTCGATTAGGACCCTGACCCGAGCACATGGGCGATGCCGGGAGGATCTTCGCTAGCTGGTTTTTAGGCAGCTAAAGCGAAAGAATTGTTTTCGTTTTTAGCAGTTATATTTAACTGTAACGTTTTAACGTAGCCGTAACCTACGAAACGCAATTCAAGCTCAACTATGCCTGTCGAATCCGTAACGCCCCCGAAATAACATAAGTATCCCTTGATACTTATCAAAGTATAGCATAAATTCCTTGTTTTTTCAAAGAGTAGGATAACACTCTGTTAGATATTCATAAAAAGAGGAAGGATGGACCGTAACTCAGTTCATCCTTCCTCTTTTTATGAAAGTGTGTGGGTATGTTTTGTAATCCATTGTTGCAAACGGATATTCAACCAAAAACCATAAATTCCTAAAGTAATTATAGTTAATAAAAGCCATTTAATCCAATGACCGAATAATTGCATAGCTGTACCGTCAAAATAAAGGCGTTTACCATCAATAACGGTATGCTTGATTTTCCAGTTGTACATCATACAAATTCCCCAAGGTGCGCAAATGCCTAATGTAAAGACAGTAATCAAGGTTGCTAAAATTGAAGTCCCGATATACGTGGCTAAACCACCGTCAAAATATGAATTTTTCATTCTTTTCCTCCTTATCTCATAAACTTTATTATAACAAGAATAAATGGCCTGGGAAACAAAATGAGGATGAAATAAGTATTTTTATTCATTATTGATTCGAAATATGTTATTTATGCAACTCAAACTTAGCAATACTAGATATTTTGTAACAAATGTTATCTAATGTAACTACCATAATAAAACGTTTTCCTTAGGAAGTGAATTAGAAATTTAAAAAAAAGGCTACTTAAATGAGCATTAATATTGTACGAGACATATCTTTTTGATATTGTCAACTTCTGAAAAAGACCACTAAGTGGAAAAAATAAGAGAAAAGAAGGGTGAATAATTTTTTATGACAAAAAGTGTAAAATTTTTAGTGTTACTGTTGGTAATGATTCTACCAATTGCGGGGGCGTTATTGATAGGTCCAATTTCGTTTGGCGCCGAATTGAGCAAAAGTTCAATCGTTGACAAAGTAGAATTAGATCACACTACTTTATATCAAGGGGAGATGACCTCCATTAAAGTATCTTTTAGTGACAAAGAAAATCAGAAAATAAAACCTGGAGATACTATTACTTTAACTTTACCAGACGAACTAGTTGGAATGACCGAGAACGATGGCTCACCACGAAAAATCAATTTAAATGGTTTAGGGGAAGTTTTTATCTATAAAGATCATGTTGTAGCAACATTTAATGAAAAAGTTGAATCTTTACATAATGTGAATGGGCATTTTTCTTTCGGGATTAAAACGCTTATCACCAATAGTTCGCAACCGAATGTGATAGAAACGGATTTCGGAACAGCAACGGCGACTCAACGTTTGACGATTGAAGGAGTGACTAACACAGAGACTGGCCAAATTGAGCGAGACTATCCGTTTTTTTATAAAGTAGGCGATTTGGCTGGAGAGTCAAATCAAGTACGTTGGTTTTTAAATGTGAACCTCAATAAATCCGATGTCACAGAAGATATTTCAATTGCGGATCGACAAGGAAGTGGTCAACAATTAAATAAAGAGAGTTTTACATTTGATATTGTGAATGACAAAGAAACTAAATATATTTCACTTGCCGAGTTTGAGCAACAAGGTTATGGCAAAATTGACTTCGTGACAGATAATGACTTTAATTTACGTTTTTATCGGGATAAAGCACGCTTTACTTCCTTTATCGTCCGTTACACTTCGACAATCACAGAAGCAGGCCAACATCAAGCAACATTTGAAAATAGTTATGACATCAATTATCAACTAAACAATCAAGACGCAACGAATGAAAAAAATACATCACAGGTTAAAAATGTTTTTGTAGAAGGCGAGGCAAGCGGCAATCAAAATGTGGAAATGCCAACAGAAGAAAGTCTAGACATTCCTTTAGAGACAATAGATGAATGGGAACCAAAGACACCTACTTCGGAACAGGCAACAGAAACTGCAGAAAGCAGCCAACCAGAAGTTCATGTTTCTCCAACAGAAGAAGAGAATCCAGATGAAAGTGAAACGTTAGGTACAATTGAACCGATCCTACCTGAAAAACCAAGTGTGACAACTGAAGAGAATGGCGTAACAGAAACTGCAGAAAGCAGCCAACCAGAAGTTCATGTCTCTCCAACAGAAGAAGAAAATCCAGATGAAAGTGAAACACTAGGTACAATTGCACCAATCATACCTGAAAAACCAAGTGTGACAACTGAAGAGAACGGCACAACAGAAACCGCAGAAAGCAGCCAACCAGAAGTTCATGTCTCACCAACAGAAGAAGAAAATCTAGATGAAAGTGAAACACTAGGCACGATTGAGCCAATCATACCTGAAAAACCAAGTGTGACAACTGAAGAGAATGGCACAACGGAAACGGCAGAAAGCAGCCAACCAGAAGTTCATGTCTCGCCAACAAAAGAAATTACTACAACTGAGAAAAAACAGCCATCCACAGAAACAACTGTGGAGAAAAATAAAAATGTTACATCAAAAAATCAACCACAAATACTAAACGCTCCATTAAATACATTGAAAAATGAAGGAAGCCCACAATTGGTTCCCCAACTGCTTAGTGAACCAATTCAAAAATTAAATGAAGCAAACGGGCAACGAGAACTTCCCAAAACAGGCACAACAAAAACACCGTTTATGTTAATAGCAGGAATACTGGCAAGTACATTTGCCGTTTTAGGTGTAAGTTATCTACAAATCAGAAAGAATTAACAATAGAAAAGCCATCCAGCTTTCGCTGGGGGGCTTTTCTATTATCTGGAGATAAATTGTTGATAGGCGCCAATCAAAAACTATGCTACAGTAAGGTATATAATGCTCGAAAAGGAGGGAGTAAATGACTAAAAAAATATGGTCGCACTTTCGGAAAAGCTTCACTTGGTACATTTTGATTGGCGTGATTGTTTCATTATGTAGTGCTTTAGCAATTTATTTTTTTCAACAGTTGTTAGATCATTATCAAAAAAGTTTCCAACTAGGGTTGTTAGTAGCGTATGGAACGACAATTATTTTAATTCCGCTATTGTCTTATTGTGAACAGAAACCAAAAGCTTACTTAACTAATGGCATCTATTTCTATTTGAAGAAATTAAGTTTAATAAAAATGAGCAAGATTTCCTATGAAGAATATCTAAAACTGGGAGCGGGAGCTTTACTACAAAAAGTAGAAGTTGGTGCAGCAGCTGGGAGAAATATCCACTTGAATTTTTATGGGAGCTTATTTCGAGAGCTAATTCCAGAGACGTTATTTAATTTGTTTTTCATAGCATTGATTGATAAAAAATTACTGCCAGCAATTCTAATTGGTTATGTGATTGTATTTATTTTAACCAAAATACTTTTGAAAACGCTACAAAAAATGAAAGAAAAAACACTTATTTCTGAAGAAGCAATGAATGCTACTTTGATACGAGGGATGACAGAACTAGTAACTTTTAGAATTAATCGAAAATATAAAAAAGAGATTGAAAATTACGCGTTAATGGCAGAGGAAAATAGTCAAAATATAACAAAAATGACTATGATCCATGAATTTTTCTTTGGCTTTTTTGCCTTGTTAGTCGCACTTATCAAAGTAAGTATTGTCGTACTTAGTTTTACTAACGTCGTGACGCTAAGTTTAGGTGGACTTGTAGCGATAGTGATGTATATCGATCGAATTTATACGCCGATAGCCATATTTAATGTTTTATTTGTTCAATATAATTTGGATAAAGTAGCCTATCAGCGCTTGGAAGATTTTTATAAAAAAGAAGATGATCCTGATTTAGCGGTTCCAGGCAAAGCGTTACCTGAAATTCAAACAATTTCATTAAAAGATGTGTGTTTTAGCGTAGATAGTCAAACGATTATGTCCCAACAAAATCGACAATTTTCAATGAACAAAACCTATGGCTTGATTGGAAAAAGTGGGACAGGCAAATCTACCCTGATTAAATTGATTTTAGGATTATTGAAACCGACAGAGGGGACAGTTTATGTGAATCAATTTCCTCTAACACAATTCAATTTGGAAGATTATTATGAAAAAGTTTTTTATTTATCGCAAGATGTGCCAATATTTCAAGGAACGTTAAAAGAAAATATTGTATTGAATCAAGAAATTTCTGATGAACAAGTAATTGAAGCTATGTATCGTTTTCAGTTGGGGGAACTTTATGAACGGTTGCCGGAAGGTTTAAACACTATTGTGAGTGAAAAAGGAATGAATTTTTCTGGTGGCGAGAAACAACGGATTGCTTTCACGCGCTTAGCATTTACACAAGCAGAGATCCTTATTTTAGATGAGGCGACTTCCGCATTGGACGAAAAGACCGAAGAAAAAGTGTTACAAGAAGTACAAAAATTTACCCACAATAAGTTGACTATTTTGGTTACTCATCGACCTAAAACCCTGCGATTTGTGGATGAAATTATTGATTTAAATGAGTGAACTTGTTAGCTCTTTGGCGCTTCTTTTGCTACACTTTTTATAAGAATTGAGAGAAAGGGGCAATTGTTGATGAATAATAATGAGCAAGAATTGGCGGAATTTTGGGATGAATTTGCAGAAGAATATGAAGAAATTCAACAAGAATCGCCATTTCCAATTGCTCGAGAATTACGTGATTTCTTGGTCCAAGAAGGTCTTTTTCCGTGTCAGACATTTCTGGATATCGCAGGTGGGACAGGACGATACTTACCTTTTTTTCAAGAGCAAGTCACGGAGTATACGCTAGCCGATATTTCTCAGAGAATGTTGGAGATTGCGGAAGCAAAAGCACAAAGCAACGTTGTTTTTCTTCACCAAAGCCAAGAAAGACTGATTGAGACTGGGAAAAAATTTCAAGTCGTTTTTTCAGCGATGAACCCTGCTTTGGATACGCCGGAAAAAGTTAATGCATTGTGCCAATTAAGTGAGGAATGGTGTCTTATATTTCGGCTAGTGGAAGAGCAAGATTCGTTGTTTTCTCCTTTTGAGCAAGAGAGCAACCCGCAGTTAAATTGGATGGCACAATACAAAGCATTTCTAAAAAAAGAACAGCGACCTTTTTTCACAAAAAAATTTTTCTTTGAAGCATCAGAAGCTATTTCAAAAGACTTTTTCCGCAGCTATTTTGAAGAACAATGGTCAGTTCCAATTTTAGAACAACGCGTACAAGAAATTTTTGGTTCTCATGAAATTAAGCAAAATCAGCGTACCATTATTTATGAATTAATTGTTATTCCATGTAAAAAAACAACCAGCGATGACTAATTATCGCTGGTTGTTTTTCGGTTATTTAATTGTGCGAAAGCTTTTTCTGGAATCTCTTTTTTATCAATTTTGACAGGAGATTGGATGATTCTTTTTTTACTAATGGTTGCTTCTATGTAAGCATTTGGTTCCAAAGGTTGAGGATTTTTGTCTGTCCGTTCGTAATCCATGACTTGCGTTTTTCCATTACTTTTAACAAAAGTTAATGCGTATTTTAATGAATATAGACCAGAGACTGGTTGTTTTTGATTGTTTAATGCTTGTTTTCTTTCAGGAATTTCTAGAGGAACTTGTGCATAGGCTTTTTCACCCTTATATGTATCTGCATAAAAACGATAGCTTATATAACCACCAACAATCAATACGCCAATCAATAAAATAGCGCCAATTTTTTTCATTTTTTCTCCTCCTAACAATTTACAAAAATAGTATAGCAAAAGAAGACGGCTTTTGAACATCGAAAAAACGAACAGTTATCTTACAAAACTGTTCGTTTTTTCGGTCTATTTAGCTTTCATCAGAGAGTAGAAAGGAATCATTTTTCTTACGATAACTAAAGAAAATAACAAAGTACAATAGGCCTGTTAAAAGAGTAACGCCTAACGAATTTGTAAATAAGATGCCAATAAAGATGAGGCCTAAAATGATTAAAGCAAGAAGATTAATACTTTTTTCAAAGAGAGACCCTCGTTTTAAAGAAAGAACAAACGCCGCAGCGCTAATTAAAATCCAAATTAGCAAGACAGTGTAAGAGAGAGAACCGGCTAAGTAACCAAATAATTCATCGCCAACAAAATAAGAAAGAATAACGCCCAGATATAAAACACTGGCGCAGAAGAAAACTGAACGTTGAGGTACTTGGTGCTTGTTTAAAACCGCAAGTTTACTCATGGGTCCTTTTTTATCTTTTAAGCGAAAATATAAAAGGCGAGAAGAGGCGTATACCCCAGAATTAATAGAAGAAAACAAGGCTAAAATAATCACAAAATTTACGATGTCAGCAGCAAAAGGAATATTCATTTTTTCAAAAACCATAACAAATGGACTCACCGTTGTGCCTGCTAAGGTATTCCAAGGGAAAATAATCAAAAGTAAGAATAATGGAATGATATAGAAGGAAATAATCCGTCCCATCACACCACGAATCGCTTTAGGAATGGCTTTTTTAGGATCATCTGCTTCACTGACAGTAATCGCGATTAATTCTGAACCGCCATAAGAATAAATAACTACTAATAAAGAATTAACAATACCTTTCATGCCATGTGGGGCAAAGCCACCATGATCGGTGATGCTTTGTAAAGTAGGGAAGACACCACTGCCTAGCATTTGCTGTCCCACTAGATAAACACCAAAAATAATTAACAAAATGATGACACTAATTTTAGCAAACGCCAACCAATATTCTGTTTCTGCAAATAAACGAACCGAGTAAAGATTAATGAACGTCGTTAAAATAGCTAAAATGAAAACAAAAAACCAAGCAGGAATATTAGGAAACCAAAGTTGTAAAAAGGAAGCTGCGGCAACCGCTTCTGCGATAATATTAATTGTCCACATGGAATAATAAACCCAATCAATAAAATCAGCAGAATGTGCACCTAAAAATGGTCGAACTAAGCCAGACAAACCATGATGTGTGTCTCCGCCATCTAAAACAAGTTTTCCTAAACCACTCATGACGATGAAGAGAACAGCACCGCCAATTAGAAAGGCGATTAAAACAGAAGGACCAGCAATACCAATTGCTTCGCCACTTCCTTTAAAAAGACCTGCGCCAATCGCTCCCCCTAAGGCTAACATCGTAATATGGCGCGAGCTTAATTGTTTTTTTAAGGTTGTTTGTTGTGTTTCACTCATAGGATTCTCCTTTAATTGAAAAAAATAATATGAAAATAACTTTCTTTATTATATACAATTTTCTGACAATTACAACTATTCTGTCAATGAAAATGAAAAAATAAGTGAAAAATATTATGAAAATAAAAAAATCGAGCAATTTAAGTGATTAAAATCGCTCAATTTTTTTATTAATTTTTATTTTTTAATAGAGTCATAATTGTTAATGGAACAGTAATGACTACATAGCCGATGATACTAGCCACTACTAAATAAGCTATAGGACTCGAGAAATTAAATAAGTCCGTTAAAAGTATTGCGACAATCATTGAAATAGCATAACAAATGAATAATTGAATAAACCGCTTTGCAGACAAAAAATCACCTCTTCCTAATTAGTAAAAGTCTCTTTTCAATCATTTAGTATACACCTGAAAAGAAGAATAAACTATCATTAATTAAAAGAAAAAGTGAAACAACTAGCGGATTTTTTGTTCAGCTAATTATCTTAAGAATTAGAAAATGGGACATAAGTCATCTCGACTTATGTCCCATTTTCATTTATGACGTTGGCTTCGTGTAAATTGAGAAGTCTCGTCCTCTCTAGTGGTTGGTTTCTGTGTTCGTTGTACGGCTTGCTTTTCTGGCTCGCTCTTTTTTGCAACATCAGTCACAACATTTGGCTTCTGAGAAGGGGGAACGGTTGTTTTTTTGTTTAAAGTTGGCGTAGTTCTTTTTGTTTCTTTCTTTTGTTTCTTTTTATTATTTTTATCATTTCCAGTGACTGTCAAATAGATAATCAGAAAAATCATTAGGATCGTTGCAACAATTAATAGAATAAACATGTTAAATGAAATGAACATGCATGGCCCTCATTTCTCGTTTTTTCTTAGTTTACCAAAATTTCAAAATTTCGTCACTCTTTTCTTCAGAAAAAACGAATTTCAAAGGAGTTAAAAGAAACTTTTATAAAAAAGCCTCCTTTTTTGTGTGAAAATGCACAAAATTTCTGGAATCGTTTGCTGTTAAAACCAGATACTGGTAAAATAATTATTGTATAAGAATCATTTTAAAAAACGATTTTTGTTACAAATAACGTATTTGTTGAAAAGGCACTGTGAAGTAGTTAGAGACGACAGCCAAGTGACTTTTAATGACAGCCGCCCGATTGATTTCATGGAGCCTTTTCGTAGAAAACGAGGAGGTTATTTTGCGTGAAAGTGAGTATATTTTCGACATGCGTGGTGGATTTACTTTTTCCAAATGTAGGGCAAGCAATGGTAGAGGTTTTGGAACGTTATGGCTGTGAAACGGTTTTACCAACAAGCCAAACGTGTTGTGGTCAGCCAACGTACAATAGTGGCTATGTGACAGAGAGCACGACAACGCTTAAGAATCAAATTGATAGTTTTGACGGTGCCGATTATGTGGTGGGACCTGCGGGGTCTTGTGTCGGCATGATGAAAGAATACCACAAATTTTTAGCAGATGATCCTATTTATGGGCCAAAAGCACAACGTTTAGCTGAGCGAACTTACGAGTTTAGTCAGTTTCTTTATCGTGTCTTAGGGGTCAAAGATGTTGGCGCAACGTTACATGGGAAAGCCACTTATCATCGTTCTTGTCATATGACGCGAATTTTAAATGAACGAGAATCGCCCTTTGTTTTGTTGGATCATGTGAAAGGATTAGAAATGATTCCTTTAGGACATCTTGAAAATTGTTGCGGATTTGGCGGAACGTTTTCAGTGAAAATGCCAGCTATTTCTGAACAAATGGTGACGGAAAAAATGAACGATGTGATTGATACGGGCGCAGAAATTTTAATTAGTGCGGATATGGGTTGCCTGATGAATATCGGGGGTAAATTCAATCGTGATGGGAAAAAGATTAAGATTATGCATATTGCAGAAGTCCTTAATCACGAAGTGGATGAAGCACGCATGGATCAACCGCAAATCATATCGGTAGGGTAAGGGGGAAGAACTGTGGGATTATCAACGAGCAATAAGCCGTTAAGTGAACGAATTGAAGAAAGTAAAAAAGATGTGTTTATGCAAAAGGCTGTCGCCAAAGCACAAGATGCCCAATGGGAGAAACGAGAAGGTGCGCGGGAAGCTTTAGGCAATTGGCCACAATGGCGTGAATTGGGAGAACAAATTCGCCAACATACAATTCAGTATCTGCCTGACTATTTAGAAGAGTTCAGTGATAACGTCGCCAAACGAGGTGGCAAAGTCTTTTTTGCTCAAACCGCCGAAGAGGCCAATGAATATGTGAAACAAGTAGTTCTAGAAAAAAAGGCGAAAAAAATTGTGAAATCTAAATCAATGGTGACGACCGAAGTCGATATTGATCCAATGTTATTGGGATTAGACGATGTCAGTGTGATGGAAACAGACTTGGCGGAATTCATTTTACAAATGGATGACTGGGATGAACCGTCACATATTGTTTTCCCAAGTATTCATAAAAATCGCGAACAGATTCGTCAGGTTTTTGCGAAAAAATTAGGGTATCAAGGAGATAATGACCCGGTAAATTTGGCACGCTGTGCACGAGAAGTGATGCGCAAATTCTTTTTGGAAGCGGAGATTGGCATTACAGGTTGTAATTTCGCTATTGCGGATAGCGGCTTAATTAACTTAAATACAAATGAAGGAAATGCTGATTTGACCATCAGTATTCCTAAGACACAAATCGTGTTAATGGGAATGGAAAGAATCGTACCAACGATGCGTGAAGCAGAGGTTTTAGATAACCTTTTAGCCAGAAGTGCCGTTGGTCAAAATTTAACAACGTATGTGACGTTTGCTGGGCAAAAAAATGCGGATGAATCCGATGGTCCAGAAGAATTTCACGTGGTCATTTTGGATAACGGACGTTCAAAAGCGTTAGGAACAGCCTTTCAGCCAGTCTTACAGTGTATTCGTTGTGGGTCTTGTCTGAATGTTTGTCCGGTCTATCGCCATATTGGAGGGCACGGTTATGGCTCTATTTATCCAGGACCAATTGGTGCTGTGCTTTCCCCAATTTTAGGTGGATATAAACAGTTTGGGGAATTGCCTTATGCGTCTAGTCTTTGTGGGGCATGTACGGAAACGTGTCCTGTGAAAATTCCATTGCACGAATTATTAATTGAACATCGTAAAGTGATGACCGATGATCTGAAAATGAAACATGGATTTGAAGATTTCCAAATGCGTATGGTAGGTAAAGCCACTGGTTCACCAGCAATGTTTAAAGCAGCCATGAAAGTCGATCATGCTGCAGCGGGCATTTTAAGTAAACAAAAAGACATTACTGTTGAAAACATGTACAATCATGGGGGCTACCTCGATAAAGGACCAGGGTTAGTAAAAGGTTGGACCGATGTTCGTGATTTGCCAAGACCACCAAAATCTTCAGAAAACTTCAGAAGTTGGTTCAAAAAACATCAAGAAGGTGAAAAAAATGACTAACGAAGCGATTCAAAATCGAGAACCTTTTTTACAAAATCTACGAGAAAAATTAGGCGTAGAAAAACAGCCTGTTTCGGCCCATCCATTTGAGCCAGTTAATCATTTACCAGAAGAACAGTTGGCAGATAAAACACCAGCAGAGCTATTAACGATTGTGAAAGAACGTGTGGAAACGATTCACACGAACTTAGTGGAAACCACACAAGAAAATTTACTGACGACGATTCAGCAAATTGTTGCTGAGTTTGGTGGGGGCAATCTTTTATTGCCAACAGATGCACGTTTTGAAGCCTATGGATTAGCTGATTTAGCTAAGTCATTAGAGGCTGTTTCTGTTAAGCAATGGCAACCTGGAAGTGAGCAACGAGAAGCGAATATTCAAACAGCTGCTCAGGCAAATATCGCAATTGCCTTTGCTGAGTTTTTACTAGCTGAATCAGGAACGATTGTGGTGGAGTCCAATGCGGGACAAGGCAGAGCCTTACATTTTTTACCGAAGCATTACATTTCAATTATACCGTTTAGCAAACTCGTTCCACGTTCGACTCAGCCAGCAGCTTTTTATACAGAAAAAATAGAAAAAGGCGAAAAAATCGGCTCAGCGATTCACTTTATTTCAGGTCCTTCTAATTCAGGAGATATTGAAATGCAACTGGTTGTCGGGTTGCATGGTCCTTTAGAAGTTTGTTACGTGGTTGTGATGGATCGCTAAAACGCTAAAAGCATAATCAATTCAGTCCTTTTTAGAATTGATTATGCTTTTTTTATGAGCAGGATCAAAAAAGTAAGAATCAAATTTGAAAGAAATACGTTTTTTTTCTGACCATTTTGTAAAAAAAGCGTACATAAAAATTAATTGGGTGTTAAGCACTATAGGATTGATTTACTTTGTGGTAGAATATGAGACATAAGATAATAAGGTTTTTGGAGGAATGAGTTTGAAATCAAAAGAATTAATTAAAACAGTCGTCTTTTTTGCCTGTTTAGCTTTGGGTCTGTTTTTACTGAGACAATTTGTATTTACGCCTGTCGTAGTGAGAGGTCATTCAATGGATCCAACGTTAGCAGATGGTGAACGGGTAATTACGTTAAAAAACACAGAAATTAATCGTTTCGATATTATTACTTTCCCAGCGCCAGATGAACCAGATAAAAATTATATTAAACGTGTGATTGGTTTACCTGGAGATACAATTGCGTACAAGGATGATACGTTGTACATCAATGGAAAAGAAGTTGACGAACCCTATTTAGATGAATTTAAAAAAGCCTTAACAGATGGTCAACCTTTGACAGGCGATTTTTCATTAAAAGAAAAAGTACCAGCAGATAGCTACTTTGTTTTAGGTGATAATCGACGGAATTCAAAAGACGGTCGTGTCATTGGTTTTATTCATAAAAAAGATATTTTGGGTGAAGTGAAATTCGTTATGTGGCCATTCTCACGGTTTGGTCCAATACCAGAAGTGTCAAAACAATAAAAGAGACAATGAGTAAAAGAGAAGGACGGAAATGTGTAAAAACAAACACATGTTTCCGTCCTTCTTTTGTGGTAAAATAAAGGCAGTGCAAAGGAAAAGGATGTGAAACCATGAGTGTGCAGTTTATTAGAGGAACCGCTGTGGCAGATTTAGAAGCGCCACTTATACAGGCGACAAAACAATGGCTAGAGGAAGACGCACAGCATGAAGTATTCTATTTAGTCCCGAACCATATTAAGTTTGAGCAAGAAATTCAAGTCTTGCAAAAGTTACGTCAATTACAGACAACTACGTCTGATTCAATAACCAGTACCCGTCTGCAGGTTTTTAGTTTTTACCGTTTGGCTTGGTACTATTTACAACATACACCTTTTTACTCGGCAGATGTTTTATCTGATGCAGGCGCTGCGATGATTTTCCGCAAAATTTTAGTAGAAGCAGAAGAAGAGTTACAAATTTTTAGAGGTGAAATTAACAAGCCTGGCTTTATTCAGCAACTATTTCAGCTTTATCAAGAAATGCACGAAGGCAATATTGAAATTGCGGAGCTTTATCCATTTTTAGAAAAACAAACGGAGAACCCTAAAGGACAAGATTTACAACTTAAGTTTCAAGATTTAACGTTAATTTTTACACGATTCCAATTACAAATGAGTCAGTATGGCTATGAATCAGCGGAGATTATTCAACATTTAAGCGAGTATTTACAAACGGTTGATTTGTCGAATGTTCAATTCGTTATTTCAGGCTATCAGCAGTTTACCGCCAGAGAATTAAAGTTGATTGAAGTGCTAATGGCGCAAGCAGGTTCTGTGAAAGTAGCCCTTTTATTGGACAAACAATATCCGCATGACTTACCTGATCCGCGGTCGTTATTTTATGAAGCGGGGCAAACCTACCATCAGCTTTATCAATTAGCAAGACAGAAGCAAATTCCGATTCTTTCAGATTATGTGGAAAAGAAAGAGGTATTAATTACAAACCCAGACTTGCAAGGATTAAATGATTATTGGATTCAATCGCAAGAGCACCTGCATCCATTAAGCACAACTGACTGGAGAGGCGATGGCTTATTTCTGTGGCGTGCTGAAAACGTTAAAGAAGAATTAACACATGTTGCAACCGAAATTCGCCGTTTAGTGGTGGAAGAAGGGTATCGGTACAAAGAAATTCAGGTGTTGACTCGTGATTTAGATTGTTATGAAAATTTATTAGAACCGATTTTTGCGGAACACGAGATTCCTGTTTATGTCGACCGAGATATGGCTATGGATCGGCATCCTTTAGTCGAATGGATTGAATCTTTATTTGCTATTCATTCGTACAATTATCGTTATCGTGATGTGCTCCGTTTTTTGAGAACGGAATTATTTATGCCAATGAATCAACTCGCTACTTCTGAAGAAAGCTTGACTGATTGGTTAAACCAACGGAACGCTTGGCGCAGAAAAGTTGATATTACCGAAAATGTAGTCCTGGCATACGGCTATGAAGGTTATTATTGGTCGCAAGAAAAAGATTGGGAATTTATTCGGTATGATTTTGAAGCGGAAGAGCAAGAAGATGTCGCTACGATGGAAGAAGAGTCAAATGCGATTCGTCAATCGCTTCAACGGCTGTTACCTAGTTACTTTCAAGCAATGATAAGTGCCAAAACTGGTTTGGAAGCAGCGACCGTCTTCTATCACTTTTTACTGCAAAGTGGTGTGGCAACACAATTAAAAATGTGGCGCTTACAAGCTATCGAAGCCGGTCAACTAGAAACAGCTCGTAACCATGAACAGACTTGGGATGCATTGATGTCATTACTAGATGAATACGTCACTGTTTACGGAGAAAGTTCGTTTGATTTTACAACGTTTCAAGAAATATTTGTTAGTGGTTTGGAAGGTTTGCACTATAGTAAAGTGCCGACAGCGATTGACCAAGTACAAGTTCGCGCAATGGATTTAACTCGACCTGGCGCTGCCAAGGTTACTTTTGCTATTGGGATGACGGAAGAAATTTTTCCACAAAAGATTGAAAATAAAACACTATTGTCTGATGAAGAACGTCAGGCAATCAATGATACTTTAACGGAAAACCAATATTTACGTGGGACAACCGGACGCAAAATTGCGCAAGAACCTTATGTTGCGTATCTTGTCTTTTCTTCAGCGCGAGAACGGTTATATTTAACCTATCCAAGTGTTAAAGATACCGCTCAAGAAGTCAAACCGTCTCCTTATTTTAAAAATATCCAAAAAGATTTAAACTTGCCCGTTTTTGAAAAAAATGAAACAACTATTTTCGATGATGAAACGACCAGTTTAGCCCATATTAGTACGTATCGGACGTTAATCGGTGAATTAACGCGTTTGAAAAGACAACGGAAAGAAACACAAGAAGGATTGTTGCCTTTCTGGTTAAATATGGAAAAAGCGCTAATGAACCAATCAATTGCGCCGCTAGCCAAGCAAGTTTTCGAAAGTTTAACGCATCAAAATATTCCTGAAAAGATTGATGAGGTCTTAGCAGAACCTTTATATGGTAAAGATATTTATACATCCGTTTCTCGGATGGAGAGTTTTTATCGCTGTCAGTATCAATACTTTTCTCGCTATGGCTTACGTTTGAAAGAAAGAGATGTCTTTGGGCTTTCGCCAGCAGCTACAGGGGAATTTTTCCATGAAGCATTGGATCAGTTCTTTAAATTATTGATTATGAATCAACGGAACTTATCTGAATTAACCGATCAGGAAGTCAATTTATTGGCGGAGGAAGTACTAAATAGTATTTTAGGGGATGCGCGTTTTTCTGTATTAACGACCTCTAGTCGCATGAACTATATTCGCTATCAATTGAGTCAAACAATTAAAAAAGTCAGTTGGGCGCTGAAACGTCAAAGCCAACGAAGTGGCATGACGACTGTTCAAACGGAAGTGTTATTTGGCCAAATTGCCGCTAAAAAAGGAATTTCTGGTTTGGAATTACCATTAAAAAATCAAGGGAAGATTCATGTTCGGGGAAAAATCGACCGGATTGATCAATTGGTTACCCCCGAATCAACCTATTTAGGTGTGATTGATTATAAATCGAGTCACCGTAAATTTAATATGACAGAAGCGTATTACGGCTTAGCCATGCAAATGCTGACGTACTTGGATGTGGCTTTAATGGATGCTGTACAATTAGTTGGTCAAGAAGCTAAACCTGCTGGCTCACTTTATCTGCATGTACACAATCCTACGTTATCTTATGAAGGCAAAGACGACATTGAACAACAAATGCTTAAAAAATATCAGTTTGATGGTCTTTTGATGAAAGACCCAGATTTATTGGATCATTTAGATACGAGTCTGCAAGCTAAACAAAGTTCGTTGCTGTTTCCAATTGAAGAATCCGCCAAAGAACAAATTAAACCTGGTCGTCGCCAAGAAGATAAATTTGTGACAGAACCAGAATTAGGCGCGTTGCTTTCCCATAACCGAAATAAATTTATTGAAGCGGGAAATCAAATTATTGGCGGCGAAGTTCAACTTAATCCCGCTTATCAAGGCAAGGAACGGATTGCTTGTCGCTATTGTCCGTTTCGAAGTGTCTGTGATTTTGATGTGATGTTAAAAGAAAATAATTATCATCGTATTGAGAATTTATCCAAAGAGGAAATTATGGCGCGCTTGTTAAACAAAGATGAGGAAGGAGCAACCGAAGATGAGTAAAACAATTCCACTACGTCCAGCCAATGAGCAATTCACCGACAGTCAATGGCAAGCGGTGTTTGATGGCGATGAAAATATCTTAGTTTCTGCTTCGGCTGGCTCAGGAAAAACCACTGTTTTAGTCCGCCGTGTCATTGAAAAAGTCAAAAGCGGCGTCGATATCGATCGTCTCTTGATTGTGACGTACACTGAAGCCGCCGCCCGTGAGATGAAAGAACGTATCCAAGTGGCTTTACAAAAGGCAATGAATGAAGAACAAGATCCAGAAAGAAGACGGCATTTTTCTCGTCAAATTGCTCTTTTGCCAACAGCCAATATCAGCACGTTACATGCCTTTTGTTTAACTGTTATTCGTCGTTTTTATTATTTAATTGACATAGATCCAGTTTTTCGGATGTTAACAGATGAAACAGAAACATTGTTATTAAAAGAAGATGTTTGGGATGCATTACGTGAACAATTTTATGCGGAAAATCAAGAAGAATTTTACCAATTAACAGCGAATTTTTCCAATGATCGTAGTGATGACGGACTCACTAACTTAATTTTTTCTTTTTATGAATTTGCCAAAGCCAATCCTGATCCAGAGGCGTGGATTAATGGCTTAACACAAGCCTACGAAGTAGGGGATCAGCTAGGCGAATCAACGTTATTTCAGACGTATTTAAAACCGCTAGCTGTTGAGACGTTACAACGAACTCTTCAGCGTTACGAAGAAATGGTGACCTTAACAGAAGGCGAAGAGAAACTTCAAAAGATTTGGTATTTAGCTCAAAATGAAAAGGAACAAACAAAACAATTTTTACAATTTTTAGAGAGAAATGATTTAGAGAGCGCCTATAATTTGACTGAATTGTTGAGCTTTGACCGCTACCCAACGGTTCGTGCCGAAGAGTTGAAACCAACCGCGGAACAAGCCAAACAGTTACGAGAACAAAATAAAAAAGCGTTAAATGATTTGAAAAAGCAACTGTTTACACTTTCTCCAGATGCCA
Source organism: Enterococcus sp. DIV0774 (assembly GCF_050539095.1). Lineage (NCBI taxonomy): Bacteria > Bacillati > Bacillota > Bacilli > Lactobacillales > Enterococcaceae > Enterococcus > Enterococcus sp. DIV0774. The sequence goes on from NZ_CP172923.1 coordinate 874,566, forward strand.
TGAAACAAGTCTTGAAAGAGGCCACGCCCATTGTTCAAGAAATGGCTCACGTGGGGAAACAATTTATGGAGGCCTATGGCGCAGAAAAACGGCTTAAAAATTTAGTGGATTTTAACGATTTAGAACATTATACGTTAGCTATTTTAGCGAAAAATCAGGCAGATGGCTGGCAAGCATCAGAAGCCTCTCTTTACTATCGCGAAAAATTTGATGAAGTGTTAGTCGATGAATACCAAGATATCAATCAATTACAAGAATCTATTTTGTATTGGTTGCGCCGCCCGCTTAGCGCAGAAGGAAACCTTTTTATGGTAGGGGATGTGAAACAGTCTATTTATTCTTTCCGCTTGGCAGATCCTACATTGTTTATTGAAAAATACAATCAGTATGGGCAAGGCAAAGAGGGCAAACGAATTATTCTAGCTGAAAATTTTCGTTCCCGCAAAGACGTTTTAGACTTTACGAATTTAGTATTTAGTCAATTAATGGATGAGCGAGTGGGCCAAATTGCTTACGATGAGTCAGCCGCTTTGGTTCATGGCTTTGATCAATTTTCGGAGGCGGCTGATTATTCAACTGAATTGCTAATTTATGAAAAAAAAGCAACAGAGTCAGTTGAATTTCCAGAATTACAATCCCCTGAGTTGTTGATTGAAGATAAGATAGAAGGGGAACTTTACGTTACTGCTTTGAAAATTCGTGAATTAATTGACCAAAATTTCTTAATTTATGATAAAAAGCTGAAAACGGATCGACCGATTACTTATCAAGATATTGTCTTATTAACGCCTACGAAGAAAAATAATTTAACTATTTTAGATGTTTTTAAATCATTAGAAATTCCAGTTCAAGTCAATGATGCTCAAAATTATTTCCAAGCAACGGAAATTCGTACAATGATTGCCTTGCTTCAATTGATTGATAATCCCTATCAAGACATTCCTTTGGCAGCTGTGTTACGTTCACCAATTGTTGGATTAAAAGAAAACGAATTAGTGCTTATTCGTTTGGCTAATAAGGAAACCAGTTACTACGAAGCATTTTTAACGTTTAATCAAAAGATGGAACCAACCATGGAGGAAGCAGTTGTTCAGGAAAAAACTATACGTTTTGCTGAATCATTAGAAAAATGGCGGGAACAGGCTCGACGCAACCAGCTTAGCAACTTGCTGTGGACAATTTATCGGGAAACGGCCTATCTTGATTATGTTGGCGGGTTGCCTGTTGGCAAACAACGCCAAGCCAATTTATATGCGTTGGTCGATCGGGCCGCGGCGTATGAAAAAACAACCTTCCGCGGATTATTTCAATTTGTTCGCTTCATCGAAAAAATGCAAGAAAAAGACAAAGATTTAGCAGAACCAGTCGTTTTAAGTGAAGAGAATGCCGTACGCGTCATGACGATTCACGCTAGTAAAGGGTTAGAATTTCCGGTGGTATTCGTTTTAGATATGACCAAAGAATTTAATGTCAGTGATTTGAATGAACGCTATATCTTTGAAGAAAATTTAGGGGTAGGCATTCGTTATTTACAACCTGAAGAACGAGTTATGTACGATACTTTACCATTTTTGGCGATTAAACAAGTACGATTGAGAAAATTACTATCCGAAGAAATGCGGAAGTTATATGTGGCGTTGACACGTGCAGAACAGAAACTTTTTCTGGTGGGCTCCTATAAAGACCAAGCGGCGATGTGGAAAGAGTGGCTGAAAGTTGGCGATGTAGAAACACTGGTGCTACCAGCTGAAAATCGCTTGCAAAGTAAAAGTAGTTTAATGAATTGGGTTGGGATGACATTGGTACGCCATCAAAAAGCCGCTGAATATCAGCAAGAAGTAGTGGTAAGTGACGTTCCGCAAGTTAAAAAGCACCCAGCTAACTTTCATATTCAGTGGTTCAACGAAGAACAACTACGAGCAGCCATTCAGCAATTACAATTGCCAGAAAGACAAGCAGAGGATTTAGCCGAAAAAGCGCAATTATCTGCTGACAAAATCAATCGTGGCCTTGCACGGTTAAGTTTCAACTATCCGTTTGAAGTGGCTACTCGGACCACCAGTTATCAGTCTGTTTCTGAAATCAAGCGAGTATTTGATGACCCCGATAACAAAGAAATTGGTAAAATTGAGGTTCGGGAAGACAATACTATTCAAGCGCAACCGTTGATTGTCAATCGAATGATTGAAGGAGATTTAAGTAAGCCTAAATTTTTAGATACGGTTCAAGCGCCCTCAGCAGCTGAAATTGGGACAGCAACTCATTATTTATTACAACTAATTGATTTAAGTACACAACCTTCTTATGAAGAAGTGCGAGCTGTTCAAGAACGTTTAGTGGAAAATAAATTGATTTTACCAGCAATTGCTGAAAAAATGAATCTGGAACAAATCGTGGCCTTCTTTGACACCGCCTTAGGAAAACAATTGATTCAACACCATCAAACCGTTAGAAGGGAACAACCTTTTTCTATGCTGATTGAAGCAGAAGAGCTTATTCAAAATTATCCAGAAACGACACAAGATGATTTATTAATTCATGGGATTATTGATGGTTATATCGAATTAGACAATCAATGCATTTTGTATGACTATAAAACCGATCATGTAAAAGGCACCTCTCCCCAAGCGATTTCTGAAATTGTCGAACGGTATCGCGGACAGATGAATCTTTATCGTAGAGCGCTACAAGAGGCAACGCATAAAGAGGTGTCGTACGTCTATTTAATTTTATTAAATGGAGGAGTAATTATTGACATGCAGACAGGAAATGTTGTAGATTTTATAAAGTAGAAAAAATTAGAAGCAGAAACACTTACATTTTGTAAGGAATGTGCTATACTCATTGAAGAGGTGAGGAAGATGGAAAAAGTAAAAACAGAATCGTTTGTACTTTGTCCCAAATTTGAAAAATCATTTTCAATACTTGGTAAAAAATGGAATGGTTTAATTATTGATGTTTTATTAGAACGAGGTCCTCAACGTTTTGGCGAATTAAAAGAAAAAATTCCAATGTTAAGTGATCGTGTCTTAGTAGAGCGATTGAAGGAACTAGAAGCTGAAGGAATTATCACCAAAGCTGTTCGTTGCGGTGAAGGAAATCGCTTAGAATATTTCCTAACCGAAAAAGGCGAAGACTTGCAATTAGCAATGGAACAAATTCAACATTGGGCAGAAAAATGGGTAAAAGACGAAGAATGCAGTTGACCGCAAGCAAAACTTCTTGTAAACTAAACGTAATTAAATAACTAAAAAAACAGTGATGGAAACAAGTAGTTTGAATTGACGTGTTTTAGGGAGAGTCAGCCAGAGACTGGAAGCTGATTTACACAGTCACCAAGCGAAATTCACTTCCTGAGTTTGTTTGTTTTCAAGAAGAAAGCAAACCGGTAATTGCCGTTAAATGAAATGAGTGCATGACAACAATTTGTTATGAATTAGGATGGTAACACGATAGCTCGTTCCTTTGAAAGGAATGGGTTATCGTTTTTTTTAGTTTAAATAAAAGATAGAGGGGAACGCATAATGACATTACAAGCGCAATTAGAAGCTCTTAGAGACAATACGCTCAAAGAAATCGCACAAGTTGCTACTTTAAAAGAATTAAACCAAATTCGCGTAGAAACATTAGGGAAAAAAGGGCCAATCACCGAAGTACTAAGAGGCATGAAAAACCTTTCACCAGAAGAACGACCAGTGGTGGGGGGCTTTGCAAATGAAATTCGTGATTTATTAACCGAAGCAATTGAAGCGCGCAAAGTTGTTTTAGAAAACGAAGCGTTAAATGCGGCACTAAAAGAAGAAAGTTTAGATGTAACTTTACCTGGAAAACAAATGCCTCAAGGTACACGTCATATTTTGACACAAGTTATGGAAGAGATTGAAGATATTTTCTTAGGCATGGGTTATCAAGTAGTGGAAGGATACGAAGTAGAATCGGATCACTATAATTTCGAACGCATGAATCTACCAAAAGATCATCCGGCACGCGACATGCAAGATACGTTTTATATTTCAGATGAGATGTTAATTCGTACGCATACTTCACCAGTTCAAGCTCGAACAATGGAAAAACACGATTTTTCAAAAGGTGCATTACGAATGATTTCTCCTGGGAAAGTATTCCGTCGTGATACAGATGATGCGACACATAGTCACCAATTCCATCAGATTGAAGGCCTTGTTGTCGATAAAAATGTCACAATGGGTGATTTAAAAGGGACGTTAGAAGTCATGATGAAAAAAATGTTTGGTGAAGATCGTAAAATTCGTTTACGTCCTAGCTATTTCCCTTTTACAGAACCTTCAGTCGAAGTAGATGTTAGCTGTTTTAAATGTGGCGGCGCAGGTTGTAACGTCTGCAAACATACAGGTTGGATTGAAATTTTAGGTGCGGGGATGGTTCATCCAGATGTGTTACAAATGTCAGGGATTGATCCAACAGAGTACTCAGGCTTTGCCTTTGGCTTAGGACCAGATCGCGTTGCTATGTTACGTTATGGTGTAAATGATATCCGTAATTTTTATCAAAATGATTTACGTTTCTTAAATCAATTCAAGGTAAAGGAGTAGTTGAAAAATGTTAGTTTCTTATAAATGGTTAAATGAATATGTTAATCTTTCAAACGTTACTCCGCAAGAATTAGCGGACAAAATGTCTGTGACAGGTATCGAAGTTGAGGGCGTTGCTGTACCTGAAGAAGGATTAAAGAAAATTGTTGTCGGTGAAGTAAAAGAATGTGTTCCTCACCCAAACTCTGACCACTTATCAATTTGCCAAGTAGACATCGGTGAAGAAGAATTGTCACAAATTGTTTGTGGAGCACCAAATGTAAAAGCAGGAATTAAAGTCATCGTAGCGTTACCTGGTTCAAGAATTGCAGGAAATCAAAAAATTAAAAAAGGTAAAATGCGTGGCGAAGTCTCTAACGGAATGATTTGTTCGTTAGAAGAGCTAGGATATTCAGATAATGTCGTACCAAAAGCCTACGCTGAAGGGATTTATTATTTACCTCAAGAAGCAGTGAATGGAACACCTGTTTTCCCTTATTTAGACATGGATGATGCGATTATTGAATTATCAATTACACCAAACCGTGCAGATGCATTAAGTATGAGAGGGGTAGCCTATGAAGTTGGCGCAATTTATCGTCAAACGCCTCAGTTTAATGATCCCGAACTCAAAGAAGATGCTTCAGATAACGTGGGAAATTACGTAACAGTGACTGTTGAAGATTCACAAGATGCGCCAGCGTATCAAATTCGTGTTATTAAAGATGTGACGATTGCAGAAAGTCCTCAGTGGTTGCAAAATCGATTGATGAATGAAGGAATCCGTCCGATTAACAATGTGGTGGACGTGACAAATTATATTTTATTATTATTTGGTCAACCATTGCATGCATTTGATTACCAAAAATTAGATAGTAAAGAAATCTTGGTTCGTCGAGCAACAGCAGCAGAAGAACTAATTACATTAGATGGTGAAACACGTCAATTAACAGAAGAAAATATCGTCATTACGAATGGAAAAACGCCTGTCGGCTTAGCCGGTGTAATGGGTGGGGCTAATTCTGAAATCAGTCAAGAAACAACAACTGTGGCTTTAGAAGCGGCATTGTTCAATCCATTGTCTATTCGCAAAACGTCTAAACAATTCAATTTACGGAGTGAATCTTCAAGTAGATTTGAAAAAGGCATCAACCAAGCGACAGTTGGGCTAGCTTGTGATGTGGCAGCCGCAATGATTGCAGAGTTAGCCAACGGAACAGTGGTCTCAGGCACTGCAGTTGGTTCTGAAGTGGACGTTAAAGAAGCGCAGGTAGCTGTGACTTTAGAACGAATCAACCAATATTTAGGTACTTCATTAGATGAAGCAACGGTGAATGAAATTTTTGAAGCACTCGGTTTTGCTTATGAAGTAAATCAAGGCGCATATGAAATTACGATTCCACCAAGACGTTGGGATATTGCGATTGAAGCAGATATTATTGAAGAAGTGGCCCGCATTTATGGATATGATTATTTACCTTCAACATTGCCAAGTGGAGAAACAGTTGCTGGAAGTCTAACCAAAGCACAACATGTTACGCGCCAATTAAAGAGCTTACTGGAAGGTCATGGTACGAGTGAAGCCATCAGCTATGCGTTGACAACAGAAGAAAAATCCCGTCAATTTATGATGAAAGAAAGTCAAACAACACGTTTGCAATGGCCAATGAGTGAAGAGCGTTCTGTGTTACGTATGAACTTAATTTCTGGTTTATTAGATGATGTCGCATACAATGTGGCGCGTAAAAATAATAATATCGCCTTCTACGAAGTAGGACGCGTTTTCTACCAAACAGAAGATCCAACAAAAAATTTACCTACAGAAGAAAATCACTTAGCACTTGCTTTAACTGGTAATACAACGGTTAAAGATTGGCAAACAAAAGCAACAGCCGTTGATTTTTATACAGTAAAAGGCTTAGTGGAAAGTATTGTAGCTGTTTTAGGATTAACAGAAAAAATCAGCTACCAAGCGACAACGGCGATTCCAGAAATGCATCCAGGCCGGACAGCATGGATTTATTTAGAAGATGAAGTGGTTGGTTTTGTCGGACAAGTTCACCCAACGACAGCAAAAGCGTACGATATTCCTGAAACATATGTTGCTGAATTAAACTTGCAACAATTAGTAGCCACAGAAGCAGGCGGGGTTACTTATGAAGCAGTTTCTAAATTCCCAGCAGTTTCTCGAGATATTGCTTTATTAGTCGATGAAACAGTTACTAATCAAGAACTAGTTAAAACTATTTCAGATAACGCAGGTAAATATTTGAAAGAGATTCATTTATTTGATGTATATCAAGGTGAAAAACTAGGCGCTGGCAAAAAATCAATGGCGTATAGTTTAACTTTCGTTAATGCAGAAGCGACATTAGTGGATGAAGAAATTAACCGTTCAATGGAAAAAGTTGAAAAAGCGCTAATTGAAAAACATCAAGTAGAAGTAAGATAAAATAAAAACAGGAAAGTGGGGCATAAGTCGAAATGACTTATGCCCCACTTTCTAAATCTTAAGATAATCAGCTGAACAAAAGCAGCTCCTTCGGAAATAAGCCGAAATTATCCAAAAATTAAAGAACAATTTTCGGAAATTCCTTCTTATTTCTTGGAGCTAAACACTTTTGTCTCAGCCTCCTGTTTTTAACTACATTAATAACTTTTCGCCCAATTTCGTGAAAGCCAACGTGAAAATTGTGAGATACTAAAGTTAATAATGAAATAAATAAGGGCGACGATTCCGTAAATAGTGAATACTTGTCCTGTTTGTGCGTAGCGCCCCATTAAGATATAAGATTTGCCAAAGAGTTCTTGTAAAGCAATTACGGAATACAAGAAACTTGTATCCTTGATGACAGTAACAAACTGAGAAACGATCGCTGGTAAAACATTGCGAATGGATTGAGGCAAAACAATATGATAAAGAATTTGCCAATTTGAAAAACCTTGAGAACGCGCCGCTTCAATTTGGCCTTTATCGACCCCATTTAAACCACCACGAATAATTTCCGCTAAAGCAGCGGTAGTAAACACAGTAAAACTCACAATTCCAGCAGGTGTGGATTTGATTTTGAAAATCAAAAAAATAACATAAATCCACAATAAGTTTGGAATATTACGCACCACTTCTACATAAATACTGGCAAGTAACTTCAGTGGTCCATGGGTTTGATTTCGCAAAACGGCTAGAATGGTGCCAAAAATCGTACTCAAAATAATTGAGACGAAGGAAATATAGAGCGTCAATTTTAAGCCGTTAAATAGAAATTGAAAATTATTTGCTGTCAGTAATTGACGCATTTCTTCTGAAAAAGGCATCTGTTTTCCTCCTATCTACTATATGCTTTCTTATTTTTTTCTTCCATTTTTCTAGCCAAATTCGCTAATGGGAAGCAAAGAATGAAATATAAGAAACCAGCGAGCGCAAAGGCGGGAATATAGTTCAAGTTGACAGACGACCAACTATTGGCAGCAAACATTACGTCTGCGCCAGAAATAATAGCAACTGTTGACGTATTTTTAATTAGGTTCACTACTTGATTGGTTAAAGGCGGTAACATAATCCGCCATGCTTGTGGTAAAATCACATACCGCATCGTTTGACCATACGTTAATCCTTGGGAGTAAGCCGCTTCAAATTGCCCTCTTGGGACAGCTCCGATTCCTGAGCGAACCACTTCAGAAATGTAGGCACCATGGTAGAGGCCTACACACAGAATGGCAATCGTAGTAATAGAAAATGAAAGCAGTGGGCTTAGCAGAGGAAAGCCATAATAGACTACGATAAATTGAATCAACAAAGGTGTGTTTTGAAAAAATTCTACATAGACACGACTAATTGCGTGTAAAAGTTTACTTTTGGTCGCTGATAAACTGCCAAAGAAAATGCCTAAAGCAAAGGCGACTAAGATTGCTCCTAAAGAAAGCAGAATAGTATAGAGAAAAGCCTGACCAAAAATTCGCCAATCTTGAAATAAAGCTTCCCAACGATATAAGGCAAATGGCCCTTCTTCAAGCCAGGAAATATTGGCTAACAAAAACATAAAAATCCCTCCTAAAATTTTTGATTCTTCAAGTCTTAGGAATGATTAATTTTTTAAGCCCCAGTCTTGATAAATTTTTTCTAGTGTGCCGTCTTTTTCCCATTTTTCAATTAAACCATTTAGATAATCATTTAATTCAGTATTTGCTTTCTTTGTGGTAATTCCATATTCTTGTGGCGAAAAACCATCTTTTAAAATTTCTGTCTTGCCATCCACATAGCCAGATAGGATTGATTTATCCACTGAAAATGCATCAATTCGTTTAGAAGTTAACGCTGTTTTTAATTCTGGATAGGAACCTAATTCTTGATAAGTAAATTTGATTCCTTCCTCTTGCGCTTTTTTCTCTAAGTTTTCTTTTGTCGTAGCAGATTGTGCAACGCCGATTGTTTTTCCGTCTAAATCTTTCATACTTGAGAAGTTATCCTCTTTGCGCACAAGGAAACCAATCTCATCTGTATAATAGGGAGTTGTAAAATTATAAGTCTTTTTACGTTCATCAGTAATTGTAAATGTAGCAATTACCATATCTAGTTCACCATTGTCTAAAAGGGGACCGCGCGTTTTTGCTGTCACGCCCACAAATTCCACATTCTCTTCGCTGCCGGTAATTTCTTTCGCAATCAAGCGTGCAATATCTGGTTCCATTCCTTCATTTTTGTTTGTATCAGGATTCATATAGCCAAAATTAGGAATGTCTTCTTTGACACCTACTTTAATTTTCCCTGCTTTTTTTAATTGTTCTACTGTGACCGTTTTGTTTGATGAAGCACTTTTGGAAGTTGAGTCATTGTTGCCGCTACCACAGCCCACAATGATGCCTGCTAATACAAGTAGGGAGAGTCCAGCCAGCCATTTATTTTGTTTTTTCATTCCTTCATTCCTCCAATTTTTTGTTTTTTATTCATTACCCGTTATGAATAATTTTACTTAGAAATTCTTTTGCACGAGGGTTTTCAGTGCTTGTAAAGAAATGTTCAGGCGTTCCTTGTTCAATAATCTGTCCTTGGTCCATGAAGATTACACGGTCAGCCACTTGACGAGCAAAGCCCATCTCATGTGTGACACAAACCATGGTAATATTTTGTTTGGAAAGATCGACCATTACATCTAAAACTTCTTGAATCATTTCTGGATCAAGTGCCGAAGTCGGTTCATCAAAAAGGATAATCTCAGGATGCATATTTAAGGCACGAGCAATAGCGACCCGTTGTTGCTGCCCGCCAGAAAGCTGCGAAGGATAAGCAGAAGCTTTATCAGCTAAGCCGACCCGTTCTAAATACTCCATGCCAGTACGAACCGCTTCTTCTTTGGAAACGCCCATCACTTTAATCGGTGCTAACGTTAAATTATCAATAATCGTTTTGTGAGCATATAAGTTAAAATTTTGAAAGACCATGGCAACTTTCTGGCGAACCTTTTGAATCGGTGCCTTCGGTTTGGTGATGTCAATGTTATCAATTACGACGGAACCATCATTGACTTTTTCCAATTGGTTCATACACCGAATTAATGTACTTTTGCCAGAGCCGGAGGGTCCGATAATGACAATTTTTTCTCCTTGCTCTACATTCAAAGTAATATCTTTTAAAACGTGATGCTCCCCAAAATACTTATTTACATGTTCTAAAGAAATCATAGGCAGTCTCCTTTGCAATCATTTGGCAGAAAAGATAACAGAGGATTCGGTGAGAAACGTGTTATTTAAATTAAATTAACCAAATGTATTTCTAATTGTATTCTCAATGTTAGGAATTATAACATACAAAAAAATGAATTACTAGTTTTTTAATCGAAAAAGATTTCCTTCAAAAAAAGAAATAAATGAGAGCAAAACAGGAAAAATTGACAATAGTCCTTAAAAAGTAGAAAATAAAGGCAGTGAATAAAAGGCAAAGGTAGGATGAGAATGAGCAATCAAGAAGCCATTGGATTAATTGATTCTGGCGTTGGTGGATTAACTGTTTTAAAGGAAGCGCTAAAGCAATTACCAAATGAACGATTAATTTATTTAGGAGATACAGCCCGTTGCCCATATGGTCCACGACCAGCCGAACAAGTCGTTCAGTTTACTTGGGAAATGGCCGATTTTTTATTGAAAAAACGAATAAAAATGCTAGTAATCGCATGTAATACCGCGACGGCTGTCGCATTAGAAGAAATTAAAGCTGCCTTGCCAATTCCAGTTGTCGGTGTTATTTTACCTGGCGCACGAGCAGCCGTTAAAGTCACAAAAAATAACAAAATTGGTGTCATAGGTACCTTAGGGACAATCAAAAGTGCTTCCTATGAAATCGCCATTAAAAGTAAGGCACCAGCAATTGAGGTGACTAGTTTAGCTTGCCCTAAATTTGTCCCCATTGTTGAAAGTAATCAATATCGTTCTTCCGTAGCAAAAAAAATTGTGGCAGAAACACTTCAAGCATTACAATTAAAAGGACTTGATACGTTGATTTTAGGTTGTACCCATTACCCGTTGTTACGTCCGGTGATTCAAAATGTGATGGGAAGTCATGTGACATTAATTGACTCAGGAGCCGAAACAGTTGGCGAAGTTAGCATGCTTCTCGATTATTTTGACATTGCACATACGCCTGAAGCAACTACACAGCCACATGAATTTTATACAACTGGTTCTGCAAAAATGTTTGAAGAGATTGCAAGCAGTTGGCTTGGTATAGAGAACTTAAAAGCACAACAGATTCACTTAGGAGGAAACGAAAATGATTAGACATGATAGTCGTGCACCAAAAGAATTGCGAAAGATCACTATTGAAACCAATGTTTTTAAACATCCAGAAGGTTCGGTGGTTATTTCGTTTGGCGATACCAAAGTAATTTGCTCAGCCACTGTCGAAGAAAAGGTTCCCCCATTTTTACGAGGCGCGGGAACAGGTTGGGTAGCAGCTGAATATAGCATGCTCCCTCGTGCGACGAACACAAGAAATATTCGGGAAAGTGCGAAAGGAAAATTAACAGGGCGAACAATGGAAATTCAACGTTTGATTGGGCGGTCATTGCGAGCTGTTGTTGACTTAGAAAAGTTAGGGGAACGGAGCATTGTTGTCGATTGTGATGTGATTCAAGCAGATGGTGGAACCCGTACTGCTAGTATTACAGGCGCTTTTGTTGCTCTACGCTTAGCAGTTAATCATTTATTGATGACTGGTGCGCTAGCGGAAGACCCAATTAAAGAGCATTTAGCTGCTGTCAGCGTGGGTATTTTACCCGATGGTTATTGTGTGCTGGACTTAGATTACGCAGAGGACTCGAATGCTGCAGTGGATATGAACATCGTGATGACCGAGTCTGGTGAATTTGTGGAAATTCAAGGAACGGGTGAAGAAGCTACCTTCTCAGGAGATGAGTTAAATGCCATGCTCTTTTATGGAAAAACAGGGATTGAGGAATTAATTGCGTATCAGAAAGAAGCGCTTTATGCTTTAGCCTCTGAAGAAGTCCCTTCGCAAGATTCAGAAGAGAAAGTGATTGTCATTGCAACTAGAAATCCTGGTAAAGCGAAAGAGTTTAGTTCAATTTTTGGTGAAAAAGGATATACGGTTAAGACGTTATTAGATTATCCGAATTTGCCAGATGTAGAAGAAACTGGTCGAACATTTGAAGAAAATGCTCGTCTAAAAGCTGAAACAATTGCAGAAATTTTACAGAAACCAGTATTAGCAGATGATTCAGGATTAATTGTTGATGCGTTAGGGGGAATGCCAGGAATCTATTCTGCTCGTTTTGCTGGTGAACCAACTAACGATGCTTCAAATAATGCGAAACTATTGCATGAGTTAACGGGCGTGCCAAAAGAAAAAAGACAAGCGCGTTTCCATTGTACATTGGTTTTTGCTGAACCAAAGAAAGAAAGTCTGGTGGTCGAAGCTGAATGGCCCGGAGAAGTCGGCACGATTCCTCGTGGTGAAGGAGGCTTTGGGTACGATTCACTTTTCTATGTCCCAGAGCTTGGTAAAACGGCAGCTGAATTGTCTGGAGAAGAGAAAAATAAAGTTAGTCATCGTGGACAAGCAGTGGCAAAATTAAAAGAACAATGGGAAGAATGGCTAAAAAAATAGGAGTTGAAACGTATGAAAATCTTGGTAGTAAGCGATAATCATGGCGACCGTGACTGTTTAGTTGACTTAGTGAATCATTATGAAGGACAAGTCGATGCACTCTTTCACTGTGGTGATTCTGAATTAGAACCGACAGATGAACTTTGGCAGAAATTAATTGTAGTCCAAGGAAATTGTGATTTTTATGATGAATTTCCCAAAACTGTGACTAAAAAAGTGGGAGATCAAGTTATTTATATGACACATGGTCATTTGGCCAATGTTAGAATGGGGCTCACGACACTTGCTTTACAAGCGGAAGAAGCAGGAGCGACAATTGCCTTATTTGGTCACACTCATGTACTCGGCGCAGAGCGACACAATAACATTCTCTTTGTTAATCCGGGAAGTATTCGTTTACCTCGTGGACCAGTTCAAGAGAAAACATATGCCATAATTGAAAGTACACCTGAACAATATCTCGTTCAGTACTATAACAAAGAGCACCAACCGTTGGAACGATTAAAGGCAACGTTTACGAAGTAAAAAAGTCGATTTTTTACCTGATAGTAGAACATAAGCCAGCGAGGGAATGTTCTACTATCAATTTTTTATTTTTTTAAGAAAGCGTTCTCTTTTTTTGGGGAGAATAGAACAAAACGTTAATTTTCGTTTGTTAAGTTATGAAGAATTTGCGAATTCCAAGACTTTTTCCGCAGAATTAGGTACAATAAGTTACGTGTTAAAGAATTAGAAATGGAGGCAACCCAATCATGATAGGGACTGCTGTAAAAGAATTATTATTAGAAAAACAAGAAACGTTTTTAGTACCTGCCGAAAATGTCGCCAATGTAATGTGTTTAAATCCTTTAAGTCACGCGGCATTAGTCTTATCGCAAGTTCGCTATTCCAAGATTCCTGTGTTAGATAAGGGAGATCGCTTTGTTGGCTTAATCGGCTTGACAGACGTTGTAGATAAAATGTTTGATTTGACTTCAGTGGATTTTGAAAAATTGAATGAATTTACTGTGGCCGATGTAATGGAAGTCAATGTTCCTGTAATTGGTGAATCGTGGGATTTAGAAGAAGTGTTACATTTATTAGTAGATGCTTCTTTTTTACCAGTGGTTGATGATAATCAACGCTTTAAGGGCATCATTACACGCAAAGAAATTTTAAAAGCGGTCAACCATATGGCACATGAGTTAGAAAAACATCATCTTGTTCTGCCTAAATCAGAAGAAGAAATGAAAGTAATTTAAATAAAACGCAAGAAACTCTTTACTTTTTTCTCATAAATGCGTTATTCTGTATGATAACACGAAGTAAAGGAGTGCTGTGATTGGACGCATATGAGATTATTCAGTATATTGGCGATGCCAAAAAGCAAACGCCTGTTAAAGTAACACTGAAAGGGCAATTAAAAGAAGTCACTTTTCCGGAAACAATTAAGGTCTTTAATAATTGTAAAACTGGGACATTGTTTGGCGATTGGGCTGACGTAAAACCTTTTTTAGAAGCAAACAAAGAAAAAATTGAGGATTATGTTGTAGAAAACGATGCACGTAACTCAGCAATTCCTTTTCTTGATCTGAAAGACATTAATGCTCGGATTGAACCAGGTGCTTTGATTCGCGAAAAAGTTGAAATTGGCGATCAAGCGGTGATTATGATGGGGGCTATTCTAAATATTGGCGCCGTCGTTGGTGCAGGGACTATGATTGATATGGGCGCTGTTTTAGGCGGTCGTGCAACTGTAGGGAAGCATTGTCATATTGGCGCAGGAACGGTTTTAGCTGGTGTCATTGAACCACCAAGTGCCGCACCTGTGGTTATTGAAAACGAGGTTGTCATTGGAGCGAATGCGGTCGTACTAGAAGGGGTTCGTGTTGGTGAAGGTGCCGTTGTGGCTGCTGGGGCAGTAGTTGTGGAAGACGTTCCAGCGCATACCGTTGTCGCAGGCGTGCCAGCAAAAGTAATTAAACAAATTGATGATAAAACCAAGAGTAAAACAGAGATTTTAGAAGAATTACGTAAACTCTAAAAATAAATTAGTCAGTCGCGATGAAGAAACTTCTTCATGGCGGCTTTCGATTACCCCAAAAATGAAGGAGTGGCTTTTGTGGAGCAAGAAGAATTAATTGCGATTAGACGGCAACTACATCAAATACCTGAAATCGGTTTAGAAGAAAAGGAAACACAAGCCTTTTTACTTAATGAAATTGATAAAATGAAGCAACCTTATCTGCAAGTTCGAACATGGCAAACGGGGATTTTAGTCTTCATAGAAGGCAAAAATCCTCAGAAAACCATCGGCTGGCGTGCTGATATTGATGGTTTGCCTATTCAAGAGGAAGTGGTTTCTGCTTTTCAATCAAAACGACCAGGGTTTATGCATGCCTGTGGGCACGATTTTCACATGACAATCGGTTTAGGGGTTTTGAAAGAATTAAGTCAACAGCAACCAGACAATAACTTTTTATTTTTATTTCAACCTGCTGAAGAAAATGAAGCAGGGGGGATGCTGATGTATGAAGATCATGCGTTTGGTGAGTGGTTACCTGATGAATTTTATGCGCTTCATGTTAATCCTGATTTGCCAGTCGGAACTATTAGTACCAGAGTAGGGACATTGTTTGCTGCCACTTGTGAAGTGAACATTACCTTAAAAGGGAAAGGTGGACATGCGGCTTTTCCACATCAAGCAAATGATATGGTCTTAGCGGCCACAAATTTAATTCAGCAAGCGCAAACGATCGTTAGTCGAAATGTTGATCCTGTGATTGGGGCAGTCGTTACTTTTGGGACTTTTCATGCAGGGACTGCCTGCAATGTGATTGCCGAAGAAGCAACTTTATCTGGTACAATTCGCACATTGACAGCAGAAACGAATGAACAAACGCAGCGAAGAATTCGCGAAATTAGTGAAGGTATTGCGCAATCTTTTCAATGTGAAGTAACTGTTCATCTTGATCAAAAAGGGTATTTACCTGTAGTGAATGAGCCAGCATGTACCACGAATTTGATTGAATACATGAGCAAACAAGCAACAGTTCAATTTCAACAAGCATCGGTTGCAATGACAGGTGAAGATTTTGGCTATCTATTGTCTAAAGTCCCAGGCACGATGTTTTGGTTAGGCGTGGCAAGTCCCTATAGCCTTCACTCTGCCAAGTTTGAACCGAACGAAGAGGCGTTATTGTTTGGAGTAGAGGCAGTTAGTGGCTTTTTAAAATCATTGGACAATTAGAAAAACAGCCACCAGATAACTAATAAGTATCTGGTGGCTGTTTTTTATTTTGCAATAATGGGCGTATTGGGAATCGTAAAGCCGGCCTCTGTTAATGCTTTGATATATTGAGCTAGAAATTCTTCTTTGACCGCAAATTGTTTGCCGTTTAGTACATACATGGTCGTTCGCACCGCAAAGTTGCCATTGCCTAAATCAACCATACCAAAAATATCTGGCCCAGTTTGAATACTTTCGATATACTTTTCTTTTAACGTTTCATTGACTTCTGTAATCACTTCACAAATTTTTTCATAACCTTCTTCAGGATTGATGCGGACATCAATTAACACTTGCATATTGGCACGAGACAGGTTACTGATTGTGGTGATGTTTCGGTTTGGAATAAAATGAACAGTTCCATCAACCGCTTTAATTTGAGTGGTTCGTAATCCGACAGAAGTAACTGTTCCTTCAATATTTAACGCCAATAAGCGAATATAATCGCCTACATCCATTTGTTGTTCTAAAATAATGAAAAATCCGGTAATTAAGTCATTCATGAATCCTTGAGCCCCTAAACCAATGGCAACACCGGCAATTCCCGCTCCGGCTAATAATGAGCCAACAGGCACACCGACAATGGTCAAAAGAGAATAGATGAAGAAAAAGAACAGCGTATATTGAAATGCATTAATAATTAAAGTGTGTAACGTTTTTAAACGGCTTTCACTAAAATGTTGCTTTTTACTATAATTTGCATAGGTGCGATCAATTAAATATTTCCCGATTCGCTGAATAATAAAAAATAGAAAAATTAAAAATAAAATTGATAAACTTTTTTCAATTAAGGTAGCGACAATGGCATCCCAATTAATATTGTTCCAAAAGCGTTGTAGCGCGCTCACTTTTTTTACGGTCGCTTCTGCTAAATCAGGAGCAGAAGAATCGACTGTTTCAGTACTGGCTAAACCAAGTATCAACATAAAAATCCAACTTTCTCTAAAATTTCTTCTTTTAGTATACTAAATCTCTCGGCGAAAGGGGAAGAAAATAGAAAGTTTTTTTTAAGACTTAACATGTTTTTTTAGGAATGTTATAATTTTGTAAATAAATAATATATTTTATAATTTTGTTAAAGGTTGTGAGTGCTGCGTGAAAGTTTCAATTGAATGGGCAAAAAATGATTTACTTTCTAAATTACCTGTAACAATTTTTATTGATGAACGATGTGCCACTCGCTTGACGGCTGACAAGCGACGAACATTCATCTTCCATAATCCAGTCGCTTTACGATTAGGAAGTCGTTTTTTTAGTAGTCAGATAATCGAAATTGCGGAATCATGTACATTGAAAGTTTCCTTTAATTGGTCCTGTGTTTATCTCTTTTGTATCTGGTTACTTGCAGTTAAACTGTGGATTGGAAGCGTTAGCGGTCGAACAATTGTAGTTGTGGCATTAATCGGAGTGCTGACTTATTGGCGTCGTTATTTATTAAAAATAAAGAAAATGACCTGACAAGTCGTGATTGTTTCGTGAAAGAAGAATGCGTAGTATACTAAAAGTAATGAAAATGAAGGGACTGAAGAAACACATGACTTTGGATAAAACAAAAAAATTAGCAAACGGCAATGAAATGCCACGCCTAGGTTTAGGCGTTTGGCGTGTAGAAGATGGCTCAGAAGCAACAAATTCAGTAAAATGGGCTTTAGAAGCGGGTTATCGCTTGATTGATACGGCAGCCGTTTATAAAAACGAAGCAGGGGTGGGCGAAGGCATTCGTCAATCGGGTATTCCCCGCGAAGAAATTTTCGTGACGACGAAATTATGGAATGAAGATCAAGGCTATGAAAATGCGATTAAAGCATTTGATAAAAGCTTAGAAAAATTAGGGTTAGACTATGTTGATTTATATTTAATTCACTGGCCTGTTGCTGGTAAATATAAAGAATCATGGAAAGCATTAGAAGAAATTTACGCAAGTGGTCGTGCCAAAGCAATTGGCGTTTCCAATTTTCATCAACATCATTTGGAAGATTTATTAACAGAAGCAAATGTTGTGCCAATGGTGGATCAAATTGAATTACATCCTACGTTAACACAAGAACCGCTACGAAAATATTTAGCCGAAAATAAGATTGCCGTGGAGGCTTGGTCTCCTCTAGGACAAGGTAATTTATTATCTGAACCAGTACTAGTGAAAATTGGTGAAAAATATGGTAAATCAGCGGCCCAAGTGATTATTCGTTGGCACTTACAAAATGATATTATCGTGATTCCCAAATCTGTTCACGAAAAAAGAATTCAGGAAAATTTTGCTGTCTTTGATTTTGAATTAACGCCAGAAGAAATAACCGCAATTAATCAGTTAAATAAGGATCATCGTTTTGGTGCAGATCCAGATAATTTTGATTTTTAAGTATGATAGCAAGTAAAAACGGAGGGGCGAAAGACGTCCCTCCGTTTTTACTATAATTTTTGAACAAAGTAGTTAAAGAGTGCTTGGGATTTGGCATCACGTGCGTACATTAGTTCAGGATGCCATTGAACAGCTAATAAAGGCTGCTGTTCATTTGTTGATTCCACTGCTTCTGCAAGGCCATCAGAGGACCAAGCAGTAACGCGTAAATCTTTTCCTAAAGTATGTAGTGCTTGGTGATGGTACGAGTTGACTTGACCAGTTGTACCATATATGTTTGATAATTGACTGTCTGGTTCAACATCAATACGATGCGTCGCAAAGATTGGTTGAGTGGGTTGTTGTCCGTGCTTAACTGACCATTGAGGATACATCGATAAATCTTGATATAATGTGCCACCTAAAGCAACATTGACTAATTGCATTCCACGACAAACCGCAAAAATAGGTTTGTTTTGTTTTAAGGCTTCTTCAATTAGGGCTAACTCAAACTCGTCACGATCACGATTCGTTTCTTCTAATTTTATATGGGGTTCTTGTCCGTAAAATTCAGGGGCAACATCTTGACCGCCTGCTAAAAGTAGTTTATCAATTTGTTGTATATACGTAGCGGCTAATTCTTTGGGGCCAATTGGCAAAACGAGAGGAACGCCACCTGCGGCTTGAACAGCGCTAACAAAACCTTGTGGGGTGTAAGTCACTTGGTTACCGTGAAACACTTCAGCTGCCTGCAAAAGTTGATTGCCAGCGATTCCAATAATTTTTTTTGTCATAATAACATCACATCCTCAATAAATTCATACGTTCTATTGTAGCACTTTTTTTGAAAAAAGTGTTTGAGAAGAAGTCGAGACAAGTTTTGTCTCGGACAGCTCTCAAACACAAAAAGCTCAGTAAGTGAACAAGTGAAACTTTTTAACGTTCACGAATAACTTCGATTTTATAACCATCTGGGTCGACAACAAAGTAATAAGATGGTGCAGTTCCAGGTAAGCCTTTTAAGTCAGTGACAGTAAAGCCAGCCGCTTGATGTTTTTCGTGTAATCCTTCTAAATCATCTGTACTGATGGCGATATGACCATAACCGTTTCCTAAATCGTATGCTTCATGATCATAATTATAAGTTAGTTCTAGTTCGTAGTCGTCTCCTGGTAAAGTTAAATAAACCAAAGTAAATTTATTTTCTGGAAAATCACGACGGCGACTTTCTTCAAAATTGAAGGCTTTTTGATAGAAATCTAATGATGCCTCTAAATCTTTTACACGCACACATGTATGAGCCATTTTCATAGTTAAAAACTCCCTTTCAAACTTAATTATATTTCCAACGTTAATAGTAGCATAGATAAACGTGAAATGTAGAGAAAAACGCTTGGTTTCTGACTTGTTCTAAAGGAATTTCTCAGGTAAAATAGATGAAAAGAGAAGAGGTGCGCCAATGAAAACGCCAACGTTTGGAAAAAGAGAAGAGACATTGACCTATCAAACAAGATATGCTGCATACATTATTGTTTCAAAGCCAGAAAATAACACAATGGTTCTGGTACAAGCGCCAAATGGAGCTTATTTTTTACCAGGAGGCGAAATTGAAGGCACCGAAACGAAAGAAGAAGCGATCCATCGAGAAGTGCTAGAAGAATTGGGAATTAGTGTAGAAATTGGCTGTTATTTAGGGGAAGCTGATGAATATTTTTATTCGAACCATCGCCAAACTGCCTATTATAATCCTGGCTATTTTTATGTAGCGAATACTTGGCGGCAACTTAGCGAACCCTTAGAAAGGACCAATACTTTACACTGGGTTGCACCAGAAGAAGCAGTCCGTTTATTAAAAAGAGGAAGCCACCGCTGGGCCGTTGAAAAATGGCTAGCGGCATCATCATAAAATAACGAATAACCCTCAATCTATGTTGATTAGATTGAGGGTTATTGTTATTGAAAAGAATGTTTAAATTAAAACCATTTTTTCAATAATTTGAGCGACACCATCTTCGTCATTACTAGTGGTATGCACATCGGCAATTGTTTTAACATTTTCTGTCGCATTGCCCATCGCAACACCAATCCCAGCGTAATCAATCATGGATAAGTCATTTTCATTGTCACCAATGGCCATCACTTCGTCTTTATTTAAGCCTAAATGGTCTGCCAATTTTGCTAGAGCATTGCCTTTGCTAGCATTTTTATTCATGATTTCATAGTAAAAAGGCGTACTTTTAACAGTCGTATATTTTTCGGTAAAATGTAATGGTAATTTTGCAATGGCAGGATCTAAAACTTCCGGCTCATCAATCATCATCATTTTAATAATGTTCATCTCTGGTGTCATTTCATCCACCGTACGATATTTCAAAGGCATGTTCACTAAAGATGCTTCGTGAATCGTATATTTACCAATATTGCGATTGGCAGTGTAAATAGCGGAATCATCAATTGTGTGCAAGTGAGCGCCGACTTTACGAGAATACATTTCAATTTCTAAAAAATCCTCATAACTCAAGGTATAGCGTGAAATAATCGTATTATCTTTGGTTGCTTGGACAAGCGAACCGTTGTAGGTAATCACGAAATCATTTTCACCATATAAGGCTAATTCATCCAATTGTTCTTTCACGCCTGGCAAAGGGCGGCCTGTACATAAAACAATACGAACGCCTTGCTCATTTGCTTTTTGGAGCGCTTCTTTGACCCGTGGGGTAATCTTGTGTTGTGAATTTAGCAATGTTCCGTCGATATCAATAGCAACTAACTTAATTGACATAGAATCCTCCTAGAAAACCTATTTTTTTAAAACTAACGCACCATTATGAATGTAACTTGAAAACTCACGATACGTCTCATCAAATAAATCGTAATGTTTTTTATTTCCTTGGTCAAGCATTTCTTTAGGGAAATAGAAACGTTCATCTCCTTGACTCTGACCAGCAAGTGCTGCAACTAGGGGACTGACCGTTGCCAATTCCACTAATGAACCATCTTTTTGCATCAATTCAATTTGTGTACGATGACGGTCTTTATTTGGACGATAAAAATCGTAAGGTAAATCATAGCTTGAATTAATGGCAGTATAATATTTAGGGTTGAAACCAACTTTTTCAATCAATTCCCTTAAATAAGCAATCGTTGCTGCGCTCTCTTTTTCGTTCGTAAAGGTGGCTGACTTCAGAGGCTTACGCATAAGGAAACGTTTGGCTAAATCACCTAGAATTGAATCAGGCACATCCATCCATTGTGTAAAGTACGTAGAGAGGACGCCATCATCCAATTTTAAATATTCTTGTAAGGTGAAGTCCCCTTTAAAGAATGGTACAAGCAGAGAGGCTTGTAAATCATAGTCAAATTCAGGGTTTTCAAATAATTCTTTCGCCCGATGCAATAAATGATCAAGAATCACTTCCATCCCACGAGAAACAGGATGGAAATAGACTTGGACATACATTTGGTAACGACTAACGATATAGTCTTCCACCGCATGCATCCCATTCATAGCAAAGGCAATGCCTCCTTTGTAGGGTCGAATCACACGTAAAATTCTAGTTAAATCGAAAGTTCCGTATTCCGTCCCTGTAAAGTATGCATCACGTAACAGATAGTCCATGCGATCGGCATCAATTTGACTAGAAATCATTTGCACCACTTGAGGATTTGGGTATTGTTTAGTAATAACGCTGGCGACTTTTTCAGGAAAATCTGCCGAAACACGGTTTAAAATTTGATAGACTTCCGTTTCTGGTGAGGTGATGATTTGGACCGTGATTGCTTCATGGTTTGTATCAAAAATATGCTCGAATGTATGTGAATAAGGACCATGACCGACATCATGTAATAAAGCTGCGCAAAGTGTAATCAGGCGCTCGTCGTCATTCCAGCCGTTTTCACCTAATCGTTCCACAGAGTAGTTACGTTGGAAAATCTCACAAATCCGACGTGTAATTTCGTAAACACCCAAAGAATGGGAAAAACGACTATGTTCGGCACCGTGAAACGTAAAAGAAGAAGTACCTAGTTGCTTAATGCGACGTAATCGTTGCACTTCAGCAGAATTAATAAGGTCTAAAATCACTTGATGTTGGACATGAATATAATTATGGACGGGATCACGAAAAACTTTTTCGATTGGTAATCGTTGCTCTTTATACGGAATCGTCATACGATCTCTCCTTTAATTAAGGCGTTTCGTTGCGCCATTTTTTCCAGCTGGACAGTTAAATTTGTTTGGAACCATTCTGAGGTTATAATTGGTTCGGTTAAGTTTGGATCAATAGATTTTTCAAATTGTTGAGGTAATGCTTCGATTAAACGGGTTTTTACGGCGTCTATTGTTAATGGAGTCTCAATCAGGGTTTCTAAATTTGCCATCACTGCTGGATCAACGGGTGGATAGCCATTTTCACCAAATTGTTCTTGTAAGCCAGCAAGGTAAAAGTCTCGAACCACTTCTCCACGAGCAAGTTGATTGCCGTTAACGCTGATGTAAATCATGACAGCAATACCGTCTTTGACGCGTCGTTGGGCAATCCCAGCAAACTTTTGACCGTCAATACTTAAATCATAAGTACCGGGACAATAGGATGTAGTAATTTCAAAGGCGTCAATCTCTTTCTCCGGAAAACTCTGACGGAGCCAAGCCCACATTAATTCATAAGCCGCATCGATACTTAATTTGTGTTCAGAATTATTTGGTAAAATAAGTGAAACATTTAAAATACCCGAATCGGCAATCACCCCTAAACCGCCGGCATTGCGAACGACTACAGAATAATCGTTTTCTTGCAGAGAAGCGATTCCTTCTTTTAGATGAGGTACACGGGTATCTTTCATGCCAAGAATCATAGCTTGATCCAATTGCCAGAAATGAATGATTGGTTGGTGCTGCATTCCTGAAAAAGTAGTTAAAACATCGGTCAAGGCAAAAGGTAAAAAATAGTCACTGTTTGTTAAACAACCTGAATCAAGGAGCATAAATGATTCGGTGTGAAGGGGAAAAGTTGTGCTCATAAAAAACGTCCTGTCTATTTATAATTACGTCATTTAATACGTTTATTTTCTTACTCTCTCTCTTATATTATATACAAAAAACGCAAAAAAGCATGTTATATAAACGAATTCTGAAGGAATTCTCTAAAATAGTAAACGGTTTTCTTATTAAATAGATGAAACAAATGCTTGCAACCCGTGAAAAGAGCTTATACAATAAGAAAAGGTACATAAGCAAGGAAAAATTGACTTTAGTTGACAAATACATTGAAAAAGTCAACAATAAGAAAGTTATATTTTGGAAAAGGAGTGACCATTATGGATTTATCAACAGGCGTTCCTGTATCGATTCAACTAAAAACGATTGTCCAACAAGGCAACGAACAAAAAGATTTTTTCTTTGACTTAGAAGGTCAATTAGTAAAAATGGGTGATACATTATACATTCGTTACAAAGAAGAATTATTAGAGGATACAGAACCAACCCCCGTAACCATTAAAATTGAACCAGACGGGCATGTTCAGCTGATTCGTGCCGGTGAATTACGGATGCGTTTAAGATTTGGCTATCAGGAAAAATTAGATACAAGTTATCGAACCCCTTATGGCTTGCTACAGATTAGTACGTTTACACATAATTTGCGTGTTAGTTTAAAAGATCAACCAATGTCTGGTAAGATTTTAGTTGATTATGATTTATACTCTCAAACAGAGCGAATCGGAGAATATCATTTAGAATTAGAATTTACTGCATAAATATTGCAGAATAGAATTGATTTTTTTTCAATGTTTTTGTATGATAAGGAGTAGACTGTGAAAGGACGTGTACCTCTTGGAAATTAATGTATTTGAAGGGTTGAACAAAAAAGAATTATCCATGATTGAAGTAGCACACGCTATTTTAGAACAACATGCAGATGTAATGGATTTTTCTGATTTAGTTAACCAAATCCAAAATTATCTTGGCAAGTCTGATAGTGAAATTCGTGACCAATTAGCACAATTTTATACAGATTTAAACATCGACGGTAGCTTTATCTCATTGGGAGACAATCGTTGGGGCTTACGTTCATGGTATCCAATCGATTCAATCGATGAAGAAGTTACACATGGCTTGGAAGAAGACGAAGAAGATGCACCACGTCGTAGAAAACGTAAAAAAGTAAATGCCTTCATCACTAATCCAAACGATGAAGATGTAATTGACTATAACGATGACGATCCAGAAGATGCTGAATTAACAAATGATGATGAAGAAGACATCTTGTACGATGATGAAGAAGATGAAGATGAAGAAATCAAAGCATACAACTCTGACTTACAAGAGATTGGTGCAGATTCAGACGATGATGAAGAAGACATTCCGCAAATCGAAGAAGATTTAACAATCATTGATGACGATGATGTTGAAGATGAAGACGATTTTGATGACGAATATTCTGAAGAGTAAGAAACCAAAAAGCTTGATTCCTAAGAAGGAGTCAAGCTTTTTAGTTGAATGCCCGAGAAAAATGAGAAAATAGAAAAAATTATTTTCTTGAATAGAAGTACTTGACCTGATGTCCGTTTGCTTGTATTATACTACTTGGGCACCTTTAAGAAGGTCAGAAGTTTGAACGAACTTACAAGCTCCCTATTCGTAATGGATAGGGAGCTTTTCTATTTTTGTTTCTTTTTTATTTGGAGAAACGTAAGAGTCTCAAAGTTGTTTTACTTCTCTCTACAAAATATTATCAAAGAAAGGGTTTTTAACTATTATGACAAAATACATCTTTGTTACAGGTGGCGTGGTTTCTTCTATCGGAAAAGGGATTGTCGCAGCATCTTTAGGACGATTATTAAAAAATCGTGGATTAAAAGTAACGATTCAAAAATTCGATCCATATATTAATGTGGATCCGGGGACAATGAGTCCTTACCAACATGGAGAGGTTTTTGTCACAGATGATGGTGCCGAAACAGATTTGGACTTAGGTCACTATGAACGTTTTATTGATATTAACTTAAATAAATACTCAAACGTAACCACTGGGAAAATTTATTCAGAAGTCTTACGTAAAGAACGTAAAGGGGAATACTTAGGTGCAACAGTGCAAGTTATTCCACACATTACCAATGAAATCAAAGAAAAAATTATGCGTGCAGCGAAAATGACGGATGCCGATGTGATTATCACAGAAGTAGGTGGTACTGTCGGCGACATCGAATCATTACCTTTCCTAGAAGCATTGCGTCAAATGAAAGCTGATATGGGTAGTGACAATGTAATGTACATCCATACAACCTTGATTCCTTACTTAAAAGCGGCTGGCGAAATGAAAACTAAACCAACACAACATAGTGTCAAAGAATTAAGAAGTTTAGGGATTCAACCAAATATTTTAGTGGTCCGTACGGAATTACCTGTTTCTCAAAACACTAAAAACAAATTAGCACAATTCTGTGATGTTAATCCGGAAGCGGTAATTGAATCTCGTGATGTTGAAACGTTATACTCCATTCCATTAGCACTTCAAGCACAAAACATGGATCAAATTGTTTGTGATCATTTAAAATTGGATGCACCGGCTGCAGACATGACTGAGTGGCGTGCATTAGAAGAAAAAGTTCTTAACTTGAAAAAGAAAACAAAAATTGCGCTGGTTGGTAAATATGTTGAATTACCAGATGCCTATATTTCTGTTGTAGAAGCATTAAAACATGCTGGGTTTGATTTTGATTCAGATATCGAAATTGATTGGGTTGATTCACAAGAATTAACTGCTGAAAATGTCGCTGAAAGAATTGGTTCAGCAGATGGTATTTTGGTTCCTGGTGGTTTTGGTGATCGTGGAATTGAAGGAAAAATTGAAGCGATTCGTTTTGCTCGCGAAAATGACGTACCATTCCTTGGCATTTGCTTAGGTATGCAAATGGCCTGTGTAGAATTTGGTCGTAACGTTGTGGGCTTAGAAGATGCTGGTTCTGCAGAAACTAATCCTGACGTGACAAATAACATTATTGATTTAATGGCAGATCAAGAAAACATCGAGAATTTAGGTGGCACACTACGTTTAGGTTTATATCCATGTAAATTGAAAAAAGGAACGAAAACTGCGGCAGCATACGGAAATGAAGATGTTGTCCAAGAACGTCACCGTCATCGTTATGAATTTAACAACAAATACCGTCAATTATTTGAAGAAAATGGCTTAGTTTTCTCTGGAGTTTCACCAGATAATCGTTTAGTTGAGATTGTTGAAATTCCTGAAAAACAATTCTTTGTGGCTTGTCAATTCCACCCAGAATTAATTTCTCGTCCAAATCGCCCACAACGCTTAATCAAAGGATTTGTTGGTGCAGCTTTGGCAAATAAAGAAAGTAAATAAGCAAAAATGGACGAAGTGATTCAGTTCACTTCGTCCATTTTTAATCTAAAAAAGTACGGGGCTCATCATGAGCCCCGTACTTTTTATGCTGCTTTATTTTCATCTGGTTTAGAACTACTTTCAGGTGGTTGCGGTGGTTCTTGTGAACTAGAACTTGAAGGTTCAGGTGGTTGTTCTGATGTTGCCGGTTGCTCTGCTGAGGAAGAGCTCGCCGGTTGTTCGGTTGATGGTGGCGCTTCAGAGGAAGAAGGCGCACTTTCTGAACTAGAACTTGATGAACTTTCCGCTTCTTTTGTAGAAGAGGATTCCACCGTACTGCTAGATTCTGGCTGTGGTGCTGAAGAGGTAGTACTTGGTAAAACTTGTACATTTGGTACCTCATAGGCATCTTTCACGTATAATTCATTACCTACCCGCACAACACTGTCTGGCTGCACCCAGTCATCGTTTGAAACATTTTGAGACAAGTAACTCATTATTTCACGATAAACATCCGAGGCAATTCCATAGTATTCTTGATAGATTGGTGTATTTCGATCATTGTATCCAGTCCAAACGGAAACGGCATAGTGTGTTGTATAACCAACAAAGGTACTATCCGGGGCAATTCCTTTTTCTGTTGTCCCCATTCGTGCTAAATCTTCATCAGTATAGTTAGAAGTCCCTGTTTTGGCCGCTTGGATTAAGCCTGGAATGGCGCCGTTAAATCCTGTTCCGCCATTTAAAACATCTTTTAACATATCCGTCATCATATAGGCGGTAGAGTCTTTCATCGCACGTTTACCATCAGGCTGATAATCAACGCTAGTTCCATCATTGAAAACGACTTTGTTTACGTAATACGGTTTGTTGTATATCCCGTTATTGGCGAAAGCCGCATAAGCTGCTGCTAACTTCAATGAGGAAATTCCATATTTATCGCCATCTACATCGCTTGTGTTACTTGAAATGGCATTCGAGGCTTCTAAGTTTTTATAGTCAATTCCTAGCCCTTTAATGAAAGGCATGATGTTTTCTTTACCAACTTCATCAAACGTCTGGACCGCGGTCGTGTTACGAGAACCCATAATCGCACGGCGCATAGTAATGACGCCTTGGTATGTTAAATCAGAGTTGAAGACATCAATGTCGGTACCAGGATATTTCGTTGGTTTATCCACCATGAGGCGACCTGTCGAATAATTTAAATTCTCAATTGCGGGACCATAATCCATGATTGGTTTCACAGTTGAACCAACATCACGTTGGGTGTTAACAGCTAAATTGTTTCCTAATTGCACATCATCAGGAATGTGACGACCCCCAATTTGTGCTCGGACCTGTCCAGAGGCAACATCAATAACGGTTGAAGCCACTTGCATTTTATCATCTGGAAACGCAACGTATTGATCACTGTTGACAATATCGTAAAGTTGTTTTTGGGCATTCATATCTAAGTTTGTGTAGATATCTAGTCCGTCTGTGTAAACATTTTTACCAGTTTTTGCTTTCACTTCATTGATTACTTCTTTGACGTAATTATCTACGACTTTTCGATTGTCATCACTGGCTTTTAATGGCACTAAGCCTTCATCGATTGGGGTCGCTTTAGCTTTTTCGTACTCTGCTTTCGAGATTTTTTTATTGTCGTACATTGTGTAAAGTACAACATCCCGACGTTCTTTAGCAGTATCTGGTTTTGTATAGGGATCGTA
Source organism: Enterococcus sp. DIV0774 (assembly GCF_050539095.1). Taxonomy (NCBI): domain Bacteria; kingdom Bacillati; phylum Bacillota; class Bacilli; order Lactobacillales; family Enterococcaceae; genus Enterococcus; species Enterococcus sp. DIV0774. The sequence goes on from NZ_CP172923.1 coordinate 902,901, forward strand.
TGAGTTTGGCGCTTGCGGCATTCCTGCCAGTAGGGCCGTTTGTGGTAAATCAAGTTCAGATAAATGTTTACCATAATAATTTTCAGCCGCTGTTTCCATTCCATAAAAACCATTCGCCATGTAGACTTTGTTAATGTAGTAAGTTAAAATTTCTTCTTTTGATTTTTCACGTTCTAAACGAACAGCCATCCATGCTTCTTGTGCTTTCCGTTTCAAGGTTTGGTCAGATTCTTTTGTAGAGAAGTAGGACAATTTAATTAATTGTTGGGTTAAGGTACTTCCGCCTTGTAATCCACCATTTTTGACATTTGAAAGGGCAGAACCGATAATCCGAATCGGATCCACACCAATGTGTTTATAGAAACGACGGTCTTCGACAGAAACAATGGCATCTTTTAATAATTGAGGCACATCATTTGGTTGAATTAATTCACGCTTTTCTGCGCCTAAATCCTCAAAAATTTCATTATTAATATCGTAAAGCTTCGATGAAACTGTCGCATTCAGTTTGTCATCTTCTAATTTTGGGGCTTGTCGTGCATAGAACCAAAAAAGACCAACGCCTGCTAAAAAAGCGACCATCCCAGCGATAAGTAAGCCAAGAAAGATTTTTAAAACAAGCCGTTTTTTCTTTTTCGGCGGTTGTGTCTTTTTCTTGTAACTCGACTTCGATGAGGTGTTGGATGCATGTCTAGCAGCTCGCGAGCCTGAATTTGCGGTTGGCATAAATAGCAACTCCTTTGTTATACTTTCAAAACTTTATGAATCTAGTGTGTCTGAATATATTGTTCCACTGCGTCGAGATAAGGGATTCGCGGTGCGATTCCAAAAGATAATTCAATTCCTTCTTTCTCGATGAGTGCAAGCGGCATAGATTTTTTCCCAGTAACTGCTTGGTTTTTCCAATGCGTTATTAGATTTTCACCACTAAAAAAGAAGCAGCGTTTTAAGCTTGAAAACCATAATAGCACAAAACAAATCCCTTGTTGTGCTATACATTGTTCCATATGATCAATTTGATGTTGATGAAAATTTTTAAAGGGAAAGGACGTGGTATTTTTCGTTTCTTTCGCTTCAAAATCTATGTAACGGCCTTGATATACACCGTTATAATCAGTCGTTGAAGCTTGTCTAAAGTAGGCCTCCTTAATAACAGCCGCACTTCGTTTGGGATAATCTACTTTAACAATTTGAACAGGAGTGGGTTTCTTATGAACGACTGCTTGCTTATTCAATAGATAATATTGATTGCTTTGATTGATCGCTTCTTCGAAATCCATCCCACGATTACCAAATTCAACGGGGCGTTTCTTTTTTACTTGTTTTTTTGGTGATTGTGCTTCATGATGATTATAAGGTATTCCGTTAGGATAATGGAACGTCACGTTTATCACACTCCTAGCCTGTATTATACCAAAAAAAAGACCTGAAAGAAAAGGGATGACTTATGGAAATGATAAAAACCCTCTATGTCACCGGTTATCGCAGCTTTGAATTGGGGATATTTCAAGGAAAAGACCCGAAAATCACAGTTATTAAAAATGTCTTAAAAAAAGAGTTAGCCAGTTATATTGAAGCGGGAGTAGAATGGATTTTGATTTCTGGCAATTTAGGTGTTGAACTTTGGACAGCTGAAGTAGTTGGGGAATTAAAAACGGAATATCCAGAAGTCCAGCTAGGTTTGCTTTATCCATTTAAAGACTTTGGCAATAATTGGAATGAACAAAATCGAGAACTGTTAACGAAAGCGGAAAGTTTGGCTGATTATATCAACTCAGTAAGTCACCAGCCCTATCAATCGCCAGCACAATTAAAAATGCATACAAAATTTCTTTTGGAACATTCTGGGGGCAGCTTACTTATTTATGACAAAGAGTACCCTGGCAAAACGGAGTATTTTTTAAAGGACGCACAACATTTTTCGGAACGAGAACCCTATGATATTCGCTTAATTACAATGGATGATTTACAAAACTCGGTGATTGATTAGAGAATCTGTTTGATTTTCTAGCTATTTTTCGTTACAATAGTATTTGTGGAACTATGAAATTTTCTATCGTAAATAAACAAATGAGGTGTAAACATGGCAAATTTAGTATATAGTCCTAAAGACATTTTACAAAAAGAATTTAAAACGAAAATGATGAACGGGTATGACCCAATTGAAGTAGACGAATTTTTAGACAATGTTATTAAAGACTACGAAGCTTATAATAAAGAATTATTAAGCTTGCAAGAAGAAAATAGCCGCTTAATGGCAAAATTAGACCAATTATCAAAAGCCCAACCAACGCCTCGTGTTGCTCAAGAAGTACCAAAAAGTGCAGCAGTGACCAACTTTGATATTTTAAAACGTTTATCAAACTTAGAGCGTGAAGTTTTTGGTAAAAAGTTAGATGAAACACCTTCAACACCTGTAACGCCTTCCGCACCGTCAATGACTGCAGAACCAGCGAACCATGATGTTGATAATGCACAAACACGTCAATTTTAACAAGACAATTTAAGTCAAGTTTTCACGAGGAACAGAAAGCATTTGTTAGAATAGCGGACACTTGTTTTAGTGTATAAATTTTTGCTGTTCGTTTAAACAGATTTGTAATTTTCGGGTGATCGCGGTTTGCTTTTGCAAGCTGAGGAAAGTCCATGCTCGCACAAGCTGAGATGCTTGTAGTGTTCGTGCTTAGCGAAATCATAAGCTAAGGTACTCTTTTAGAGTAACGGCAGGAAAAATGACTAAGGTTTCGACTATGTCAAAGTATCCTTGAAAGTGCCACAGTGACGAAGCGATGTGGGAAACTCCATCGGTGGAACGCGGTAAACCCCTCGAGCGAGCAACCCAAACAATGGTAGGGGCGCTCTTCTAAAGGAAATGAACGAGTAGAAGAGGCAGAGTTTACTCTGCAGATAGATGATGACCGTCACCAATTTTTCCTGAAGAATTGGTGATACAGAACATGGCTTATAGAAAATTACAAGTAATTCAGGAAGACCTTCCAACGTAGTTGTGAAGGCTTTTTTTACGAAAAGAATAAAAAAATGTTAAAATAAAGAAACTGAGATAAAAGTAGTAAGCTGTCTGTTCTAAAGAGGCCGGGACAGGACCGTTTAGTTCAGAGAAAGCGGACAATTATAAAAAACAAGCGGAGCAGTAGTCGGCAGGACTGTTAGCTCCAGACAATAAAAAAGAGTCAAGAAGGAGTTTTTATGACGAAAGAAAAAACATTCAAACTTGTTGCAACGGCTGCTAGTGGCTTAGAAGCATTAGTTGGAAAAGAATTGCGTGATTTAGGGATTCCCTGTGAAGTAGAAAATGGCCGGGCCGTCTTTGAAGGAACAGTTGAAACAATTGCTACTGCCAATTTATGGCTACGAACAGCAGATCGGATTAAAATCGTCGTTGGCGAATTTAACGCCTATAGTTTTGATGAATTATTTGAAAAAGTTAAAGCACTTCCTTGGGAAGATTATTTGCCTTTAGATGCAGAATTTCCAGTTGCAGGTAAATCAATTAAGTCAAAGTTGTATAGTGTTCCTGATTGCCAAGCCATCACCAAAAAAGCCATTGTTAACCGTTTAAGAGAAGTTTACCATCGTCCAGCGACGGTGCCCTTAACCGAAACAGGAGCTTTGTTTAAATTAGAAGTGGCTCTGCTAAAAGATAAAGTGACGTTGACGTTGGACACGACTGGACCAAGTTTATTTAAACGAGGCTATCGCATTGAAAAGGGGGGCGCACCTCTTAAGGAAAACATGGCAGCTGCTTTAGTGATGTTGACCAATTGGCGCAAAGATCGTCCTTTTTATGATCCAGTTTGTGGTTCTGGAACAATTTGTATTGAAGCAGCATTAATTGGCCATAACATTGCCCCTGGCTTTAATCGTAGTTTCACTTGTGAAACATGGGATTGGGTTGATCCAGCAATTTTTGAAAAAGTACGTAACGAAGCCGAGGCAAAGGCAGACTACGATGTTGAATTAGATATCTGTGGCTCAGATGTTGATGGGCGAATGATTGAAGTCGCACGAGCGAATGCTGAGGAAGTTGGTTTAGGTGATTCAATTACCTTTAAACAATTGGCATTAAAAGATTTTACAACCGAGAAGGAATATGGTGTAATGGTAGCTAACCCGCCTTATGGTGAGCGATTAGGAGAAGAGGAAAGTGTTCGTCGTTTGTATAAAGAAATGGGCCATGTTTTCCGTCCGTTAACTACTTGGAGCAAGTATATACTGACGAGTGATCTTGCTTTTGAAGAATATTATGGTGCCAAAGCTACTAAAAAACGGAAGCTTTACAACGGAGCCTTACGAACAGATTTATTCCAATACTGGGGAACACGTCCACCAAGAAAACCACGGGAAGACTAAGAAAGCTGGTGTAAAAAATGAAGGAAGCTGTATTTTTACAAGAAGTGAAAGAAATTCAATTACTAAAAAATGCCTTGACATTATTAGACTGGGATTCATCAACTGGGATGCCAGAAAAAAGTAGTCCTTTTCGAGGAGAAGTAGAAGGGTATTTAACCGGATTATATTTTGAACGAAGTATTGGCCCAGTTATTCAAGAAGCATTGGCCTATTTTGAGACACGCCCTGAAGAATTATCTGAATTAGGGAAACTGGTTTTTGAAAAAGTAAAAGAAGAATATGCTTTGAATAAAAATGTTCCAGCTGAACGTATGCAAGAATATGTTAAAGTATTAAACCAAGCACATACAGATTGGCTAAAAGCACGCGCTGCACAAGATTTCGGCTTGTTAGAAGAAACCTTAACGAAGGTCGTTGCGTTCCAAAAAGAGTTCATTCCTTATTGGCAAAAAGAAGAAAAAACTCCGTATGATGTGTTATTAAATCAATTTGAACCAGGGATGACGGTTGAGAAGCTAGACCAAGTATTCGACCAAGTAAAACAAGGGATTCAAGAGATTCGGACCGTTTTAGCAGAAAAAGGTACGCCGCCTAGAACTGACTTTTTATCTAGAAAAATGACCAAAGAACAACAACGCCGTTTTGTGATTGGTGTGGTTGAACAATTAGGCTATGATTTTTCAAAAGGCCGATTAGATGATACAGTTCATCCATTTATGACAGCTCTAAATCGAAATGATGCGCGGATTACTACGCGCTGGGAAGAAAATAATTTCTCAATGGCAACATTTGGTGTGATTCATGAAGCGGGTCATGGGATGTACGAACAAAATTTTGATCCTAAATTTGACTTTACGCCGCTAAGCGAAGGTGCCTCTATGGGGATTCACGAATCACAATCGCTCTTTAATGAAATTATCATTGGTAGCAACCGGGCTTTTTGGCAAAAACAATACCCGTTTTTCCAAGAATGCGTAGAAGGTACTTTTGATGATATTGCTTTTGAAGATTTCTATGCTTCTTTAAAAGAAACGAAAGCAAGTTTGATTCGGATTGATTCCGATAGTCTCACCTATCCTTTGCATATCATTATTCGTTATGAAATTGAAAAAATGTTATTTAATGGTTCTTTGGAAGTCGCTGATTTGCCAAAAGTGTGGAACGAAAAATACCAAGAGTACTTAGGCGTATCACCTGAAAATGATTTAGAAGGTGTCCTTCAAGATGTTCATTGGTCTGGAGGTAGCTTTGGTTATTTCCCATCTTATGCCTTGGGTTATATGTACGCCGCGCAACTATTTCACGCAATGAAACAAGAATTATCTGTTGATGAAATTTTAGCTTCGGAGGATTATTCTGATATCCGTAAATGGTTAACACAACATATTCATCAGTACGGCGCTTCACGTAAACCAAATCAATTAATTTATGATGCAACGGGAGAAGAATTGAATCCTAGTTATTTAATTGATTATATGAAAGCTATTTATTTTGATGTTTATCAAGTGCAATAAGTGAAACAAGCAAGGGGAAGTGGACAACAACAATGTTATCAATTCGTGAATATTTAGAAGCTGGTGAAACAACAATCTCAAACTTACTATTTGATCATTACCAAAAAATTGGTTTGAAAGATGATGAATTTCTCTTTTTACTGCAACTTTTTCGTTCGCAAAATGCAGGCGATTTATTTCCAGACTTAATGGCGATTGCAGAGACGATGGGCAAAACGCCAGATACGATTTATAAGTTGTTAAATCAATTGGTTTCTCGCGGATTTATTCGAATTGAAACACAACAAAACCAAAAAGGTCAAATGATGGATACGTATGATTTACTGCCTGTTTTTCAAAAGATTCAATTATTTTTACAAACGAGCAAAGAAAAACAAGTTGTCGCAAACCACGAAGATGAAATTAAACAGCTTTACCAAGGCTTTGAAAAAGAATTCGGACGTCCACTTTCACCCATTGAATTAGAAATGATTGGTCAGTGGTTGAACACGGACCATTATTCCCCTGAATTAATCCGGTTAGCGTTGCGAGAAGCTGTTTTAAATCAGGCGTATAGTTTGAAATATATTGATCGTATTTTACTTGCGTGGGAGCGTAAAAATATTACCACCAAAGAACAAGTGGCTGCTGATCAGAAAAAACGAAAAGATTCTATGATTCAAAATGAGATTGAACAACAAGGTCAGACACAAGAAGCGTTACCAAAGGTTACATTACACAATTGGTTAAATCCAGAAGACAGTGAATAAAAAGGAGGTGGGCCATGCTATCAAAAGAGAAAACGATGGAAGCTATTGAAATTATGTATGAGATGTTTCCAAATGCAGAATGTGAATTAAAACATAAGAATCCTTTTGAATTATTAATTGCTGTGATTTTAAGTGCGCAAGCAACCGATGTATCGGTAAATAAAGCGACTCCTGGTTTATTCGCAGCTTTTCCAACACCAGAAGCTTTAGCAGCTGCACCGGTGGAGGAGATTATTGCTAAAATAAAAACCATTGGCTTATATCGCAATAAAGCAAAAAATATTAAAGCGTGCGCACAACAACTTTTAGAACGTTTCAATGGAGAAGTTCCGCAAACCAGAGATGAACTGGTCAGTTTACCTGGCGTGGGGAGAAAAACAGCCAATGTAGTAATGGGAGATGCTTTCGGCGAACCGGCTTTTGCAGTAGATACACATGTGGAACGAGTGTCCAAGCGCCTTAGAATTTGTAAGCTAAATGCGAATGTTACTGAAGTTGAGCAAACCTTAATGCGTAAAGTTCCGAAAGAACTCTGGGTGAAAACGCACCATACCATGATTTTCTTTGGGCGTTATCACTGCCTAGCAAGAGCGCCTAAATGTGAAGCCTGTCCGCTACTCTATATGTGTCAAGAAGGCAAAGAACGGATGAAAGGGAAATAACATATTTTTCCTAAGGAAGCGAGCCACAAGTCCAACCGACTTGTGGCTCGCTTTCTTTTTTGATTTTTAAGAAACGCAACAAATGATTGCGGTTTCTTAAAAATTGATTTAGTATAGACAGTGTGGTATATACTAGGAAATTTATTTTTTTGAAGAAAGATAGGCGATGAAATGACAGAAAATGCACCCAAATTTAAGCAAATTTCTGCAGAAATTGAAAAGAAAATTCGAGACGGTCTGTATGTAAGTGCACAAAAATTACCTTCAGAATATGATTTAGCTAAAGAATATAACTGCAGTCGCTTGACCATCCGTAAAGCGATTGATGATTTGATCCGCAAAAATATTTTGGTAAAACGACATGGTAAAGGTAGTTATGTGATGTCGCAAGCGAAAATTCAAAGTGGTCGTGCTGGCTTACAAGGTTTTACTGAGGCAGCCAAAGCTTACGGGAAAAAAAGCCAGACAGAAGTCATTTCCTTTGAAGAAGTAGTACATCCCGCTGAGAAAATTCGGGAGGCGCTCCAAGTGGGCAAAAATGAGGCAATTTATGAACTGATTCGCCGCCGAATGTTAGACGGCGAACCAATGACAGTTGAAAAAATTTATTTGCCACAGGCATACGTACAAGGCCATACGAAGCAAGACTTCGAGGGCTCTCTTTTCTGCTTAATCGAGAAGAACGTCGAGATTGCTTATTCGCATCAAGAAATTGAAGCAATCTTAGTTGAAGCGGAAATTTCAGAATTATTGAATGTTCCTGTGGGCCAGCCACTTTTACAAGTCCACTCTATCACCTATGCGCTTGATGCAACCCCCATTTTATATGATGTCTCTTTATATCGAGCAGATCGGTACACATTTAAAAACACACTGACCCGCTATAGCCCGTCTGAAAACAACCAAGTGGAGCTAGGAGGTTCTTGGAACGAATGAAGATCAAAGAAGAAATAGCCGCTCAAAAAGATTTATTTTATGAAGACTTAAACAAAATTATGGAGATTCGAAGTGTGAAAGGGTCGCCTAAAAAAGAGGCCCCTTTTGGCGAAGGACCGAAAAGAGCCTTGGAAGAAACGCTGAAACTTGCAGAGCGTTATGGCTTTCAAACTGAGATTGTCAATGACGTAGTTGGCTATGCGCAATGGGGAACAGCGGAAGAATATCTGGGGATTATTGGTCATTTAGACGTAGTACCAGAAGGTTCTGGCTGGTCAGTGCCGCCCTTTCAATTAACGAAAAAAAATCAACGTTTGTATGGTAGAGGAATTCTAGATAATAAAGGTCCTATATTGGCTTGCCTGTATGGAATGAAATTACTGAAAGAACTTGGTTACCAACCAAAGAAAACCATTCGCTTAATGTTTGGCACGGATGAAGAAAGTGGGAGTGGAGATATCCCCTTATATTTAGAGAAGGAAAACGCACCCGTTTTTGGATTTACTCCAGATTGTAAATATCCAGTAGTTTATGGGGAGCGAGGGATTGTTAATTATGAAATTACAACGACCATCCCAGATGATTCAAGTGAACAAATTGGTCAGATTATGGGTGATCAAGCAAAAGACCACGTACCTGATCAATTAAGTGTGGTGATTGCAGGAAAAACAACAGCAATCACGGGAAAACGCGCCCCTTCCAATGCGCCAGAACTAGGCAAGAACGCGATTACTTTATTGGCACAGAAAATTAGCGAGGAACAGTTAGTCAAAGGAAATTTATTACAGTATTTCGACTGGTTAACCGCTAGTTTTCACGAAAAGCACTATGGCGAAGGAGTAGCTCTGGACTTTAAGGATCAGGATAGTGGGCAATTGATTTTAACGCCCTATGCGTTGGAAAAACGAGGACAGCAATTGGTGTTATCATTGGCCGTGCGTTATCCTGTTTCTATTACAGAAAACGAAGTAACCACGCAACTAACGAAGGCACTATTTCCAGAAAGTGAAGTGACCGTCATCCGCCGCCTCCCTAGTACGCTGTTTCCAAAAGATGAGCGCAATGTTCAAAAATTAACCAAGGTTTATGAACAAATTACTGGCTTAGATGGGACGCCAGTCACAACTACAGGTGCTACGTATGCTCGCTTTATGCCGAATATCGTTGCTTTTGGTCCATCATTTCCTGGTCAAAAAGGCATTGCGCATAACCAAGATGAATATATGGATGAAAAAGATTTACTGCTTAATCTGGAAATCTATATGCAAGCGATGATTGCATTAACAGAAGCATAAAACCAATAGAAGATACACGTATGAGAAGAAGCCAATGTGTTTCGTAGAGGTCGCATACGTGTATCTTCTATTTTTCTGTATAAAATTTCATTTTCAGTATATACAAAACAGTATATACTAGTTTATAATGGTGGAGAAATGTAAGCGTTAACGAAAGGGCGGATGGAAAATGACTTGGGGTGCAATTGCGACATGGCGGATGGCACATGATGGGTTACTAAAAGCTACAGAAGAATTACAACAAGGAGGTGCTGCAGGCACGGCCGTGGAACAATTAATTAAAGAAGTAGAAGACTATCCTTTTTATAAGTCAGTGGGCTACGGCGGTTTACCTAATGAGGAAGGGATTTTAGAAATGGATGCTGCCTATATGGATGGAGACACATTTGCAATTGGTGCTGTGGCAGGAATTACAGATGTTAAAAATCCGATTTCAGTGGCTAAAGCATTAAGTAAAGAGAAGTTTAATAGTTTTCGTGTTGGCGCAGGTGCAACGAAATATTCAATGTTGCACGGTTTTGAAAGAAAGAATATGTTGACAGAACGCGCTAATCAATGGTGGCAAAAGCGTTTAAAAGAAATTCAGGAAAATCAGTTGAACCCCTATGATGGGCATGATACTGTCGGCGCTATTACGTTAGACCAAACAGGATCAATGGCAGCTGGCACTTCCAGTTCGGGACTCTTCATGAAAAAAGCAGGACGTGTTGGTGATTCACCACTGTCAGGTTCTGGTTTTTATGTTGATAGCGAAATTGGTGGTGCTGCGGCTACAGGATTAGGTGAAGATTTAATGAAAGGCTGTCTTTCTTATGAAATCGTCCGTTTAATGGGGGAAGGGCGCTCGCCACAACAAGCATGTGATCAAGCGGTCTATGCTTTTCACGAAAAATTGACCCAACGTTATGGGAAAGCAGGAGCTTTTTCACTGGTGGCCATGAACAAACAGGGAGACTGGGGCGTAGCTACGAATGTGGAATTTACTTTTACGGTTGGTACTGATATGCAGCAACCAGAAATCTATATTGCAAATCCAGGCAAGAATCATACCACAGAGATTCAGCCGATTTCACAAGAATGGTTAGCGGCCTATGAAAAAAGAATCAAAGCACCAATTGAATAAATGAGGAGAGTGAAGGAACATGAGTAAAAAACAAATTTATCTTTTTTGTGATGCAGGAATGTCTACAAGTATTATGGTTAATAAAATGATGGAAGTGGTGGAAAAACATCAAATGCCTTTAATGATTACTGCTTTTCCTATTGCAAGAGCACAAGAAGTGGTTGAAGCAGAGAAGCCTGTTGCTATTTTATTAGGACCACAAGTCCGTTTTTTATTAGAAAAAACAAAAGAACAATTTGCTCCTCAAGGGATTCCTGTCGCTGCAATTGCGCCAGAAATTTATGGCATGATGGATGGCGAAAAAGCATTGAAAGAAGCGCTGCGGTTAATTAAGCAAAATAAAAAATAATAGATAGGAGTGACGACCGTGCAAAAATTTTTGGATTGGTTAGAGCGCGTATTGACCCCTTTGGCAAAAGTGATAGGAGAAAATAAGTATTTAGTAGCGATTCGTGATGGCTTCCTTTTATCAACGCCCTTGTTGATTGTTGGTTCGGTCTTCTTATTAATTGCTAATTTTCCTTTGCCGCAATGGGATACTTGGATGTCTCATTTGCTTGGTAAAGACTGGGCGACAATGATGTCTGTTCCAGCTAGTGCTAGTTTTGATGTAATGACTATTCTGGCCGTTGTCGGTATTGCCTATAGTTTAGGGAAACAATTCAATGTGGATGCAATGCAAGCAGGAATTATCGCATTGGTTTCATTTTTTATTGTAACGCCTTATCAAACATTATTTACACCGGAAAATAGTTCAAAGGTTTATGAAGTTACTAGTTTACCTTTAAAATGGATGGGTTCCAGTGGCTTGTTTTTAGGAATGATTGTCGCATTAATTGCGACTCGTTTATTTGTGGCCATTGTTCGTAAAGGGTGGACAATAAAAATGCCAGAAGGAGTGCCACCAACAGTGGTTAAGTCTTTTGAGGCCCTGATTCCGAGTTTTTTAGTTGTTACTCTCATGTTTTTAGTCAATTGGCTGGCTGCTTTAACTCCTTATGGTAATTTACAAGATGTTATTTTTGAATTTCTACAAACGCCCTTATTGAGTCTTGGTAATACCTTAGGTGCGATGAGCATTGCTTATTTATTTTTACACTTCTTTTGGTTCTTTGGCATTAACGGAGGTAGCGTGGTTGGCGCAGTCTTTAATCCTGTTTTGCGGGCATTGTCTGTTGAAAATTTACAAGCATTTAAAGACGGTCATGAAATTCCCAACATCATCACTGGACAATTTCAAGATATGTTTGCAACATTTGGTGGCGCCGGTTCCACACTCTCATTAATCATTGTGATGGTCTTATTCTGTAAAAGTCAACGAATTAAAAAGCTTTCGCAACTTTCACTAATTCCTGGTGTTTTTGGGATTAACGAACCAATCATTTTTGGGTTACCAATTGTTTTAAATCCAATCCTTTTAATTCCATTTGTCTTAGTACCCGCAATTAATATTATTATTGCCTATTTTGCTATGGATTGGGGCTTAGTTCCATTGACGAACGGTATTCAATTGCCGTGGACGACTCCGCCAATTATCTCAGGATTTTTAGTCAGCGGTTGGCAAGGATCAATTCTGCAAGCTCTCTTATTGGTACTAGGAATGTTCATTTATTATCCTTTTATTCGAGTTATGGATGACCAATATTTACGTGAAGAATGGAAAGCACAAGAAGAAGAGAGTGAAGAAATTGATTTTGATTCCTTTGACTTCGATGATTTATAAAAAAGGAGGAAATAGGCGTGAAAAAAATCCTTTTAGTCTTAAACCACAGTTTAGCAGGATTTGGCAGTGATGAACAAGCTCAGCTGAAACCAAGTGGTAAAAAAGCTCCCTTAGGTCCAGGGGTAACATTGCTACCATTTTTACAGAAGCAAGGAGCGGAAATTGTTGCGACACTTTATTGTGGTGACCAATATTATTTGGAAAACGAGGAAGAGGTAGCAAAGAAATTTATTGGCTTTGCAAAAAAGTTTCATGCCGATGCGGTTCTTTGCGGACCTGCCATGCATTATCCTAATTTTGGAGAAATGGCCGCTCGTCTAGCTTGTAAGTTTAATGCTGCGGGCATTCCTGCAATTGCAGCGATGGCAGAAGAAAATCCAGCAGTTAGTCACTATTATCAGCAAGTACCGATTGTGAAGATGCCCAAAAAGGGTGGCATTGGTTTAAATAATTCGTTTAAACAAATGGCGCAATTGGTCGTGGCAAAAGCAAATGGAAAAGAAACCAAACAGTTAGAAGAAACAAGTTGTTTTTAATTGATGATAATCTAAAGAGAAATCCAGAATGAACGCATGATTGTGTTCGTTTTGGATTTTTTGCTTTTGTTTAGCGAATGTATGTTCTATAATAGGGAGGCAGATAGGTGGGATTACGTGAAATCAACGAGAAAAATTGCGGTGCGTCAAGTGGTCGAATTTATTTTAAGGCGGGGAAGTATCGATTCTCGCCATGTGAGTGAACATACACCACAAGAAGGTAGTCGCCTTCATCGAATGCTGCAAAAGGAAGCGGGGAGCCTTTATCAAAAGGAAGTATCTTTAAAAATTGAGGTGCCTTTAAATGGCCATAATTATTGTGTAGAAGGTCGTGCAGACGGCATTTTTGTGAAAGAAACTGGGCAAGTGGTCATTGATGAAATTAAAACATCCGAACCAGCGTTTGAAGAATTGCCGCCAGAAAAGGTCGAATTGTTTTGGTATCAAGCGATGTGTTATGGTCACATGTATTGCCAACAAGAACAACTTTCTGAAATAACGCTGCAACTCACTTATTATCAGACCACCACAAAACAAATCACACGACAAGAACGCCATTTTACAGAAGCTGCATTAGCGGAGTTTTTTACTGATTTGATGAGGCGCTATGAACAGTGGGTAATTTTTAAAGAAGAATGGCGTATTTTGAGAAATAAATCATTAAAAAATCTTAGTTTTCCTTACGGGGAGTATCGCAAAGGGCAACGAGAATTGGCGGTAGCCGTCTATAAAACAATTCTTAGTAAACAGCGGCTCTTCGTGGAAGCACCAACTGGAACAGGCAAGACAATGTCCACTCTTTTTCCAGCAATGAAAGCAATTGGTGAAGAAGAAGGTGAACGGATTTTTTATTTAACAGCTAAGACCATCACGCGGCAAGTGGCTGAAGATGCCGTCAAAGCGCTGTCCGAAAAACAAGCGCAAACTAAGAGTATTACGTTAACAGCAAAAGATAAAATTTGTTTTTTAACTGAACGAAATTGTACACCAGAACATTGCCCGTTTGCTGACGGCTATTATGATCGTTTAAATGAGGGACTGTGGGATTTATTGCAACATGAAAATCATTTAACGAGAGAGGTTATTGAACGGTATGCACAAAAGCACCAATTGTGTCCATTCGAGTTGTCGCTAGATGCAAGTCTTTGGTGTGATTTAATTATTGGCGATTACAATTATCTATTTGATCCAACGGTTTATTTACGGCGCTTCTTTGAAGAACCCCAAAGTGCAGAAGAGAATATTTTTTTAGTGGATGAAACCCATAATTTGGTTAATCGTTCACGGGAGATGTATTCGGCCGCTATTTCTAGGAATGCGGTTTCGCAAATTCAAAAAAGATTGCAAAAAGAATCTGTTCAATTAAAAAGAGCTTGTCAAAAAGTCTTAACTACGTTTGATGATATTGAAGCAATCTGTGAAGAAAAAGACACGGATTTTTTTGCCCAACGTGCGCCAATTGATTCATTAGTTAAACAGATACATCGATTAACAGAAGTAATTGCAGAATGGTTGCCAGAAAATCAACACATTGAGGAATTGGCGTCGATTCTCAGTTTTTATTTTGATTGTTTAAGTTATCTTCGAATCAGCGAGTATTACGACAACGGCTTTTATACGTCTATTTCTTTGCGAAACTATGACTGCGTTGTGAAACAATTTTGTGTCGATCCGGCTTATTTATTGTCACAACGATTAGATAAAGGGAAAGCGAGTATCTTATTTTCGGCAAGTTTAACACCTCTGAATTATTATCAAGAAGTGCTTGGTGGAGGTGAAGAAAGCCTACGTTATCGGATTCCGTATCCTTTTCCAGAAGAAAATCAATTGTTGATGATCGGTAGTCATCTTCAAACAACCTATAAAAACCGTGAAAAAAGTTATCCACAGATTAGTGAACTTTTAGGGAAGTTAAGTGAAACAAAAACAGGCAACTATTTAATTTTCTTTCCTTCCTACGCCTATATGGATGATGTCTATCAAGTATTTAGCCAACGTTACCCGCAAGTAAAAACTCAAATTCAGGGAACGGACTTAAACGAAAAAGAGCGAGAAGCATTTTTAGCTGAATTTAAAGAGAATCCTCAAGAAACTTTCATCGGTTTTTGTGTTTTAGGTGGTATATTTTCAGAAGGAATTGACTTGAAAGGTACCCGATTGATTGGTACGATAATTGTTAGTGTCGGGCTACCACAAATGAATCCGGAGCAAGAACTGATTCGCACTTTTTATCAAGAAGAGCGAGGGCAAGGGTTTCAATTTGCGTATCAAATTCCTGGCATGAATAAAGTCTTGCAAGCGGCTGGACGTGTCATTCGAGATGCGCAAGATAAAGGCTTTGTGTTGTTATTAGACGAACGATTTGAATTACCAAGTGTCCAGCGTTTCTTTCCGCCGCATTGGTTGGCGCATCGAAAGGCAAACACCAATGAACAACTCATTCAACAAGTGAAACAATTTTGGTTAAAAAATAAAGAAAATAAAGGAGGAAACAAATGAAGACCATTTTAGTCCTTCATACAGGTGGGACCATTTCCATGTCGAAAGTAGCAGGAGGAAGTGTTGCCCCGAATGAAAAAAATCCGTTGATGGAACAAGAAGCATTATTTTCTGGCAAGGTTCATTTAGTTGTCGAAGATATTTTTAATATTCCCTCACCACACATGACCTTAGAACGGATGTTTCAATTAAAAGAACGGATTCAAAAAGCTTATTCTGAACCAATTGATGGCGTGGTTATTACGCATGGAACAGATACATTAGAAGAAACAGCTTATTTTTTAGATATAACCTTAGAGAAAAAAATCCCCATTGTTTTAACAGGAGCAATGCGGTCAAGTAACGAAATCGGTAGTGATGGCTTGTATAATTTCATCAGTGCTATTTGGACTGCTTGTTCAGACGAATCGTACGATAAAGGTGTTTTAGTCGTGATGAATGATGAAATTCATACGGCGCGTTATGTGACAAAAACACATACAACGAACGTAGCAACGTTTCGGACGCCAACTTTTGGACCAATTGGAACCATTGCGAAAGAACGTGCTTTTTTTGCGAAAGAGGTCTTACCGCAAGAAGTTTGCGATGTTTCTTCTGTGAAAGGAAATGTTCACGTAGTGAAGGCCTATGCGGGGATGGGTGAACGAATGTTTGAATTATTAAACACCCCAGAAACGGATGGGTTAGTAATTGAAGCGTTAGGTGCGGGTAATTTACCGCCAGAAACGCTCCCAGCATTACAAAAAATGCTAGATAACGGGATTCCAGTCGTTTTAGTTTCTCGTTGTTCCAATGGCATCGCTGAAGATATCTATGATTATGCTGGTGGTGGCGTTGGCTTGAAAAAAATGGGGGTCGTTTTTGCCCGTGGTTTAAACGGACCGAAAGCGCGGATTCGTTTAATTGTTGGTTTAAACAGCGAAAAAAATCCTGCAGAGTTAAAAGAATTTTTGGAACAGTAACTAATTTTAAGGAGAAAATAAATGAAGCTGTTTGAACGCATTCATCAAGATACTGAAATTCGACAAATTTATGATGCAATTGGTCAAATGGAAGATGAAGAAGCTGGGTGGGCATACCATAATTGGTTTCATGTAAACAATGTCGTAGCCATGACGGAAATGATTTTGAAACAACTTGCTGTTTCAGAGGAGTATTTAGAAGCGGCAAAAATTGCGGCACTGCTCCATGATGTGGGTGCGCTACAAGGAAAAGCAGGACATGCACTTCGTGGGAAACAATTTGCAGAAGCATATTTTCGTAAGCAAAAGATTTGTTTGCCTTATCAAGAAGAAATTTTATCTTCTATAGAAAATCATAGTAACGGCTTTGATTCGGAAGAGTTAATGACGCTAGCGCTAATCATTAGTGATAAATTAGATATTACAGCCTCTCGTGTTGCAAAGGCTGGTTATTTCGTACCGGGAATGCGGCAATTTCAATTTTTAAAGAAAATTGAAATTATGCTTTCAGAACAAGAGGTTTGTGTCTCGTTTACGGCAGAAGAAGAACTGGATTTAGAAGAATTAAATGCGTTTTATTTTATGCCAAAGGTTTTCAAAGCAATTGCCGCTTTTTCAGGGAAAATCCAACGCCGACCAATCGTTTTATTGAATAATCAAGAATGGCCGGTACCAAAACAAAAAAATCCTTCAACTGTTCATTAACAGTTGAAGGATTTTTTTAGCGATAATTATTAAACTCAAGAGCCATTGGTAAATCTAATTCTCGTAAAAGAGCCATGACTTTTTGTAAATCATCCCGACTTTTTCCAGTTACCCGAATTTTTTCTTCTTGGATTTGTGACTTAACTTTAATCCCAGAGTTTTTGATAGCTGTGTTGATTTTTTTTGCATTTTCTTTATCAATACCACTGATTAAATCACCATATTGGCGAGCAGTACCGCCTAAGGCTTTTTCACTTTCTGAGAAATGAATATTTTTAATCGGAACATTGCGTTTGACTAATTTTCCAAATAAAATATCCTTCACTTGCTCGACTTTATAATCATCTTCAGCTACGACTACTAATTTATCGTTTTCCAATTTAATATCAGCAATTGACCCTTTAAAGTCAAAACGATTTTTCAATTCTTTCAAGGCAATTTGAATCGCGTTTTTGACTTCCTCCATATTGACCTCTGAAACTACATCAAAACTTGCTTCTTTTGCAGCCATGTAAAAACCTCCTAAAATATTCTTTGCTTCATCATATCATGAAATAGTAAAAAAGGTTAGGCTAGAATCATTTTGAATAGAGAAATAAGAAGATCAATTTTTAGGGATATCTTCTCGCATTCTTTCATGGAAACGTTGCAAAAAAATTTTTTTCAATGTTCGCTTTTAGCCCCTTTTCTTTTAGGATAGAACCTGTTATTCTAAGTCAGAAGAATAGCGAAGGAGCGAAGAAAAATGAGTCGATTGGTTAGTACTTACCAAAGGAATGAATCGATAAAAAAAATAGCAGTGATGGCGATAACCGCTTTGACTTCTGCGGTCGGTTTGAATTTCTTTTTGATTCCGGCAAAAGTTTTTTCGGCAGGGATGAACGGAATTGCGCAAATCATTGCTACATTATTATATACAAATTTAGGAATCCATATTAACACAGGGATCTTCATTTTATTTTTAAACATTCCCGTATTCATTCTAGGGTTTGTAAAATTAGGGAAACAATCAACGATTCTTAGTTTCATCAATGTTATTGGCATTTCCGTTGTCACTATGTTTGTGCCAATCGTAACAGTCACAACGAATCCTTTGATGAACGCAATTATGGGTGGTGTCTTAGTCGGCGTTGGCGCAGGGCTTTCATTGAAAATGGGCTTTAACACTGGCGGCATGGACATTATTTCACTGATTCTTTCAAAAACAACAGGGAAAACAGTTGGTAATTTTATGTTCTTATTAAATGGTATTATTGTGCTGTTGGCTGGTTTTGTATTTAACTGGGAAAGTGCGTTGTATACTATTATTTCTATTTACTGTTTGAGTCAGGTGGTCGACATGATTCATACCAGTCACCAAAAAGTCACAGCAATGATTGTCACCACGAGACCAGAAGCTGTTGCCTTAGAAGTTTCTCAACAAATCGCTCGTGGCATGACCTTGTTGCCTTCAATCGGCGGCTATTCAGGTGCAGAAGGTCGGATGATTATGATGGTCATTACTCGCTACGAACTCTATGATTTAGAACAAGCAGTTTACAGTATCGATGAGAATGCCTTTGTAAATATTTTACCAACACAATCGGTTTTAGGGCGTTTTGCCAATGAAGATGAACAACGGATTTTTCATAGTACAGGAACATTTCCTGAACTTCAATCCTACAAGGTGAAACGTTATCCACCAAAGAAAAAATTAAAATAGCAAGTCGGCCTTCAGGTCCCAAAGTCTTAACGGGAAAACTGGAGGTTTTTTTATAAAAATGAAGGTTATGTGAAAGAATAGACAAAAATTTTCTGAAAAAGGGAATTTTACTAGAAAAGTGTCAGGAATTCTGCTAAAATAGAACCGTTGGTTAGGGAACACCTAACAAATAAAGTTTTTAAAAACTTAGGAGGAATTTTTTATGCCAGTAGTATCAGGAGCAGAATTCTTAAAAGCAGCACGTAAAGGCGGCTATGCAGTAGGTGGCTATAACACAAATAACTTAGAATGGACACAAGCGATTTTAGAAGCAGCAGAAGCTAAAAAAGCACCAGTTCTAATCCAAACATCAATGGGCGCTGCTAAATACATGGGTGGCTACAAAGTAGCTAAAGACATGATTACTAATTTAGTAGACTCAATGAATATCACAGTTCCAGTAGCAATTCACTTAGACCACGGTGACTACGAAGCTGCTTTAGAATGTATCGAAGTTGGCTATACTTCAATCATGTTTGATGGTTCTCACTTACCATTCGAAGAAAACTTAAAATTAGCGAAAGATGTAGTTGAAAAAGCTCACGCTAAAGGTATTTCTGTCGAATGTGAAGTTGGTTCAATCGGTGGTGAAGAAGACGGAATCATCGGTACTGGCGAATTAGCTGATATCGAAGAATGTAAACAAATGGTTGCTACAGGTATTGACTACTTAGCATGTGGTATCGGTAACATCCATGGTCAATATCCAGAAAACTGGAAAGGTTTAGCATTTGATCACTTACAAGCAATTGCTGAAGCTGTCGGTTCTGATGTACCTCTAGTATTACACGGAGGTTCTGGTATTCCTCAAGAACAAATTGAAAAAGCAATTTCAATGGGTATCTCAAAAGTTAACGTAAATACAGAATTCCAATTATCATTCGCTAAAGCAACGCGCGAATATATTGAAGCTGGTAAAGATTTAGAAGGTAAAGGATTTGACCCTCGTAAATTATTAGCACCAGGTAAAGCTGCAATCATCAAAGATGCAGAAGAACACATTGATTGGTTCGGTTCAGCTAACAAAGCTTAATCAACTAGTTACGTTAAAGACAGCCACAGCACGTGGCTGTCTTTTTTATTTTTTGTTATTTTTTTATTCTATTAAAATACCTGAGAAGTTTTCTTTTTTCTTAAGCTTGATTATGATAGAATGATTGGGTAGTTTATTTAGAAAACGTATATTACAGATAGGTGAGAATATAAATGAAAAAAATCGTAATCAATGGGAATCGTCCATTAAAGGGCGAAGTAACCATTAGCGGCGCCAAAAATAGTGTGGTCGCTTTAATTCCAGCTGCTATTTTAGCAGATTCGCCCGTGACTTTAGATGGCGTTCCTGACATTCAGGATGTTCACTCATTAATTGAAATTTTAGAAATTATGGGTGCTAAAATTACTTTTGAAAATAATACATTAATTATTGACCCAACAGAAGTTGTTTCTGTGCCAATGCCAAAAGGAAAAATCAATAGCTTACGTGCGTCCTATTATTTTATGGGCTCACTTCTTGGTCGATTTGGGGAAGGCGTTGTCGGCTTACCTGGCGGTTGTTACTTAGGCCCTCGTCCAATTGATTTACATATCAAAGGATTTGAAGCATTAGGCGCTCATGTAACCAACGAACATGGGGCGATGTACTTGAGAACAGACGAAGCTGGCTTACAAGGAACACGAATTTTTATGGATATGGTATCTATTGGCGCTACAATCAATGTCATGTTAGCCGCAGTTAAAGCCAAAGGCAAAACGATTATTGAAAATGCTGCGCGTGAGCCAGAAATTATTGATATTGCTACATTATTAAATAACATGGGTGCAAAAGTTCGAGGAGCTGGAACGGACGTTATTCGGATTGAAGGTGTCGAAGAATTACATGGCTGTCGTCACTCGATTATTCCAGATCGAATTGAAGCTGGGACTTATTTAGCTATGGCAGCAGCTATGGGTGAAGGAATCAAGGTTCGAAATGTTATTTATGAGCATTTAGAAAGCTTCATTGCGAAATTGCAAGAAATGGGCGTTAAGATGACAATTGAAGAAGACATGATTGAAGTTCATCCGTCACATGATCTGAAAATGACGACGGTGAAAACCTATCCGTATCCTGGTTTTGCCACAGACTTGCAACAACCGTTAACGCCATTACTTTTAAAAGCGCAAGGAACTGGTGAAATTATTGATACGATTTATGCTCAACGAAATAAGCATATCCCTGAGTTAGTGCGGATGGGGGCTGATGCTTCGGTTGAAGGCAATATGATTATTTTAAATGGCCCAAATCAATTACATGGTGCAGAAGTAGTCGCCTCTGATTTACGGGCAGGTGCGTGCCTAGTCACTGCCGGCTTGATGGCTGAAGGTACGACCACAATTTATAATGTAGAATATATTTTACGTGGGTACGACCACATTATCGAAAAGTTAACTGCTTTAGGCGCTGATATTCAAATGCTAGAAACCGAAGAACAAGAAGGTCCGTTTGAGGTGGATCAATGAGCGACTATTTAACAATGGCTGAATTGGAAAACAGTACGTTAAAAGATATTTATGCGTACGCGAAAGAGTTTAAAATTCCTTATTATAGCCAAATGAACAAAAAAGAATTGTCTTTAGCTGTGATTCGTGCACAAGCTGAGAAGCAAGGGTTTTTCTTCATGGAAGGAATTTTAGATATTGTTTCTCAGGATGGTTATGGCTTTTTGCGGCCAATTAATTATGGACCAAGTGCAGAAGACATTTATATTTCTTCTTCTCAAATTCGTCGTTTCGGATTGAGAAATGGGGACAAAGTAGCTGGCAAGGCGCGTCCGCCAAAGGAATCAGAACGTTACTATGGACTCATGCATGTTGAAAGTGTCAATGGGAAAGATCCTGAAGAAGCGAAAGAGCGGCCACATTTTCCAGCGCTAACACCGTTGTATCCTGAAAAACAATTAACGTTAGAAACAACGGCTGGCAGATTATCAACACGAATGATTGATGTATTTGCCCCAATTGGTTTTGGGCAACGTGGTTTAATTGTAGCGCCGCCAAAAGCGGGAAAAACAAGTGTTTTAAAGGAAATTGCTAATGGGATTACAGAAAATCATCCTGATGTGGAATTGATTCTGTTGTTAATTGACGAGCGTCCTGAAGAAGTGACTGATTTAGAGCGAAGCGTTAAAGGCGATGTGGTTTCTTCAACTTTTGATCAACAACCACAAAATCATACGCGAGTTGCTGAATTGGTTCTGGATCGAGCAATGCGCTTAGTTGAAGACAAACGGGACGTAGTTATTTTAATGGACAGCATCACTCGTTTAGCAAGGGCCTATAATTTAGTGGTCCCGCCTAGTGGTCGAACCTTAAGTGGCGGAATAGATCCAGCTGCGTTTTTCAAACCTAAACGATTTTTTGGTGCTGCCAGAAATATCGAAGAAGGGGGCAGTCTAACTATTTTAGCCACAGCATTGGTGGATACAGGTAGCCGAATGGATGATGTCATCTATGAAGAATTCAAAGGCACAGGCAATATGGAGCTCCATTTATCTCGTGAATTAGCAGAGCGCCGTATTTTCCCAGCAATTGATATTAAAAAATCAAGTACGCGAAAAGAAGAGTTGTTAATGACACCAGAACAACTAGAAGAAACGTGGAAATTGAGAAATAATATGTCAGGAGACTCGCTGGAATATACGGATCAATTCATAAAAATGTTAAAACGGACCCAAAATAATCAACAATTATTTGAAGTTTTCCATGATGTTTCATTTGGCAAACAAATTAAAAGAAATCCAAAAAGATAATTGCATACCAACTGAAAACATGGTAAGATAGCATTGTTGTATACCGACAAAATAACTCTGATACAGCAAATGGATCAGGGCAAAGGAGCGAAAAAACGTATGAAACAAGATATCCATCCAAATTACCAACCAGTAGTATTCATGGATTCAACAACAGGTTTCAAATTCCTTTCAGGTTCAACTAAAGGATCTTCAGAAACTGTTGAATGGGAAGATGGCAACACTTATCCATTATTACGTGTTGAGGTTACTTCAGACTCACACCCATTCTACACTGGTCGTCAAAAATTCACACAAGCCGACGGACGTGTGGACCGTTTCAACAAAAAATACGGTCTCAAAGACGAAAACGCAAATCCAGACGCATAGTCTTTCAAAACATTGTTATGACAAGGTTTATAGAGGTTTTCCACTGTGGTGGGAAACCTCTATTTTTGCGTTAAATATGTAGTTTTAATTCAGAGAAAAGAAATAAAGTAACTTAACAATCTTTTCTTCTTTCTTTTCAAGATTATCCTTCCCAAAGGACAAAGATTGATCAGCATTGTTTCGCTGGTTTGTTAGACTAGTAGGTACATTCAGCTTTATAAAGGAGATCTTGAAGAAATGAGTAGAAAAAAAGTCGGTGTTTTCTGTCTATTTCTGTTTTTCACATTTTTTATTATTGTTCCAAAAGTAGAAGCTACAGAAGAAATGAAGACTAAATTTACAGTAACGCCTGTTTTACCAGAAAATCAAGTGTCAGGAACATCAAGTTATTATGATTTAATTCTGGCACCAAAGCAATCTTCAACTATTGTCTTAGATATAAAAAATAAGACAGACGAAAAATTGTCCATCGTATTGACTCTAGCAAATGCATCAACAAATGATAATGGGTTGATTGTGTACAATGATTTTGATAAACCACTTGATTCATCGTTAAAGGTTCCGCTGACAGACTTGGTTACTTTAGAAAATGAGGAAGTGAGTGTGCCGCCTCATCAAACAGTATCAGCAAAGATGAAGGTGAAGGGACTTGATCAGCCTATCAAAGGAGTTGTTTTAGGCGGGGTTTATGCGCATCTCAAAGATGAAAAAACAGAGGAAGAGAACCAAACAATGGGATTAACCAGTCGCTACGGGTTTAATGTTGCGATTGCCATGAGGAGTGCTGAGAATGCTCCTTTAACAGAGGTGAACCAACTGAAATTAGTGAAAGTAACACCTACAATTGCTTTAGGGTCCAAATCGCTAAAGGCGGTCATTCAAAATCCGTATGCTGCTATTTTTCCAGAAGTTCGTTTAGAAGGTCAAGTGATAAAAAAAGGATCCTCTAAAAAAATTGCACAACGGACACTAAAAAATGTTCGCTTTGCCCCAAATAGTTCCATGAATTTTCATCTTGATTTGGGCAAACAACCGCTAGATGCTGGGACTTATATATTTACAGGACGTGCTATTTTACAACAAGATGAACAACAGTCTTGGCCTTTTCAACAAGAATTTACGATTAACACTCGTGAAGCAAAAAAATTGAATCAAGAAGCTACGGTCAAATGGGTCCTACCTACATGGTGGTTACCGACTTTCTACACGTTGTTAGTAATCACAATTGGGGCAATTTATAGTGTCATTTGGCGCAATAATTATCAAAAAACAAGCGAAAAGGAGAGTGAGAATAATGGCTAGTTGGTTTTGGTTGTCTGGCGGTTTAGCGGTCATTTGTTTTATGTTTTTCCTCTTTTCTTTGCTGACTAGTATGAGTTTTATTCAGCATGCAAAAGAGCCCAGAAGTATTCTAAAAGAAACACTTTTGAGTTGGTTAATGCTTTTACTTAGTGGTGGCTGGATTACAATCGGACTATGGTTATATTTTTCGCTAAAGAATCAATAAACAAAAAACGAGCATTCATTGTTAGATAACCGTGAATGCTCGTTTTTTGTTTTAGGAAAATGCTCTTTAGCAACTTGCCAGATTTCATTGGGCAACCTGACTGAAATTGTTAAATTGTTCTGTCGAAACGAAAAAAAAGTGTTAAACTAAACGTGTATGTTAGTTATTTAATCAAAAGTAATGTATCCGCTTACTTATAAAATGGAAACGAAGGAGCATATTGCAATGACAGAAAAACTTTTAGGAAGTATCGAAGCCGGTGGCACAAAATTTGTATGTGGCGTTGGGACAGATGATTTGACCATTGTGGAACGTGTCAGTTTTCCCACAACAACCCCAGAAGAAACAATGAAAAAAGTAATAGAATTTTTCCAACAATATCCTTTAAAAGCGATTGGGATTGGTTCGTTTGGTCCGATTGATATTCACGTTGATTCTCCTACGTATGGTTATATCACTTCTACACCAAAATTAGCTTGGCGTAACTTTGACTTGTTAGGAACTATGAAACAACATTTTGATGTGCCAATGGCTTGGACAACGGATGTGAATGCTGCGGCATATGGTGAGTATGTTGCTGGAAATGGGCAATATACATCTAGTTGTGTATATTATACAATTGGAACTGGTGTTGGCGCTGGAGCGATTCAAAACGGTGAGTTTATTGAAGGCTTTAGCCACCCAGAAATGGGGCATGCGTTAGTCCGTCGTCATCCTGAAGATACGTATGCAGGAAATTGTCCTTATCATGGAGATTGTTTAGAAGGGATTGCAGCAGGACCAGCAGTTGAAGGTCGTTCTGGTAAAAAAGGACATTTATTGGAAGAGGATCATAAAACTTGGGAACTAGAAGCTTATTATTTAGCGCAAGCAGCGTACAATACGACTTTATTATTAGCGCCAGAAGTGATCATTTTAGGCGGCGGTGTCATGAAACAACGTCATTTGATGCCGAAAGTTCGTGAAAAATTTGCTGAATTAGTCAATGGATACGTGGAAACACCGCCTTTAGAAAAATACTTGGTGACGCCTCTTTTAGAAGATAATCCAGGAACAATTGGTTGCTTTGCCTTGGCAAAAAAAGCTTTAATGGCTCAAAAATAACCATTTATTCGTAGTTCATGCATTATATTTGAAGGAAATGGCTAAGAATGATACTCTTATTATGTAATTAATTATTTAGGAGGGATTAGCATGGCAGATTTAAAAGGACGTTTTGACGATGCAAAAGATAAAGTAGAAGGTACTGCAAAAGAAGCGCAAGGCAAAGTTACGGATGATAAAGGCAAAGAACTTGAAGGAAAAGCTCAATCAACCTTTGCTGACGTAAAAGACAAAGCACGTGATGCCGGCGACGACCTTAAAGAAGGCGCTGAAAAATTAACTGATAAAGTTAAAGAAGGCTTTGAAGACTTAAAAGACAAATTTAGTAAAGATAAATAAAAATTAACAAAAGAGCGTGGGCTTACGTTGAAATAACGTAAGCCCACGCTCTTTTGTTTAGACATCAAATCCTTGTTTTTGCAAGAAAATTTTTACTTCTGGGCGACGATTATAAGAAAAATAGGACAAAGACTTCTGTGACCAATCCGCTGTTTGGGCGTTACTTGAGCGGCTGGCATAATAATCTTTTAATAATTCATCATATGTGTGTATATCTGTCAATTTGTCTGATTGGTAGTGATTTTCGCTTAAAATATTTTCAAAAGGCATCCGTGGTTTTACACCATTTAACGTTTCTGGTACACCGATTGTTAATCCGAAAAGTGGTACAGTTAATTCAGGCAAAGATAAGCGTTTAGCTACTGTGTCTAAGTCATTTCGAATGCCGCCAATATAACAAATCCCTAAATCCATAGATTCAGCCGCAATGGCCATGTTTTGCGCAGCAATCGTTGTATCAACGGCAGCTACTAATAATGATTCTGGTGTCTTTAAGGGTTCTAATGATTGCCCCTCTTTTGACAAAATCGTTGCATGACGATACAAATCAGCAACAAAAACATAGAACACACCAGTGTTAACGACATAGTCTTCACAATTCGCTAAACGTCCCAATTCTCTGCGTAGCTCAGGATCTTTGATTTCTATAATTGTATAAGCTTGTAAAAAATTGGAGCTTGATCCTGCTTGAGCTGCAGTAATTAACTGTTGTTTCTGCTTGTCCGTTAACGCTTGCTTTTTAAAATGACGAACGGAACGGTGACTTAGTAATTGTTCAATTGTTTGATTCATAAAAAACCTCCGTTTAAATTAAGAAAGAGAACAGAAAAACCCACAGCTTAATAGTGGGTTTCTCTGTCGTTAATTGCTAAAGATTACAGAATACGTTCAAATGGATCTAAACTAATTCCTTGGTCTAAAACGATTTTTGCGTATTCTTTCGCTGCAAATAAAGAATGATCTTTGTAGTTTCCACACTCTTTTGCAGAGACTGCTGGAACAACTTCTGTATTGATTACTTTGTTTAAAACGTTGACTAATGCATCACGGATTTCTTGTGGTGAATGTTGATCCCACATAATCATATAAAAACCAGTGCGGCAACCCATTGGCGAAATGTCAATGATTCCTTTTAATTCATCACGCATGTTAACTGCTAATAAATGTTCCAACGTGTGTAATGCGCCTGTTGGTAGGGCGTCTTTGTTTGGTTGTAAGAAACGTAAGTCATATTTTTCGACTAACGCATCACCATTTTGTTCTGTGCCAGCAAGGCGAACATATGGTGCTTTTACTGTGTTGTGATCTAATTCAAAACTTTCTACGCGTGCCATGAAATTTCGCTCCCTTTATAATTAAATTCGTTTTAACTATAACAAATTTAAGTCAAAAGTCAATGGATAGTCCTTTGATGGGTAATAGTTTTAAAATATCATGGGAAAATAAAAAAATCATTTTTTTGACTATGTAGGTTTTTTCAATACTATGGTAAAATAGGACAAGTAGCTTTTACAAGAAGGTAAGAGGGGAGTATGAAAATATGGGAAAAGAATATCATGTTGCCGTGGTAGGAGCAACAGGTGCTGTCGGGACAAGAATGATTGAATTGTTAGCAGAAACAAGTTTGCCAATTGCCAGTGTGAGGTTATTGGCGTCTAAGCGTTCTGCTGGACAAGAGATTCAGTTTAAAGGGCAACCTCTTATCGTGGAAGAATTAGTCCCGGAATCATTTGAAGGAATCGATTTAGCATTATTTAGTGCTGGTGGGAGTATTTCCGAAAAGTTTGCACCAGAAGCAGTTAAGCGCGGAGCTGTCGTTGTTGACAACACTAGCCATTTTAGAATGGCAAAAGATGTTCCTTTAGTTGTTCCAGAAGTGAACCCGGAAGCCTTGAAAAATCATCAGGGAATCATCGCAAATCCCAATTGTTCTACGATTCAAATGATGGTGGCCTTAGAACCAATTCGGCAAGCGTTTGGCTTAGAACGAATCATCGTTTCAACGTATCAAGCTGTGAGTGGCGCAGGTATCCGTGCAATTAATGAGCTAAAAGAACAAGCCGAAGATTTTTTAGAGGGAAAACCTGTCAGCGAATGGTCAGCTGAAATTTTACCAGCTGGCAGTGACGAAAAACATTATCCAATTGCTTTTAATGCGTTGCCTCAAATTGATGTTTTTTCAGAAGCAGGGTATACCTACGAAGAATGGAAAATGATGAATGAAACAAAAAAAATCATGGGAGACAACAAGCTAAAAGTCGTTGCCACCTGTGTCCGTATTCCGGTAATTTCAGGACATTCTGAATCTGTTTATATAGAAGTGAAACAAGCAGATGCATCGGTCTCAGCCATCCAAGAATTAATGGCGCAAGCTCCAGGTGTAATTTTGCAAGATGAGCCAAGTGAACAACTATATCCACAAGCGCTAAATAGCGTCAACCAGAAAGAAACATTTGTCGGCCGTATTCGTCAAGACGTTGACGTGAAGAACGGTTTCCATTTATGGATTGTGTCAGACAACCTATTAAAAGGAGCTGCTTGGAACTCGGTCCAAATTGCTGAAACGCTACACGAAATGAATTTGCTTCGTGTACCTGAAAACGACTAGAAGGTTTGTATTGTATACTCGGGAGGGAATAGGATGGATTTAACGAATGCAACAATTATTACGGCAATGGTTACGCCGTTTCAAGAATCGGGAGAAATAGATTTTGATAAACTACCGCAATTGGTAGACTATTTATTGGCCAATCATACAGAAGGCGTTATTTTAGCAGGAACAACTGGTGAATCACCCACGTTAACTCATGAAGAAGAATTACAATTATTCCAGCGAATGATTGAACTGATCGATGGACGTATTCCGATTATTTGTGGTGTAGGTACGAATGATACACGTGACTCAGTCGCTTTTGTGAAAGAGTTAGCGACAATCGCTGGTATCGATGCTGTTTTGGCGGTTGTTCCTTATTATAATAAACCAAATCAAGAAGGTATGTATCAACATTTTAAAACCATCGCAGAAGCAAGTGAACTACCAATTATTTTGTACAATGTTCCTGGTAGAACGGCTGCATGTCTAGAAGTGGAAACTACTTTGCGCTTAGCACAATTGGAAAAAATTGTGGCGATTAAAGAATGTGCAGGGTTAGATGCAATTACTGAGTTGATTGAAAGAGCGCCAAAAGACTTTCTAGTGTATACTGGAGAAGACGGGTTGGCTTTTGCCACCAAGGCACTTGGCGGACAAGGGGTTATTTCGGTAGCCAGTCATGTCTTCGGTTCGTCAATGTATGAGATGTATCAAGCGCTGGAGCAGGGGAACTTGCCGGAAGCGGCTAAAATTCAACGACAGTTATTACCAAAAATGAACGCATTGTTTTCAGTGCCTTCGCCGGCACCCGTGAAAGCGGCCTTAAATCATTTAGGTATTCCTGTTGGAAATTTACGTTTACCTCTAGTTGCTTGTACACCAGAAGAAGAGCAAAGAATTATTCGCACGTTAGAGATTTAAAGAACGTGTAATCATAGAGAGGTGAAAAGAGTGAGTACAATAAAAATCGTTCCATTAGGCGGCGTTCGTGAAAATGGAAAAAATATGTACGTTGCTGAAGTGGAAGATGAAATTTTTGTACTGGATTGTGGATTACAATATCCAGAGAACGAACTTTTAGGAATTGACGTTGTCATTCCGGATTTTACGTATTTAGAAGAAAATAGTGAACGAATTGCAGGGGTCTTTTTAACACATGGCCATGCAGATGCAATTGGGGCCTTACCGTATTTGCTTTCAAAAATTCAAGTGCCTGTTTTTGGGACAGAATTAACGATTGAACTAGCAAAACTAAGTGTCAACAGTCATGCGGAAACGAAGAAATTTAAAGATTTCCATGTGATTGACCCGCATACAGAAATTGATTTTGGTCAAGCAACGGTGAGCTTCTTTAAAACAACGCACACCATTCCAGATTCGATTGGCGTTAGCATCAAAACAAAAGAAGGTAACATTGTTTATACTGGTGATTTTAAATTTGATCAAAGTGCGATTGAGATGTATCAGACCGATTATGGCCGCTTGGCTGAAATTGGGAAAGAAGGCGTCTTGGCGTTACTTAGTGATTCATCAAATGCTGAAAACCCAGTCCAAGTTGCTTCCGAAGCCCAAATCGCTGATGAAGTGTTCGACACGATTCGCTATTGGGAAGGACGAATCATCGTGGCATGTGTGGCAAGTAATTTGCAACGGGTCCAACAAGTATTGAATGCAGCGGATCGTTCTGGTCGTAAAGTCGTTTTGACAGGCCAAGATTTTGAACGGATTATTCGGACGGCGATGAAATTGGAAAAATTACAATTGCCAAGCGAAGATCTATTAGTGAAACCAAAAGAAATGAAAAAATATGCACCCGAACAGTTATTAATTTTAGAAACAGGCCGGATGGGAGAACCGATTAAGTCACTTCAAAAAATGGCTAATAATACACATGGTGTCGTTCGAATTGAAGAAGGCGATTTAGTTTATATTACGACAACGCCGACAACGGCCATGGAAACAACGGTTGCCAAAACAGAGGATATTGTCTATCGGGCCGGTGCTACGGTGAAGCAAATTTCCGACAATTTACGTGTGTCTGGTCACGCTAATCCGAATGACTTGCAATTGATGCTGAACTTAATGAAACCAAAATATTTCATTCCTGTCCAAGGTGAATACCGCCAGTTAGCTGCGCATGCGGACTTAGCACACGAAATTGGCATGCCTTATAAAGATATCTTTATTACAGGTCGTGGGGACATTCTAGAGTATACAAAAGGTAGAATGTCGGTAGCTGGCAGCACAACGGCCGAAAATATTATGATTGACGGGATTGGTGTCGGCGATATTGGTAATATCGTTTTACGGGATCGTCGTATTCTTTCCGAAGATGGTATTTTTGTGGCTGTTGTGACAATTAATCGTCGAGAAAAACGAATTGTTTCACCAGCTAAAATTACTTCTAGAGGTTTTGTTTACGTTAAAACAAGTAAAGACCTAATGAAAGAAAGTAGCAATATTGTTACAGAAATTGTTGAAAAGCATTTAGAAAGTGACGATTTTGAATGGAGCAAACTGAAACAAGAAATCCGCGAAAACTTAAGCCGTTATTTATTTGAACAAACCAAACGTCGTCCTGTGATCTTACCAGTTATCATGGAAGCGACGCAACGCAAGCGTCCCAAAAATAACGCATAGTTCGTCCTGATAAAAGCAGGTGATTTTAGGAGAAATTCTTCTAAAGTCATCTGTTCTTTTTTGTAACTTTCTTCTATAAATATGGTACTATTAATCAGAGCGCTGAATAAAGGAGGCGATTTTAGTGGAAGAGATTGTGTTGTTTCATACCAATGATCTTCATTCTCACTTTGAAAATTGGCCCAAAATACGGCGTCTGGTTAAAGCCAAACGTTCGCTGTACCAAAAAGAGGGCAAAACAGTCGTAACCATTGATTTAGGTGACTTTTCAGATCGGTGTCATCCTTTGACCGAAGCAACAGATGGTCGAGCAAATGTAGCTATAATGAATACATTAGCGTATGACCTGGTTACAATTGGAAATAATGAAGGAATCGGCAATTCAAAGAAACAATTAGAGCATTTATATGATCAGGCAACATTTGAAGTGGTCTTAGCTAATTTAGAAGAACCAAAAACCCAAACGTTACCAGATTTTTGTCAAGCATATAAAATTATGACAACTAAAGAAGGCACAAAGTTAGGGTTTATTGGCTTAACCGCACCATTTCCTTTAACGTATAATCCCAATGGCTGGACAATCAAACAAGTGGAAGCAGTCCTTCCTCAACTGATTACAGAAGTTGCGCCTCAATGTGATGTTCTCATTTTGCTTAGTCACTTGGGGATAGATACTGATTTTATGATTGCGGCGAATTATCCTGAAATTCAAGTGATCTTAGGTTCCCATACACATCATTTATTTAAAGATGGTGAAAAAATTAATCATGTGCAACTAGCAGCTGCTGGCAAATATGGACAGTATATTGGTGAAGTGCATCTGTTTGTGGATGCCGACACGAAGCAAGTCACAAGTTATGCGAAAACCATTGAAACAGCAAGTTTAGAAGAGCAAGCAACTGATGCCAAGGAAATTGCAGGTTACTTAACGGAAGGTCATCGACTATTGCAAGCGCAGCAAATTGCACAAATCCCTGAAACCTTGTCAACGGACTTACGGCAACCGCATGCCTTTATAACTGTTGCCTTGAAGGCGTTAAAAGAAGCGGGGCAGACCGAAGCGGCTGTGTTGAACAACGGGTTATTTTTAGCAGATTTACCAGAAGGAATAATCAATGCAGACCAATTACATGAGGCCTTGCCTCATCCAATGCATTTAATCAAGGTTACCTTGAAAGGGTCAGACATGAGCCGCTTGATTCGTGAAATGGAAAAAAGTCGTCAATTTCTGCGGAAATTTCCGATTCGCGGGATGGGCTTCCGCGGGAAAATTTTTGGCGAATTATGTTATGATGGGATTCGTTTTGAGCAAAATAGCCAGACCGTTTTTTGGCAAGGGAAACCTATTCAGCCAGAGCAGAAGTATACGCTGACAACAGTGGATCACTTTCAATTTGTTCCGTTTTTCCCAACGATTGAGTTAGTTGGAGAAGTCGAATTTTTATTTCCAGACGTTTTAAGAACTGTCGTGGCGAACTATCTGCATGCCCACTATCCAATCAAATAAAAACAAGGTATAATAAAAACTAGGTGGTGAAAAAATGACAGACAAAAAGACAACCGAAAAAAAAGAAACAGAAACTGCTGCAACCTTTACAGAAGAACTAACAGCAGTTCTTGAAGAAATAAAAGAAGAACCTGTAAAAGAAAAGAAAAAAGGGGAAATTGTCACCATTGTGAATGAAACAGATATTCAAATTGGTGAAAGAGAGTACCGAATTGTTAAAAATCATCGTGATGCCTTTGATCCTGAACGCTTAGGTGAACGGTTTAGTGAAGTATTAGCGCGTTATGATTATATCGTAGGAGACTGGGGCTATGAACAGTTACGCTTGCGTGGCTTTTTTGATACTTCTAATCGTCGGGCAGCGCCGGATCAACGCATTGATACACTAGAAGACTATTTGTATGAATATTGTAATTTTGGCTGTGCCTATTTTGTAATTGAACGAACAGGGGAACGTAAAGAAAAAACAACGCATCGTCGTCGTCGCCATAAAAAGAATAATCGTTCTAACGCGTTTGTCGAGGAAAAGAGTGCGCCCGCTAATAAAAATAGCAAGCCAGTGATTCGTACGCGAAAAGAAGAAAATAAAAAAACGACTACACCCAAACAGCCTAGTTCCAAAAAATCTGGCAAAGGCTTTACGATTCGTCAACGTGAGGAGTAATCAGAGTGAAAAAAGACTATCAAGGATATTTAATTGATTTAGATGGAACGATTTATTTAGGAAAAGAACCAATTCCAGCCGGAAAACGTTTTGTCGAGCAGTTACAGGAAAAAGATTTGCCTTTTTTATTTGTAACGAATAATACCACTAAATCTCCTGAAACAGTGGCACAACGTTTAGCAAATGAATTTGATATTCATGTCCCAGCATCCCTTGTTTATACAGCGACTTTAGCGACGATTGATTACATGAAAGAAACCAATCGAGGCAAGAAAGTCTTTGTCATCGGCGAGGCTGGTTTAATTGACTTAATTTTAGAAGCAGGTTTTGAATGGGATGAAACAAATCCTGATTATGTTGTCGTGGGACTTGATACAGAATTATCTTACGAAAAAGTGGTTTTAGCTACCTTAGCCATTCAAAAAGGGGCGTTGTTTATTGGGACCAATCCAGATAAGAACATTCCGACAGAAAGAGGCTTATTACCTGGTGCAGGTTCAGTTGTGACGTTTGTGGAGACAGCTACTCAAACAAAACCAGTTTATATTGGCAAACCAAAAGCGATTATCATGGAACGAGCGATTGCGCATTTAGGTGTGGAAAAAGAGCAAGTAATTATGGTTGGAGATAATTATGAAACCGATATTCAATCAGGGATTCAAAATGGTATTGATAGCTTGTTAGTTACATCAGGTTTTACCCCTAAGTCAGCTGTTCCAACTTTGCCAACGCCACCAACCTATGTTGTTGATTCCTTAGATGAATGGACTTTTTGAGTATGATAAGGTCGAAATTGCGTTTAAGGGAAACACTTGGACTCATTTGTTTGTTTTTAACGATTGTGGCTTTAAGTATCACGATCACGATTAATTTTCGTCCATTGTATCTTTTTGATATCCAACACTTAAATATTTTAAAAGACGTAGAGGTTGATCGTGTGACCTTGATTAAAAATTACGATCATTTAATGATGTACTTAAACAATCCTTTTGAAAAAACATTAGTATTTCCTGATTTTCCAATGTCTGATAGCGCGGCTTTTCATTTTTATGAAGTGAAAAAATTGTTTTTATTGTGCTATGGCGTATTACTAGTTACGTTGTTGCCTAGTTTCCTTTATTTAAAATATTTGGTGAAAAATCAGCGTTTATGGACATTAATACGGCCATTTCAGTGGGGAATGTTTTTGCCTGTGCTTTTTGGCTTTTTCATGCTGATTGGCTTTGATCAATTTTTTATTGCGTTTCATGGATTATTTTTTAACAACGATGCTTGGTTATTTAATCCGCTGACTGATCCGATTATCAATGCCTTACCTGAAGCCTACTTTATGCATTGTTTTATCTTGTTTTTTGTTTTATTAGAAGGCCTGTTTTTGATAGGTATTTTAATCGGAAAACGTTCTTTAAAAAAATAAAGAGAGAAAAGTGAACAATTCCAAAATTGCTCGCTTTTCTTTTTTATTCAATCTAGTTTTAAAAACTAGATTGAATAATTGTCAAAAGTATGATATTCTTTTTTAGAAATGGTTAGGAGGGTTTTTATGGACGAGATAGAAAAATCACTACAAGATTGGGGCCAACAATTGGAAAATGTTCATTTGCCAAGATGGCATGAGTTACCAGATATTGAATTATATATGGATCAAGTGATTACTCTGATAGAAAAATACTTATCCCCATTGATTACACTGGAAAAACATACTTTGTTAACGTCATCGATGGTTAATAATTATGTCAAACACGGGTTAATCCCGGCCCCAGTGAAAAAGCGCTACAATCAAAAGCATTTAGCGTTTTTAATTGCGATTACGTTGTTGAAACAAGTGTTAACATTGCCAGAAATTAAGCAAGGCATTTTATTCCAAGGAGCCACGGTTGGTATTCGTGAAGCGTACAATTTATTTTGTCAAGAACAGGAACGAGCGATTTATGTGATTGCTGCTCAAGCGCAAGAAAAAGAAGTTCAGGCCAAATCACAAGAACCTATGGGGATTGAATATTTGGCTGTAAAAGCAGCGACAATGTCTTTTGCTACTAAAATGTTTAGTGAAAAAGTGATTGAATTGGAACAAGAATACTTAAAAGAAATGGATGAGATGACACATGAATAAAGAAAAGATCGCACTACTGGTTGATTCTGGGACAGATGTTCCAGAGGCATTAGTCAAACAATACGGCATGTATGTCTTGCCCTTACAGATTATTTATCCTGAAAAAACCTATACAGATAAGGTAGATATTACACCAGAAGAAGTGTATCAACGTTTAGAGAAAGAAATCCCTAGTACTTCATTACCAGATGGCGCAACAATCCAAGCTATTTTTGACAAAATTAAAGAAGCGGGTTACGAAAAAGTCTTAGCGGTGACCATTTCTAGTGGTTTAAGTGGAACGTATAATGTGGTTCGCTTGCTTGGAGAACAAACCGAAGGACTAGATGTATTTGTTTTAGATACAAAGAACATTGGTATCGGGGCTGGCATTCAGGCGATACGAGCAGCAGAATTAATTGAAACAGGATTAGGATGGCAAGAATTACAACAAAAATTAACAGAAGAAGTAGCCAACGCAAAAGTATTTTTTAATGTAGCCACTTTAGAATATCTACAAAAAGGTGGACGAATTGGTTTAGTCACTTCTATTTTAGGGAATGCGCTAAAATTAAACCCCATTATTTCTTGTAATGAAGAAGGCATTTACTATACGGTGGCTAAGTCTCGCGGCCGTAAAAAAAGTCTTGATAAAACGTTTGAGTTGGTGACGAACTTTATAGGTGAGGCACCCCGTTTTCGTTTGGCAGTCGCTCACGGTGCGGCAGAGGAAGAAGCAAAAGCAATGATGGAACGCTTGAAAGCGGCTTTTCCACAAGCAGAAGAAATTTACTTTGGAACGATTAGTCCGGCATTAGTTGTTCATACAGGACCAGGACTTTTAGGTGTTGGCATACAGTTATTAAATGATTAATTAAATGAAAAATCTCCTCAAATTTTTTTGAGGGGATTTTTCATTTAAGATTTCTCTTTTTCATAGAAATATCATTTTGCTGAAAAAACAACGAAAATTATATTGAAAATTTCACGAATGTGTTACAATTTGTCTACAAAGGGGGAATTTTTTGTGAAAAAAGCAATAGCAGAATGTTTAGGAACATTTATTCTTGTCTTTTTTGGGACAGGAACAGCCGTTCTAGGAAATGGTATGGAAGGGATTGGAACAACGGGGATTGCCTTAGCATTTGGGTTAACAATCGTTGCTGCTGCCTATAGTATTGGCACAATTTCAGGTGCACATCTAAATCCAGCTGTTTCTATAGGAATGTGGCTTAATAAACGAATGACAACAATGGAACTAATCTACTATGTAGTGGGACAAATTGTTGGTGGCTTGATTGCCTCATTTGCATTATTAAGCATTCTAAAAGGTGCTGGTAAAAGTATTGAGAACTTAGGTCAAAATGGCGTAGGGGAATTAAGTGTTGCTGGTGCATTGACAGTCGAAATTATTTTAACATTTATTTTTGTTTTAGTTGTCATGACAGTTACAAGTGCTAAGAAAGGCAATGCTTCATTAGCAGGAATCGTAATTGGGTTAACACTAACAATGATTCACTTAGTCGGTATTCCTTTGACAGGAACTTCTGTCAACCCAGCTCGTAGCATCGCGCCAGCCGTTTTTGCGGGTGGTTCAGCGTTATCTGAGTTGTGGATTTTTATCGTTGCGCCATTAATTGGTGGATTATTAGCCGCTCTTGTAGCAAAATTCATCTTAGATACGGAAGAATAGATTAGCGGAAGAAGAATCTTTGATAACAAGCGTCAATTGTTGTCAGAGATTCTTTTTTTGTTATACTAGGAGAACCTGAAGGCGCATTTTTAGCTAAAGATGAAAACATCATCAAAATAAGGTATAATAGGAAAGTATCAAATAAGATTAGAAGGAAAAAGAGGTGTCTCTTTGTGAAGAAAATTTTAGTAGTTGATGACGAGAAGCCAATTTCAGAGATCGTTAAATATAATTTGGTTAAAGAAGGATATGAAGTATTTACTGCTTATGATGGAGAAGAAGCACTTGAAAAAGTGGAAGAAGTGGAACCAGACTTAATTATTTTAGACTTAATGCTCCCTAAAATGGATGGCTTAGAAGTCGCGCGAGAAGTGCGCAAAACACATGATATGCCAATCATTATGGTGACTGCCAAAGATTCTGAAATTGATAAGGTTTTAGGATTGGAATTAGGAGCCGATGACTATGTAACGAAACCATTTTCAAATCGTGAATTAGTTGCTCGTGTAAAAGCCAATTTACGGCGAGGTGCAACCAATGCGAAAGAAGCCGAGGTGACAACACAATCTGAATTAACGATTGGTGATTTAACCATTCATCCTGATGCATACATGGTCTCAAAACGGGGTGAAAAAATTGAATTAACCCACCGTGAATTTGAGTTACTTTATTACTTAGCAAAACATATCGGACAAGTGATGACTCGTGAACATTTGTTACAAACCGTTTGGGGTTATGATTATTTTGGGGATGTGCGGACAGTGGACGTAACCGTGCGTCGTTTAAGAGAAAAAATTGAAGATAGTCCAAGTCATCCAACGTATTTAGTTACTCGTCGTGGGGTTGGTTATTATCTAAGAAATCCTGAACAGGAGTAATCAGGTATGAAGAAAAAAGTTCACTTTTTTCAATCTGTTAATTTTAAGATTGCGTTATCATTTATTCTGCTGTTACTGATTGCGATTCAAATCATTGGTGGCTATTTCATTCGTGAATTGGAAGCCACTACAATTTCCGATTTTAAAAAAAATATGGATTCCCAAGTTGTCCAATTGTCAAACACGTTAAGTACGCAGATGAGCAATAAAGATCTCGAACGTAGTGATGTTGATGCAAATTTAAAAAAAGCGTTATCTGATTTTTCAAATGCAGATATTTCTGAAGCGAGAATTGTCGATGATAAAGGGATTATTCGGGCAACCAATGATTTAAATCAACAAAATATTATTGGGAAAAAGAATGATTATCGTGATTTAAATGACTTTACGAGTAAAAAATATCAAGCTTTAGATAATGATAAACGCGTGTATGTGAATGTCCAGCCGATTCAATCGCCTACTGGAGAAACAGTGATTGGCGTCCTTTATGTGAAAAGTAATTTAGAAAATAAATACCAAGAAATTACTAACACAGCAAGTATCTTTTTCACTGCTTCTATTATTGCCGCAGCAATCTCGATTATTGTGACTTTACTGATTGCACGATCAATCACGAAGCCGATTGGTGAAATGCGCGAGCAAGCCATTCGAATCGCTCGTGGTGATTACGCTGGAAAAGTAGAAGTCCATGGAAAAGATGAATTAGGCCAATTAGCAGAAACATTTAATCAATTATCAGAACGGATTGAAGAAGCACAAGAAACAATGGAAGCAGAAAGAAATCGTTTAGATAGTGTCTTAACGCATATGACAGATGGTGTCATTGCGACGGATCGCCGCGGAAAGGTGATTACGATTAATGAGATGGCCCTTTCATTATTAAATGTAAAAAATGAAAATGTGATTGGGACCTCGTTATTAGAGTTGTTAGATATTGAAGAAGATTACACATTGCGGAAGCTGTTAGAAGAGCCAGATGAACTGCTGATTGATCGCTCAACGTCTGATCGTGAAGAAGACCAAATGATTATCCGGGTAGACTTTACGATGATTCGTCGGGAATCAGGATTTATTACTGGCTTAGTTTGCGTACTTCATGACGTCACAGAACAGGAAAAAAACGAACGGGAAAGACGGGAATTTGTTTCCAATGTTTCTCATGAGTTGCGAACGCCTTTGACAAGTATGCGTAGTTATATAGAGGCTTTGAGTGAAGGAGCTTGGGAAAACCCTGAGATTGCGCCGAACTTCTTAAAAGTCACGTTAGAAGAAACCGACCGGATGATTCGTATGATTAATGATTTGTTGAATTTATCTCGGATGGACTCTGGGAATACACATCTTCAATTAGAGTATGTGAATTTTAACGAATTGATTAATTTTGTCTTGGATCGCTTTGATATGATGATTGAAAATGAGCAAAAAAATTACAAAATTCGCCGTGAATTTACTAAACGCGATTTATGGGTAGAGTTAGATACAGACAAAGTAATTCAGGTTTTAGACAACATTTTGAACAATGCGATTAAGTATTCGCCAGATGGCGGCGTCATTACCTGCCGACTAGTTGAAACACATAATAATGTCGTCTTTAGTATCTCGGACCAAGGTTTGGGCATCCCTAAAAAAGATCTCGGGAAAGTCTTCGAGCGTTTTTATCGTGTGGATAAAGCACGTGCGCGAGCACAAGGTGGGACTGGTTTAGGTTTAGCAATTTCTAAAGAAGTAATTCGGGCCCATAACGGGAGTATTTGGGTGGAAAGTACAGAAGGTGAAGGATCGACTTTCTATATTTCACTACCATATGAACCTTATGAAGAGGATTGGTGGGAATGATGAAATTATCAGAATGGATTACAAGAATTGGCTTGATTTTAATGGTCATTTTAAGTATATATTTTTCAGTCAATATCTGGCTGAATTCTGCCAAAAAAATACCAGAAATGAAGTCGGGAAGCCAAGTCACAACAGCTGTCAATGAAAAAGCCATTGGCGATGTCTATTTACCTTTGCAATTGATTCGAATAACTGATGGAAAAGCGATGCAAAGTAATCGTGAAACATTAATTAGTAATGTTCAAAATGATATTAAAATGGCTACTTTTGGTAAATTGACACAAGTTGTGACAAAAAATGCAGAGCAACTTAAGCGCTACAACCAAATGGAACAAGGCATTGAACTTCTTTATCAAGGTCCCTTTTTAATCTCGGACTATGCTTCGATTTATAATCTATCCATTAATTTTACTAACTTTAATGAGTTGACGGACCAGTATTTTACGAAAATTCAATTGGATTTTAACGAAAATAAGATACGTTTTTTAGATTATGATCAAGCCAACGTCTATGAAGCGCCCATGACTGTCAATAAGGCGCGCTTAATGGGAATTATCAATAAAGAGGGATTACAATATCAAGACGTTTCCGAAAATACGCTAACCAAACAAGGACAATGTTATTTAACCAATGATATGAAGTTGAAAAAGTACAGTTATATTTTAGCTTCGCAACCAGTTACTCGTTTTAGGAATGCTTTTTTCAATGAAACGGAAGATATCCAAACCAATGAAGACAGTCAAGACTTAACCTACACGAGTAAAGAAGAACGATTGTTTGCAGAAGAAAAACTGGGGAAAATCGATTTTAAAGGGACCTTGCCAGAAGAGAATAAACGGGATTCAATCTATAATCAAAGCTTTTCTTATGTAAAACGTTTAGGAACCAATATGGGGAATTTACGTTACTTTGATCGAACGAAAGATAGTGTCAATTATCGGACTTTTGTGGAAGGTTTCCCAGTGTTCAGTAATGATTTAAAAGGCCAAGTGGATATTCGCATCACGAACAACGATGGTGCTGCGCCAAGCGTAACCATTAACACAAGTGTGAATACGATCCAAGTGCCGATTCCTTCAGAAGAAGAAGTGACGCTGGAAAGCACGGAAAAATTGATTAAGCGTTTAGAAACGGCTGGTGCTAAAAAGGAAAAAATTCAATCGGCTGTTATCGGTTATACGTGGCAGACAATTGAAGAAGTCAAACAAGTCGTTGATTTAAGTCCGGAATGGTATGTCCTTTATAACAACAATTGGTACACTGCAACGGACTTGGTAAAACAATTACCAAGCTTGGAGGTGGGCTAATGGATTTTAAACGAATTGAGTGGATTTTCTTCTTAGCGTTTTTAGGATTAAATATCTTTTTATTTGGAATTTATCGGGAAGGTCAACAAGAGGAGAGCAACGTCTCTTCTTCCAGCCAAACAGAATCGATTGAAAGTCGGTTGGAAAAAGATAACATCTCGTATAAAGGGACACTTTCTTCAGAACGATTGGAAGGCTATTATTTAAGTGGCGAACAAACCAATTTTTCTGCTGCTTTAAAAATCCAACGTGAAAAGAATAAAAACTTTTTGAGAAATGGGCTGCAAATTGCGGATAATACTTTAACGAGTGTACCTAGTAAAAACTATTTTATTGATCCTAAGAAAATTGATAAAGATTTAAGTACCTTTTTAAATGAAAAAAATGCTTTATTATTCGGAGACGAATATCAATACTTACCAGAATTTTCTCATTTAAAAGAGCCGACGGCAGAAATTGTGGCTGCACAATCGTATAAAGGAATTCCCTTTAGAGATGACACGGCAAAATTAAGTATTTTAGCAGATACGTCAGGTGAATTATGGAAAATTAGTAAATATTCGCAAACGCACATTGAAAATATTGAAGAGTTACGGGACAAAACGGATTTATATTCCAATCGTGATGCGATAGACACGCTCTATATGAATAACCGGATTCCTAGTAATTCCAAAATAACATTCATTAAATTGGCCTATTCAAGAATTTATAAAATTCGTGAGAAAAATGTATACGTTCCAGTCTGGTTTGTAGGAATTTCTACTGGTGAAGATTCAGTTGAAATTGAACAGGTGAATGCCGTAAGTAATACCATCATCACAAATAATACTGTGCCAAAGGTGGAAAAACATTAAGGTCCGTTGTATAATGAAACACGTTAATGTTGTAATGTAGAAGGGAAGAGTTTTAAATGGATTCAGAGTTTGCTTTTAATATCAGTGTTCTTGCCAGTGGCAGTACAGGCAATTCCCTTTTTATTGAAACCAACCAAAAGAAAGTATTAGTAGATGCGGGTTTAAGTGGCAAAAAAATCACTTCACTGTTAGCAGAAGTCAATCGCAAACCAGAAGATTTAGATGCGATTTTAGTTACACATGAACATCGGGATCACATTCACGGCGTTGGCGTGTTAGCGCGAAAATATAAGTTAGATGTCTATGCCAATGAAAAAACGTGGCAAGCGATGGATCCCATGATTGGCAAAGTCGATGTCGCTCAAAAACATATTTTTGAAATGGGCAAAGTTTTGACCTTGGGAGATATGGACATTGAAAGTTTTGGTGTCTCACATGATGCGATTGCGCCTCAATTTTATCGTTTTCATCGCAATAATCGTTCCTTTGTTGTTCTAACGGATACAGGTTATTGTAGCGATCATATTCGTGGTACGATTGAAAATGCAGATGCTTATTTAGTCGAAAGCAATCATGAAATTGAAATTTTGCGAGCAGGACCTTATCCATGGAGTCTTAAACAACGGATTTTAGGAGATAAAGGCCATCTATCCAATGACGATGGTGCTCTTGTGATGGCGGATGTGTTAGGTGATAAAACAAAACGCATTTATTTAGGTCATCTTAGCAAAGAAAATAATACGAAACTTCATGCGCGAATGGCAATGGAGTCTACTTTGAAGCAAAAGGATTTAGGCGTC
This sequence comes from Enterococcus sp. DIV0774, assembly GCF_050539095.1. NCBI lineage: Bacteria > Bacillati > Bacillota > Bacilli > Lactobacillales > Enterococcaceae > Enterococcus > Enterococcus sp. DIV0774. The sequence goes on from NZ_CP172923.1 coordinate 945,688, forward strand.
GGTGAAGCATTTAAGGTATATGATACAGACCCCGATTCAGCCTCAGAGTTATTTCAAATTTAGAATAATGGTGGTTTATCAGTTTTTGAGCGTGGAGCAAAAATCCAAAGTGATTTTTGTCCCATGCTCATTTTTTGTTCTTTTATCCAGCTGGTTTGACAGAGACATCGGTGATAATACTTTTAAACTCTTAGTTAATTTTTTGACAAATACTTGTGTTTGTCTGGTGTTAGGAGTATAGTTAACTAGATTTTTACTAGTGGGAGGTCTATGATGTTTCAATTTTTACCAAACTCTGTTTTACAGATGAGCACTATTTTTCTTTCGATTATTATCGAAGCATTGCCTTTTGTCATGTTAGGTTGCTTGATTTCAGGCGCTTTACATGTTTTTTTAACACCAGAACGAGTAAAAAAAGTGTTACCTAAAAATAAATTTTTATCAATTTGTGTAGGTAGTTTCCTAGGGTTTTTCTTCCCTTCTTGTGAATGCGGGATCGTCCCAATTGTGCATCAATTTGTTAAAAAAGATGTACCAACACATACCGCTTTTGCTTTTATGTTAACGGCACCAATCATTAATCCAATTGTGCTATTCTCAACATACGTAGCTTTTAGTGGCGCAACAAAATTTGTGATTTGGCGAGTTTTAGGTAGTATGATTGTCGCGTGGGTTATCGGCATTTGGTTAGCTTATTTTCGAAAAGAATCAATTTTAACAGAAAAAGAGTTGGCGCAGATTAAAGAAGAGCAGGTTGCTCATACGCATGAACACGTTGATGAAGCTCGTTCATTTTGGAAAAATGGCTGGTCAGCATTAACCCATAGTATTGATGAATTTTTTGATACGGGTCGTTATTTAATTTTTGGTTCTTTGTTAGCAGCAATCATGCAAACCTATATTCCAACTGGTGCGCTTATGCAATTGGGCCATTCAAAGATTTTAGCGATTCTAGTCATGCTAGTCATCGCTGCCACTCTATCACTTTGTTCAGAAGCAGATGCATTTATTGGTTCTTCTCTTTTGAGTTTGTTTGGCACAGGACCAATTGTCGCCTTCTTAGTTTTTGGTCCAATGGTAGATATTAAAAATTTATTGATGATGAAACGTTATTTTAAGATGTCATTCATTGTACAATTTGTTTTGATAGTGGCGCTTGTCGTAACTATTTATGCGGCAGTAGTTTAGAAAGGAGGCCTACAATCGATGATACGATTTATTATTTTAATTGGATATATGGGGTTGATGATGTATCTTCAAATTTCAGGTGAACTGAACCAATATATCAATATTCATTATAATTACTTAGCTGTTTTATCAATGGTTTTAGCTTTTATTATGGCGATTGTCCAATTGATTTTGTGGAACCAAGCAGATCCATCAATGCAAAAAAAACATGAAGACATGCACCAACATGGGGGACATGAACATCATGGCCATCAGCATAATTTGGAAAAACCCAGCCAAAGAGGGCTTGCCTATTTACTACTTTCTTTACCGTTGATTGTTGGCTTATTATTTCCGACAGTTAGTTTAGACACAACAATTGTTGAAGCAAAAGGCTTTAACTTTCCAGTAAGTAAAGAATCAGTAGGGGATCCTGATATGCAAACGCAATATTTGAAACCTGATACAAGTATGTATTTCAATAAGACGGATTATGACAAGCAGATGGCAAAAGCCATGAAACAATATGATGGACAATCTGTGATTTCAATTACGGATGAAAACTATTTGGAAATTATGGAATTAATCTATAATTATCCAAGTCAATTTGCAGGGAAAAGGATTTCTTATAAAGGCTTTGTCTATAATTCAAAACGAGAAGAAAGTGTTGACCAATTTGTCTTCCGTTTTGGGATTATTCATTGTGTCGCTGATTCTGGCGTTTTTGGCTTGTTGGTTCATTTTCCTGAACATACGCAATTTCAAAACAATGATTGGGTAACGATTACCGGCACGGTTGAGTTATCCTATTATCCACCGTTTAAACGGCAAATACCAACTGTGCAAGTGGAGAAAGTCAAAGCAGATCAAGCACCAAAAAATCAATATGTCTATCGTTCCTTTTAAAAAAAGTTGGTTGCTTCCTTATCAAATGGAAGCAACCAACTTTTTTGCTGTCTATTTTTTAATTTTGTTGCGCTTACGACGAATAAAACCCAAAGATTCTCTTTTTTCCCGAAAGCTGCGGATATTCTGATTGAAAACCTCAGAAGCGACTAAGCCTAACGCAATTGCCCCAGCAATCATTACAGCTTGCACGGTAAAATAGGCGCCTTTTTCATAATTGCCAATTACGATATTCCGAACAGCTTGATAAGCTAAGCCACCAGGTACCAATGGAACAATACCAGGAATATTAAAAATCGTGACAGGCATTTTCAATATTTTTGAGAATAGGTAGCTTACTGCCGCAACACCGACAGCACCGATAAGGGAACCTAATGCTGCATTTCCACTAAAAACTTCAACGATTACCCAATAAAGCATCCAGCTTACACTACCAGTTAGACCACAAGCCACCAGTGATCGTCGGGGAACATTAATAATAATTGCAAACGCCGCAGAAGCTAAAAAACTAAAGATAAATTGTACCAAAACGATTCCTAGCAAGTAAGTCACTCCTTTTAATAGAAAAGTTGAAAGACAAAAGCAATGCCAAAACCAATCATTCCTGAAGTCATTAATGCTTCAGTCCCACGAGAAACACCCGATAAGTAGTGTCCAGCTAGCAAATCGCGAAGAGCATTGGTAATTTGCACACCAGGCACTAAAGGCATGACACAACCAATGATGATTAAATCTTGTGATTGTCCGAGTCCCAATTTGACTGAAAGAATAGCGGCTGCACCAATAAACAGCGAAGCTAAAAATTCAGATAAAAATTTAATCTTGAGAAACTTTAAACTAAAATAATAAAGACTATAGCCGCAACCACCAATCAGAAAAGTCAAGAATAAATCGGACCAGACGCCACCAAAAAGAATCATAATTGTAGCGCTGACAACGGCCGCACTAACAATGCGTGCGCTAATTGGAAAATGGCGGTGTTCACTATCTATCACTTTTAGTTTATTCAGTAATTCCTCTAAAGAAAAATCACCAGCCACATAAGCACGAGACAGCTGATTCACACGAGAGATTTTTTCTAAATCAATGCCACGTTTCATTACTTGAACCATACGAATCGTGGAGGTTCCATCTATGCCAACAAATAACCCGGTTTGTGTCACATAGCTAACCATTCGATAGTTGCCAGAAGCAAGCGCAATTCGGCTCATTGTATCTTCAACACGGTACATTTCTGCATCGCTTTCTATCATAATTTTACCAGCTAACAAACAGGTTTCTAAAAGTAAATCCAAATGAGCAGGAGTCATTGAGCAAGCCTCACTTTATGTATTTTCTTCTAGTGTACTACAAACGAACCAAAAAGAGGAAATAAATAACAGCTGCAATCGAAAATTTACATCGTAAACAGATTGTTAGCGAATTGTAACATTAAAAGGCTGATATTATTTAATCATAGATATTTAAAAGTTTTTAAAAGAAAAACGTCGATTTTTTCGCAAAATGAATTGGAGGGAAAGGTGATATTCTGGCGATTTAGCAGACCTTTATTCTTGTTTTATAAAGTTGTGTATTTGTTTTTATAATTTTAAAATTATCGATGGCTGTCATTTTTTTACGAAGCCTTTATTAATAAAAGACTAAGAAATAACAAAAAAGAGAGAAGGAGAAGAAATTTTGTTTGTAGTTTCGGTTCTTTTCTAGTAAAATGAAATTGTATAAAAGTAGAAGTGAGGTGTAGTAAAATGGGTTTTACAGACGAAACAGTACGCTTTGATTTTGATGATAATCGAAAAAAAGCAATCAGTGAAACGTTAGAAACCGTATATCGGGCATTAGAAGAAAAGGGATACAATCCTATTAACCAAATAGTAGGGTATTTACTTTCTGGGGACCCGGCTTACATTCCTCGTTATCAAGATGCTCGAAACTTAATTCGTCGTCATGAACGTGATGAAATCATGGAAGAATTAACCAAATATTACTTAGCGAACCACGGAATCGATATCAAATGAGGATCATGGGGCTAGATGTAGGTTCACGGACAGTCGGTGTGGCTGTTAGTGATTTATTAGGTTGGACAGCGCAAGGCATCGAAATTATTCGCATCAATGAAGAGGAAGAGAACTTCGGCTTTGAGCGATTAGGTGAATTGGTGAAAGAATACGAAGTCACGAAATTTGTCGTAGGTTTACCGAAAAACATGAATAATTCCATCGGTCCTAGAGCTGAAGCATCCATGGCATATGGTGATAAGATTCAAGAATTATTTCAATTACCTGTTGACTATCAAGATGAACGATTAACAACTGTCCAAGCAGAGCGTTTCTTGGTGGAGCAAGCAGATGCTTCAAGAGCCAAAAGAAAGAAAGTCATTGATAAACTAGCGGCAGTAATGATTCTACAAAATTATTTAGATGCACATAGCCGATAATTATCGAGCTTTGAATACATCAAGGGAGAGAAGAAGAATGACAGAACACAACCACGATCATGATCACGAAGGACATGAACACATTACTTTAGTAGACGAACAAGGAAATGAAACATTATACGAGATCCTACTAACTGTTGACGGTCAAGAAGAATTCGGTAAAAATTATGTTTTATTATATCCAGCAGGAATTCCTGAGGATGAAGATGTTGAATTGCAAGCTTACTCATATGTGGAAAACGCAGAAGGTACAGAAGGCGATTTACAGCAAATTGAAACAGACGCTGAATGGGATATGATTGAAGAAGTTTTCAATACATTCATGGCTGAAGAAGAAGAGTAAAACTGTAACGAGAGAAGCGCTACTTCTCCTATTGAGAAGTAGCTTTCTTAATAATAATTGTTATAATGTACATGTTGTTTCTATCATAAGATACTATCACTATCATTGAGTGTGGTGGATAAAGAAGGACAGCATTGTCTAGTTTTACAAGATGTTGTAAAAACGTAACATCCTTGTAATGACGTTAATTTGGCAACTATCTAGCATAATTTATAATTTGTGTTATACTAAGTGTGAGGTTTCAGAAATACTGTTAATTTTATAATATTAAATAAAAAAATGGCTCCACCTACTGGCATAGGTAGAGCCGTCAGAAATTCAGTTAAACAAACACGTAATTATTGGTGTGGTGCATTGCCACGAACTGAAATTCCAGTTAATAAAGCAAGTAAATCAAACATATATTTCACCTCCTTTATTATGATAGCTTCATTATAACATTATCTGTAAAATGATGGTATGTTTAATACAAAAAAAATAGAAAGATTGGAGTTTTGAGTGTGAGAGTAGCGGGAGAAAAAATCAAAACAGCGCGTAAAAAGAAAAAATTATCGCAAGCTGAATTGGCAAAAGGAATTTGTACACAAGCAACAATTAGTAACATTGAAAACAAAAATGTGTGTGACAGTTTAGACATTTTCTCATCTGTATGTCTACGTTTAGACTTACAAGTAGAAGAATGTATCGAAGGTTCTAGTGAGAAAAAACTCGAAAGCTTATTAAATAAAGTAGAAGAATTATGCTTTTACTTTAAGCACGATGAAGCCTATGATTTGTTGAAAGACTATCCAGATGATATCGAAAGTTCAAACAGAATTTTAGAAACAAAATTTTTCTATTATAAAGGAATTACGAGTTTATTAGGTAAGAAAAATAATAGCGAAGCATTGTTCTATTTACATCGTGGTTCTGAAATTAGTCGTGATATTAATATTTATAATATTTTGAGCATGAATGCGATTGGTATTTTATATGAATTAGAAGATGATATTGAAAAAGCAAAAGTTTATTACGATAAATCTTTACAATTGCTAAGCGAATTCAAATTAGATTATCCATTAGAGCAATGCCGTATTTATTATAATACCGCAAAATTCTATTCATTAATTAAAGACTATGCAAAGAGTATTGAATTAAGTGATAAAGGAATCGAAATTAATCGGACGCACAGTTCTATTTACTCTTTAGATTGCTTATTATACGAAAAAGCGTTTAATAAACAAATGCTAGGACTAGATGCTGTTGAAGATTATCGTATTGCATACTACTTTACACGTTTCTTTGAAAATAAAAAATTACTTACTTATATTGAAAAAGATATGCAAGAGTTTAACATCAGTTTTAAATAATAAATTATTGTTTCAGATTTTAAAAAGAACAACCTAACTCAAGAGGAGTTAGGTTGTTCCTTTTTTCTCTTTTTAATTTGTTTCTTTGACAGCGTTACGGACGCTTTCGGCGACGACTTTTGCGACTCCTTCTTGGAATGGATCGGGAATAATATTGGTCGGCGTGAGTTCATTATCGGGAATCAATTTTGCAATACCTTTGGCAGCGGCAATTTGCATTTCAATCGTAATCTTTTTCGCCCGAGCATCTAAGGCACCACGGAAGATACCAGGGAAGGCTAACACATTATTAATTTGATTCGGAAAGTCACTACGACCAGTTCCGACAATATAAGCGCCTGCCGCTAAAGCTTCATCAGGAAAAATTTCAGGAACTGGGTTAGCCATTGCAAAAATAACTGGCTGCTCATTCATCTGTTGAATCCACTCGGGTTTTAAAACACCTGGTGCCGAAACACCAACAAAGACATCAGCGCCTTCAAGAGCAGTAGCTAAATCACCAGTACGATGTTCCCTATTGGTTAGCTTCGCAATTTCTGCATGGTGTGGTGGCAGACCTGTATCTGTTTCGCTCAGAATCCCTGTACGGTCAACAATGATAATATGTTTTACGCCAGCAGCTAAAAATTTTCTTGTGATCGAAAGACCAGCGGAGCCACCGCCGTTGATTACCACATGAATGTCCTCTATTTTCTTGTTGATTAATTTTAAGCTGTTGTACAAAGCCGCTAGAACAACAATCGCTGTCCCGTGTTGATCATCATGGAAAACGGGAATATCTAGTTCATCGATTAAACGCTGTTCAATTTCAAAACAACGAGGAGCGCTGATATCTTCCAAGTTAATCCCCCCAAAGGTTGGAGCCAAAAATTTCACCGTTTGAATAATTTCTTCAGTATCTTGTGTATCTAAAACAAGGGGAATCGAATCCACACCAGCAAAGCGTTTAAACAATGCAGCTTTTCCTTCCATGACAGGCATCGCTGCTTCAGGACCAATGTTACCTAAACCTAAAACTGCTGAACCATCACTGATAACGGCGACGGTGTTTTTCTTTGTCGTTAATTCGTAAGCGCGTTCTTTTTTTTCATGTATGGCAGAAGAAACAGCCGCAACACCTGGTGTGTAGGCAATTCCTAAATCTGCTTTTGTTTCAATCGGAACTTTAGGGCAGACTTCTAATTTTCCCCCAAATTTTTTTGCTTGCTCAATCGCTAATTCTTTTACATCTTTTGTTGACATATCATTTTCCTCCTAAATAATTCACTTATAGTTAAAAAAGCATTCTAAAAATAGCAGTCATTGTTATTACTGTAATGGCACCGCCTAAACGTGTCGCAACTTGTGCAAACGGCATTAAGTTCATTCGATTGGCTGTACTTAAAATAGCCACATCGCCAGTCCCACCCATACCACTCTGACAAGCGGAGACAATGGCAGCCTCAACGGGATTCATATTCATGAAGCGTGAAACGAAAAATCCTGTAGCAATAACAGTGAAAACGACACTAATTACCACAACAAAATATTGCCAGCTAAGCATTCCTACGACATCTTTTAAAGGAATATATAACATGCCTAAGCCGACCATTAACGGGAACGTAAAATTGCCAGAGATAAATTTATAAAGCTGTTTTGATCCGCGTTGGGTTTCTTTCGGTACTACGTTTAAGTATTTTAAAAAGGCTGCGACAACAATCATCAAAACAGGACCAGGAAAGCCTGTTAAGTGTTGTAATAAACCGCCTGTAATAAATAAGGTACACGCAATTAAAACACCAGCACCCATTAATTTTACATCAATTGGTGCTTTGTCTTCTTCTAAAGCATCACTTAAATCATCTGAATTAGTAATTTTGATCAACTGACCTTGTCCAGAAAGTTCAGGGCGTTTTTCTCCTAAACGACTAAGTAAACCAGAACACATAATAGCAAAAAAATTACCAATAATGGTTGCGGGAATTAATTGCCCCACTAATTGTTCACTTGGCAATCCAGTAATGGCACTATAACCAAGGGATAAAGGAAGAATGCCTTCACCAATTCCACCAGCTAAAACAGGAGTGACAATATAGAAAAGGCTATGTTTCCAACCGAGACCTAACAGTGTTCCAACAAGGGTCCCAACCCCCATTGCTAGAATCATTCCTAATGCCATCGGGACAATCATGCGCATTAAACCTTGGACTAAAATTTTGCGGTTCATTCCAAGGATACTTCCACAAACTAAACAAGCAATATAGAAATAGAGAAAGTTTGCTTGTTTCATTAAAATATCTGTTGAGTCTAAGACATTTTGGTTGAGTAAATTGAAAAAGACCATAATTGATGGTACTAATAAAGATAAAATTGCGGGACCGCCAAAATGTTTCAAAATAGGAATATTTCCACCAATTGTTCCAAGTAACCAACCCATTGTTAAAATTACGGCAAAACCACCTAACATATTGACTGGTAGTTGTTCTAATAGAGCCGTAACAAGAATAATGCTAGCTGTTACAAGATAAACAGGTAACGTAACCGAACCAATCCTCGTTTTTGTTAATTTGTTGCGCCAATCTGTTTCATTAGCAGCTGTTGCGTGCAATTTCTTTTCCATGCTATTTCCTCCTATAACTTTAATCTATATTCATCATAATGTAAACGTTTTCTGTAGAGTAGATTATTTAATTAATTTAACTAAAGAAAAGTTTTTTAACCAAATCTTCCTATGCTATACTTTATTTGAAGAGAAAAGAGGGATGGAATGAAGCGTGGCGGGAAATTATGGTGCTTCTTATCAGTGATTTTTATTGCAACATTAATTATTATGATTACTTTCTTTTACGGAGTAACGACGGTCCAAACAATTAAAGAAGTTCGTAAAAACCAAGAGCAAGCACTTTTAGCCGTCGGGGAACAGTTGGCTATTGAACCGAATGTTATTGAAGCCTTAAAGAATGATCACTATTCAGATGAATTGGAAGCGTATACGGTTCGTTTAGGTGAAATCCATCAGTTGGATTTTATCGTGATTATGAATATGCAGGGGATTCGTTTAACACATCCTGATCGCCAAAAAATAGGTAAGCATTTTGAAGGTGGCGATGAAGTGCGAGCATTAAAAGGGGAGGAACATTTGTCTGTTAGTCAAGGGAGTTTAGGAGAATCATTACGAGGTTTTGTCCCAGTCTATGATCAAGGAAAACAAATTGGGGTTGTGGCAATGGGCATTAAAATGACCTCGCTTTCACAATTGATTGAACGAACAAAAAATGATTACACAGTGAGTGTCCTTTTAAGTGTTGGTTTTGGCTTTATATTAGCCATCGTGGTTTCTTATTATTTAAAAAAACAACTTCACGATTTAGAGCCAAGAGAAATTGCTCGTCTATTAGAAGAGCGAAATGCCATGCTTGAGGAAACGAAAGACGCAATCCTTGTGATTGATACCGATCAAAATATTTTATTAGCAAATATTGAAGCAACTAAAATGTATCATAATATAACAAATAGTGAAGAAAATTTACTAGGAAAGAAACTTTCAGCATTGGTTTTATCTCCTGAAAAATTAATCGTACATTCAAAAACAGAGCAATTCTATCGTCAAAATGGCCAGGATTATTTCGTCTCAATCGCCCCGATTAATGTCCGTAAAAAAACAATTGGGCATGTTATCTTTCTGAAAAATGCGACGGAAACGTTTATTGTCGCAGAACAGCTTGTCAGCACAACAACATATGCTTCGGCATTACAAAGTCAATCACACGAATTTATGAATAAGATGCATGTCATTTATGGCTTAGTCGATTTAGAAGATTATGAGGCGCTAAAACATTATCTAGCCGATTTATTGAAACCAGAAAAGGAATTTGCACAGCGCTTAGCTATTTTGGTTAGGAATCCTATTTTAGCAGGTTTTTTAAGTGGGGAAAGAATCAAGTTTGCAGAAATTAAAACACAATTAGCTATTGAAATTTATCCAGAAATTCCACCAAATAAACGAGATGAAGATACGCAAAATTTGATTGCTATCTACCGTTATATTCATCGTTTCCTGATGGAGCAAACGTTACCAGAAGAGATCATTGAAACCATTGATTATCAGCCAGGAAGTTTGACGACGACTTATTCGTTTGCTTATCCAAAAGAACAACTGGAACGCTTTGAACAAGAGTTTTTCACTTCTTATTTGGCAAGATTATTAGAGAATGCGGAAGCGACATTGACTTGGGAAAACCAACAAAACAATTGGCTTGTCCTTCGCATAAATGTTCATTACGAAGGAGCAGAGGAAAATGAACCTATTGATTATTGAAGACGATCCTATGGTTGCATATATACATCAAAAATATCTTGAAAAATTAATTCACCAACCGACTATTTTTACGGCGGCAACAATTGCTGAAGGTCTACAACTAACGAAAGAAAAACAACCAGTACTTGTTTTATTAGACGTTCATTTAAAAGATGGCAATGGCTTGACCTATCTGGCAACAATTAGAGATGAAAAAATTGACACAGAAGTTATCCTGATTACGGCTGCCAACGAGTTAGAAAATGTTAAACGAAGCTTACATTTAGGCGTTTTAGACTATTTAGTTAAACCCTTTTCTTTTGAGCGATTTCAACAAAGTATCGAAAACTATCAGAAAAAAGCTGCTCAATTCACGCTGGAAACGAAGGAGCTTTCGCAAACAAAAGTGGACCAATTGTTTCATTCTTCACAGACAAACGCACGTAAAAATGAACAAGCTCTTCAAAACATGTCCTTAGAAAAAGGACTAACACAAGCAACATTACAATTATTGTTAAAAAAAATAGACGAATTTACCGACTATTTTACGATTCAAGAATTATCAGAAGCGAGTCAGCTTTCACATGTTTCTGTTCGCAAATATGTGTTGTTTCTAGAAAAAAATAACCTTTTAGAAAGTAAAAATAGCTATTTAAAAGTGGGGCGTCCCTATCAATCGTATCGGAGAATTTAGTATTTTTTATTTTTTAGTAAATAAAAAAAGTAATTGAAAAGTGGCGAAATACAGAGGATACTCCTTTTTATTCTCATTTAAAGCACTTAATTGAGAATGGAAAAGAGGATATTATTTGTTATTTTTTGAGAATATATGATATTCTTTATTATGTAAGAAATAATATTATATGGGAGGAACGAGCGATGAAAGTTATTGTTTTAGGATCATCACATGGAGGTTATGAAGCGGTAGAGGAATTACTAAATCTTCATCCTGATGCAGAAATTCAATGGTATGAGAAAGGTGATTTTATCTCATTCTTGTCTTGTGGCATGCAGTTGTACCTAGAAGGAAAAGTGAAAGATGTTAATTCTGTTCGCTATATGACTGGCGAAAAAATGGAGAGCCGTGGTGTAAATGTCTTTTCTAATACTGAAATTACAGCGATTCAACCAAAAGAACATCAAGTGACAGTGAAAGATTTAGTGTCAGGTGAAGAACGTGTTGAAAATTATGATAAATTAATCATCAGTCCCGGAGCTGTCCCATTTGAATTAGATATTCCAGGTAAAGATTTGGAGAATATTTACTTGATGCGTGGTCGTCAATGGGCCATTAAATTAAAACAAAAAACAGTAGATCCAGAAGTCAATAATGTGGTTGTGATTGGTAGTGGTTATATTGGGATTGAAGCTGCCGAAGCATTTGCAAAAGCCGGCAAAAAGGTTACTGTTATTGACATTTTAGATCGTCCATTAGGGGTATATCTAGATAAAGAATTTACAGATGTTTTAACAGAAGAGATGGAAGCTAATAATATTACCATTGCAACTGGTGAAACAGTTGAACGTTACGAAGGCGACGGTCGTGTGCAAAAAGTCGTTACAGATAAAAATGCGTACGATGCTGATTTGGTCGTTGTAGCGGTTGGTGTCCGTCCAAACACTGCTTGGTTAAAAGGTACCTTAGAATTACATCCGAATGGCCTAATCAAGACGGATGAATACATGCGGACAAGTGAGCCTGATGTATTTGCAGTAGGGGATGCTACGTTAATTAAATACAATCCTGCAGACACAGAAGTAAATATTGCCTTAGCAACGAATGCTCGTAAACAAGGTCGCTTTGCTGTGAAAAACCTAGAGGAACCAGTTAAACCTTTCCCTGGTGTTCAAGGATCTTCTGGCTTGGCCGTCTTTGATTATAAATTTGCTTCAACAGGGATTAACGAAGTCATGGCTCAAAAATTAGGAAAAGAAACAAAAGCGGTGACAGTAGTAGAAGACTACTTGATGGACTTTAATCCAGACAAACAAAAAGCTTGGTTTAAATTAGTGTATGATCCTGAAACAACACAAATTTTAGGCGCTCAATTAATGTCGAAAGCAGATTTAACTGCAAACATTAATGCTATTTCATTAGCGATTCAAGCCAAAATGACAATTGAAGACTTAGCCTATGCGGATTTCTTCTTCCAACCAGCGTTTGACAAACCTTGGAATATTATTAATACAGCGGCTTTAGAAGCGGTGAAACAAGAACGTTAATAGAAGAGAAAATAAAACCCATGAGTATTTATAGTACTCGTGGGTTTTATTTTTATTTTGTATTCAATTGATTTTTCAACTCTTGTTGGACACGAGTTAATTCTTGTTCATCCACACGTTGATAGGAAACACCATCTTGCATAAAACCAGTACCTTGAAGTTGGTCTTGTTTCACTTTACCAAAGGCACTGCGATAATCTAAGGCAATTTTTTTCATGTCATCAAAACTTAAATCTGTCTTCATATTATCAGAAACAGCTGTTAAAATTTCTTGATAGTTGCTCACGCTATTAAGACTTAAGACTTTTTGGACGATGCCTTCAATCACTTTTCTTTGCCGTTCTTGGCGGCCGTAGTCACCATTAGGATCTTCGTAACGCATTCTTGAATAGGAGAGTGCTTGTTCACCATCCAATGAAATTTTACCAATCGTAAAATCATATCCGTCTTGAGAAAAAGTCAGATTATTGTTCACTTCGATTCCGCCAACCGCGTTGACTAATTCTTTTAAACCAGCCATATTAATTGAAACATAATGATTAATAGGTATATTTAAATAGTTTTCAACTGTGTCCATTGCTAAAGATGCGCCACCAAAAGCATAGGCGTGATTCAATTTATCTTGTTTTCCTTGACCTGGAATATCAACATAGGTATCGCGAGCAAGACTGACTAAGGTTGTTTGCTTGTCACGAGGATTAACTGTTGCAACAATTGTTGTATCCGAACGACCTTGCTCGACACGCCCATCATCGCCTGTATCAATCCCTAATAATAAAACAGAAAAAGGCTCCTTATTGTTTAAATTGACCTGACTTTTTTTAGATCGTTCTACTGTTTCATAGGTTTTATCCATTGATTTAGAAACATCCCAATAAAGTTTTGCTCCCATTCCAACAACTGCAAGAAATAGAACCAAGATAATTCCAAAGATAATGGCAAAAATTTTCTTCCCTTTTGACATATTTTTCCTCCAATAATTTATCACAGGTTGTGATTTTTTTCTTATAGGTTAATCTTACTAATTTTTAGTGAAGAAGTATATAATAATTGTTGAAAGACTATAAAACTTTAAGGTATTTTGCATTATTTTTGCTTAATCTTTTGAAATATCTCAATTCTATTAAAATATGCGAATTAGTATATTACACGTTTTCAATGTGTTTCATTGTTGATTAATTAGAATTTTAGTGGTATTTTTGTATTTGTAATTAGTACAGATTTTAATTGGAGGTATAACAGTGAGTAAAAAAGGATCAGATATCATAGTAGAAAGTTTAATCAATCACGAAGTGCCCTATATTTTTGGGATTCCCGGTGCAAAAATTGATGGGGTTTTTGATGCATTAGTTGATAAAGGCCCAGAATTAATTTTAGCTCGACATGAACAAAACGCTGCCTTTATGGCACAAGGGATTGGTCGTTTGACGGGAGAGCCTGGCTTAGTTATTGCAACTAGTGGACCTGGTGCCAGCAATTTAGCAACTGGGTTAGTAACTGCGACTGCAGAAGGGGACCCTGTTTTAGCATTGGCTGGACAGGTGAAACGGTCCGATTTGTCAAAATTAACTCACCAAAGCATGAATAATGCTGCATTATTTAGTCCAATAACAAAATTCAGTACAGAAATTCAAGATCCAGAAACATTATCTGAAAATATTGCCAATGCTTACCGTATCGCCAAAACAGCGAAAAAAGGCGCAACATTCTTATCGATCCCACAAGATGTCACAGATAGTCCGGTGACAGGCGAAGCAATTAAGCCTTTGTCGGCTCCGAAACTGGGCCATGCATCAGCAGAAACAATCGCAGCTTTAGCTGAACGAATCAAGCAAGCGAAATTACCTGTTTTACTTTTAGGAATGCGGGCCTCTGCACGAAAAGTTACCGCAGCCATTCGTGAATTGGTTGCTATAACTGGTTTGCCAGTCGTGGAAACGTTCCAAGGAGCAGGAATTATTTCAAAAGAATTAGAAGAACATTTCTTTGGGCGTGTTGGTTTATTTCGAAACCAGCCTGGGGACCGTTTGTTAAAAAGAAGTGATTTAGTGATTGCGATTGGTTATGACCCCATTGAATATGAAGCACGTAATTGGAACGCAGAAAAAGATGCGCGCGTTATTGTTATTGATGAAGTTCAAATGGAAATTGACCAATATATGCAACCGGAAGAAGAGCTAATTGGTGATATGTCTAAAAATATTTTGAAATTATCAGAAGCATTTAGTGAACCAATATTAACAGAAGATGCGCAAGATTATTTAGAAACGCTTCAAGAAAAATTAACGATTAAAGAAGTAAAAACAAGTACAATTGAAAATCGATTACATCCATTAGAAATTGTTCAAACGCTTCAAGAAAAAACCACGAATGAAATGACAGTTACTGTTGACGTAGGGAGTCACTACATTTGGATGGCTCGCCACTTTAGAAGTTATGAACCGCGTCATTTATTATTTAGTAACGGTATGCAAACATTAGGTGTCGCTTTGCCTTGGGCAATCTCGGCTGCGCTGGTTCGTCCGAATACACAAATTATCTCTGTTTCTGGGGACGGCGGTTTCCTATTTTCGGCGCAAGAATTAGAAACAGCGGTTCGTTTAAAGCAAAATATCGTGCATATTATTTGGAATGATGGTAGTTATGATATGGTTAAATTCCAAGAAGAAATGAAATATAATCGATCCTCTGGCGTAGATTTTGGTCCAGTTGATTTTGTGAAATATGCTGAAGCTTTTGGAGCCAAAGGGGTTCGAGTACATTCACAAGCAGAATTTGCCGCAGCTTTAGAAGAAGGAATGCAAACAGAAGGCCCAGTGATTATTGATGTTCCTGTGGATTATTCAGATAATCAAGAATTAGGTAAAACATTGTTACCAGATCAACTTTATTAGGAGATGGAAAAATGAGCGAACAATATGTTTATCAACATGGTACGCTAGGCGGTTTAATGGAAAGTTTGATGGCAGGAACGGCAGAAATTGGTACGTTACTCACGCAAGGTGATTTTGGAATTGGGACATTAGAAGGCTCAAATGGCGAAATTATTTTATTGGACGGTATATTGTATCATGCGAATCAAACTGGCGAAATTACTATTTTAGAAGGCGAAGAATTAACGCCATATGCCGCAGTTACTCGTTTTCAAGAAGATGGCGCATTCCCTGTATCAACGGAAACCGATGAAAATATTAAAGCACAAATTTTAGAAAAAATTAGTCCTAATTTTTTTGCGGCAATTAAAATTAGCGGTCTTTTTGCGAAGATGCATGTCCGTGTGGCACCTAAACAAGAAAAACCGTATCCACCATTTGTAGAAGCCGCACGCAATCAACCTGAATTTACAGCGGAGAATATTCAGGGAACAGTTGTAGGGTTCTTTACACCTAAATTATTTCATGGTGCCTCTGCCGCAGGGTTTCATTTGCACTTTATCAGTGAGGATCACCAATTTGGTGGGCACATTCTTGATTTTGGCATTAAACAAGGGACTGTTTCGTGGATGGAAGCAGCAGAATTGCGGCAGCATTTTCCAGTTCATGATGCTGATTATCGGAATAAAGAAATTGATATTGCAAAAGCTTTGTCCGCAATTGAAGAAGCGGAATAACAAGGCATATTTCTCCACGCCCATTCAAGTTGACCTAGTTAGTCAACTTGAATGGGCTTATTGCTGTTCGTCGCTTTTTGTTGTTATTTTTCAAAAAAAAATAGTATCCTTTTTATAATAAGCAAATAACAATTGGAAAGGATGGCGTAATGGACACACTTTATAGAAGTTGGCAATTATCTGGTTGGCTCTATCATGATATTTTTGTCATCATTGTAGCAATTATTTTTATAGTAATTAGTGGTATTTTGGTTATTTCCTTAATAAGAAGGCGGAGTACAAGGAGACTGGTTCCCTATGCGTTAATTTTGTTGGTTTATCTTGCAGTGGTACATTTTGCTGGTTTAATCTTTTTCGGAATGTTTCGTTCAGTAACGATTGAAGAGAAAAGTGCGACGTTTTATTCTGAAAAAACGAAAGGCTTAACTTCAATTGAGCGAATGATTATCCCAAATGGACGAACGAATGGCATTAGCACCAGTAACTCATTGTTCCAAGTGATTTCTGTTAATAGTCAGACGGGCGAACGAATGTGGAGTAAACGTTTAGGCTGGCGTGATTATTTAATTGGTCAAACGGATCAATATGTGGTTTTGAATAATGCTGATAACGAGGCCATTTACTTACTCGATACAAAAACAGGGAAAAAACAGTTTTCCGAAGCGGATTTAGTGAAGAAATTCCCTGAATTAAAAGACTATTTAAGCTCTGATTTCGTTGATTATCGTTTTATGGATAATCGCTATCTCTATATTTATGGATTAAACAATCGATATTATCAATTAGATTTGAAAAATTGGCAGTTAAAACAAGATCCAACTTTCAAAGAAGTCTTTCAAACACAAGAAGCGCCTAAATGGACGGTAGATTCAAATGAGAGTCAAATTGGTCAAAAGCTGTCATCGGAAGAGCGTACAACAGTGCAAGGAAAACTAGAAGAGCAACTAATAGCACCAGTTTTATTAGGCAAGAAAGATGAAGCAAATTATTATGTTCTGTCATACAAGAAAAGACAAAGTAATCAAGCGATAGTTGGCTTATACAATTGGCAGAAAAAAACATACGAGTGGCAAACACCGTTGCTTTTAACTAAAGAAAATGTACCTATTGAAGCTTTTCAAGTAGAGGATGCGTTATTCATTAAAGTCCCGCGTTATTTATACAAAATTAACCTGAATAATGGTAATCAAGAATATCAGTTTGATTACCGTTGGGGCCAAGTGATTCGTTAAACGAAAAGTGGTAAAGCATGCTTAGACAAATAGAAGGAGCAAATAGTCCTTATGATATAAAAAAATGCTTAGAAGAGTAGTGATTCCGCTAGTTTTCTAAGCGCTTTTTTATTTTATGCAGGTCCAGAGATTAAATTCCAGATAATCGAACCTGTATATGCGCCAGGAAATAATTGTGAAACAGGGGTTTGGATTGCAAGAGAAATATCGGTCATGCGGCCGCTCCACATTCCTTGTCCTTTTCTATCACCAGCGTTACTCATTAAAGTCGCACCGTTACCGATAATAATTGGGTTGGTCGGGAAGTCGGGTGCAGCAGGATCTTCTGAAAAATCCAGTCCATACATTGTATTTGTCATAAAGAAACGCCTTAACGTTTTGTCATAGCGAGCATAGCCGCCTGTTAATTGAAACGTAATGATGCCTAGTAAAGAATGAGCTTCGTTTCGCATGTGTGGGATTTCAGCAGTGACATGCCAACCAGTTAAGGCTCCGCGAACATCCCCCATCCCGAAGTGTCTCATTGTATGAGTATTGCCTTCAGAAGGTCGTATAGGAACTGCCGTTAAATCACCAGAAATCGCTTGGGTTTCAAAAGTAAATTCTTTCGGAATAAAGAGCAAGTCGAAACTAGTGTTAGGATTTTCTAAGTCAGGATCAATGGCATCGTCAACCGATTCATCGCCAGGCAGCCCTCCAAGTTCTAGTTCAACTGAAACCGGCGTTTTTCCAGAACGGGTGGCAAAAGAAACCGATGGGTCAAAACTAAAGAGACTAAATACTAGCAACAAGGCTGCCATTGATTGATAAGTGAGTAGATTTTTTTTATTCAAGAAAGTTCCTCCTTTAGGTGCTGATAATATAAGTATACGCAAAAAGAGCTGTTTTTATTTATCAGTAATTTACAGGGAATTCGAAAATATTGAGACAAATAGTTTTTAATATTAGTTGAGAAAGGTGAGTCGACAATTTTTACTTGTTGATTCTGTCTTTTTTGAGCACCATTCGTTATATCAAGCATGCTAAAATATAAAAGAAATCATCAGGTATCACTAATGAAAAGGGAGAGGAGGAGAAAACTTTGAGTAAGTGTTTGGGGTTGTTGATGATTTTATTTGTATTATCTGGCTGTTCAGGAAGTAGGGATTCACAACAGGAAGTCGTTATAGAAAAGTCTGCTAATAATGACAAAGTAAGACAATTTGTCGATCAAAAAAATCCGCATTTAGGAACGCAATTAGAAGCAGAATCTTATACTAAACAGGAAGCGATTGAATTTTTACAAAATGGTTTAGGGATACCAACGAATGACTCGGCGTTTCATTATACGTTTAAGCAGTCAAATAAAGGAAGTTATGTTGTTCAAATTATATTTGAAAAGAATAGTGTCTCAAAAGAGAATGAATTGTTCGGATATTATCAGGTGTATCAAGATGGTATTATAGTGAAAATGATGGAAAAGGATCAAACGTTCCAAGAAAATTAAGTGATAAATAAAAAAGTTGACAAAAAACACAAACAGCCTTGTTTGTGTTTTTTTGTTTAATGTTCGTGTTTTATTTTTTAATAACCTTTTTCGAAAAAATATACGAACGTTCGGGTTTAAAAACGAACAAAAAGATGAAAATGTGTTGAAATATACGTTTTCCTTGCGTATACTGATGAAGTGAAAAAACGAACGAGGAGTGTACGAATGAACAAGAAAGTTCCTTATTTAATTGTGGCACCGGGGCTAGTACTATTATTATTTTTCTTAATGATTCCATTAATTACTAGCATTTTGCCAACCATTTTTACTGATCATGGCTTGACACTAAATCAGTATGTTACTTTTTTTAAAGATGACTATAATGTTTCAATTTTCTGGCGAACGATAAGAGTTTCGTTAATAGTGACGGGTATTTCAATTGTGTTGGGCATTCCAACGGCATACTTTATTGCTGGAGTTTCCAAAAAATGGCGTGGCTTTTTAATGGCTATGACCTTGTTTCCACTATTAACCAACTCAGTTATTCGAAGTTTTGCTTGGATTAACATTTTAGGAAAAAACGGTGTAGTGAATACGTTGTTATTAAAAACGGGCTTAATTGAGCAACCGCTGAATTTATTGTATACAGAATTTGCAATTATTATCGGTTCAGTGTATTTATTTTTACCGACAATGATTATGACCTTAGTTGGGGTTATGGAAAACATTGAAGGAGAAATGCTAGAAGCGGCTGAGACGCTAGGTGCCAATCCAATGACGGCTTTTCGGAAAATTGTTTTACCTTTATCAATTCCAGGCACCATTGTAGGAAGTATATTAGTGTTTACAGGAACTTTAACGGCTTATACGACGCCACAGCTGTTAGGTGGTAACCAAAAAATGATGATGTCGACCTTCTTATATCAAAAGGCTAATACTTTAGGTGATTGGCAATCGGCGAGTGTTCTTGCATTTATTATGATTTTAACGACATTAATTGTGATGAAAGGCCTAGACATGGTCGCTAAGAAAGTAGATCGGAGAGAAGCAAATCATGCGTAAGCAAAAAGGACTATCTGTTATTGCAATTCTAGTTTTTCTGTTTTTATTTTTACCATTATGTTTGATTGTGGTGACTTCTTTTGGAACAGCCGCAGCGATTCAATTTCCGATTAAAGGCTTTACTTTAGATTGGTACGCCAAAGCCTTACAATCGGAAACGTTTATGGACAGTTTTAAGTTAAGCTTGTTGATTGGGGTATTAGCGACTGTTTTAGCATTAATAGTAGGGATTCCGGCTTCCTATGCGCTGGCACGTTATTCCGTTCGTGGGCGCAACTTTATTAAAAGCTTTTTCTTATCCCCAACTGTGATTCCAGGAATTGTGGTCGGGTATACGTTATTTCAATATATTGTTATTAAATTAGGTTTGCCTGTCTTTCAAGGATTGTTAATGGGGCATTTTTTAATTAGTTTGCCTTATATTATTCGAGTGGTTGGGTCAAGTATGGAACAACTAGATTATTCAATGGAAGAAGTAGCTTGGACATTAGGTTGTACAAGATTGCGAGCTTTCATTCAAATTGTTTTACCCAATGTGTCTTCGGGAATTTTTGCAGCCTTTATGTTAGCATTTGTCAATTCGTTTAACAATGTTCCTGTATCGATGTTTTTATCAGGTCCCGGTGTGACGATGCTGCCTACTTCTTTATTAAGTTATATGGAATACAATTATGATCCAACTGTTTCAGCAATTTCTGTATTGTTGATGCTACTAACAATGGGCTTAATGTTTTTAATTGAAAAAACGTTGGGACTAGCTTCCATTGCCTAAAACATGGAAGAAGCACGAGATAGAAAGAGGAGAAAATTTTGACTTTTGTGGATTTAAAAGATATTCGCGTCAGCTATGACGGAAAACAAGATATTTTAAAAGATTTAAATATTTCAATGGAAAAAGGAGAGTTAGTTTCTTTATTAGGACCGAGTGGTTGTGGTAAAACGACTACGCTAAGAGTGATTGCTGGATTAATTAAGCCAAACGACGGACAGTTTTTCGTTGACCAAGAAGAACTAACAAAGGTTCCTGTCCATAAAAGAAACTTCGGGATGGTTTTTCAAAGCTATGCGTTATTTCCCCATTTAACGATTGCAGAAAATGTCGCTTTTGGGCTGAAATTACGCAAAGAAAGCAAACAAACCATGGACCAAAAAGTCACGGAAATGCTAAAAGTATGTGGTTTAGAAAGCTTGGGCGACCGTTATCCAAAACAATTATCTGGTGGTCAAAGACAGCGGGTTGCGCTAGCACGTGCTCTGATTATCGAACCTAAACTATTACTACTGGATGAACCGTTGAGTAATTTAGATGCAAAATTACGAGTGGCAATGCGGATTGAAATCAAACGGATTCAACAACAATTAGGCATTACGACAGTTTTTGTCACACATGACCAAGAAGAATGTTTTTCTATTTCAGATAAAGTGGCCATTATGAATAATGGCGTGATTGAACAATATGATTCACCAGAAACGATTTATCGTTTGCCTCGTACTAAATTTGTCGCTGAATTTATCGGTTTTGAAAACTTTTTCTCTGTCGAAAAAATGGAAGCTGGTCATTATCGGACACAAACAAATCAAATAGTGAAAACGACTAATCCTGAACCAAATGTTACAACGACAGTGGCAACGATTCGTCCAGAGGACATTGAGATTGTTTCAGAAGCTGCTACTAATACTGTCGCAGGTACTGTCGCTGTCCGAACATTTTTAGGGAAAAGCTATCAATATGAAGTGGAAACAGCGTTAGGTACATTGCTGGTTAATGGAACAAGTGAACAGTTATATGAAACAAACGAAACCATTCACTTGGCTTTTCCAGCTGAGAAATTAGTTATTTTAGAAAAATAAAAACCATTTTGGAGGAAGATTTAAAAATGAAAAAACGCGTAATTTTAGGGACATTAGTCGCTGCAACGTTATTAATGACTGCTTGTGGAAACAGCGAAGCAACTACGAAAAGCGAGAGCAAAGGTGGAAGTAATGCTTTAGTCGTTTCAACTTTCGGATTAAGTGAAGATATTGTCAAAAAAGACATTATCGCTCCGTTTGAAAAAGAGAATGAAGCGAAAGTTACCTTAGAAGTAGGCAATAGCGCAGACCGCTTTACGAAATTAAAAAATAATCCCAATGCGGGAATTGATGTCATTGAATTAGCACAAGCAAATGCAGCACAAGGTGGAAAAGAAGGGTTATTTGAAAAAATTACAGAAAAAGAAGTACCTAATTTAAGTCAGTTAACGCCGGGAGCAAAAGAGGTTTTTGAAAGTGGTGCTGGCGTACCAATCGCTGTAAACAGTATCGGGATTGTTTACAACAAAGAAAAATTAGGCAAAGAAATTAAAAACTGGGATGACTTATGGTCAGCTGATTTGAAAGGTAAAATTTCTGTTCCAGATGTTGCCACGACGGCAGGTCCTTTAATGTTATACGTTGCCAGTGAACATGCTGGTCAAGATATTACAAAAGATAACGGGAAGGCCGCTTTTGAAGCGATGAAAGAATTAAAACCAAACGTTGTTAAAACGTATTCAAAATCGTCAGACTTAGCTAATATGTTCCAATCTGGTGAAATTGAAGCAGCTGTGGTTGCTGATTTTGCGGTTGATATTATTCAAGGCGCAGCAGAAAACGTGACGTATGTCGTTCCAGAAAGCGGCACGTATGCCAACTATAATACAGTCAATATTCCTAAAAAAGCACAAAACAAAGAAACCGCCTTTAAATTTGTTAATGCACGGATTAGTGAAGAATCACAAAAGGCCAAAGCGATTTCATTAAATGAAGGACCTACAAATCAACAAGTAACGCTAAGCGAAAAAGAAGCGAAAAATAAAACATATGGTGCCATTGCCGAACGTGCCAAAACAGTCGATTTTAATTTTATTAATAGTCAACTAGCGGATTGGATTGATCAATGGAACCGGACGATGAATCAATAGTTTTAGAAAAGAGGGACAAAATGAACGTCGATGTATTACTAAAAAATGTGTGGCTGTATCAAACAGTCACTCAAACATTCGTTCAACGAAATGTTGCGATTAAAAATGATAAATTTTATTACATTTATGAAGAAGAGAACGTCAATTTGCAGCCCCAAAAAACAATTAATGCCGAGAATCAATGGATGATTCCCGGCTTAATTGATGCACACATGCATATTGAAAGTTCCATGACGACACCTACTATTTTTTCCAAAGCAGTAGTGCGTTACGGTGTGACAACGGTGATTGCCGATGCCCATGAAATGGCTAATGTATTTGGCTTAGAAGGCTTAAAAGCTTTTATGGCCGCTGAAACAGAACTAGATATCTTTCACGCAATTCCTTCTTCGGTTCCTTCGACCACTCCCGAATTAGAAACAACTGGTGGGATTATCGGCTTAGCAGAAGTAGCAGAATTACTCAAAGAACCAAAAGTGATTTGTTTAGGGGAAGCCATGAATTTTAAAGGGATTTCCTATGAGCCAGATTCTTTAATTCGTCAAATTATCGATTTGTGCCAAAAACAACGACCAACCATGCCTTTAGAAGGCCACTGTCCTAAAATCGAAGATCAAGAGTTAGCAGATTTTCTATATAGTGGTATCACTTCAGATCATACCCATCAATTTCCTAAAACGTTAAAAGAAAAAATTGAAGCGGGCGTCTTTATTCAATTTCAAAATAAATCAATCACTCCTGAAAACATTCAGGTGATAGTAGACAATGACTTCTACAATTATGCAAGTATTATCACGGATGACGTGATGGCTGATGATTTGCTAAAAGGTCATCTAAATGAAAATGTCAAAAAAGCCGTTCATGCAGGATTGCCTATCGAAAAAGCCATTTATATGGCAACTTATACGCCGGCCAAACGAATGGGTCTCCATGATCGTGGCGAAATTGCACCTGGTAAAAAAGCTGACTTTTTGTTATTAAATGACTTAGAAAGTTTTGATATTAATACGGTTTATAAATCTGGAAAGGTCGTTTTTGAAAAAGGCGAGCCCTTCCATTATCCAGAAAAAATCGAAGAGTTTCCAGCCGCTTACCAACAAACCATCCAATGTAAAAAGTTAACAGAAGAAGATTTACTTTTAAAGGTGGCTACAACAAAAGAAACAGTTTGTTGTAATGTGATTCAAAAACAAGAAATTGGCACATTTACAGAACGAATTACAAAAGAAATTCCTGTTGAAAATGGATTGTTGCAATGGCAAAAAGCCAACTGCGCCTTATTAATTGTGATGGAACGTTACGGAAAAAATGGTAATATTTCTTTTTCTTTAATGGATCAACCTCTTTCCGAGAAAGGAGCCATTGCGACAACCTGGGCCCATGATCATCATAATTTAATGGTGATGGGTAATACGATTGAGGATATTCTGTTAGCGCAGAATGAATTATTAGCGATGCAAGGCGGCTATTTGGTTGCTTCGGATCAGCAAGTGATGGCAACTTGTCCTTTACCAATTGGTGGGATTTTATCGCAAGCACCGATTGAACAATTAGGCGCTTCTTTACAAAAAGTTCGACAAGCTATGCAAGCGTTAGGCTATCAAAATATGAATGAAATCATGTCCTTTTCCACACTATCATTGCCTGTCTCGCCAGCCATTAAAGTGACAGATTTTGGGATGATGGATACGAAGTCACAACGTTTCTATCCATTAGTTTTTCCAGAGGATGGAGTTCTTTTGCATGAAAACACTCATTAAAAATGTGCATATACTAACAATGGATGAGCAATTTTCAGAAATCAAAGCCGGCTATTTAGTGATTGAAGAAGACACAATTGTGGAATTAGCACCAATGACCACACTTGATGAAAAGCGAATGGCTGCAAATCAAGTAATCGATGGTCAAAATGGAATTTTAATACCTGGGATGATTAACACCCATACCCATGTAGGCATGATTCCGTTTCGTTCGTTAGGGGACGATGTGCCAGATCGACTCCGGCGTTTTCTTTTTCCATTAGAACAATTCATGACAAAAGAATTAGTAGGATGCAGTAGTGATTATGCAATTGCTGAAATGTTACTGAGTGGTATTACGAGCTTTTGTGATATGTATTATTTTGAAGATGAAATTGCTAAAAGTTGTGAAAAAATGAGTGTTCGTGCTTTGCTCGGAGAGACGATCATTGATATGCCCACTTGTGATAGTCCGGAGCCTTCAGGCGGTCTTTTTTACGCGGAAACCTTTATTCGCAAGTGGCAAGGCCATCCGTTGATTACGCCTATACTTGCGCCACATGCACCGAATACCAACTCACCAGAAGTGTTGGCAAAAATTATTGAACTTAGTCGGCGATACCAAGTTCCTGTGACCATGCACGTTGCTGAAATGACTTATGAAATGGCTGAGTTTGAAAAAGCCTATCAAAAAACACCAATTGCTTTCTTAGAAGAACTGGGTTATTTGAGCGAGCCGTTTATTTTAGCGCATTGTATTTTGGCAACAGATGAAGATCTTGCGAGTTTAGCTGCTACTAATGGAAAAGCGCGTGTCGCTCATTGTATCGGTGCGAATACTAAATCAGCCAAAGGCGTAGCGCCGATTAAGCAAATGCTTGATCAAGGGATTATTGTCGGTTTAGGCACGGATGGACCTAGTAGTGGGAATACATTAGATTTATTCACCCAAATGCGCATGGTTGCGAATTTTCATAAGACAGCACACCAAGATCGCTCCTTGTTTCCTGCGAAAGAAATTGTTTATCTGGCAACGATGGGGGGCGCTAAAACGTTAGGCTTGGCGGAGCAAGTCGGCTCATTGGAAGTGGGCAAAAAAGCGGATATAGCATTAATTGAAACGCAATCAGTTAATATGTTTCCGATTTTTGATGCCTATTCAGCGT
Source organism: Enterococcus sp. DIV0774 (assembly GCF_050539095.1). NCBI lineage: Bacteria > Bacillati > Bacillota > Bacilli > Lactobacillales > Enterococcaceae > Enterococcus > Enterococcus sp. DIV0774. The sequence continues at coordinate 971,605 of NZ_CP172923.1, forward strand.
TGGTTTATTCAGCAAATGCTAGCAATGTTGAAGCTGTTTGGGTGAACGGTCAACAGTTAGTTGCCAATAAAGAATTACAACAAGCTAATCTCAAAGAAATCAAGGAAAAATTATATCAGGCCATGAATACGTTTGTGAAAGAAGCTAAAAAAAGAGCTGCTCTCTAAACAGAGCAAGTAGGACGTATCGGATTGATTAAATAACGCTGAATTGACGTTTAGTGATTTAGGTTCTAATAGAGCGCAGACAAACTTTTAATGAAAGAGTTGTCTGTGTTCTTTTTTGTTATAAACATTTTTCTTTTTCTATATATATTTTTAAGGTAAGTTGTATTATAGTAAGTTTGAGAAGATGAGAATGAGAGGAAAAGCAATGAATATACAACGGTTTATAGAAAAACGCAAAGCACGTGGTTTGTCGCAAAGTGAATTGGCTAAAGGGATTTGTACGCAAGTTACGGTTAGTCGCTTTGAAAAGAATGGTCAAGTCCCGACTTTAAAAATATTGATCCAACTATGTAATCGTTTAGAGCTACCTTTGGGGGAACTCTTCCCGCGTGTAGGAATTAAACAACCTGAAATTCTTGAAAAAATGGAAGAAGCAGAATTCTTCTTGATTACCAGCGAACATGACCAATTGCAAACAATTTTAAAAAATATTCCTTTTGATGAAATCAAAGATTCCCAACTGTTATTAGAATATTATTATTTACAAGGCTTTGTCATGATTTTTCAAAATGCTTCGTTGATGGATTGCTTATTTACCTTTGAAAAACTTCTGTTTGAAGAGCAAAAATACACGAGCGATATTTACCGTTTGTTAGCTTTTACTGGAATTGGCATGGCCTATGCCAAAGAAGGCGAAATTGAGAAAGCCGAATTTTATTTCAATAAGGTCTTCAAGGAAATTTATCTTTATACTATTCAATCAATGGAAGATACTTGGCGAGTATTAAATGTTGTCTTTCACTGTGGTGTTTTTTATGCAGAAAAAGGCGATTTAGAAACAAGTGATGCTTTGTTAGAGTATGCGATTTCCATCTGTTCTGATAATCACGTCACGTATTACTTGGCAAGAGCAGCTTTCCAGCTTGCGAAAAATGCCTTAGCTGAAGAAAAGCCGCAAGAGCAAATTTTAGAACTACTACAAGATGCCCGCGCGTATGCAAAAATCAATAAAAACCGCATCTTGTTGGAAGCAATTCAAACATTGAAAGAAACAATTTTATCTAAGAATAATTAGTTTATATAGAAAATTATATATTTATTTTCAAAATATAATAAAAAAAGCGTTTTTTAAAAGAGTTCAAGACAAGTTACGACCTTAAATGAAAATTTTAAGGTCGTTATTTTATATAAAAAAATATATAAACGACTTGACTGGCATCAAATAAAGGCGTATGATTCATTTGTGAATAAATGTGAAATAAAACACAATCTTTCGTGGAGAGGAAGTCTTGAGGTGCAACAAAGTCAAACTATTTATTTGATGGGCACAGTAATAGATGTATTTGTAGACCATGAAGAACCTGAAAAAATTCTAGAAGAAGTGCATCAACGATTGATCACTTATGAGCAACGCTTTAGTGCAAATGATTCAACTTCGGAACTGATGGCTGTCAATCAACAAGCTGGGCAAAAACCAGTCAGCGTTCATCCAGAGTTGTATCAATTAATTGCATTAGGGAAAAAACATAGTTGTGATCCAGCTAGTCATTTGAATGTTACCATTGGCCCGTTAGTTCAAACATGGCGAATCGGTTTTAAAGACGCCCGTGTCCCGTCAGAAGAGGAAATTAAAGCCTGTTTGAAAAAAATTAATCCAGAAAAGATTCACTTAAATCCATTAAAACAAACGGTTTTTTTGGAAGAAGAAGGAATGAAATTAGATCTGGGGGCTTTAGCAAAAGGCTATATCGCTGATTTACTAATTGCCTATTTGAAAGAAGTCCATGTGACGTCTGCTTTGATTAATCTGGGCGGCAATATTGTGACGTTGGGGCCCTCTACGCATCAAAACAAAAAATGGCGAATTGGTATTCGCAATCCGCAAGAATCCAGAGAAACAATCAGCTTACTTGTCGAAGTGGCTAATCAATCGGTTGTGACGTCGGGCATTTATGAAAGAAGTTTAACCGAAGCTGGGCGAGTCTATCACCATCTGTTGGATCCGACAACCGGTTACCCATTGGAAACTGAAATGGCCAGCCTCACAATTATCTCGGATGCTTCAGTGGATGGTGAGATTTGGACAACGCGTTTATTTGGTTATCCAATTCCAGCAGCGCTTGAAATCCTCAATCAACTAGATGGAATTGAAGGAGTCATTATTACACAAGACCAGCAAATTTTATATAGCAGCGGGTTAGCAGATACTCTTCACATTATCCATTCATAGAACCGAAAAAGAAAGGACAGCTCATTATGAAAAAAATTATCGGCTTAGTAGGAACGAACTCAGAGCAATCAACCAATCGTCAACTTTTGCAATTTATGCAACACTATTTTGCGCAGGAGGCTGACATTGAACTAGTTGAAATTGTTGACTTTCCTATGTTTAACAAGCCAGAAGACAAAGCTTTGCCAGAAATAGTTAAAACGGTTGCTGAAAAAATTGAAGCAGCAGATGGCGTCATTATCAGTACGCCTGAATATGACCATGCGGTGCCGGCTTCTTTGATGAATGCCCTAAGTTGGTTATCTTACGGGATTTTTCCGTTTGTTGATAAACCAGTTATGATTACTGGTGCATCCTATGGCACGTTAGGTTCCTCTAGAGCACAAGCGCATCTACGTCAAATTTTAGATGCTCCTGAATTGAAAGCACGAATTATGCCAAGCTCTGAATTTCTATTAGCGCATTCCTTACAAGCTTTTGATGAAAACAATGCGTTAAAAGATTCAGAACAAATAGATAAACTAGCTGGTTTGTTTGCAGATTTTTGTGTATTTATTGAAATTACAGAACAGCTGAAACATGCGCATGCGCAAAACAAAAAAGAAGCAGAAAATTTCTCATGGGAAACGATTTAACGAAATGGAGTGAATAAAATGAAATTAATTGGGATCGTCGGATCAAACGCTGATTCTTCTTATAATCGGTTACTACTGCAATATATTGGCAAAGAGTTTTATAAAATGTTCGACTTGGAAATTTTAGAAATTAAAGATATTCCAATGTTTAATCAAAGTAAGGATCAAACGAACAGTGTCTTGATTCAGAATATGAATCGCAAAATTTTACAAGCAGACGGCGTAATTATTGCGACGCCCGAACATAACCATACCATTCCTGCCGGTTTGAAAAGTGTGTTAGAATGGTTATCTTTCAAAATTCATCCGCTGGAAAATAAACCAGTAATGATTGTTGGTTGCTCTTATTATGATCAAGGAACCTCACGTGCGCAATTACATCTCCGTCAAATTCTTGATGCACCTGGTGTCAATGCAATCGTGATGCCTGGAAACGAGTTTTTATTAGGAAAAGCGAAAGAAGCATTTGATGAAAACGGCAACTTAATTGCGGAGGGAACACGTCAATTTTTAGAAAGCACATTACAAAAATTCGTGGAATTCATTGATGTGATTTCAAAATTAGAAGGGGCTAAGCCAAAAGACTTACCTGAAGATTTACATGCAAAAGGAACCATTGAAACAACGATCGAAGGGGTTGATATGGCAGCAGATGATTGGGTAGAACAAGCAGCAGAAGCGGTTCAGGCTGTGGAAGGCGACACATACGTAAAATTAGATCGAGGCATTTTAACCGTAGATCAGCTAAATTATTTCTTAAAATCAATGCCAATGGAATTGACTTACGCAGACAGTAATAATCAATTTTTATATTACAATAAAAAAATGGCTGCTGAAGAAATGTTTGCTAAACGGCAACCAGGACAAGTTGGTAATCCATTAGCGAATTGCCATCCACCAAAAGCATTGAAAAATGTAGAATGGGTGATTCAACAATTACGGTCAGGAAAAACAGATGCTATTCGCGTTCATGTTCCAATGCACGGACCAGATACCTATGTAGTGCATAACTATCAAGCGATGTATGATGATAATGGAAATTACGCGGGAATTAATGAGTATATTTTAGACTTTAAACCAATTGTTGATTGGTATTTAAAACAAACTGGGCAAGAATTAGTCGGTGGAAAAAACGTCGATGCCGTCAGTGGTGCCTCCAAAAAAGAAGCGCCAGAAACGGCAGATAGTGTCTCAAGTGCATCAGTCCATGAAGAAGAGTCAGCGACCGAAAAGCCAACAGTTGACAGCGTTTCTAGCGCTTCAATTAAAGAGTAAAATAACAGTAAAAAATAGCGGCAACAAGTAGTCATACTGTATTCAGATTAGCAATGCCAAATGAGGACTTTTATTGACAGAAGCTGATACTTAAAAGAGTAAGAACTTTATAGGAAGATAGTATAGAAGACGAACCAAAAGTTTCAATCATTTTTGACGAATAGGCTAGAAAAGAAACAGAAAATTAGTCAAACAAATCAGCTTTTCTTTAAATTTAAAGTAAAAAAATAACAAAAAAAGCCTCCTTGGTGACGCAAGGGGGCTTTTTTTGGTTAAAATAATACTTTTCTATGAAGATTCCTAAATATCGAAAGAATCATTTTTAAATTTGTGGAAAAAATAAGCAAGATTGACACTCACGTCTTGTTAAAAAAATAGATACTTAAGGCGTGATAGTTTGGAGTTGAAAATGTGACTACTTTGTTAGATGAATTATTAGACCAAGAATTCCGAGATAAATTACTTATTTATCAAACTTTTATGAATAGTGAAGGTCCATTATTAAAAGAAGAATTTTATGGATATTTTGATTTATCCACTCAAAAGTTAGAATCGTTGTGCCGTCAAATAAATTATGAATGTACACAGATTTCTTCAAGGAGTCAAATTCTTTTTCCAGCTAAAGGACTGATTAGTGCGCAAAAATTATCGCAAATTGATTATCAAGCCTTAAGAAAATATTATTTTGATCAATCACTAATGGCCAAGTTGCTTCTTGATGTGGGCCTCTATCAAAAGCACACGATTCAAGAATTTTCTCAAATTCATTTTATGAGCAAAAGCAAAATTTATGCCTTCTCGTATAAACTAAATCTGATTTTAGCTAATTGGCGTATTAAATTAAAGTCAACAGGCTTGGTTGGAGAAGAGAAAAATATCCGAAGTTTTTGTTTTCAATGCTTGTATTATTTTTATGGAAGTAATCAAGAAAGGCTGCCTAACATTTTGCTGGAAAATAGTCCTGGCATTAAACGATTTATAAACGATTTACAACTGATGTATCAAAGAACGTTTAGTCTTAATCAAAGCGCACAACTATTTATTCTTTTAACGATCCAACGTTTTCGTGTGTTTTCTGATCATGTAGTGGACTCTTTTACGGAAGTTCATGTGCCTAGCTGTTTACAGCATGCGTTTGAAAAAATTTATACAAGCGAAACCCCTCTTTTTAAAGAGGATTTTGGCAAAGAGACTTCATATATTTTTCTTTTTTTAAGTTTAAATGAATACATTGATAGTCCGATTGTTTTTCCAGATAAGTTAACCATGTTAGACGAATTTATTGATCATATGAATAGTGTTATTCCTTTCTTTGAAAAGCGAATTACGGTGGAAACAAAAGAAAAATTAAAGTTGATTTGTTATCGCTGGGACCGCCTATACTTTTCAGTGGCTGCATTTATTCCCGCCAAGCAGAGCAGTTTCTTTGAAGAGCGGTTTCCTCAAATTCATCGCGCCTTAGATGGTTTTATACAAAAGACAGAGTCGCTGCATCAAAAACGATTTTTAATGTATGAACGCGTGCATCTATACTATGATTTTATGTTTTGTTTGTTAAATGATCGTTCTTTTTGCGCAATTGAAAAAACGATTCATGTATTTGTTGATTTTTCTGGTGGGGAGGATTATAACCGCTTTATTGCAAAAATTATTGCTTCTTTCAATTATATGGATGTTATGATTGATCACAAATTAACCTTAGAAACCGATTTGTATTTGTCCGATTTTTATAGTTCGAAAGTACGGTGTCGTCAATTGACATGGCGTCATTTGCCGGAAACAAAAGATTGGCAAGTATTTGCTGAGGTAGTCAGAGAACTAAGAAAGGGAGAGACTCAGAAAAATGAGCACTATGAGAGAGACCCAATCGAGATGTGGCGAGAACAAGAATACGAAGGATAGTCAATTGAGACAAGCAGTTAACTATAAAGACTTAACTGGTCAAAAGTTTGGTGAGTTGACAGTAGTAGCACCAACGGCAAAAAGAAAAGAAGGGCTGATTGTTTGGGCCTGTCGCTGTTCTTGTGGGAGCTATGCAGAAGCTTCAAGAAGACAACTAATTCGTGGGTATCGAACGAAATGTGCGCACCATCGCTATCAAACAATGTTGAAAAAAAACTATCATGAATTAGTCGTGGTACGGATCGAAAGTATTCAACAGACAATGAAAGCGTATTGTCTGTGTTCGTGCGGACAAGCTTGCTGGGTTCGCTGTGAAAATTTGTTGAATGGCCATACCAAAAGTTGCGGTCATCGTAAAAAGAAGGATTACCGACAAAGAGTTGCTGGCGTAATTCCAGGGAAGTTACAAAGTAAACGCCCCAAAAATAATAGCAGTGGACACAAAGGGGTGAGCCAGACCGCTTCTGGGAAATGGCTGGCTTATATCTCTTTGAAAGGCAAGCGCCATAACTTAGGTATCTTTACGGAAAAAAGTGAAGCAATTTTAGCAAGAAAATTAGCAGAACGTCGTCTATTTCAACCAATTTTACAACAAGAAATAGTGACTATAAATAAGGAAGTTTAGCAACAGAGAGGATGCGAAAGATGTTAGCAGGCTTATTTTCAGTAACTGGAATGATTTTATTGGGGATTTTATTTTGCTTAATTGGTTATCAAACGTTTCGAAAACATCATCATTAAGAGAAGAATGTTCTAGCTAGATAATTTCATCGACAGATGAAATTATCTAGCTTTTTTTATAAAAAAGCTAAGAAAAGGATAAGAGATTGTGGAAATTCTTTAGGTTGTTTAACAAAGCCTTAATTTCCTTTGTTTTAGATTGTGGTTAAGAAGATTTTTCTCTATACTAAGTCTTCGGAAATCAGAGAAAAGAAAGGAGCGAGTGATGTGGTTAAAAAAATTGGTTTAAGTATAATGCTCTTATTTTTTTTCTTAATTATCGCACTCCCAATCTATGCGTGGAAGATTGAGCCGAATTTAGTTCACGTTAATCAGGTGACTTTGGGAAAGAAAAATCAACGAGAACCATTAAATGTTGTGCAACTTTCGGATATACAAGTTTCAGAATTTTATGAGACGAAGCGGTTAGATAAAGTCATAAAAAAAGTCAATCGTGAAAAACCAGATATTATCGTTTTTACAGGTGATTTATTTGACAATTATGCCAAAAATCCGCAACAAAAAGAACCGATGATTGAAAAATTAAAACAGTTGCAAGCGACAATTGGAAAATATGCAGTTTGGGGAAATCATGATTACGGTGGCGGTGCTTCTGCGGTGTATGATGAAGTCATGGAGGCCAGTGGCTTTACCGTTATGAAAAACCAAGGAGAAACAGTAACCTTAGCAGATGGACGCCGTCTTTTTATTGGTGGTTTAGATGACTCGTTATTAGGAAATCCTTCCGTTTCAGAAACATTATCCTATCGAGAAACGTATGACTATGCGTTATTAATGACCCATGAACCAGATGTCGCGGATGCATTTGTTGGTACGGGTACACAGTTAGTTTTAGCAGGACATAGCCATGGCGGACAAATTTGGATTCCTTTTTATCCAATCACAAATGTTTTAGCAGAAAAGTATACCAGAGGATTGTATCAGTTGGACCAAGAAACGCAACTATATGTTAATACAGGCCTAGGAACGACCGCCATTCATGCCCGTTTTGGGGTGATCCCTGAAATTACACATTTTACTATCTATATTTAAAAAGTCTGGTCAATCCGACCAGACTTTTTTCTGTTATTTAACAGAATTATTTTTAAGAAAAAGATGTTCATATTTTGGTGAAACGTTTCTATAAAATGCTTTAAAATATCTAGAAAAGAGTATTTTTATGGAAAAAGAAGTAGGGGAAATAATTTCTTTGTAAATGGTCTATAGCGCTTTTTAATGCTGTTATTTTTAAATGAAACCATAATGTAAGGGTTTACAACCGTTTGAAGTGAATGTATAATCTGTTTGTAGAAACGTTTCACTAAAAAGAAAGGAACCCTGCTTATGAAAAAACTAAAAAAGTTTTATGATCAGCGGCAATTGCATTGGATGGTACTTCCGGGTGTAGCATTCATGATTGTCTTTAACTACATTCCAATTTATGGAATTATCATTGCTTTTAAAAATTATACGATTGTTGATACGGTTTCTTCTGCACCATGGGTTGGACTTGAAAATTTTCGAATCATTATGGAAGATAGTTTTTTTTGGGAAGCAGTTCGTAATACCTTAGCGATTAGTTTAATGAAACTTTTTTTAGGATTCGCTATTCCGATTATCTTAGCAGTAATGATTTTTGAAATGAGAGATGGACATTTAAAAAAAGTGATTCAGACAATTTCTTATATTCCGCACTTTTTTTCTTGGATCGTTTTAGGCGGGATGTTGATTTCGTGGCTTTCAACAAATGGCTTTATCAACCAAGTCATGATGTCGTTAGGCTTAATGAATCAGGGCGTCAATCATTTGTTAGATCCTGATAAGTATTGGTGGATTGCTGTTCTTTCTGATTTGTGGAAAGAAGTAGGTTGGGGCACGATTCTCTATCTTGCTGGCATGTCTCGTATTGATCCAACGTTTTATGAAGCGGCGAGAATTGATGGTGCTTCAAAATTAACACAAATCCGAACGATTACTTTGCCCTTATTAGCACCGATTATTTCGTTGAACTTAATTCTAAATGTTAGCGGTTTATTGGGATCGAACTTAGATCAAACGTTGGTTTTAATGAATGCTCAAAACCAAAACAAATCAGAAGTAATTAATTCATTTGTTTATCGTATGGGGCTAACGCAAGGGGACTTTTCTTATGCGACGGCAGTTGGTTTAGGGATTTCTGTTATTTCAATTGTTTTATTAGTCATTACAGATCGCATTACTAGAAAAATGAACAATGGTCGGTCGGTTATTTTATAAAGGAGGCAACAGCTGTGATTAAAAGAAAATCAAAAGAAAACAAATGGTTTTACTTTTTCAATACGTTAATTCTTGTGTTGTTTTCTTTATTAATTATCGTGCCAATTTGGAATATTTTAGTTTCCTCAGTTTCGTCAAGTTCGGGTTTAGCCGGTAAAGGCTTGGTTTTATGGCCGAAAGGATTTACGCTAGAAAATTATCGGAAAGTTTTTTCGGATAGTAGCATTCCGCGAGCGTTTTTGATTTCTGTTTTAAAAACAGTTATTGGTGCGTCGACGCATACACTGTTCTGTGCGATTGTCGCCTATGGACTTAGTAAATCTAGACTAGTCGGGCGTAATATTTATACAACGATGGGTGTCATTACAATGTACTTTGGTGGGGGCATGATTCCCACGTATCTTTTGATTAAGTCATTAGGACTCTTAGATACCTTCTGGGTATATATCATTCCAGCTTTATTTAGCTATTATGATGTAGTTATCTTAATGAACTTTTTCCGAGAAATTCCACCATCTTTAGAAGAATCCGCCAAAATAGACGGCGCCAGTGAGTTTCAAATTTTTTATAAAATCTTTTTACCTTTAACAAAACCGGCATTAGCCACCATTATTTTATTTAATGGGGTTGGTCAATGGAATGACTTTATGACCACGAAATTATACATTACCAAAGAATATTTGTATCCATTGCAGATGAAAATTTATGAAATTATTGTTCAATCAAACTTGAGTACCATGACAGAGAGCGGCAGTACAGATATGGTGGTGCAGGCAACGACACGTGGTGTTCAGCTGGCAACAATTGTCATTACAACGATACCAATTTTAATCATTTATCCATTACTACAAAAACACTTTATCGGCGGTATGATGGCCGGTGCAGTAAAAGAATAAAGAAAGTAGGGAACAATATGAAAAAAGTTTTAGGCGGTTTATTGGTGGCAACGGCGGTCGTTAGTTTAGCGGCCTGTAGCGGAGGGGAAAAGAAAGCTAGCTCAGATGTCTCAATTAAGGATCGGTATGAATTAGATGAAAAGACGCCTGCTTGGAAGTTAGATAAGAAGAAAGAACCGACCAAGATTAAATGGTATATTAACTCAGATTGGACGGCATTGCCTTTTGGAAAAGATGTGACCACTGCGCAGATTAAAAAAGATTTAAATGTGGATATTGAATTTATTTCCGGCGATGATTCAAAATTAAATGCCATGATTTCAAGTGGAGATATGCCTGATATTGTGACATTAACTGAAAAAACTGGACAAGCAGCATTGAAAGCAGATTCTTGGGCCTATTCTTTAAACGATTTAGCTAAAAAATATGACCCCTATTTAATGAAAGTTGTTAACCAAGATACGTTTAAATGGTATGCCTTAGAGGATGGAAAAACATATGGTTACCCTAATTACTCTAATACAAAAGCGGATTATGAAAGTGGAAATATCCCAGTAAATGATAATTTTGTTATACGTGAAGATGTCTATAATGCATTAGGCAAGCCAGACGTTTCAACACCAGAAAATTTTGAAAAAGTCATGCAACAGATTAAAGAAAAATATCCTGAGATGACCCCAATGGGCTTCACCACAGTGGGCGATGGTGCAGGACCATTTTTAGACAAATTACAAGACTTCTTAGGTGTTCCTTTAGAGGATAAAAATGGTAAATACTATGATCGAAATTTAGATAAAGAATACTTAGAATGGTTAAAAACATTTAATGATGTTTACCGAGCAGGCAATATTAGTGATGATAGCTTCACAGATGATGGAGCGACGTTTGATGAAAAAGTGAAACAAGGAAATTATGCAACCATGCTCGTTGCTGGAACCAGCGGTCAAGGTGGGAACTTCACAGAATTTATGAAAAAATCTGGCACACGTTATATAGCCATTGATGGACCAAGTAGCACTTCTGGCCGAAAACCAACATTAAATCAAACCGGCATTTCAGGTTGGTTAAGTAATTACATTACGAAAGATGCGAAAGATCCAGCGAAAGTCACTCAACTGTTCACATATTTAATTGATGAACCGGGACAAATTTTAACAAAATATGGCGTTGAAGGAGTTACTTATGCGTACAATGATCAAGGAAAAATTGATTATTTACCAGAAGTGAAAAAATTAGAACAAACAGACAATGATGCCTACAACAAAAAATATGGCATTAGTCGTTTCCTATACTTTAACAATGACCGTGTCAATAAACTAAAAGTGCCAATGGAAAGTGCTTTAACGCAAATGCAAGAATGGGGCAAAGGAAAATTAGTCCCACATTTCGTAATTGAAAATATTAATCCAGATGCAGGAACGCCGGAAGCTCGGGCGAATGAAGCGATTGAAACCAAACTAAATACAACCGTTATTTCAATGATTCGTGCGAAAGATGATAAAGCCTTTGACAAATCTTTAGAAGACTACAAAGCATTCTTAAAATCAAATAAATGGGATGCAATTGAAAAAATAAAATCTGAGAAAATGGCAGAAAACAGAGACAAACTTAAGTAAGAGAGGAGGAGAGAAAAGCGGATAAAGCAACGAGAAATCCGCTTTTCTCTTTTAATATGAATAAGCTATTTGCATATGAAGGTTGGTATTATAGGATTTTTTCTTTTATTGCCAACTTGATCATTATTAATTTTCTCTTTTTAATTACCTGTATAACAGGCATCTTTAGCGGTGTCGGCTTAATTGCGTTGTATCGAACGATCTATCGTTTGTATCGTGAAAAAGATATTCCTGTTTTGCGAACGTTTTGGACAGCATTAAAAAATAATATCATGCGAGGTTTTATTTTAACAGGTGTCTTGTTCGTTGCTTTTTTACTGGGCGGTATTGTCGTAACAAGTTTATTTAAAATAGCCACTAGTTTAGGTTTCTTAGCTATTTTTCTATTAAGTTTTGTTGCATTATTTTTGACGAGTTTTCTTTTTCTCTTTTCCGTTTTTAATTGGTCCGTTAAAAAGACACTAGGTGAGACGGTTTATGTGGTCTTAAGTAATAGTGCCAATGCGATTATTTTGTTTATTTTACCTCTTTTAACGTTTGTTTTTTTCTATAAGCTTAATTTGTTTTTATATATTGCGTTAGGATTCGGGACAACGGCTTTTCTTCAAGTTGCGTTTTTTCAGAAAGTGTTAGGTGTGGAACATGAATGAGTATTTTGAGTTTTGGCAAAAGACCAAGGAAGAACTTCAAAAAATACCGCTAGATATCCATCGGCGGGTCATTGACTATCCATTGGAAAATGTTCAAGTGGAACAGGTCGACTTTTTAAGTTTCCTAGGTGAGCGCATCTTTGGCTATTTGTTACTTCCTAAAACGGCGGGGAAACAGCCAATAGTGATTGATTGTTTAGGCTATATGAATCATATTCAAGAACCTTGGCAATTTGCTCATTGGACACAAATTGGTTGTGCTTGTTTTGTCATTGATAATCGAGGTCAAGGGGGATTAACCAAAGATCGCGTGCCATATCAAACAATTTGGCATGAAGCACCAATGGGACGAGGATTTCTAGACAAAGAAGATTGGTACCAACGCCGCTTGTTTGCTGACCATTTACGTAGCGTAGAAGTGGTGCGGACCTTTACTGAAATTAATCAGGACCAAATCATTCTTCGTGGTGGTTCCCAAGGGGGTGGCGTAGTGTTAATGGTGAACAGTTTAGTTGACTTCCCGATTTTAGCTACTTTTGCAGATGTTCCAAGTCATTCTTGTTTAGAAAATCGAGTATCAGAAGGAACGGGTTCGTATCAAATTATTCATCAGTACTTACAAGAGCATCCTCAAGCGCATGAAAAAATTGCCGCGGTTCTTCCTTATTTTGATAGTCGTCACTTTGTTTCGCAAATTAAAAATCCAGTCTTTGCTTCTGTTGGGAGTCACGATCCGATATGTCCAATGAAAGATTTTTTCCCTTCTTATCATCAGATAAAGGCAAGAAAAGCAGTCAGAGTGTATTGGAAAAAAGGCCATGGTGGCGGAGAAACAACCCAGATCCGTCGTGAAATGCGTCAAATTCAACAACTATTGCAGGAGGTTAAAAATGAAAATAGCTACGTATAATGTCCGGGTAGATACAGAGTATGACCAAGATTGGCAATGGTCTTTTCGTAAAGAGGCTGTTTGTCAGTTAATCAATTTTCATGATTGGAGCCTTTGTTGTATTCAAGAAGTACGACCGAATCAAGTCAGGGATTTAAAGGCGTATACAACATTCACCTGTCTTTCTGCGGAAAGAGAAGGGGATGGTCAAGGAGAAGGACTAGCGATTCTCTATAACGAACAAAAAGTTCAGGCTATTGATACAGGGTATTTTTGGTTATCTGAAACACCTCAGCAGCCAAGTATCCATCCTGAAGCTGGCTGTCCAAGAATTGCTTTGTGGGGACTATTTAAGGAAACGACTCAAAATACGCCTTTTTTAGTCATCAATGTTCATTTGGATCATATTTCAGATCATGCTCGTTTAGCAGGAATGACCGTTATCTTAGAGGAGTTACATGACAAAATTGCACAGTATCCAACTTTATTAATGGGCGATTTTAATGCAGAGTCGGGGGAAGCGGTGCATCAACTTGTTCAAAAAAAATTTCAAGATAGCAAAAATTTAGCTACTCATTATGGCCCAAGAGGAACATTTCAAAATTTTACTTACACAAAACCTTGGGCGGAATTAGAAGAAATTGATTATATTTATGTAAAAGGTTGGCAAGTACAGAAAACTGCAAGTTTAACAGATAGCATCGATGGACGTTTTCCTTCCGACCATTTTCCTTTAGAAGCAGAAGTATGTATTGAAGAAAGGTGAGAGTATGAAAGAAAATCAACTGATTCAATTAGTCGAAGAAATGACGATTGATGAGAAAATTAATCAATTATTACAATTAGCAGCAGCGTTTTATTCAGATAAAGCAGAAGAAAAGACCGGCCCCATGTCAGAGCTAGGACTAAGTCAAGAAACGATTGATACGGCGGGGACAACACTGGGTGTTTCCGGTGCAAACGAAGCAAAACGTGTTCAAAAAGAATATATGCAAAATCATCGATTAAATATTCCAACACTTTTAATGGCGGATATTATTCATGGTTTCAGAACCATCTTTCCGATTCCTTTGGCTTTAGGAAGCACTTGGGATGAAGCAGCGGTTGAAAAAATGGCGGAGATTTCAGCAAAAGAAGCTGCTGTTTCGGGATTACATGTAACCTTTTCGCCAATGGTTGATTTAGTGCGCGATCCACGTTGGGGACGCGTAATGGAGTCAACAGGTGAAGATCCATTACTCAACAGCCGCTTAGCTGCTGCAATGGTTAGAGGTTACCAAGGAGAAAATTTAAAAGAGGACAATTGGCGAGTAGCCGCGTGCGTGAAGCACTTTGCGGCATATGGTGGTGCCTTAGCTGGTCGGGATTATAATACGGTAGATATGTCTGAACGGCAGCTAAGAGAAATGTATTTACCTGGCTATAAAGCTGGATTAGATGCGGGTGCAAAACTTGTCATGACGTCCTTCAATACAGTGGATGGGGTTCCTGCTACAGGCAACCAATGGCTGTTTAGAGACGTATTACGAAATGAATTTGGCTTTGAAGGGGTTGTGATTTCAGACTGGGGAGCGATTAAAGAATTAATTCCTCATGGCGTTGCCAAAGATGAAAAACAGGCAGCAGAATTGGCTATCAAAGCTGGTGTAGATATTGAAATGATGACCACGTGTTATCCAGATTATTTAAAAGAATTACTTGAAGAAGGCCGGATTGCTGAAACACTTATTGATGAAGCAGTTATGCGAATTTTAAAACTAAAAAATGAGCTAGGCTTATTTGAAAATCCCTATCGTGGTGCGGATGAACAAGCGGAAGCAGAAGTGATTTTAAGCAAAGAGCATCGAGAAATAGCTAAAAAGATTGCTCAAAAATCAATGGTTCTTTTAAAAAATGAAAATATTTTGCCTTTTACACCGCAAGAAAAAATCGCGCTTGTCGGCCCAGGGGCCCAATCACAAGATATTTTAGGGGCTTGGTCATGGCAAGGAAAGAAAGAAGAAGCCATTTCCCTCGTGGCTGGTGCCCAAAAATTAATCACAAATCTTCTAGTTGCCCAAGAACACTTTGATTACTTTGAACCGACCGCGGCGGCCATTGAAGAGGCCTTAACGTTAGCTAGTCAAGCAGATAAAGTAGTAGTGGCACTAGGCGAAACAGATTGGATGAGTGGGGAAGCTGCCAGTCGCAGTGATATTCGTCTACCCGAAAAACAATTAGCAGTAGTGGCACAAATTATTGAGAAAAATCCCAATGTTGTTGTCACGGTCTACAGTGGCCGGCCCTTAGATTTACAAGGGATAGATGTTGCAAAAGGAATTGTGCAAGCTTGGCAACCTGGAACAGAAGGGGGCAATGCGCTAGCAGAAATTTTGTGGGGAGAGTACAATCCAAGTGGTCGTTTAAGTATGTCGTTCCCAGAAACGGTTGGTCAAGTGCCAATTTTTTACAATGTCGACAATACTGGGCGTCCTTATGAGTCAGCACCAGAAGAAAAATATGTTTCTAAATATTTAGATGTCTCCAATTACGCTAAATATCCCTTTGGATTTGGCTTAAGTTATAGTCATTTCTCTTATCAACCAATTCAACTAAGTGCATTAACATTTACCAAAGAACAACCAGTCACTGTCTCTGTTTTAGTAAGAAATGACAGTCCAATCGCTGGAGAGGAAACCGTGCAATTTTATGTACGTGATTTGGTGGGACAAGTGGTTCGCCCAATTAAAGAGTTAAAAGATTTCCAAAAAGTTTGGCTGGAACCAAAGGAAGAAAAAGAAGTTCAGTTTCTTCTTTCAGAGGATATGGTGCGTTATGTTCATTCAGACAATCAGGTAACCAGTGATGCAGGTGAATTTATCGTAATGATTGGTGGAAATAGTCGCGATGTACAAACCGCAACAGTCACGTTAAATGAATAAGATGGGAAGGATAAGTTATGCAGATAAAGAAGCTTAAGCAAGCAGACACAGTTGCTACATTTCTAGAGACAGGTGATTTAAAAGAATTGAATAGCTGTGGCATGATGATTAATCAATTAGAAGGTAATCCTTTAGACGGCAGTATGAACCAACTCTATTTGCGGATAATTACAGGGGACACAATTAATTATCGACCAATGATTGGTTCCAACAGTCAAAGTGATTTTTATCTTTCAGATAACCAATTGACATGGCGGGGTGAATTTGAAGCAGTTCGTTACCAAGTTGACTTTCGTTTGGGGTCAAGCAATCAATGGTTCTGGCGGGTTAATGTCACTGGAACTGGCTTAGTAGATATTGTTTATGGTCAAGATATTGGCTTAGCGACAAAAGGAGCCGTTCAGTCAAATGAAGCGTATGTGTCGCAGTATCTTGATCATCACATTTGGCAAGAGGGCGAAGAGCTTGTTGTTTTATCAAGACAAAATCAACCGCAAAATGAGAAGTTTCCAGCCCTTATTCAAGGGAGTTTTCAAAAATTAGTAGGCTACTCAACGGACGGTTATCAATTTTTCGGACGTTCATTTAAACAAACAAACACACCAGAAGCATTGGGAAAAAGATATTTAGCAAATGAAGTCTATCAATATGAATTTGCTTACACCGCTTTACAAACGGAAGCCGTCCAATTAACGAATGAAAGTAAGGAATTTGTTTTTTATGGTGCGGTAACAGAAACACATCCGCAAGCATTAGCTGAACCTTTTTTATCGAAAGAAGACTTACAAGCTATTTATGAAACTGTGACATTCGATTTATTAGAAGAAACACAGGACTATCCTACGAAACTTTTAGGAGAACCTATCACAGGAAATCCATTAACAGAAGAAGAGTTGGCTGCACTTTATCCCATTCAGACACAAATTGAAAAAGTAGCAGGTCAGACGTATTCCTTTTTCACGGAAAATTACCATCACGTTGTTCTTCAAGAAAAAGAAATTGCCATGGAAAGAGCGCATGGCCACATTTTATTAAGTGGTAAAGGCTTAACGGTTGACGAACCTTTGCTTAGTACGACAGTGTATATGTATGGCATTTTCAATTCACAAGTAGTTTTAGGAAATACGACCATGAACAAATTAATGAGTAATAGCCGAAACGCTTTAAACGTTATGAAACGCTCTGGTCAACGAATCTACATTTTAGAGAATGGCTTATGGCGCTTACTAACAATGCCTTCTGCTTTTGAAATGGGGTTGAACTCTGCTACGTGGTATTATAAGTTGCCAAAGGATACAATTCGTGTACGCACCTTCACTTCGCCTGATTCAAGAGTGATTCAATTGGAAGTGACCAGTCAAAAGGATGCATATATGTGGGCTGTTTCTAACCATTTGTTATTAGGACCGGAAGAAGTACCAACCTATCAATTAGAACAAACTGGCAAAACGCTTCGAGTGACGGGAAATCATTCTGCCACAGAAAATTATTACCCAGAACTAACCTATGCATTGACAGTTGATAAATCATTTCAAGTAACCGATAGCACATTATTTGGTGGAGCTGAAGCAGACTTATTAGTCTTGGCAATCGAAAAGACCCAAAAATTTTCACTACTTATTATGGGCAGTATAGAGGACCAAGCATTAGTCAATACACCATTAGATTTTGAAAAAGCAGAAAGTCAATATTTGGCATTCATTAATGGCTTGTTACATCATTTTGAGTTAACACACACAGACTCAAGTGTGCAGCAAATGAATCAATTAACTCGTTGGTATACTCATAATATGCTCGTTCATTATTTGTCGCCACATGGCTTAGAACAGTATGGTGGAGCAGCTTGGGGCACACGAGATGTGTCGCAAGGACCGACAGAATTTTTCTTTGCGACGCAACAGCCTAAAATCGTGGCCTCCATTATTCAGCATCTATTTGAAAATCAATTTGAGGACGATGGCAACTGGCCGCAATGGTTTATGTTTGACCGATACGAAGAACAAAAAGCCAGTGAAAGCCATGGCGATATTATCGTCTGGCCATTGAAAGTAGTGACTGATTATTTGGAACAAACCGCAGATTATTCAATCTTAGCTACAGAAATCCCTTATACAAGTCGCAAAGATAATCACAAAACAAAAGAAACAGCATCTTTATTTGAACATTTGAAAAAAGAAATAAATTATATTGAACAACATTTTTTACCAGAAACTTTTCTATCCTGTTACGGTGACGGCGATTGGGATGACACGTTACAACCTTATGATAATCGTCTTAAAGAGCAAATGGCTAGTAGTTGGACCGTTGCCTTAACGTATCAAGTGTTGAAAAAATTTGCGGCTTTAATTACGGAAATCGATGCTACTTATAGTCAGCACTTAACAATTTTAGTCGCAGGAATAAAGAACGATTTTCAAAAATATATGTTGGCGGATGAAACGATTCCAGGGTTTATTTATATGGAAACGCCAGAAACTTTTGAACAAATGATTCACCCAAATGACCAAAAAACAGGGATTCAATATCGATTATTGCCAATGACTCGTAGTATGTTAGCCGAATTATTAACACCGGAACAAGTAAGTCATCATTTAAAAATTATTGAAAAAGAATTAACGTTTCCTGATGGCGTGCGCTTAATGAACAAACCAGCGAACTATCGAGGCGGTGTGAGCACTAATTTTAAACGAGCAGAACAGGCGGCTAATTTTGGTCGCGAAATTGGTTTACAGTATGTTCATGCGCACATTCGCTATACAGAAGCGATGGCGAAAATTGGTCAGCGAGACAAAACCTGGCAAGCATTAATGCAAATCAATCCAGTTCAATTAAAAGAAGTGGTTCACAATGCAGAGTTACGCCAAGCCAATGCCTATTTTAGTAGTTCCGATGGCGATTTTAAAACAAGGTATGAATCACAAGAAAATTTTGGTAAACTAAAAGATGGAAGTATTGGGGTAAAAGGTGGCTGGCGAATTTATTCAAGCGGGCCGGGAATTTATTTAAATCAATTAATTACAGCTGTTTTAGGGATTCGGCAAAAGGCCCAAAGTGTGGTTTTCGATCCCGTGTTACCAGAAAAATTGTCTGGTTTAGCACTAACTTACCAATTGTTTGATAAACCTGTCACATATAAATTTTATCCAAATCAGTCAGCGAAAATAGTTATTGATGGTCAAGAGGTTCCGTTTAAGTTTGAAGAAAACCCTTATCGAGAAGGGGGAATGGAAGTTCAAAAAGACGAGGTGCTTTCATTATTAAATGAAGCAAGTGTTATTGAAATTTACCATTAGAAAGGAGAGTAGTCCATGGTAGGAATTAAAGATATTGCAAAAAAAGCAGGCGTATCAATCTCGACCGTTTCTTACGCATTGAATGGGAGTTCAAAGGTAACTGAAGAAACACGAACGCGCATCCAAGCAATTGCTGAAGAGCTAAACTATGTTCCTAACATGGCCGCTCGCACATTAAAACGTCGTCAAACCAATATTATTGGTGTCTATTTGGCCGATTATGGCGGTAGTTTTTATGGTGAATTGTTGGAGGGAATTAAGAAAGGCTTAGCACTGTTTGATTATGAGATGATTGTCTGCAGCGGTAAAAAGTCACATCTTTTCATTCCTGAAAAAATGGTGGATGGGGCAATTATTTTAGATTGGACATTTCCAACAAAAGAAATTGAAAAGTTTGCTGAACGAGGCCATTCAATCGTTGTCCTTGATCGAACCACTGAGCATAGGAATATTCGGCAAGTTCTCTTGGATAATCGTGGCGGTGCCACGCAGGCAATTGAGCAATTTGTCAATGTGGGTTCAAAAAAAGTTCTTCTGCTTTCTGGACCAGAAAAAGGTTATGATAGCCAAGAAAGATTGGCTGTTAGTACACGAGAATTAACTCGTTTTGGGATACCTTATGAAATTATCCAAGGCGATTTTACCGAACCTTCTGGCTATGCGGCTGCTAAAAAAATTTTGAGTCAACCACAGACAGAACCAGTCGATGTTTTTGCTTTTAATGATGAAATGGCGATCGGTGTCTATAAATATGTTGCAGAAACAAATTACCAAATGGGGAAAGACATTCGGATTATTGGTTTTGATAATTCTGAACTAGGTGCGTTTGTGCAACCGCGATTAGCAACAATTGCCTATTCTAAACATCGATGGGGCATGGTGGCTGCAGAGAAAATTATTCATTTAATGCGGGGAGAACTTGCTGAGAGCGAACACATTTACACACGTTTTATAGAAGGAGAATCTTTTCCATCTGAATAATAAATAAAAAGTTTGGTCCAATGCTAGCTAAGCTAGCGGACCAAACTTTTTTCTGTAATGGTAATTTCTTCTGATGCAATGGGTTCATCCAGACTGAGAAGGCGATCTCTAAATTTAAAATGGACCGGCTTGTTCTCATTAATAAATTCATACGGGTAAGCGCCTTGGATTGTTTCACCAGGATTGATTTCATCTGCTAAACGATCTAATTTGTCTTGGAAAGGTGAATCTGTTAAGACTGCATATTGTAAATTTTGGGCTTTTCCGTGGACAGTTTGACTAACTTCCATAAAACTTTGAATCATTAGCTGAATATTTTGTGTTTTTTCGGTTGTATTGGTTAATTCAAACAGGACATAAAACATTGGTTTGCCTTGATAATCTTTTCCTTTATGCAAGGCAGTTAAGGCTAAACGACCATCTGGAACCAACAATGTTCGATTTTCATACGTCCCAATACTTGTCGCCAACACTTCATCAGGTGCGGGCGCACTTTGACTTGCTGGGCTGCCACTTACAGTTGAACAAGCACTTAATAAGGTACTTAGAACGAGTAAGCTCATTAAAATGTAGGGTTTCCTCATATAAAGTCCTCACTTTGGTTGATTGACTATGTAAAAAACAAATTGCTTGTATCTATATTAAAAAGAGTGCTACAAGCAATATTTTAATCGTAGTTCTAGTAAATAGCAATACTTTTATCAAAATTCATGTTTGGAAATATAATTTGAAAAATATTTTTAACTAACAGAAAAACATTTCTAACAAAAAGTATTGGCTCAAAGTAAAGAGATCATTTTGTTAGAAATGAGAAATGGCAACATAAAAGTTTTCTATTTTTCTGCAATTAAGACAGTTTCAAAAGTGAATTCACTAGGAATATGATTCGCAATTGAATATTCAAAAATATGTCCATTGCCTAGGTAAGCAATTTGTTCTGCACGCATCAGGAAATCATTATCGGTTAAGTTTAAATATTTTTTTTCCAACGCAGAAGGACGGATCCCAGAAATGCTGACCCGCGCACTTTGAATTTTTTGATGCAATTGTTCCGAAATATATTGATAAATGGAGACTTTCAATTCTTTCATTGTCAAGTTCGGAATTAAAGCAACGGGCATCCAAGTGTATTCAATAATTGAGGGCACATCTTCGATAATCCGTAAACGAATAATTTTGTAGACTAACTCTTCTTCTGTAATACTTAATTTTTCAGTCACCCAAGGCTCAGGTACTTCTGTTGCAAAGCCTAAAACCACGGATTCAACTTTTCCATCGTAGGTTGAGTAAGTGCCGGTTAACGGAGAAAATTTAGTAATGGTTCGATTTTGAAAGTCTTGAACAAAGCTGCCCGAGCCACGTCGTCTGACAACATAACCTTCTTGCACAAGCAAATGTAAGGCTTTTGTAATGGTTAGTTCGCTGACCTGATATTTTTCTGCAAGAAGACGACCTTGGGGTAACTTTTGATTAATGGGATAAACACCTGCTTCAATATCCTGTTTTATAGCTGCATAAATTTCTTTATAACGTGTATTTGTCCGCATCAGAGTCCTCCTTTATCACCAGTATTTCTCTCATTATACCATGAATTTAACATGTTAAAACTATATATTTATTTTTAACGTAACCACTTAATAATCAAGTACTTAAATAAAAGTAGTTGACTTATTCTTTTTAAAACTATATAGTTTTAAAAGTAAACAGAAGAACTTATTGATCTGATTGGTACTTTTTGTGAAAACCTTTTACAATAAAAGGGCAGCACAGAAAAGAGGGAGGTATGACAATGGAACATCACCAACTAAAAGCATTTCCGCAAGATTTTTTATGGGGCTCTGCTTCGGCAGCTTATCAAGTAGAAGGTGCTTGGAATGAAGACGGCAAAGGCGCCTCTGTTTGGGATGAATTTGTTCGGCTACCAGGAAAAACGTTCAAAGAGACAACTGGTGATTTAGCCGTCGATCATTATCATCGTTTCAAAGAAGATGTGGCTTTAATGAAACAACAAGGTTTAAAAGCATATCGTTTCTCGATTGCATGGACACGAATTTTACCTGAAGGACGTGGTCAAGTAAATCAAGCGGGACTGAAATTTTATTCAGATTTAATTGATGAGTTATTAGCGGCAGGAATTGAACCAATGGTAACTTTGTATCATTGGGATTTGCCAGCTGTTTTGCAAAAAGAATATGGTGGCTGGGAATCAAGAAAAATTATTGATGATTTTGTGGCCTATGCGAAGATTTTATTTGACGCTTTCCGTGGCAAAGTTCGCTATTGGATTAGTTTAAATGAACAAAATGTGTTTACTTCGTTAGGTTATCAATTAGCCGTGCATCCTCCCGGCGTAACAGATAATAAACGGATGTATGAGGCCAATCATATTGCTAATTTAGCCAATGCAGCAGTGATTAATGCGTTTCATGAATTAGAAATGCCTGGCAAAATTGGCCCTAGCTTTGCTTATACGCCTGTTTATGCCGTTGATGCGCATCCTGCCAATGTTTTGGCGGCAGAAAATGCAGAAGATTTGTTGTCGCATTTTTGGTTAGATGTCTATCTTTGGGGAGAATACCCAATTGCCGCATTAAATTACTTACAGGAGCAAGGTGTGGCCCCAACGATAAAAGAGGGCGATTTAGCGTTACTACGTTCAGCCAAACCTGATTTTCTAGGTATTAATTATTATCGGACGGATACGGTTGCTGCTAATCCATTAGATGGTGTTGGAATAGGGAAGATGAATACAACGGGTGAAAAGGGTTCTGAAACGGAATCTGGGGTACCGGGTCTATTTAAAAAAGTAAATAATCCATATGTTGAACGAACGAACTGGGATTGGGCCATTGACCCGCAAGGTTTGAGAATTGCCTTACGACGATTAGCTAGTCGCTATCAAGTGCCTATTTTAATTACTGAAAATGGGTTAGGCGAATATGATACCTTAACAGAAGATAAACAAATTCATGATACGTATCGCATTGATTATTTGCGAAGCCATATCCAAGCGATTCAAGAGGCGATTACGGATGGTGTTTCAGTTATTGGTTATTGTACATGGAGTTACACCGATTTACTGTCGTGGCTCAACGGCTATCAAAAGCGTTATGGTTTTGTCTATGTGGATCAAGATGAAACACAAAAAGGTTCCTTAGAAAGAATCCCGAAAGACAGTTATTATTGGTATCAAAAAGTCATTGAAACAAATGGACTTATCTAATTATAAGAAAAGAGTGTGGAAAATATGACAGTAAAAATGGGGTTTATTGGATTTGGTAAAAGTGCCAATCGTTACCATTTACCTTACGTAATGATTCGAGAAACACTAGAAGTGAAAACAATTTTCGATTTACATGTTAATGAAAAAGCAGCGGCGCCCTTTAAAGAAAAAGGCGTAAATTTTACCACTGACCTTAATGAATTATTGACGGATCCAGAAATTGAATTGATCACAATCTGTACGCCTGCGCATACACATTATGATTTAGCCAAACAAGCCATTTTAGCTGGTAAATCAGTGATTGTGGAAAAACCATTTTGTGATACGTTAGAACACGCAGAGGAATTATTTGCATTAGGGCAAGAAAAAGGGGTAGTAGTGATGCCTTATCAAAATCGACGTTTCGACGGCGATTACCTAGCGATGAAGCAAGTAGTAGAGCAAGGCTTTTTAGGAGAAATCAATGAAGTGGAAACGCATATTGATTATTATCGACCAGGAAGTATCACGGAACAAGGACCTAAAGAAAATGGTTCGTTTTACGGACTAGGCATTCATTTAATGGATCGCATGATTGCTCTTTTCGGGCGTCCAGATCAAGTCACTTATGATATTCGTAATAATGAAGTGAGCGAGGCAGTCGATAATTATTTTGACGTTGATTTACATTATGGTTCAAAATTAAAAGTAAAAGTTAAAACGAATCATTCTGTCGCTAGTCCGTATCCACGTTTTATTGTTCATGGCAGCAATGGCTCGTTCATCAAATATGGCGAAGATCAACAAGAAAATGATTTAAAAGCCGGAATCATGCCGGATGCACCAGGCTTTGGAGAAGATTCACCAATGTATTATGGAGAAGTGACCTACCGTAATGGCAATGGCGACTGGATTAAAAAACAAATTAAAACGCCTGTAGGTGATTACGGTCGTTATTATGATGCCGTCTATGAAACGTTGAAAAATGGTGCACCGCAACTAGTAACTAAAGAGCAAGCATTAACTAACATCGAAATTTTAGAAGCAGGTTTTCTTAACCCAAGTCCAAGTGTTTATCGTTTGAAAGAAAACTAAAGCGTGTTTAAATGACTTGAAAAGCGCCTGCCCTACAGTCCAGACAACTGTGGGGCAGGCGCTTTTATTTATAAAGAGTTGTGAATTTTAATATAAGAAACGTATATTGTTAGTAAAAATAAAAAAAGGAAAGACATCTTAGTAGCACTACTTCCCCAAGAATTGCTACTAAAATGTCTTTTGTGATGCTCGCTCAATTGAAGAGCCTTAAATAGGATATCGAATATCCAGTATAAATGCAAGTAAACTACTTTATAGTTAATATTAGTATACTTCATAAAATAATTTTTCAAAGAGAAAAAGGCTTGTTATGAGAAAAAATTAATTTTTAACTCGTTTTTTCTAAGCAAGATTCGGGTGAAAAAGACAATAATTACTGAAGCTGAATGGTAATTAAAGAGGTTCTTTGCTAAAATAGGAAAGACAAGAAAGTTTGGTTAACGAAAGAACCAAATCAGAAAGGAGGACAACCAGTGGAAAGTTGGCTTTTTTTACTACTGATTGCCTTGATTGCGTTTGTTGCAAAAAATCAAAGTTTATTAATTGCGTCAGTTGTTGTGCTTGCTTTAAAAGCTTTACCAAATAGTGCGAAAATCATGTCGTGGTTGTCAGATAAAGGCATTAATTTAGGCGTCACAATTATTTCAATTACCATTTTAGTCCCGATTGCTACAGGACAAATTGGCTTAAAGGATTTAATTCAATCATTCAAAACACCGATGGGATGGCTGGGGATACTTTGTGGAATTCTGGTGGCTGTTTTATCCTCAAAAGGAGTAGGTTTAATTAATCAATCGCCAGAGATTACGGTGGCCTTAGTTTTTGGAACGATTCTTGGCGTCGTTTTTTTAAAAGGAATTGCAGCTGGTCCGATTATTGCATCGGGGATGATGTACGTAATCATTACTACCTTTCAAGCCTTTCAACACTAAAAAAGCAAACAAAACGCGTAAACGTTTTGTTTGCTTTTTTAGTGTTGATAAATGTCCACATTACTATCTAATATGCCACTTTCATTTTTTAAAGTAATGGTTCCCGCATTCGGATGAATCACTAGCTGTAAATGCCCTGTTAAAAACATTTGGTCATACGTCGAAGTATAGACGTGAAAAGAATCATTAGCAATTGTTTCGGTATAAGGCGCTTCCGCTTGATCAACAGGAACGATAATGAAACGATCGCCAATCATACAACAACCTTCTGCGGAAGAATAAGGATTAGAGCCGTCATTTGCTACCAACAAGAAGGTGTTCGTTTCAGTTAAGAAAGGGGCTAAACGTTGTTTTACTTCTTCAGAAATAGTCAGAGACATTTGCCTCACTCCTTTAAATAGTATGTAAAAGGAAGAGGGTAGCTTGTCGCTATGCCGCTCTTCAAAGGTTTTATTATTTGCTTGTTTCTTTACTGCTTTTTTTGAAAAGAGCAATAGAAAAGGCGACAACTAAGACAACTGTTGCAGCTAAAACAAATGGATTTTTTGTTGCTGATGTGAACCCTAGGACTGTTGAACCAATCGCACCTACGTAAGATAAAATAATCGCTGCTTTCTTTGGTGTTGAAAGTTCTGTAAAGCTATCGCGGAAGGCGACACCTAAACCTAAAGCGCCAATAAAGGCAAACATCCCAAAAATAATGTGTAAAAAGACCATGAATTTCACCTCCAACAGTCAGTATAGAGAGAAATGGCTAGTTTGTAAACTAATTGAGCTTACTTGTGTTATTTATCACTTGATAAATGTCTTTGCCAATGCAAAAAAACAACGTACGATCAATCGGCAGTACGTTGTTTTTTAGTTTAATATAATTAGGAAGCAGAATCCTTATTTTGCTGGATTTTTTTGATCGATTCTTCTGTTGGCGTCACATATAACGTTCGTTGGTTTTCATAAATCACATAACCTGGTTTTGCTCCATTGGGTTTATGCACATGTTTTACTTGGACATAGTCAACAGGCACTTGTGAAGAAAGTCGATATTTTGAAAAATAAGCTGCTAGAAGTGCGGCTTCAGTAAGGGTTTCTTCGCTAGGATGTGCGTCACGAATAATTACATGAGATCCAGGAATATCTTTGGCATGGAGCCAATAATCAGTTTTTTTAGCGGTTCGTAAAGTCAATTGATCATTTTGCAAATTGTTTTTTCCAACGAGAATAGGTGTGCCATCTGTGGCATAAAAAAGATCGGGTTGGCTTTTTTTCGGCTGCTTTTGTTTTTTATTTTTTTTACGTTTTAAATAGCCTTGTTCAATCAGTTCTTCACGAATCACTTCAATGTCCATTGGTGTCGCAATTTCAAGTTGTGCCACAACTGACTCTAAATAAGAAATTTCTTGTTGTGTTTGCTGAATTTGTGTCTTAACAACTCGGACAGCATTTTTCAATTTTTGGTATTTTTGAAAATATTTTTGTGCATTTTGATTAGGTGAAAGTGCAGGATTTAGCGAGATACGCAACGGTGCATTTTCTTCATAATAATTTGGTAATTCCACCTCGGTGGCTCCTTTTGGGACTTGTGCCATGAAGGTTGTTAATAGTTCTCCGTCGCGACGGTAATTTTCAGCGTTTTCTGTATCGGCTAAGGTTTGTTGTAATTTTTTAAGTTTCTTTTGATTTCTTTTTAGTTCATTTTCAATTTTGCGAATTAGTTCGCCGCCTTGTTGTTTGACACGGTCTTTCTCTGCTTTACCAGAATAAAAGGCATCTAGTAATTCACTGAGTGTCGGATACGTTGTTTGTTCACCAACTAATGATTGATAAGGAATGGGCGTAAAATATTCTTTTTTTTCAGTGACTGTTAATGTCGGTACAACAGCTTCAGTGACTGAGGACCAAAATTCCGTCCAGATGGCCATTTTTTCATTTGGTTGTGCAAGTAAACGGGCACTTAATTCGTCTGCTGTATCTTTGCCTAGACCTTGGAAATGTTGTTGTAAATAGCGTCCGTTTAATTCAGGAGCTGTAGAAAGAAGCGCAAAGACTTCTTCTTTTGAGGCCGTGAGCGGATTAAGTCCCATTGGTTTTGGCGGTTCAATATAAGTTGCTCCAGGAAGCAACGAACGATAACTATTTTGGCTCATTCCAATGTGTTTTATCGCATCTAAGATTTTTCCAGAAGATTGGTTAACTAAAACGATAGTACTGTGACGTCCCATTAATTCAACAATCAAAACAATATTTTGTAAGTCACCTAGTTCATCTCTTTTTGAAAAGGTGAAGTGAATCACGCGATCATTTTCTATTTGTTGAATCGTTTCTAAAATGGCACCGTCCAGAAATTTTCGTAACATCATCACAAAATTAGGAGGTGTTTCCGGATTGCTATAGGTAATTGTAGATAGTTGTATGCGCGCATAACTAGGATGTGCTGATAATAATAATTTATGGTTTTTACCTTTCGCACGAATGACTAAAACGACTTCGTTTTCATAAGGTTGATGGATTTTTGAAATCCGACCACTTACGAGTGTTTCTGTCAACTCATGAACCATGCTATGAGTAAATACGCCATCAAATGACATAATAAATCCCTCGTTTCTTTCCGACTAATAGCTTTATTATAGCGGAGTTTTTGAATTTAAGAAAGAAGCTTGTTAAAAAGGAGTTGGGTTTTCCTTAGAAAGCTGGGGAAGTTTGCTGGTTTTTTTAGTAATTAAAGCGCAAGGGTAGGCAAGAAAGAAAATGATTAGTATAATAGATAAGAACTAAAAGCGAGGAGCGATTAGAAGTTGAATAATTTTATGGAAGAACTAAAAGAGGCACTTTATGAATTAAGACAAAGAAAACTGTTAATGATTACCGCTATTGTAGCATTAGTATTAATAATTGGCTCAATCATTTTTATTCCAACGATGCAAAAAAATATTCGAGCTGCTCAAGTTGAATCGTTAGTCGCAGGACCCATCAAATCAGAGAAAGTCAGTGTCTTAGATTACAAAACAGCAGACAAGAAAATCCAAGAAACAGGAGCCATGTCAGTCATGTTTGCTAAACCATCTGGCAAGCAATACGATCAAATGGTGAAGCTGTTTAATTCAGATAAAATGAATGAATTTCATCGTTCGCTGTATATCTATCCGTTAATTTATAATGCTGGCAAAGCACAAGAGCAATACAATGTTAGCGGCGATGAGATCACGCTTGTTTTCTTTGAAAATGGCAAAGAAAAGACACGGACGGTTGTCGAAAAATCTATGGATTTAAAAACACAATTAATACCAGAATTAAATCGATTACCGATGGCTGGCGTTTTGAAAGACCAACAAAAGGCAGCCCAAGAAGCTGAAAAAGAAGCAGCAAAGACCGCGGAAACACAGACGACGACCAGCACGACTGGCGTTGCTCAATCTACTGAAACGACGATAGAAAGCACTGATACAGTACCAGAAACTGGTGAATAATAGCTAGCTATGTTAAACTTAGATTGTAGAAAGTTTTAAGGAACTAGAAAGAGGGGATTTTCGATGGCATTAGTAATTTCAATGACGATTTTAGTAAGTTTATGGCTGATTCAATCGCAAAAACAAGCAGTTAAAGTTCCCGTGAAAATTGAAAGAAACCGAAACAATTAAGTGGTAAATATGCTGAAATAAAGAAAAACGAGCCTCTCATAAGAGTGGCTCGTTTTTTAGAAGTAAAAGAAATGCAAGAAAATAAAAACTTTTTCTTGACGAACAAAATCAATATAGTGTAGACTACCTTTAACAACATAACTAGGAGGGAAAATACATGACACAATTATCTAACGTAAAAGAAATGCACCAATCATGGCAAAACTGGCGTAGATAGTTGTATGTATGATTCTTTCATAGATACAACTTTAGAAGACTTATTCTAAAAAGTGTATCTATGCTGGTTATATTCAAGAAGAAAAAACGACCACATAGAGGACCCATCTATGTGGTTTTTGTTTTGCATAAAAACAACGACCACTCCTAAACACTTAGGATAAGTCGTTGTTTTTTTGCTACGAATCACTACGATTGGCATGAAGTGACAGAGTAGATGATGAGTAGCACAAGGTGAACGAAGAGAACGTTGTCCCATTCGTAGAAAAGTGCTCCTGCGATTCTCACCAAAGTTGCGATCCTCGTCGCAGTTAAATCCTGACAAGCACTACGATTGGCACGAAGTGACAGAGTAGATGCAGGCTGCGTATACTCGCCGCAGTTTGGCCTTTAAGAGTGATGAGTAGTACAAGGTGAGCGAAGAGAACGTTGTCCCAATCGTAGAAAAAGTGCTCCTGCGATCCTCGTCGCAGTTAAATCCTGACAAGCACTACGATTGGCACGAAGTGACAGAGTAGATGCAGGCTGCGTATACTCGCCGCAGTTTGGCCTTTAAGAATGATGAGTAGCACAAGGTGAACGAAGAGAACGTTGTCACATTCGTAAAAAAAGTGCTCCTGAGATTCTCACCAAAATTGCGATCCTCGTCGCAGCTAAATCCTGACATTTGTAAAAAAGTGTTCCTAGGATTTTGACTAAGCAGAGGATTACGAATCTCAGTTTCACTTTCAACGGAAGAAACGCCCTATAGATAATGGTTTTATTATTAAAAAGAAAAAGTTGCCAAACAAAAGGGCAGTTAGGAGAATGCAAAATGAAAAATAAACGTTTAACGTTTGTCGTGTCTTTATTAGCTATTTATTTAATTGGTGCTTTTTTTGTGAATCAAAAAGTGACGAATTCAAAGAAAGAAACCGTTACTGTAGGGGTTTTGCAGTTTGTCAGTCACCCCGCATTGGACGAAATTTATAAAGGTGTCGAAGAAGGGTTAAAGGAAAATGGCTATGACAAAGGCAAAAACTTAGAAATTATTTTTCAAAATGGTCAAGCCGACCAGAGTAAGTTAGCAATCATGAGTCAACAATTAGTACAAAAAAAGGCAGACGTTTTAATTGGTATCGCCACGCCAGCTGCGCAAGCGTTAGCCAACACTACCCAAGAAATCCCAATCATTTTAGGCGCCATTACGGACCCTGTTAGTGCAGGATTGGTGAAAGACAATCAAAAGCCAGGCGGTAATATCACGGGTGTTAGTGATCAATCTCCTTTGTCAGCCCAGATGGATTTACTAAAAGAATTGATACCAGCTGCCAAAAAAATAGGTATTCTCTATGCTTCCTCAGAAGAAAACTCTCGATACCAAGTAGCTGAAGCGCAGAAAGCAGCTGAAGCCAAAGGATTGACAGTGAAAACATATGCTGTGCCATCAAGTAATGAAATTGCACAAACGGTTCAAGTAATGACTAAGGAAACAGATGTGATTTATATACCAACTGATAATACGATTGCTAATGCCATGCAAACGGTAGTCGGAGAAGCAAATCGAACCAAGACGCCGATTATTCCTTCGGTGGATACAATGGTAGAACAAGGCGGTTTAGCAACTGTAGGGATTAATCAACATGCATTGGGGGTACAAGCCGGCAAAATGGCAGCAGAGGTTCTGTCTGGAAAAAGTCAACCAGCAACTACACCCATTTATACCTTTAATACAGGCGACACAATTATCAATGAAAAACAAGCTCAAAAGTTAGGAATTACGATTCCCGCAGAGTTAGCAAAAAAATCGAAATTGATTAACTAATTATCAAAGAAAGTAGGAGAAGCGATGATTGTTTCAGCAATTGGACAAGGAATGTTATGGGCCTTGTTAGGACTAGGTATCTTTATGACTTATCGAATTTTAAATTTTCCAGATATGACCACAGAAGGTTCATTTCCGTTAGGAGGGGCGGTTTGTGTAACTGCCATTACAACAGGGGTTTCACCATTTGTAGCGACTCTTTTAGGGGTCGGAGCAGGAATGCTTGCCGGTTTAGTGACTGGTTTACTATTTACAAAAGGAAAAATTCCAATTATTTTAGCAGGAATTTTAGTGATGTCTGGTTTAAATTCCGTGATTTTATTTGTGATGAAGTCGCCAAATAAGTCTTTATTAAACCAACCGAAGATTCAAGATGTTTTTCAAAAAATGGCCTTACCCGATTATTATGATACTATTTTTTTAGGGATTAGTGTTTTGGCTGTGGTAATGATTTTACTGTTATTTTTCTTTAACACTAGTTTAGGACAAGCCTATATTGCGACAGGTGACAATGAAGAAATGGCTCGCTCGATTGGCATTCAAACGGATCGCATGAAAATTTTAGGATTGGTTTTATCGAATGGCTTGATTGGCTTATCTGGCGCTTTGATTGCCCAAAATGATGGATATGCGGATGTAAGTAAAGGAACCGGTGTCATTGTGATTGGCTTGGCTTCACTCATTATTGGTGAAGTACTGTTTGGAGAATTAACGTTTGGTGAACGGTTGATGGCGATTGTTGTAGGGAGTATTATTTATCAACTATTGATTTTATTAGTGATTAAATTAGGCTTTGATACGACGTATTTGAAAATCTTCTCAGCAGTGATTTTAGCAATCTGTTTAATGATCCCACAATTGAAAAAAGCATTACGACTACACGGCTTTTCTGATAAGGGGGAAACGAAATGAAACCAGTTGTTGAATTAAAAAATGCGACAAAAATCATTGATAATGGGATGAATGAAAAAAAAGTGATTTTGGATCATGTGAACTTAGCCATTTATACTGGGGACTTCATTACTGTTTTAGGTGGAAATGGCGCAGGCAAGAGTACGCTGTTCAATAGTTTAGCAGGAACTTTGACACTAACAGAAGGACAATTTTTAATTGAAGGAGTCAATCGCACCAATCTTTCTGAAGTCAAACGGGCCAAATCTCTAGCGCGTGTTTTTCAAGATCCTAAAATGGGGACAGCACCAAGAATGACTGTGGCAGAAAATTTATTGCTTGCCATGAAACGCGGACAAAAACGTCCCTTAACATTACGGAAGATAAATGAGCAACGCGCCTTGTTTACAAAAATCTGTCAAGAAGTTGGCAATGGCTTGGAAAATCATCTGGATACACCGACAGGTAACCTTTCTGGCGGTCAACGCCAAGCCTTAAGTTTATTAATGGCCACTATCACAAAACCAGAATTATTACTTTTAGATGAACATACTGCTGCCTTAGATCCCAAAACATCCAAGCAGTTGATGCACTTAACGGAACAACGGATTGAAGAAGGGAACTTAACTTGTTTGATGATTACCCATCGAATGGAAGATGCTTTACGATATGGCAATCGTTTAATTGTTTTACAAAAAGGTAAAATTGTTCAAGATTTAAACGCTGCTGAAAAAGCACAATTAACGCTACAAGATTTGTTGCTGTTCTTTGAAGAAGTAGAGTAAAAAAACAAGCTCAGAAAATGAGCTTGTTTTTTTATTTTTTGACCAATCGGAAGAGTCGCTTGGGGAAAAAACGTTTGACAATTCGTTCCAGTAACGATGTCACCATAAAGCCCGCTGCGATGGCTGCAGCAGTAAAGACAACTTTTAAAATCAACTGCAAACCGTCATCAATATTTCCTAACAAAATGCTCCGAACTGCTTGATAGGCAGGGCCTCCTGGCACTAAAGGAACCAAACTTGGAATATAAAAAATAATCATCGGCATTTTTTTGTAACGGGAAAAAAAGATACTAGCGATCCCTAACCCGACCGTTCCTAAAAAGTTTGCAAAGGTTTGACTAGCATCAAAAGTTTGCGTTAAGAGATAATAAATCATCCAGCCTGTCATGCCAGTAATTCCACAAGCCACCAGTGCTTTACGAGGAATGTTCGTAATAATACCAAACGTCACAGTTGCTAAAAAACTAAAGAGAAGATGAAAAATTAGTTCCATTTGAACACTCCTTACATAAATAATTTAAAAATCAAGGCAATTCCCAGGCCAACAGACCCAGCAATAAAAATAGCTTCTGTCCCTCGCGCCGTCCCGCTGATGAGGTGGCCGGCTAAAATGTCGCGAAAAGAGTTCGTAATCGCCACACCTGGAACTAACGGCATCACCGCACCAATAATAATATTATCGATGTTGACTGCTAAGCGAAAATGCACAGCCAAATAGGCCAACAAACCAATGACAAAAGCGGCTGCGAATGAATCGAGGTAAGGAACTTGGAATAACTTTTGGGTAAAAAGATAACTGGCATAGCCAATCCCGCCAACAAAAAAAGTTGCAATAAAATCTTGCCAAGTGCCACCAAAAATGTACATTAACGTACAACTAACAATTCCGGCTGCTAACAAGCGTAACGAAATTGAAAAAGTGGGGGTATCTGTTTCTAATAGAGTTAAGCGCTGATAAAGCTCTGGTAGAGTAATCTCTTTTTGCGCAAATTCTCTTGATAATTGATTGACAAGGCTAACTTTTTCCAAATTAATCGAGCGCTGGGGGATGTTTTCTAATTGCGTATAATTACTGGAACGAAAACCCACGAAAATCCCTGTAGCCGTCGTGTAACAAACGCTCTCTGGCTCGCCAGCATTTGCTGCAATCCGAGTAATTGTATCTTCGGTTCTATATACTTCAGATCCGCTTTCCAGCATAATTTTTCCAGCTAAAATGCATGTATCAATAATTAATTGTTTTCTTTTTTCGCTATTAACCAAAGGAATGGCTCCTTTCATTTCGAGTTCACTTTTAGTGTATCATTTTTTTTAAGAACTGTACGCAATTTAAAACAGAGATAGAAAAAAAGTGTGATTTTTTACAAAAATGAAACGAATCTTAAGAATAAATGAAAACAAATAAGGAATTAGTAAAAATTATGGGTTAGTTGTAAGAATCTAGGATCTTTCCTTGCATTTTAGTAGGAAACATCCTATCCTAAACATAGAAAAACAAAGGGGTCAATAAAAATGGACAACCAATGGTTACTCTACGGAATTAGCAGTGTCGTATTAATTATTTTAATCAGAAGAACAATCCTATCAGGAAACATCGTATTAAGTTGTTTGTTGGGAGCGATTTTGCTGATTCAAGTAGTGGGAGTAGCTCTCTGTGCTCAGCAGAAAAAGAAAAATGAACATACAAAAGAACTACCTTCTTCTAAAGTACATCAATAGAAGAAGGTAGTTTTCTCTTATAGTAAATCAAATTTTTTCAAGCCATTAACAATGCCATTCTCAGTATTTTTAGTTGAAATAAAGGTGGCTTTTTCTTTTAGTTCTTCTCGCGCATTACCCATGGCAATTCCATAATCACAGGCCTCAAACAGCGCCAAATCATTGATGCCATCACCAAAGGCATAAGTGGGAATGCCGTTTAATCCCAAGGTGTTAAAAAGATTTTTGACACCAGAGCCTTTAGAGACCCCTTTACGAACAATATCAATTGAAAAAGGACCATTGCGATAAAAGGTCAATTCAGGAAACCGCTCATAGTAATATTCATCATCATCGCCATGTTGACTTAAGACCAACATCATGTTGACGGCATCATTCTCATAACCTGTGGGATCAATTTCTGGAACAGCTGAATGAATATAATCATAGGCTTGTTTCACTGTGCCAGTATGCCCTGTACAAAAAATACGTCGCTCATTGTAAAAAGCCAATTCATGACCACGATGTTTGACATGTTCATGCAGTGAAACACATTCCTCTGTTGTAAATTCATCTGAATAAATCGTTTTTCCTTCATAATGAATAAATTGCCCGTTCATTACAATCGCAGAATCAATGCCACTGGCTTTCATAATTGGCTGAATCTCACACAAGGTCCGTCCTGTCGCAATTAAAGGTAAAATTTGATTGTCTTTCAAGGCCGCCACTGCTGCGGTAATCTCAGGAGTAATTTGCGATGTTCCATCTAACAAAGTTCCATCTAAATCAAAAAAAGTAATAGCTTTCATTTTATCCATACCCTAACATCCTCTCTACGCTTGTTATTTTAACAAACTTTTCTGAAAAGACAATGGGTTCCCATCGTTTTCTTTAAAAGAGCAGGAAAAAAAGTGATTTTTGATGGTTCTGTAAAGGATTTTTGAAGAAATATAGAATCGGTTGGTACAAATTCAATTTTAGAGTATACTACAATAGAGCAGTTTTATGAAAAGTGAATAAGGAGTGAATGAAATGAATATATTAATGATTGAAGACAATGAATCCGTCTCAGAAATGATGCAAATGTTTTTCTTAAATGAAGGGTGGGAAGCTACCTTTAAAGATGATGGCAAAGAAGGATTGGCGACTTTTCTTGCTTCGCCAGAAAAATGGGACATGATTACGTTAGACTTAAACTTACCTAGTATGGATGGGATGGCTGTTTGTCGTGAAATTCGCAAAGTTTCAGCGAATGTTCCCATTATTATGTTGACCGCTCGTGATTCTGAAAGTGACCAAGTAATTGGCCTTGAAATGGGTGCGGATGATTATGTGACAAAACCATTTAGTCCATTAACTTTGATTGCACGGATGAAAGCTCTACATCGTCGTGCCGAGGTGGCAGAGGCTGCACATGATACGTCCGAGAATACAGATGAAACGTTTGATGTGATTACGGATCATTTTAAAATGAATACGAAAACACGAGAAACATATTTAGATAATCAATTAATTGAAGGCTTAACACCTAAAGAATTTGATTTGCTATACACTTTAGCAAAAAAACCACGCCAAGTCTTTTCACGCGAACAACTACTAGAATTGGTTTGGGACTATCAATACTTTGGCGATGAACGGACAGTTGATGCCCATATCAAAAAATTACGACAAAAAATTGAAAAAGTGGGTCCTCAAGTCATCCAAACGGTTTGGGGCGTAGGGTATAAATTCGACGATTCAGGTGTTGCTTAATGAAGTATTTGTATCAACAATTACTTGCTTTTATAGGTGTGATTGCTCTGATTATTCTCATTGTCGGAACGTCTTTCACACAATTGACCAAGCGCACAATGCAAGCTAACAACTATGATCAATTATCTGGTTATGCAGAATCAGTGATAGAAACAAGGGGATTTTTCACCAATATAGCCGGAGTATCAGAACGAAATGCTTTTGCTTATTCATTACAATTAACTGAGCAAGTACTACAAAAACAAGATGTACAATTTGTATTTATTAAAAAGAATCGAGAAGTTCTATACCCAACAATTGATAGTAAGAAAAAGTTAGATTTTTCCTTAATCGATAAATATTGGGATCAAATTATGAAAGGTAACTATGTTTATGCAACAGAAAATATTGATATCTATGGAGAAAAGAATACTTCAGCTTACGTGATGTTGCCTGTTCTCGATGAGACTACTAAAACTCTGTTTGGTGCAATGGTTATTACACAACCTGCCAAAAACGTTGACCGAAGTGTCCAGTCCGTGACACAAAACTTGATTAAAGGCTTTATTTTTTCTGGTGTGATTGCCTTGTTACTAAGTTATCTATTTGCGACTTTCCAAGTGAAACGAATTAATCGGATGCGTAAAGCCACCAAAGAAATTACTAGTGGAAATTTTGATATTCAATTACCGGTTCATGACAAAGATGAATTTGATGACCTAGCAGAAGATTTTAATAAAATGGCCGCGTCTTTAAAAGAATCACAAGAAGAAATCAATCGGCAAGAAGAGCGCCGTCGTCAATTTATGGCGGATGCCTCTCATGAAATGCGGACGCCTTTAACAACTATTAATGGCTTGTTAGAGGGATTGCAGTATAATGCTATTCCTGAAAATCAAAAAGAGAATGCGATTAAACTGATGCAAAATGAGACCGCTCGCTTGATTCGCTTAGTCAATGAAAATCTTGATTATGAAAAAATTCGGACCAACCAGATTCAAATTGTCGTGAAGAAGTTCAACGGAACAGAAGCTTTAGAAAATATTGTGACTCAACTAACGGCCAAAGCTGAAGCCGCCGGTAATCAATTGTATTTAGATACCACCGAACCAATTGATGTGTATGCCGATTATGATCGTTTCGTTCAAGTAGTTGTCAATATTGTTCAAAATGCTATCCAATTTACTGAAAATGGCGAAATTCATATTGCTTTAGAAAAAGGCTATTTAGAAACTATTGTCCGTATTTCTGATACAGGAATCGGCATGACGGAAGAACAAATTTTGAATATCTGGGATCGTTATTACAAAGTAGATCCATCCCGTAAAAATACTAAATATGGAGAATCAGGATTAGGCTTACCAATCGTTCAACAATTGGTCCGCTTGCATAAAGGGAAAATCAATGTTGAGAGTGAACCTGGTAAAGGCACCACGTTTATTATTTCATTTCCTGATGTTGAAATTACTGAAAACTAAAGAAAACGTCTGGTCACAATCAGTGCCAGACGTTTTCTTTAATTTAATAACGCATGTAGAGACAGGGGGTGCACATAGGGACTATCAATAATTTGTGGATCTTTTGTCAGAAATAGCAAGCGCTTGTTTCTTTTTTGAACTGCTATTTTTAATTGAGGTAAAATTTCTTGACGTTGTCCAATCGTTAATGAAGAAAAGATATCATCAATCACTAACGTACTTGTTTTTGAAAACAAAAGTTGTATTATGCGCATTTTAATTTTTTCAAAAGTCGTAAAAGAAGTAAAGGAACGACCAAGTAAGGCAGGTTCTAATTGGAACACCTGGAAAGCTTCGGCTAGAACTACTTTTCGATCCCGTTCTTTGATTGTACTAGCGATAAATAAATTTTCTTCTAATGGCAAGTAGGGCAGAAAGGTTTCACTAGAAGAAAGCCTAGTAATGGTTAGTTGATTTGTTTGGAAAAAATCGGCCAATGCGAGTTCTTGTTCTGGAGCAGAATAAATGATTCCATAAACTTCTCGCAAAGCTAACGCGTCGAATGAGGATTTTTTTTCGGTTATTTTTTTGAATGATGGTGTGACATTCATAGAAAATCCCTCCCTTATTTCTTATGTGTACGTAAATAAAGCAACGTGAAAGGAGTCCCGCAAACAAGAGGAATGCCAAGCAAGGTTAAGCAGTTAACAAAGCAGTTACGGATTGTATAAAGTGACTGCATACTTTTAAAATCAAAAGAAAACGCTTGGATCGTTTGAATCCCTAAATGCTGGATATTTGTAATCGTGACATCCTGGTCGGTACTTTTAGCTAAAAATGCTGGAGTTTCCAAATGAGACCACTGTAAAATAGCATCACGAGCAGCCCAAAGAACAGTATTATACGTTTCTTGAAACATTAAAGTGAAAAGTAAAAAACTGAAAATTCCTAATAGAGCCGGTAAACATAACTCTAGTAAGAGCTGTTTGGTGACATACATATTTGAAAAGTGCATGTGATACCATGTATGTATTTCTTCCTTTTTTATGCGTAATGTCACATACATCAACAGAAGAAAAGTAACACCAAAGAAAATGACACTACCTAGATAGAGGTGCCAATAGTATTGGATCAGTTGGTAATGGTAACTAGTTTGTTTTTCAATATCGACAAAGTCTGGCATCGTTCGTAAAAACTCTTTTTCAAAATCAATTAAGTTAAACAGCCCAGTCAATAAGAAAGAGAACAGGAAGAAGAAGAGTGCAGTGATTAACGTGATTTTTTTATGATAAAAACTACTAGCTGTAGCGTAACGGACACTTCTCATCAACTTTCACCTCTCTAAACTATCTTTAGTATAGTGAAATAATATGAATTAATTATGAAAAAGTAGCAAAAAAGCTTGAGCAAATTGCTCAAGCTTTTTGAAGATTTATTTACCAGTTTTTTGATAGCCTTGATAACTGTCAGTGTGATATTCATCAACGGTTGATTTATTATTGTTTTTACTGTAAACACTCGTTGATTTTTCACCTTTTTCTTTTTCAATTGCTTCCAGTTGTTGCAATTGGTTCTTGTAATCATAGTCTTCTGGGTTAACTGGTTTTAAGCCGCTATTGGTATAGAAACGAAGCAAGTCACCGTTAGTAATTTGGTCAGACGTTTCTAATTGTTTCGTCGCTTTGGCTTTTAAATCAGCGACTTCTTTCTTAACTTCTTCGGTTGGCTCTGTAATTAAAGTGCCTGTTTTAGTATCGTAAATGCTAGAACCTAAAATAGTATATTTAGGTGTTACAACATTGCCGTTGCGGAAAGCAACGATTTGATTGTGTTGTTTAGAGAATAAATCTTGGCCTAACTGAATGTAGTTTTTCGTATCGACACCAAGCAAGTGTAGAAGGGTTGGTAAGGCATCAACTTGGCCGCCATACGTATGGTTCACACCGCCATTTTCTTGACCAGGAACGTGAATCATATAAGGAACACGTTGCATATTGGCGTTGTCAAAATCGTTCCAATCTGCTTTGGTTTTACCTACTAACTCTGCTAAGTTTTGGTTTCTTGAATTAGAAACCCCATAGTGATCGCCATAAAGAACAATGACTGAGTTTTCATAGAGACCTGAAGATTTCAAGTAGTTAAAGAATTCTTCGACCGCTTTATCTAAATAATTCGCTGTTGCAAAGTAACCATTAATTGTTTCGTCAGAGGTTTTTGCAATTGGGAATCCTGCTTCATCGTTTGTAAATTGAGAATAAGGATAATGATTGGACACAGCAATAAATTTAGAATAGAACGGTTGTTGTAAATGTTCTAAATATTGAACGGATTGATTAAAGAATGGTTTATCGTGTAACCCATATTGGAATGAGTTATCTGAATTAACATCATAATAACTAGCATCAAAGAAATAGTCATAGCCTAAACGTTTATAGGTTTCATTTCGATTCCAGAAGTTACCGGCATTTCCGTGGAAAGCAGCGCTAGTGTAACCTTGCGTTTGTTTTAAAATATCGGGTGCTGCTTCAAACGTATTTTTCCCACCAACTTGTGTAAAGAGTGAACCTTGGTCTAAACCAAATAGTGAATTTTCAAGTAACGTTTCGGCATCACTTGTTTTTCCTTGACCAACTTGGTGGAAGAAGTTATCAAAGCTAAAGGTACTTTTACTATTGTAAAGACTATTGATAAATGGTGTGACTTCGTGTTCTACGCCATTTTCATCTTTTAATTTGTAATTAACTAAAAATTGTTGGAAACTTTCTAAATGGATATAAATTACATTTTTGCCTTTTGCAATACCAAACTTACTATCATCGGGTGCCGCATATTGTTGTTTCACGTAATCTTCAACTTGTTTCATATCGTTAGCACTAGCTTCGGCACGGACTTGGTTTGTTTGGTAAGTTGTAATGCCATCGTACACGGTAAAGGCATTTAAGCCTAAGAATTTCACGATATAGTCACGAGAGAATTGACGTCCTAATAATTGGGGACGTTCTGTTTCAGCCATAAATAGATTGAATAAGAAAAAGACAACAGAAAGGAGTGTGACAGAGACTGCTACACGTGCGCGGACTGGACGCGCATCTGTTTTAATTTTTTTCGTTAATAATAATACGCCAATAATAATGAAGTCTAAGAAATAAATGACGTCATAAGGTCTAAAGAGACGTAAGGCACTTTCGCCAAGACCGCTAGCTACTTTGCCAGCACCAAGCATCGTATTAACTGTGATGAAGTCAGTAAATTCTCGATAATACACGACATTTGAGAAGAGCAGTAAACTCATCAAGAAGTAAATAATCATCATTGTAATATAAGAAGCTTTTTTACGGCGAACATACAAAGCGATGGCTAATAAAAAGACCGTTGTGGCAATTGGATTAATTAAGAGTATGAAATACTCGTTAATATTTTCCAAACGTAAATGGAAATCAACGGCGTACGCAAAGAGGTTTTTTAGCCACAGTAAGATGGCGATTAGCGAGAATAACCCCAGTCGCGTGTTCAAAATATTTGTTTTAAATAATTTTTTCAAAATAAACGTCCTTTCTAAACGATGATTCTATAAAAGTAAAATTAGGTAAATTTCGTATTTTACAATATCGCTTTAATTTTACTCTTTCACAAATTTTATGTCAATTCTTACCGAAGTGAGGAATGGTGATGTTAAAGAAAACTTACTATTTCCTTAAACTTTTTAGTTCGTTAAATGACGTGAAGCTTGAATCCTTTAAAGACAGATGGGCCTTTTTTTGCTATACTAGATAGGACTTTGAAAAGTAGGTGTACAGAATGAAACTTCAAGTAACTAAAAAAGCAGAACATAAATTTAAAAAAGGATATCCTTTAATTCAGAAAGAAGATTTGCAACAAGTGCCAGCGCAGTTACCAACAGATTGGCTTACTTTGATTGATAGTAAAGGCCAGCGCTTAGCTGAAGGATATTTAGGCGAACAAAATAAAGGAATTGGTTGGTTGCTGTCATGGCATGGACCAATTAATCAATCTTTTTTTCAACAACTCTTTGAAATAAGTCGTGAGAAGCGGACGTCTTTTGAAAAGGATTCGCTGACAACTGCGTATCGATTATTTAATGGAGAAGGGGATGGCATTGGGGGTCTAATCATCGATCGCTATGCAGATTACGCCGTTTTTTCATGGTATAATGAAACCCTTTATCAGAAAAAAGCCGAACTTTTGACGGCGTTTCGCACAGTTTATCCTGACATTATTGGTGCCTACGAAAAGATTCGCTTTTCCACAAAAGATTTACCAGAATCACAGTTTTTGTATGGCGAACAAGCACCCGAGCCATTACTTGTCACTGAAAATGGCGTTCAATTTGCTACCTATTTAAACGAAGGATTAATGACAGGCATCTTTTTAGATCAAAAAGAAGTTCGTGGTCGATTAGTAGATGGTTTTGCAGTAGGTAAAACAGTCTTAAATATGTTTAGTTATACAGGTGCTTTTTCAGTAGCTGCCGCTATGGGGGGTGCCGTGGCCACCACTAGTGTGGATTTAGCTAAACGAAGCTTACCGAAAACGACTGAGCAATTTGAAGTCAATCATTTAAATCTTGCCCCGCAAAAGATTATTGTCATGGATGTTTTTGACTACTTTAAATATGCTTCACGTAAAGGCTTGAGTTATGACATGATCATTTTGGATCCGCCGAGTTTTGCTCGCAACAAAAAGAAAGTTTTTTCCGTTGCTAAAAATTATGGGGAGCTAGTGAAAGATTCTATTGATATTTTAACGGATAAGGGAACGCTTATTGCCTCAACCAATGCGGCAAATTTATCCTTAGCCAAATATCAAAAAATGGTGATTACTGCCTTGCAAGAGAAAAATGTTCGTTACAAGATTACGGACACGTATCAATTACCGGCAGACTTTCAAGTGAATCCTAATTTTCCAGAAGGTAATTACTTAAAAGTCCTGTTTATCGAAATTGAAAAATAATTTTTTACACCAAGCAAAAGTCCCAGCGCCGCTAATCGGCATTGGGACTTTTGCTTGGTGTTTATTTTATAGTAACTTTTGGGCTTTTTGGGTATTTGCAAAATGCAGCTTCGCGTAGTTCGCTAATAAGTCTAGGCCGCCTTTTTTCAAAATACGGGCGGCTACTTGGTCTGATTTGCTGCCAGCACCAGAGGGCACAGAGAAACCCAATTCTGCAGATTCTTTGTCTAACTCTTCTAAAAAAGCAGCGCGGCTAATAATAGAGGCGGCAGCAACGGCAACATGATACTGCTCTCCTTTAGTGACGAAGAACAATTTTTCAGTGACTTGATTTTTTTCATTACGAACATATTTCCGATAGTTATTTTCAGGGGTGAATTGGTCAATCAAAATCCCTTCTGGCTTTGTGAGAGCCAACTCTTGTAGCAACAGATAAATCGCTTGGTTATGCAAAGCGACTTTCATGTGTACAGCATTGTAGTTTGGTTGGATCTCATTGTATTTTTTTGGTTCAACGATTAATAACTTGTAAGGAATCAGTTCTTTAATGACATGTGACAATTGAATAATTTGTGGGTCGGTTAATTCTTTGGAATCACGAACACCCAATGCTTTTAGTTTGCTAATCATGCTTTTGTCAACATAGGCAGCACAGACAGTTACTGGACCAAAATAGCTACCATTACCGACTTCATCGGAACCTATCACAGACCAGTTGCCAAAATCAGCAGGCAGCGTTGTAGTCTGGGGGGACACTTTTTTCT
Organism: Enterococcus sp. DIV0774; assembly: GCF_050539095.1. Classification (NCBI taxonomy): domain Bacteria; kingdom Bacillati; phylum Bacillota; class Bacilli; order Lactobacillales; family Enterococcaceae; genus Enterococcus; species Enterococcus sp. DIV0774. The sequence continues at coordinate 1,015,217 of NZ_CP172923.1, forward strand.
TTGGTGTGGTACTCGTTCCTTCCCAACGAGCGGCCTCTTTTTCAGCTTGAGGTCCCTGAAACATGACTTTACCTGATTGATAAGCAGTGATGGTAGTGGTACCAACCTTGGCCACAAAGACAGTATAAGGGACCGTTTTATTTAAACGATTGGGTTGATAAACAGTGGTCATCTCTGCTAATGTTTTTTTACTAACTTTAATTACGTGATTCTGTGCCATCAATTGTTCCTCATTTCTTGATATTTCTTCTTTACTATAGTAAAGGAAAAACAAGTAAATGAAAAGGTTTTGCGTTAGCTTATTCCTGAAAATGACAATGTTTAGGAAATGTATAATTTTTTTCTATAGTTGGGCGCTAGTTGTTATCTAAATTTTTATTCAGTGCTATACTGTGGGAGAGAAGGAGACGATGAAAGAGTCGACTAGAACAAGGGGTGATGTGTTTGAGAAGAAAAAAAGAAATGCAAGAAAATGAACCAATAGCAGTGACTGCTAACGCGGAACGCTATTATCCAGAAGATAAACAAGGCTTGACGGCCGCACAAGTTGAAGAAAGAAAGCGAAAAGGCTTAGTCAATGCCGCCGTCGATACAGAGTTTATCACAACGAAACAGATTGTTATTAATAACGTATTTACGTATTTCAACTTAATTTTTGTGGTACTAGGCGTGTTATTAATGATGGTACAATCTTATAAAAATATGACCTTTTTGCCAGTAGTAATCATTAATACGGTCATTGGAATTTACCAAGAAATTAAGTCGAAGAAAGTATTAGATAGCTTAAATATTCTAAACGCTACAAAAGTAACCGTTGTGAGGGATGGCCAAGAACAAGAAATTTCGCCAGATGAGCTGGTTTTGGATGATGTGGTGCTCTTTAAATCGGGTGAACAGATTTCTGGGGATGCAATTGTCTTATCTGGTGAAGTCCGTGTGAATGAATCCTTGTTAACTGGGGAATCTGATGAGATTACCAAAGTAGCAGATAGCCAACTTTTGTCAGGTAGCTTTATTGTGTCAGGTTCTTGTTATGCAAGAATTGATAAAATTGGCGCTGAGGCCTATGTTCATCAATTGACGCTTGAAGCGAAATCAATTAAAAAAGGGGAACAATCAGAGATGGTCGGTTCCATTAACCGTTTGGTGAAATGGGTAGGGATTATTATTATCCCGATCGGCTGTGTTCTATTTTTCCAAAGTTATTTCATCAACCATCAAGGGCTTCATGACAGCATTGTCTCCATGGAAGCTGCTTTGATTGGGATGATCCCGGAAGGGTTATACCTTTTAACAACCGTTGCATTAGCTGCCAGCACAATGCGCTTAGCGAAGCGCGGCGTTTTATTGCACAACATGAAAAGTATCGAATCTTTAGCGCGTGTTGATGTGTTATGTGTAGATAAAACAGGAACAATTACTGAAAACACGATGGAAGTCCAAGAGTTGGTTCCTGTGGTGAGCATCGAAAATGATGGTACAGACTTAACCAATGTCGAAAAATTAATTGGCGATTTTTGCCGAACAATGTCAGCAGACAATGATACGATGAAAGCGATGAAAGAATTTTTTGTTACTAATAATCAGAGGGAAGCCGTTAGCTATACCTCGTTTTCGTCTGTCGAAAAATTTAGTAGCGTGACTTTCCCAGAAGCGACGTATATTCTTGGGGCGCCAGAGATGATTTTGAGAGACAATTATGAAATGTATCAATCTGAAGTGGAACATTATACAAGTCAAGGCTATCGCTTATTGGTGTTCGGAAAGTATTTAGTAGAATTTCAGGAAACGTTGGCAGCAGAGGTTCAACCTCTAGGCTACATTCTTCTTTGGAATCCGATTCGTAAAGAAGCCAAAGCAACTTTTGAATATTTCGCTGAACAAAATGTGGCCATTAAGGTCATTTCTGGCGATAATCCTTTAACAGTATCCAATGTAGCACAAGCGGCAGGCATTATTGGTGCTGAAAATTATGTGGACGCGCGAACATTAACTACAATGGAAGCCCAGACAGAAGCTTTAGAAAAATACACCGTTTTTGGTCGTGTCACGCCAGAACAAAAGAAACAATTTGTACTATTGTTGAAAAAATTAGATCATACAGTGGCGATGACAGGGGATGGAGTCAATGATATTTTAGCCATGAAAGAAGCAGATTGTAGTATTGCCATGGCTTCAGGAAATCAAGCTACAGCACAAGCCTCGCAAGTTGTGTTGTTAGATTCTGATTTTTCAACAATGCCGGAGGTTGTCTTTGAAGGTCGCCAAGTAGTTAATAACATTGAACGTTCTTCAAGTTTATTCCTTGTAAAAAATATTTTCTCCTTGCTGATGTCTGTCTTTGCTATGATTTTTGCCGTGACATATCCTTTACAACCGACACAAGTCACATTGATTAGTTTATTTACAATTGGTATTCCTTCGACATTTCTAGCTTTGGAACCAAATCATCGTCGCATTGAAGGGAAATTTCTTTTCAATGTGTTATCAAAAGCAATTCCTGGTGGGTTAACGGATATGTTAGTAGTCGGTGCTTTACTAATTTGTGGTGATATTCTTGCACTTCAAAAAACGGACATTTCAACGACTGCAACATTGTTGCTAGTTTCAGTCGGCTTTATGGTTCTTTATAAAATTAGTTCACCAATGAATCGTTACCGCAAGCGCGTAATGATTGGCTGTTTAATCGGAATGGTTATTACAAGTATTTCCATGAAAAACTTGTTCTCGTTAACTTCGGTATCGCCAACAGCCTTGTTACTTTTAGCCATTCTTTTCTTTGCAGCAGACTCAACTTTCCAACATTTATCAACCATTTCTGAAAAAGTTCAATTATGGTTTTATAAGAAAAGACATTAGGAGCAAAACACCGAGCCAAAATTATTTTGGTTCGGTGTTTTTTGTTTTTTATTGTTGGGAAAAATAAAAACACTTGTACCTAGTTAATCCTTGATAGTATAAACCTAACCAATTATTTTAGATAGGAAGGATTGAATAAAAATGAAAAAAAGAAGTTTTGTCTATTGGGGAATGTTTTTCATTCTTTTGTCGACGCTGATAACGCCTTTTCTGAAACTTGAAAAAGGATATGCGCAAACGGAACCAACTAGTACCAGTGAAACCAATCAAATTTCTGCTACGCCAAACGTAATACCGCGTAAACAAGTGGGCAACATTGTGACAGCGATTCAACTAACGGACAAAGAGGGGAACCCACTTGGGACCATTAATCAATATACAGACATCTACCTCCGAATTGAGTTCAACTTACCGGATAATACCGTTAATAGTGGGGATACGAGTGTGATCACTTTACCCGAAGAGCTACGTCTCGAGAAAAATATGACCTTTAATGTAGTAGATGATACAGGTGCTGTGGTTGCAATCGCACAGACCGATGTAGCAAATAAAACGGTCACGTTAACGTATACAGATTACGTAGAAAACCATGCCAATATTAGTGGGTCTTTATATTTTACAAGTTTGATTGATTTCGAAAATGTCGAAAATGAATCCAAGATTCCTATTTACGTCACGGTGGAAGGGGAAAAAATATTTGCTGGCGATCTTGATTACCAAGGTGAAGGCGATGATGTTAACGAAAAATTTAGCAAGTATTCGTGGTTTATCGAAGACGATCCAACCGAAATTTACAATGTACTACGGATTAATCCAACAGGGCAAACGTATACTGATTTAGAAGTGGAAGATGTGCTAAAAACAGCAAGTTTAAGTTATATCAAAGACACTATGAAAATTGAACGAGGACAATGGACACTGGATGGAAATGCTATTTGGCAGTTCACGTCAGAGGAAGATATAACTGGTCAGTTGTCTGTCCAGTATGGTCCTGGTGACCGCAATTTTTCGGTGCATTTTGGCAATATTGGGACTAATGAATATCGTATCACCTATAAAACCAAAATCGATCATCTTCCCGAAAAAGGTGAAACCTTCACAAATTATGCAAAATTAACAGAAAATCAAACGGTGGTGGAAGAAGTCGAAGTGAGTCGTGTCTCACAAACGGGTGGTGGAGAAGCCAATGGTGAGCAATATGTTGTTGAAATTCATAAAGAAGATGAAGCGGGACAGCGTTTAGCAGGTGCAGAGTTTGAACTCATTCGTAACTCAACCAATCAAACAGTGGCCAAAATCACAACAGATCAAAACGGAACAGCGATTGTTAAAGGCTTGTTAAAAGATAACTATACTTTAGTAGAAACCAAAGCACCTATCGGTTACCAACTTTCGCAAAACAAGATTTCAATAACACCTGAAGACTTTGGTAAAAACTTAGTTGCACTGAAAACTGTTGTGAATCATAAGATTTCATATCAACCAGTCTCTGCTTCATTTTTAGCTGGAAAAGTTCTTTTAGGAAAACCACTAAAGGATGCTGAATTTCAATTTGAATTGTTAGATGAGAAAGGTACAGTACTAGAAACGGTTAGTAACGATACTTTAGGGAAAATTCAATTTTCACCATTAACCTTTGAAACTCCTGGAAACTATCAATACACCATTCGGGAAGTAAACACGCAACAGGCAGGTGTTTCCTACGATACGCACAACCTTCAAGTTCAAGTAACCGTCGAGGCGCTTTTAGGAAATCTTGTGGCGACTACTCAGTATGATGGAGGTCAAGTATTTACTAATCACTATACGCCAGAAAAACCTATAGAAAGTACCACACCACCAACGAGTGGGACAACAGATACTACCACGAATTCAACCACAGAAACTACTTCAATAACCATTGAAAAACAGGCGATTCGTAATAAGGAATTGCCAAAAACAGGAGAAACAAAAGAAAACGCGTTTCTTTTCTTAGGTAGCCTTCTTTTGATTCAAGGATTATTTATCTATTTTAAAACGAAAAAATAATCGCTTAGATAGTTTCAGTAATCGAGACAAAATGTGCAAATTTCGAGAGATTTAGCTTGTTCATTTGAGTTTGGAGTGGTTCTGTGCTATACTATCTTTAGCGTAATGATACTAGTTGGGAGTGAGCGGATTTCTGCTCACTCTTTTTGATGGAAAAGTCATCAGGACACGGTTCGTTACATCAATCTCGAAGGAGGCGAAAATTTTGAGTAGTGCTGTGGAAACTGTAACAAAGTTAGTCACACCAATCTTAGAAGAACAAAATTTTGAACTTGTGGAAGTAGAGTTTGTTAAGGAAGGAAAAAATTGGTTTTTACGAGTATTTATCGATAAAGAAGGTGGCATTGATATTGAGGAATGTGCCTTTGTCAGCGAAAAATTAAGTGAAAAACTAGATGCAATGGATCCAGATCCAATTCCGCAAGCGTACTTTCTGGAAGTTTCTTCTCCGGGAGCAGAACGTCCGTTAAAGAAAGAAAGCGATTATGAACAAGCGGTAGGCAAGTACATTCATATTTCTCTTTATCAAGCAGTTGATGGAGAAAAACAGATTGAAGGTACCTTAGTCCATCTTGATTCAGAACAATTAACATTAAGTGTAAAAATTAAAACCAGAGTGAAGGAAATGACTTTTGAACGTAAAAATATCGCAAAAGCTCGTTTAGCCATTCAATTTTAATCAACAGACTCGAATGTAAAAAAGGGTCCACTAAAAGTTTTACTTTTAGCTAGGCCTGTGACAAGTTTTAACGAGAAGTTTTTCCCTTGGAAGAAGAACCACTCGTTCAGCTTTAACGAATCCATAGGAGGAAAAGAAAAACAATGAGCAAAGAAATGTTAAATGCATTAGACGTATTAGAAGCTGAAAAAGGGATTCCTAAAGATACGGTGATTGAAGCGTTACAAGCAGCTTTAGTTTCTGCATATAAAAGACATTATGGACAAGCAAGCAACGTCGAAGTTGAATTTGAACCAAAAAAAGGCAATATTCACGTATATGCTGTCAAAGAAGTAACAGAAGAAGTATTTGATTCACAACTGGAAGTTTCATTAAAAGATGCCGTTGCATTAAATGGGGCATATGAAATCGGCGACAAAATTCGTTTTGAGGTTACGCCAAAAGACTTTGGCCGCATTGCTGCCCAAACAGCAAAGCAAGTAATTTTACAACGTGTCCGTGAAGCAGAAAGAACAATTATTTATAATGAATTTAGCGAATACGAAAATGACATCATGCAAGGAATTGTTGAACGTCAAGATCGTCGTTATATTTATGTAAACTTAGGCAAAATCGAAGCAGTCTTATCAAAACAAGATCAAATGCCAAATGAATTTTACCAACCGCATGATCGGATTAAAGTTTACGTATCACGTGTTGAAAACACATCAAAAGGCCCACAAGTTTTTGTAAGCCGTAGTCATCCAGATTTACTAAAACGTCTTTTTGAACAAGAAATTCCAGAAGTTTATGATGGAATTGTTGAAATCGTAAGCGTCGCTCGTGAAGCTGGCGATCGTTCAAAAGTAGCCGTTCGTTCAACAGATCCTAATATTGACCCAGTGGGTACCTGTGTTGGTCCAAAAGGCCAACGTGTCCAAGCGATTGTGAATGAATTAAAAGGCGAAAATATGGATATTGTGGAATGGAACGAAGATCCAGCTATTTATATTAGTAATGCCTTGAATCCAGCTCAAGTATTAGATGTTATTTTTGATCCAGAAAATAGCAAAGCATGTACAGTCGTTGTACCTGATTATCAATTGTCATTAGCAATTGGTAAACGTGGTCAAAATGCGCGCTTAGCTGCTAAATTAACGGGCCATAAAATTGATATCAAATCAGAATCTGATATGGCTGAATTTTATGAACAACAAGCCAATCAAGAAGTTGCCGAAGTTGCAGAAGAAATGGATGAAGCAATTATCCATTCAGATATGACGGCAGATGATTACGAAAACTTGGCTGCTGAAGAAGCAGTTGTTGAAGCAGAAATTACAGAAGAATTACCTGAACAAGAATAACGTTTTTGGAGGGTGAAAAAATGAAAAAGAGAAAAATTCCAATGCGTAAATCGGTTGTTTCAGGCGAAATGAAACCGAAAAAAGAATTAGTCAGAATTACTCGCTCCAAAGAAGGCGAAGTGGCCTTAGATCCAACTGGTAAATTACCTGGACGTGGCGCTTACGTTGATTTGGATCCTGCGGAAGTCCAAAAAGCTTGGGATAAAAAAATTCTTGATCGTGTCTTAGAAACAAAATTAAGTGATGAATTTTATCAAGAACTATTGGATTATGTAACACATCAAAAAGCCCGCAAAGAGTTGTTTGGCGATGGAAAATAAAACCAAAATTTTGAACCTTTTAGGTTTAGCAATGCGCGCCGGTAAATTAGTCACAGGCGAGGAATTAACCCTTAAAGATATTCGTGCAAACAAAGCGAAATTTGTGTTTGTTGCGCAAGATGCCAGTGAGAATACTAGAAAGAAAATCAAGGACAAAAGTTCTTATTATAATGTTCCTGTTAGCGAACTGTTCAGTCAATTCGAGCTCAGCCAAGCGATTGGGCGACCACGAATGGTTATCGGAGTAACTGATGCAGGATTTGCCACCAAAATCAAGGAATTACTAAAAGGTTAGGAAGGTGATTGCATGGGAAAAAAAAGAATTTATGAACTAGCAAAAGAAATGAATAAAGCAAGCAAAGACGTTGTCGATAAAGCGCATCAATTAGGTATGGATGTTAAAAACCATATGGGCGCAATTAGTTCCGAGCAAGAAACAAAGCTTCGTCAAGCATTCGGAGGAGGAAGTACCGTAAATACTCAATCAAAAGCAACAAACAACCAAAAGCAACAAACAACACAAAATAAACCAGCCAATAAGAAACCAATGAACAATAAACCTGGTGAACAAAGAAATAACCAAAATCGTCCAAACAATCAATCAACGAATGGACAACAAAGAAACAACAACAACCAAAATCGTCACGGCCAAAGCAACACACAAAACCGTAGCAATCAAACAAATACAAACAATCAAAACCGCAATACCCAAAACAATAACGGTTCTACAACGAATCAAAATCGGACCAACCAAAATAACAATGGCGGGAACAACCAAAACCGTGGCGGCCAAAACCGTAACAACAATTTTGGTGGCGGTCAAAATCGTAATAACCGGAATAACTTTAATAACCAAAACCGCAATCGTTTCAACAAAAAAGGGAAAAAAGGCAAACATCAACAAGAATCAGCGAAGCCAGCAGTTCCAGCACGTAAATTCCGTGAATTACCAGATGTTTTAGAATATACAGAAGGTATGAACGTGGCGGATATTGCGAAAAAAATCCACCGCGAACCAGCGGAAATCATCAAAAAATTATTTATGATGGGTGTCATGGTTAACCAAAACCAAGCCCTAGATAAAGATACAATTGAATTATTAGCTGTGGACTATGGCATGGAACCGCAAGAAAAAGTTCAAGTTGATATTGCGGACATTGATAAATTCTTCGAACCAGAAGCAGTTGTTGAAGAAAACTTAACTACACGTCCCCCTGTTGTCACAATCATGGGACACGTAGACCACGGGAAAACAACATTATTAGATACATTGCGCCATTCTCGTGTGACTTCAGGTGAAGCAGGCGGTATCACGCAGCATATTGGTGCCTATCAGTTAGATATTGATGGCAAACCAATTACGTTCTTAGATACACCAGGACATGCGGCCTTTACAAGTATGCGCGCGCGTGGTGCCAGCATCACTGATATTACCATCTTAGTTGTTGCAGCGGACGATGGAGTAATGCCACAAACAATCGAGGCGATTAACCATGCCAAAGCGGCAAAAGTGCCAATTATTGTAGCAGTTAACAAAATTGATAAGCCTGGTGCGAACCCTGATCATGTGAAACAAGAATTAAGTGAACATGAATTAATTCCTGAAGAGTGGGGCGGAGATACGATTTTCGTCAATATTTCAGCGAAATTCAATCAAAACATTGATGAGCTATTGGAAAATATTTTATTGATTGCTGAAGTAGAAGACTTAAAAGCTGATCCAACGCAAAAAGCAATTGGAACAGTGATTGAAGCGCGCTTGGATAAAGGTAAAGGTCCGGTTGCGACATTACTCGTTCAACAAGGAACTTTACATGTTGGTGATCCAATCGTTGTTGGTAATACTTACGGACGTGTTCGTGTGATGACCAATGACATGGGCCGCCGTGATAAAGAAGCAGGACCCGCAACTCCTGTAGAAATTACCGGATTAAATGATGTTCCTCAAGCGGGTGATCGTTTTGTGGTCTTTGAAGATGAAAAAACAGCACGTCAAGCAGGGGAAGAACGGGCTAAACGTGCGTTGCTTGAACAACGTTCAGCAAGTAGCCGTGTGACATTGGATAACTTATTTGAAAGTCTAAAAGAAGGCGAATTAAAAGAAGTTAATATCATTGTCAAAGCAGACGTACAAGGATCTGCCGAAGCCGTTTCAGCAAGTTTACAAAAAATTGATGTAGAAGGCGTTCGTGTGAAAATTGTTCACGCGGCAGTTGGGGCCATCAATGAAAGCGACGTAACTTTAGCTGCAGCAAGTAATGCGATTATTATCGGCTTTAACGTTCGCCCAACACCACAAGCAAAACAACAAGCAGAACAAGAAGAAGTTGATATTCGTTTACACCGTATTATCTATAAAGCCCTAGAAGAAATCGAAACAGCGATGAAAGGGTTATTAGATCCAGAATTTGAAGAAAAAATTACGGGTCAAATGACGGTTCGTGAATTGTACAAAGTATCTAAAGTTGGCACAATCGCTGGCTGTTATGTTACAGAAGGCTTTATTCGCCGCGATAGTGGCGTGCGTGTCATTCGTGATGGTATTGTTATTTATGAAGGTAAATTAGCAAGCTTGAAACGCTTTAAAGATGACGTGAAAGAAGTCAAACTTGGTTTTGAATGTGGCGCTATGATTGAAAACTTCAATGATTTACGTGTAGATGATGCGATTGAAGGCTTCATTATGGAAGAAATCAAACAATAATTTTAGTAATTGGAGGAAGACACTATGGCAAATTATCGTGACCGTCGTGTAGGTCAAGAAATCATGCGTGAAGTGAATGATATCTTGAACAAACGCATCAGAGATCCACGCGTCCAAGGCATCACTATTACAGATGTTCGTGTGACCGGTGATTTACAACAAGCAACGATTTATTACAGCTTGTTATCTGATTTAGCTTCCGAACAACAAAAAGCTCAACAAGGCTTAGACAAAGCCAAAGGACTGATTCGTAAAGAATTAGGACAACGGTTAACCTTGTATAAAACACCAGAGTTGATTTTTGAAAGAGACGAATCTGTCCAATACGGAAATCACATTGATGAGTTGATTCGTAAGTTGAATCAAGGTGAATAATTAAAAAGAAAAAGCACACCAGACGAATGGTGTGCTTTTTCTTTTCATGATTTCTTGATAAAATAGTCATGGAGGTGCAAAGATGAAAAGAATTGTTGTTTTCTATAAAAATGGAGATCGTTATTTAAAAGAAATGGGTTCAGGCAAGAGTTCCCTGTACTTTTTTCTTTTCTTCTTTGTACTACATAGTATGCGGAAACATATTATTCAGTTCATCGGATTTTGGCCGTCATTTATATTCGTCCTTATACTTGTCCCCAATCTTATGCTTGGCGTTGGACATATTAACCATTGGTACAAAAACCGCTCTTGAATTTTCTAGAATACTTTTAAGCATGGAACAAAATCCTTATTGATTTTGTTCCATGCTTTTTAAGTTAACCCAGTATTTAATACCACCACAGAATAATCCCTAAATTCAAAAATCCGTCCTTTATAAAGATAAGTGGCGCCATACTTTTGTCGATAGTACGTAATCACATTTTTTAATGTTTCAACATCGATTTCCAAAAATTCAGCACAAGAATAATGGTTACTTAAGCCAGCTTCAGAGCAACGAATTAAATCGTCTAATGTAACTAATTGCTCTAAGGCCACATTGCGGGCTTTCAACTCTTGCTTCCGATTTTCTGTACAATTTTGATTTAAAATAGTGCCAACGGATGTTTGATAATGCCCGTATTCCTCGGCTAAAATGTTCTTCTTTTGACGGGTACTCAATGTTTTTTCAATATAAATTTTGCCATTTCGATACAACCCATAACAACCTGTTTGATTGTATAAATCAATTTCTAAAACCGTCACATCCTTTTGAATGGAACTGACGAGTTTTTCATAATCATTCACTTTACCATTCACCTGCCATTACTTAATAAAAAGAGTAGATGGGAAGTTAATCCTCTTTTTTGTCAGAAGAAATCGATTGTTGATATTTGGCATCAATTTCATCCAAGTAATCGTGAATTTTCTCGATTTCTTCTTTTGAAAATATCTTTTCTGGATCCCCAGCGTGGGCAGCCAGTGTCATTTCGTCACGGCGAGGGAATGAGAGAATTTCTGCTTGCGTTTGTTGTTCGTGTAATTGTTGTTCGGCAAATTGATAAACGATGGCTTGTCGTTGGGGTTCTAATTTTTTATAAATGCGGTCGATAGTTGAGGCATTTTTTTCCATGGGAACTTCTTGTCCCATCAACCAGGCCTCATTAATGTCTAATGCATCTGCAATGCGATAAACTTTGTCTTGTTTTGCTTCGTAACGACCAGCTAGCCAATCGCTGATCGAAGATTTACCGATGCCAGTTTTTTTCGCTAATTCACTAGGTTTGATGTTCTTGGCTGTTAAAGCCTCTTTTAAACGGATAGCAAAAATGTTCATATTTCCGAACCTCCTATTGCCTCAAAGTATACTATACCTGTTTAGAGAAGGCAAGTAACAATCGCAATTAAATTTAGCAGTTCATAAAACCGAACTTATGAGTTGACAGTGAAAATATTTGATGCTAAGATAGAGCCATTCAAATGTTCGGTTAACTGAACTAATTTTTTTGAACACTTTGTTCGGAAAACCGTATTTTGGTGGAAAGGGTGAAGAAATGAGTCGGAATTATAAAAAAACGTTGTCGGATATGTTACTTTTAGCAATTATTTTATTAATAAGCAGTGTCTCAATAAAAATTGGGGTCATCGTGATTGGGATGATTGGCCTCATGGAATTACTAACAGAGTAACAATAATTTAGTCAAAAGGAGAGAAGCGGATTGGCAGAACGACGCATGTTTGCAAAAACGATTATTGATAGTGATGCGTTTTTAGATATGCCTTTATCAAGTCAGGCCCTGTATTTTCATTTAGCGATGCGTGCCGATGATGATGGATTTATCAATAATCCCAAAAAATTGCAGCGAATGGTTGGTTGTGGGGAAGACGATCTAAAATTGCTAATGGTTAAAAAATTTATTCTAGTATTTGAAAGTGGTGTGATCGTTATCAAACATTGGAAAATTCATAATTATATTCGCAGTGATCGTTACAAACCAACCTTGTATCAAGAAGAGAAAAATCAGATTGTTGAAAAAAATAGCAAAGCTTATACGTTTAAAGTAGAATCGTCTGTCAGTGGTCAACCAGCTGACTACCAACGGTTACCACAGGAAAGCATAGGCCAGTCTAAGTTAGGTCAGAGTCAAGGTAGTAGTTCGGAAAACGATTGTTTAAAGACGATTTATCATTTTTATGAGGAAAACGGCTTTGGTACACTGGCCTCAAAAACAAGCCAAGATTTTAAGTATTGGTTGCAAGATTTTATACAAAAAGGGGCTAGCCAAGAGGAAGCATGCCAATTAATCTTGCATGCTTTAGGGATTGCCGTCGATCGAAATAAACGGAATTACGGCTATGTAAATGCTATTTTGAAAAGTTGGGAGCAACAAAATTATTTATCCGTACATGAAGTTCTAGTAAATGATAAAAAACAAGTGTCGGAGCACGCGCCGCAAATGACAGAAGAATATCAAGAGTTAGGTTTTTAAAGAAAGGAGGAAATCAGTATGCATGCGACAGATCAAACTTTTCAAATACTATTGAGTCAATTGTTAGAAAAAGTTGAAGACCGATGTCCTGAATGTGGCAGTGAACAATATGTTTGGCAACAAAAAAATAAAGATGGCACAGAACGTTGTGCCCCAACTTGTTGGTCGTGTGGGTATAAAATGCTAAAAAAACATGAACAAGAAGCCACTCAACAACGTTCTCAAGAGAGTTTTATGGCGCGTACACAAAAATTTTTTCATCAAGGGTCCTTAATTGCTGATGATGCGCTACGGCAATGTCGTTTAACCAATTACCAAACCACTGAATTAGAAACAAGACAAGCAAAAGAACGGGCCTTAGCAGCAGTTTCAGCGATTGTCGAAGGAAAGCCAATCCACGTTATTTTTTCAGGGAAACCTGGTGTTGGTAAAAGTCATTTGGCTATCAGTATTTTAGTTGAAGTCTTAGAACGCTCTGCATATCAAAAGTATTGTTTATTTGTCAGCTACTCTGAGTTATTAGAAAAACTAAAAATGTCCATGAATGAGTCGACCAAAAGCCAAGCAAAGGCTCAAGCGTATATTACTAGAATGAAAAAAGCAGACGTTTTGGTCTTAGATGATTTAGGTGCTGAATTAGGAATTAAAAATAAAGTTAGTACGGATTTTAATAATGACATCTTAAATCGAATTTTAGAAGCTAGACAGAATAAAGCAACTATTTTTACTACTAATTTTTCTGGAAAACAACTGGTGGAGGCCTATGGAACACGCATTATTTCTCGTCTAATGAAGCACGCCAGTGGCTATGTTTTCCAATATAAAGACACAACAGACAAACGAATGAGGAGTGTGAAATAAATATGTTAACAATTATTATTGGGTTTATCTTTTGGACAATGACACTAATGTTAGGTTATCTAATTGGTGAAAGAGAAGGCCGTAAACATGAGTAATTTAACAAAACGTAAAAAAGATTTATTTGAAATGAAAAGCGTTGTATTTAAAGATATTTCAAAGCAACAAAGCGAAAAAGCACAAAAAAGAAAACAACTCTTACAACTAATGAATCAATATCCCGATTGGACAAGTCAGAAAAATAAACCTATTATGCAGGAAATTCAAGAATTAGGACAAGCAATCGGTAATTGGTCGATGGATCAATCAAGACCCATCCAATCCATCAAGGCCGCATCGTTTACAAAAAGCGAGTATCTCTATTTAATTTGGCTCGGTTATTCAGATGAAGCGATTCGTCACGGCTTAGACATGTCGAAAGAGTGTTATTTTATTTATCGATTAACACTTTTAAATGAATAAAAGTAAAGGAGATTAACCAATGCGTACGTCAACATTTAATTATATCAAAGATATTTTAGCAGACTTTTATAAAACAGATGAGTATATCCGGCAACGGGAAGAAGAATTACGGCACCCTTATCAAGAAGCAGATTTAAATGCTGGTATTAGAGGACAAGGACTTCACTCTGTAGTGACCGAACGAATGGCGATTACGATAGCTATGGATCGCCGTCTGTGGAACTTAGAGAGAAATCGAGACATTATCAAAAATTGTTTAGCTGAAGCGGATGAACAAACGCGCGTGATTATTGAAGAACTATATATGAAAAAACGGCCCTCTTTAACATTAATTGGACTTGCCCAGCAATTATTTATTAGTAAAAGCCAAGCCTATAAATTAAGAAATCATTTCTTTGAAGCGGTGGCGGATGAACTAGGGATGTAAACATGGAAAAAGCGTGGAATTTTTTCAGGTGTCAACATGGTAAATTAATAGTGTCGAAAGAGATAGATAAACGTGAGGCAACCAAAAAAATGAAGACACGGAATTCTATGATTTTGACTGCTTTCTTGTGTCAGCTATGAAGGAGCAGAAAATGCCGGCTACTTTCAAGATCCTTCATTTTGACTAGAAGAGAGCCAATTTGTTAACCAATCCTGAATTTTTTGAATGGAAAGGTGGCGCTAAAAATGAATGAAGCGGAACAAGAGTTATATGAAGCCCTTGTTGCAATCTGCCAGACGTCAGGATTTTTGTTGCTAGAGGAACTGCCGACAGATTTACCAGATCAGCCATTTGTTTACTTAGGTGATAGTAAAGAATTACCTAAGCCAACTAAATCAGCTATTTTGGGTGAAATTGAATTAATAATGCATGTTTATGGTGCGTTATCTGAACGACAACAAATTTCTACAATTAAAGGAACGATTTTACGGCAGGCAACCAGTAACTTAAAACGAACGGCTCATTTTAATTGGGGTATCAAACATCAAGAAGTCAAAGCACAAATGGTAAAAGATAC
Organism: Enterococcus sp. DIV0774; assembly: GCF_050539095.1. Taxonomy (NCBI): domain Bacteria; kingdom Bacillati; phylum Bacillota; class Bacilli; order Lactobacillales; family Enterococcaceae; genus Enterococcus; species Enterococcus sp. DIV0774. The sequence goes on from NZ_CP172923.1 coordinate 1,030,377, forward strand.
CAAACAAATGAAAAAAACAATTTGGCATGCTGTACTACCATTACACATGCAATTTTACTAGGAGGAATTATCAATGGGAGAAGTTATGCAAGGAAAAGACCGTATTTTATTAGTTCGTCGCTTGGATGAAGCAGCGACAAAGAAAGCAATGAAACCCTTATTTCAAATTGAACATGAATGGGAATTCTCACGTGAATCGAGCGGTACGCAAACAAAAGATGGCGTTGCGAATGCTGTTTCTGGTTTAGAAGTTACGTTATCGTTAAGCGGTTTAGCCTCTCGCGATGATGAAAATTTATACATGAAAGACGCAGTTGAAGATGGCATCTTAATGGAATTTTGGGACGTTGATTTAAAAGGTGAAAAAAATGCGGAAGGTAAATATCCAGCAATTTATGCCCAAGGTTATGTAAATTCATGGAGTTTACCAGCCAATGTAGAAGAATTAGTAGAAATCGAAACAGAAGCCTCTATTAATGGCAAACCACAAGATGGTTTTGCAACAGTAGAAGCAGATATTATTGCAGAAGCACAATATGCGTTCCAAGATACCGTTCCAGATAAAGCACCACAACCTGGCGCATAATCAAAAAGTGTTGAATTTTAGGAGGATAAAAAATGAATTTAGAGATTAACGGAAAAACAATTGAAGTGAAATTTACGATTGGCGCGATTCGTGAATTAGATAAACGTTACCAAATTGAAAATGGCGCTGCCAAATTCGGCATGGGCATCAGTTCAGCAATGATTTATTTACGCCAATACAATCCAGTAATCTTAGTTGACATCATGGAAGCTTTACAAAGTGGGCAATTAAAAATAGGTAAGTCGGAAATTGAAGCATGGTTAATGACCCAAGATGTCAAAAAACTTTCAGATGACTTGCTTAAAGAAATGGGAAAGCAACCTCTTACAAAACCAATGATCGATCAGTTCAGCAAAGAAGCGAAGAAAGCAGAAGCGCAAGCGACCAACTAATTAAAACGAGCGATGACGTGTATCACGACATCGCTCTTTCTGCTTTTCGCTACTTAGGCTGTCGCTCATTTGAAGAAGTGGATCGGATGACCATGTCTGAATTTGAATTACGAATGATTGCTTTTAATTTAGCAGAAGTAGATGAAGAGCGGAAAAGGCACGAGCTTGCCTACTTAAATGTTAAAGCGCAAGCGACAAACAAAAAAGGAAAACCCGTTTTTGAAAGCTTTAAAAGTTTTTATGATTATGAAAAACGAGTTGCTGAAGTTCTGGCAGCTAACCAGCCACAACGAACAAAATTAAATGAGCGGAAAAAAACGCAACTTGCCACTGTGGCAGAGCGTCTACGCCGCTATCGAGAAGGGAGGAGAGTAGATGGAGAATGACAAAGAAAAAACGCCGTTATCGGAGGCAAAGAAAAGCCTTGCAGGCGTCCAACAAGCATTAAAAAGTATGAGCGGTGAGTATGCCTTATTAAGTGGATATTTAGGGGAAATTAGTGCGGGTGTCAATCAGTCAGCCACGGTCATGAACACATTTAAAACCGTCATGCAACAATCTGGAGAAACAGTGAAAAAAACAGGAGACGAAACAGCAAAGGCAGCAGATCAAATGAACACAGCGTTAACAGATTCTGCTGAACAAGCCGGTGAAGCAGCTAAAAAAGCGGGGAAAGAAACCTCTGATGGCTTTACTAATGCACAAAATAATATGCTGAGCTTTGGGACGGCCATGACTAGTGCCGTTTCCTTACCTATGCTGAACGTTTTAAAAACAGCTATGGGCGTCGGTGCTGGGGTCAGTGGCGAATTTCAAGGAATGCAAGGACTGATTATGGCTAGTGCAGGAGGGATTTCTGATTCATTGCAAGGCGAGTTGCAAGGGGCATTGACTCAGATGAATCAATCATTTGAAGCGGCGGCACAAGTGATTCAAAGCGTGATGGCTCCAGGAATGGAAATTTTGGTTCAAGTGGTTATCACAGTCGTCAAAGGCATTACAGCTTTGGTTAATTTATTTATCAAATTACCAAAACCCGTCCAAGTTTTTATTGTTGCCATTATGGGCATTTTAGCCGCCATTGGGCCCATGTTAATTATGGTAACGATGGCTCAGCAAAAATTTCAACAGTTTAGTGCTGGTTTGGCTCTTGTACAAGGAAACATTGGGAAGTTAGGTGGTGGCTTATCAAAACTAAGTGCTAGTTTTAGTGCCTTAGGTGGAGGACCATTAATTTTAATTGTAGCAGCCGTTTTAGCAGCGGTAGCAGCGTTTATTTATTTCTATAAAACCAATGAAACATTTAGAAATAGTATCAATAGCTTAGCTAGTGCCATTCAAGGAGCTGTTTCAGCGGCGTTTGGTAAATTGGTAGGACTGCTACAACAGATCCAGCCGGCCTTTCAACAAATAATGGCAGTTTTTAAACAATTTTTTGCAGTAGGCTTAGAGAAAATGGCGACTATTTTTTCAACAATTGGTCGTGTGCTAGCAGGCGTTTTTGCCAGCGGTTTGCAATTAGGTAGTAACTTATTAGGGCAATTTGGTGGCACCTTTGACAAAGCTGGTTTAGCGGTTGGTCTTTTGGTAAAAGTTCTGACAAAGGTTGCACTGGCTGCATTAGGAATTTCTGGGCCGTTTGGTCTAATTATTTCCTTGATTGTTTCATTCGTGACGGCCTGGATGAAAACCGGTGATTTGAGTGCGGGTGGTATTACCCAAGTCTTTGATAATTTAGGTAACACGATTACATCGGTTACAACAATGCTGGCAGCTAATCTACCGAAAGTTATACAACTTTTTACAACAGTCTTAACCAGTATTCTCGGGAAAATAACAGAAGCTATTCCAAGCATCGTAACCGCGTTATCTAGTTTAATTACGTTAATTGTTGGTGCGATCGTTGCCAATTTGCCCGTCTTAATTGAAGCGGCAACACAAATTATTACTACGTTGATTCAGGGGATTACAACAGTCTTACCAATGTTGATAGAAGTTGGTTTGAGCTTATTAATGACTTTAGTTAATGCGATTGTCACCGCCTTGCCAACAATTACAACTGCAGCGATTAATATCATCACTACATTAGTGACAGCTTTTGTCACAGCGTTACCAATGCTAGTTACAGCAGGTGTTTCAATTATCACAGCCTTAGTCAATGCATTTGTTACTATGTTACCGTTGATTTTGACTGCTGGTTTACAAATTTTGATGGCATTAATCACTGGGATTATGACGATTTTACCTCAGTTAATTCAATCAGCGCTGACGATTATTCTAGCGTTAGTGACAGCGTTGATAGGTGCCTTACCACAGATTATCAGCGCAGGTGTTAAATTGTTAATGGCGTTAATTCAAGGAATTATTTCGATTTTACCAACCTTAGTTGCGGCAGCTATTACCTTAATTTTGACATTGGTAAATGCCTTAATTGGTGCCTTGCCACAAATCATCAGCGCAGGCGTCAAATTGCTAATGGCTTTGATCCAAGGGATTATTTCAATTTTACCGCAACTGGTTACTGCAGCAATTACGCTAATTACCGCTTTAATGGGTGCGTTAATCAATGCGTTGCCACAGTTGTTAAGTGCTGGGATTCAACTGATTCAAGCCTTAATTAATGGTGTACTCAGTCTATTGGGTGCCTTGCTGTCCGCAGCAGGAACATTAATCTCACAAATGATCACGAAGATTGGTTCTTATTTTGGTCAACTGTTAGCTTCGGGCGGACAGTTAGTTGAAAATATCAAAAATGGGGTTACCAATGCAGCCGATCAGGTAAAAAATGCCATTGGTTCTGTAATTGAAGGTGCTTGGCAAGCAATCCAAGGTTGGTTTTCAAAATTCACCGATGCCGGTGCGAATATTGTCGGCATGATTGCTGATGGAATTACAGGCGCAATTGGAAAAGCCAAAGAAGCAATCGATGGGGTCGTCAGTAAAATTCGTAACTTTTTACCATTTTCACCAGCAAAAGAAGGTCCCTTATCTGATTTGCATAAATTAAATTTCGGCGGCACGATTGCCACGGGGATTTATGCAGGCGAAACAGCCGTTAGTAGAGCAATGGCTTCTATTTTAGACTTACCGCTGTTAAATGATTTTGCCTTGGACTTAGCTGGTCGAGGAAACTTCACAGCAACGATTGACCATCGTTTAGAAAATGATGCATACAATCGACCATTATTTGTGACAGTAGAGTCAACGTTAGATGGAAAAGTTGTCGCAGCAACTACGGCGCCTTATTTAGCAACGGAGTTACAACGACAACAAGTGAAACAAAATAACCGCTTAGGAAGGAGAGGATAACATGTATAAATTTGTTGATACCAATCAAGCAACTCGTTCAACGCCTCTTCCTTCAGAAGCGTTGAATTTTAACGGTCAATTTTTAGAAAAAGTCATCCCTGGCTATCAAACATTATCAGTTTCAGGACGAGAATTAGTTCCAAGCGAAATTGAAAGCTATCAATTAGGGATTCGTGATGGTAAACGTCACGTTTATGCGCGGATTCCAGAACGAGAATTAACAGTCAAATATCGGCTTTCAGCTGTGAATAATGAAGCGTTTCGAGATGCATTTAATCATTTAAATGTTGCTTTGTTTACGGAAAAAGACGTTTCTATTTGGTTTAACGATGAACCGGAAATGCTGTGGTTTGGTAGTAAGTCTTCAGTGAGTGATGTACCCGAAGGCGTTAACCAAGTAACAGGCACCTTTACTTTATTGCTTTCTGATCCGTATAAATACACACGGAGTGATGCGACTAGTGTGATGTGGGGTTCGCCAACCATTACATTTCAAGCGAATTACTTAATGGGGAATACAGGCTCAGGTGCAGTTGATTTTCCAATTTTAATTGAAGGTGGAGCCTATTGGGGATCAACCATGATTACGTTTCAAAATCGGGCTTACACGATGGGGGATTTAGGCAAAGAAGTTCGGCCAATTGAAATTTATCCTACGGTCGAAGGATTAAAAGTCAAACCGACCATTATTTTAACAGGAACCGGACGTGGTGTTTGGATTAAAACACGGAACGATACAATTAACTTAGGAGACTTTGATCGTTCGGAAATTATCATTGATACTGAAAATTTTTATCTGACAAAAAATGGTGCACCGATGATTCGACCAATGAACGATTTTTATCTATATCCCAATGAACCGCTGTATATTCAAGCCAAAGATAGCGACTTCCGCTTGACGATTCGCTATCCTAACCGATTTGTGTAGGAGGGTGATTAAATGTTAATGGCGCTGGATTTGAAAAGAACATATACGGCAATCTTGGATAATGCCTATCAAGTCAGTTATGAAAAAATAGAGAACAAAATTGGCAGTTTAGATTTTACCATGCCGCTAGATGATCCTAAAAATGAATTTATTGAAGAAATGCAATGGGTGGAACTGACCGACAATGAGAATGAATATATTGGTTTATATCGCGTGATGCCAACCACAATTAAGAAAGATGCGAACAATAATCAAATTCACTACTCTGCCACAGAAGCATTATGTACCTTAGGTGATACTGTCCTTTTTGGTTGTCACGAAATTAAAAACAAAACAACGAAAGAGGCCATTCAATTTCTATTGAATAAACAAAAAACAAAGCATTGGGTCCTAAAAAAATGTGATTTTTCAAGGAAATTAACCTATAAATGGGAGAATGAAAACGGGCTAGTCGAGCCTTTATTTAGCATCCCAGCCGATTTCGAAGAGGAATATCTTTGGCAATGGAATACAGAGGTCTATCCTTTTGAACTTTCATTAGTCAAACCACCAACAGAACCAGTTGCGCGAATTCAAGAAGGTTACAATATGCAAGGATTCGAAATAGAACGTAATCCCAAGATGCTAATCAATCGGATTTATCCATTAGGTTCAGGCGAAGGTGTTAACAAAGTCAATATTCGCTCGGTCAATCAAGGGGTTCCGTATTTAGAGAACAAGGCCGCAATTGACCGCTATGGTTTATTGGAGTCAATTTGGGTGGAACAGCGTTTTTCTGATCCCAAGGCATTAAAGGAAAATGCTTTGCGAATGTTAGAAGAATGGACCAAGCCACAAGTTTCTTGGGTAGTGACTGCAGCTGATTTAATTAAATTAACAGATCAACCTTTAGCAATCGATCGTTTGCGGTTGGGTACGGTTATCATGATTAATACGAATGAATTTGGGAGTGTCAACCTTCGTATCAAAAAAGAAAGTAAAAAAGATGTCTTTGGTGCCCCCCAAGACATTCAGCTAGAGTTGGGAAATCTGCAAGAAACAATTCATAGTACTATGACAGCTTTCAGTCGGAAACAAGAGATTAGTGAAACTTACGCACAAGGGGCGACGACACTTTTAAATCGTTCAATACAAGGAGAACTTAGCAAGACACAGCCAGTGGAGCTGAATTTATACTTTGACGAGGACATTCTTTATGTAAACACCTCAGAATTAACGTTCAAGGCAACTGCTAAAGGACCTTCGCATTCTGTAACGAATATTGATTTGGTAGTGGATGGCAAAAAATTACCCCAACTATCATTGCAACAACAACGGCTAAACATTTTGAGTTATTTACGAAAAACAACAGATGGAAAAATCGAACGCGGCAATCACACGCTTCAATTTTTCTCTCATCAGCCACTATGGTTGGATGCTTCGGTCATCTGTCGTGTGTATATTCAATCCCAATTGGGTGGCCAGTTTTAATAAAATAATGAAAACTAGAGGAGTGTGACGAAATGTCAGTAGAACATATTGAAGAATTAGATACCCTGAATCAAGGTCGCCTTAAAATCAATGCAATCTTGGATCAGTCGAATGCATCAGCTGAGAAAGTAGATGCTTACCAAGTCCAGTTAACGAATGGAATTTCTGAAGCGAAAAACATCGCAGATGAAGCTGGCAAAGAAGCCGTACAAATTGCCACCGATGCAGGCAATCAAGCAAATGAAACAGCCAACCAAGCGATGAACAATGCCAAAACAGCCATAACGATTGCAGGAAATGCAGTTTCAACGGCAAATAATAATAAACAAGAATTTGATACTTTACGAAATGATTTCGATCAATTAGTAGCAGAAGCGGGTGATAGTAATCCAGAAATTGTCCAAGCACGCACAGATACACAAGGCATCAAACAAGCTACCTTAGCGAATCGTCTTCAAATTGATTTGAATGACCGTATGACAAAAGCAGATGGTATTTCTTTATTGGCTAAGCCAACCACTGTCAAATTGAAGTTAGACTTTAACGGTAAAACGGCGGGCAATACAGCCACCAATGCAAACAGTTATTCCACTGATTTTACGGCTAAAATTCTTAAGAAGCCAACAGACGTTTGGGAGGAAGTTTCCCAAGCGGACTACAATAAAATGGCCAGCCGTGATGATGAGGGCGTGAAAACAGGTTCCACCCAAAGCGGTGTGATTCCGCAACAATTAGCGGCCTTCAATCTCGTTGAAGCCGCTAAAAAATTAATTCCACAAATGTTTGAAACATTCACAACTGACGAGGCGGTGGCATTTATTCGCCAGAACGTTCAATTTTTTACGATTAATCAACGTGTGAAAGCCGCTGCGCCCAATAATCAAACGATTAAAATCGCTGCGTATTTACCAACTACGGATAATTGGGTAACTCAAATCCAAGAATCAGCAAAAGAGTTCAGCGATTTTTCAATTCAAATCAATGATCAGAATTTTATCACAGATGAAGGGTTCATTTATTTGATGAGCTATACAGATTCATCGAATGGGGTGACGCCAGCCAGCGTAGAAGTTGATTACGTGGGACTTCATATTGGTCTGTCTGTTGATGCCCAAGCGGTTTTAGCGAAGAGTGGTTTTGTTCAGGCAGAGCAACTCAATACCCATGTGGAAAATCAGGATAATCCACACCAAGTAACCGCTGAACAAGTTGGGCTGGGCAATGTAGAAAATTATGGCTTCGCATCAGACAGCGAAGCAGTCGCGGGAACTTTAACGAGTAAATATATGCACCCGAAAAACGTTGCGGAAGCGATTAAAGGTCAAGCTGTGACACAAACAGGTGACCAAGAGATTGCTGGGATGAAGAATTTTGTAACTATGCCAACCGTCAGTGGTGTGCCTTTGGAATCCTCTAAAATGGCCATTTATGAAGCTAGTGGAGTCGGTGAAGTCGAGGCAAAATATCAGGCGGCCTTTAATAAAGTGAATATGAAATTTGTATTAATCAGAGTTGGAAATCGTGTCGATGCATTTGTAAGATGTAATTTGAGTGATCCAACGAAATTGAACAGTCAGGTGATCAAAGTTTTTAATGTTCCCACAGGTTATAGTATAAATTCTGTTCTCAAAAGAAATATTTGGAATATTCCTTTAACGGCAGTTCAATACAACTTTCCTCAACCAATTTGTACAGCCTTGTACGAAATAGATAATAAGGGAATTATATTCTGTTCTAACCGTGCTGGAAATATTTACCTACAAGGAAGTTGGTACACGGACGATCCGTTTCCGACAAAATAACAAGCTAGTTTAGGAGTCTTTTTATGGAACGTTATCTCAACACAATAACAATGCTTTTAAGCATTTTCGGTGGGATTGTCGTACGTTTATTAGGTGGATTAGATCAATTGTTGGATGTCTTTCTCTTTTTAATTATTGTCGATTTCATCACAGGTTGGATTAAGGCAATCGCCACAAAAGAATTGTCCAGTCGGATTGGTATGCTCGGAATTGCGAAAAAAGTGACGATGTTATTTGTGGTTGCTGTAGCGGTTCGTGTTGAAAAAGTTGTGGGGAACAATTTGCCAATTCGGGAAATGGTTCTGATTTTTTACATTGCGAACGAAGGACTTTCTTTTTTTGAAAATATTGCGACCTTTATTCCTATGCCGAAAAAGTTAAAAGAGTTATTTATTCAGTTAAAAAATAAAGATGATTAAGTAGAAGTGGTCGGGACAAACGTAGAACTTTCGGCTGATCGCCGAAGAAATTACTTCTGTCCCGCCATTTATCTGCAGGTTTAAGCCATGAAAGGGAAGTTATTTTGACTTTCCTTTCATGGCTTTTTTAAGAAAGGAGTATGCTATGTTTAAAAAATTAATGATTCAACTTGCTTTAGTGATTGGCTTAAGTTTAACGATTCCGATGACAGCTTACGCTTACACCATCGAAGCGGATCCAATCAACTTTACTTATTTTCCAGGCTCTGCAACCAATGAATTAATTGTTTTACATGAATCAGGAAACGAGCGGAACCTAGGACCACACAGTTTAGACAATGAAGTGGCCTATATGAAACGAAATTGGTCAAATGCTTATGTCTCATATTTTGTCGGATCTGGTGGACGAGTGAAACAATTAGCTCCTGCTGGTCAAATTCAATATGGCGCAGGTTCTTTAGCTAATCAAAAAGCCTATGCGCAAATCGAATTGGCTCGCACGAATAATGCGGCGACGTTTAAAAAAGATTATGCTGCCTATGTTAATTTGGCCCGTGATTTGGCTCAGAACATTGGTGCTGATTTTTCGCTGGACGATGGAACAGGTTATGGCATAGTCACTCATGATTGGATTACAAAAAATTGGTGGGGAGATCATACAGATCCTTATGGTTATTTAGCGCGTTGGGGGATTAGTAAAGCGCAGTTGGCACAAGATTTACAAACGGGCGTTTCTGAAACAGGTGAGACTGTCATTATTCAGCCGGGTAAACCTAATACGCCAAAATATCAAGTAGGACAAGCAATTCGTTTCACTTCAATCTATCCAACACCAGATGCTTTAATCAATGAACATCTATTAGCAGAGGCACTTTGGACACAGGTAGGAACAATTACAGCGAAATTACCCGACCGACAAAACCTTTACCGTATTGAAAATAGCGGACATTTGTTAGGTTATGTGAACGACGGCGACATTGCTGAACTTTGGCGCCCGCAAACGAAGAAATCATTTCTAATTGGTGTGGACGAAGGCATTGTTTTAAGAGCAGGACAACCTAGTTTGTCAGCACCTATTTATGGTATCTGGCCCAAAAATACTCGCTTTTATTACGATGCGTTTTATATTGCAGATGGGTATGTTTTTATTGGTGGAACAGATACGACAGGCGCGAGAATTTATTTGCCAATCGGACCAAACGATGGCAACACACAGAATACATGGGGATCATTTACTAGCTAAAAAAAAAGCCACAAACTCTGCTTTTATCAGAGTTTGTGGCTTTTTTTGCATTTAGCAGAGATTTTGCCAAAGGGAATAAGCAATGGAGACTGCGAAGCTAGGTACTTTTATGCTATAATGACAAAGTTAGTATTATCGGAACTGGAGGAACTATAATGGACGGCATTTTACCGTTATGGAAAGAACGTGGCATGACAAGTCATGACTGCGTATTTAAATTGAGAAAAATTTTACATACCAAAAAAATTGGTCATGGTGGTACGTTAGATCCAGATGTCGAAGGGGTCTTACCCATCTGCGTTGGCAAAGGAACGAAAGTGATCGAATACATGGTAGATTCTGGCAAAACCTATGAAGGTGAAATTACACTTGGATTTGCTACGACAACCGAAGATGTTAGTGGCGAAATTGTTGAAAAAAAACCAGTTACAACACCTCTGTCAACTGAACAAATTGATCAAGCAATGGCCGAAATGACAGGTGAAATCACACAAATCCCACCGATGTTTTCTGCGGTGAAAGTCAATGGTAAACGTTTATATGAATATGCGCGGAACGGGGAAGAAGTTGAACGGCCCCAACGAAAAGCTATGATTTATTCATTTGAACGTACTAGTGAACCAATTTTTAATGAATCCGCTCAAACACAAAGTTGGCGGTTTAAAGTGGTCTGTGGCAAAGGAACCTATGTGCGGACACTATCCGTGGATACTGGCAAAAAATTAGGCTATCCTGCCCATATGTCGGATTTAACGAGAACGGCAAGTGGCGGTTTGCAAGCTGCGCAATGCTTAACGTTAGAAGAAGTAGCCAAACAAATGGCTGCTGAAACAATTGATCAATGCCTGTTGCCCATTGAGACAGCAGTAGAACAATTCCCACGAATTGATTTATCAGATGAATTGTATCAAAAAGTAAAAAATGGCATGCGTTTGCACAAAAAAGAATTAGGAATAAAGGCAATGCCAGAATCCTTAGTTGCCTTATTTTACCAAAATCAAGTGGTTAGTTTATACATGCCACACCCAACGCATGATAAATTATTGAAACCAAGTAAAGTTCTACGGAACAATTAAATAAAAAAGAAGGAAGTTTTTGCACATGCAAGTTATTCAACTACATCATCCCTATGAACCCAATCAAATTCCTAATGAAGAAGTCGTGATGGTCCTAGGTTTTTTTGACGGTGTTCACAAAGGCCACCAAAAAGTAATTGAAACAGGCAAAAAGATTGCTGAGGAAAAAGGCTTGAAGTTAGCTGTGATGACCTTCAACCAACACCCATCAATCGTTTTTCAAAAAGTTTTACCAGAAAATATGAAATATTTAACTAGCTTGGAGCAAAAAGAACGCCTAATGGCCAACTTGGGCGTTGATATTTTATATATTGTCGAATTTACTTCAGCGTTTGCTCAATTAAAACCGCAAGATTTTGTCGACCAGTATATCGTTAATTTAAATAGTGCAGTGGCAGTCTCTGGGTTTGATTATACGTATGGTCCTAAAGAAATCGCTGGAGTCAAACAGTTACCAACTTATGCGCAAGGCCGTTTTGAAGTGGTGACAGTACCAAAAGAAGAAATGACTGGTGCCAAAATTAGCTCAACAAGAATTCGCGAAAAAATGGAAGCCGGTGAAATGGAGGAGGTCACGGAGTTGTTAGGATATATTTATGAAACAGAAGGAACAGTTGTCCATGGCGATGCTCGTGGCCGTTTATTGGGTTTCCCGACCGCTAATGTCAAAGTGAAAAGCACCGTGCGCTTACCAAGAATTGGCGTCTATGCTGTGCAAATCGAAGTTGGTGGCAAATGGTATGTCGGCATGGGCTCAATTGGTCATAATGACACCTTTGGAGAAGGACGCGATCTAACCGTGGAAGTCTATATTTTGGACTTCCATCAAGACATCTATGGTGAGCAAGTGGTGGTTCGTTGGAATCATTATTTACGTGACCAAGTGAAATTCAATGGGGCTGAAGCCTTGATCGACCAATTAAAACAAGATGAACGAGATACGGCTGACTATTTCCAACAATCTGAGGACAAATAATGAAGATTCGTCAAGAAAAACCTGCAGAGTATCAAGCTGTAGAGCGTTTAACGTATCAAGCGTTCAAGGAATTAAACTTGACCGAAAACTGGCGTCCCACAGAGCATTTTATCGTGCATTTATTAAGAGAAAGTGCCGACTTTATTCCGGAGTTGTCCTTAGTTTCAGAAACTGATCAAGGAAAATTAACGGGTCATATTATGTCTTCAAAAGCCAAACTACGATTACCTGATCATACAGAAAAGGCTGTTTTGACCGTTGGGCCGCTAAGTGTCCATCCAGAAGCACAGAACACGGGCGTAGGCTCAGCGTTAATTAAGCATTCTGTGCAGAAGGCCAAAGAATTAGGCATCGGCGGATTGATTATCCTGGGCCATCCAACTTACTATACGAAGTTCGGTTTTGTTCCAGCGACTACTTTTCAGATTACGTTACCGGAAAAAGAAACATCAGAAGCATTATTGGCTTTGGAATTACTGCCAGGTTATTTTGGCACAAGTGGTGGGGAGTGGCATTTTTCAACATGCTTTGCTTATCCAGAAACACACCTTGTAGAATTAGAAGCCTTTGAAGCAGAACTCGGAATAAATGAATAAAGAATAATAAGACACGACAACCACTAGTTAAGTACTGGTAGTTGTCGTGTCTTTACTACTTTTTACTACAAAGTAGTTGACAGAACCGGTACTCAGTATTATTATGTAGTGGTACATAGCAATAAAGAGTAGTTCAGGGAGGAAAAGCAGTGAAGCAGACAGAGTTGCTAAAAGGCATTTTAGAAGGTTTAGTTTTAGCCATCATCCAAAGGAAAGAAACATATGGTTATGAAATTACAAAAATTTTAAATGACCAAGGGTTTACTGAAATTGTTGAAGGAACCGTTTATACGATTTTACTGCGTTTAGAAAAAAATCAATGGGTTATAGCTGAAAAAAAGCCTTCAGAAAAAGGGCCAATGCGGAAGTTCTATCGCTTAACCTCATCAGGAGAAGCAGAACTCGCTGATTTTTGGCAGCGGTGGACGTTGCTTTCAAAACAAGTAAACAAGATGAAAAAAATGGAGGGATAGAGCATGTCAAATTTTAAAGCGTTGATCAAAAAAGTTGTTGGGGATAAAAAAGAGTACAAAGAATATAAACGACGGATTGCAGCATTACCAGCAGAGTATCGACAAGTATTTCAAGAAATTGAAAAATATGCATGGCATTTTTCAGATCATAGCGGAGCCAATATGTTCAATGCGTTGACTGATTTACTTGATCTGTTTGAAGAAGGAGCTGCTAACGGAACACCTATCAAAAATATTACGGGAGAAAAAGTAGGTGATTTTGCTGAAACAATTGTCAATGAAGTCGCTGGCAAATGGACTGATAAACAGAAAGAAAAACTGAATCATCAATTTTCTAAACAATAGTCAAAACAAAAAAAGGAGAATAAACATGGTTGAAAATTTTTTTAAAGAAGGAAAGTTGCTGGTTATTCCCAAGAAAAATGCGAAAAAAGTCCAAGTGTTTCAACGTGTGGCCAACCAATTTGAATTTGGGAAAGAATATACGGAAAAAGAAGTCAATCAGCGACTTAGAGAAATCTATGAAGATTATGCACTTTTGAGACGGTATTTAGTAGATTATCAGTATTTAGAAAGAGATAAGTTTGGAAAAATTTATCAGAAATGTGAGCAACACACAAAAATTATATAAATGTTTTTTTTTAAAAGTAGCGAAACTAGGTGAAATGAACCAAGTCTAGCTACTTTTTGTTATGTAAGCTTAGTAATAGTTCTATAAAAAACTCTCTATTTGTTTTCTAACTCAGACTGGTAAGATTGATTTAATTAGAAAAAGATAGAGGTGAGAGAATGAATCTACGTACTTTAGGTCTAACAAAAATTCTTTTGACCTTTATTATATTAAGTATTATTGGCGCGTTAATGATTTATAGCGCCAGTAGCTATGACTTGTTGATGCAAGGCGTGAAGCCCACTGCTGTGTTTATTAAACAAGGCATTATTATGTGTCTCAGCTGGGTGCTAATGTTCGTGATTTACAAAGTTCGACTAGAAGTGTTATTTAATAAAAAAATTGCGATTGGACTGCTTTTAGTTTCGGTACTATTACTGTTAATGGTTCGACTACCTTTTTTTGGTGTAGCAGCGAATGGCGCACAACGTTGGATTTCTCTCTTTGGAATCCAATTTCAGCCATCAGAACTTTGTAATTTTGCGATTATTTATTACTTGAGCTGTTATTTAGGTGAAAAAGAAAATGGCTTGACAACGAAGCAGTTAAGGAAACAATGGCTGTTTGTTTTGGTCGTTGCATTTTTAGTTTTGATTCAACCCAAAGTTGGCGGGGCTATTCTTATTTTAGTTATTGGCAGTGTCTTAATTTTCTCAGCAAGTATTCATGCAAAATTTAGTGTAATTGCTGCGGGGATTGTCGTTGCTAGCGCGGCGCTTCTTTCTAAAATAATTATTTTTCTAGGCGATCACCGCTACTTACCACATTTTTTTGCGCATGTGTATGACCGCTTAGTTGTTTTGAAAAATCCGTTTTTATCCTTTCATGATCGAGGATTTCAGCCTTCAATGGCCTATTTAGCAATGTATAACGGTGGGTTTTGGGGCACTGGATTAGCCAATGGTATGGTAAAAAAAGGTGGCTTGCCAGAAGGTCAAACCGATTTTATTTTTGCGGTGATTGTGGAAGAACTTGGTTTGATTGGCGGCTTACTATTACTATTTCTTTTGTTATTTTTAGCGGCCTCGATTTTGCGAAGTAGTTGTGTAATAAAGAATCATTGTTACGGCTTGTTTTTGTTAGGGGTCGGGACCTTGATTTTAGCTCAAACGGCGATTAACATTGGTGGCGTTTTGGGTTTGATTCCAATGACGGGAATTCCTTTACCGTTTGTTAGTTACGGTGGGACAAGTTATTTAATCTTTTCAGTGGCATTAGGAATCGTCATTAAAATTATTGCAAACGAAAGGCGGCAGTTAAATGGTCAATACAAAAAAATTCAACTTACATCTTAATTATGATTTATTATTGCCCATTTTTTTACTCACACTTTTATCTTCTGGTGTGCAATATTGGATTGCCGTTAATGAAGGAAAAGATGGAACTGTGCCAGCATTAAAACAACTTTTCTTTATTTTTGTTGGCTATGCAGGCATGTTTTTAGCTAGTCGGCTGTCACAGAAATTTATTTGGAAAGTAGCTCCTTTTTTCTATGGGTTTTCATTAATCTTAATGAGTGCTTTGTATTTTTCCTATGACAAAGGAATGTATTTATTGACGGGCACAAAGCGCTGGTTAGATTTAGGGTTTATTAAATTTCAGCCATCAGAAATTGCGAAAATTGCGTTTATTTTAATGTTGGCAAAAATTATTGTCCAACATGAGCAACAAGACTGGTCTGATAAATGGCGTTCAGACAAGCAACTTCTAAAAAAAATCGTTGCGGTTAGTGTCCCTGTTTTTTTCTTGATGGCGGTACAAAAAGATTTTGGGACATCCCTTGTTTTCGTAACGATTATCCTATCTCTTTTAGTTATTTCAGGAATTGATCGCAAAATTTTAATCATTATTTTCAGTGCTTTAGCAACGTTAGGCATGGTCTTGATTCTGTTAGTCTTTACAGAGTGGGGGCACAAAGTACTCTTCTTTTTACATTTTAAACAATATCAATTGGATCGAATTTTAGCATGGATTCATCCCTATGATTATGTCGATAAAATCTCCTATCAACAAGTACAAGGTTTATTGGCAATTGGTTCGGGTGGTTTATTTGGCAAGGGTGTGCATGGGATTGAAGTGTATGTCCCTGTTCGTGAGTCTGATATGGTTTTTACTTTTATCGGGGAAGCCTGGGGCTTTGTGGGCAGTGCCACCGTTGTTTTTCTCTATTTTTACTTGTTTTATCAAGTTTTAGTAGCTGGCTTGCGGAGCAATTCGCGTTTTTGTATGTACATCTGTGTCGCCCTCATTTTTTCGCTGGTTTTTCAAACGGTGGAGAATATCGGTGCGGTGATTGGACTGTTGCCGTTAAAAGGTATTCCGCTTCCGTTTTTAAGTCAAGGAGGCACTTCGTTAGTGATGGCTATCACTTCTTTAGGATTTGTCAAAGGAAGAGAAGCCGCTACCTGAAAACACAAATAAAAACCAAGACTGGAACTCGCTTGCCGACAAGCTCTAGTCTTGGTTTTTACTATTGAAATTGTTTTTGGCATTCAGCCAAAAGTTGTTGAAGTTGTCGACTCATGTAACGTTCTTTTAAATAATAAACTGCCATGTTTCGTTTAGGTAGTTCTTGGTAAGTCAGTGTATGGATCGAATTGTCTAAAAGTTGAATATTTGTGTATTCGGGGACAATAGCGAAACTATCGGAATGAGACACCAAGTGAGTAATAAGTGAAAGAGTATCCACTTGAATGACTTTCTCTGGAGAAAAATTAGAAAACGTAGTATCTAGCCAATTGGTTAATTTGTTTTGCTCGGAAAATTCGGTATTTAAACGGACGAAGGGATACATTGTTAGTTCTTTTAAAATTTCTTCCGTCGTGGCTTTGGCCAAAGCTGGATGATCATTTCTTAAAATGAATTGATAATTTGCTGTAAATAAATCAATTTTACCAATATGTTCAGGTAATGGTAAGTCAGCAAAGGAAATACCAAAATCTGCATCCATTGTTTCCAAGGATTGAAGAATATTTTCTGTAATAATAGTGTGGACTTGTAAGTTGGATGAACGATCCGTTAATGTTGTCATTAGTAAGTCATTCAATTTATATTCTAAATCACAGAGATAAGTGGCTACATAAATATGATTGGAAGAATGATTAATTTCTTTTAGCTCTTCTTCAATTGAGACCAACTCATTGGTGATGCGCCAACAATATTTTTCTAAAATTAATCCAGCTGGTGTTAAGGTGGTAGTTTGACCTTGGCGATTAAAAAGTTCCGCGCCTAACGTTGCTTCAAGAATTTTTATTTGCTTACTTAATGCAGCTTGAGAAATTGCTAAATTTTCGGCTGCTTTAGTAAATTGTTTCACTTTGCATAACTCTAAAAAATAATGTAAACGAAATAGTTCCATGGGAATTCCTCCTTTTTCTATTCCTAGAATAAATAACGTAATTGTTCGAATAAATAACGGTGTGCTTCACAATGTCCGTGATGATTATTCTGAACTAAATAGATGGCTCGTTCTGGACTATCTTCCAGAGGGATACCAACTAAGTTACGTCTGTTTAGTTCATCAGTGAGTGAATAGGGAAGAATGCTACAGGCTTTTTCTCGTTGGACCATGTCTAAGACTAAATGAAGAGAAGGGAGTTCGATGACGATTTGCCGATTTTCCCAATTGATTTTACGTTCCCAACGTTTAAACACTTTTTTTTCATATACTTGATCGGAATATGCAGCAAAAGGTAAAGAACGAATTTCGTCAATCGTTACGCTATCGGCATGGGCTAAAGGATGATTTTTATTGACACAAAGGAGATAGCTTTCTGTATAAATTAATTCTTTCTCTAATGGAATCGAGGTATCCAAAAATATCCCAATCCCAATGTCAATTAAATCTGTTTCCAAGGCTGTTTCAAGATCGTAATAATACTTAAAATCAATACTTACATACGGATAGGATTGATTAAATAACAACAAGACTTCTCCAAATGCTTTATCTATATCAATTAAGTTTGTTCCAATCCGAATGGTCGTTGTCGATCCTTGGGTCACTAATTCATTAATCTCTTCTTGCGCTTCCTTAATGAGTGCAAAAATCATTTCTGTTCGCTTGGCGACGACTTCGCCTGCTGGAGAAAGCCGACAATGTTTCTTGTCTCTTAAAATTAATGAAGCACCTAATTCACGTTCCAACTCCTTGAGCTGGGTACTTAAATAAGGTTGACTCGTATGGAGCTTTTGAGAAGCTAAAGTAAAACTCGCATACTTTGAAACTGCCATAAAATATTCTAGTTGTTGTAATTTCATTTTCCTCACCGCCGTTTCTTTAACTATACAAAAAATAGCAGAAGAAAAGCTTCTCGACAAGGCTATCTGACGGTCTTTAGATTAATTTAACCAGTTATGATTCTATGAATAAATACGAATCATACCAGAAAACCATAGTAAATAAGCGGATTATTTTTCTTTTTGTTACTGAATGGACAAAAAGTTATCTACTAAAAACTTTTTCTATATCGTTATTTTTTCATGGAAGAATTATACTTGCTGTTGTAATTAAATAAGATTTGTTAGGTGAGGCTCCTATACAAACATAGGCTACTGCCCAAAAATGTCGAGAGACGCCAATGGGTAGAACAGGAACTGTCGAATGAAGGCTTTTCTTAAGGTAGCTAAAAGCAATCGCTTTTTACGTTGTATAGTGCTAAAGCTCAACGATAAGAACGATTATTCTTTGACACGTTGAGTTTTCAGCGTGTCTTTTTTTGTGGAAAGGGTGAGGAAAATGGAAGATGAACCGATCGTCAATTCAAGTCAACAACAGATAAATGAGGTGAAAGAAAATGGAAAAGAAAATGCGTCACTTGGGCCATGACTATAGTTACAAAAAGTTTGCCCATTCAGAAGTAGAAAAAGTTTTACAACGTTTCGGCTCAACTTGGGATGGCATTAAACACCAAGATATTGAAGAATTACAAGAACGTTATGGCCGCAATAAAATTATGAATGAAAAAAAAGCTTCACGGCTGCGACTTTTTATAAAATCGTATATCACGCCGTTTACTTTGGTGTTATTAGCACTAGCCACGATTTCATTTTTTACAGAATATGTCTATGCTGCGCCAGAGGAAAAAGATGTTACTGGCGTGTTAATTATGTTAGCGATGGTCATCTTAAGCGGCACGATGAGTTTTGTCCAATCAGTCAAATCAAGCAATGCAGTTGAAAAATTACAAAATATGATTAAAGTTACAGCGACAGTCATTCGTGACAAGAAGCAAATGGAAATTCCTATTGAGGAAGTTGTGTGTGGCGACTTAGTCCAACTATCCGCTGGCGATATGATTCCAGCCGATTTACGTTTAATCCAATCTAAGGACTTATTTGTTTCCCAATCATCCTTGACTGGAGAGAGTTTTCCCATTGAAAAACACGCGACTCATCAAAAAGATAGTGATCAAATTGATACAGAATACGACAATCTTTTGTTTTTAGGAACAAATGTCATTAGTGGCACTGGTTTGGGCATTGTCATTAAAGTTGGTAATCAAACTTTATTCGGACGGATGGCTTCTGATAACGGAGAAGAGCAGCAACAGACGAGTTTTGAAACAGGAATTAATAAAACAACGTGGGTACTGATTCGCTTTATGTTGGTCATTACGCCAACTGTTTTTCTAATTAATGGGTTAACAAAAGGCGATTGGGTGGAAGCATTAATGTTCGCGATTGCCACAGCTGTCGGCTTGACACCAGAAATGTTACCTATGATTGTAACAACCAATTTAGTCAAAGGTTCTCGAGAAATGGCTAAAGAAGGCACGATTATGAAAAATGTCAATGCCATTCAAAATTTTGGCGGGATGGATGTACTTTGTACGGATAAAACAGGTACCTTAACACAAGATAAAGTAATTTTAGAATACCACTATAATATTGGGTGCCAAGAAGATCAAAAAGTCTTGGATTTAGCATTTCTAAACAGTTATTTTCAAACGGGCTTGCGTAATTTAATGGATAACGCCGTTATTCAAGCGGCGACGCAAGAAAGTGATATACAATCAGATGATTTTTATAAAGTAGATGAAATTCCTTTCGATTTCAATCGACGTCGAATGAGTGTGATTATCAAAGAGTTTAAAACGCGAGAAACACGCTTAATTACCAAAGGGGCGGTTGAAGAAATGCTCTTGGTCTGCACACAGGTACTTTTAAATGGCGAAATTGTGCCCTTAACAGAGACGCTGCGTCAAAAAATTACCAAAGACGTTGAAGCTTTAAATCGAGATGGTTTGCGCGTTCTAGCAATTGCCGATAAAAAAGTCGAAGCGGCTGAATGGGAGTATACAACTAAAGATGAATCAGAGTTGATTTTACAAGGCTATCTTGCTTTCTTAGATCCACCAAAAGAAACAGCGGCGGCAGCTATTCACGCCTTGCATCAACATAATGTAGCTGTGAAAGTATTAACGGGGGACAATCAGTATGTGACGCATTCTGTTTGTAAAGAAGTTGGTCTGGCTGGCGAAAAAATTATTACAGGAAATGAACTTCAACAATTAAACCAAGAAGAATTAAGAAAAACCGTTCAAGCGTATAATATTTTCGCCAAAATTACGCCTGGCCAAAAAGTTCGTATTGTAAATGCGTTAACTGAAAATGGTCAAACTGTTGGCTTTTTAGGTGATGGAATAAATGATGCTGGAGCAATGCGTGCTGCTGATGTAGGAATCTCTGTTGATACAGCTGTCGATGTAGCGAAAGAATCGGCGGATGTAATTTTATTGAGAAAAGATTTAATGGTTTTGGAAAAAGGAATTTTATCTGGACGGCGCGTGTTTACGAACACGATGAAGTACGTCAAATTAACAGCAAGTTCTAATTTTGGCAATGTGTTTTCCGTGATCCCAGCAAGTATCTTTTTACCATTTTTACCGATTGCTCCGATTCAATCGCTATTATTAAATCTAATTTACGATACTTCGTGTATGTCAGTTCCTTGGGACAAAGTAGATGAAGAATACGTAGAAAAACCAAAAAAATGGGAACCAAAATCAATTGGTAATTTTATGCGTTGGTTTGGCCCAACGAGTTCTATTTTTGATATTGTTACCTATTTATTTATGTATTTCATTGTGTGTCCGGCTATCCTAGGTGGCTCATTCTTTGAATTAAATGGAGCAGATCAATTGCTCTTTATCGGTATTTTCCATGCAGGGTGGTTCATTGAGTCCTTATGGTCCCAAATGCTCGTCTTGCATTTCCTACGAACAGAAAAAATGCCTTTCCTTCAAAGTAGTGCTTCTGGAATTATGACGTTAGTCACTACAGCAGGGATTGTTCTCGGAACTGTTTTACCCTTTACCGCTTTCGGTGCAGAACTAGGATTTGTCGGTTTATCACCAAGCTATTTCTTGTATTTAATCCCGACAATTGTTGCTTATTTAGCACTGGTTGCGTTCATTAAAGTTTTATACGTCAAACGTTACGGTCAATTACTGTAACTGATTTGTACTATTATATATAGAAAAATTTTTTTACTTTTCTTTCAAGGTTGAGGAGGTGTCGGTTTTTATGACAGCTCCTCGTTGTTGTTTTAAGTGACTGTGCGAATTTTTTTATGGATTTATTTGTCATTTACAGTTAGTATGGCTAGTAGAGACTTTCCAAAAAGAACGAGCTTTTTGGTAATAAGGAGATAAAACGAGCTAATGACCAAAACAAACCAACTTTCAACTTCAACGCCGATGTTCGATCGGTCGGCCTATATTCATATTCCATTTTGTGAGCATATTTGTTATTATTGCGATTTTAACAAGGTCTTTTTAGAAGGACAACCAGTTGATGAATATATTCAGAGTTTATTAAAAGAAATTCAACTTACGCAAGCATTGTATCCAGAACAAGAAATGAAAACCATCTATATTGGCGGAGGCACGCCAACTTCATTATCAGCGAAACAGTTAGATGTGCTACTAAAAGGGGTTCGCGAACAGCTAACGTTTGATGACCGAAATGAATTTACGGTGGAAGCAAACCCTGGGGATTTAACCCAAGAAAAATTACAAGTCATGAAAAACTATGGCGTCAATCGTCTTTCGATGGGCGTTCAGACATTTGATGATCGCTTGCTCAAAAAAATCGGTCGCAAGCATACCGCCGCAGATGTTTATGAAACAATGAAATTTTTAGAAAAAGAAAATTTTACCAATGTCAGTATTGACTTAATCTATGCTTTACCTGGACAAACATTGGAAAGTTTTCGCGATACTTTGACAAGAGCCTTAGCATTGGACTTGCCACACTATTCGCTTTATTCATTAATTCTTGAAAATAAAACAATGTTCATGAACTGGGTTCGTCAAGGACGGTTACAGCTGCCTGAAGAAGAAATCGAAGCACAAATGTTTGACGAAACGATTGAAGCAATGGAGAAAAAAGGACGTCACCAATATGAAGTCAGTAATTTTGCTTTAACAGGAAAAGAAAGCCAGCATAATCTGGCTTATTGGAATAATGACCACTACTATGGATTTGGCGCAGGTGCCAGCGGCTATCTTGGGCAAACTCGTTACAAAAATCACGGTCCAATCCAACATTATTTGAAACCCTTGCGAGAAAATCAATTGCCAATTGTGGAGACTGAAGAATTAACTCGTCTAAATCAAATAGAAGAGGAGCTATTTTTAGGCTTACGTAAAAAAGTAGGTATTTCTAAACAAAAATTCCAACAAAAATTTCAGGAACCAATTGAAGCGATTTATGGAGAGGTCATTCAACGCTTAATCAAAGAAGAATTATTAATTGAAGAAGCAGATATCTTACGTTTAACGAAAAAAGGACTATTTGTGGGGAATAATGTTTTTGAAGCATTTTTGTTAAGTGAAAAAGAGTAAAAAAATAAAAAAATCATCGAAGTGTGACAAAGCATTTCGATGATTTTTTTATTACAAAAGTTGGTATTGATGGTTTTTGAAGGTGGTTTGCAGTGATTAGCACTCTTGCGTGAAGAGTGCTAAAAAGTTGCGTATTTCCCTTGACAAAAAGGTAAGGACTTGTTATATTAGTATATGTAGTTAGCACTTAGATGTTAAGAGTGCTAATGAAGGGTGGTAATAACGATGATTACAGAAAGACAACAAAATATCTTGAGACTTATCATCCAAAATTACACGAACACGGGCTTACCTGTCGGTTCTAAGAAATTGATGGAGGATGGCATTGCCTCTAGTTCTGCCACAATTCGTAATGATATGAAAGCATTAGAAGAATACGGCTTATTAGCTAAGACCCATTCTTCTTCAGGGCGAATCCCCTCAATGGCTGGTTATCGTTACTACGTGGATCATCTTTTACAACCAACACAAGTAGAAGAGAACGAACTTAGAAGGATCCGTCAATCTTTTGGAAAAGAATTTCATGAGATTAATGATATTATTCGACAATCAGCTGAAATTCTATCAGAATTGACAAGTTATACTGCTTTTTCATTAGGACCTGAAGTGAAAGAACGGAAATTAACCGGCTTTCGAATGGTTCCTTTGAATGATCGGCAAGTCCTTGCTATTATAGTGACAGATAAAGGCAATGTTGAAAACCAAGTATTTGCCATTCCTGCCGCTGTTTCTAGCCAAGATCTTGAAAAAATGACACAAATCATCAATGATAAGTTGGTTGGACAACCTTTGTTGACCGTTTATCATCGTTTGCGGACGGAGATTCCGATGATTTTACATCGCTATTTCCAAACGCCAGAAGGAATGATGAACTTATTCGATGAGATGTTAGGACATGCCTTTGAAGAAAAAGTCTTTGTCGGTGGTCGCATGAATTTGTTAGATTTTGGCATCAAACAAGATATTGAACAATTGAAATCTGTCTATTCCTTTATGCAAAATTCTGATGAGCTGACGCATTTATTAAATGGTTCTGCAACAACAGAAAATCCAATTGTTTTTCGTATCGGCTCAGAAATTGGCAACAATCTCTTAGAAGATATGAGCATGATCACTGCTACGTATGAAGTATCAGGACATGGCAAAGGAACAATTGCCCTGCTAGGACCAACCAGTATGCCGTATTCAAAAATATTCGGTTTGGTAGACACGTTTCGACATGAGCTAGCTTCACAACTAGGTGACTATTACCGTTTTTTAGGTAATTAAGCAAACCTTGTTAGGATAAGAAGTAGATGCATAAAGAGAAAGGAAGTTGCTGAAGTGAGTAAAAAAGAAGAGAAGCAAGAAGAATTACAAGAAGAAATGGAAGCTGTTGATGCTGCTGGCGTTTCTGAAGTAGAAGTTGAAGCAACAGAGATTGAAAATCTTAAAGCAGAGCTTTCCGAAATGGAAGACAAGTTCTTGCGGGCAAGAGCCGAAATTGCTAATATGAGCAATCGAAATAAAAACGAACGAGAATTATTAGTTCGTTACCGCTCACAAGATTTAGGTAAAAAGATTTTACCATCTATTGATAATTTAGAACGAGCAATGGCTATTGAAGTATCAGATGAACAAGGCGAAAGCTTGAAAAAAGGTATTTCGATGGTGCTAGAAAGTATTACTGTGGCTTTAAAAGAAGAAGGAATTGAAGAAATCCCAGCAATGGGTGAAACCTTTGATCCAAATTTACATCAAGCCGTTCAAACAGTCCCTGCTTCTGAAGAAACCCCAGCAGATATCATTGTTGAAGTTCTACAAAAAGGGTACAAATTACAAGATCGTGTGTTACGACCATCAATGGTCATTGTTGCACAATAACAAACGTTAATTAAAAATATATTATTATAGAAAACTAATACAGATTGGAGATATTCACTATGAGTAAAATTATTGGTATTGACTTAGGAACAACAAACTCAGCTGTCGCAGTGCTAGAAGGCGGCGAAGCGAAAATTATTGCAAACCCAGAAGGTAACCGCACAACTCCTTCGGTCGTTTCATTCAAAAACGGTGAAATTCAAGTGGGCGAAGTAGCAAAACGTCAAGCTGTTACAAATCCTAACACGATTTCATCTATTAAACGTCACATGGGTGAAGCTGGCTACAAAGTTGATGTTGAAGGAAAATCATATACACCACAAGAAGTTTCTGCAATGATCTTACAATATTTAAAAGGTTTTGCTGAAGACTATTTAGGTGAAAAAGTTGAAAAAGCAGTTATTACAGTTCCTGCATATTTCAACGATGCGCAACGTCAAGCAACAAAAGATGCTGGTAAAATTGCTGGTTTAGAAGTAGAACGGATCGTTAACGAACCAACAGCAGCAGCTTTAGCTTATGGTTTAGATAAAACAGACAAAGATGAAAAAATTCTTGTCTTTGACCTTGGTGGTGGTACATTCGACGTGTCAATCCTTGAATTAGGCGATGGCGTTTTCGATGTATTATCAACAGCCGGTGATAACAACCTAGGTGGGGATGACTTTGATAATAAAATCATTGACTACATGGTTGCAGAATTTAAAAAAGAAAATGGCATTGACTTAGCTAACGATAAAATGGCATTACAACGTTTGAAAGATGCTGCTGAAAAAGCGAAAAAAGACTTATCAGGTGTAACAAGCACACAAATCAGCTTGCCATTTATTACTGCTGGCGAAGCAGGACCATTGCACTTAGAAATGAACTTAACTCGTGCAAAATTTGATGAATTAACAAGTGATTTAGTTGAACGTACAAAAGTACCAGTACGTCAAGCCTTGAAAGATGCTGGTTTAAATCCTTCTGAAATCGACGAAGTTATCCTAGTTGGTGGTTCAACACGTATTCCAGCTGTAGTTGAAGCTGTTCGCAAAGAAACAAACAAAGAACCAAACAAATCAGTTAACCCTGACGAAGTAGTAGCAATGGGTGCTGCCATCCAAGGTGGCGTAATCACTGGTGATGTTAAAGACGTTGTCTTATTAGACGTAACACCGTTGTCATTAGGTATTGAAACAATGGGTGGCGTATTTACAAAATTAATTGATCGTAACACTACGATTCCAACAAGTAAATCACAAGTCTTCTCAACTGCTGCTGACAATCAACCAGCTGTTGATATTCACGTTTTACAAGGTGAACGTCCAATGGCCGCTGATAATAAAACATTAGGTCGTTTCCAATTAACAGATATTCCTGCGGCTCCTCGTGGTGTGCCACAAATTGAAGTAAGCTTTGACATTGATAAAAATGGGATTGTAAATGTTCGTGCGAAAGACTTAGGCACTCAAAAAGAACAAACAATCACGATTAAATCTTCTTCAGGTTTATCTGATGATGAAATCGAACGTATGGTGAAAGATGCTGAAGCAAACGCTGAAGCAGATAAACAACGTAAAGAAGAAGTTGACTTACGTAACGATGCAGATGCTTTATTATTCACTGTTGATAAAACATTGAAAGAATTAGAAGGCAAAGTAGACGCTGAAGAAGTGAAAAAAGCAGAAGATGCGCGTGATGAATTAAAAGCAGCCATCGAAGCAAACGATATCGAACAAATGAAAGCAAAACGTGATTCATTGAATGAAATCGTCCAAAACTTAACAGTAAAACTTTACGAACAAGCTGCGCAACAACAAGCACAAGAAAATCCTGAAGCTGCCCAAGGTGGCGCTGATGATGTTGTTGATGCTGATTTTGAAGAAGTAAATGGTGATGACAAATAATCAATAACAATTGATTTTAGGGACTGGATCATTAGTACAATGACTAATGTCCCAGTCCCTTGTCTTTTGTGAGAAAATCAACCACAATCAAGTTAGCAAGAAACTATTTAGGTTTTGAAAGAACTGTGGTATGATTACAACGATGTTAAACAAGCTGAAAATACCTATTCACAGCTAGTAACACTGATTCAAGGTGTGACAGATAATCCAACCAGAGAGACCGAAAGCAATCGATGAATTTGGCTGGTTCTAAACACATTGTAAAGTTTGAAGAAAGTTGGAGGGAAGTCAATGGCGACGAAACGAGATTATTATGAAGTGCTAGGATTAGCAAAAGGTGCTTCAGATGATGAAATTAAAAAAGCATACCGCAAACTTTCCAAAAAGTACCATCCAGATATTAACAAAGAAGCCGATGCGGAAGAAAAATTTAAAGAAGTTTCTGAAGCGTATGAAGTATTAAGTGATCCACAGAAAAAAGCGGCCTATGACCAATATGGCCATGCAGGAACTGATCCTAATTACGGTGGCGGCGCTGGTGGCTTTGGCGGTTTCGGTGGCGGCGGATTTAGCAGTAGTGGTTTTGGTGGATTCGAAGATATTTTCGATTCATTCTTTGGCGGCGGCGGTGGCCGTTCTGTTGATCCAAATGCACCAAGACAAGGCGCCGATTTACAATATACAATTCAATTGAAATTTGAAGAAGCTATTTTCGGTGTCGAAAAAGAGATTAAGTACAATCGAGAAGATACTTGTGCAACCTGTGGCGGTAATGGCGCCAAACCAGGCACACACCCAGAAACTTGTCATAAATGTCATGGCTCTGGAACAATCAATGTTGAACGTCAAACGCCATTAGGTCGTATGATGAGTCGTCAAACTTGTGATGTGTGTCATGGTACAGGGAAAGAAATTAAAGAACCATGTCCAACTTGTCATGGCACAGGTCATGAGAAAAAAGCACATACTGTCAAAGTAAATGTGCCTGCTGGAGTAGAAGACGGCCAACAAATGCGCTTAGCTAACCAAGGAGAAGCGGGTACCAATGGTGGACCATATGGTGATTTATATGTAGTCTTTCGTGTTGAAGATAGTGATATTTTCGATCGAGATGGCGCAGAAATCTACTATGATTTACCAGTAAGTTTCGTCCAAGCGGCTCTAGGGGACGAAGTAACTGTCCCAACTGTTCATGGTGACGTGAAATTAAAAATTCCGGCTGG
Source organism: Enterococcus sp. DIV0774 (assembly GCF_050539095.1). Classification (NCBI taxonomy): domain Bacteria; kingdom Bacillati; phylum Bacillota; class Bacilli; order Lactobacillales; family Enterococcaceae; genus Enterococcus; species Enterococcus sp. DIV0774. Next base: position 1,058,138 of record NZ_CP172923.1, read on the forward strand.
AACACAAACTGGCACAAACTTCCGCTTAAGAGGCAAAGGTGCGCCACGTTTACGTGGTGGGGGCAATGGTGATCAACACGTGAAAGTGAAATTAATAACACCAAAAAATCTTAATGAAGAACAAAAGGATGCCCTACGAGCTTTTGCAAAAGCTGGCGGACAAAATGTAACTGAACAACAAGAAGAAGGCTTCTTTGATAAAATGAAAGATGCGTTTGGCGGTAAGAAGAAAAAATAAAACAAACGAGTCAGAGACAAAAGCAGTTAGCTCCAAGTGTTCATCACTCTCGAAGGCTAAATTGCAACGAGTAATTGTAGGTGCTGCTTTTGTTCAACTGATTATTTTAAGATTTAGAGAGTGGGACATAAGTCGTTTTGACTTATGTCCTATTTTCTTTTTTTACTTCCAAACATTTTACGAGAATATTTTAAAATTTAGCGTATACTTAATATAAGCAAGTTAGGAGGGCTTATTTATGAAACCATATGTTTATGTAATCAGTGATATTCATGGACAAGCAGATTTGTTTGATGCCTTACTCACAGACTATGACCCAGTCGAGCATCAGCTAGTTTTAATTGGTGATTTAAACGACCGTGGTCCGGATTCTAAAGCCTGTTTTCTCAAAGGAAAAGAACTTGTCGAGCAACACGGCGCTGTTTATTTACGAGGCAATCATGAAGAATATTTTTTGCAGTTTCTTCAAAATCCAGAGGACTGGTTTGCAGGATATGTTCGCAATGGTGGCAAGGAAACAATTGAAAGTCTCTTGCATCCAGGAGCTACTGCAGAATACTCACCAACAGAAATGGCCTTAATGATCCGTAGTCGCTATCCAGAGTTAATTGATTTTTTAACAAAACGACCACTTTATTTTGAATGGCAGCATTACTTATTTGTGCATGCTGGGGTTGATTTAACGATGGAAGATTGGCGGCAAACAGCACCTAAGGATTTTTTGTGGATTCGCGAACCCTTTCATCAAGGGAAAAATAATACAGGCAAGACCATTGTTTTTGGTCATACCATTACCCCGATGTTACATGGTGATATGCAGACCACGGACCTTTGGCAAAGTGATGGGAAAATCGGGATAGATGGTGGTGCTATTTTTGGCGGCTCTGTGCATGGTGTGATTTTTAATGAAAAAGGCATTGTCCAAGATATCGAATATCAAAAACGCACCCCTGCGTGGCAACCAGAATTTTGATTCCTTAATCGCACGAATCAGTTACCTCACTTCTATATTTAGAAGCAAAAATATGCTAAAATAGATAAGTATGCATAAGAAAAGAGGTATCTAGTTAATGGCAGAAGCTTATAACGAAGAAGTAGTAGCGCTACTTCAAAAAGAATTGACAACGTATCGTTCAAAACAAATAACAACGGTTTTAACTTTATTAAATGAAGGAAATACAGTTCCTTTTATTGCCCGTTACCGGAAAGAAATGACTGGAAGTTTAGATGAAGTCCAAATCCGTGAAATAGAAGAACGTTATCATTATTTACAAAACTTGAAAAAGCGGAAAGAAGAAGTTCTCCGATTAATTGAAGAGCAAGGAAAACTAACAAAAGAACTCAAAACAGATATTCAAAAAGCAGTAAAAATGCAACAAGTGGAAGATTTGTATCGACCATATAAACAAAAACGTCGGACCAAAGCGACTATCGCGAAAGAAAAAGGGTTGGAACCATTAGCAGATTGGTTGCTCTCTTTACCTGAAAACGCGGATATCTTAGCCAAAGCGGCTACTTTTATTAATGAAGAAAAAGAAGTTGCAACCGCCGAGATAGCCTTGCAAGGTGCTCATGAAATTTTAGCAGAACGTATTAGCGATGAACCAAAATACCGAACATGGTTACGTGATTATATGGTTAAACATGCGCAATACGTTAGCGTAGTTAAGGACGAAGAAAAAGACGAAAAGCGGACCTATGAAATGTATTACGATTTTGCAGAACCAGTTAGCAAAATGGTGCCGCACCGTGTCTTAGCAACGAATCGTGGTGAAAAAGAAGACATTTTAAAGGTTTCCCTTGTCGCTGATGAAATAAAAATTAATGATTATTTCCAACGTCAACTAATCGGCAAGCAAGCAACAAGTTTAGCTGCTCCATACATTGAGGCTGCTTATTTAGATAGCTATAAACGATTCATTGGACCAGCGATTGAACGGGAGATTCGCAATGAATTAACAGAAAAAGCTGATGAACAAGCGATTGCAATTTTCGGTGAAAATTTACGTAATTTATTATTACAGTCACCACTTAAAGGAAAAGTTGTTCTAGGATTTGACCCGGCTTATCGGACAGGCTGTAAATTAGCAGTTGTCGATGAAACTGGTAAAGTTTTAGCAATTCAAGTGATTTATCCACATAAACCAGCGACTGCTGCGAAACGTGAAGCCGCTGGTCCAGCCTTTAAAAAGATCATTGAAGACTATCAAGTGGACATGGTAGCTATTGGAAACGGAACGGCAAGTCGTGAATCTGAATTGTTTGTGGCAGAGCAATTAAAAGCGGTGAAGCGGGACGTCTTTTACGTGATTGTTAATGAAGCAGGGGCTTCCGTTTACTCTGCGAGTGAAGTGGCTCGTAAAGAGTTTCCTGATTTACAAGTCGAAGAACGAAGTGCGGTCAGCATTGCACGTCGTTTACAAGATCCGTTGTCAGAATTAGTAAAAATTGATCCCAAAGCAGTCGGGGTTGGTCAATATCAGCATGACGTATCGCAAAAACGTCTTGCCGAGCAATTGGATTTTGTTGTGGAAACTGCAGTAAACCAAGTTGGTGTTGATGTGAATACAGCGAGTGCTCAACTTTTACAACATATTTCTGGCTTAAATAAAACAACGGCGCAAAACTTAGTCACTTATCGTGATGAAAATGGTGTCTTTACAGCACGAAATCAAGTCAAAAAAGTACCTCGTTTAGGACCAAAAGCATTTGAACAAGCAATTGGCTTTTTACGAATTCCTAATGGCAAAAATGTGTTAGATAACACTGGCATTCACCCAGAAAGTTATCCAGTAGCACAAGCAATTTTAGAAAAAGCAGAGATTGCTTCTAAAGAATTAGGGACAGCAGAAGCTATCGAAAAATTGAAACAGTTACCAGTGAATCAATTAGCTACTGAGTTAGAAGTAGGTTCAGAAACACTCACAGATATTATTGCTAGTTTAATCCAACCAGGTCGTGATATGCGCGATGAGATGTCAGCACCACTTTTACGTAAAGACGTGTTGACGATGGAAGATTTGAAACCAGGAATGGAAATGCAAGGGACTGTTCGAAACGTAATTGACTTTGGTGCGTTTGTCGATATTGGTGTGAAGCAAGATGGCTTAGTCCACATTTCTAAGTTAAGTACTAAATTTGTTAAGCACCCAACGGATGTTGTTGCGGTGGGTGATGTAGTCACAGTTTGGGTAGAAGATGTTGACTTGAAAAAGGGGCGAATTAGTTTAACCATGTTGCCTCGGACTGATAGAAAAGAGTAACAATGAAAGAGTCTCAACCAGTCTTGATGACAGATCAAGCACTTCAAACGCTAGTGGAAAAAATTTCAATCGTATTTTTTCAGAAACCTTTTCTGCATCAAGCTACATTTAATCGGCGGTTAAAAACTACGGGCGGTCGCTATCATTTAGCTTCGCATCACCTGGATTTTAATCCAACTGTCTTTTTAAAGTATGGACAAGAGGAACTGGAAAAAGTCATTAAGCATGAGTTATGTCACTATCATTTACATTTAGCTGGCAAAGGCTATCAGCATAAAGATAAGGACTTTAAAGAGTTATTGGCTAAGACTGGCGGTGCCCGTTATGCACCGCCTCTAGTAGAACGGAAAAAAGCAGTTTTCCATCAGTACCAATGTCAGTCTTGTGGAGAAGTCATCCTCAGAAAACGACGAATTGATACGACACGATATGTCTGCGGAAAATGTCATGGGCGTTTGTCCTGGCAAGCGAAAAAAGAACAAATCTAACAATTCTGGTCTTTGTTATCTTGACAAAGACCAGTAATTATTTTAGGATAAATAAGTGCTCTTAAAATGCAGATGTGTTGGAATTGGCAGACAAGCATGATTGAGGGTCATGTGGACAGATGTCCGTGTGGGTTCGAGTCCCATCATCTGCATCGACTAGTATAACAAGAGGTCGGGACAGAAGTGTTTAACTCCGAGAAATAAGAAGGAATTTCCGAAAATTGTTCTTTAATTTTTGGAGAATTTCGGCTTATTTCCGAAGAAGTTGCTTCTGTTCCCACCGTTTATCAGTTTTTGAGCGTGGAGCAAAAATCCAAAGTGATTTTTGTCCTACGCTCTTGTTTATTACGGAAAAACCATCAATTTTTTATTAAATTCTGATATTTATTATTGCTTTTTCATTATAGTTGGCGTAACTTTAGAGTATAAATTTGTGAAGCGAGGGAGTCCGTGTGAGAAATTTTAAAAAATCCGATAAATTAAATAACGTAAGTTACGATGTCCGTGGTCCTGTTTTAGAAGAAGCAGAACGCATGCAAGAAGAGGGCATACGTATTTTGAAATTAAATACAGGGAATCCAGCGCCATTTGGTTTTGATGCCCCAAATGAAATTGTGCGCGACATGATTGTGAATGTTCGCGATTCAGAAGGTTATTCTGATTCAAAAGGTATTTTTTCTGCAAGAAAAGCGATTGAACAATATTGCCAATTAAAAAAATTTCCTAATGTAACGATTAATGATATTTACACTGGTAATGGCGTGAGTGAACTAATTACCATGTGTATGCAAGGCTTGTTAAATAACGGCGATGAAGTACTTGTGCCAATGCCAGACTATCCTTTATGGACTGCATCTGTTTCTTTGGCGGGCGGTACGCCCGTTCATTATATTTGTGATGAGCAAGCAGAATGGTATCCAGACATTGATGATATAAAATCAAAAATAACTTCGAATACAAAAGCAATCGTTATTATAAATCCAAATAATCCGACTGGTGCTTTATATCCGAAAGAGTTATTACTAGAAATTGTCGAAGTGGCACGTCAAAATGATTTAATTATTTACTCCGATGAAATTTATGATCGTTTGGTCATGGACGGTTTGGTTCATGTACCGATTGCTACATTAGCACCTGATTTATTTGTCGTAACATTGAATGGTTTGTCAAAATCACATCGAGTGGCAGGCTTCCGATGCGGTTGGATGGTGTTAAGTGGAGATAAATCACGAGTAAAAGGGTATATCGAAGGGCTAAATATGCTTGCTTCCATGCGGTTATGCTCGAATGTGTTGTCACAACAAATCATTCAAACCGCATTAGGCGGCTATCAAAGTGTCGATGATTTACTTTTACCAGGTGGCAGAATTTACGAACAACGAGAATTTATTTACAATGCGATAAATGACATTCCTGGTTTATCAGCCGTGAAGCCTAAAGCAGCTTTCTATATTTTCCCGAAAATTGATACGGCCAAATTTGACATTTATGATGATGAAAAATTTGTTTTAGATTTCTTACACAAACATCATATTTTATTAGTCCATGGTGGTGGGTTCAACTGGCAACAACCCGATCACTTCCGTATTGTTTATTTACCGAAGATGGAAGACTTAAAAACTACAGCAGATAAAATGCGTGAATTTTTAAGTACCTACAAACAAAAATAAAAGAACTACCAAAAAATAGCCTCTAACGAAGCTATTTTTTGGTAGTTCTTGTTTTATCAACAATACTATTCTGCGGTTTCACATGCTTTTTTACTAATAATCATTCGGTTGGTGTATTTTTCTTCCATATCAGGACTAGGATTTGCTACTACGATGAGATAAGAATTTTCATACTCCTTCTCCACAAAGCCTGAATAATTTGTTTTTTCCCAAATGAAGTGAACCTTTTTCTCTTCGGCCATACAATAACACTCCTTTTTAATAAAAATGAACCTATTTATTTTCTAAGAAAACCTTAGATAATGTTCTTGCAGTATATTATGCAATAAAGTACAATAAAAGCATAATGCGAATTCGCATATTTTGACAAAATCCCCATTTTGCAAGGAAAATGGCCGATATAAATAGGAGCTATTGTGATGAATTCTTTAGGTGCAGTTATTAAAGAAATTAGAAAAAATAGAAAATTGACACAGAAAATGTTATCAGAAGACATCTGTTCGCAAAGTGTTTTAAGTCGCATTGAAAACAATGAAGAGTTGCCAAACGTTCTCGTAATGCAACAACTTTGTGATCGTTTAGGTGTGACTGTTGACCAGATTATGCGTTATAAATCTGGTGATGTGCACGTTGTTACGTATTCATTTGAAAAAATGGCTGAATATTTTCGCCATAAAAAATATCAATTATTATTAAATTATTTAAAGGAAAATCGTATTGAAGAACAATTGTATTTAGATACGGACTGGCAAAAATATTATTATTATTTAGGTAGTTGTGAATTGTTTGTTCTAAATGATTATGAAAAAGCTATTGCTAGCTTGCGTAAAGGGTTATCTTTCACCTATAAAGCCGATAAGTTAAATGTTTCTGATTTAGAGATTCAATTAATTAGTTGTCTAGGTGCTACTTATGGTTACATGGGCAATCGAGTAGAAGCAGAACGATTTTTAAGTTTGAGTATTCATTATTTTAATCAATTGCCAAATGAACGCAGTAATGCAGAGTTAACGAAAATATTTTTTAATTATGCTGATTTCTTATTCAAAAATTATACAGAAAAAGATGCCGAAATTTATGTGGATCAAGGAATTACTTGGGCCCGCAAAAAAAATAGTTATTATTATTTAAGTGAATTATTAAATCTAAAATATTTAGTTTTAATGAGAAAGAATAAACATGAAGAAGCAGAACGTTATCTGAACTTAGCACAACAAATGAAAAATGTGGAAAGTGGCAATCTTTAAAAAATCCTCAGAATTGCTTAAAAGGTCTACACCATTTCTTGACTTTTGTACTGATTAAGAGTACTTTTGAAGTAAGTAAAATAAAGAAAGAAGGATGAAGATGAAAACATTTATCTTTGCAGACAAGTTCTTTTTAAAAAGCGATGTTAAAGGACCTGGTTATTTAGAAATCACGGATGGTATCTTTGGTAATTATACAAAAGATGAACCGCAAGGGGACGTAAAAATTATTCGTGAGGAAGGCAAATGGATTGCCCCAGGTTTAGTGGATACTCATATTCATGGTTACATGAATCATGACGTAATGGATAACGATGCAGAAGGCATTAAAGTGATGTCTGAAGGCTTATTATCTTGTGGTGTAACTTCATTTTTACCAACAACGTTAACTTCAAGTAAAGAACGTTTAACAGACGTTGCACGTACGATTGGTCAAGTCTACCAAGAAGTACCTGGTGCAAAAATTCAAGGGATTTACTTTGAAGGACCTTTCTTTACTGAAGAACATAAAGGCGCACAAAATCCAAGTTATTTTGGAGATCCAGACCTTGATACATTCCACGAATGGCAAGAAGCTTCAGGCGGAATTATTAAGAAAATTGCGTTGGCACCAGAACGTAATGGTGTGAAAGAATTTGTTGAAACCGTTACAGATGAAGGTGTCGTTGTTGCTTTAGGCCATAGTAATGCGACCTTAGAAGAAGCTGATGTGGCAGTTGAAGCAGGCGCTAGCGTTTTTGTTCATGCATATAATGGGATGCGTGGCTTAAATCACCGTGAACCAGGGATGGTTGGTGCATTGTTAACGTTACAACACGTTTTCTCTGAATTAATTTGTGATGGACACCATGTACATCCGCAAGCGGCTGAAGTATTGATGGAAAAAGCGGGCCATGATCACGTTGCGTTAATTACAGACTGCATGATGGCTGGCGGTATGCCAGATGGCAACTACAATTTAGGTGAATTTCCTGTTGTGGTAGCAGAAGGAACGGCTCGTTTGGATACTGGGAACTTAGCAGGTAGTATTTTAAAACTAAAAGAAGCAATTAAAAATGTAGTTGATTGGGGTATTGCAACACCTGCACAAGCAATTATGATGGCTTCATTAGTTCCTGCGATTAGCTGTAAAATTGATGATCAATGCGGCATGATTGCAAATGGTCGCGATGCTGACTTTATCGTATTAGAACCAACCATGGAATTAGCAGCCACTTATTTAGATGGCGTTGAACGTTATCGAGCATAAGACACAAGAAAAAGCTTGCGGAAATTTATCCGCAAGCTTTTTTTATAATTCTTTTGGTAAAATCGCAGAAGTGATTTCTTTGTTCTCGTAGGCAATAAAAAAATCGATTAATTGCTTGTCAAATTGCTCAATATCCTCTTTGTAAAGGGAGCTAGGAATCACAAAGGTTTGCTCTAGAGTGCCTGCTAGATAATCGCCATCTAAACTTTGGGCGACAACTAAAAATTCTTGTTCGCGCCAATGTTCCACATCTGTTTCAGAAATGGTTTCTGGAGAGACTAAAAATTTACAATTTTCGACAAACTGTTCATCAATTTCTTCACTGAAGGTTAATTCAGCATCCTCTTCTTGAGGTTGAGAGAGGATTGCTTGCAAAAATGTTTGTGGTTTTGCATCGGGTAATGTTTCTTTTAGCTGTTCAAAATCCAATGAAAGTTCCTCCTTATTGTTTGTTTAAAATAGTTACTGAAAAATCAATGGGTGAATTTGTTTTAAGGCTTTTGGCTTCTAAGATGATTTTTTCAGCCAACAAATCGTTTCCGTTATATACAGGTGTCACGCGATAGCGAACGGTTTCGCCGCGATCAAGAGCTGCCCGAATCTGATTTTCATATTTCGTCATATAAGGAGTGTTGACAGGATTCTGATACAAGGTGGTTAAGTTACGTGGATCATCACCACTGCCTCCCATTTGACGGCCGATTAGGTGGCCACGCGAATGATTAGCTTTTCCTGAAATGAAACCAGCTGGTCGAATATCTTTATTAGCGGAAGTTCCTGTATTGACCATTGCGGGTTTTAATAGCGCATCAGCGCCTGTCGCTCGTTTTAGACGATCTAGTGAATGATAAGTAATCCAGCCGTTTGAGCTATCCTTTAATTCCTCTGCTGAAAATGTGGCTTTACCATTTTCAATTGGTCCGGGATTATCTCCTTTAGGTGCTGGTGTGCTTGAGGGGGTGGTTGTTTGTGGTTGAACATTAAATAAATCTTGTAAAGCATCAGGAACTTTAACGCCAACCGCGCCTAAAATTAAAATGATTAATGCGCCAATCAGCATGATGGTTGAATTAAATGGTGGTTTCTTCTTTCTGTTTGCCATAACGTGCTCCTCTAATTTTATACTTGCAATAGTCCAAATTTAAGTGGACCATCTTTTCTATTATACGTAAATTTGCTAAAAAATCAAAAAAGGCTTTTCTTTGAAAGACTTGTTTTCTCAGATATGTTACTATTTTAATGTAGAAGGGAAGGGATAGTGGATGGCCTATATTGAAGTCAAAAATGAATACAAGCGTTACCAAATGGGAGAGACAACTATTACTGCGAATGACGGCATTTCTTTTGAAGTGGAAAAAGGAGAAGTAGCGGTTATTTTAGGCCCCAGCGGTGCTGGAAAATCAACTGTTTTAAATATTCTTGGTGGAATGGACAGCTGTGATGAAGGGGAAATTATTATTGATGGCACAGATATCGCTCAGTTTTCAGAGAAACAATTAACCACTTATCGACGAAATGATGTCGGGTTTGTTTTCCAATTTTACAATTTAGTCCCAAATTTAACGGCAAAAGAAAATGTCGAATTGGCTTCGCAAATCGTTGCGGATGCGTTGGATTCGACCAATGTTTTACAATCGGTGGGTTTAGGGGAACGTTTAGATAATTTTCCAGCGCAACTTTCTGGTGGTGAACAACAACGAGTAACCATCGCCCGTGCGATTGCTAAAAAGCCCAAGTTACTTTTATGTGATGAACCGACAGGAGCACTGGATTATGAAACAGGGAAACAAATTTTAACCATTTTGCAAAACACTGCTCGTGAAACTGGAACGACCGTCTTAATTATTACCCACAATTCAGCCATTGCAGAAATGGCCGATCGGGTAATTCGAATTAATGATGCGAAAGTTCGCGAAATGACTGTGAATGATCAGCCTAAATTGGTTGCTGAAATTGAATGGTAGGTGCCTAAAATGAAGAAAACAGCGCTAATTAAAACAAGTTTACGTGAAATTAGACAATCTACTACACGGTTTTTATCGATTATGGGGATTATTTTCCTTGGTGTAATGGTCTTTGTTGGTTTGAAAGCTACTGGACCAGATATGATTAAAACCGCGAATAATTATTACCAGAAAGAGCAGCTTCCAGATGCGCGAATAATTTCTACAATGGGACTGGAAAAGAAAGATTTAACAACACTACAGTCTTTAAAAGATGTCGAAACAGTTGTGCCGCGGTATACAATAGATGCCACGATTGGGCCGCAAAATAATGCAGTAAAATTGTTTGGTTATCGAAAAAATCAAGCAGGATCGCTTAACTATCAAGTAGTTGACGGTCGGTTACCTAAACAAGCAAATGAAATTGCATTAGATACATTAGCGAAAACTAGATATGACTATAAAATGGGTGATAAAATCACTTTAAACGATGCAGCGATTAAAGAAAAAGGACTGACGCAAACTCATTTTACTGTTGTTGGATTTATCAATTCACCAGAATATATTGATAATACATCCAGGGGAACCACAACGGTCGGGTCTGGAACGTTAAACTTTTTTGGCGTGGTTTCGGAAAAAGCCTTTGACAGTCAACGGTATCCAGAATTGCTAATCTCATTTCGTTCATTAAAACATCAAAATACGTATTCCTCTGATTATGAAAAGAAAAGAGAGCAGGCCTTAAATCAAGTAAAAGAGGCACTGAAAAATCGGCCAGAAGAACAGGTTGCGGCTCTGCGTGATTCGGCTCAGCCGGACATTAACCAAGGTCGGCAAGCGCTGGAAACGGGAAAACAAGCACTTGCGCAGTTGGAGCAACAACCAGGAATTCCATCTGAGATGCTTGAAAAGCAAAAAGACGAATTGGCTAAACAAGAACAACTGTTGGCTGAAAAAGAAACAGAGCTAGCCAATTTGAAAGCCCCAACGTATTATTATTTTACTAGGGAAGACAATCCAGGATTTTCTGAATATCAAGATAACGCTGATCGGATTTCTTCTTTAGCCACGTTGTTCCCGTTGTTCTTTTTCCTAATTGCGGCATTAGTCAGCTTAACTACCATGACACGTATGGTTGAAGAAAAAAGAATGGAAATTGGTAGTTTGAAAGCTTTAGGTTATCGTAATCGTGAAATTGCTTCGATTTTTATTACCTATGCAACGGTTGCCAGTCTAACAGGTGCATTATTAGGATTGGCAGTTGGCTATTATCTATTCCCTAAAATAATTTTTGATGCCTACGGTCAAATGTACAATATTCCTGATTTAGTTACACCGTGGTACTTAAATTACAGTTTATGGGGCATCATTGTAGCCTTAGCTTGTACTGTGGGAGCGGCCTTAGTGACATTAAGAATCGATTTATTAAGTACCCCAGCTACCTTGCTAAGACCCAAAGCGCCGAAAGCAGGCCAACGGATTTTATTAGAACGAATCCGCCCTTTATGGCAACGCATGAGCTTTATTCAAAAAGTGACCGCTAGAAATCTGTTCCGCTATAAACGACGGATGCTGATGACCGTTATCGGAATAGCTGGTTGTATGGGGCTGTTAATTGTTGGTTTTGGTTTACGCGATTCAATTGTGGATGTCGCTACAATTCAATTTAATAAAATCTGGCATTACCAAGCAGTCGTGACTTTTAAAGAGCAAACAACACCTGAAGAGACAAAAGAGTATCAAGAAACGTTGCGCAAACTGGATGGTTTGAATAAAACAATTCCGTTATATTCAGAAATCTTTAAAACGAAGGGCAAAGGCGCACCAACTCAAAATATTACTCTTTATGTGCCACAAGATCCTTCGAAAATGGCTGAGTTTCAATTATTTAATGATCGAGTCACTGGAGAAAAATATTCCCTCAACGATGATGGTGTAATCATTAATGAAAAATTAGCTAAATTATTTGGCTATAAAGTCGGAGATCAATTAAATTTAGAAAATAGTGATAATCAAACCTATCACGTGGAAATTGCCGCGATTGCAGAAAACTACACGGGTCATTTTGTCTATATGACGCCGAAACTCTACCAGACGATGACCAAACAGAAGCCGGAGTATAATACAGAATTCCTACTTTTTGACAAAAAGTTATCCTCAAAACAAGAAACCTCAATCGGAGAGGCGTTGACAAAACAGCCGAAAGTGTTGAACATTACGTTTTTAACTGCGATGAAAGGTTCGTTTGATGATATGCTGAAAAGCCTTGATATTGTCATTTGGGTACTAATTGCTGTTTCTGGTTCTTTAGCGTTAATTGTGTTATATAATTTAACCAACATTAATGTTTCTGAACGGATTCGAGAACTTTCCACGATTAAGGTTTTAGGGTTTTACGATCGTGAAGTCACCACCTATGTTTACCGTGAAAACATTATTTTAACGTTCATTGGTATTATTGTTGGCTGCTTCTTTGGGAAAATTTTGCATCAATATATTTTAGCAACCGTTGAAGTTGATTTAATTATGTTTTCGCCAATTATTCATTGGCCAAGTTATCTATATTCCGCAGTCATCACCATGTGTTTCACGTTGTTTGTGATGGTCATTATGCATCGAAAATTGAAGAAAATCAATATGATTGAAGCGTTAAAATCAAATGAATAGCACATTTTAAAAACGAGCAGTCCGTAGAAGTTCGATAATTCTTGGGCTGCTCGTTTATTGTTGCTTCTTTTATTAAGAAAAAATAGGTCTTAAGATGTATCTTTTGAGATTTATTTGGAAATTACTACTCTTTTTATTTAAAAATTGGTACACTATTACTAGGTTATAGCACAGAAAGGAGTGTGGGAAAAGTGTTAGAAGGTCTACCATTGGAAACGGTTTATTTTTATGCATTAGTGGGGAGCGCGGTCCTCGCTTTTTTACTAATTATTTTTGGGGATGTTTTTAATTTTGATGGACCGGTGGACCCAATGCTGATTATTCCATGGATTGCTTTTACCTCGCTGTTTGGGTACCTTGGGGAAGAATTAACAGCGGTGAATAGTTGGCTTATTTTAATTGTCAGTGGTATTCTTTCAACCATTATTGTTTTCTTCCTGAATTTTTATGTGTTGGTCCCTTTGAAAAATTCGGAGGCCACAATTTCTATTTCGGAAAAAGACATGGAGGGTCGTGTTGCTACTGTGATTACCCCAATTCCTGTCCGGGGAATGGGCGAGATTCAATTGAAGAGTGTCACAGGTTCGTTAAGTCGACCAGCAGCATTTTATGTGCCACAAGAAGTGGCTGCGCCAAGAGGTAGTGAGGTATTGATTATTGAATTGAAAGAACGGGTTTGTTATGTCATTCCTTACGAAGGCAGTCTAAAAATATAGAGTAGGAGAGAAGGAAATGGGGATTTTGTTACCGATTATTATTGCAGTTTTAGTATTATTAATGTTATTAATTGTGTTTGTTTCTAAATATCAGACAGCCAAACCTGATGAAGCGTTAATTATCAGCGGGAGCTATCTAGGCTCTAAAAATGTTCATGTAGACGAAGGTGGCAACAAAATTAAAATCGTTCGTGGCGGTGGTGCGTTTGTCTTACCAGTGTTCCAACGCTCAAATCGAATTAGTTTGCTTTCAAGTAAATTAGATGTTTCTACACCAGAAGTATACACAGAACAAGGGGTTCCTGTGATGTGTGATGGGACATCAATCATTAAAATTGGTTCGTCAGTTGAAGAAATTGCGACAGCAGCGGAACAATTTTTAGGAAAAACAACGGAAGAATTAGAAAATGAAGCACGTGAAGTATTAGAAGGACATTTACGTTCGATTTTAGGTTCAATGACAGTGGAAGAAATTTACCAAAACCGTGATAAATTTAGCCAAAGTGTACAAGAAGTTGCCAGTGTTGACTTAGCTAAAATGGGCTTAGTTATTGTGTCGTTCACAATTAAAGAAGTTCGTGATAAAAATGGATACTTGGATTCATTAGGAAAACCAAGAATCGCTCAAGTTAAACGTGATGCAGATATTGCAGAAGCAGAAGCCTTGAAAGAAACTCGCATCAAAAAAGCGGAAGCAGAAAAAGAATCACAACAAGCGGAATTGCAACGTCAAACAGAAATTGCAGAAGCTTCAAAAGAAAAAGAATTGAAATTAGCGTTATACAAACAAGAACAAGATATTGCCAAAGCCAAAGCAGACCAAGCCTATAACTTGGAAAGCGCGCGTGCCCAACAACACGTGGTGGAACAAGAAATGGAAGTCAAAGTCGTTGAACGTCAAAAACAAATTGAGTTAGAAGAAAAAGAAATTACGCGTCGTGAAAAACAATACGACTCAGAAGTGAAGAAAAAAGCCGATGCAGATCGTTATGCACGCGAACAAGAAGCTCTTGCTCAAAAAGCACGCGAAGTGGCAGAAGCCGAAGCAGAACGTTTCAAAGTTGAAGCATTAGCCGAAGCGGAAGCCAACAAAACGCGTTTAACAGGTCAAGCGCAAGCCGAAGCTATTTTAGCTCGTGGTGCAGCGGAAGCCGAAGCCAAACAAAAGATTGCTGATGCCTTCAAAGAATATGGTGAAGCAGCTGTGTTAAGTATGGTGATGGAAATGTTGCCACAATTAATGAAAGAAGCAGCACAACCACTGGGCAACATCGACAAGATTTCAGTGGTAGATACAGGCGCAGGTGGCGAAAATTCTGGCGCCAACCGTATTACAAATTATGCAACAAATTTGTTGGCTGGTACACAAGAAACACTAAAAGAAACAACGGGCCTCGACGTGAAAGAGCTAATTGAAAACTTTTCTAAAAAAGGTACCTCAAATAGCGTGAACTATCATGCAACAGAAGGTTCAGAAAAAGAATAGAAATCAGTCTTTGAGGAGTAGCGAATCGCATTTCGTTACTCCTTAATGCTGCATTGAAGCGTTAAACGAATAATCTGATAGAGAAATAGCGGGTGCTTGTTTTGTTTCAAAGATTCTGATAACATAGAGTTCTTGGAGGGATAGAGATGTCAAAAAAGAATAAAGATATTGAAGTACGTGTTGAAGAAGAAAAAGCCCAATACAATGGAGCGAACGTTTTAATGAACAAATTATTTATTGGTAAAAAAGAAATCGGTCGTGTCATTCCGCAAAATGATAAAAAATTCATCATTGAAATTGATGGCAAGCAAGAAGGTACAGCAAAAAATCTGGACGAAGCCTTTGAAACAATTATTCGTCAATGGAATTTAAGTGAATAAAAAATAAATAACAATTTTTTTAAAAAAAAGGGTTGCTTTTTTCTGGAAAAGATTGTATTATAACTAAGTCAGGTCGTTACAGCGACAATGACTTTTTGGAGGAATAGCGAAGTGGCTAAACGCGACGGACTGTAAATCCGTTCCTTAGGGTTCAGTGGTTCGAATCCACTTTCCTCCATTTTCTTTTTTGGGGTATAGCCAAGCGGTAAGGCAACGGACTTTGACTCCGTCATGCGTTGGTTCGAATCCAGCTACCCCAGTTTTCAGAACATTTCTGGTAGAGAGATGTTCTTTTTTTGTATAATTATATAACAAAAATGAGGTAAGATTTTCCTCATGTACAGGCTAGAAAAGTTTTCATTTATATAAGAATATGCTAAAGTATTAAGAAAGAATAGTCTGGAGTTGATAAGAATGAACTTTAAAGAAAAAATTACAGAAATGGTTGAAAATGTTTACGATTTAGCACGCGATGGTAAGTATGATGTCAAAGTTGACTTAATTCCTCGTAAAAAAGGCAACATCAAAAGTGGTGTTAAAGTCACTTCTTCAAGAAATACAGCCCACAATATCAAATGGCGTTCAAAAAACTAATTCGTCTTTAACAGAAACACCGGAGCAGACAAAATTATTGTCTACTCCGGTGTTTTTATTTTTCTAATTCGATGCCTAAGACAGTTAAATGACCATTACCAACTAATTTGATAACTAATTGGGCTAAGTGGTTGGGTGTCATATCCGTTTCGCTAGTAATCCACCAATGAAGGGTACCGATGAAGATAGAGGTCATATATTCAATAACAAAATCTATCGGTACATCAATATCATTTTCGGTAATACGCAACTGCGAAAAAATCGTCGCATATTTTTCTTCGATAATTTCAGCTAAGCGTTTTCGAAAGTGTTCGTTGAAATTATTGTCCATGATAGTTAAGAAGAAAGATTTGTTCTCTTGAATATTAATATAGAGTTGCGTCAGAAGTTCTTCAATGTGCTTCACGCGGACACGGTTGCCATTAACCAGTTGTTGCGAATCAAGAATAGCGGTAAAAGCACTAAGCGTAAAGGTGAAGATTGCATCATATAAATGCTGTTTGTCTTTAAAATGAGCATAAAAAGTCGCACGATTAATCATAGCTTCATCAGCAATATCTTGAATCGTCACCGCTTCGTAGCCTTTCGTTTCTACAAGTTTAAAAAAAGCTTCAATAATCATTTTTCTGGTTCGTTGTACTCTAAGGTCTGTTTTCTTTGCCATCATAAATTCCTTTCGAGATAGTCAACATTCGCGGAAACTTTGTTGTTTATCTCACAAAATAGGGTAAATTGCTTGTTGCAAATCATTTAGAACCTTTCTAAAATAGGTATATCTATTATAACAAACAGTTTGTATAATAATCAACAAACTGTTGGGAAATGAAGGGGTATTTTAATTGATGGTTATGAGAGCAGGGATTGATGTTGGGTCAACGACAGTAAAATTAGTATTTTTAAATAAACAAAATCAGCCTATTTTTACAAAATATGAACGCCATTTTTCAGATGTCAAAGCAGCAACGGAACGCATTTTAAAAGAAGGGCTAGCAAGGATAGGTGCAGACCAACCTGTGACAATGAGCATAACTGGCTCTGGTGGTATGGGGCTGGCTGAGGTATTAGGGATTCCCTTTGTTCAAGAAGTTATCGCGTGTACACGAACTGTTGAAACAATAATCCCAGAAACGGATGTTGCTATTGAACTTGGCGGAGAAGATGCAAAAATCACTTTTTTTGATGGTGCTTTAGAGCAACGAATGAATGGTAGTTGTGCAGGTGGGACAGGCGCCTTCATCGATCAAATGGCTGTTTTACTTAAAACGGATGCCAATGGAGTGAATGAATTGGCGAAGAATTATCAAACTATTTATCCGATTGCTTCCCGCTGTGGGGTTTTTGCCAAAACGGATATTCAACCTTTAATCAATGAAGGAGCAGCGAAAGAAGATATCGCGGCGAGTATTTTTCAAGCGGTAGTTAATCAAACAATCGCCGGGTTAGCTGCTGGTCGCAAAATTAAAGGTAAAGTAGCATTTTTAGGGGGACCTTTATTTTTCATGTCAGAATTGAGAAAACGGTTTGTTGAAACCTTAGCAATTCAGCCAGAAGATGTTATTTTTCCAGAACAACCGCAACTGTTTGTAGCAATGGGAGCAGCACTTTATTCAGAAGATGCAGCCGAATGTACATTGGAAGAATTAATTCAGCGCTTAGTGAACAGCCAGGCTACTGATTTACAGCCGAGCGACACGTTACCACCGTTATTTAACAGCGCAGAAGATTTAGCAGATTTTCGAGAAAGACACGCGCAAGCCCAAGCAACGGAGAAACCTTTATCTCAACATACTGGCGTAGCCTTTTTAGGGATTGATGCAGGCTCAACAACGACAAAAGTCACATTGATTGATGAAGATGGTCATTTGTTGTTTTCTTTTTATGGTAATAACCAAGGGCAACCTTTAGAAACCACCATGACAGTACTGAAATCACTTTATCAACAACTGCCTGAAGAAGTTTTTATCGGAAAAACGGCTGTTACAGGATATGGAGAACAGCTAATAAAAAATGCGTTAAAAGTCGATATTGGTGAAGTTGAAACGATGGCCCATTACAAAGCAGCCAACCATTTTCAGCCAGGTGTGGATTTTATTTTGGATATCGGAGGACAAGATATGAAAGCGATGACCATTAAAAATGGCGTGCTTTCCTCGATACAATTAAATGAAGCTTGTTCTTCTGGGTGCGGTTCTTTTATCGAAACCTTTGCGCAATCTTTAAAATATAATGTGAAGGATTTTGCTTTGGCGGCTTTAGAATCGCAAGCGCCTGTTGATTTAGGTTCTCGGTGTACTGTTTTTATGAACTCAAAAGTGAAACAGGTTCAAAAAGAAGGGGCCTCTGTCGGCGATATTTCTGCTGGACTATCTTATTCAGTCATCAAAAATGCCATTTATAAAGTTATTAAGGTTCGCCGACCTGAAGAGTTGGGAGAAAAGATTGTCTGCCAGGGAGGAACATTTTACAATGAAGCGGTCTTGAGAGCTTTTGAAAAAATTAGCGGTCGTGAAGTGGTTCGTCCTTCTATTGCTGGTTTGATGGGGGCCTATGGGGCAGCGCTGATTGCTTTGGACGCTTATGAAATTGGGGAAGAAACCACGCTTCTTTCTTTAGAAGAGTTAGCGGCATTTACCTCTGAAAAGGAATTTACTCATTGCGGCTTGTGTGAAAACAATTGTCAATTAACGGTCACAGTGTTTTCAGATGGGCGCCAATTTATTACGGGAAATCGCTGTGAACGTGGTGCACGAATTAAAATTAAACGAGAAGAACGCAAAGTGAATTTGGTTGATTATAAGTACCGCAAGTTATTTAAGTACCGACCTTTGCGGGAAAATAAAGCGTTTCGTGGGCGCGTGGGTATCCCTAGAGTCCTAAACATGTATGAAAATTATCCTTTGTGGCATACATTTTTTACTGACTTAGGCTTTCGGGTCGAATTATCGCCACGTTCTAATAAACAAATCTATGAACAAGGCCTTGAAACGATTCCCAGTGATACGGTTTGTTACCCAGCGAAAATGGCGCATGGACATATTCAAGCATTAATTGATGCGCAAGTGCCAATCATCTTTTATCCTGGTGTCGTTTTTGAACAGCAAGAAACAGTGGAAGCTGATAATCATTTTAATTGTCCAATTGTGCAAAGCTACCCAGATGTTATTCGAAATAATGTGGATGCCATCAGAGAGGGCCAAGTGGATTATCGAAATCCCTATCTTAATTTAGCGAATGAAGCTGCAGTTGCCAAAGTTTTAGCTGAAAATTTTGCTGATTTAGGGATTTCCCTAGAAGAAATTCAAACAGCGCTGCATCATGGTTATCAAGAATTAGCAGCTTTTAAAAAAGAAATTCAAGAAAAAGGCGAAGAAACGTTAGCCATGTTAACCGAAAAAGGCCAGAGAGGAATTGTCTTATCGGGACGACCGTATCACTTGGATCCAGAAATTAATCACGGCATTGCCGAAGTCATTACACAGGAAGGATTCCATGTCTTGACAGAAGACAGTATCTCGCATCTTGGAGACGTGCAGAATTTACGTGTGGTGAATCAATGGGTCTATCATTCTCGCTTATATGCGGCGGCTAAAGTAGTGGCTAAGACGAAAAATTTAGAACTTGTCCAACTGAATTCCTTTGGTTGCGGCTTAGATGCTGTGACCACCGATCAAGTAGAAGAAATCATGGATCGGTCTGGCAAAATTTATACAGTCCTCAAAATCGATGAAGGCGCGAATTTGGGCGCAATTCGTATTCGGTTGCGCTCCTTGAAAGCGGCTGTCAATGAGCGGGAGAAGCAACAGTTTGTTCCGCATATGCAAATGGAAGAGCCAGAGAAAATAGTGTTTACAAAACAAATGAAAAAAACACATACTTTACTGTTACCAATGCTTAGCCCGATTCATCAATCTGGATTAGTCGATGTAGCATTACAAGCTTCTGGCTATCATGTCGTCTGTTTGCCTGCGCAGGATAAAGAAGCCGTGAATGTCGGGTTAAAATATGTCAATAATGATGCGTGTTACCCAGCAATTATTTCTATCGGACAACTAGTTGAAGCTTTGGAAAGTGGTCAATATGATTTGGATAATGTCAGTGTCTTAATGACGCAAACAGGGGGCGGTTGTCGCGCAACGAATTACATTCCCTTATTACGAAAAGCCTTAAATGATGCCGGTTTTTCTCAAGTTCCTGTAGTTTCAGTTTCGATGGGCAATAAAGGAGTCGAATCCAATCCAGGATTTAAATTTACGTTGCCAATGATCAAGCGCTTAGTAGTTGCCTTTTTATATGGTGACTTATTCGAACGAGTAGTTTATCGAACAAGACCTTATGAAACAGAAAAAGGAATGGTGGATCAACTGCACCAAGATTGGCTAAAAAGAGTGGAAGCCAATGTCCGGAATGGTTCGCTGACACAATTTAATCACTTCATGAAAAAAATTATTCGGACGTTTGATGAAATTCCTTTACAGGAGATAAAAAAACCAAAAGTCGGTGTGGTCGGGGAAATTTTAGTGAAATATTCGCCGACAGCGAATAATGATATTGTGCGTTTGCTAGAAGAAGAAGGTGCTGAAGCAGTTGTGCCAGATATTGTTGGCTTTATGAACTATTCTTTGTACAATCAAATTTGGAAATACGAAAATATGGGCATGTCAAAACAAAGCAAACGTTTAGCAGAATTTGCGATAAAAATCATTGAATTGGTAGAAAAACCAATGGATAAGGCATTGAGAAAGTCGGTCCGTTTTGATGGCATTCATTCCATTTATGATATGGCAGCAGATGCAAGTAAAATTTTATCAATTGGCAATCATACGGGTGAAGGTTGGTTTTTAACAGCTGAAATGATTGAGCTCTTAAAACACGAGGTGAATAACATCGTTTGTATGCAGCCGTTTGGGTGTTTACCAAACCATATTGTTGGAAAAGGGGTCGTGAAAGAGCTACGACGTCAATATCCGCAAGCAAACATTGCGGCGGTGGATTATGATCCAGGGGTATCTTTGGTTAATCAGTTGAACCGAATCCGTTTGATGATGGCCACAGCGAACAAGTTGTTGAAAGAAGAAAATGTAAAAAGATAATAACTAATAGAAATTCGTTTAAAAACATTTGACTTGGTCACTTTTTACTGACTAAGCCAAATGTTTTTGTTATAAAAAGAAAGCATGCAACTAGACCAACTTTGATAAAAATTCTAATTCCTCTTTTATTTATCATTTTTTGGTTGTTTACACGGTCTATACCAGTTATAATAGAAGAGGAGATGAACGAAGAGGAGGAAGCGTAAATGGTTCAAAATATACCAATTTATATTCAAATTCACGATAAAATCAAAGAAGATATTGAAAAAGGTGTCTGGAGTATCGGGGATCGTTTGCCCTCTGAGCGAGAATTAGCCTTGAAATTTGATGTTAGTCGAATGACCTTACGCCAAGCCATTCAGACTTTAGCAGACGAAGGGATTTTAGAACGAAAAATTGGTTCAGGAACGTATGTAGCACGTAAGAAAGTTCAAGAAACAATGACAGGTACCACTAGTTTTACAGAAATTACCTTGTCTCAAAATCGCGTTCCTTCTAGTCGGACGGTGTCTTATTTTGTAGCGAAACCTAGTTCTAGTGAGATGGAAAAATTACAACTAGGTCCAGAAGATTCAATTTTACGAATGGAAAGAATTCGTTTTGCGGATGACATTCCGATTTGTTTTGAGGTGGCGAGCATTCCTTATTCATTGGTCTCGCAATATGGCAAATCTGAAATCACGAACTCTTTTTATAAAACACTTGAAGCCAAATCTGGCCACAAAATTGGCCATTCTAACCAAACAATCTCTGCTGTTCAAGCATCGGAGCAGATCGCAGAATATTTAGAGATTAAACGAGGCGATGCGATTCTGCGTGTGCGCCAAGTATCCTATTTTGAAAACGGACTACCTTTTGAATATGTTCGTACGCAGTATGCAGGAAGTCGATTTGAGTTTTATTTAGAGAAGTAGAGAAAAAGAATGAATAAAAGATAGGAAAACTTATCAATGTGATAAGTTTTCCTATCTTTTAATTTTTTTTGCTAAAGAAATAAATTGTTTTTTTAATAAAATGCATATTTACTTATTAATTTATCTGACATTAAAAAATAACGATTTAATGGAATTTAAATATTTTTTAAAATTTTATTTAAATATTTTTTGAATAATTTTTATTTATCAGTTATTTTTGTTTTTATTTTAATAAATATTGATTTTGGTGGTTTTGTAATGTTGTTTTCAAGAGTTTTTATTTGTTTATTTTATTGTTATAATTATTTTTATGCGAATACGTATATTTTAAAATAGTTGTTGACTATATTTTTTATATATAGTTATAATATTTGTACCGGGTAATAAAACTATAAAAAATGTGGAGGGATTACTTATGGCAGGATCAATTGCTGTAACACCAGAACAACTGAAATCACAAGCGAAAGTATATTCGCAAGCATCGTCTCAAATTCAAGATGCAATTCGTAAAGTGAATTCAATGAACCAACAAATTTCACAACAATGGAAAGGGCAAGCATTTCAAGCGTATCTGGAACAGTACAATCAATTGGAAGGTAATGTCAAACAGATGGAAGAATTATTGATTAGTATTAATCAACAATTAAACAAATATGCAGACACTGTCGCAGAACGTGACCGTCAAGATGCAGGATCATTTGGCTTTTAATTGATCAAAGATTGAAGCGCTAGCGCAATGAATTGCACTAGCGCTTTTTCTAAAGGAGAGAAGATAATGGAAGGGAAAATAAAAAAAGGTATCCCTTTTGCCTTAGCAATTGGAGCAACTTTCTTGTTATTACTTTTTTTCATTCATTTAGGGTTTAAAGATGAGAACATGACTCGAAGTAGCAAAGATCAGACAACAAAGATGCAGTACGCATTAGTTAATGAAGATAAAGGCGCAAGTTTTGAAGGAAAACGTTATGCATTAGGTTCTGATTTTGTCACATTAATTAACAAAGATACAGCTAATCGATGGGAAACAACGACTCGGAATATCGCAACATCTGGTGTTGAAAATGGACAATTCGATGCCCAAATTATTATTCCGCAAGATTTTTCTGAGAAATTATTGTCACTACAAGCTGTTAGTCCAGAGCAGGCTTCTGTTGAATACCAAGTGCGAGACGGACAAAATGAATTGACCAATCAAGCAATTCAAGACAAAGTAAATACTATTTTAAAAGATTTTAACCAACGCGTAATTCAGATGTATTTTTCCAGTATTGTTGGAAATTTAGTTATCGCACAACAAAACGTTAACCAAATTACTGATACGCAGTTGCTATATCAAAATCAATTAGAAGAAACAATTCAGCAACCATTTAAAGAAATTCCCATGAATTATACGACAGTATTAAGTACGGCTAGTATTTTAGATGAGGACAATAAATTATTTACAACCGAGCAAGAAGCGTTTGTAAAATCAGTACAAACCTTACTAGAAAGCAATAATCAGAGCTTAGAATCAACTAGTAAGACAACGGAAGATACGAAAAAATCAGTGGGCGAGTATTCGAAAGAAGCAAATGAAAAAATAAAAAAATCAATTGCACAATTTAATGAACAGTTTGAGAGACAAAAACAAGAATTAACTAATCAATGGGAAAGTGACACGACAGTATACAAACAACAATTCGATCAACTAAATGGAACGGTAATCAATCAGTTTAGCTCCTTCTACACACCAAGTGAACAAGGAAGCTCAGGGATTTATGCTGACTTTTTATCAGAATCTAAATTATTTCAAGAAACACAAAGCAATCGCATTGGCGAACTACAAAAAGAAATCGCAGAACTACATATGCAAGTAGAACAATTAACTGCGTTAAAAAAGCAAATTGCGGCTACATATTATAATGATCTTGAAGCAACACCTGAGATAGCAACAGACACTCAAATTAAGCAAGCGATTATTCAGTTAATTACGAACGAAAAAGAAAATATACCTAACTTAGATAAAAATTATCAGGAAAGATTGGAAGAATCACTAAGTGAAGTTTCTTT
Source organism: Enterococcus sp. DIV0774 (assembly GCF_050539095.1). NCBI lineage: Bacteria > Bacillati > Bacillota > Bacilli > Lactobacillales > Enterococcaceae > Enterococcus > Enterococcus sp. DIV0774. The sequence continues at coordinate 1,082,132 of NZ_CP172923.1, forward strand.
TGTAAGTTTAGAAAGTCTCGTTAGTGAATTAGAAATGAATAATAGGATTTCAGTAGAACAAGGCAATCTTTTCCGTGATGAGTTACAAATTATTCAGCGATATGCAGAACAACATGAACTTGATTTCACCAATTCAAGCCGCTTTATGTATTTGGAACCTAAACAACTTCATGAAGATACTATAGCGATTCCACATGAAAAAGTAACTTTTTCACTAGCAACAAATCAAGAGTCGGTTATTTCATTACGACAAACCAATACACAAAATGGCGAATTGTCATTTCTTTTAGATGATTTAAAAGTTCAAACAATTAAAACATCTTTGAATCAGCAGTTAGCAGGTGCAGGTTACAGCATTGATATTTCAGCAATTACCCCAACACAGCTAACAATTACCAAACCAGTGAAAATACAAGCTGAGATTCCTGAGAATGATGAAGTGGACGAAGAAAATACGCAAGAAGAGTTGGCAGAAGAATCCGAAGATGAATCTGAAAAAGTAACTGAGCCAGTAAATGATTTGCTCTCACTTCCAGAAAAACTTTCCTTAACGATTGACTTACCAATGGCTTGGCAACTGACACCAGAACAACAAAAAACAGCATTTAATCAGATTGATTATTCTTGGTGGGTAAATAATGAGCTTCAAAATGCACGTTCGTTCGCTGTGTATATTGCAATGGACCAACCATTAGTAACTGATATTCCTGAAATCATGAAGCAATTTCAACTTTTAGATACTGTATCACAACAAATTGTGACTTTATATGGTACGCCTAATCAAAGTCTATCTATTCAAGAGTATGCAGCAATGTTAACCGCTCCTGAAAATCAGGATAAAACAATTGAAGAGTTAGCAGGTGAGACATCCATTTACTGGATGTACGACAATATCACTGAAAACGAGCAAACCATGATGATTACAGATAAATTATTAGACGAATATAAAAAAACAGGAAATCAATTATATCGAGAAACAGATGAACAAATTAATCAATTAAAACAATTAATTGGTACTGAGACAGATCAAAATACAGACGGACGACCTACAACACTTTACGGAACATTAAATTTAATGACGGTCCCTGAAAAATTATTACGAGAAGCAGAGAAATTAAATACATGGTTTGATGAAGCAACAAAACAAGTCAATGCGACATATGCTACTTGGCAAGAAGCTGGAAAAGTGGGAGCTACTTCTGTAATTGATGAAAGAAATCCACATCCAGAAGAAAATCAAACCAGCACTTTAGATGTAGAAACAGAAAATTTAGTTAAAATGATGCAAACGTTAATGCAAACAACGAAAGAAACTAGTCTAATAACAGCTGATTCAGCAGCCAAAGTCAAAGATGTTGCCCCGATTATCAAAGAGTTGAAAGACTCAACAACCAAAGTTCAAGATCATGCGCAAAATATCTTAGCAAACTTAAATGATTCAATTGATGAGTCAAAGAAAACAACCAAAGAAAATGAAGAGTATGCCAAAACATTTGAAAAAGTATTGGCTAATACAAGAGACGGCGGTGCTGATAATCCACGGGTATTTAGTTTCCTTGCGAGCCCAATTCAAGGAGAAGGAATCTTTGGCGAAACACGACAAGTCTCTTTAATTCCCTATTACGCTACCTTGATTGTTAGTATTTTAACATTCGTTATTGCGCTAACTTTCCAAGGCTTTATGAAGAAAAGAACAGTTACTGTAGCGGATGCGTTGGTTGAACCAACCAGAGTTTGGCAAAATATACCAAATCTGTTATTACTCTTGATTACGGTTATTTTGTTTGGAAGTGTCTTTTCACTTCTACTGGTGTTCAATGTATCTCAAATAAATCGATTCGCTTGGTTTAGCTATAGTTTCTTAGTATTTGCTAGCGGTGCACTTTTGGTTTGTGCTTGTTTGCGCCAATTTAAAAAATTTACTTTATATGTTTATGGAGCTATGCTGGGGTTATTTTTCATGTTGACACCTTTATTAGGCATTGCAACAAAGGTAGGCTCATTAAGCAATTGGCTCTATCGTTTATCGCCGCTTCAAAATATCCAAAATGGCTTTACTGCTTTAGTAAATGGCGTACAAATTAGTTGGGTTAGTTACCTTATTTTAATCGTTTTACTTGTTTTAGGTGTTGTCCTTAATTTGTTTGTACGACCGGAGGAATAGCCATGAGAAAATTAATAAAAATAGTGATTGTTTTAAGTGTTAATATGCTCTATTTGTCATTGTCATCAACAAAAACAAAAGCAGAAGAAGTAGGCACTTTAAAAATAAATAATCAAGTGATCTACCAAGACAATCAGCAGAAAAAAAACGTAGAAGTGAATTTCATTATTCCAGATTTGTTTTTGCCGATAAAAGCAGAGAGAGAAAAAGAAGTCAATCAAAGTAAAGCGAGGGTTGTCAACGAAGCAAAAAATGATGTATTTAGGACAGAACAGAATGCAAAAACATTAGCAGTTGATAAAAAGGTAAGGCCTTTTCTGTTCAAAGAGACGGCAACGGTCACTTCTCCTGAAAGCGTTGAATCTCTTGAGGTTCACCGAGAAATATCCATAAACTTTTGGTTGTACAGTGGTATTTTTTTAGGAAGTATAGTTATTTTATTCGTTGGTGTTTTTCTAGGAAAACGTTTTTCATATCATCGTGCACAAAGCGGAAATTAAGGAGTGAAAGAAACATGAACAAAAGAACATCGATTGGTATCGGCTTACATGTGTCGAATCAAATTATTGATTTGCAAATCCCTAATCAGGTATCAGTTGCACGTTTAAAAGAATTGTTACTCGAATCGTTTGAGCTGTTGCCAAACCGTTTGCCAGCATCATTTGAATTGGTTGTTTTGAATAAACCAATTCATTTAGCTGACAATCAATTAATTGCAGATTATCCATTAGGGAATGGCGACCAACTAGTAGTAAAAGAAATTATAAAGGAGACACATGGATGAGCGAGTTAAAGGATATTTCAGAGACAATCACGTTAGAAGCAACAAAAGAATATGTTCAAGTGACATTACAAGCAAATCAATATCAGTTAGAAAGACTAGAACAGTTTCAACAATTTTTAAAATCAAGTCGTGGATTTTTATCGGGAAAAATAATACAAGCAACGGAAGAAGCGTTAGTGATTCAATACCATAAGGATCAATATATGCAATCCATTTTACAAGCGATAAAAAAAATGGATCAATATGAGCGATTATTGTTAGCGCAAAGAGTTCATTATTTGGTTGATTTCTTAGGTACGCCGGTCCAACCCTTTATTCATCCAGAAAACATCTATATCTTGGGAGAAGAATTATTAATTGCTCATCGTGGTTTTATGCAGGTCATTGTGCCTTATTCAGCAGATGAAAGAGAATTTTTTAAACAATATCGAGCGCTGATTTTAGCAATCTTACATCCAAAGTATGAGTATGAACAATTGATTCAAGGGAATGGCACCCTGAAAGATACGCTATCTAAACAATTACAAGAGGCGAAAACAATCAATGAAATTGAGCAAATCATTGGTGAACAAATCATTCGTCAAAAAGCCAAGCGTGAAGCAGAAACCAAATTAGTGAGTAAAAAAAGTTATTTAACCTTTAAATGGGCCAGCTTAGTGTTATTGGCTTTAACGCTACTTTTTGCAACTACAACAGGGATTTATGTCTTAAAAAAATTACCTGCCCAAGAGCGAGTGAGTTTGGCAGAAGCGCAGTATATTTCTAATGACTATGCAAGTGTTACGAAAACATTAAAAGAAGATACACCAGAAGAATTACCGATAGGAGCTAAGTATGTTGCTGCTGTTAGTTCTGTCCAACTAGATAATTTATCAAATGAACAAAAAACAGCAATTTTAAATAATTTATCTCAAAAATCTAGTGAAAATACCTTACTTTATTGGATTTATATTGGCAAAGGAGACTTTGAAAAATCATTAGATATTGCCCAAAATTTAGGCGATAACCAATATATATTACATGCCTATACAAAATTATATGATGCAACCAAAGCCAATAACAAAATGAACGGCGAGAAAAAACAAGCATTGTTAACAAAATATGAAGAAGCAATTGATAAATACATGAAAATCTTGGGAGGAAAAACGGATGACAACGAAAATCAGTAAAAAATTGGTCTCTGTGAATGATCAAATTCATACATCTAGCATGATTTATTTTGACATTTTTTATTTTGGTCCCCAACTTCTTCACCGTCAAATTACGGCTAAAAACCCAAGTGTTTCAATCAATCAACAATTATTTTTTTATGAAAATGAAAAATTATTCTGTAATGGTGAAACCTTTGATTCTGCTGAAAATTTTTCTGTTTTTCCCCACGAAGAATTGATTACTGTCACCACCAATAAACCGCAGAAAGATTTTTTAATTGCCTCTGCCAAAAATGCTGCGATTTCATTAGAAACAGATGCCATCATCAATATTACACTAGCACCAGAAACTGGGGAATATACAGCAACGATTTATCCCGGAGAAGATACGATTTACTACAATCATTATTTAGTTGAAAAAGGAAGCTATGCTTTTGCAGTCGGTGATCAATTAGTTGTCAATGGCTTAATCATTGAAGTTCGGGAAAAACAATTAAAGTTAACAAGTCTAGGAGCTACATATTCCCTGAATCCTTGGCAAATTGTAGAAGAGGAGGTTATTCCAGAATATCCTGTCGATTTCCCGTCATTTCGACGAAGTCCACGGATTCACTTGAAGGAGCCAAAAAAACAAATAGAAATTGCTGCCCCAAAAGCCAAGCAAACAGAAGGGAAAAATGAACTGTTACGGACGATTGTCCCACCTTTAGGAATGGTCGTTTTGAGTGGCGCAACAAGCTTTTTAAGTGGGGGCAATCCAATTATGATGCTTAGTATGGGCGGAGCGAGTTTATTGACGGCTGGTTTTTCAGTCTCTAGTTATTTCACCAATAAAAAAGAAACAAAGCAAAAGAATATCGAACGGACAAATAGCTACGAACAATATTTAATACAAGAGAAAGCTCGTTTAAGTATACTGCAGCAAGAACAAAAAGAGGCCTTGGAATATATGAATCCTGCCATGAACGAATTAGCCTTAATGACAAAAGAGTATCATGCGCGAATATATGAACGCATGATGACTAATGAAGATTTTTTGACAGTTCGCTTAGGGGTTGGTGAAATTTCTTCAAGTTTTACGACAAATTATCAGTCAACGGAAGATGATTCACTAAGTCAAGAAGCTGAAGAACAATTAGTATGGCCATATAAACAATTAGAAAAGGCGCCGATTGTTGTACCACTAATGGGACAAACCTTAGGATTGGCGGGAACACCTGCTGTTTTAAGGACAGCCATTCAAACGTTGTTATTTCAAGTGTCTATTTTACATTCCTATCGTGACGTAGAGTTTGTTACTTTAGTACCAGAGGAAGATTATCAGAAAGATTGGCATTCTTGGCGTTGGTTGCCACACGTCAAAATCCGCAGCCTGAATTTGCGTGGGATTGTTCATGATCCTCAAACAAGGGATATGGTTTTAAATTCTTTCTATCAAATGATTACGAAACGTCGTCAACAAGTGCGTGAAGCCGGCAATGAAAAAGTTCACTTTCAACCACAGTACATTCTGTCGATTTTAGAGGAAAGTTGGTTGTCAGGGCATGGCTTAAATGAATTTTTAGCTGAAGATATGAGTCAATATGGTGTGACAGTTATTTGGGGAAAAGATGCTTTAAATATGTTACCAGAAACGACAACTACACTGATTGAGTATCAAAGTAGTGAAGCGGCGACTTTAATCAATCAAAATAATAAATATGTGAACCAAAACTTCGTTCCTAATCATTTACCGACTGCTTATCCGCTTGCTTATGCGATTCAGCGCTTGGCAAATTTGCAGCATGTGGAAGTGGAGAAGAATGCGGTGCCAGAAAGTCTGAGTTTACTTGAGCAATACGAAGTAACAAGGATTGAAGAATTAACTATCGATCAACGTTGGTTGAATGCGCAGCCAAATAAATCAATTCGTTCACTAATTGGCTGGCGTGGTAAATCAGATTATGTCTATTGGGACTTACACGAACGTTTGCATGGTCCTCATGCACTTGTTGGAGGGACCACAGGCTCAGGAAAATCAGAATTTTTAACAACTTATTTAATTGGCTTAGCGATTAATTTTTCTCCTGAAGATATCGGCATGTTGATTATTGATTGGAAAGGTGGCGGAATAGCCAATACCTTAGATAAGCTACCACATTTTATGGGCGCTATTACCAATTTAGACGGAGCCGGAACAGCTAGAGCCTTAGCCAGTATCAAAGCAGAATTGGATAAACGTCAACGAGAATTCGCCAAATATGGTGTGAATAATATCAACGGATATATGAGTTTATACAAACAACGACACGAACCGAAACCTGATATTATCTATCCTACTAAACCATTGCCTCATTTAATTTTGGTTTCTGATGAATTTGCGGAATTAAAAGCGAATGTTCCAGAATTTTTAGATGAGCTAACTTCGGTGGCGCGGATTGGTCGTTCTCTAGGAGTCCATTTAATTTTAGCTACACAAAAGCCAAGCGGTGTGGTGAATGACCAAATTGAAGCGAATAGCACCAGCAAAATTGCTTTAAAAATGGCGAGTGTCCAAGATTCTAATGAATTATTAAAAACGCCAGATGCAGCTCAAATTACCAATCCTGGTCGGGGGTATTTAAAAGTTGGGGAAAATGAAGTTTATGAAATGTTCCAAAGTGGTTATGCGGGGGTTCCTTACGATCCTGACCAAGTGATGGAAGAAGTGGTGGATGAACGGCTATATCGGATCAATGATTTAGGACAAACTGAATTGCTTTATGATCCAGGTGAAGAAGTGGTTCAAGGAAAAGATAAGAGCGACTTACCAACCCAATTGGAAGCTGTTATTACTACGATTGGCGAAATTTTTGAACAATCAACACTGACGATTCCAGATAAACCGTGGTTACCTAATCTTGAAGAAAAAATAGCAACACCAAGTATTGGAAAATCAAATGATCGTAGCCTTAAAGTACCAATAGGCTTACTTGATATTCCTGCAAATCAAGCTCAAGAAGTCTATGAATATGATTTGGAGAAGTCCAGCCATACAGCAATTTTTGCGAGTCCAGGATATGGGAAATCGACGATTTTACAAACGATAGCAATCAATCTTGCCCATAAGAATACCCCTGAACAAGTTCAATTTAATTTAATTGATTTCGGAAATAACGGCTTATTGCCACTAAAAGATCTACCTCATGTAGCCGATATTGTGACTTTAGAAGAAGCAGAAAAATTACAGAAAATGTTGGATAAAATTAGTCAACTTCTAGCACAACGGAAAAAGCTTTTTAAAACTAATGGTGTGGCCAGCTTGGCACAGTATGAAGCCAAAACGCAAAGCAAATTGCCAATCATTATTAACTTATTAGATAGCTACGACGGATTAAGTTTGGAAGACAAACGCAAAGACGGCATCGATGAATTATTACTTCAACTCTTAAGAGATGGCGCCAGTTTAGGAATTTACTTGATTTTCACAGCTAGTCGATCTGGCAGCATTCGCATGAATATGATGAGTAACATTGCTACAAAAATGGCATTGTATTTAAACGATGAAAGCGAATTAAACTCTTTACTAGGAAGGGAAGTCTTAGCTGCCCAAGCCATCAATGGTCGCGGGCAGGTCCTATTAGAAGTACCAACTGCGATTCAATTTTATTTGCCAACAAAAGGAGCGACTAGTGCGGAGCTGTTGGAAAACTTAGAATCAGAAGTCACTAAAATGAATCAAGATTGGACAGGCACGCGCCCAGAACCGATTCCGATGGTTCCCGAAGAATTAACTATTGAAAAATTCCAACAATTTGTCCCAGAAAAAGAAGCCAATCAATTCTATTTGGGATTAAACAAATTAAGTGCTTTACCAGAAACATTCTCGTTATTCCGAGGAAAAACATTGGGGATTTTTGTCGAATCCAATAAACAATTCCAGTTATTAATGCCCTGGTTTATGCAGCAACTGGAAGAATTGTCTGCTAATCACGAAGTTATCTTGATTGATGTTGCAGGGAATTTGGAAATGATGATAGACAAAGTCGCAATTTACATTGAACGAACACAAGTGGCACAGCAAAGCGCTGAACTTAAAGAAGCCCTAATAGCAATGGTGGCAGAAAAAGAAAGGCAGCGAGTGGTGGTTATAAATGGAATTGCTGATTTAGTTGAAAAACTTTCTTTAGAACCAGAAGCAATAATAATGCTACTAAACAACCGTAAGCAAAACTTGCAAGTGTTATGTGTTGATTCCTTAAGTAAAGTTGGTGCAACTTATGGCGGTATGACAGCCTTAGCTAAAGAAAATATAGAATATCTTCTTTTCGGCGGCAGTCTCAACAAACAATTATTTATTGAGAATTTATCATTGGATAAAAAGAATGCGCCAGTTTCTAGAAATGTCTTGCATAGTTTGAAAGATGATGTATTAGAAGCTATTACCATTCCGACGGAGGTGACCAAAAAATGAGTGAAGAATTATCAACTCCTTTTTTAGCGCTGGGTAGTGTGATTCGTTTAAATGAGGGAATCCACGGAGCAATGTTATTTTTTATAGTAGCTCGAGCAATTGCTAAAAATAATGACGGCAAAATTATTTCTAGATACAAAGTAGCGCCGCATCCATTTGGAGATGTTCCAACGGAAAATGTTTTTTCAATTAGACATGATGAAATCTCTGAAGTAGTTTTCGAAGGATATACAAATGAAATTGACAATAAATTTCTCGAAAGTTTAATCACTAAAATGACGAATGCCAAAGACATACCTGTTGCTCAGCCAACTGCTCAAGTAGTTGCTCCAAATGAATCAGAAGAAATTGTCGATGAAAAAGAAAAACTCAAAAAAGATCCCTTTTACAAATTTAGAAAGTGAGGAAATAAGCAATGACTAAAGTTGCATCAAATCAAGGAGCGGCTCAAGCAGCCGTTTCTGGGATTAAAAATGTGTCCGTTAGTAAAAATACAAAGTGTACATTAGGAGAAAGTAACATTTCTGGAATGAAAAAAGGCGTAAAAGTTAATAATAAAATGCTGAATAACTTGTCTAAACTAGTGAAATGTGTCAATACTCAAGCCAATAAATTCCCTAAATTAGCAGCTGCGATTGCTGCAAGAGATAGTCAAACCCGTTTTAAGTAAGGAGTTGAAAAAAATGGAGACCGAAAATAAAGAGCGTTTAAGAAGTGAATATAGTCAAAAAATTTTTCAAAAAGAACATCAAATGGATAATTTATCAAATGATCAGAAGAAAATCCAAGCTATATTTGGTACACTAGACTATGAGATAACTAGAAATTTTCGAGAACTAGAACGATTGAATGGAGAGGACATTAGTAAAGGCAATAAACCAGCTCGTTGGGCACAAGATGAATTATCCGGTAAACAACGATACCTTACTGGATTTCTCCAACAACAAAATCAAGAATTTACACGGAATTATGCTAAGGCGACAGAAAGAGTGCGTGAAGAACGTGATCAACTCCAAAAAGAAAGGAGTACGTTATCATGGGATTAATCTATTCTAGTGCAGACTCATCAGAATTAATGAGTGCTCTGTCTAGTAATCTATCTGTCGCACGAACGACCACCAGTGAATTAACAGCTGGTTGTCAACAACTAATCGCAGCCATTGACGGACATACGTTGTCAGGAGTGGCTTATAACGCCGGAAAAGGCTTGTTTTCAGAATTAGTGATTCCCACGATTCATCGAATGACGGCTGCCATTGATCATGTTCAAAGTGATTTGACCAAATATGGCGCAGCCAACGCATTTATCTCCAGTGAAGGCTATTTAAATGAAGATAAGTTAAAATTACAAATCAAAATCATGAAAGCCAGTCAAAAATCCTTGCATGAAGCAGCTAAACAAGTAGCAACGATTGCTTATAACACGCCAATCCCAGGGATTCATGACCTGTTAAAAGACACGCAGCGCACCTTGATTCAAATGGCAGATAGCCTTCAACAAGATATTGACAAAATCCAAAAGAAATTGCAAAAACTCAATGATTTCGCTATGCAAATCAATGGCTTATTTAACAATAGCCTCAACGAGATGGAACTTGCCATGCAAGGTGTTACGGTATTGAATGAAACAACTGTCAAGAGCAACGGAACCTATACACTACCAAGTGGTGTCGATAAAAGTTATTTCACAGAAATCAAAAAAGATACCAAAAATGAAGTGACCGACAAACAATTACTAGAAGGCTGCACGATTATTCGTGTTCGTGACAAATCACGCGGCTTTGAGTATTACATGTTAGAAAAGGACGGCTATTCCTATCATTTGGATGAGCAAAAACTAACAGGCAACCTTGCTTCTTTAGTGAAAAAATACGATTTAGATGTAGTAGAACTGACACCAAAGGAACTGACCACCCGAGTCAATAATCAGCAGAAAAAAGGATACAATTATTTTGACAAAAATGAAAAAATAAGAGGCTTAGGACTGCTGTCTCATGGACAAGACTTTATAGAAGGGATTCAAGAATCAGGAGTTTGGAATTCCTTGTGGTCGGTAGGAATGGGTGTTGCTTCGGTAAGAAATGCGCAGACCTTTTCAGGGAAAGTTCAGGGGAACAAGCCATTAACAGGAACTAAAAACGGGAAAAATTATGGGTTAGATAAAAGTAAAAGTACGGGGAATGCGACTTATAAAAAAATTAGTGAGAATGGAAATAAATGGAAAAATCCAGATGGTACAATAAAATGGCCACCGAATAATGGTGCAGTACCTGGAACAGAAGAAATGGTAACTTTGAAAAAAGGAGATACATTTGGAAGAATTGGGAAAGATACAGGTAGATATACAGCACCAACTGGGTCAAGCTCCGATAAACTAGCTTTGGCTCCAGGTACAGACTTAAGTGTGTACACTGAATACGAAATTATCAAAGATATTCCAAATGTCGAAAGAGCCCAAATTGCTCCATGGTTTGATAAGCCTGGTGGAGGTACACAAATGTTAATGCCACATAGTATTAAAACACTAATTGAAAAAGGATACATTATTCCTAAGTAAAGGAGAAAGATATGGATAATATATTAGAGACAAGTGACTTAGAAAAATATATAAAAGATATTATACAAGAGAAACTAAAAAAATATTCCCAATGTGATGTAAAATTTTCTGTTAATTTTGAAAGAGGAAACAAAGGAGATATGGATGGAGAGTATGTATATTCTTCATCAACTGGATATTATTACTTGTATCTTGAAAGAGGTCAAATAGAAAATAAAAAAAGAACGGAAAATTTGTTTGACATAGTCTATTGGTCTTTGAAAGAATATATATTTGAATTAACAATGGATTACGCAAAGAAAAATAGAAACAATGCGGAGGACTTCAGAAGAATATTGTTTGGAAAAGAACTAGAGATCTGGGCATCAATAGGACAAAACTTGTATATGAAAAGAAAGCAAGAGATAGAGGAAATATTGATAGATAATCCATACAGTGATTAAAATTGTTGAATTTTAGTAATTAAAAAAGGTGATGTACTGATTAATTGATGTCGAATAGTAAAACCTTGACTGGTAAGCAATAACTCGCTAATCAAGTCGCCAATAACAAACAAAATCTAGTTATACATTCATTAGAAAAATTAGAGTGATTGTAGTTAATACAAACTATAATCACTCTGTTTAAAATAAATTCAGTAATATATAATTAAAAATCATGAATACATAATTCAAATCTATAAGTCCTAAGATTCAAAATATCGATAATCTGAGCTCCAAAAGAAATTGCAAAAGCTCAATGATTTCGCCATGAAAATCAATGGCTTATTTAACAATAGCCTCAACGAAATGGAACTTGCAATGCAAGGTGTTATGGTATTGAATGAAACAACTGTCAAGAGCAACGGAACCTATACACTACCAAGTGGTGTCGATAAAAGTTATTTCACGGAAATTAAAAAAGACACCTCAACAGTTATTGATTCAGAGAAACAAAAAATTGAGCTAATCAAACCAACTGATAGTATAGAAGAAGTCAGCAGAAAAACAATCGCTTTAGCCAACCTTGGAATCAATCCCTACACAGGTGAAAAGATAAATGAAAGTCAAGCCAATCGATTTAAGTATGCTGCATGGTCTGGAACGCTTACGGAGATTGGAAATGTCGTTTTAGGCTCATATTATGGAAATAAAGCCGCTTCACGATTGGACGGACTTGATGATGTGGGGAATGTGAAGCAAAAATCGTTTAGTAAAAAAGATAGTGGAACTAATTTGAAAGTGTTAGAGGAGGTTTCTAATCCGATTATAAAATCTCCTAGAACTGGGAGCGGGCTGAAGATAGATGATATTAAGCCAATTAAAGGAAAAGGATATATCTACGATATTGACCCATTGACAGGAAAACATCCTACGAAAAAAATTCAAATTATTATAGATGAGTTTCCTCATGTTCCTAAAGCACATGGATTCTCTGATATAGTTGATAATTATGCTGGATTAGCAAAAGTCACTGATTTAGGGAATGCTAAACTATATCAAATTCAAGGAAGTCAAAACGGTGTTATGGGGCGTTTTGAATGGATAATCCAAAATGGAAAAGTTACTCATAGAATGTTTGTAAGAAATATAGAATTGAACGGAGTGCCTATAAAATGATGAACTATATAGACGAATTTAAAGAAAATGCTATTTCTTTTTCTTGGAGTGAACTGAAAATCGGTAGATTTGGTTATTCAGATGATAATTTCTATCTGCAAGGAAGGATTAATGATGATTATGTAATGGCATATACGTTAGATTATCTATCTAAGAATGAAAATGAGGAGAATTCTTTTTTATGGGAATTAGGAAGCTTATCTTTACCATATGATGAAACGGAAGTGTATGACCTTTTGGATTCAATTACTAATTCTGATGAAGATTTGCAAGCTTACTACAAATGGCGATGGATTTTAGTTAATAACCTATTAAACGAGATTAAATGTATGGATACCATCAATGCTTTATTAGAGATTAGTGAGTTTTGGCTGGATTTGCAATCTCCATTCGATATGCCTTATCAGTATCAGGGAATTAATAATGATATGACTCCTGAATACTTTTATACAGAAGAGCATTTGTCTAAAGTTATTTTAGAACATAAAGAATGGTTAATAAGTGAAAAAAAGAAATTATCTTAGTATAAATTGTAATAGACAATATTTATTAAAGCGACTGGCTCTAAATTTAATTATTGTTAGAAGTATATTTTGCAATTTGATGGGAATGAATTTATTCAAGGTGCATTAATAAAAAAATATTCAGAAGAATTTCGTAGAACGTTTTTTTTGATAAAGAAGAATGGTATAGGAACAAATAATAATAGTTGCAAACATTTAAAATATATGAAAACTAACAGAAGATATTCATAACGATTTTTTCAGTAATAAATAAAAGTAATCCGGATAAACTTCTATGAATGAGACCAGAATAGTTATGCCAATTCTAAAAAAAGTTGAGATTTTGGAGTTGCAATATAACTTCTGGCCTTTCTACATAATATAGCATTAAAACATATACTATTTGGCAAAAAGCCGATACTTCTAAGTCTTTAGCAGTTCCTCTTGGCGTTCGTGGCAAAGATGACATTGTTTACTTGAACTTACATGAACGTGCCCATGGACCGCATGGACTTGTCGCAGGAACGACTGGCTCTGGTAAGTCTGAAATCGTTCAAAGTTATATGTTGTCATTAGCTGTTAATTTTGCTCCAGAAGATGTAGGTTTTTTACCTATTGATTTTAAAGGAGGCGGAATGGCTAACTTATTTGCAAAATTACCTCATTTGTTGGGTTCGATTACTAACTTAGATGGAGCTAGTTCAGCTAGAGCATTACAAAGTATTCGTGCAGAATTACAAAAACGACAACGAAAATTTGGAGAATACGGGGTTAACCACATCAATGGTTATACGAAATTATATAAACAAGGAAAAGAAATTACTGACCCAGAAGAAAAGAAAAACTATCCAAGTGAGCCCTTACCCCATTTATTTTTAATCAGCGATGAATTTGCTGAATTAAAAGCCAATGAACCAGATTTTATGGCAGAACTTGTCTCTACTGCACGGATTGGTCGTTCGTTAGGTGTACATTAAATTTTAGCGACACAAAAACCAAGCGGCGTACTGGATAAATTGAAGTTAGTGGATAAAAATGTTGTATTAAAAGGATCAAAACAAGCATTCAAAGAATCAGTTAAAGGTATTGGCAAAGGAACTTTAAAGAGTGCTGGTGGTGCGTTGAAAAAAAGCGTAAGTTTTGGGATTAATGGTGTTGTGAAAGATGCCAAAGCATTAGTCAATGCAAAAGGTGCAGGAAAAATTGTGCCAGGGTTGAACATAGCTTTAGGAGCTGTAGATGTCGTTCAAGGAATAAGCAAGAGTGAGAAACAAGCCAGAAAAGACGGATTGAAAGGGCAAGAAATTACCGCAAGTAAAGTGGGTGGTGCATTGGTGGATGTCGGGAAAGTAGCGGTGACCACGGCGGCGATAGGAGCGGCTGGGGCTGTAGTAGCTACAGTAGCGCCAGTATGGGGAGTTATCGGAGCAGATATTGCTGTTTCTTTAGCTATTAATAAAATTGATTCATCTTTAAAAGTATCTAAAACTGCAAAAAGAGCTGTTAATTCAATGATTAAAGGAGTATCGGGGTGGTTTAAACGATGAGTATATATAAAAATTTTATTCCAAAAAAATATAAGCATTTCGAAAATAAAAAATTTACAAGAAATTCGTTTCGTAAACTTATAAATTGTTATGGTGTTATGACATTTGGGACATTGTTTTTACAATTATTAGTTCGAAAAGAAATTAATAATATCCATTTCTTTAATGTATTAACTGTAATAATGATAGTATTTCTAATCACAACTACTATAGCTAAAAATATATATTTAAAAAAAATCAATACACAAAAATATATAACAATATATATGTATATTTCATCTTTAGTTTGCTTATTTATATTTGAAGGTATTTTATCTTTAATATCGGATGAACCAATTAAAACATATATGTTAAGTCTTTTAGGAACAATAGTAATTTTTGTTGGAATGGAAATTCTTTATTTATTGTTAAGATACACTTTAATAAGGTTAAAAAAAATAGATATTAGTGGGGAAATTTCTGATTATATTTCTAGTGTAGTTAGTATCATAGGGATTATTTGTCTAGCTTTATCAGAATTGACAGGAAATATGTTTTATTTCTTTTTGGGAGAATTTTTTATAGTTGCTATGATTATTTTTGTTAGTATTTTTCAAATACCAAGAATATTACAATATTGGAGAAAAGAACCAGAAAAAAGAAAATACATCTGTATATGGAAATTCTATTGAAATGATGAAGAACAAGAGAACCAAAAAATAGCTATATTTCTTCCAGGGTTAAACGAATGTCAGACGGTACTTTAGTAATCAAAAAATCTGGAAAATGGTTGAATAAATGAGATAAATTAAATGGCATTGATAACGTTATGAGAAAAGGTAAAGACTTTACTTGACTCCAAGCACGCAAGGAGGCTTAAAACCAGCCTTCAAAGATTCAATCAAAGGAATTGGTAGGTATTGAAAAATTTAAAAATAGATCGATTTTAGAAAATTAATTTAATGAAAAGAGGGGAGAAGATGATTGAAAAAGTATCATTGGAAATGAACAATTTAGTGTATATTGAAAAACGAGCAACAACAGATCAATTAGTGGATTTAATTTTACAATCAGAAGAATTAACTTATGAAGAAGGTTTTTATAAAAATGGACCAACAATGATTGAACTAAAACCAACTGAATTAAGTGAAGAACAACAAACGTATAAATTTTATATTCCTGTGAATGAGCCAGTTGAAAGTGGCGAGATTTTTACTGTAGAAAATATTCATTATGATCATCTAGTTCGTAAAAGAATTCCTTTTGATGATGAACTTGGTGCTAATATTGAGGAAATGACGGATTACTTGCTGAAACAAAAGATTGAATTTGATGATAAATTATTGTTGGTAATGACCTTAGTTTATGATGAATATTGGGTAGATGTTTTAATCCCAACAAAAGAGTAGGTGAAAAAATGAGAAAAACAATTGGCTATAAACAATCATTACATTATCAAAATGTCATCAGTCGTTATTATGTAACGACTTCAGAGGAGATGGGCCGTTGTTTAGAAGATGCTTTGGAAACAATTTTTGAAGCAGATTATTCTTTATCAGACAGCTTTTTCTATTCAATGGATTCTGACATTCGTGAAGAAGAATTGCTGATTCAAGTTTTTTTACCTGTCAATGAAGAATGCCAAGAGAATCTTCCAGCAGAATATCGTTTCCAATCTTATTTTCAGGTGAACAATATGTTAGCAACTAGAGCAAAAGGCGATAAGTTATCTGAATTCTCTAAAGCATTAGAAGAGTTAATCACTATAGTTGTTCAGGAAGATTTGACAATTGTTTCACCAATTTTCTATTGTCCGCAAGTAATAGATAATAAGGTATACACTGATTTGATGATTGGTATTAAATAGTTTTGAACTGATTAGAGTTTTCTCGTAAGGAAAGAGGAGAGAAAAGTTTGAGTTTGCTTATAAATGAGGAAGAGATATTTGAAGTGAGACTGACTAAGGCAGATGGGTACAAAAAAATTGGTATAGGACTAGGTGTTATTTTTGTCACACTTAGTTGCTTGGTATGGTTTTACTTTCCACTCTATAAAAATCCAGTGACAAGTAATATAATTTTTTTTGTTTTTTTAACAGTAGTGGCTATACTAATCAGTGCTTTATCCTTACTTAAATTAATATGTATGTTTGCTTTTTTGATAATCGAAACTGGGATTAATGAGACTAAGTATATCAGAAAATATGGTGGCATTTTATATAGAATGGACAGTCATGGTTTGTCATATCATGAAAAGGGATTTCTAATAGTGCGTGGTTGGTCGGAGGTCATTGATGTAGGACTTTTCAGACAAACGGAAAGGGAGGTTATTTATAATTATCAAATAAAATTTAGTGATGGTGATAGACACACTTTTGATTTAAGAGGGAATTATCCAACGATAGCATTCAAAGAAAAAATTGAAGAATTCTGGTTTAAATACAATAGCTAAATTAATCTTCCTTCCCCCTCCTAGAAAACACAAAACCGTGGTACAATAACTTACGTAATAGACACACCTACTCCGAATGTCAAAAAAGGGCAGAAAAGTAGACAAGAAATTGTTTAAGGAGTAAAGTAAACTTACTTAAAATTTTGGGGGAAATAAAATGTATGATGTAATTATCATTGGTGCCGGTCCTGCTGGGATGACGGCAGCACTTTATGCATCACGGTCCAATCTTTCTGTATTGATGATTGAACGCGGTGCGCCTGGTGGGCAAATGAACAACACTGCTGAGGTAGAGAATTACCCAGGCTTTGATTCTATTATGGGTCCAGAATTGGCCTATAAAATGTATGAAAATGTAGAAAAATTTGGTACGGAAAATGCGTATGGCATTGTGATGGGCATCGAAGACCACGGATCCTATAAAGAAGTGATTTGTGATGACAAATCTTATGAAGCTAAAGCGGTAATTATTGCAACAGGCTGTGAACACCGAAAATTGGGTGTAAAAGGCGAAGAAGAATTTGCTGGCCGTGGTGTTTCTTATTGTGCTGTTTGTGACGGTGCCTTCTTTAAAAATAAACGCTTAGTAGTTGTTGGTGGCGGTGATTCTGCAGTTGAAGAAGCAATCTATTTAACACAATTTGCTTCTGAAGTAGTGATTGTTCACCGTCGTGATGAATTGCGTGCGCAAAAAATCATTCAAGATCGTGCCTTTGCAAATGAAAAGATTTCCTTTGTTTGGGATACAGTTGTCGAAGAAATTGTTGGCAATGAAATGGTCGTGACAGGTGTGAAAGCCCGGAATGTCAAAACAGATGAAGTTTCTGAAATTGAAGCAAACGGCGTGTTCATTTACGTGGGGCTAGATCCATTAACAGAACCATTTAAGAAATCTGGTATTACGAATGAGGCTGGTTGGATTGAAACAGACCAAGAAATGAGAACAAAAATTCCTGGTGTTTATGCCATTGGTGATGTCCGTGAAAAAACATTGCGTCAAATCACGACAGCGGTCGGTGAAGGCGGTATTGCTGGACAACAAGTATTTAACTATATTGAAGAATTAAAATAAAAAAATGCTTTTGCCTTTAATAATAAGGGCAAAAGCATTTTTTTAATAGGTTCCTTTAATGACAAAATAAGAGCCGCGAATGGTTCCAGCTAATTTTGATTTTTGACGAGCAAATTTGAATTTTCCTTCAAATTCTGCAGGGATTGCCATACCATCTGAAAGTTTAAACCCAACGGCGCGTTTGCCTTCCTCAGCTAATGTGTACATCACGTTAACTGCTAAGCCGTTTTCATAAAATACATAGGCCATTTTTATGCCATCTAAAGTGAAAGAAGAAATTTCAAGTGGCTTGTAAGGGAAATGTAACACTCGTTCCAATAAAATTTTTTCAATCCAGGCCAATGTTTCTGGAGCTTCAGAGGCAGGGACGGTCGTAAAGCGATGTTTGTATTTATTCCAAAAATAGCGAGCTTCATTCGCTCTTAGTCCAGCAAGAGCAGGTGCCACTGGTGAACTTTCTAAACCAATAGTGGCTACTTCTTTAAAATCAACTGTATAAACCATGAATTGATACTCCCATCTTTTCTTTTAAACTAAGTATAACGGTAGCAGGGGTAACGAACAATTATTATTACTTAAAAGAATGAAATTGGGACAGAACGATCGGCTTCAGAAAATGTTAAGATTTCCGAATGCGTAGGTTCTGTCCCAAAGAGTATTTTAAGATTTGGTTATTTCGTGATAAGTTATACGCTTGTACTTATTTATTGGCATCTAAGGTAACTTTTTCATCTGCCGTAGTCGTTTTAACATCTACTGTATAAACAAGTTTATTGTTATTTTTGGTTAACTTCCAAGTCAAAATACGTGGAGAAAGTCCTCCAACTTCTTTTTTTGCTTTGGCTAAAACGTCGTTAACAGCGCCTAATTCTTTGACTTCAGCAGCTGAAAAGGCTGTCTCGTTTTCGCCAAGTTGATTTGTTTCAGTATTTTTGGTGACTTTTCCTGTTTCAGGATTCACGTAAAGTGTTTCTGTATCGTTGGTAAAGATATAGCTGTAGTCACTTTCTGGTTTTGTATCAAATTGGACATTTACTAATGGTTTGCTGTTGCCGGCTTCTTTTTCGTAGATTTCAGCAGCTTGCTGCAAACTAACTTTGTACTTTGTATCCGTGACGGCATCTTTTCCTACGCCGCAACTAGCTAAAATAAAAATAGCTCCTAAAAGTGAAAAAAATAGTAAAAATGGTTTTTTTAACATGAAATTACCTCGTTTCCTTTTATTAAGTATTCACAATCACTTAGTATACGGAGGTTTTATAAGAAATACAAATAAAAAACAATCCTTTAAGAGAAATTAAAGGATTATTTTTTGTTATTTATTCTGCACGTAAAGCAACTGCCGCATCTTTTTTCGCTGCCATTCGGGCAGGAATATGGCCACCAATCATGGTTAAGATTGTGCTAATTACAATCAAAATAATCCCGTGAATTGGATTTAAGGTGGCAACATTTTCTAAATCAGTCAGGTTATAGAGCACTGCATTGATCGGAAATGTTGCGAGAAAGGCAATCACAACACCAAGAATACCAGAGGCAACGCCTAAAATAGCAGTTTCGGCATCGAACACCCGGGTAATATCTTTTTTACGAGCTCCTAACGCTTTCAGAATACCGATTTCTTTGGTCCGCTCAATGACAGAAGTATAGGTGATAATCCCAATCATAATCATACTTGTAACAAGGGAAATCCCAGCAAATGCAATCAGCACATAGGTGATGGCATCCATTAAACCACCTGTTAAGCGGGTCATTGTTCCAGCTAAATCAGAATAGATGATTTGGTCTTTTTTATCTTTTCCTTTGTTATAAGCATCTAAATAATCAAGAATTTTATCTTTTGATTTGAAGTCGTTTGGATAAATCATAATACTTGAAGGGATTTCGTTCGCTCCTAAATAAGACAATAGGTTTTCTTTCGCGGAAGCATCTAATGTTTCGTTAGTCATAACGTTAGTGTTGCTGGCTTCTTGCGCTTTAACAATATCAGAGGTTTTGTTTTTGGCAATCATATTAGTTGAAAGTGCATCGCTATAAGCAATTCCAGGTGCTAATAGATTCATTGTTGAAGAATCTTTAATTCGCAAAATCCCTGAAATTGTTAATTCAGTATTTTCTGGGTTATCGTAAACAGCTTGCAAATCTTGGTTAGGAATGAAGTTGCCTGTCGGTAATTTGGTGTAAAATGCATTATTATTGGCTAATTTCATTTTTGTGCCAACAATGTCTGAAAAGGCAATCTTTTGATTATCTTTCACGTCAAAGCCAAGATTTTTTAAAGCATTAATATTGGTGGTATTGTTACTATCAACGATTAAAACGACATCGGTTTCTTTTTCTGGATAATTTCCTTCAAGCAACGAGTAATTGTCTTTTAAGAAATTGTTTTTTCCATTTTCTAGTTGTTTAGGAAAAGCAGAAACGCCGACGCCAGTTTGGGCAGCCATCATAGAAGCCATCGCGTTTGATTGGCCGTCGGGTGCATCGTTTGAAAATTTGACAGCTTGTGCTTTCCCGTTGATTTCTCTTAATAAGTTCATATTGACTAGACGAGTATAGCCGATATTATTACTTAATTCAGGATCAATGTGATTGACATAGTCAATAAACTTTTGATCAATTAAATTCGTGTGTTGCGCACGGTCCGCATCGCTAATTTTAGCAGTTACTTCTTTTTCTTTCGGGAAGGTGCCTTTTTTGTCCTGATTATTGAAACTTTCTGGATCTTGATCGGTCGCTATTTTAGAAATGGTAATCGGAAATTGCGCTAACGTTTCCGACTGAGTTTTATCAATTTGTTTCTGGAATCCTGTTGAAAGAGAAAGGACAATCGCGATACTGATAATTCCGATACTTGAAGCAAAGGCGGTTAAAAAAGTTCGCCCTTTTTTAGTGCGGATATTATTAAAAGATAAACGCAACGCAGTCGTGAATTTCATTTTGGTGCGTTTCAATTCGAAAGGTTCTTTTTTTTCATGTTCAATATGAGGACGCGAGTCATGACGAATTTGGCCATCTGAAAATTCAATAATTCGATCAGCGTATTCGTGAGCTAATTCAGGATTGTGGGTCACCATAATAACTAATTTTTCTTTCGAAAGTTCTTGGATAAGTGCCATAATTTGCAGACTGGTTTCTGAATCCAATGCACCAGTTGGTTCGTCACAAAGTAAAATATCGGGATCATTAGCTAAAGCACGAGCAATGGCAACCCGTTGCATTTGACCGCCAGATAATTGGGAAGGTTTTTTATGGATATGGTCCTTCAAACCGACACGGATGAGTGCATCTTCGGCTTTTTGGCGTCTTTCTGCTTTTGAAATACCACTCAGTGTCATACCAAGCTCGACATTATCCAAAATCCCTTGATGACTAATTAAGTTGTAACTTTGAAAAATAAAACCAATTGAGTTATTCCGATAAGCATCCCAGTCGGCTTCTTTAAAATTTTTTGTTGATTTGCCGTTAATGATTAAGTCACCAGAATCGTAATTGTCCAATCCGCCAATCACATTCAACATCGTCGTTTTACCAGAGCCGCTGGGACCCAGAATGGCTACAAATTCTTGTTTTCGAAAAGCGACAGAGACGCCATCTAAAGCTTTAGTGGTCGTTCCGCCGACAGTATAATATTTTTTTATCTCTTTGAGTTCTAGCATATTTTTCGCATCCTTCTTCCAATTTATCAACAACACAACCTTAAGTTAGTGTATAACGTAACATAATAGTTAACAAAAATCAATCATTACCATTTGATAATCAAGTGAATTTAGTATACACTAGGTGGGAAACGAGGGAGAACATATGGATAAAGAGAAGCATTCATCAAATTTAGATATTAGTGTCTTTACTGAAATTTTTTCATATATGAGCCAATTGCTTTTTAAAGACCTAGACTTGGAGGATCTAAAATTAACAAAGTTAGACATGTTAATTTTATTAATTGTGGCAACGAATGAAGGAATCAGTATGACAGAGTTAGCCAACCAAGTAGGAACGTCGAAAGTTCAAGTGAGTCGCTCTATTGCGGGGTTAGAAGAACGAGCGATTGTTCAACGTCGCCATAATCAAGAAAATCGCCGCGTGGTTAATGTTTATACGACAAAAGAAGGCGAGAAGCTCTTTAAGCAAAAAGAAAATCAAGTAAAACAGCAACTATCTGAAACGCTTAGTGTTCTTTCCTTAGAGGATTATCAAGAGGTCAATCAACACTTTTTGGCGGTCATGAAAATTTTGTCCAATTATCAAGCGCTACGAAGAAAAACGTGTAAGGAAAACAACGCCAAAAAATAAAAAACATCGTTTGGCTATAAACCAAACGATGTTTTTTCTAGCCTTTGACAGAGCCAGAAGTCACGCCTTCTACATAGAAACGTTGCATTAATATAAATAAAATAGTAATTGGAATGGCAATTAGCACACATCCAGCTGTAAAAGCCATGAATAGTGAATTGGCTGTTGATTTGGTCATCATCGAAAAGAGACCAATCGCAACGGTGTAATTTTCAACTTTATCACCCATAATAACTTTTGCGAAAATAAAATCCATCCAAGGGCCCATGAAGGCGGTTAAAGAAGTATAGACAATAATTGGTTTCGACAATGGCAACGTAATTTTTGTGAAAATTTGCCACTTGTTGGCACCGTCAATCATAGCCGACTCGTCTAAAGCCATCGGAATGGTATCGAAGAACCCTTTGGCGATGTAAAAACCTAGCGCCGAGCCTGCAGAGTAAACCAGAATTAAAGCGAATAAACTTTCAGTTAAATTTAAGGCTTTTAAAATATAGTAAACGGCAATCATGCTCATAAAACCAGGGAACATATTTAAAACGAGCGCCACTTTTAAAAAGGGTTTTCTTAAGCGGAAACGCAACCGGGACAGCGCATAAGCCATTGCGATTGTAATGAAAGTTGATAACAGACAGCTTGCGATGGAAACGAACAAGGTGTTCAAAAACCAACGGACAAAGGGGAAGTTGCCAGTCTGATTTGTTAATAATACTTTATAATTTTCTAAAGTGAATGTTTTGGGAATGATATAGGGAACAAATGCACCGCCTTCGCCACGAAAACTTGTTAAGATAATCCACACAATGGGGAATATCCAAAAAACTGCTAAAATGGTTAGAATGATGTAAACGCTGGTAAGTGCAGTGCGTTGTTTTTTCTGGTAACTTTTTGCTTTAGCCATAAGTTACGCCTCCTTAAATGAATTCGTCCGTGTATAGGCAATTAAACTGAAGACTGCGGAAAGAATGAAGATTAAAATACCAATCACAGAGGCTAAATTGTAATCCATTGTATCGACAGTCAATTTGTATAACCAGGTAACTAAAAGGTCAGTTGAGCCTGCACCGTAGAAGTTAGAATTGGCTGGACCGCCGCCTGTTAATAGATAAATGACATTGAAGTTATTGATGTTGCCAATAAACTGTTGAATCAGCGCCGGGGTCATTACAAATAGAATTTGTGGAAACGTAATACTTTTAAAAATTTGCCATTTATTGGCACCGTCAATTCTAGCTGCTTCGATTTGATCTTCAGGAAGGTTTTGGATAATCCCTGTAGAGATTAACATCGTAGCAGGAATACCAATCCACATATTGACAACAATAATGGTTAATTTTGCCCAATTCGGATCTGTTAAGAAGGGGATAGAAGAATCGATTAAGCCCCAGTTTAACAACAGAGCATTGATAGGTCCGGAACCATTTAAGAGGTTTCGCATAATTAAAAGTGAAACAAACGGAGGTACGGCCATCGTGATGACAAAAATAGTCCGCCAAAACGCTTTATATTTTAAGCCTTTTGTATTGATAAGCAAGGCTAAAATGATTCCAAAAAAGAAACAAGTTGCGGTTGCGAAAACAGCCCAAATCAAGGTCCAGCCAAGTACTGGAAAGAACGTTGAAGCCATATCGCCTGTGATTACATTGCCTAGATTTGCCAATCCAACCCAAGTAAAAAGGTTTTTCGGTGGCAAATGGTTATGGTCGTAGTTGGTAAAGGCAATGGAAATCATATATAACAACGGCAAGATGGTAAAGAAAAGAACGCCTAGTAAGGGAATCGTCATTAAAGTTGCATGGAAACGTTCGTTTAACAAGCTACGTAAATCATCCATAGTTGTTGGAATTTTTTTGCCGGCTGTCTTTAATTCATATAGGTGACGGGCGCTTTTTAAATTGATTACATATAAAATGATTAGCGATAAACAGACTAAAATTGCTGCAATTCCGAATAATAATAAGAGCATTGAATTATCGCCTTCTTTTAGAACTTCAATCCCTAAAGAATCATCATATACTAATCCTTGCTGTTGGGTCCCTAGTGTTCCTAGCATCATTAATGCGTGGAAACCATTACGGATTAACCAATAGATAAAGCCAATTTCAGCTGTTAAAAAGATGATTCCCTTTAACCACTGCTTGTTGGCGAAGTTTGCAGCACCCATAACTAAAAAAGATAGTTTTGTAGCGAAGTCGCCTTTTTTAAAGACCTCTCGAAATGACGTCTGGGCTTTCTTTTTCTTGAACATCTTCGTTCACTCACTTTCTACTTAAATAAAAAAGATAGAGGAAATGGGACAGCAGATTGAAGCTCGTCCCATTTCTTTACTCTTTTTATTCTTTTGCTTCTTTTGATGTGTCTTGGACTAATTTATCTAATTTTGCTTGATAATCCGCAGGTTTGATATTGCCTTTGTACGTATCATTGATCACTGCATCCATCGCAGGCCAGAATGAAACGATTTCTGGGATTTTTGGCATTACCACAGAGTGGGTTGGTTGCGCCATTTCTAAGATAGCTTTTGCAACAGTATCTTGTGTGATTTCTTCGTTTGTTTGTAATTTTTTGTTTGAAGGGACAAAGCCGATTTCTTTAAAGTAAGTCATTTGTGCTTTTTCGCTGGTTAAATAGTTTGCTAATGTCATTGCGGCCAATGGTGCTTGTGTTTGTTGGTTGACAGCAAAACTACGAACGCCCAAGAAAGCTTTCATTTGTTTTTCTCCATTGCCAAAATCAATGGTTGGATAGGCAGCAGCCCCCATTTTGTCGCCAAGAGCTTTTTCTACATCGTTTTTAGACCAAGGACCAGAAAGGAAGGCATCCGTTTTGCCAGAACCTAGATTAGACAATGCTTCTGTATTTGATTGGATCACACCAGGATTATTTTTTTGATCGGCAATCCATTGTAATACTTCTATACCTTGTTGGTTATTAAAGTTGGTACCTTTTGGATCTTCGCCATTTTCACCATATAAGTAATCGCCGTTACTCATAAATAGAGGACCGAAGATATAATTTGCGCCATCTTCGCCAAAATTGGTACCGATTTTGCCTTTTTCAGTTAAAGACTTCCAAGTTTTGATTTCCTCTGGAGAATACGTATCTTTGTTATAATAAAGAACTTGTGACTCTACGGCATAAGGGTAGGCATAGACTTTGTCTTTCCAAGTGACTCCTGCGACTGCCGAGTCGATATTGTTTTCTTTGACTTCTTTTTCATATTTTGTGTTAGGGTAAATCAGACCAGCTTCTGCCATTTGACCAATTTGATCATGTGGCATCATGAAAACATCTGCGGCAGCTTTAGGATCTTTTGCAATGTCTTTTTTAGCATCTGCCGAATTTCCAGCAGTTAAGTTAACTTTAATATCGGGGTTTTCTTTTTCAAAATCGGCGACAACTTTTTTAAAGACGCCCATATATTCAGTATCAACCCATAATTTTACGTCACCAGCTGCTTTATTTGCTGAACCGCTTTCATTTTCAGCTTTCGTTTTTTCTGCGCCACCACAGGCAGTAAGTAAAACCGCGGAAGCACTTAAAAGGATACCGCCCATTAAAATCTTTTTCCAATTCGCTTTCATTTTTGAACCCTCCAAAAATTATTTTTTACAAGTCTTATTATGCAACCGATTGCGGAAATAATCAAGTGTTTTTCATCGAGAAAGTTAAAAAAGTTTTTTTGTTATAAATAACATACTGTTTATTTAAAGTGGTGTATACCACTAATTAAGCATTTTAAATAAAAAAATAAAAAAGGGTATACAAATGCAATCGTTTGCGCTAAAATGTGTTCGAGTATTAGAAAATACACGAAAAGCGACAATTAAAGGAGAGAATTAAATGAACACTGCTGCAATCTACCATCGTCCAGAAAGTGAATTTGCTTATCTTTATACAGAAGAAACCATGCATATTCGTTTGCGTACGGCAAAAGGCGACATTGCCTCTGTCCAATTAGTGCAAGGAGATCCTTATCTTTTAGGGAAAGAAAAGTGGTACCAACAGTCGTTAACCATGGAGAAGTTAGTATCTACGGAGTTATATGATTACTGGTTTATTGCATTAAGTGCAAAATTTAAACGCCTTTCATATGCTTTTACTTTAGTAGGGACGGATGGCTTGACGGCGTTTTATGGCGAACACGGCATTTATCCTTTAGAAGAAAAGTATTTAGCGATGGCGAATAATTATTTTCGGATGCCGTATTTTCATGAAATCGATCGTTTTAAAGCACCTGAATGGGTCAAAGAAACGGTTTGGTATCAAATATTTCCAGAGCGTTTTGCAAATGGTGATCCCGCCAATGATCCTGAAGGGACGTTGCCGTGGGGATCTAAAAGACCAGATCGACAAGATTTTTTTGGTGGGGATTTGCAAGGGGTGCTAGATCATCTTGATTACATTGAAGATTTAGGTGTTAACGGCTTATATTTTTGCCCAATTTTTGAAGCGTTTTCTAATCACAAATATGATACGATTGATTATTTAAAAATTGACCCAGCTTTTGGTGATGGCGCTACCTTTAAGCGTTTAGTCGAAGAGTGTCATCGACGGGGCATTAAGATTATGTTGGACGCCGTTTTTAATCATATGGGGGACACTTCGCCTCAATGGCAAGATGTGTTAAAAAATGGCCAGGACTCAATTTATGCCGATTGGTTCCACGTAAATGAGTTTCCAGCTAGCTATGAAGAAAGTGCTGATTTTGAAGAAGCAAGCAACATTACCTATGATACTTTTGCATTCACTCCGCATATGCCTAAATTAAATACAGCAAATCCAGAGGTGCAAGCCTATCTTTTAGAAATTGCTCGTTATTGGATTGAGGAATATGATATTGACGCCTGGCGTTTAGATGTGGCAAACGAAGTGGATCATGCGTTCTGGAAAAAATTCCGGCAAACATGTGATGACGCAAAAGAAGATTTTTATATTTTAGGAGAAATTTGGCACTCGTCGCAAAGCTGGCTCCAAGGAGACGAATTTCATGCAGTGATGAATTATGCATACACAGATGCGATTATGGGCTACTTTGTTAAGCAAGAACTGTCCTTGGAAAAGATGCTTTCTGAAATGAACAACCAGTTAATGCTCTATCGACAACAAACGAATCAAATGCAGTTTAATGTTTTAGATTCCCACGATACACCACGCTTATTGCATGAAACGAAAGAGGATAAAGAGTTGATGCGCCAAGTATTAGCGTTTACGTATATTCAACCAGGCGTCCCTTGTCTTTACTATGGTGATGAAATTGGTATGACAGGTGATATGGATCCTGATTGTCGTCGTTGTATGGTTTGGGAGGAAAATCAGCAAGATTTGGATTTGAAGGAATTTGTAAAATCATTGATTGCCCTTCGCAAAAAGTATGCGGCTGTTTTTTCTGGTGGAACAATCGATTGGACAGGAACTTCTTTTGAAACGGGGTTGATTAGACTCGCTTGTCGTTTGGAGGAACAAACGATCTATGGGATTTTTAATACTGGCCAAGAGACACAATTTGTTGATAGAACTGATCGAGAAGTTTTGCTAAGTTCTTCTATCGAAATTGCTTCAGAACAGATAATGGTTTTACCAAAAGGTTTTCTTTTATATCAAGCATAATAATTAAGCAAAGGAATGTGAAGAAGAATGGAAAAACATTGGTGGCAAGAAGTCGTGGTTTATCAGATTTATCCTCGCAGTTTTAAGGATAGCAATGGAGATGGCATTGGAGATTTACCAGGAATTATTGAAAAATTGGATTATTTGGAAACGTTAGGCATTGGGGCTATTTGGTTATCACCAGTTTATCAATCACCCAATGATGACAATGGTTATGATATTTCTGATTATGAAGCGATTATGACAGAGTTTGGGACGATGGCGGATATGGATCGTCTAATTGAGGAAGCGAAAAAGCGAAAGATTGAAATTATTATGGATTTAGTGGTTAACCATACGTCAGATGAACATCGTTGGTTTATTGAAGCGAAAAAAAGCAAGGAGAACCCCTACCGAGACTATTATGTATGGGCTGATCCTGCTTCAGATGGCGGTGTGCCTAACCGATTGAAATCTGCCTTTTCGGGTTCGGCGTGGACGTTTGATGAAGCGAGTGGGCAATACTATTTGCATTTGTTTAGTAAAAAACAACCAGATTTAAATTGGGAAAACCAACAAATGCGTCAGTCGGTTTACGAGATGATGAATTTTTGGATTGATAAAGGAATTGGCGGTTTCCGTTTAGATGTAATTGACTTAGTGGGTAAAATTCCAGGAGAAGAGATCACCGCGAATGGACCTCATTTACATCGTTATTTACAAGAAATGAACGCCGCGACATTTGGCGGCAAAGAGCTGTTAACTGTAGGTGAAACATGGGGGGCCACACCTGAGATTGCAAAAATGTACTCTAGTCCAGAGCGTCATGAATTATCTATGATTTTTCAGTTTGAACATATGAGCTTGGATCAACAACCAGGTAAAGAAAAATGGGACCTTCAGCCAATGGAAGTTGCCAAGTTGAAACAGGTTTTTGCAAAATGGCAAACAGAATTAGGAAATGATGGCTGGAATTCTTTATTTTGGAATAACCATGATTTACCGAGAATGATTTCACGTTGGGGAAATGATCAGGAACATTGGTTGGAAAGTAGTAAGTTATTCGCTATTTTACTGCACATGATGAAAGGCACACCTTATATTTATCAAGGGGAAGAAATTGGTATGACCAATACGCCGATTACAGATATTCGTGAAGCGCGGGACATCGAAACGATTAACATGTACCATGAGTATCTAGAAAAAGGATATTCTAAAGAAGAAATTTTGCTGAAAATTAATACTAAAGGTCGCGACAATGCACGCCGGCCTATGCAGTGGACCGCTGAAAAAAATGCGGGCTTTACGACGGGTACACCTTGGATTGATGTTAATCCCAATTATCAAACGATTAACGTCGCTGCTGCTTTGGCAGATAAAAATTCACTATTCTATACGTACCAAGAAATGATTCGTTTGAGAAAAGAACATCCTTTAATTGTTTGGGGCAACTTTGAATTGCTAGAAACAGTGGACGAAGTGATCAGTTTTTATCGTACCTATGGTGAGGAACGCTGGCTTGTTGTAACGAACTTTTCTGACAAAGTTCAGCCATTTTCTGCAGACGTTCATGTAGAACAAGTAATGATTGAAAATATGCCGACAGATGTCACTGCTTTAGCAGATTATTCGTTAGCGCCTTGGCAAGCATTTGTTGTGAAAGTGAGTCAATAAGATGGACCAATGGTGGAAAAATGCTGTCGGTTATCAAATTTATCCTCGGAGTTTTAAAGATAGCAACGGGGATGGCATTGGTGATTTGCAGGGAATTATTGAGAAATTACCGTATTTAAAAGAACTAGGGGTCGATTTTTTATGGTTAAATCCGATTTACACTTCGCCAAACGTTGACAATGGTTATGATATTGCGGATTATCAAGGGATTCAGCCAGAATTTGGTACGATGGAAGATTTTCAAGAACTTTTGGATCAAGCGCATCAATTAGATTTGAAGATTATTCTTGATCTGGTAGTCAATCATACAAGTGATCAACATCCGTGGTTTGTTGAAGCGAAAAAAAGTTTAGATAATCCGTATCGTGAGTATTATTTATGGGCCGATGCGACACCAGAACGTATGCCGAATGAATGGCAAAGCTTTTTTGGTGGCTCGACTTGGACGTATGACGAGGGTACAAAGCAAGCATATTTTCATGTGTTTGCAAAAGAGCAACCTGATTTGAACTGGAAAAATCCTAAAGTTCGTGAAGAGATTTATGCGATGATTCGCTGGTGGTTAGATTTGGGAATTGATGGTTTCCGATTGGATGCGATTAGTCATATCCAAAAAGAACCTTGGGATTTTAAAATTACCACGAATCCGTGGGCTCCCTTTATGAATGTAAAAGGCATTGAAGACTATATGCTGGATTTGAAAGCTATTTTTGCTGAGTATGACATCATGACAGTGGGGGAAGCTAGTGGTGTTTCAAGTAAAAAAGCGGTGGAATGGACCAATGATACGGGCTATCTAAATATGATTTTTGAATTAGAGCACAATGTTCGAGAAGGAAAGCCAGGAGAAGAACGGTTAAATATTTTAGGCTATAAAAAAGTAATGGCTCGCTGGCAAAAGCATTTAGGGACAGAAGGCTGGAATGCATTATATGTAGAAAATCATGATAATCCCAGAATCAATTCAATTTTAGGCGATGAAACCTCTCATTCTGCTAAGGCGATTGGAACAATCGCCTTGCTCTTGCGAGGAACGCCGTTTATTTATCAAGGACAGGAAATCGGCATGGTTAATTATCCGTTTCAACAGATTGACGAGTTAGATGCTAAAGATTCCCATAACCATTATCGTTTGCTTATAGAAAATGGCTACGATGCGAAACAAGCATTAAAAGAAGTGGCGCATTGGACGCGGGACCATTCGCGTACGCCTATGCAGTGGACGAATCAAGAGGCAAGTTCATTCACCTCGGGGCATCCGTGGTTAGCAATTCATCCCAATTTCAAAGAAATAAATGTGGCTGACCAAGAAACGGATGCGCAATCCGTGTTGAATTATTATAAAAAGTTAATTGCGCTGCGGAAAGAAAATCCAGTCTTTACAGATGGACAGTTTGAACTATTAGCGCCCAATCATCCGTCTGTTTTTGCTTTTTTAAGAAAAACAACTGAGGCAACAGCGTTAGTGATTGTCAATTTAAGTGGAGAAAAGTGCCAATTTGACTTGCCGAATAAATTACTAGGCAGAAAGTGGCAACAATTGTTAGGAAACCAAGAGTTTACAGTGGAGAAACGGATGCGGTTAGCACCTTATCAGGCAGGGGTCTTCCAATAACTGATTTGTTCTATAATGAGTGCAAGAGGCTTACTTTTAAGTAGGACTCTTGCACTCGTTTTTAGGAACTTCAACAACCGAGAGACTTCATAAATAATTGAATTTTTACAGAAATGCGTTATACTTACTTTGGGTAAGTTATTTAATTTTATGAAAGTAGGGGGAAATGATGCTGAAAACACGTGTAGAAGCATTTACAGATGCAGTCATTGCGATTATTTTAACGTTATTAATTTTAGAATTAAAAATTCCTGAAAAAGCAGATTGGTCTGCTCTGACTCAATCTGGACACAAAATCATTATTTATTTAATTAGTTTTGTTACTTTA
Organism: Enterococcus sp. DIV0774; assembly: GCF_050539095.1. Classification (NCBI taxonomy): domain Bacteria; kingdom Bacillati; phylum Bacillota; class Bacilli; order Lactobacillales; family Enterococcaceae; genus Enterococcus; species Enterococcus sp. DIV0774. The sequence continues at coordinate 1,113,869 of NZ_CP172923.1, forward strand.
TTAATTTACTGGAACAATCATCATCATTTATTTCAAAGTGTCCGTAAAATTGATGGACGTGTCCTTTGGATGAATAATTTTCTAATTTTGACGTTGACGTTTTTCCCGTTTGTTACTGGTTGGGTAGGTGAACATCCGTTTTCTTGGCCGCCACAAGCTTTGTATGGCTTAGTAGTATTAGGAGCTGATGTTGCTTATTATCTAGTGGTGCGGGCATTGATTCAGGCAAATGGGCCCAAATCCGAAGTACAACGTTTGTTTGGCCACTATCCAAAATTAACGCTTTCGATTGTGTTGAATATTATTGCGTTGATTGTGGGTAAACTGGTAGCGCCAATCGCTGTTCTGATTATTGATACGATTGTTTTAGTCATGTGGTTTATTCCTGAGCGAAAAGCAGAAATAAAGGAAACTTTAAAGTAGTTATTTTTTATTTATAACAAAAAAGTCATAAATCTTTTGACAAGAATGTCAAACTCCTCTATTATAAGAAGTGGATAAAAACTGAATAATTGTTAGGTGAGGCTCCTATTTGGACAAATGCTGCTGCCGCGAAAGGATCGAGAGACCCTTAGTTGGTTGAACAGGAATAATCGTGAAGGTTATTCATAATGTAGCTGATACATGTTATCTACGCCCTATAGTGCTAAAGCTCAACGATAGAGAATCTTATTTAAAGATGGTATTTTGGGACGTACTCTATTGTTGAGTAGGTCCTTTTTTGTGTGTTTGGCAAAAAAGCAATTATTCACTGGAAGTATAAATAAGAAAAAGAAAGGATGACTGTCATGGAAGACCCTGGAAGTGAACAGAGAAACAAAATACAGTCACCAACGAAAGGAGAAGATTTTAGCACTCTTTTCGGCAGGTGACCACAACCTTGGAGGAAAAGAAAATGATGAACAAAAAAACAATGGATATGAGAAAAGCAACCAAAGATCAAGAATTACGTAAATTGGCGTTGCTTTCTGAACGGGAATTAATGATGGAATTACGGACATCTGAAAAAGGACTCTCGAATGAAGATGCCGAAAAAAGATTAGAGGAATTTGGACCAAACGAAGTTTCTGCACAAAAGCCAACCCCAGCAATTATTTTATTTTTAAGTGCATTCAAAGATCCATTTGTCTATGTCTTAGCCTTATTGATGGTCGTTTCAACTTTAACGAAAGATTTCGAAGCCGCTATCGTGATGGGCGTGATGATTTTAGCCAGTGTCTTGATTGCTTTTATACAAGAATATCGTTCTCAAAAAGCGAGTTTGGATTTAAAAGAATTAATTGAAAACACCGCTGCAGTGACACGGGAAGGGATTACGAAAGAAATTCCAATGGACGAAATTGTTCCAGGAGACATTGTAACTTTAGCTACAGGAGACATGATTCCTGCAGATGCCGTGTTGATTTGGACCAAAGATTTATTCGTTAATCAATCGTCGCTAACAGGCGAATCCATGCCTGTTGAAAAATTTGTGGATGCAGGTGTGGATCGTCAACAAACAGAGGTTTCTGCATTAGATATGCAAGACCTAGTGTTTATGGGCACAGATGTCTTGAGTGGACAAGGAAAAGCGATTATTTTAAAAACTGGGCAACATACATTTTTTGGTGATATTGCTAAAAATGCTACAACACAACGAGGAAAAACTAGTTTTGACTTAGGCTTAGCAAAAGTCAGTAAGTTTTTATTACGAATGGTAATGATTTTGTTTCCAATCGTTTTCTTGATTAATGGTTTAACTAAAGGTGCTTGGGGCGAAGCGTTTTTCTTCGCGATTGCCGTTGCAGTTGGTTTGACACCAGAAATGTTGCCAATGATTGTTACGAGTAACTTAGCCAAGGGTGCATTATCCTTATCGAAACATAAAGTCATTGTTAAAGAATTAGCGGCTATCCAAAATTTGGGTGGTATGGATGTGCTCTGTACAGATAAAACTGGAACGATTACCGAAGATCGTGTAGTTTTGGTTCAACATTTGAATCCATTAGGTGATTTGAGTGACGAGGTTCTAAATTTAGCCTACTTAAATTCTTCTTATCAAACAGGTTGGAAAAATTTAATGGATATTGCCGTTATTAATTTTTATGAAGAGCATCAATGGAAAACGCCGTTTAAAAATGTCACTAAAATTGATGAAATTCCTTTTGATTTTTCCAGACGCCGCTTAACGGTTGTCGTGAATGCAGATGATCATCAATTGATGATTACGAAAGGCGCCGTGGAAGAAATGGAAGAAGTGTGCACGCATGCGCAAATTAATGGCGAAATTGTACCATTAAGCACTGCTGTACGAGAAGAACTACGCCGAGTGAATGTTCAAATGAACAAACAAGGGATGCGTGTGTTAGCGGTAGCTGTAAAAAAAGATGTCCATAAAGAAGCAGTTTATTCAGTTGAAGATGAAAAAGAGATGACATTGATTGGATTTATGGGTTTTCTTGATCCAGCAAAAGAGTCAGCCGTCAGCGCTATCCGCTCCTTACATGAACATGGTGTCAACGTGAAAGTGCTAACGGGCGATAATGACATTGTCGCCAAAAAAGTCTGTAAAGATGTAGGTATTGAAGTTTCCCATGTGTTATTAGGTTCTCAAATTGAAGCAATGACAGATGAAGAGTTGCGGGCGCAAGTAGAAGAAACTAATTTATTTGCCAAATTAAATCCGATGCAAAAATCTAAAATTATTGAATTGCTACAAGCAAAAGGTCATACGGTTGGTTTTATGGGGGATGGCATTAATGATGCACCGGCATTACGAAAAGCTGATGTGGGCATTTCAGTAGATACTGCAGCTGATATTACTAAAGATGCTAGCTCGATTATTTTACTGGAAAAAAGTTTAAATGTACTGGAATCTGGTGTGATTGAAGGACGAAAAGTATTTAGCAATATGATGAAATATATTAAAATTACCATCAGTTCTAATTTTGGGAATGTCTTTTCAATTTTAGTAGCCAGTGCCTTTTTACCATTTCTACCAATGCTTTCCTTACAACTCTTGATTCAAAATTTGATTTATGATGTAGCTCAGTTGACAATTCCTTGGGATAATGTCGATGAAGAAGAGTTATTAAGCCCTGTTCGGTGGGAAACGAACGGACTAGCGAAATTTACGGTATGTATTGGCCCGGTAAGTAGTATTTTCGATATTCTAACGTATCTTGTCATGTGGTTTGTGTTTAGCGCCAATAGTTTGGCAACTCAACATTTATTCCAAACAGGTTGGTTTATGGTGGGACTTGTTAGTCAAACGTTAGTTGTTCATATGGTCCGGACGCGGAAAATACCATTCATTCAAAGTCGTGCGTCAATGCCTGTGATGTTAAGTAGTTTAGGCGCGATTTTACTCGGTTTCTTGATTGTAGCAACGCCTATAAGAGAGGTTTTTGACTTTGTGAAACTTCCGGCTAACTACTGGCCATGGTTCTTTGGAATCATCATTGCGTACATGTTAACTGTTGAAGTAGCTAAACGTTTATATATTAAAATTACCAAGGAATGGATTTAGTAAAATCTACTGAAAGAGAAAAGAATTTGCTAAGCTGTATTACTCGTTTTGCGAAAATTTGGTGATTTTAAGCAATGAATGTTCGTGATAAAACCTAAGGTAAAGTATTTGGCAAAAAAACGAGCCAAAAAAATAAAAATTAACGAAAAAAAACTTTGTTCTCTAAAAAATAAAAAACCGCATGCTGAGTAGGTTACTCGGCTGACGGTTTTTATTTTTTGGTTTTTTCAAGATAATTTTCATGAAAACGCAAAGTTCGGAAATCAGATTACTAGCCAGCTCGGGGATGAGGGGGCTCGAATTAATAGAACTGTTATATAATATTTTCAAAATAGAATATAACAGTTAGGAGAAAAATAGTACAGAAGAAGTGTGGAACAGAAACCGTTTTCTTGTTTGTGAAAATTATCACTAAAACGCAAAAACATGCGGTTTTGCTCTTTTGTGAAAAAATGAAGAAATTAGAGTTTTTTTCTTGCGCTTTTTCGAATTTAGTGATAATTTGTTAAGTGTAGTCGATAAAAAGTAATACAGTTTCGCACTCTGTTTTACTTTTATCGAAATTAAAGAAACGTAATAGAGAGGATTGTGTGACAAAATGGCAAAGGCTAAGAAACAAAAACCTATTGACTTTAAAGAGCTAATGGCTAAAGTCGACGCTGATTTCCCAACTTTCCAAATCTTGGATCAAGATGGAAAAATTGTGAATGAAGATTTAGTACCTGATTTATCGGATGAGGAATTAGTTGAATTAATGACACGCATGGTTTGGTCTCGTGTGTTAGACCAACGTTCTACTGCATTAAACCGTCAAGGACGCTTAGGATTCTTCGCGCCAACAGCTGGACAAGAAGCAAGCCAATTGGCAAGTCAATTTGCAATGGAAAAAGAAGACTACTTACTACCAGGTTACCGTGATGTACCTCAATTAGTACAACATGGTTTACCATTAAGAGAAGCTTTCTTATGGTCTCGTGGTCACGTAGCAGGGAACTACTACGCGGAAGATTTAAATGCATTACCACCACAAATTATCATTGGTGCTCAATACATCCAAGCAGCTGGTGTTGCTTTAGGATTGAAAAAACGTGGAAAAGAAAATGTTGTCTTCACTTATACTGGTGACGGCGGTTCTTCACAAGGGGACTTCTATGAAGCAATTAACTTTGCTGGTGCTTACCAAGCAAATGGTGTCTTCATTATCCAAAACAATGGTTTTGCGATTTCTACACCTCGTGAAAAACAAACAGCGGCTAAAACTTTAGCTCAAAAAGCTGTTGCAGCAGGAATTCCTGGTATTCAAGTTGATGGTATGGATCCATTAGCAGTTTACGCAATTGCAAAAGAAGCACGCGATTGGTCAGCTGCAGGAAACGGTCCAGTTTTAATTGAAACATTAACTTATCGTTATGGTCCACATACTTTATCTGGAGACGATCCAACACGTTACCGTTCAAAAGAAATGGATGACGAATGGGTACAAAAAGATCCATTGACTCGTTTCCGTAAATATCTAACAGATAAAGGCTTATGGTCTGAGGCAAAAGAAGAAGAAATTATTGAAAAAACAAAAGAAGAAATCAAAGTAGCGATTGCAGAAGCGGATAAAGCGCCAAAACAAAAAGTTTCTGATTTCTTGAAAAATATGTTTGAAGTTCAACCTCAAACAATTAAAGAACAAATTGCATTTTATGAAGCGAAGGAGTCGAAATAAAAATGGCACAAAAAACTATGATCCAAGCAATTACAGATGCCTTAGCTCTTGAATTAGAGAAAGACGAAAATGTCTTAATCTTCGGTGAAGACGTTGGTAACAACGGTGGGGTTTTCCGTGCAACTGAAGGTTTACAAGAAAAATTTGGTGAAGACCGCGTCTTCGATACACCTTTAGCTGAATCTGGTATCGGTGGATTGGCTTTCGGTCTTGCCTTGCAAGGTTACCGTCCAGTTCCTGAAATCCAATTCTTTGGTTTCGTTTTTGAAGTATTTGACGAAATCGTTGGTCAAATGGCTCGTACGCGTTACCGTATGGGTGGAACTCGTAATATGCCAATTACTGTTCGTGCCCCATTTGGTGGTGGTGTTCATACACCAGAACTTCACTCAGATAACTTAGAAGGATTAATCGCACAATCACCAGGTGTTCGTGTTGTTATTCCATCAAACCCTTACGATGCAAAAGGACTATTAATTTCATCTATTCGTAGCAACGATCCAGTTGTCTACTTAGAGCACATGAAATTATACCGTTCATTCCGTGAGGAAGTGCCAGACGAAGCTTATGAAGTGCCTTTAGATAAAGCGGCTGTAACTCGTGAAGGAACAGACGTATCAATCATCACTTACGGCGCTATGGTTCGTGAAGCGATTAAAGCAGCTGATAGCTTAGCGAAAGACAATATTTCAGCAGAAATCATTGACTTACGTACAGTGGCTCCTTTAGATGTGGAAACAATTATTAACTCTGTTGAAAAAACTGGCCGTGTGGTTGTCGTTCAAGAAGCACAAAAACAAGCTGGCGTTGGCGCTATGGTTGTTTCTGAAATTTCTGAACGTGCCGTATTATCATTAGAAGCACCAATCGGACGTGTATCTGCTCCAGATACAATCTTCCCATTCGGACAAGCAGAAAATATCTGGTTACCAAATGCGAAAGATATCGAAGCAAAAGCTAGAGAAATCGTCGAATTTTAATAGTTATTCGAAGTAGATAAACGAAGAATTAAACAGGTGGAATACGGCTATAGGCATGAAATGTTCAGCTACTATAGTCGTTTCCCCGCGTTTTGCTCCTAAGAAAATAGACAGATCCAACGAAGAAGGGAAGACTTAAAAAATGGCTTATCAGTTTAAATTACCGGATATCGGTGAAGGGATTGCCGAAGGCGAAATCGTTAAATGGTTTGTAAAACCTGGCGATACAATCAACGAAGACGATACGTTATTAGAAGTACAAAATGACAAATCAGTGGAAGAAATTCCATCACCAGTAACAGGTACTGTAAAAAATATCGTTGTACCAGAAGGAACAGTTGCAAACGTTGGTGACGTGTTAATCGAAATCGACGCACCTGGTCACGAAGATAACGATGCAGCACCAGCAGCTCCTGCACAAGAACAAACACCAGCACAACCTGCTGCTGTACCAACAACAGAAGCAGCTGGCGGATTTTTCCAATTCAAATTACCAGACATCGGTGAAGGAATTGCCGAAGGCGAAATCGTTAAATGGTTCGTTAAAGCTGGCGACACAATTAATGAAGATGATTCATTATTAGAAGTACAAAATGACAAATCAGTAGAAGAAATTCCATCACCAGTAACAGGTACTGTAAAAAATATCGTTGTACCAGAAGGAACAGTTGCCAATGTTGGTGACGTGTTAGTTGAAATTGACGCACCTGGTCATAATTCAGCAGCACCGGCAGCCGCAGCACCAGCTACTGACGCTCCTAAAGCGGAAGCATCAGCTCCAGCCGCTTCAACAGGCGTAGTTGCAGCCGCTGATCCAAACAAACGCGTTTTAGCAATGCCATCTGTTCGTCAGTATGCGCGTGAAAAAGACGTTGATATTACACAAGTAACTGCAACTGGTAAAGGTGGCCGTGTCATTAAAGCGGATATTGATGCCTTTGTTTCTGGTGGCTCTCAAGCAGCACCAGCTACTGAAGCTGCCGCAACAGAAGCAGCACCTAAAGCGGAAGCAGCACCTAAAGCAGCGCCAAAAGCCTTTACTTCTGATTTAGGCGAAATGGAAACACGTGAAAAAATGACACCAACACGTAAAGCAATTGCTAAAGCAATGGTTAACAGCAAACACACTGCTCCTCACGTAACATTACATGATGAAGTAGAAGTTTCTAAATTATGGGATCACCGTAAGAAATTTAAAGATGTTGCTGCTGCAAATGGTACAAAATTAACATTCTTACCATACGTTGTAAAAGCATTGACTTCAACTGTTCAAAAATTCCCAATCTTGAATGCATCAATCGATGATGCAGCACAAGAAATTGTTTACAAAAATTACTTTAACATTGGTATCGCTACTGATACAGATCATGGCTTATATGTACCAAATGTTAAAAATGCTAATACGAAGAGCATGTTTGCTATCGCTGATGAAATCAACGAAAAAGCAGCATTGGCTATCGAAGGCAAATTAACTGCACAAGATATGCGTGATGGTACAATCACAATTAGTAACATTGGTTCAGTCGGTGGCGGCTGGTTTACACCAGTAATCAACTACCCTGAAGTTGCTATTTTAGGCGTTGGTACAATTGCACAAGAACCAGTTGTTAATGCAGACGGCGAAATCGTTGTGGGACGCATGATGAAATTATCATTAAGCTTTGACCACCGTATCGTTGACGGCGCAACTGCTCAAAAAGCAATGAACAACATTAAACGCTTATTAGCTGATCCAGAATTACTATTAATGGAAGGATGATTAACAAATGGTAGTAGGAGATTTCGCCATTGAACTAGATACAGTCGTAATCGGAGCTGGTCCTGGAGGATACGTTGCCGCAATTCGTGCCGCAGAAATGGGTCAAAAAGTTGCGATTATCGAACGTGAATACATCGGAGGCGTTTGTTTAAACGTTGGATGTATTCCTTCAAAAGCTTTAATTGCTGCTGGACATCATTACCAAGAAGCACAAGATTCTTCAACTTTTGGTGTAACAGCTAAAGGAGTCGAATTAGACTTTGCCAAAACACAAGACTGGAAAGATAACACAGTTGTTAAATCATTAACAGGCGGCGTTGGCATGTTATTGAAAAAACACAAAGTGGAAATTATTGAAGGCGAAGCATTCTTCGTTGACGAAAATACATTGCGTGTTATTCACCCAGACTCAGCACAAACTTACTCATTCAATAATGCTATTGTAGCAACAGGTTCTCGTCCAATTGAAATCCCAGGATTCAAATTTGGCGGACGCGTGTTAGATTCTACAGGCGGTTTAAACTTAAAAGAAGTTCCTAAAAAATTCGTTATTATCGGTGGCGGTGTCATCGGTGCTGAATTAGGTGGCGCTTATGCTAACTTAGGTTCAGAAGTAACAATTTTAGAAGGTAGCCCATCAATTTTACCAACTTATGAAAAAGATATGGTTAAAGTTGTCACAGACGACTTCAAGAAGAAAAACGTAACAATCGTGACTTCTGCAATGGCTAAAGAAGCTGTTGACAATGGCGATAGCGTCACTGTTAAATATGAAGTTAACGGAAAAGAAGAAAGTGTTGAAGCAGATTACGTAATGGTCACTGTTGGACGTCGTCCAAACACAGACGACTTAGGCTTAGAACAAGCGGGCGTTGAAATTGGCGAACGTGGTTTAATCCCAGTTGACAACCAAGGACGTACTAACGTGAAAAACATCTTCGCAATCGGCGACATCGTACCAGGTGCTGCGTTAGCGCATAAAGCAAGCTACGAAGCAAAAATTGCTGCTGAAGCAATTTCTGGTAAGAAAGTTGCAGTTGATTACAAAGCAATGCCAGCTGTTGCCTTTACTGATCCAGAATTGGCAAGCGTTGGTATGACTGTTGCAGAAGCAAAAGAAGCGGGAATCGAAGCAAAAGGCTACAAATTCCCATTTGCTGGTAACGGCCGTGCAATCTCTTTAGATAAAACTGAAGGATTCATGCGTTTAGTTACAACTGTAGAAGACAATGTCATCATCGGTGCACAAATTGCCGGTGTCGGTGCAAGTGACATGATTTCTGAATTAGCTTTAGCTATTGAATCTGGCATGAATGCAGAAGACATTGCTTTAACAATCCACCCACACCCATCATTGGGCGAAATCACTATGGATACAGCTGAATTGGCTTTAGGTTTACCAATTCATATTTAATAGTATCACTTTGTCGCACGACAGATATAATGCGCCTTTTGCACTTGTTGCATTAGCCACAGCAAGAGCAAAAGGTGTAAAAAAACAACGACTTCTAGGAGTCGTTGTTTTTTTATGCTCTGTTCTTTCTTTTACGGTATTTAAGGGGTGTTTCACCCGTTTCTTGTTTAAAGATCCGGACAAAATAGCTATCTTCAACAAACCCTAAATCTTCACTGATTTGGGCAATTGTTTTATCTGTCTCCAAAAGAAGCTGTTTAGCCCATGTGATTTTTAATTGTCGATAAAATTGACTAAAGGGAATACCAAACTCCTCTTTTAATAAACGACTTAAATACGTCGGTGTCAAATGAACAAGGTCTGCCAGTTCTTGTAAATTTAAACGCAGCGATTTGTTTTCCCAAAGGGCATCTAAAACCGGTTGTAATTGCTTATTTTTAGTTTGATAGGCACTTGAAGGAGTTAATTGAGCAGTTAATAAAGTTTGTTGAATATCTTTTTGGATCATATTCAATGGCTCCAGCTCTTCTTTTCGCGAACTAATCTGTAAGGATTGTTTGTACGTATTGATTAAATAATCTTTTTTGATGGCTTCAGAAATAATATATTGGCTTAGATCAGCGATTAATGTCGCGCTCTTTTCTAAGTCTGCTAGTTCTAAAACAGGGTATTGTTGATACAGCTCTTGGTGTGTTACTAAAAATTCTTGAATGAAGGCATCATTCATGGTTAAAACCTGTTCTAACTCTTCTTGGTGATCTTCGAGCAAAACTTCACCAGCCATAATGGCTCCTACATACTGGTCATCAACAATAATGGGGATGGCCATATCAACGATGTTAAAGTGACAACGGTAGATAAAAGGCTGACCAGTGCGAACAGCTTCCAAGCCACCACGAGCATCACATTTTTCACAAAGTTTCGAGAGCTCAGGGGAGTGACGTACCAGTTGGCAAAAGGGTTGAACTTGACTATGTTTCGTCACAGGTCGACCTTTATAATCGACTAAAATAATGGCTAAACGAGTGCTTAAGGCCAATGATTCTTGCAATTTTTCCCACTTTTCTAAATCTAAAATATTTTTTAATTCTACAGTCATAAGGCAATCCTTCAATCTAAAGTTTAAAAATCATAATATTTTATTATTTCACAAAATAATTCTATCATTTTTTGCAAGAAAACGATACCAAAAGTTCAATGCTTTTTTGATGAAAGCGTTTTATACTATGTATGTAAACAAAATATAGGAGGCTATCAACATGAGAAAAGCATTGATTTTACCAACGAAATATGTTCAAGGGGAAGATGAATTACTAAACTTAGGTTACTTCGTTTCAACTTTTGGAAAAAAAGCGTTACTAATTGCAAATCCTGCTGACGTTGATCGTGTACGTCCACAATTGGAAGAAACAGCGAAAAAGTTTGACATTACATTCGTAGAGGGTGGCTTTAGTGGAGAAGTAACGCGTGAAGAAACAAAGCGCTTGCAAAACGTTGGACAAAAAGAACAAGCAGACTGTATCATTGGTTTAGGTGGCGGTAAAGCAATCGATGCTTCAAAAGTCGTAGCAGAAGGTGAAAACTTAATTATTGTACCAACGATTGCGGCTCAAGATGCACCAACTTCGCATTCAGCTGTACTATATCATGAAGATGGCTCATTTGATGATTATGCTTACTTTAAACAAAGTCCAAGCGTCGTTATGGTTGATACAAAAGTGGTTGCCAAAGCGCCAACTAGATTTTTAGTTGCTGGAATGGGGGATGCCTTATCCACATATTTTGAAGCACGCGCAACACACAATTCATATTCTCGGGTTAATGCTAGTTTGCCAATGGGTTCAAGAGAAGGCTTAACGCCTGCTGCTAGCGGCACATATGCAGCTTTGGCCATGGCAAAACTTTGCTGGGAAAACCTCCAGGAAGATGGGTTAAAAGCGAAATTAGCTTGTGATGCAAATGTGGTTACTGAATCATTGAATAAGATTATCGAAACAAATATCTTACTTTCAGGCTTAGGTTTTGAAAGTGGCGGTTTAGCTGCAGCGCATGCGATTCATAACGGTATGACAGTCTTACCTGATGCGCACAGTTATTTACATGGTGAAAAAGTAGCCTTTGCAACGATTGCACAACTTGTATTAGAAGATGCAGCAAAAGACGAATTAGAAGCTGTTTTAGACTTTAGCGCTTCTGTAGGTTTACCATTAACGCTTTCAGACATTGGTGTCGATGAAATCACTTATGAAGAAGCGTTGGAAGTAGCCAAAATTGCTTGCATTCCAGAAGAATCAATTCATTCAATGCCATTCCCAATTGTCGTTGAAGAAGTAGCGAATGCAATCATTGTTGCAGATAAAGTCGGACAAGAATATAAAACAAGACATAAATTAGATTAAGGAAGTGTCCACATGAAAGCAGATATTTTACTCGTTTCACATAGCAAAATGATTACAGATGGTATTAAAGAGATGATTGAACAGATGAACGCCAGTGAAGAAATTACAATTCATTCACTTGGTGGTACATCAGATGGTTCATTAGGTTCAGATCCAATGAAAATCATTGACACGATTAACGAAGCGGACTCTGACCGAGAATTTTTAATTTTTGCCGATTTAGGCAGTGCCGTTTTAAGTTCAGAATTAGCTTTTGATATGCTAGAAGAAGACCAACAGAAACATTATCATTTAGTCGATGCACCATTGGTTGAAGGTGCCTTTGCGGCAGCAATTACTGCAGGTGTCTCAGATGATTTGACGCAAATTTTAGCAGAAGCTCAAAATGCTGGTAAGAAAGGGTGGAACTAAATGAAAAAAATTATTAATGAACCTGGTAAAATTGTCGAAGAAATGCTCCAAGGAATTGTGAAAAGCTATGGAAACCTTGTTCATCAAGTCGAAGATTCTCGCGTGATTGCTCGCAACGACTCAAACAAACAAGTTGGGTTAGTATCTGGTGGCGGAAGTGGTCATGAGCCTGCACATGCTGGGTTTGTTGGTGATGGAATGTTAAATGCCGCAGTTTTAGGTGATGTCTTTACTTCACCAACACCAGATCAAATTTTAACAGGGATCCAAGCGGCAGACCAAGGGGCCGGTGTTCTGTTAATCGTAAAAAATTATACAGGCGATATTTTGAACTTTGAAATGGCCAAAGATATGGCTGATATGGAAGACATTCATGTAGAAATGGTCGTTGTCGATGACGATATTGCTGTCGAAGATAGCACCTATACCGCTGGAAAACGAGGCGTTGCCGGGACTGTTCTTGTCCATAAAATTTTAGGACATCATGCCCGCCAAGGTGCTTCTTTAGAAGAGCTCGTTTCTTTAGGAGAAAAGATTGTATCAGCCACGAAAACAATTGGAGTGGCTTTAAAAGCAGCCACTGTGCCTGAAGTTGGCAAACCAGGTTTTACTTTACCAGAAGATGAAATTGAATTTGGCGTAGGGATTCACGGAGAACCAGGCTATCGTCGTGAAAAAATCCAACCATCGAAAGAGTTAGCGAAAGAATTAGTTGAAAAAACATTAAGTAGCTATGAACAACAACCACAAACAGTGGGGGTACTTGTCAATGGCATGGGCGGCACGCCATTAATGGAACAATTTGTATTTATGAACGACGTGCTAACATTATTAGAAGATAAAGGTGTTCAAGTGACCTTCCATAAAGTGGGTAACTATATGACGTCTATTGACATGCAAGGATTATCTTTAACGATGATTGACTTGGCGACAAAAGACTGGCAAACAGCGCTAGAAAGCAATGTAACAACAATTTCTTGGTAAGGGTGATAAAAGATGGAATTAACAGTACAAGACATTCAAACATGGTTAGACAATTATTCAAAAGTTATCGAAGAAAAAAAAGACTATCTAAGTGAATTAGACACGCCGATTGGTGATGGGGATCACGGTAACAACATGGCTCGTGGTATGGCTGAATACAAAATTGCGTTTGACAAAAAAGTACCAACAACAATCACGGAGACATTTAAAGTCCTATCCATGGCCTTGATTTCAAAAGTTGGCGGAGCTTCTGGTCCTTTATATGGTACTGCGTTTATGAATATGACTAAAGCGACAAAAGATTTGGAAACCATCAGTTCGCCAGAGCAATTAAAAGAAATTGTTCAGCAAGGTCTAGCTGGGATTCAGATGCGTGGCAAAGCTGAACCAGGAGATAAAACGATGGTTGATGTCTGGGCACCTGTTGCTGAAGTAATTGGAACGGAACAATTTAATGAAGAAAAAATTGAACAATTTGCTGAAGCAACAAAAGATTGGGTGGCGAAAAAAGGACGTGCCTCTTATTTAGGGGAACGAGCAATTGGTCATATTGATCCAGGAGCAGCATCTAGTGCATTATTATTTGAAGAACTAGTCAAAGTAATCAATCAATAACAGTGAGAAAAAAGTTTAGCAAGTGCCTCTCTTGAAGCGCTTGCTAAACTTTTTTATAAATAATGGTTTCTTTTGTTCATCTATGGGATAATTTAAGTAACAAAAAATAACAAAGATAGACCAATGGGGGATTTAAAGATGAAAAAGCATGTGATTGTGGGATGTTTATTAATCGTTAGCTCAATGTTTGTAAGTGCTTGTGGAAATTCGTCAGACGTGACCACGGAAAAAACCAGTGTCACAAAACAAGTCGAAGCTACGGGACAAAGCACATCCTCTTCTGTAGACCAAACCAAGTATGATGCCATTATTACAGAAGCTAAAAAGTTAACGGCAGAGGGGCAATATAAAGAATCAGAAGAAAAATTAGCTACGATCCCTGTTAGCGATTTAGGGAAACCACACTATTCGATCGTTAAAGAAACGGTTGAGAAACTAAATAATCAAAATAATGAAGGCTTAAAAAGACAAGAAGAAGTCGCGGTTGAAAAGCAAACGAAGTCGAGTCCGGCACCAACGGAATCACTTAAACCAATTCCAGATGAATTTGCTAAATGGGCAACCACGTATCTTTTTTATTATCCACGAGGAGATCAAAAGCAAGCGGGTTTAATCATTGAAGCGAATGGAGCGGTCACGCAGACGAATACGAATGGCGAAATTTACACAGGAAAAGCCGAAATAAGTGGAGCTTCGGGCGCTATTTTAAGTTATGATACGACTAGTTATCGCCCGACGACCCAACCAGCTACAAAATCGATTACTCCAAATGTTAAAATCACTGTTACTTGGAACAATGGCGGCGGTGTTGATGTTTATTATGGCTACGTTTCTTATTCACAACGTTTAGCTTTGACAGATGGTATCGCCGTGACAGACGGGGTCAAAGAAGTTTGGCTTTCATAAAAAGAGCTAGACATTCAAGTTTTTGCTTGAATGTCTAGCTCTTTTGTTGATTGAATCGGGGGATTTAAATACTTAGTTTCGATAAGAACGAACGGTATTATTAATAGCAGAAATACTATATTTTAATTCATCTTCTAACGTTTGATCAATGTCTGTGTCTAAAGTTTCTGCAAACATGGCTTCATATTCAGCGATAGAAAGTTCTGTCCGATTATCCAGCAGTGCTAAATGAGTTTCTTTTTGTAAATGATTTTGATAGCCAGCTACTAATTCACCAGTGAAAAATTCAGCGACAGCACCAGAACCATAACTGAATAACCCAATTTGATTGCCTGCGGTTAAAGTCGTTGCATTTTCTAAAAGGGAAATGAGTCCAAGATAAAGTGAACCCGTATACAAGTTTCCTACGCGACGACTATAGACGATGCTTTCTTCATAACGGGCTAAAATTCGTTCCTGTTCTGCTTCAGTTTGGTCGGAAATTTTTGCTAATAAGGCTTTTTTGCCCATTTTTGTGTAAGGAATATGGAACGCTAAAGCATCATAATCTGCAAAATTAAGACCGGTTCTTTTTTTATGTTCATCCCAGACTTGGGCAAAAGATTGGATGTAGGTTTCGTTTGACAAAGGACCATCGACCATAGGATACGGATGGCCTGTTGGACGCCAAAAGTCATAGATATCTTGCGTCAGCATCACATTATCCTCTTTTAAAGCCAAGATGCGCGGTTCACTAGAAACTAACATTGCAACCGCCCCAGCTCCTTGTGTAGGCTCACCGCCAGAATTTAAGCCATATTTTGCAATATCTGCTGCTACAACCAAAACTTTTTTATCTGGATGTAAGGCTACGTGATTCTTAGCTAACTGTAAGCCTGCTGTTGCTCCGTAACAAGCTTCCTTGATTTCGAAAGAGCGAGCGAAAGGTTGAATCCCCATTAAACGATGTAAGACAACTGCGGCCGCTTTTGACTCATCGATACTGGACTCAGTCCCGACAATCACCATATCAATGGCCTCTTTATCTTCTTTGGTCAAGATCGCTTCTGCGGCATTGGCTGCAAATGTCACAATATCTTGGCTGATTGGGTTCACCGCCATTTGGTCTTGCCCAATACCAATATGAAATTTTCCAGGGTCTACATTTCTGGCTTCAGCCAGTGCCGTCATATCAATATAATAAGGGGGCACAAAAAAACTAATTTTATCAATCCCAATTGTCATTTCTTTAACTCCTTTACGATAAATAGATTCATTATATAAAATAGCACGAAATGAACCAAAATGGGGAATTTTTGTATTAACTTCATAGATTATTAAAAAATATCTTATAAGTCTGTTAACATTCAGTAATTGGCACTTGTGATTCTGGGATTTTATGATATATTTCAAGATGGAGGTGCATTTAGTTGAAAACAGTAGTTATTATTGATGCATTACGAACACCAATTGGAAAATATAAAGGCAGCTTAAGTCAAGTAAGTGCCGTAGACTTAGGAACACATGTTACAACACAACTTTTAAAAAGAAATTCCACTATTTCTGAAGAAATTGATCAAGTAATCTTTGGAAATGTTTTACAAGCTGGAAATGGCCAAAATCCCGCACGACAAATAGCAATAAACAGCGGCTTGTCTCATGAAATTCCCGCCATGACGGTTAATGAGGTCTGCGGATCAGGCATGAAGGCCGTTATTTTGGCGAAACAATTGATTCAATTAGGAGAAGCGGAAGTTTTAATTGCTGGCGGGATTGAGAATATGTCCCAAGCACCTAAATTACAACGATTTAATTACGAAACAGAAAGCTACGATGCGCCTTTTTCTAGTATGATGTATGATGGGTTAACGGATGCCTTTAGTGGTCAGGCAATGGGCTTAACTGCTGAAAATGTGGCCGAAAAGTATCATGTAACTAGAGAAGAGCAAGATCAATTTTCTGTACATTCACAATTAAAAGCAGCTCAAGCACAAGCAGAAGGGATATTCGCTGACGAAATAGCCCCCTTAGAAGTATCAGGAACGCTTGTGGAGAAAGATGAAGGGATTCGCCCTAATTCGAGCGTTGAGAAGCTAGGAACGCTTAAAACAGTTTTTAAAGAAGACGGTACTGTAACAGCAGGGAATGCATCAACCATTAATGATGGGGCTTCTGCTTTGATTATTGCTTCACAAGAATATGCCGAAGCACACGGTCTTCCTTATTTAGCTATTATTCGAGACAGTGTGGAAGTCGGTATTGATCCAGCCTATATGGGAATTTCGCCGATTAAAGCCATTCAAAAACTGTTAGCGCGCAATCAACTTACTACGGAAGAAATTGATCTGTATGAAATCAACGAAGCATTTGCAGCAACTTCAATCGTGGTCCAAAGAGAACTGGCTTTACCAGAGGAAAAGGTCAACATTTATGGTGGCGGTATTTCATTAGGTCATGCGATTGGTGCCACAGGTGCTCGTTTATTAACGAGTTTAAGTTATCAATTAAATCAAAAAGAAAAGAAATATGGCGTGGCTTCTTTATGTATCGGCGGTGGCTTAGGACTCGCTATGCTACTAGAGAGACCTCAGCAAAAAAAAAACAG
The DNA here is from genome assembly GCF_050539095.1 of Enterococcus sp. DIV0774. Taxonomy (NCBI): domain Bacteria; kingdom Bacillati; phylum Bacillota; class Bacilli; order Lactobacillales; family Enterococcaceae; genus Enterococcus; species Enterococcus sp. DIV0774. The sequence continues at coordinate 1,131,143 of NZ_CP172923.1, forward strand.
CCGATTTTATCAAATGAGTCCTGAGGAACGCCTGGCTTCTCTTCTTAATGAAGGTCAGATTTCTGCTGATACAAAAAAAGAATTTGAAAATATGGCTTTATCTTCGCAGATTGCCAATCATATGATTGAAAATCAAATCAGTGAAACAGAAGTGCCGATGGGCGTTGGCTTACATTTAACAGTGGATGAAACTGATTATTTGGTACCAATGGCGACAGAAGAGCCCTCAGTGATTGCGGCTTTGAGTAATGGTGCAAAAATAGCACAAGGATTTAAAACAGTGAGTCAACAACGCTTAATGCGTGGACAAATCGTTTTTTACGATGTTGCAGACCCCGAGTCGTTGATTGATAAACTACAAGTAAGAGAAGCGGAAATTTTTCAACAAGCAGAGTTAAGTTATCCATCTATCGTTAAACGCGGCGGCGGCTTAAGAGATTTGCAATATCGTGCTTTTGATGAATCGTTTGTATCTGTCGACTTTTTAGTAGATGTTAAGGATGCAATGGGGGCAAATATCGTTAACGCTATGTTGGAAGGTGTGGCCGAGTTGTTCCGTGAATGGTTTGCGGAGCAAAAGATTCTATTCAGTATTTTAAGCAATTACGCAACGGAGTCGGTTGTTACGATGAAAACGGCTATTCCAGTTTCACGTTTAAGTAAGGGGAGCAATGGCCGGGAAATTGCTGAAAAAATTGTTTTAGCTTCACGCTATGCTTCATTAGATCCTTATCGGGCAGTCACGCATAACAAAGGGATCATGAATGGCATTGAAGCTGTCGTTTTAGCTACAGGAAATGATACACGCGCTGTTAGCGCTTCTTGTCATGCTTTTGCGGTGAAGGAAGGTCGCTACCAAGGTTTGACTAGTTGGACGCTGGATGGCGAACAACTAATTGGTGAAATTTCAGTTCCGCTTGCTTTAGCCACGGTTGGCGGTGCCACAAAAGTCTTACCTAAATCTCAAGCAGCCGCTGATTTGTTAGCAGTGACGGATGCAAAAGAACTAAGTCGAGTAGTAGCGGCTGTTGGTTTGGCACAAAATTTAGCGGCGTTACGGGCCTTAGTCTCTGAAGGAATTCAAAAAGGACACATGGCTCTACAAGCACGTTCTTTAGCGATGACGGTCGGAGCTACTGGTAAAGAAGTTGAGGCAGTCGCTCAACAATTAAAACGTCAAAAAACGATGAACCAAGACCGAGCCTTGGCTATTTTAAATGATTTAAGAAAACAATAAAAAAACAGTTCAGCAGAAATTATTCTGCTGAACTATTTTTTTTCACATTAGGTAGACGTTTCAGGCCACGAATTGGTTTTACTTTTAAGACATCTAAGAAGAAAGTGAACACAGGGATTCCTACAATAAGTCCCCATACACCAAAGAGACGCTCACTAACTAATAAAATGACAAACGTATAAAAGATTGGTAACTCTGTTTTACTAGACATGAATTTAGGATTTAGCACGTAAGATTCAAATAAATGGACGATTGTAATTAAAGCTAAGATATAAATCACATCGTTCAAGCCACCTTGGGAATAAGCGATGAAACTTAGCGGAATGCAGGAAATAATCACACCAGCAACTGGGACTAAGCTCAAAATGAAGATCATAATGGCTAAACTAGGTAACTGAGTAAAGCCGATTATCGCCAAGGCCAAGGTAGTAATGACTGTATTCACCACAGCAATGAAAAACTGAGCTTCCATTACGACACCAAATGTGTTAACGAACTTGTTGGCGAAATAATAGATATCCTGAAAAAACCAATCAAAATCACTTTTTAAAAATAACTTAGAAAAATCAGCCATTTGCTTCTTCTCAATCATAAAGAAGAAACTTAAAATAAAGGACATGACAAATGATAAACCGACAGCACCAATATCTTGAATGTAGCGTAAAATCATTGAAGCACCATTCTGGAGTTGAGAGAGTAAGTTAGATTTTTCCAAGTATTGATCAATAAATTGCAATACTTGATTTGTATCTGTATGTGGACTTTGATAAAAATCAACTACAGAATTAATCATTTGAGTCGTTTGGTTAACTAGAACGGGAACATATTTAGTAATCGCTAAATAGATTAGAAAAACAACCAATGCATAGGTTAAGAGAACGATGACAATCGTCGGGATTTTCATATAGCGTTGAACAAAATGGACCAAACGAACAGCTAAATAGGTAAAGATAAATGTTAAAAGAATTGTTGTAATCATGCTTCTGGATAAATAAAGCACAAAAATAATCAAAGCAAGGACGCAAAAACGTCGCAAACGTTCATTTTGAATAAATTTTTGATACAAACTCATAGGGGAAACTCCTTCTTTACTGAATAATCAATCCTGTTAAGAATAACATAACCATACCGATGGCAGCTAGGCCACAAACAATAATATGGCGGCGTTTGTACATCACTACAATGGCGATGAACTCTCGAATAAACGCATTAGGTAAAAAATAAAAAGCGGTTTTTGCACCAATACCATCAGCTTTTAAGCCAGCCATTCGAGCGAAAAGACCCGCTCGGAAAAGGTGATAATTGTTTGTAGTAAAAATGGCTTGGAAATTAGCATTTCCAAAATCCTCAATCATTGTTTCTTTGGAAAAACGCATATTTTCTAGTGTGTTTTTTGAATGAGCTTCTACTAAAATATCATCATCAGGAATACCTTGTGTCAAAGCATACATTTTCATTGCGACACTTTCAGGAAGTAATTCATCGGGACCTTGGCCACCAGACATGACGATTTTTGGTGGATTTAACGTTGCGCGATTTTGAGCCTTGTAAAATTGAATGGCTTTGTTGATGCGGGCTTGCAATAACGGCGGCACAATCTCACCATTGATTAACCCCGAACCTAACACAACAATATAATCCTGTGTATATTTTGGCTGATTAAATTGATACAACGTAGAAACAGTTAAAAAATTATAAAAAACAAACGCGAAATAAGTCAAAATAAATGGCGCAATAGTTAAGGGTAAGGAGAGCCAAGTTGGTAACAACGATTGAAAAAAGAAATTATAAATTAATAGTAATGTTAAGCCAATTGCCAGCAACAACGTCAACAAGTTCCCTAAAGAACGACCTTCTTTTCTCATAACAACGACCGCATTCCAATAGAGGAAAATAATTAAGGCATAGAGTCCTAAAGCCAAAGCGATAAAAATCGCCAGCAGGGCAATAATTGCTAAGGTGATTAGAAAGTAGTTGTTTGTACGAATCGCAGTAATCCCTAAATAAGTCGCTAGAACCACAAGAAAAATATTAAATAATGTTCCATTCAGTAAACGCCTTTTTTCTTTGAAGTAGAAGAGCGCAAACAAGCCAAAAAAAGCAATGGGAATTAAAAAGAAGGCTGTGCCACGAATGATTTCTAAATATAAAACATATGAGAAGAACACAAAGACGGTCCAGCCAAACATCCACGGCAACCAATCGTGTTCTTTTTTCTTTTTCCGCCACGAGGGAATGAAAAAGAGACCCAATAAATAAACACCTAAAAAGGTTAAATCACCATAAAATTGCATAAATAAACTCCTTTAAAACATTTTTCCTCTTCAGTATAACGAAAACTCTTCAAAAAAAATAGAGGAAGCACTTAGTTTCAGAAAGTTTTCTTGTTCTTTTTTTTATAAAAAAAAACCTGACGATTAACGTCAGGTTTTTGAGTCAGTATTGTTTAATTAAGCTTTAGTAACGTTAGTTGCTTGAGGGCCACGTTGACCTTCTTCGATTTCGAAAGTTACTGCTTGACCTTCTTCTAAAGTTTTGAAGCCGTCACCTTGGATAGCTGAGAAATGTACGAATACATCGTTTCCGTTTTCTGCAGTGATGAAGCCAAAGCCTTTGTCTGAGTTAAACCATTTTACTGTACCTGTTTCCATAATAAATATCCTCCTAGATGTGTGTTATAACACATTCATATTTTGCAATTACTTGAAAGGTGAAAAATGTGGAAGATGTTTATTTGAAACAGCTACCCATATTACCGAACAAAAACTACATCTATTACTATAGCATACTAACTGGTTTTTGTATAGCGATAACCTTATTTTCTTTTTTATCGGATGTTTTTTAAAAACTAGAAAGTGAAGATAAGGCTGTTATAGTGCTGTTTCAATAAGACTCAGAAAAAAAGCCCATTGTAAGGCGCTTTCTTACAATGGGCTTTTTGCCTGTTTTTAATAACGGAGGATAGCCGCTAAAGACTTTTCATCTGGTGCAGCTTTTTGGTCTAAAACAAAAACTTGACCGCCGTTTTGAATGACTTGGTAAGCAATGGTGTTTAAAAGTTTGCGGCGATCGTACTCTTCAGATGACATTTCATTGTTTTCAGTAACAAAGAGTGACGTTGCAATAAAAAGATGGGAAATTTTGCCGTCAGCTGCCGCTGGCGAAATATCTGTAAATTGATCTAAGAATTTACGATCTAGTAATTTGTTATAAGAAGCTGTTTCTTTTTCTGTTAACTCTGCAGCTATTTTTTCACTAGCGCTGCGGATATCTTGAATGGTTGCTTGTGCAGGTGAAGCAGCAACTGAAATTGAGCAATCATAATAAGGGTTTTTAGCAATCTTTTTAAAGAGTGTTTGGTTTTCTGGTAAAGCATAAAGATAAAGCGGTAATTTTTCAGGATTATCCAGTTGATCTTTTAAGAAAGTATCGACTGCTTGATAGTAGTTCACCCAATCAATTTCAACTTCTTTATCTTTAGTATTGATGCTATGATAAGCGACACCTTCTTTAGAACCGTTAGAACTACCTTGAGTTGAAAAGTTTAAATTACCCCCCGTTAATTCATCACCTAATGCTGTGACCACGTCTGTTGGTGCATCTTTAGGCAATTCAACAGGAGTCACAGTCGTATGATCGACCTTGTAAAGTTTCATTGAATCGCGATTTAGAGCAAGTAGGTAATAATGGTAGTTAAATTGTTTGTCTTTGACTAGTCCAAGTAAATAAGGAATCGTGTCCACGTAATATTGATCGTCAACGGGCACATCTAATCGTTGAACAAAGGTGTTCTCTGGAGATAAGATGATTGAAACACTTGCTGTGCCGTTGCGCCAGAAGGAAGCATCAGCTAGAAGTGCGTCAATTTTTTCTTGGAAAACAGCCCATTTTTCCTCAGGAAATTTTTTTTCAAAGCGTGTTTTTGCCGCTTTTGCAAAATTTTTCAAAACAAGCGAATCTTTTTCTACGTTTTGATGAGCGACATGGGTGTTAAACAAGAAAGTAACAAACGGTCCATGAACTTCTTCAGAAAATAATGTTGATAAGCTATCTTTTTTTTGATTTGCCATAATAAAATCCCCCTTCTAAAAGTAAGTGTAGCACAGGAAATCGAATGTTTAAAACAATATGTTCAATAAAAGAAAACGCTTTAAAGAATCTAAATAAAGGACTGTTAATGGTGTTCTAATAAAAGTTTTATAAAAAATATAGCTGAAACTCATGATAAAAAAGGCACAAACCACTATACTTACGTTATGCCAATTATCCCGAATTGGTTTTTTCATACTTACTCCTACCAAGAGTAAATAACAACCTTCATTTCCACCACAGACGACGGTCGTGGTGGTTTTTTTGTTTAGGTTCTAGTTTTTGCTATTAATTGACTAGGAGAAGTGAACGCTCTTTAAGAATTTGTCATTTCAAATTTACGGAACCGCAAGAAACGATTTGCTTCTTCCTCTAACTGAGTAATTTCTTCTTCTGTTAACTCTTCCGTAGTAATGTGAATATGTAACTCTTTTTGTGTGCTTGTCATAGGTGCCTGATGATTGATCTCTGTTTGTTGGGTGCGGCCCATTAAATAGTCCAAGGAAACAGAAAAATAGTCTGCTATTTTTAAAAGATTCTCTACTTTAGGCGAAGAGGTATCCCAACGACGAATTTGTCCATTGGAAATGCCGACGTTTCTTTCTAATTGGGCGAGGGTTAATTGCTTTGACTGAGCTAGTTGTTTAATGCGAGAAATTAAGGTCATTTCAAGTCCTCCTTGTGTTTTCCGTTTGCTAATTTTAAATTAGCGTAAAAGCGAATGGTTGTCAATTGCGAGCGTGTAATAAGAAGGTGAACATCTCATGAGTGATTTTTTAGAAAATTTCCGATGAAAAAAAGAAGAAATAGAGTTATTATTAGTAAGTAAACTGTTTTGGAGCGAGAGGGGATGAATCAATGGAGAAAATTAAAAGTTACCAAGAGGATTCTGAAGTGCAGAAAAATCGTTGGTGGATCTTAGTTTCTGTGGCTATGTTTACCTTCATGTCTACATTAGATTCCAGCATTGTAAATATTGCTTTACCGACTATTTCAAAAGAAATGTCCGTACCCATGAATCAAGCGGAATGGGTCGTATCTATTTATTTAATGGTTGTCTGTGCTTGTTTATTATTATTTGGAAAAATTGGCGACAGTTTTGGAAAAATAAAAGTTTATCGAATTGGCACGGTTATTTTTACGATTGGTTCGTTACTTTGTGGCTTTAATCAATCGCTGAGCTTTCTATTATTTGCGCGAGTCGTTCAAAGTATTGGTGCTAGCATGACCATGGCGACCAATTCAGGAATTATTACGGAAGTATTCCCTTTAAATGAAAGAGGGCGGGCGCTTGGTGCAGTAGGTGCCTTTGTCTCTTTAGGCGCGATTGCTGGTCCTGGGATTGGTGGATTGATCTTATCAAACTTTTCTTGGTCGTATATTTTTTGGATTAATGTTCCTGTGGGGCTAGTTACAATTTTAATTGGCGAAAAGTTTCTACCAAAAGATATTACAAAAACAAAAGAAAAAATCGATTTTTCAGGATTTGCTTGTATTGCCATTGCGATTATGACGTTCTTCGGTGGGATTTTCCTCGGACAAGAGAGCGGGTTTGGCTCGTTACAATCCTATTTATTGTTCATTATTGCAGTAATCGCATTAGGATTATTTATAATGGTTGAACGAAAAAGAAAAAGCCCACTTATTAAGTTCGCAATTTTTAAAAACAAAATTTTTACATTAAGTTTATTGTCCGCCGTTTTAATTTTTGCCTCAAACTTTTTTGTAAATGTTGTCATTCCATTTTATTTGCAGGATGCACGCAAACTAAGTGCTAGTTATGCTGGTCTATTAATGATGGTATTTCCGTTATTAATGGTGGTTGGGGCTCCTCTGAGTGGCTATTTGACGGATAAAATTGGCCCAGCTATTTTAACGTTTGGCGGATTGTTGCTCTTGTGCTGTACGTCGTTAATGTATATGTTTTTAGATATGAACTCGCCCATCTGGTATTATGTGATTGCAACAGCCATTATGGGCTTGGGAAATGCACTTTTCCAGTCTCCAAACAATACAATGGTTATGAGCAGTGTTGAAAAGCAAGATTTAGGTGTAGCAGGAAGTATGAATTCTTTTGCTAGAAACTTAGGAATGGTCATTGGGATTGCGTTGTCAACGACCATTTTATATCGTGGCATGAGCGAAGCCTATGGTGAACGAGTAACCACGTATCTGGCTAATCGCCCAGATATATTTATTGTGGGAATGCGTGAAACCTTTTTTGTCGCCTTTCTATTATGTGTGGCGGCCTTTATATTAACGATTTTACGTTTTCGGAAAACAACCAAATAAGTAAAAAGAAGCAGACGAGAAAGATTCATGATTTTTCTCGTCTGTTTCTTTACTAGCTAAGAAAATAAGCAAATGCGATTGTATATTTCTAATTCTCTGTTACAATAAAGAAAGTAAACTGTACTAAACTGTACTACTTTTAAGAATGAATTTGACGATTAATTATCATAAGAGTGTGTAGAAAATACCGTAGGAGGAATACAAATGGAACTGATAGGACATGGACATTCATGTATTGAAATTCGTCTAAACGACGGCACGAACCTTTTATTTGATCCTTTTATTAATGGCAACCCTTTAGCGGACGTTTCACTTGAAGATTTACACCCTGATTACATCTTAATCACTCACGGACACAGCGATCATATTGGCGATATGCTAGCAATTGCTCAAGCCAACAAGGCAACAATTATTGCGATAGCTGAAGTGGCTACGTATGCACAGTCGCAAGGGGTAAAAGCGCATGGAATGAATCTAGGTGGGCGTTATGTCTTTCCTTTTGGTTCGGTTAAATTTGTGCCAGCTTTGCATAGTTCCGGTTATGAAATAGACGGCGTAATGACCTACATGGGCGAAGCAAGTGGGATTATTTTAGAAGCAGAAGATAAAAAAATTTATCACGCTGGTGATACGGCGTTGTTTTCAGATATGCGCCTTTTTGCAAAAGACAAATCCATTGATGTAGCGTTCTTACCAATTGGCGATAATTATACGATGGGACCAGAGGATGCGCTAGAAGCAGTCTCTTACTTAAATCCCAAAATAACCATTCCAATTCATTACAATACCTTTCCTGTTATCCAACAAAATCCAGCAATATTCGCAGAGCAAGTAGTTGGCGGGAAAGTATTAAACCCAGGAGAGACGATCCTAGTTTAGGAGGAAATTATGGCGACGAAACATGATCAAATTTTAAAACATATTGAAGAATTACCAATTGGCGATCGAATCTCTGTTCGAAGCATTGCCAAAAGTTTAAGTGTTAGTGAAGGAACAGCGTATCGGGCCATCAAAGATGCAGAAAATATTGGGCTTGTTTCCACCATTCAACGTGTTGGTACGATACGAATTGAGCGGAAGTTAAAAAAACATATTGAAAAATTAACATTTGGTGAAGTGGTCCGGATTATTGAAGGGGATGTGTTAGGCGGTAGCTCTGGTCTAGACAAAGTCCTTAATAAATTTGTAATTGGTGCGATGACAGAAACCGCGATGACGCGATATATTACTCCAGGCTCCTTAATGATTGTTGGTAACCGCCAAGGTGTGCAAAAGCTTGCTTTAGAAAATGGGGCAGCCGTTTTAATTACAGGTGGATTTGAAACATCTGAAGAGATTGCGCAGTTAGCAGATCGTCTGGGTATGCCTGTCTTGAGAACCACATATGATACATTTACTGTGGCTACTATGATTAACCGTGCTTTAAGTGATCAGCTGATTAAAAAAGACATTTTACTCGTCAGTGATATTTATACAGCGCTTGAAAAAACCAATTATTTGTTGACAACTCAAACGATTGCAGATTATCAGGCATTATCTGAAAGTACCCATCATTCTCGTTTCCCAGTAGTAAATAAGAAATTACGTTTAGTGGGGATTGTCACAGCCAAAGATGTCATTGGTAAAAGTGAACATTTAACCGTGGATAAAGTCATGACAAAGGACCCCAATGTTGTGAAAAAGATGATGAGTGTAGCGAGTGTCAGTCATCAAATGATTTGGGATGGTCTAGAAGTCATGCCGGTGGTGGAAGATGATTTAGCGCTTGTTGGAATTGTTTCTCGCCAAGATGTGATGAAAGCCATGCAATTGGTGCAACGACAACCACAAATTGCAGATACAATTTCAGATCAAATTTCCGGGGAAGTGATGCCTGTTGAAGAAAATGGCAAAGAAACAACCCGTTTTCGTTTTTCGGTTGCGCCCCAAATGGTTAACAGTGTTGGTACCATCTCGTTTGGTGTCCTAAGTGAAATTATTTCTAACGTGACACAACGAACAATGTTGATGAATCAAAAAAGAAATGTACTGATTGAACAAGTGAATCTACATTATTTGCGGCTAATCCAGTTGGAAAGTGAATTGGACATTCGTCCACGAATTTTAGAAATTGGTCGTCGCTCTGCAAAATTAGATATTGAAGTTTATTTAGAAAATGTCATTGTGGCAAAAGCAATTGTTGTTTGCCAAGTGATGGAGAGAACGTAGGAGGCTACAAAGAATGGACGTAGTAAAAGAAATTATGGCAGCAATTAAACAATATGAAACAATTATTATTCATAGACATCAAAGGCCCGACCCAGATGCGATTGGCTCACAGGTTGGGTTAGCAGAACTCTTAAGAGCGAGCTTTCCTGAAAAAAATATTTATCAAGTAGGCGGACCAGTGGAAGGCTTAGAGTTTTTAGCTGAAATGGACGTTATTACTGACGATGTCTATCGAGGTGCATTAGTCATTGTAACAGATACTGCAAATGCTCCACGAATTAGTGATGCGCGTTTTTCTTTAGGCGATCAATTAATTAAAATCGATCATCATCCGAATGATGAACCCTATGGAGATTTAGTTTGGGTGAATACAAATGCAAGTAGTTGTAGTGAAATTATTGTTGATTTTTGGCAACAGCATTTAGCAGAATTAACGATGACAGATAATGCAGCTCGTTTATTGTATGCTGGGATTGTGGGGGATACAGGACGTTTTCTTTATCCTTCCACTTCGGCGCATACACTCGCTGTCGCTGCACAATTGCGTACGTTTAACTTTAATGCCGCAGACTTAAATCGTGAGTTAGACCAAATGCCTTTAAAGGTTGCTAAATTAGCGGGTTATATTTATCAAAATTTAGAAATCGACGCAAATGGCGCTGCTTGTGTCGTTTTACCACAAAGTATTTTAAACAGTTATGATATTGTCGATTCTGAAACGGCAGCCATTGTTTCAATGCCAGGAAAAATTGAAGATGTTCTCTCATGGGCAATCTTTGTTGAACAGCCGGAAGGTTATTATCGCGTTCGGTTACGTTCCAAAGGACCAATCATTAATACAATTGCTAAAAAACATCATGGCGGCGGCCATCCTTTGGCAAGTGGCGCTAATGCACGTGATGCGGCTGAAATTGAAGTGATTTACCAAGAAATCCAAGCAGCTTGCCAAGAGTGGGCTCAAAAATAAATAAGTAATTAGAAAGTAGTTATCGGACGTTGATAAATCATTAGGACTACTTTTCATTCACTAGAAAATAAGGTAAAATGAAAAAGAATTATTTTTTACAAAGGAGAACGTTAATGACAGAGCAATTACCAAACTGCCCTGAATGTGGGTCGGCATATGCCTATGAAGATCGCGGATTATTTATTTGTCCAGAATGCGGTCATGAATGGTCACCAACGGAAGAAGTTGCAGAAGAAGGCTTAGTAGTTAAGGATTCAAATGGCAATCTTTTAGCGGATGGTGACAGTGTTACTGTAATCAAAGATTTGAAAGTTAAAGGTGCCAGTGGCGCAATTAAACAAGGCACAAAAGTGAAAAACATTCGTTTAGTGGAAGGCGATCATAACATCGACTGTAAGGTAGATGGCTTTGGTCCAATGAAGTTAAAATCAGAGTTTGTTAAGAAAAATTAAATTTCATTTGAATGATGAGACAGTAAGAGTCTAGGACACAACCATCGTCCTAGACTCTTACTAATGTTTATCGGTCTTGTATTTTATCATTGTACGAAGGCCGTGCCAAGCGTTGTAAAGTGTGAGGATTAACCCGATACCTAAAGGAATCCATAACCATTGCGGAGAATAAGCGGCATCTTTTAACGTTTCAGGGTTGATGGTCCATGATTCTTGCAATACTTGGAAACTAAAAACCATGAGAAATGTTGAAATAAGTAATAAAATAAACCGTAAATAATGAATCGTTGTTTGACGGTGAATCAGTGCAAAGAGTAAGTAGAGCACAAGTAAAAATAGCGGCACTCCAAACGCAAAATATGGCTGTAACATGAGAACGTCCTCCTTTTTCTTAATGATACTGCAAAGAAGAGGATTTGCAAAATAAAATTTATTGTTGGTACATTTTTTTAGAAACAAGTATAGTGTTATTGAGGCATTCATACTTGAAATTGTTTATCTTGGAGGAATTTTTATGGCTGTATATAGCGAACCAATTAAATGGGCAATCATTATTTTCCCGTTTCTAGCATTTTTTATTTCTGGGGCATTATTAATCTATGAATACCGCAAATATGGTTCCTTTGTTTGGACACGAGCAATGATTTTGTATTCATTTGTTTTTTATTTATTATGTGCCTATTTCTTGGTAATTTTACCGTTGCCATCTCGGGCAGAAGTGGCTCAATACACAGGACCAACAATGGAACTGCGGCCTTTTCATTTTATTTCAGGGATTTTAAACGAAACTGTTTTTTCGCTCAAAGATCCTAGTACGTATTTGCCAGCATTAAAACAGCATGCCGTTTTAGAACCACTGTTTAATGTTTTATTAGTTTTACCTTTTGGTGTGTATTTACGGTATTATTTCAAATGTTCATTTTTAAAAACAGTTCTTGCGAGTTTTTTATTGTCATTATTTTTTGAATTAACACAGTTATCTGGCCTTTATTTTATTTATCCACGTTCGTATCGCTTGGCGGATGTCAATGATTTAATTAATAATACCGTCGGAGGCATGGTCGGTTATTGGTTGACGCCACTCTTTACCTTTTTATTGCCAACAAGAGAAGAAATTGATGCCACCTCTTATGAAAAAGGTCAGACAGTTAGCCTGTTAAGACGTTTCTTTGCATGGGGGATTGATTGGTTGGTGATTGGCTTTGTGCAAGGCCTGCTCGTTTTTGGACTAAATTTCATTCCAGCTTATAAAAATTGGGCAACCAATTATCCGATTTTTTCAGATCGGATGTGGTTCTTTATCATGGTGTTTGCGGTCTTTATTGTCATGATGAAACTGACAAATGGTCAAACGTTAGGGAAAAAAGTTGTTCGCATTCGGGTGGTTGAAACAGGACATGAAAAAATTCGTTTAAAAGCTTTGTTTGTTCGCTACGGTTATTTGTATTTTGTGTATGGTTTAATTAGTATTTATCTAGCTAATGCCACTGAGTTATTGAATTCTTCTAATCGGATGTTGCAAATGGTGTCACTGCTTCTGTATTTGTTCTGTTTAATTTTATATTTACTATTTTTGATCAACGTTTTGTTAACCTTGATTCGTAAAAAACGGCGTTTGTTTTATGAAAAAGCCAGCCATACTTATACAGTCAGTACATTAGAAGTTGCGAAAACAAAGGAATCAGCAGGTGAGTAAAAGTTGTTTTTGTGTTATAATGCCAAAGTGCATAAAGAATTTAACGAGAAGAGGTGAGGCAAGTGCCTTCATTTAAACAATTTCAATTTCAACCTTTTATCAACGAAGCACTCGCAGAAAAAGGGTTTGAAGAACCAACAGAAGTCCAAGAAAAATTAATCCCAATCATTAAGAAAGGGAAAAGTGTCATTGGACAATCGCAAACAGGAAGTGGAAAGACGCATACTTTTTTACTTCCATTAATGGATAAAGTTAAGCCAACTATCGACGAAGTACAAATTGTGATTACTGCGCCTAGTCGTGAATTAGCCAATCAAATTTATCAAGAAGCGCAGCAACTGGCTCGTTTCAGTCAACCAGAAATTCGCGTGTCAAATTTTGTTGGCGGAACAGATAAACAACGTCAATTAAATAAATTAAAGCATCAGCAACCTCATGTGGTGATTGGTACACCAGGGCGTATTTTAGATATGATGAATGAACAAGCCTTGAAAGTGCATACGGCTTTTGCCTTTGTTGTCGATGAAGCAGACATGACATTAGATATGGGCTTTTTAGCAGAAGTCGATCAAATTGCTGGCCGTTTGCCAGAAAAATTACAAATGCTCGTTTTTTCTGCAACCATTCCAGAAAAGTTACGACCATTCTTAAAAAAATATTTAGAAAATCCAGTGATTGAACATATCAAACCAAAAGCAGTTATTTCAGAAACAATTGACAATTGGTTGATTTCCACCAAAGGAAAAAACAGCAATCAAATAATTTATCAATTATTGACTATCGGGCATCCTTATTTAGCGATTGTTTTTGCAAATACTAAACAAAGAGTTGATGAAATCACCGATTACTTAAAAGATCAGGGCCTAAAAGTTGCCAAAATTCATGGAGACATCACACCACGCGAAAGAAAACGTGTGATGCGTCAAGTTCAAAATCTTGACTACCAATATGTGGTAGCTACTGATTTAGCCGCACGTGGGATTGATATTGAAGGGGTTTCACATGTCATCAATGCAGAAGTTCCACATGAATTGGACTTCTTTATCCATCGGGTTGGCCGCACAGGACGTAATGGATTGAATGGGACTGCCATAACATTATATTCACCAGCAGATGATGAAGCGATTACTCAGATTGAGCAGTTAGGTGTTTCTTTCAAACCAAAAGAAATTAAAAATGGTGAGATTGTAGAGACGTATGATCGCAACCGTCGAACAAAACGAGAAAAATCTCGAGAAGAATTAGACCCAACGTTAATTGGTTTAGTGAAAAAGAAAAAGAAAAAAATTAAACCAGGATACAAGAAAAAAATTAATTGGGCAATTGAAGACAGCAATAAGAAAAAACGTAAAATTGAACGTCGTCAAAAAGATCGTTCTGCTAGAAAAGCAAAAAAGAATTCTTCTAACTAACATTGTTGTGGATTATTTAAAGTAAGGGACGAGAATCGTAAAGATTCTCGTCCCTTACTTTTTTATATGATAAATATTTAAGTCACTTTTAAAATAACTCTTTTTTAAAAGTAGTTATCGTTAAAAGTAGAGAAAATTACCGATTAATTGTAAAGATTTTTGTCGAAAACATCAAAATGTTAGTGTTAAACATCAACATTTTGATGTTTTCTCAAGAAAAAAATAATAAAATTACAGAATTTTTGGCGTGTTTTAGCAAAAAGTAGGAAGTTTCGGCACTTTTTTTGTTAAAAAATCAGCTTTATTAGTTGATATTAAAGGAAATTCATTTTTTTTTACGGAGGATAAAAAAATTTTACACACAAAAAAAATCATTTTCTAATATAATATAAATAACCACCAAAATAAAGAATAAAGGAGCGAAGAGAGATGAAGATAAAAAGGTGTTTATTAACCAATCGATGGAGAAAACACGCGATTTGGTAACGTATTTTGATTGGTGCGTTTAGTTATTGGTAGCAGAAAGAGTTCTAGGAGGAAAGAAGAAATGAGAAGGATTTTGGTATTAACAAAGAACATTTTAGTTGAGCAAACATTTCAGCAGCAATTACAACATTTAAATTATGAAGTCTTTTGTACGAACTGCTGTGAAGAAACTATAGAACATGAGTTAACTTTTTTTAATTATTTTGATGCAATTGTATTAAGCGAAACACTTTCTCAGAACGATTGCTTGAGATTATTAGGAAGTCTTTCATCGTTAGAGAAGCCGATTTATCGACGTTCACAATCGATGTGTAATAAACGTGAAGCGGAGATTTGGCAGGAAAGAGGTATTATCCGGTGGTTAGGCCTCAAAGATTCATTGGAAGATATTCGTGAAAAAATTGACACTGTCGATCAAAGTTTTGCCGAAGTCACAGCCGAGCTACTTGATGACCAAGTAAAAAAGATTCGCTTTACAAAAAACGAACAACGCTTTTTAAAAATCTTGTATCAGCATGCCCACGAAGGGTTGGATCGTGATCAAATTTGTCGCTTGCTTTGGCAGAAAGAACCAGATGCTTCTACAAAATCGCAGCTGTCTTTCGTATGTAAACGAGTGAAACAAAAATTTAGTGATGCAGGTATGAACGAAGAGATTATTACAACCTCTTGGGGAAAAGGGTATCAAATAAATGAACAAATTTTGCCTTATTTAGAGCAAACGTTATTTGAAACAGCTCAGTAAGGAAAGATTCCTACGAAAACAATTGACTTTTTAGCAGATCTTTCTTATACTTTTGACTATAAGCTAAAGGATATGAGGAATCTTATTTTGATCACAGAAAGCCGTTCATTGCTGAGAGAAGGGCATCAGATAAATTTACTTGCTCCCTTTAGATGGACTTGATAGAAATATCAACGCGACTCTGCGTTATAGAGCTTAAGAGGTAATGATCCAACATCATTGCAATCAAGGTGGTACCGCGAGCAATCGTCCTTGACTGCAATGGTGTTTTTTGTGTTCACAATCTGCCACTTAAGAGGGTACAAAATATAAATAGTTAATTATTAATAGAAAGTAGGAAAATCAATGAAAGAATTAACAAGTAGTCAAGTTCGCCAAATGTATTTAGACTTCTTTAAGTCTAAAGGACATTCAGTAGAACCAAGCGCTTCTTTAGTACCAGTAAACGATCCAACATTATTATGGATTAACTCTGGTGTTGCAACCTTGAAAAAATATTTTGATGGCTCTGTTGTGCCAGAAAATCCAAGAATTACGAATGCTCAAAAATCTATTCGTACAAATGATATTGAGAATGTTGGGAAAACGGCTCGTCATCATACAATGTTTGAAATGTTAGGGAACTTCTCAATTGGAGATTATTTTAAAAATGAAGCGATTCACTGGGCCTGGGAATTTTTAACTGGTGCTGAATGGCTTGCTTTTGACCCAGAAAAATTATATGTGACTGTTTATCCGAAAGATACAGAAGCAAAACGCATTTGGCGTGATGAAGTTGGTTTATCTGAAGACCATATTATTGATGTAGAAGATAACTTCTGGGATATCGGTGCTGGTCCAAGTGGTCCGGATACGGAAATCTTTTATGATCGCGGCGAAGAATTTTTAGATATTCCAGAAGATGATCCAGAAAATTATCCTGGTGGCGAAAATGAACGCTATTTAGAAATTTGGAACTTAGTGTTCTCTGAATTTAACCATACACCAGAAGATACGTACGAACCATTACCACATAAAAACATTGATACGGGCATGGGCTTGGAACGTGTTGTATCTATCATTCAAGATGCACCAACAAATTTTGAAACTGATTTATTTATGCCAATCATTCATGCGGTAGAAGCTTTAGGAACTAACGTGAAATATGGAGATGCACCACAAACGGATGTTTCCTTTAAAGTGATTGCTGACCATATTCGCGCCTTGTCCTTTGCAATTGGTGATGGTGCGCTTCCTTCAAATGAAGGTCGTGGCTATGTGTTACGTCGTTTATTACGTCGTGCGGTAATGCACGGGAAAAAATTAGGCATTAATGAAGCCTTTTTATACAAATTAGTGCCTGTTGTTGGCGAAATCATGGTAAGCTACTATCCAGAAGTATTACAACAAAAAGACTTCATCGAAAAAGTGGTTCGGACAGAGGAAGAACGTTTCCATGAAACCATCAATGAAGGTTTAAGCATGTTAAATGAGGTTATTAAAGAAGTTAAAGATGCAAAAGGCGATACATTAGATGGAAAAATTATCTTCAAACTTTATGATACTTTTG
Source organism: Enterococcus sp. DIV0774 (assembly GCF_050539095.1). Taxonomy (NCBI): domain Bacteria; kingdom Bacillati; phylum Bacillota; class Bacilli; order Lactobacillales; family Enterococcaceae; genus Enterococcus; species Enterococcus sp. DIV0774. The sequence goes on from NZ_CP172923.1 coordinate 1,148,276, forward strand.
GCTTCCCCGTAGAATTAACGGAAGAAGTTGCAGAAGATGAAGGCTTGAAAGTCGACCATGCTGGGTTTGAAACAGAAATGGAAGCACAGCGTGAACGTGCTCGTTCTGCCCGCAGTAAAGAAACTTCAATGGGTGTTCAATCTGCTTTATTAACAGATATTAAAGTAGAAAGTAAATTTGTTGGCTATACAGAATTAACACATGATAGTGAATTATTTGTTATTATTCAAGGTGACGCACTAGTAAATGAAGCATCTGCAGGAACAGCCGAATTAATTTTTGCTGAAACACCATTTTATGCTGAAATGGGTGGACAAATTGCTGACCGCGGCTATGTAAAAAATACCGCAGGGGAAGTCGTTGCCAACGTGGTGGATGTGAAAAAAGCACCAAACGGTCAATTTTTACACAAAGTAGAAGTTTTGGCGCCATTAGCAGAAGGTCAAATTTATCAATTGCAAGTGGACGAACGGATGCGGACACGTATTTTGAAAAACCATACGGCAACCCATTTATTGCATCGTGCTTTAAAAGATGTGTTAGGGGAGCATGCCAACCAAGCAGGCTCATTAGTTGCACCAGGACATCTACGTTTTGACTTTACTCATTTTGGGCAAGTTACATCAGAAGAACTAGCGCGGATGGAAGCCATCGTTAACGAAAAAATCTGGGAAGCTATTCCTGTTGTCACAATTGAAACAGATATTGATACAGCGAAAAACATGGGCGCAATGGCGTTATTTGGCGAAAAATATGGCAAAGAAGTCCGTGTAGTTAATATTGGGGATTACTCTATCGAATTATGTGGTGGAACACATGTTACTAATACAGAAGATATCGGGATTTTCAAAATTGTTTCTGAATCTGGGATTGGTGCAGGAGTACGCCGTATTGAAGCAGTGACGAGTAAAGAAGCGTATCAACTTTTACAAGAAGAAGAACGTCAATTGAAAGAGATTGCTACATTAGTTAAATCACCTCAATTAAAAGAAGTGGTTACGAAAACAGAGCAATTGCAACAACAATTACGTGATCTACAAAAAGAAAACGAACAATTGGCTGGCAAATTAGCGAACCAACAAGCTGGTGACATTTTTAAAGATGTCAAAGACATCAATGGTGTTCGTTATATTGCCGCTCAAGTCAATGTTAAAGACATGAATCAATTACGCCAATTGGCTGACCAATGGAAACAAAAAGAATTGTCTGATGTACTAGTTCTAGCAACTGCACAAGATGAAAAAGTAAGCTTGTTAGCGGCTATGACAAAAGACATGAACGGAAAAGGCTTAAAAGCCGGTGACTTAATCAAAGCAATTGCGCCAAAAGTTGGCGGTGGCGGCGGTGGTCGTCCTGATATGGCTCAAGCTGGTGGGAAAAATCCAGCAGGGATTGCGGATGCCTTAGCAGAAGTTGAAAACTGGTTGGCAAATGCCTAATTAAAAATGTTTTCCCTATTATTAATATAAGGAGAATGCTCTTTATAGCAATAATGACAGCCCCCTTCAAGGTTATGAAATTGATTTTGAAGGGGGTTCTTTTTTATAAATGATTAAGGAGAGGAAACAGTAGATTGCACGAATGTGTAAGTTTTCATCTTCAATTGACAATGGTATAATAAGCAACGGAGGAATCAAAAATATGAATGAAAATCAATTATCAAAACGTCTCGCAACGGTTGGTGATTTAATCCCTAGAGGAAGTCGCTTAGCAGACATTGGTTCAGACCATGCTTATTTACCAGTTGCTTTAATGTTAGAAAATAAACTGTCTTTTGCTGTGGCTGGGGAAGTGGTAGAAGGACCTTATCAATCTGCCAAAACCCAAGTCAGTAAATCCAATTTGACGGATAAAATTATCGTACGTTTAGCGAACGGGCTAGATGCAATTGAACCTGAAGATCAAATAGACGTCATTAGTATTTGTGGAATGGGCGGCACATTAATCCGAGATATTTTAGAAGCTGGACGCAAAAAAAATCGTTTAACAGGGAAGGAACGCCTTGTTTTACAACCGAATATTGGTGAACCAACTTTACGCCGCTGGTTAATGGCAAACGACTACAGTATTATTGATGAAACAATCGTGGAAGAAAACCGTAAGTTGTATGAAATTATCGTAGCCGAAAAAACAGAGCAATCCGTTTCTTATACGGACCAAGAATTACTATTTGGGCCAGTTTTAATTAAAAAACAAGGACCCGTTTTTACCAAAAAATGGCAACGAGAATTAAAACAGCGCAAAACTGTTCTTGCACAACTAGCAAAAGCAAGTGGAGAACATATTGAAAAACGAGTGAAACTACAGCAAGACCAACAATTAATTGAGGAGGTGCTGGCCAATGGCTGTGAACGGTAAGACATTGATTCGACGCTTCAATGACTATTGTCCCGAATGGTTAGCAGAAACGGGAGATTCTGTGGGCTTGCACATTGGTACGTTAGATAAACCAATTGAAAATGTGATGGTTACCTTAGATGTTCGTCCTGAGGTCGTTGCAGAAGCAATTGAGAAGCAGGTTGATTTGATTATTGCGAAACACCCACCTATTTTCCGCCCAGTTAAGCGATTAACCACAGATAATTTTCAAGAAAAAATGTACGCTGATTTATTAAAACACGATATTGCTGTTTACGCAGCGCATACTAACATGGATATTATTGACAATGGCTTAAACGATTGGTTTTGTGAATTATTGGGAATTAAACAGACCACCTTTTTAACTAAAACACATACTGTTCCTTATAAAAAATTAGCCGTTTTTGTGCCAATTGATGAAGCTCCGCAAATGAGAGAAGCTTTAGGTCTAGCTGGCGCCGGGTCTCAAGGTGATTATTCTAAAACAAGTTACTCTTTAATTGGAACAGGACGTTTTACACCAACACAAGGAGCAAATCCAACGATTGGCGAAATTGGTCAAGAAAGTGTCGTCCAAGAAGCAAAAATCGAAGTGATTTTCCCTGAAACTAAACAAGAACAAGTTCTTGCAGCTATGTTACAGGCGCATCCTTATGAAGAACCGGCGTATGATGTTTATACCATTGAAAATCAATCAAAAGAATTTGGTTTAGGTCGGGTTGGAGTATTAGACAAGCCTGTGAGATTCTCTGATTTTGTACAGCAAGTTAAGGAAGCTTTCCAATTGGATGGCTTGCGGGTCATTGCAAAAGATGATACTAAAATGATTCAACGGGTAGCCATTTGTGGTGGAAGTGGTGAAAAATTCTATCATGATGCATTACGTAAACAAGCCGATGTCTATATTACTGGTGATGTGTATTATCATACGGCACATGACATGATTGCTGAAGATTTACCAGTCATCGATCCTGGTCATTACATTGAAGCGCTTTGTAAGCCAAAACTTGTGGAATTAATGAATCAATGGAAACAAGAAAATGAGTGGGCTGTATCCATTTTTGAATCAGAAGCGAATACCAACCCATTTCGTTTTAAATAAAAAAATGAAGATTAAAGGAGTGTTCTTTTATGTATGAAAATTTATTACCTCGTTTTTTACGCTATGTGAAAACAGAAACACGCTCAGATGCAACTAGCACAACGACACCATCAACACAAACACAAGTAGCCTTTGCACAAACCTTAAAAAAAGAATTAGAAGAATTAGGGATGAGCGATGTTATTTATAACGAAACAAATGGTTTTGTGATTGCTACGTTACCTAGTAACGTGGAGAAAGACGTTCGTTCAATCGGCTTTATTGCCCATATGGATACGGCTGATTTTAATGCAGTGAATGTTTCTCCGCAAATTATTGAGAACTATGACGGAGAATCAACGATTCCTTTAGATAAAGAAGGCAAATTCACTTTAAATACGAAAGACTTTCCTAACTTAAAAAATTATCGTGGTGAAACACTTATCACAACAGATGGTACCACTTTATTAGGGGCTGACGATAAATCAGGTATTGCGGAAATAATGACAGCCATGGAATATTTAATTAATCACCCAGAAGTTAAACATGGCACCATTCGTGTGGCTTTCGGTCCTGACGAAGAAATTGGTGTAGGTGCCGACAAATTTGATGTCGCTCAATTTAACGTGGATTTTGCTTATACAATGGATGGCGGACCGGTAGGTGAATTACAATTTGAAACGTTTAATGCGGCGCAAGCAGAAATTACAATTCAAGGGAAAAACGTTCATCCAGGAACAGCCAAAAATACAATGATTAATGCGTTACAATTAGGAATTGATTTCCATAATGCCTTACCTGCTGACGAAGTTCCAGAAAAAACAGCAGGTGAAGAAGGTTTTTATCATTTAGCAGCGTTTGCTGGAACGCCAGAAGAAGCTACAATGACATATATTATTCGCGATCACAATCGCGAGATTTTTGAAGCACGTAAAGCTAAAATTAAAGAAATTCAGCAAACATTGAATGCACCATTTGATGAAGAACGAATCAAAGTTGATTTATTTGATCAATACTATAATATGCGAGAAGTGATTGAAAAAGATATGTCCATTGTCGAAATTGCTAAACAAGCAATGGAAGAATTGTCAATTCAACCAATTATTGAACCTGTTCGCGGTGGAACGGATGGCTCAAAAATTTCTTATTTAGGGATTCCAACACCAAATATCTTTGCTGGTGGCGAAAATATGCATGGCCGTTTTGAATTTGTTTCATTACAAGCCATGGAAAAAGCGACCAATGTGATTATTAAAATTGCTGAATTAAATGCAAAATAAATGAGGCACTCAATAGGAAAGTAAGAAAACGGGCAACCGAGAACTTACTTTCCTGTTGTAGTTTCATGAGTCATTGAAAAATTTTTTGCAATTAGAATCAGAACAAGGTATCCTAGTACAGTAACTAGTTAGGAGGCCAGAAAGAATGCTTCAGTGGATAGTAATCATTTATTTCCTCGTCATTAATTTAGTATTGTTTAGTATGATGGGTTATGATAAAAAACAAGCAAAACGTGGGAACTGGCGTATTCCGGAACGCCGCTTATTGATGATAGGACTTGTCGGTGGCGGTCTAGGTGGGCTAATGGGACAAAAGAAATTTCATCATAAAACCCAAAAACCAGTTTTTGCATTGTGTTATTCAATTGGCGTAATCGCGATGATTAGTTGCATCTATCTAACATTTAAGTAAGAACAAAAAAGGAGAAGCGATGAAAGGAAAAGTAAAAATTGGCTTAAATATGTTGTTAATGATTATCGTTTTAGGCGTAATCTTTTATGTCATGGATAATTCATTAAGTGATATTTTTGCTCAACTGATGGAAACGAGTTGGCTGGTGCTGATTGCTGTTATTTTTTTTGGTGTAGTTTATCAATTTGCAGAAGGGCGCTCAATCAAGGAAATAGCTCGTTATTTTAACAAAGACTTTACAACAGTGGATGGTTTTTTTACTTCTTGTTATGTAGCATTTTATCGGATTATTTCATTTGGCACGGGAACCTTGCTTTCAGAAATTTATTTTTATAAGAAAAAGGGAATTCCTGTTTCTAAAAGTGTGGGGATAACGGCATTACATATGATTATGTACAAAGCAGCCGTGATTTTTTTAGCAATTATTGGTTTGATTATTCAATTTTCCCTGTTTTATGAAAATGCGCCTAAGATGATTCCATTCATTTTAGCAGGTGTTATTTTAACATTAGTAATAATTGCAGCATTACTTATTTTATCTAGTAGCTTAAAGTTGCAAGTTTTATTGGTTAAGTTTGCCAATCGTTGGTTTAAACGACCAAAACTAAGAGATTGGGTGGATAATTGTAATTTACAAATCTATTCCTTGCGGGCAGCTGTCCAAACAATTACACAAGATCGCTCAGCGTTGCTTCGAATCTTTTCATGGAATGTATTTAAATTATTATTTTGGTACATTATTCCTTACATTGTTTTAGTAGAAAATCACCCGAATATTGATTTATTATTAGTGATGTCCTTTACCAGTTTTGCTGTTATTCTTTCAGGAGTTATTCCGACACCTGCTGGCATTGGTCCATTTGAATTTGTTTACTTATTGTTGTTTAAACCATTGGTCGGCAATGTTGATGCTGTAGCATCTGTTTTACTGTATCGATTTGGTAGCTTTGTGTTACCCTTTTTGATTGGCTTGGTTTATGTCGCCATTGAGAAACGAAAATCATTACGCATTGAGATTGAAGAAATAAAACGTCAAACAGATGAATAAGGTAGAACGAGAAAAAGAGCGACTCTTTTTCTCGTTCTTTTTTTTAAAAGGAATTGACTTGTACGAGGGATGTCTTATAATAGACTTAATACATGACTAAAAAATATTTTTTTGAACTAATAAAAATTATGGTAAAGGGGTGGCGAAAATTATTGCTGATTGTACAGCAGTGCTGTTATGCGGCGGGAAAAGTTCACGGATGGGATTTGATAAAGCATTATTGAAAATTCAAGGGCAATACGTGATCTTGCAAACAGCTGAAAAGTTAATGGAACTGTTCGAAGAGGTTATTTTAGTAACGAATGATAGTCAAAAATTTCCTAAGGCGTTTAGAAAATGCACAATCATTCAAGATATGTATCTTGGAAAGGGGCCATTAGGTGGGATTGTGACAGCAATGAACTATACTCAGAAAGCTGAAGTGTTTGTAATTGCCTGTGATATACCAACTTTTTCTCCTAAACTTGTGTATCAGTTAGCCTCTAAGCGTGGACAAAATCAAGTAACAATCTTTGACTTTGAAGGTCGTCAAGAACCATTATTTGGCTTTTATCGATGTTCTTGTTTACCAACATTTCAAAAACAGCTTGCGCAAAATAACTATCAGATTCGGCAAGAATTTGAGCATCTATCTGTAAAAACGGTGCAACTATCAAAAGAGAATCAACTTAAAAATGTCAATCGAAAAGAAGAATTGTCTCAGTGGTATCGATAAAAAGGAGGAATCGTAATGGATTTTTTCAGTAGTGAAGAAATAGTTGCAAGCTTAGGTGATAAGGCAAAAATGAAAGGGAAATTATCGTTTGTTCGACTCTGTATTTTAGGCATCATGGCTGGTTTTTGTATTGCACTGGGTTACTTGGCGTTTATTCGTATCACTGGAACCGCCCCCACAGAATGGGGAAGTTTTAACAACTTTCTGGGTGGAGCTTTATTTCCAGTTGGATTGATAGCGCTTACTTTTGTTGGTGGTGAGTTAGCAACAGGCAATATGATGGTAATGACATTAGGCGTATTACAGAAAAAGGTTCGAGTGGGCACTCTTTGTTATAACTGGCTAGTTGTTTTATTGACCAATTGTCTAGGCGGATTTCTTGTGGCGTATTTATTTGGCCATATTGTTGGGTTAACTGAAGGTGCGTTTCTGGATAAAACAGTCGCAGTTGCTCAGGCGAAAATTGCTGATCCACCGCTAGTTGCTTTTGTTTCAGGGATTGGCTGTAATATTTTTGTTTGTTTAGCGGTTTATCTCGGAGCGTTGGCAAAATCATATTTAGGTAAAATGTTTGGCTTGTGGTTTCCTGTCATGGTTTTCGTTGTTTGTGGGTTTCAACACGTGGTCGCCAATGCGTTTATTATTCCAGCGGCAATTTTTTCACAAAGCACCACAATCAGTTGGTGGGATTATTTGCAAAATACACTATGGGTATTTTTAGGCAATGCGGTAGGGGGCAGTCTTTTTATGGCCGTACCATTGATCTTTATGACAAAACCAGCAACTGTCAAACCAAGAGTTGAGAAAACGATTCAGACGGAGGAGCTCTATGGCAATTGAGGTACCAAATATGATTCAAATTGGATCTACTGGTCGGAATAGTGGCAAAACGACATTAGCCGAAGCTCTTATTAAACAGTACCAAGAAGTCTATCCAATTTATGGCTTGAAGATTATTACGATTAGTGGTCAACGAGGGGTGTGTCAACGAGGCACAAAAGGATGCGGAATTTGTACCAGTATTACAGCTGGTTATGAATTAGTAGAAGAGCAAGAGACGATTGGCAATAAAGATACCATGAAATTATTAGCTGCAGGTTGTCAAAAAGTTTTTCTATTGAAAGTTTTTCAAGAAAATTTGGCGGAAGCCATTCAGCAATTTCTGAAAGCTGTGCCGGCCCAAGCATTAATCATTTGTGAATCAAATTCATTACGTAATGTTGTGCAGCCAGGACTATTTCTTATGATGAATAACCAGAATCGCCAAAAAGAATCAGCAAAAAATGTTATAGATAAAGCCGATTTTTGTTTACTATCTGCTGAAATACCAAAAGAATTGCGTATCTATTATCAAGGAGAACAACTTCAAGTTTCACTAAAAAGGGGGAATAAAAAGGAATGTGTGCATTAAGCTTAATTGAAAAAGAAGCGATTATTCTAGAAAACGATGCTGATCCACAACGAATTTTAAATATTTTAATTGAATTACAATTTGCTTCAGAAGAAGGGTATATCGATCAGGAGACAGCTCAATTAGTTGCAGAGCATCTACATTTAACGGAAGCGCGAGTCTATGAAATCGTCAGTTTTTATGCCATTTTAAAGACGGAACCGCAAGCGAAGTATGTCTTGAAGATTTGTAACAGCACACCGTGTCATTATACTGGTGGGGCGATGGTTGCCGAAGTTTTAGAAACCATTTTAGAAGTGCCAGAGAATCAGCCGACACCAGATGGCTTATTTATGTATCACAGTATTCCTTGTATCGGGGCTTGTGATTTAGGTCCAGTAATTAAAATTAAGGACACCGTTTTTAGTCAACTAACAGAAGAGAAAATTTATCAATTAATTCAACATTTACAAAATGATTGCTATGAAGGATTGTAGGAGGTGAGTCAATGCTTAAGAGAAACCAACCAATGTTATTAGAGAGAATGGGAAAAATGCAATCTGCGACCGATGTTGCTGAATATTGTAAATACGATGGATTTGATGGTTTAAAAAGAGCAATTTCACTATCGGATGAAGAAATTTTAAACGAACTGGATATTGCGCACTTAAGAGGTCGCGGTGGAGCAGCCTATCCTTTAGGAAAAAAATGGCGCCATCTTTATCATGCAAAAGGAACCACAAAGTACATTGTTTGTAATGCTGATGAAGGCGAACCAGGGACCTTTAAGGATAAAGTACTTTTATCTGAAGATCCATTGAGTGTGATTGAAGGAATGATCATTGCTGGCTATTTATTTTCAGCAAAAGCAGGTTATATTTATATGCGAGGAGAATATCGCAGAATCCAAAAAACATTTCAAGAAGCACTGGATAATGCACGACAAGCTGGCTTTTTAGGGGAAAACATTTTAGGAATTGAAGGATTCAATTATGATATTACGATTATTTCTGGTGCTGGCGCCTATATTTGTGGGGAAAATTCAGCACTTTTAAATTCAATTGAAGGAAAAACGGGGCGGCCGCGTGTCAAACCACCACACTTAGCAGATGTTGGTTTATATTTGCAACCAACATTAGTGAATAATGTTGAATCATTTGCAAGTGTTCCCGTAATTTTACGAGAAGGTGGACAAGCCTTTTTAGAGATGGGTACTGCCGATGGTGGCGGCACAAAGCTAATTTGTTTGTCTGGACATATTAAAAATCGGGGCTTATACGAGGTCAACCTTGGAACACCATTAGAAGAAATAATTTATGGCGAGCAATACGGCGGAGGCTCTGCAACTGGTCGAGCATTAAAATTTATTCACTTCGGTGGACAATCCGGTCCAATTGGTGCTGTCGCAACGTTAAGGGATTGTTTGTATTCCTACGAAGATTTATGGGCCCATGACTTATCTGTCGGCTCTGGTGCAATTGTAGTAATGGATGATTCAGTCAATGTTGTGGACTATTTAGTACACGTGGCGGCCTTTTTTGCTCATGAGTCCTGTGGTAAATGCACCCCTTGTCGATTGGGAACAACTAGGATTTTGGAATTATTGAGTAAATTCAATCGGAAAGAGGCAACAGCTAGTGATTTGCCACGATTGGAAAAGATGCTCACGCATGTCACGCGATTATCAGCTTGTGGTTTGGGCCAATCCGTCGCAAATCCAATGAAGAGTGCATTGGCTTTGTTTCCAGAAGAATTTGAAACGACTGCTGAAACAGAAATCTATGCCACCAGCAAAGGAGGTTGGTAAAAATGAAAACAAAGTTGCATACGCAAACAGTTACATTGTCTATTGATAACCAAGAAGTAACTGTGCCTAAAGGGACTACCATTCTCGAAGCAGCGAAAGGGCTAGGTGTTGAAATCCCAACGCTCTGTCATTTAAAGGAATTAGCGCCTGATGGTTCTTGTCGGATGTGCGTGGTTGAGGTGGAAGGCGGCCGACGTGGTGGCTTAACAACTGCTTGTACGGCACATTGTCAAGAGGACATGGTTGTGTCAACACATTCTGAAAAAGTTGTTGATTCCAGACGTTTTATTCTTGATTTATTATTGAGTAATCATAAATTAGAATGTTTTTCTTGTGGAAAAAACGGGGATTGTCAATTACAACAGTATGCGCTAGATTATGGGATTGATGCCACTAGCTTTACCGAGGGAAAAAGAATGCCTTGCCATCAAGAAGATACCAGTAATCCATTTTTCTCTTATGATCCAGAAAAGTGTATCATGTGTCGTCGTTGTGCTCGTGTCTGTCAATTGCGGCAGGGAAGAGATGTACTTAGTATTGCTAATCGTGGCTTTGAAACAAAAATGATGCCAAGTTATGGGCAGGCGTTTGATCAATCTATCTGTGAATCATGTGGCAATTGTGTCTCTTCCTGTCCTACAGGAGCGTTAACAGCAAAAGATACGAAAGAGTACCGCAAATGGGAAACCCAGAAAATTCCTACAACTTGTCCGCATTGTGGGACAGGCTGTCAGATGAATTTACTCGTTAAAAATAATCGTTTAGTGGGTGTTGAACCCCTGGATGGACCAGCTAATAAAAATTTACTTTGTGTGAAAGGAAAATTTGCTTCATATAAATTTGTTGGGTCAGGAGATCGCTTAACGGAGCCATTAATTAAACGGAATGGGATTTTTGAACCTGCTTCTTGGGAAGAAGCCTTAACGCTTGTTTCGTCAAAATTTAACGAAATTAAAGCAGAAAACGGTCCGGATGCTCTTGCTGGTTTTTCGTGCTCTAGAGCGACAAATGAAGATAATTATGTCTTTCAAAAAATGGTGCGTGCTGCTTTTGGTACCAATAATGTTGATAACTGTGCCCGTGTTTGTCATTCGGCTTCGGTCCATGGTTTAGCCCAAACCTTAGGCTCTGGTGCGATGACTAATCCTATTGCTGATATCACTGAAGATGTCGACATGATTTTATTAGTAGGTTCCAATCCAGAAGAAGCTCATCCAGTTATTGGTGCGCAAATTCGCCAAGCCATCCAAAGAGGAACGCAAGTTGTTGTTGTTGATCCGCGGAAAATTAACTTAGTGAAGGATAGTGCGCTGCATTTACAAGTTCAGGCGGGAACGAATGTCGCATTTGCTAATGGCATGATGCATGTGATTTTGAAAGAAGGTTTAGCAGATCGCCATTTTATTGAAGAACGGACAGAAGGATTTTCAGATTTAGAAAAAATGGTGGCTGATTATACGCCGGAAAAAGTCGCAGAAATTTGTCATATTCATCCAGAAGATCTAATTCAAGCGGCACGCATGTATGCAAAAGCAGAAAAAGCACCAATCATTTATTGTTTAGGCGTAACGGAACATTCGACAGGAACTGAGGGTGTTATGAGTATGTCTAATTTGGCAATGTTGGTTGGTAAAGTTGGAAAACCTGGCTGTGGTGTCAATCCTTTGCGAGGTCAAAATAATGTTCAAGGTGCCTGTGATATGGGCTGTATGCCTTATGATTTCCCAGGCTATCAAAAAGTCAATAATCCAGAAGTAATCGACAAATTTGAAAAAGCTTGGCATGTGCCGCTAAATCGAAACACCGGTTTAACTTCTACTAAAGTCTTGCCAGCAGCAACGGCAGGAAACGTCAAAGGCCTTTATATTTTTGGAGAAGATCCAATTGTTACGGATCCAGACACAGGACATGTTCGTCAAGCTTTAGAAAGTTTAGACTTTTTAGTCGTTCAAGAATTATTTATGACCGAAACGGCTGCTTATGCAGATGTTGTTTTACCTGGCATCAGTTATGCAGAAAAAGATGGGACATTTACAAATACAGAACGGCGCGTGCAAAGAGTCCGCAAAGCTGTTGAACCAAGGGGACAAGCGCGAGAAGACTATGAAATTTTTTGTGAAGTCATGACACGAATGGGCTATCCTTGTGCGTATGAATCTGCAAAAGAAATTATGAAAGAAATTTCAGCTGTGACGCCTTCGTTTGGTGGAATTAATTATGAACGATTAGAGAAGGAGAGCTTACAATGGCCTTGTCGTAGCTTGACAGATCCAGGTACGCCGATTATGCATGTGGGCAGTTTTGCTCGTGGGAAAGGTTTATTTAAAGCAATTCCGTATAAGCAAGCACAAGAATTACCAGATGAAGAGTACCCGTATTTAATGTCGACAGGCCGAATGCTTTACCATTACAATACCCGAGCGATGACAGGACGAACGGAAGGGATTAACCAAATAGCGAATCACTCTTATATTGAGATAAATGCAGTCGATGCACAAGCTCTGGGAATCCAAGAAGGTGACAAAGTTGAAGTTCATTCTCGACGTGGCAAAATTGAAACCTATGCGGCTGTCGGAAATCGAGTATTTCCGCAAGAAGTCTTTATGACATTCCACTTTCCAGATGGGAATGTTAACGAAATCACCAATGCTGTATTTGATGATATCGCCACAATTCCTGAATATAAAGTTTGTGCCGTTGCGATTAAACCAGTGAATAAATAAAAAAGGATGGTTAAAACATGATCGAGTTGGAAGAAGCACGAGAGAAAATGACCCAACATATGAAGAGTCAATGTGAAACAGAAGAAGTGGCGCTGCTTGATTCCTTGGGGCGGATTAGCAGAGAAACCATTTTTGCAGAGACAGCGATTCCTCATTTTCCTCGTGCCGGGATGGATGGGTATGCCGTTCGTGCAGTAGAAACACGAGGTGCGACTGCTGAAAGCCCAAGTTGTTTAAAAGTCGTCGGCTCTTTAGTGGCAGGGGATTCCATGTTTTATTGTAATCAGACGAATAACTGTGCGATTAAAATAACGACAGGTGCTTTTATTCCAACCGATTTTGATGCTGTAGTGCCACAAGAATGGACGGATTTTGGGCAGGACCATGTTAAAATTTTTCGCTCTGTCACTGCGGGCCAAAACTATGCGGAAATTGGAGAAGATATTGCTTTTCAGCAAAAAATTTTAGCAAAACATCAACAGATTAATAGTCGCATGATTGGTTTGTTGGCAATGCAAGGGATTGATAAAGTTGTTGTTTTGAAGCGCATGAAGGTGGGGATTTTAGCGACCGGTAGTGAGTTAGTTTCTTTGGAAGAACCACTGTCAGTTGGGAAAATTTATAATAGTAATCTCTACATGTTAGCAGCTTTTGTCAAAGCGAGTGGCAATGAAGTAATCCACCTAGACCATTGTTCAGATGACCCTGAAGAATTAGCGAAGAGGCTGATTGAGATTTCACCGAAACTTGATTTATTAATTACTTGTGGTGGTGTTTCGGTAGGTGAAAAGGACAATTTACCTTTAGCGATTAAACGTATCGGAGGAACAGAGTTGTTTCATTTTGTAAATATGAAACCTGGAACCCCAGTTATGGGAAGTCAATTTCAAGAAACACTCATTTTAAGCGTTTCAGGCAATCCGTTTGCGGCAATGGTTAATTTACATCTTTTTTACTGGACATTATTAGCTACTTTTTTTAATTGTGTCGAGTTAAATCTAAAGGAACGAACAGTAATTTTAGCGCATGAATTAGCCCCCAGTAGACTACGTCGATTTTACCGAGCGAAAGAAATAGATGGCAAAGTAAATTTAGTGACAAAAAGTCATCTTTCATCCAATTTATCAAATACTTTAGAAACAAATTGCTTACTAGAACAACCAGCTGGTGTACTACTCAAAAAAGGCGCGCTTGTAAAAGTCTATTATTGGCAAACTTGATGACAACCTGACCTAAGATTAGTATGAAAGTAAGAGCCTGGAACAAAAATCACTTTGAATTTTTGTTCCAGGCTTAAAAATTGATAAACGGCGGGAACAGAACCAACACTACGCGTTGCTCCGATCTCAACAACTTCTAAGGTGTTTTCTCGACATGCGTCTCGTCACAGTACAGCCTTCAAAAGAGCTACAGCTCTAAGAGTTGCGATGTTTCACTGTGAAGCATGAACAGATGAAATCATCGTACCTACTTGGTGAAGGTCCTTCGGAAATAAGCACTTCTGTCCCGACCTCTTATTGCTTATCAAGTTTTAAGACTTAGACAAAAGTCTGGTCAGGCTAAGCGAAGCACGTAATTTTTGTCGCTTAACTTTTTTAACTTCGATTTCTCGCTAAAAAAAATTGTGGATGCCAGATTGTTTTTTTGATGCAAGAGTGATACACTTGAAAAAGAAGTATTGTGTAAACGTTAACAAATGTCAAATGTGAGGTGGAGAGATGGTTCAAAGTAAGGAATTTACGCACTTGAATACACAAGGAGAAGTGCATATGGTTGATATTTCGGAAAAAAATGACACTCAAAGAACAGCCCTCGCTTATGGAGAAATTCACATGTTGGAAGCGACAGCAGAAGCGATCCAGACCCAAATGATTAAAAAAGGTGAAGTATTACAGGTAGCAAGAGTAGCTGGGATTACCGCCGCAAAACGAACGTTTGAATGGATTCCTTTGTGTCATTTGGTTGCTTTGACAAAGTGTGAAATTCAGTTTAATTGGCGCAATCAAACTTGTTTAGAAGTACGTTGCTTTACAAAAACAGTGGGTTCAACTGGCGTTGAAATGGAAGCGCTAACAGGTGTGCAGACAGCACTCTTAACAATTTATGACATGTGTAAAGCAATTGATCGCGGAATGACAATGACAAACATTGGTTTATTAGAGAAAAATGGTGGACGCAGTGGTCATTTCATTCGTTCTTCAATTAAATCAAAGGAAAGTGATGAGTGAACAGCATGAAAGATGCATTTAACCGTGAAATTGATTATGTTCGTTTGTCTTTAACAGATCGTTGTGACTTACGTTGCACGTATTGCATGCCAGCAACAGGTCTTTGCTTTTTAAAAAAAGAGCAGCTTCTAACAGATGATGAGATTATTTTTTTACTGAGGATATTAGCGAAAGAAGGCATCAAAAAAGTTAAATTAACAGGTGGTGAACCGCTTGTTAGACCAAATTTACTCTCTTTAATTAAAAGGATAAAGCAAATCTCAGGCATCGAAAAAGTAACCTTAACGACTAATGGCATGAAGTTAGCTCGTGAGGCTCAAGGATTAAAAGAGGCGGGCTTGGACGGCATTAATATTAGCTTAGACACTTTGGATCCAGAAGAATTTCGTGAAATAACAAGAGTTGGTCAGTTAAGGAATGTTCTGGCGGGCATAGAACAAGCGATTGATGTGGGATTACCTAATATCAAAATTAATACTGTAGCTAGGAAAGAGCTAAGTGAAGCAACAATTGTAGAACTGGCTGAAATCGCTAAGAAAGAGACTGTGCATCTTCGTTTCATTGAAATGATGCCAATTGGATTAGGGAAGGAGCATCCAGGTAAGCAACAAGAAGAAGTAGAAGCCATTTTAACCAAATATTATGGAACGTTGCAACCATACCAAAAACCATTGGGCAATGGCCCTGCTAGTTATTACGCCTTAAAAGATTTTAAAGGGAAAATAGGTTTTATTAGTGCATTAGGGCATTGTTTTTGCGAGACGTGCAATCGAATTCGAATTACTGCAGACGGCCATTTAAAAACGTGCCTGCATTCTGCAGACGGCTACTCGTTAAAGGAAGCTTTAGCTAAGGAACAAACAGCAGAATTGTTAGGGATTATCAAGAGTGGCATTGCCTGTAAGCCTGAAAAACATCTTTTCTTGGAACAACAAGGAGAACAACGATTTATGTCACAAATAGGAGGGTAAGTATGAAAACAGGAGAAATTATTGCAATAAATATTAGCCCGCGAAGAGGCACACAGAAAAAGGAAATTCCTGAAGTCAACTTAATTAAAGGTTTCGGATTAGAAAATGATGCGCACGGCGGTAATTGGCATCGACAAGTCAGTTTGTTATCTTTTGAAGAAATAACGGCTTTCAATGAAAAAGGAGCTCGGGTTGGTAATGGTGCTTTCGGGGAAAATATTATCGTCTCAGGGATTGATTTACGTCAATTACCTGTTGGAACGAAAATGAAAATAGGCGATTCCGAATTGGTGGTTACTCAAATTGGGAAAGAGTGCCATAAACACTGTCAGATTTATGCGCGAGTGGGCGATTGCATCATGCCTAGAGAAGGAATCTTTGCAGTTGTTGTGACAGAAGGTCATATTAAAAAAGGAGATCAGTTAGACGTTGTTTAAAGTTGGCATTGTAACATTAAGTGATCGTTGCTTTCAAGGACTTGCTGTCGACCAATCGGGGCCCTTGATTCGTGAACAGTTACCTGCGCTCTACCAGGTAACCAAACAAACCATTTTACCAGATGAAGAAAATCAATTAGTAGAGCTATTGCAAGAGTGGTCTAAGACCTGTGATTTGATTTTAACGACAGGCGGCACAGGGTTGAGTGAACGGGATCGGACCCCAGAAGCTACCTTACGTGTAGCAGAGCGAATCATTCCTGGGATCAGTGAGGGCTTGCGTCAACTTAGCTTGGAAAAAACACCATTTGCTATGTTAAGTCGAGGCGTTTCTGTTCAAAGAGGACGCACGCTCATTGTTAATTTGCCTGGTAGTCCAAAAAGTGTAACAGAACATTTGCATTTTTTGTTGCCTGTTTTGCCCCACGCTTTGGATTTAATCACAAATAAAAAAATCATACATGATGAGGAATAAACCATGAAAACAATTCGAACAGAAGAGGCAGTTGGCCTTCCGTTGAGTCATGATATTACGCGAATTGACTATGGAAAGACCAAGGAAGTGTGTTTTAAAAAAGGACATATAGTTGTTCAAGAAGATATTCCAATTCTTTTATCATTAGGGAAAAAACATCTGTTTGTTTCCTTGGATCCAGCAGAAATACATGAAGAAGAGGCAGCGACATTTTTGTATAACCTGTTAACAGATGACTCATGTCAGCCGAGTGAAGTCCATGAAGGAAAAATTGTTGCTAAAGCTAGCACGAGAGGTCTTTTAAAAGTCAATCGAGAAAAATTAATTGCTTTAAATGAAATTGAAGGTCTTGCCTTGTCAACTAAAATTACCAATATAGAAGTTCAGAAAGATGAAAAAGTTGCAGCCTTTCGAGTGATTCCACTAACAATTTCTAAAAGCCAATTAGAAAAGGCATGCCAGTTCAGCACGTCTGAGCCACTAATCTCTGTGAAACCTTTCAAAAAAATACGGGTCGGGATTGTAACTACTGGCAGTGAAGTTTACACAGGATTGGTTGAGGATGCTTTTTACCCTGTGTTAAAAGCCAAGTTCTCCGCGTATCCTTTAGTTACGATTGTCAAGCAAGAAATTGTCGATGATCAGCCGCAAAAAATTACTGTTGCGATCAAAAAGATGTTAGCACAAGGGCTTGATCTGATTGTTTGTACAGGTGGTATGAGTGTAGATCCTGATGATTTGACACCGTTAGCAATTAAGCAGGCAGGTGCTGAAATCGTAACCCATGGGACACCAGTCTTACCAGGCTCAATGTTTTTGCTGGCTTATAAAGGAGAGCAAACGATCATTGGCTTACCAGGTGGTGTTTTATTTTCAGAAAAAACGGTTTTTGATTTGTTGTTACCAAGATTAATGGCCAAAGAAGTGATTAAAAAATCTGAAATTATTGACTTGAGTTATGGCGGGTATTTATAAAAGAAAAGAGGCGTTCAAATGTCTAAACAAAAAAAGACTGTGTTCTTGCTTAGTTTATTCAGTTTAGTTGCCCTAATTGCTGCATGTACAAATCAGCCGCAAAAAGAAACAGTTTCAACAAAAAAAGAAGAAATAACCCTTGCGGCAGCAGCTAGCTTAGAATCAGTCATGGAGAAGAAAATTATTCCAGCCTTTGAAAAAGAGCATCCAGATATTCAGGTAACTGGAACCTATGATAGTTCTGGAAAATTACAGATGCAAATTGAAAAAGGCCTAAAAGCCGATGTATTTTTCTCGGCTTCGACAAAACAAATGAATGCATTGGTTGCAGAAAAACTAATTAATAAGAAAAGTGTCGTTCCTTTATTGGAAAACCAGCTTGTTCTTATTGTGCCTAACCAAGATCAAGCAAAGTGGCATGATTTTTCTGATTTAAAAAAAGCCCAAATGATAGCAATTGGTGATCCTGCGAGTGTTCCAGCTGGTCAATATGCCGAAGAAGGCTTAAAAGCTTTAGGTGCTTGGTCCTATGTAGAAAAACACGCAAGCTTTGGCACGAATGTAACAGAAGTCCTTGAATGGGTAGCGAATGCAAGTGCAGAAGCTGGCTTGGTTTATGCGACAGATGCAGCAACCAATTCAAAAGTAGCGATTGTTGCGGCCATGCCTGAAGCTGCTTTGAAAAAGCCAATTATCTATCCAGTTGGTAAAGTTGCCGCCTCTAAGAAACAAAAATCAGCAGATGCTTTTTTAAATTTTTTACAGAGTCAACAATGCAGAAAATATTTTGAAAGTATTGGCTTTAAGTTAACAAAGTAGGTGGGAAAATGGATGTTCGACCAATTCTTTTATCTTTTCAGACAGCAATAATCGCCATTTTATTTACTTTTGTTTTAGGAACAGGCGTTGCATATATTGTTTTTCGTTTGAAAAATCGTAAATTAAAAATTCTTTTGAATAGTTTATTTACGTTGCCATTAGTTTTACCGCCGACTGTTTTTGGTTTTTTTCTCTTAACTATTTTTGGTGTTCAGCAACCAGTCGGCCAGTTTTTACTTGATTTTTTTGCCATTCAAGTTGTTTTTTCATGGCCAGCTACGGTTATTGCTGCCGTTGCTGTTTCATTTCCTTTAATGTATCGTTCAGCCTTAACGGCGTTTGAACAAATGGATAGTGAGTTGTTGGCGGTGGCCCAGACACTCGGGTTTTCGGAAAGTCGATATTTTAGAAAAATTGCGTTACCTTTGTCGATGAACGGTCTCTTGGCCGGTGGCGTGTTAGCCTTTGCCCGCGGGTTAGGCGAATTTGGAGCGACGACAATGTTAGCAGGGAATATTGCTGGCAAAACAAGAACGCTTCCTTTAGCTATCTACTCTGCTGTAGCAAGTGGGGATTGGCGTTTAGCCAATCAATATGTTGTGATTATGTTATTACTTTGCCTGATTATTTTATTTTTTACGGAATTTTTTAGTCAGCGCGCTTGGAGAAGATCGGAATGAGATTAATTGTTGATATTCAAAAAGAATTGAAAAGTCATACTTTGCAAATTCAGTTTGAAACAAAGACTCAAACAACAGGAATTTTAGGTGCTTCTGGTTGTGGCAAGAGTATGTTATTAAAATGTATTGCGGGTGTTGAGACTGCGGATAAAGGTCAGATTGTTTTAAATGATCAAGTCTTATTCGATGCTGAACAAAAGATCAATTTGTCGCCGCAACAACGAAAAATTGGTCTTTTGTTTCAACAGTATGCGTTGTTTCCTCATTTATCGGTAGTAGAAAATCTGACGTGCGTGACAAAAGATTTACAATTGGTCACTCAATTGCTTGCGTCTTTTCACTTAACTAAAGTCCAACAACAATATCCTAGTCAACTTTCTGGAGGACAAAGACAACGAGTGGCTTTTGCGCGAATGCTAGCGGCTCAGCCGGCTTACCTATTATTAGATGAGCCATTTTCCGCATTAGATGCACCCTTAAAGGAAGAGCTGCAAATTGAACTTCAACAGCGATTAAGTAATTTAAATCAACATGCCTTAATTGTGAGTCATAGTTTAGATGAACTGTATAAGTTATGTCAGAGTTTAGTGATAATCACAAAAAAACAAACACTTTTTGGTGCAACAAATCAATTATTTAACCAACCTCAAACGATTGAAGCAGCTAAACTCACTGGTTGTAAAAATATTTGGCCTGTCAAACGCATAGATGCGCACAGAGTCCAAGTGATTGGCTGGCAACAAACACTAACGGTTACACAAGAAGTTCCTATTTCTTGTCATTCTATTGGTATTCGGGCCCATGATTTCACAACAGAACCGCAGGCAACCAATCAAATCGAAGTGCATCACTTACAAACATTGTCAGCACCTTTTGAACAAAGTGCTTGGTTTCAACACCAACAAACCAAAATTTGGTGGAAAGGCAGCAATAGACTCAATCCGAAAGTTATTACTCAGTTATCCATTCCACCTACAGCAATTATGCCATTATGTCTATAAAATAGAAAAAGATTACGTGAAGCAGTTGACATATGATTGCATCTTCATTTATAATAGATTCATGAAAGGTTATTCATGTAAACGGAATAATCGCTATTATATAGGGAGTGAAGGTGTTTAAATGCAAAAGAGTTATAAACTAGAAGGACTTGATTGTGCAAGTTGTGCAGACAAAATTGAAAAATCTGTCCAAAAAATTCACGGAGTAGAAAAAGCGCGTGTAGACTTCATGGCTGAAAAAATGACACTGGAAGTTGAATCAGGACATGATTTAGAAGTCGAAAATGAAGCGCGTGCAGTGATTGGTAAGTTAGAACCAGATGTCAAAGTTATTTCTTTAAAAGATGTCAAAGAAGAAGAGGGACGTAATCCAAATAAGAATCGCTTAATTCGTATCATTATTGCATTTGTTTTATTTTTAGCACTTATTATCATTAAGCCAAGTAATAATTGGGTTGCTTTGGCGTCTTATTTAGTCGTTTATGTCTTAATTGGTGGCGACATTGTCAAACGAGCGGTAACGAATATTTTTCGTGGGGAAGTGTTTGATGAAAATTTCTTAATGTCTGTGGCAACGATTGGGGCATTTTTTATTGGGGAATATCCCGAAGCTGTGGCAGTAATGTTGTTCTACCAAGTCGGCGAATGGTTCCAAAGTGCTGCGGTTGATCAATCCAGAAAATCAATTGCCAAATTAATGGATATTCGTCCAGATTCAGCAAACCTTTTAGTAAATGGACAAATAAAAGCGGTCGCTCCAGATACAATTGAAATTGGGCAACAAATATTAGTGAAACCAGGTGAAAAAGTTCCATTAGATGGTCAAATTATTGATGGATCAAGTATGATAGATACCTCTGCGTTGACTGGTGAATCCGTTCCAAGAACGGTCAAAGTCGGCGATGAAATCTTAGGTGGTTTTATTAATAAAAATGGGGCCTTGACTATTAATGTTACGAAAAAATTTGGGGATTCAACAGTTAGCAAAATTTTAGATTTAGTTGAAAATGCTAGCAGTAAAAAAGCCCCTGCAGAAAACTTTATTTCTAAATTTGCTCGTTACTATACACCAGTTGTCGTTGTTTTAGCTGTCTTATTGGCAGTGATTCCACCATTTATTTTCCCTGATACTTCTATTAATGAATGGGTTTATCGGGCATTAACGTTCTTGGTTATTTCTTGTCCATGTGCCTTAGTCATTTCTGTTCCTTTAAGTTTCTTCGGTGGAATTGGCGGAGCCAGCAAACTAGGTGTTTTAATTAAAGGGAGCAACTATTTAGAAATTTTAGCGAATACGGAAACGATTGTTTTTGATAAAACTGGTACGCTAACAAAAGGAAATTTTGTGGTTCAAAACATAACTAGTGTTGTTTTACCTGAAGAAGAGTTGTTGCGTTTAACAGCAACAGCAGAACAATTATCCACTCATCCAATTGCTATTTCTATTAAAGAAAGCTATGGCAAAGAAACTGTTCCAGCAACAGCAATTGAAGAGGTTGCCGGTCACGGTATCAAAGCCACAATTGAAGGCAAAACAGTTTTAGTCGGTAATGCGAAGTTAATGAGACAATTTGGTATCGAAGCACCAGAAGTGAAGGAAGCGGGAACTTTAATTTTTGTCGCTATTGATAATCAATTTGCAGGCTACTTAGTGATTGCGGATCAATTGAAACCAGACGCCATTTCAGCAATAAAAGAATTAAAAGCTGAAGGGGTCAAACAAACTGTTATGCTGACTGGAGACAATCAACAAGTTGCAGAAGCTATTGCAAAAGAAGTTGGTGTTGACAAAGTTTATGCGGAACTTTTACCAGATGGCAAAGTGGATCGTTTAGAAGAGTTGTTAAAAGCATCTTCACCTAAAAACAAAGTTGCCTTTGTTGGTGATGGTATGAATGATGCACCTGTTTTAGCTCGGGCTGATGTTGGGATTGCCATGGGTGGTTTAGGAAGTGATGCTGCAATTGAAGCTGCTGATGTGGTGATTATGAATGATGAACCAAGTCGTATCGCCTCTGCGATTAAATTATCAAGAAAAACATTGAGAATTGTTAAACAAAACATTATCTTTGCGATTGCTGTTAAAATTATTGTTTTGGTACTAGGTGCATTAGGCTTGGCTTCAATGCAAGCAGCAGTGTTTGCTGATGTTGGTGTAACTATTATCGCTGTTTTAAATGCTATGCGTTGTTTACGTGTAGAAAAGATGAAAGATAATAACTAAGCCTTAAAAAGTACAGCTGAAACAAACATTTTTAGCTGATTATCAGAGTTTGAGCGTGGGACAAAAATCACTTTGACTTTTTGTTCCACGCTTTTTCTCCTACACAATTTCTATTCGTTCTTAAATTGCCAGAGTTCTTGTAAAGAAATCTTTAAATTTTTCGCTTTGTGGCATATAATAAGAGAGAATTTGTACGAAAATTGCGCTTCGCTTTTTTTTCATGGTACAATAAGCAAGAATGGATTGATTTACAGGAGGGAACCTCAACATGGCATCAAATGAAAAAACACGATATAAAGCAATCATTGCAGACCATACGTATACAATTATTGGCCAAGAGTCAAAACAACATATGGATTTAGTCACAAAAATTGTCAACGAACAACTGGCGGAAATTAAACATCTTTCTCCGCAAACTGATACGGAACAAGCTTCTGTTTTATTAGCAATTAATGCAATTTCAGATCAACTAAAAAAACAAGAATATGCTTTAAAATTGGAAAAACAAGTAGCAGATTTAAAACAGAAAACCATTCGTTTGGCTGAATTAGAGAATCGTGTGCGCCGAATGGAAATTATCGAAGAAGAAGCACGGGATGTTTTGAAAAAGAATGGACAAGAAGATGTAGAAATTCATAATCATGTGGAAGCCCAACAAATTTTGAATGAAAATCGAAAACAGCAGATTCAAAATAAAGGTGTTTCGG
This sequence comes from Enterococcus sp. DIV0774, assembly GCF_050539095.1. Lineage (NCBI taxonomy): Bacteria > Bacillati > Bacillota > Bacilli > Lactobacillales > Enterococcaceae > Enterococcus > Enterococcus sp. DIV0774. The sequence goes on from NZ_CP172923.1 coordinate 1,171,607, forward strand.
AGTAGTTCCTGAAAGGATGACAAGATGTTAACAATACTTATTTTATTACTTTTAGCCTTTGGATTTTATACAGGAGCTAAACGAGGCTTGATTTTACAAGTGCTCTATTCGGTAGGTTATTTAATTTCATATTTTGTTGCTCGAACCTATTACAAAGAGGTCGCTTCTCATTTAGAATTGTATATTCCATATCCATCGGTTACGCCAACGTCAAAGCTTGTCTTTTTTAATCAAGAGATTTCTTTAGACTTGGACAAAGCCTTTTATTCAGCAGTTGCGTTTTTATTATTGCTGTTTGCAGGCTGGTTGGTCGTTCGTTTTTTAGCTATCTTTTTACATGGATTAACATTTATTCCAGTTTTGAAACAGGTAAATGGACTATTAGGTGGCGTATTAAGTGTTCTTGTATTATACGTGGGTCTTTTTCTAGTGTTAGCTACGGCGTCAATGATTCCGTCAGATATTGTCCAAAATCAGTTTCGGTCAAGTGGCTTGGCACGAGGCATTGTAAAAAATACCCCAATTCTAACAAAACAAGCATATGAATTATGGGTTGAACCAATTACGAAATAAAGCTGAATGGGACTGAGATAGAGATAAGAAGTAAGTGAGCAAAGCGAAACTTCTTATGTTATGTCTCAGTCTTTTCAACAAATGAAAAAGTTAGAAAAGTAGGTGGAAAAATGAATCAGCGTATTCTATCAACATTAGGGTTTGATAAAGTAAAACAACAGTTGTTGCAATTTATTGTGACAGCTCAGGGGACAAACGAAGTTTCGGAATTATTACCGATTGCTGATGAAAATAAAATTCAATCATGGCTAAATGAAACACAGGATGGTTTAAAAGTTCAACGATTACGTGGTGGAATCCCCATTCCTAAATTAGAAAATATCCAACCACACATGAAACGGATTGAAATTGGTGCGGATTTAAATGGCATAGAATTAGCACAAGTAGGCCGTGTCTTGTCGACTACTTCAGAACTGACTCGTTTTTTTGATGAGTTAAGTGAAAATGAAGTTGATTTTGAACGTTTATATATGTGGCGAGAGCAACTAGAAGTTTTGCCTGAATTAAATCGCCAACTCAAACAAGCCATTGATGATGATGGCTACGTCACAGATGAAGCTTCGCCAGCCTTAAAGGCAATTCGGCAAAATATTCGACGTAGTGAGCAGACCATTCGAGAAGAACTAGATAGTATTATTCGTGGGAAAAACGCACGTTACCTTAGTGATGCTCTTGTTACTATGCGAAATGAACGCTACGTAATTCCAGTCAAACAAGAATATAAAAATATTTTTGGTGGCGTGGTTCACGACCAAAGTGCTTCAGGACAAACCTTATTTATTGAACCTAAACAAATTTTAGAAATGAATAATCGTTTGCGACAACAACAAATTGCCGAAAGAAATGAGATTACTCGCATCTTGGCAGAACTGTCGGCTGAGTTGGTCCCTTATCGCCGAGAAATTACGCATAATGCTTATGTCATCGGTAAACTTGATTTTATTAATGCTAAGGCGCGACTAGGAAAAGAACTAAAAGCAGTTGTTCCAGAAATTAGTCAAGCAAATCATGTAGTTTTTAAACAAGCCCGGCACCCACTATTGGATCCAGAAAAAGCTGTAGCCAATGACATTGTGATTGGAGAAGAATATCAAGCAATTGTGATTACAGGGCCTAATACCGGCGGGAAAACCATTACTCTGAAAACGTTAGGTCTTTTACAATTAATGGGTCAAGCTGGATTACCTATTCCAGTTGAAGAAGAAAGTAAAATGGGTATTTTTACAGAAGTATTTGCGGATATCGGGGATGAACAATCGATTGAACAAAGTTTAAGTACTTTCTCTTCACATATGACGAATATCGTGTCTGTCTTAAAGAAAGTCGATCATCAAAGTTTAGTACTATTTGATGAATTAGGTGCTGGGACAGATCCGCAAGAAGGGGCCGCTTTAGCGATTGCCATTTTAGATTCATTGGGTGCTAAAGGAGCCTATGTGATGGCAACAACCCATTATCCTGAATTAAAAGTGTATGGCTATAATCGAGCTGGAACAATCAATGCCAGTATGGAATTTGATGTAGATACTTTGAGTCCAACCTATCGTTTATTAATTGGTGTGCCTGGCCGAAGTAATGCTTTTGAAATTTCGAAACGTCTTGGATTAGACAACAGTATTATCGAGGCTGCAAAACAAATAATGGACGGTGAAAGTCAAGATTTAAACGAAATGATTGAAGACCTGGAAAATCGTCGCAAAATGGCCGAAACTGAATATTTAGAAGCTCGCCACTATGTCGATGAATCGGCCGCTTTGCATAAAGAACTGAAAGAAGCCTATCAAGTATTTTTTGAAGAACGAGAAAAAGAATTACAAAAAGCGCGGAAAGAAGCGAATAAAATTATTGCAGAAGCGGAAGAAAACGCAGAAACCATTATTTCTGATATTCGCAAAATGCAATTGGAAAGTGGCCAACAAGGTGGTGTCAAAGAACATCAGTTAATTGATGCGAAAACACAACTTTCTCAATTACACCACGAAGAAACTAAGCTTGCTAAAAACAAAGTGCTGAAGAAGGCGAAAGAGCAGAAAAAATTAAAAGCTGGCGATGAAGTAATTGTCAATACCTACGGCCAACGAGGGACCTTATTAAAAGACAACGGCAAAGGACAATGGCAAGTCCAATTAGGCATTTTAAAAATGAACGTATCTGAAGAGGATATGACGCCTGTCGCTCCACAAAAAGAAGCAAAACCAAGAGTTACAACGGTTCGTTCTGCAGAAAGCAGTCATGTTAGCACACAACTAGACTTACGTGGCAAACGCTACGAAGAAGCATTGGCAGAAGTTGACCAATACATTGATGCTGCGATTCTAGCGGGCTATCCACAAGTAACCATTGTTCACGGCAAAGGAACAGGTGCATTAAGAACCGGAATAACGGAATTTTTAAAAAATCACCGCAGTGTGAAAAGCTATGAATTTGCGCCACAAAACCAAGGTGGTAATGGTGCGACTGTCGTAAAATTCCAATAAACAAGGACTTACAATAAGTAAGCAGAACACTCGCTATCTTAGAGATGACATGTTATACTAAGCATGTAATAAGAGTAAAGAGTAGGAGGTTTGTGAAATGACACAAGCAATTACCGATAAAGATTTTGCAACAGAAACAGATGAAGGATTAGTCTTAATCGACTTTTGGGCAACTTGGTGTGGCCCTTGTCGTATGCAAGCACCCATCTTAGAACAATTATCTGAAGAATATGATGAAGACGAAGTAAAAATCGTCAAAATGGATGTGGATGAAAATCCTGCAACACCAGCAAGTTTTGGAATCATGAGCATCCCAACATTGCTATTGAAAAAAGATGGCGAAGTTGTTGAAAAAGCAGTCGGTGTTCATACAAAAGACCAATTGCAAGCAATGATTGCCAAACACTTATAAACGTTGATTAGTCATTACGAATAGTCTGATTCAGTCTGAAGAGAAATCATTAGCGATTGTCTTTTCAGGCTGTTTCTTTCGTACATAAAGTAGCGGCTTTTTTTGTTTAATTACAAAAAGAGGTGTATAATAGATGAAGTATTTTGTTAGAAAGGAAGTATCGTATGAACGAACGAATAAAAAATAAATTAGCACTGCTTCCTGATCAACCTGGTTGTTATTTAATGAAAGATAAAAACGGCACGATTATCTATGTTGGGAAAGCCAAAATTTTGAAAAACCGTGTCCGGTCTTATTTTCGTGGTAGCCATGATACTAAGACAGAACGATTAGTCAGTGAAATCGATGATTTTGAATATATTGTGACAGAATCGAATATTGAAGCACTTTTATTAGAAATTAATTTAATCCATAAAAATAATCCCAAATATAACATCATGTTAAAAGACGATAAAACCTATCCTTTTATTAAAATCACAAACGAAAAATATCCTCGTTTAATGATTACTCGAAAGGTTTTAAAAGACAAAGCGTTATATTTTGGACCATATCCAGATGTAAATGCAGCGAATGAAACAAAGAAACTGTTAGATCGGCTTTTTCCTTTGCGAAAATGTAATCCGTCGCAAAAAAAACCTTGTTTGTATTACCATTTAGGGCAATGTCTGTGTCCCTATGCTTTTGATGTAGATCCGCAAGTCTACAAAGATATGGTGGAAGAGATTAAAGGGTTTCTCTCTGGTGGACATACAGAAATTCAAGACCGCTTACAAGAAAAAATGGCTTATGCAGCAGCACATATGGAATTTGAAAAAGCTGCAGAATTTCGCGATCAAATTAAAGCGATTGAAACAGTTATGACCCGCCAAAAAATGACGAATGTGGATTTAATTGATCGTGATGTGTTTGGTTATGCTGTTGATAAAGGCTGGATGTGTGTCCAAGTATTCTTTGTCAGACAAGGAAAATTAATCGAACGTGATGTATCGATTTTTCCATTTTATGATGATGCCAGTGAAGCATTTTTAACTTTTATTGGACAATTTTATCAAGAGAATGAGCATTTTGTGCCAAAAGAAGTCTTGATTCCTGATGACATTGATAAAGAAAGCGTCGAAGCTTTATTAGCTACGAAAGTCTTGCAGCCGCAACGGGGAGAAAAGAAAAAACTGGTTAAATTAGCCAGTAAAAATGCTGCAGTTGCTTTAAATGAAAAATTCGATTTGATTGTACGGAAACAAGAACGAACAATTGGCGCAGTTGAAAAATTAGGCAATGCGATGAACATACCTGCGCCCATTCGAATTGAAGCATTTGATAATTCAAATATTATGGGAACCAACCCTGTTTCTGCGATGGTTGTGTTTATTGACGGACGGCCAGCTAAAAATGAGTATCGAAAATATAAAATAAAAACTGTCCAAGGTCCTGATGATTACGCTTCTATGAGAGAAGTCATTTATCGCAGATATTCACGAGTTTTAAAAGAAGGCTTGCCTTTTCCTGATTTAATTTTAATCGATGGTGGTAAAGGTCAAGTCGATGTTGCTAAAGATGTGTTAGCCAATCAACTAGGAGTCGATATTCCTGTAGCTGGATTAGCCAAGAACGACAAGCACAAAACGAGTGAACTTTTATTTGGTCCAAACTTAGAAGTTGTACCATTGGAAAGAAACTCACAAGAATTTTTCTTGTTGCAACGAATCCAAGATGAAGTCCATCGTTTCGCCATCACATTCCATCGTCAATTACGTAGTAAAAATAGTTTTGCTTCCAAATTAGATAACATTGAAGGCTTGGGACCGAAACGCAAAAAAAATCTTTTAAAAGAATTTAAATCGCTTAAAAATATTACGGCAGCCAGTGTTGAAGAATTAAGAAAAGCTGGGTTACCTGAAACTGTCGCAAAGAATGTGTATCGTCATTTGCACCAAGAAACAACCTCTGAGATAGAAAAATAAATGAAAATGAACCAGACCAATTAGGTGCTTTTCCTAATTTGTCTGGTTTTTTTATTCAATTTTTTCATGAAAAGTTGAACTCTCAAGAAAATATGATAACGATTTCTTTCGTGATATACTAATACTAACTTAAAAGAGAGGACGTCTGATCATGAAAATACTAACACCCGTTTATCAAATAAAATTTAAAAAAGTACCAAATCAATTACTGATTGATGAGCGTTTAATAAATGAATTGGGTACGTGGCTGAATCGTACAGGTCGAATTTGGGCCTGCCAATCATCAAAATCGGCAAAGGAATTTAAAAATACATTTTATGAAAGTACAGGCTTGTCCGCAAATGAAGTGCATATTTCTGCCGAGACGGATGGTCTTTTTCGTTTAGCAGAAAATAAAGCGTCTGATTAAAGTGCAGCATCTTTCCATAACAATTGTCATTGACAAGCCAACACAGTAAAGATACGATATGAGTAACTAAACAGCGGTTTAGAAAAAGTGAAGGGGGCGTTTATGTGTTAGAGGTAAAAGAGTTAGTCAAAACCTTTGGGGATTTTAAAGCAGTTGATCATGTATCCTTTACGATACCGGACGGGAAAATTTTAGGATTAATTGGCCAAAATGGTGCCGGGAAAACAACTACGTTTCGCTTGATTTTAAATTTTTTAACACAAGATAGCGGGTCGGTTTTATGGAATGGTCAACCATTAAACGAAAAAGAATACAATATTATTGGTTATTTACCAGAAGAACGGGGTTTATATCCTAAAATTACGATTGAAGACCAACTAATTTATTTCGCTTCATTGCGGGGGAAAACTAAAAAAGAAATTGAACCTAAAATTGACTTTTGGATGGAAAAATTTCAAGTTAAAGGCAAAAAAACGGATAAAGTTAAATCTTTATCAAAAGGCAATCAACAAAAAGTTCAATTGATTGCGACACTTATTCATGAACCGAAGTTAATTATTTTAGACGAACCATTCAGTGGCTTGGATCCAGTTAATGCAGAATTATTAAAAGACGGCATTATTGAATTGAAAAATCAAGGTTCTTGTGTCATTTTTTCCAGTCATAATATGGACAATGTGGAAAAAATCTGTGACCATTTAGTCATGTTAAAAAATGGACGCATGGTTTTAGATGGTCAGGTTCATGAAATTCGACAACAATTTGGTCGAACAAAATTATTTTTAGAATCACCGTTATCTGTTGAGGAAGTTGCTGCTACAGCAGGTGTGAAAGAAGCACACTTGCGACAAGATGGCGTCTTAGAAGCGACATTAGAAAACGCTGAAGTGGGCAAAGTGTTGTTTGATAAAGCGACAGCCAACGGCTACATTCCAATGTTTAATCAACAACCACCAACATTGGAAGAAATTTTCAAAATGAAAGTAGGTGGGCAAGATGAGTAAATTTTGGATTATTGCGACTGATGTCTATAAGAAAAATGTGAAGTCGCTGTCTTTCTTAATCATGATTTTAGCGCCATTTCTTCTTGTAGGAATTGTTTACTTAGCGGGCTCTCTAGCTAGCGGTTTTTCAGGAGATACTACCATTGGTCTGGTTTCGGAAAACCAAGCGCTGGTTAAAGAGTTGACAAAGAATAAAACAGAGGACTTTTCTTTCAAAGCTGTTTCTTCTGAGAAAAAGGCCCAAGAACAATTAAAAGACGAGAAAATTGATGCCTATTTACTTTTGGACACTACAGATAATCAGATTTCTGGTCAGCTTTACTCTGAACGCTCTTTAGGAAATGCAACCGAGATGCTAATTCCTCAAATGTTAAACCAATTACAAACAATGGCGAATGCCAATCGTTTAAACCTAACAGCTGAGCAAGTTGCCATGTTGAATCAACAAGCAACATTTAAAAAAGCCAAAATTAGTTTTGATGAAAATGGCAAAATAAAAACAGGAGAAGATAACACAGGGATTCAAATGGCGTTAGCAATGGGGATAACAATTTTGTTATTTGTCTTCATCAGCAGTTATTCTTCAATTATTGCCCAAGAGATTGCTTCTGAAAAAGGCACTAGAATCATGGAAGTTATTCTCTCTAGTACAAAAGCGCAAACCCATTTTTATGGCAAATTAACTGGGGTTATTCTAGTAGCTTTAACACAAATTTTTATTTACGGAGTGGCGTTTGTTCTCGGCTATTCTCAATTGAAAAATCTTGATTTTATGAAAAGTCTATTAAGTGGTATTTCACCACAAAGTATTTTTTCATCAACCTTTATTTTTACATTAGGCTTTTTCATTATTGGTATTCTCGTTTTTGCTGTTTTGGCAGCACTTTGTGGTTCTCTTGTTTCCAAACCAGAGGATACAGCAAAAGCAGTTCAGCCCATCATGTATATTGGTTTAATCGGTTATATGATTGGCATTACGTTTGGGACGAATGATCCACAAAATATCGTGGTGAAAGTGACTTCCTTTATTCCGCTGATTTCGTCATACATTATGCCAGTACGCTTGGCGACCGAAACGGCATCAACAATGGAAGCAATTGTCTCATTAGTGATTTTGGCAGTCTTTGGAATTATTTTAACAATCTTCTCTGCTCGTTTATACAAATCAAACGTTCTTGTATACAGCGAAGGCGGCATGATTCAATCCTTAAAACAGTCAATTTCTATTTTAAAAAATGAACAAAAGCATAAATAATTTTTGTTTAACTCTAAAAGGACCCGGTAAATCAGTCAAAGTGACTGATCTGCCGGGTCTTTTTTAGGCACCGTTCGTCGTTCAACTAGACGAACGGTTAATTTTTTTTCAGGAATGTTCGTCTGATTTAATTGGTTGTATAGGTAAATAAATGAGTTTTCGGCTTGATACTGAATGGCATAATCAACAGTCGTAATATGCATCAACTCACTGACATAACTATTATCAAAGCCAATGACAGCGACATCGCGAGGAACGGTATAATTTAGATTTTCAAGTTCTGAAATAAACTCAGCTGCTACGTGATCATTATAAAAGGCCAAAGCTTCTGGCTTGTCGGTTAATTGTTGCCAGTAGTGGGCAATTTTGCGACCAGAATGGTTAGTATACTGATCATTAATCAGCCACTCAGCTTGCCAAGGTGCCTGAGTGTTTTCATAAAAATCTTTCATTGCACGTTTTCGTGCGTGCGTGTTTAAATTTTCGGGATTACCGAGGACATGACCGATTTTTTGGTATCCTTGTTGTTGTAAATATTCTAAGGAACGATAGTAACCAGAGTAATGATCAATGTAGGAAGAGTATATATTAGGTGAATCGATACGATGCCAGGTTGCTAAAGGGCCATACGCGCTGTAAGGCTCAATCACCGACCATTCATTTGTTCGTGTCAATAAAAACAAGCCATCTAATTGTTTGTATTTTAATTGGTTCAAGGCATCAATTTCTTTCTGCTGATCGCCATCTGTAAAAAATAAGGTTACGGAATAATTGTATTTTTTGGCAATTGAAATAAAGCGATTCAAGAAAATACCTAAGGAACCTAAATAGCTAGGGGCTAAAAAGCCAATAGTTTTTGTGGCACCTGCTCGTAAATTCCGCGCCACATAATTCGGGGTATAATTTAATTCTTTCATTGCTTTGAGAATTTTTTCTTGACTATCGGCACTCACATATCCTTTTCCAGAAATTAAGCGAGAAACAGTCGATTTCGAGACACCGGCAACTTTTGCTACATCAATGATAGACGTCATTTTTTACCTCCAAAGTGGAATGTATTCTTATAAGAAGTATAGCATACATTTTTTTGAAAATAGTGCTTGACATGGGAACATTCCCATAATTTATCCTAAAGATGTAAACGATAACAATTTAATCAAGGAGGAAGAAGACGGATGACAAGAGGAGCATTAAAAATTGCAACAATTGGTGGCGGTTCTAGTTATACACCTGAATTAATTGAAGGATACATTAAAAGAAAAGATGAACTGCCAATTAAGGAAATTTGGTTAGTCGATATTGAAGCTGGTAAAGAAAAATTGGAAATCGTTGGGGCAATGGCGAAGCGCATGATTAAAGCTGCTGGTTTAGATTGGGAAGTTCATTTAACATTGGACCGTGAAGCAGCCTTAAAAGGGGCGGATTTTGTTTCAACACAGTTCCGTGTAGGATTATTAGATGCTCGCATTAAAGATGAACGGATTCCTTTGTCCCATGGAGTATTAGGCCAAGAAACAAATGGCGCGGGAGGAATGTTTAAAGCATTTCGAACAATTCCTGTCATTTTAGCTATTATTGACGATATGAAACGCCTTTGCCCAGATGCTTGGTTAGTGAATTTTACTAATCCAGCTGGAATGGTTACGGAAGCTGCAATTAAACATGGTGGTTGGAAAAAAACAGTTGGCTTATGTAATGTGCCGATTGGTCATAGAAAACAAGCGGCCGAAATGCTGGGAATTCCAGAAGAAGACTTATTCTTTAAATTTGCTGGAATTAATCATTTCCATTGGCACCGCGTTTGGGACAAAGAAGGACAAGAGCGAACACAAGAACTCATTGATTTAATTTACGGACCTAAGCAAGAGCAAGAAAGTCATTTGAAAAATATTTTTGATGCGCCGTTCCATTATGAACAGTTAAAAGATTTAGGAATGTTACCATGTGGTTATCATCGCTATTATTATATTGAAGATGAGATGTTGAAGCATTCCATCGAAGAGTATGAACGGGGCGAAACAAGAGCACAAGTAGTTAAAGAAACGGAAGGTCGTCTGTTTGAATTGTATAAAGATCCCAAACTAGATTACAAACCAAAAGAATTAGAAGAACGGGGCGGCACACACTATAGCGATGCAGCTTGTGAAATGATCGCATCAATTTATAATGATAAACGAACGGATATGGTTGTTTCTACTGAAAATAATGGGACAATTACTGATTTACCGTATGATTGTGTTGTAGAAGTATCTGGACCTGTGACAGCACATGGCCATGAACCTTACAACTGGGGGGCCTTTCCGCCAGCAGCACGAGGAATTATTCAAAATATGAAAGCTATGGAAGAAACGGTTATTCGAGCAGCCATCAATGGTGATTACGGCGCAGCATTGCATGCTTTCACTATTAATCCATTAGTTCCTGGCGGCGTCATGGCGAAGACCTTGTTGGACGAATTATTAATTGCCCACAAAGCGCATTTACCGAATTTTGCAGATGCGATTAATAAAATTGAAGAAACACAACCAGAAACAGTCACATATGTGGCCGAATTAATGAAAAGTAATTAAAAAATATCGCACGCTAAAGATTCGTTTAGTGTGCGATACTTTTTTTAGAATAGGAAGCAAAGGATTCCGTTTTTTTCTTGACAGTAAAATGATAGGTTTGTTGCCGGAACAGCCACTGAATACCAGAGTAAATTAAAATTTCAGCAATAATAAATGTCGAAAGTTTCTGTGCGGAAAGGAATAATAGCGTTAAAATTAAAAATAAGACGACACAGGTATAAAAAACGTGTTGCAATTTTTTAGAATTGATAATCGTGATTTCTTTGGTATCTTCAGTAACTTCAATGCGCCGATAAAACTGGAACCAGCCTTCATAGAACGTTAAAACATCCCCAGGATCAGCCTCAATTTCAATAGGTACATTAGTAAAAAGTTTCCCTTGATGCACACCATTTTTATAAAATGTAAAATAGCGTAACGCGCCCCAAGCTGATGTTTTTCGTGTCAATGTAATCTTCATGGTTTTCACCTCCGTCTTTATTTTGCCATAGTTTGCGGTAAAATTGTATCCTACTAAAGTCCGATTCTCTGATTTTAGGGTCAGAATTGACAAAAGAAAGCAGAGGTGTTAATGTGGGAGTAATTAAACGAGGAGGTATAATTGTATGTTGGCATCTATCAGAATTTGGATTGACTTTTTGACAAAATAAATTGAATAAATCTTATCAAAAAGTCTGAAATTAAAATTCATGGGTGACGTGTGTACTTTTATACGAAACTACAAGGATAGCGATTAGGCTGTCCTTTTTTGCGTACCCAAGATTCTTTCGTTTCAGAAATGAAAGAAGAGGGCTAAATGAAAAAATTAAGTATTCATCTGAAAGAAGTAAGTATTCACTTTTCGGGAAAACCAATTCTAGAAATTGATGAATTATTTGTATATGAAAATGAAAAAATTGGGATTATTGGTAAAAACGGCGCAGGAAAATCAACACTGCTCAATTTAATTATGGGTAAGATTCAATCAGACAAAGGAAAAGTTCAAAGATTGAACGACTTTCATTACTTGGCACAAGTAGCTGAAGAAATAACGAATGAATCAGAGAAAACTGACAAAAACTGTTTGCTAAATCAGAAAAATCAAAAACTAAGTGGTGGCGAAAAAGTCCAAAAACGCTTAGCAACATTATTTTCAGAGTATCCAACCGGGGTTATTTTAGATGAACCAACTACACATTTAGATAAAGAACATCGTCAGTTGTTAGTGGCAGATTTAACGTATTATTATGGGACCGTTTTGTTTGTTAGTCATGATCGCTTTTTCTTGAATCAATTAGCAGAGAAAATTTGGGAAGTTTCGGATGGACATGTCAAAGAATATTTAGGGAACTACGATGCGTATTGTCGTCAAAAAGAATTGGAACAGCAAACACAATATAATGTCTATCATCAATATCAAAAGGAAAAGAAAAAATTACAGGAATCTTACGCAAAGAAACAAGCACAAGCGCAAAAATCTAGTCATGTTTCAAAAAAACAAAAACAAAAGCAAATTAAACCTAGTCGTTTAGCTGGTTCTAAACAAAAAGATACCGTACAAAAAGCACTCCAAAAACAAGCGAAAGCGATTAATGCCAGAATTGACAGATTACCCGATGCTGCGCAAGCAAAACAAGAGCGAAAAATTATTTTTCCTACTAATAATCAGTTCTCTTTATACAATCCATATCCAATTAGAATTGAAAATTTAACTTTCGCTTATGAGAATCGAACAATTCTTAACCAAGTGAACGTTCAAATTCCTTTAAACGAAAAAATAGCACTTTGTGGAAAAAATGGTGCTGGGAAGAGTACCTTCCTTCAACAAATTGAAGCCCGTCACCCGGCCATTTACTTTTCTCCCAAAGTCCGGTTAGGAACGTATCATCAATTAGATTATCGATTAAAAAATGATGAACCACTGTTGACTTATTTATTGAAGCGGACAAATTATTCTGAAAAGATTGTGCGTTCACTTTTATATCGGCTAGGTTTTCAACAAGAAAATTTACAGACAAAGATATCTTCTCTAAGTGGTGGCGAAGCCATAAAAATTACTTTGGCGCAATTGTTTATAGAACCAAATAATATCATCTTATTGGATGAACCCACCAATTTTCTTGATTTAGAGACAATCCAAGCACTTGAAGAATTTATAAGTGCCTATCAAGGAACAGTAATTTTCACCTCGCATGATGAAACGTTTGTGGAAAAAGTAGCCACCCGCACTATTTATTTAGAAAACGGGAAAATTATTGATAAATAAAAAAAGCAAACAAAAAGTCGCTATTTTAGCGACTTTTTGTTTAGACTTCTTCAATTGGTAAATAGGTGTATTCTGCAATTTCTGCGGCATGGGAGCCAGCAACATGTCCAGTGACAAATGCAGCTGTAACATTGTAGCCTCCAGTATAGCCATTAATATCTAAAAGTTCACCAGCAAAAAATAAACCATTGACTAATTTGCTCTCCATTGTTTTAGGGGTCACTTCTTTGAGGGAAATCCCACCGCCTGTGACAAAAGATTTTTCCAAAGGCAATGTTTTCGTAACAGTGAACTGAAAGTCTTTCAGTAGTTCCACAAAGGAAAGACGTTGCTTTTCTGTTAGTTGTTTGGCAGGCACTTCTTCAATTGCTAGTTTCTCTAGATAAAAAGTGAGCAGACGTTCTGGTATTAAAGAATGAAAGGCATTTTTTGCCACTTTATTTGGCTGTTCCTCAATCATGTAATCAACATTTTTCAGCACTTCTTCAAAAGATTTTGTCGGAAACACATCCAAGGCTACCGTGACAGGTTGATTGCCGTTGCGAGTTAATTCTTGGTTAATAAAACTAGAACAGCGGAGCGCGGCAGGTCCTGAAATGCCAAAATGTGTAAACAGCATATCCATTTGATGATTAACTAAAGGTTTTCCTTTTTGGTTCAAAACAGTTAAATTAATATCTTGTAAAGAGAGACCTTGCAACGTTTTATCAAGGATAAAAGGTTCTTCAGAAATAATAGGCGATTCGGTAGGGTAGAGTGGGCTGATAGTATGCCCCATTTTTTTGGCTAGTTTATAGCCATCACCAGTTGCTCCTGTGGAAGGATAAGTGCGGCCGCCAGTTGTTAATACAACACACGGTGCATAAATTTTTTCCAGTTCGGTTTCAACGCCAATTATTTGATCGTCTTTTCGTAGTAATTTTGTGACCTGTGTTTTTGTAAAAACAGTGACTCCTAATTCGTTAATGCGGTTAAATAGCGCATCAACAATTGACTTCGATTTATCTGTGACAGGGAACATGCGTCCGTGATCTTCTTCTTTTAAGTGAATACCATTGGATTCAAAAAAGTTCATGATATCATAGTTATCAAATTGTGAAAATGCGCTGTATAAAAATTTTCCATTCCCAGGAATAAATGAAATGATTTCTTCTGCGGGCCGATTATTGGTTACATTACAGCGGCCGCCACCAGTCATTAATAATTTTTTCCCAACACGGCGATTTTTTTCAATCAATAATACTTGAGCGCCTGCTTCTGCGGCCGCAATCGTGGCCATCATACCACTCGTCCCAGCGCCGACAATAATTACATCAAATTTCTTCATAGTTCTCCTCCAATTCAATAGGTAGTGTACCATAATTACGGGATTTTTTCTGGATTTAAGGAAAAAATAAACGTTTGACTATGGTAATTTTTGAATTTTCAGTTAAAATAAACCTATAACAATGAGAGGATGATTAAATGGACGCAAAACAATATGTTAAAAATATTCAAGAAAAGATTCACCAATTAGACCAAGGTCAAACAGAATATTTACAAGCAGTCGATGAGTTTTTACCAACCGTAGAAGGTTTTTTAGAAAAAAATCCTCAATACATTGAAGCAAATATTTTAGGTGTCTTGATTGAACCTGAACGTATTTTTCAATTTCGTGTGCCGTGGCAAGATGACCAGGGCAACTGGCATGTGAACAGAGGCTATCGTGTTCAATATAATTCAGCGATTGGACCATACAAAGGTGGTTTGCGGTTTCATCCAAGTGTGAATTTAAGTGTGATGAAGTTTTTGGCCTTTGAACAAATTTTTAAAAATAGTTTAACTGGTTTGCCAATCGGTGGCGGCAAAGGCGGTAGTGATTTCGATCCAAAAGGTAAGTCAGATGCTGAAGTGATGCGCTTTTGTCAAAGTTTCATGACCGAACTTCAAAAACATATTGGTCCAAGTACAGATGTTCCAGCCGGCGATATTGGCGTAGGCGCTCGTGAAATTGGTTATTTGTTTGGTATGTATAAACGCTTGCGCAACTATGATGCAGGAGTGTTGACTGGCAAACCTTTAGGATACTGGGGAAGCCAAGCAAGAACAGAAGCGACGGGTTATGGAACGGTTTATTTTGTTAAACATTTATTAGCAGATAAAAACGATACGTTTGAAGGCAAAAAAGTCGCTGTTTCTGGTAGCGGGAATGTCGCAATTTATGCCATGGAAAAAGCGACTGAGCTAGGCGCCACAGTAATCACATGTTCCGATTCGTCTGGTTTTGTCTATGATCCAGAAGGAATTGATGTGGCGTTAGTAAAAGAACTAAAAGAAAAAAATCGTGAACGCATTTCAAAATATGTTGAAACACGTAAAGGCGCAACTTATTATGATAAAGAATCTGTTTGGGATTTCGAAACAGCGTATGACATTGCGTTACCATGTGCAACACAAAATGAAATCAACGAAAAGCAAGCCGCTATTTTAGTGAAAAACGGAGTGAAAGTCGTGGCAGAAGGCGCAAATATGCCTTGTACACTAGAAGCAGTCGCCGTTTTTGCTAAATCAGCTGTAATTTATTGTCCAGGCAAAGCCGCTAATGCAGGTGGTGTTGCGGTTTCTGCATTAGAGATGAGCCAAAATGCTGAACGTTTAGCTTGGTCCTTTGAAAAAGTTGATGGTATGCTAGATCAAATTATGCAAAACATTTATGAGACTTGTCGTGATACAGCTAACGAATATCAGGCACGAGATAACTTTGTTTTAGGTGCGAATATTGCTGGCTTTGAAAAAGTAGCGGCAGCGATGCTGAGTCAAGGACTTGTTTAATAACAAAAAATGCTAGGATTTCCTAGCATTTTTTCTTGGTTTGTTTGATTAAGAGAATAAATATCTCTAATTAAATAGTTAAAATTAAACAATTGGTCTATCCAAAAGAATTTGCTTGAAAAAATGTCTAAAAACACGTAAAGTATACATGTAGTAAGTTTACTTTCGAGGAGGAAAAGGAATGTCACACATTCAATTAGATTATTCCAAATTAGCACCATTTGTTGCTGACCATGAATTGGAATACATGCAAACACAAGTCACTGCAGTGGACAAAGCATTACGTGAAGGTACAGGAGCTGGTAATGATTTTACTGGCTGGATTGATTTACCAGAAAACTATGACAAAGAAGAATTCGCGCGCATTAAAAAAGCAGCAGCAAAAATTCAATCTGACTCTGAGGTATTAGTAGTCATTGGTATCGGTGGTTCATATTTAGGTGCCCGTGCAGCAATTGAATTTTTGACACATTCATTTAATAATCTATTATCAAAAGAAGAACGGAAAGCGCCACAAATCTTCTTTGCTGGAAATAGCATCAGCTCAACTTATTTAGCTGATTTAATCAATGTGATTGGTGATCGTGATTTTTCTGTCAACGTTATTTCAAAATCTGGAACTACGACAGAACCAGCGATTGCTTTCCGCGTCTTTAAAGAGTTATTAATTAATAAATATGGCAAAGAAGAAGCCAATAAACGTATTTATGCGACAACTGACCGTGCTAAAGGAGCAGTAAAAGTTGAAGCCGATGCGGAAGGTTGGGAAACATTTGTGATTCCTGATGATGTGGGCGGTCGTTTCACTGTTTTAACGCCAGTAGGTCTTTTACCAATCGCTGTTAGCGGTGCGGATATTGATCGTTTAATGGAAGGTGCAAATGATGCACGTAAAGAATACGGCGCAACGAGCGACTTAAAAGAAAACCAAGCCTATCAATATGCTGCGTTACGTAACATTTTATATCGCAAAGGCAAAACAACTGAAATGTTAATTAACTATGAGCCTGGCATGCACTATTTCTCTGAATGGTGGAAACAATTATACGGTGAATCAGAGGGAAAAGATGGCAAAGGTATTTTCCCAGCAGCCGCAGACTTTTCAACTGACTTACATTCTATGGGTCAATATGTTCAAGAGGGTATGCGTAACTTATTTGAAACAGTGGTTAAAATTGAAAATCCACGCCATAGCATTTCAATTCCAGAACAAAATGAAGATCTAGATGGCCTAGGCTATTTACAAGGAAAAGAAATTGACTTCGTCAATACAAAAGCGTTCGAAGGTACGTTGCTTGCTCACACAGATGGTGGTGTGCCAAACATGATCGTTAAAGTGCCAACAATGGATGCTTATTCATTAGGTTATGTTATGTACTTCTTCGAAATTGCAGTGGGCATCTCAGGTTACTTAAATGGGGTTAATCCATTTGACCAACCAGGTGTTGAAGCTTACAAACGCAACATGTTCGCTTTATTAGGTAAACCAGGTTTTGAAGAATTAGCAAAAGATTTAAATGCACGCCTATAATTTGTAAATAACAGAAGAAAAGAGCCAGAAACACTTACGTTTCTGGCTCTTTTCTTCTGTTTAAATTATTTTTCCAATGGTTCGTTCCATTTTTTAGGACTCCAAATAGTTCCTTCCAATGCAACTTGAAGACTTTCATTATCATCTTCTAATTGTTCAATATATTTGATGGTTTCCTCGATAATAAAAGAATTGGGCTCTTCGCTGATTGACTGAAGTTGTTCTGCTAACCATGTATTTCTCATTTTTCTTCACCTCAAAATGTAGTCTATCATAGGTGAGCTTTTTAGTAATGAAACTTGCTTATTGGTTTTCCTTTAAAATAGCATAAATTCGTTCAATATCCGCTTGAGTACCTCTTAATTCATAGTCAGCTAAGAAGGGGAAGTTAAATTGTTCCGCATACTGTTTAGCTGTCAGGCAGTATTGGTGGTTAAAGTTTTTATTGCCGCTGCCCACCACGCCAGAGCAATAACGATAATTATTTTCAAAAGCAAGATATTCTCGCATGACTTCTGTTAAAATTTCGGTATTGCCGTTGTTGATGCCATCGCCACCATCTAAATAGGTAGGCACAAAAGTAAAAAATGGTTCTGTTTCTACTTCTAACGGAGAATTTTCCGAAATTTCTTTGAAAGTAATCGTAGGATTTTTTTCGTTTTGCTGATGTTGCTCTTCAGCATAAGTTGTTAAACGTTGAACAAATGAGCGTGTATTACCAGAGATTGAAATATATCGTATATTCATCAGAGATCCCTCCAAATAAATTTAATTGTTTACGTAAGTATAGCACATCTATGTGAAAAAAATTCAAGATCAATAATTATAAAGCGAAAAAAATAATGCCTTTTTATTACCTATTATAAAAGTGAAAATTTGTTATTTTAATTCATTTGGGTAAGTATTGAATTTTGCGAAAAACTTTGCTAAGATGGTAGAGTATTGAATAAAGAATGGTTGGGCGAAAGCTTCAAGGATTCAGTTCTTCAAGGGGTGAGAAGAACAATTTTTGAGTTTGCGCCTTTTTGCATACCTAAAACAAAAGGGCTGAGCGTATCTCTATTTCGCTAGTCCTTTTTCTTATATGCTAAAGGTGTAAAAACTAAGGAGGTGGAGACAATGGTACAAGAAGTACTAGAGCAAATCAAGGCAGCGGAAGATGCGGTGGAAGAGCATCGGCAACAAGCTAAGATGAATTGTCGTTTATATGAAGAACAGAAGCAAGAACGTTTAGCTAAACTACGTCAAGAGAGTGAAGAAGCTGTTGAAAAAGTGCTGACGGATTCACTAGCAACGCAAGAAAAGATGTTACAACTTGAAAAAGAACAACTTTTAGATGAAACAAAGCGCACTGAACAAGCGCTTCACGAACGTTATGAAGCGAACAAAGAACAAGTCATTGATTCAATTATTGAGAGGGTGAAAGACGTTTATGGCAGTTAGTAAAATGGAAAAAATGACAATAATTGCCGCTGCCGAAAAAGAAGCAGCAATTCTACAAGCCATTCAAGGCTTGCAAATTGTCGAAGTAAAACGGATTTTTCATTCGCCTGAAGAAGAACAAGCCTTAAAGAGTCAATATTCTTTTTTACAAGCAGAACAGTCAACTGAACAGCTACGTAAATATGAAACGATGCTACAACAATTGCAAGAGCTTCTTTTATTTTTGACACGCTCTTCAGGAAAAGGGTTAAAGATAAAAAGAAAAGTCTATACTTTGGAAGAGTTGGAACAAACCTTTGATGAAGAAACATTACAAAGCTATTTGACGGAATTAAAGAATATTCAAGAATCTTTGAAACAAATTCAAACGGATCGTCAAGGGTTAGAAGCAGAAGAAGAATTATTAGGCCGCTGGCAATATCTGGATGTTCTACCACACAAACAGCAGTTAAAAAGTAGTCATGTCGTTCATGGTTCGATAAATCTAGCCAATAAAGCCAG
This sequence comes from Enterococcus sp. DIV0774, assembly GCF_050539095.1. Lineage (NCBI taxonomy): Bacteria > Bacillati > Bacillota > Bacilli > Lactobacillales > Enterococcaceae > Enterococcus > Enterococcus sp. DIV0774. The sequence continues at coordinate 1,190,799 of NZ_CP172923.1, forward strand.
TTTCTTGAGCGTTTTGTCTCAATGGCCAACGGTTTATTTTGAAGAAATTTATCAAAGTATGCATCATAGTTATTTTACACTCGTTTACCTGAAGGAACATCAGCAGAGTGTAACCGAGTTATTAAACCAATATAGTTTTGAACCACTCCAATACCGTTATGATGTTCCACCTAAAGAGGCATATCAACAAGTCAAAGAACGATATGAAATTTTACAAAAAGAAGAAAAAACCTTAAAGCAACAACTGGCTTCTTATCATGATTTCTATGAAACGTTTTGCTTGGCTGAAGAAGTCTTATTGGCGGTTATCCAAAGAGAACAAGCACGTCAACATTTGTTAAATGCTTCATCATTTTTCATCTTGCAAACTTGGATTCCAGTCGAAGAAAAAGCCGAGATTTTGACAGCGATTGAAGAAAAAGTTCCTAAGGACGAAATAGCTCTTACTTTTGAAAATCCTACGAAGGCGGAAATTGAGACGGATATACCAGTTAAACTAGCGAATAATAAATTGGTGCAGCCGTTTGAAATGTTAACAGAGATGTATAGCTTACCAAAATATGAAGAAGTTGATCCGACACCTGCGATGATGCCGTTTTATCTAGTCTTTTTTGGCATGATGGTAGCGGATATTGGCTATGGCTTACTGATGCTACTCTTGTCTATTATTGCTTTGAAAGCATTTGTTTTACCGAGAGGCATGAAACGTTTTGCCGACTTTTTCTTGATTTTATCAGTTCCAACAATTATTTGGGGCTTCATTTACGGTTCGTTTTTCGGTGCAGCATTACCGCCAACAATGTTTGGAATCAAATCACCATTTCCGATTTTATCAACGACCGAAGATGTAAATACGATTCTTATTTTATCGGTTATTTTTGGGTTTATCCAATTAGTTGTCGGTTTAATGATTAATGGGATTCAGTTATCAAAACAAAAGCGCTATTTAGATAGTATTAACGAAAGTTACGCTTGGTTAGGGATTTTGTTTGGTTTAGCATTGTTAGTCGTTGGTAAATTAGTGGTTAAAAATGAAGGCTTATTTACAGCAGGTGCAATTTTAGCTAGTCTTTCTGCCATTGCAATTATTGTGATTCCAATGATTCAATCGAAGGCCAAATTAAAAGGCTTAGCCAAAGGACTGTATGGACTATACGGTGTGACAGGTTATGTCGGTGATTTAGTTAGTTATACACGTTTGATGGCGTTAGGAATTGCTGGGGGAAGTATTGCTTCAGCGTTTAATATGCTCGTAGAGTTCATGCCGCCAGTTGCCCGTTTTAGCGTGGGCATCTTGCTGTTAATTGTTTTACATGCGTTAAACATATTCTTATCGTTATTAGGTGCGTATGTTCATGGCGCACGTTTGCAATATGTTGAGTTCTTTGGAAAATTTTACACAGGCGGTGGCCGGGCGTTTAATCCGCTAAAAACAAAAGAAAAGTATGTCAATGTTGAGAAAAAATAGAAAATTATTTATTGGAGGAAAATAGAGATGATGGATTACTTAATTAATAATAATGGTGGAATTGTTTTTGCAGTATTAGGAATGGCGATGGCGACAATTTTTGCTGGGATTGGATCAGCCAAAGGGGTTGGCTTTACTGGGGAAGCAGCAGCAGCTTTAACGACGGAGCAGCCAGAAAAATTTGGTCAAGCGTTAATTTTACAGTTATTACCAGGTACACAAGGACTATACGGTTTCGTTATTGCTTTCTTAATTTATATTAACTTAGGAAACGATATGAGTATGGTTCAAGGATTGAACTATTTTGTAGCAGCTTTACCAATTGCTTTTGCAGGATTGTTCTCTGGGATTGCCCAAGGTCGTGTAGCCGCTGCGGGGATCCAAATTTTAGCGAAGAAACCAGAACATGCAACAAAAGGAATTATCTATGCTGCCATGGTTGAAACTTATGCCATCTTAGGGTTCGTAATTTCCTTCTTACTTGTATTGAACGTCAAATAATTGAGGAGGCAGATGGATGGATGCCATTGAAAAAATCATCAGTGAAATTAAGCAGCAAGGAAAGCAAGAAGTCGAAGCCTATGTCACCAGTGAACAAACGCGCATCGATCAAGAATTCCAAGCAGCACAACAAGAAATTTTGCTGAAGCAAGAACATGAAATAGAAAAACGACAACAACAATTATTAAAAGAATTTAAACAACGCCAACAACGGCAAACACTAGAAATTCGTCAGGATGCATTAAATAAAAAACAAGCATATCTTAACCAATTATTTGACGAAGTGGTCTTAAAGATGAGTGAATGGTCAGCGGAAGAATTTCAACAATTTATGAAAGCACAATTAGGTTCACTTGAATTAACAGGAAAAGCGACCATTCTTTTAGGAGAGTATTCTCAAATGAAAGTGACGCAAGAATGGCTGACCGCTCTTTCTGATGCTACTGTTCAATGGGAGCTTTCAGAGGAAGTTGTTCCAAAAGAAAGTGGCTTTATCGTTGCAAAAGACGGTTTGGATTATAATTTTCTCTTTTCAGCATTAGTTGAAGAGATTCAAAAAACAGAAGGCTTTAAAGTAGCAGAAAAACTTTTCAGTTAAGAAGGGAGGACGTAGCATGAGAAAACCAACGTATCATCAAATTAATCCGCTGATTCGTTTAAAAGAAACGGAGCTGCTTTCTGAGCAACAGTTTCAACAACTTTTAGAAGCGGAAACAGTTGAAGACGTTAAAAATATGTTAAAAAGTACGGTTTATCAACCTTATTTAACCGAAACTTTTGAAGAAAAATTTGACTACCATTCTTCTGAAGCGCTGGGAAATCTTTATCGCTGGTTATATGAAATGGCTCCAGAACCAGCTGTAGTAACGTTGTATACGATGCGTTTTACCTTCCATAACTTGAAAATTTTGACGAAAGCTGAGCAAACAGGTAAAGATTTTGATTATCTTTATTTAGAGGATGGTCGTTATTCTCTAAACACAGTCAAAAGTGCCATTCATACAAAAAACTCTTCCGAACTTGAACCAGCATTATTAGAAGTGATCCGTGATGTTTTTGCCTATCTGGAAGAAGGCGGTTTGCCGCAAGCAATTGATATCCTTTATGATCGAGCATTTTTACAGCAACAGCGAAAATTGGCGGATGAATTGGGCTATGAAGAGTTAACGAAGGAAGTCATCGCTTTTATTGATTTAACCAATCTATCAACGATGGCTAGAGGGATTGTTCAACATCAAAACAGTAACTTTTTATCAACCGTGCTTTCTAGTGCTGGCAGTATCTCAAAGAAAGAGCTGTTGACCTATGCGGAAAAGTCACTTGTAGAATTTACAGCATTTGTCAGAACAACGAATTACGGACAACTATTAGAAAAGATTATCAATAAAGAAACCAATGAATTAAATTTATTGGCTTTTGAAAAACTCAAAGATGATTACCTGACCTCAATGTATGAAAACGGTCGAACGGTTGCTTTTGGGCCGCTCCCATTACTAGCCTTTTTGAATGCGAAAGAAGTTGAATGGAAAAATTTGCGTTTAATTTTGGTCGGAAAACATAGTGGGTTTTCAAATGAAAAAATTCGAGAAAGGATGCGAAAAGTCAATGGGGTATAAAATTGGTGTCATTGGAGACAAAAATTCAATCTTACCATTTAAACTGTTTGGCTTTGAGGTCCATCATGCCATTTCAGAAATGCAAGTTAGAGAAGCCATTGAAACTATGGCAAAAAATAAGTTTGGGGTTATTTTCATAACGGAAGAAGCCTCTACTTTAGCAGAAGAAACGATTGAACGATACAAAGAACAAGTGACACCAGCGATTATTTTAATCCCAAGTCATAATGGTACAATCGGAATCGGTTTAAGTGAGATTGAAAAAAATGTTGAAAAAGCAATTGGACAAAATATTTTATAATGCAAAGGAGAATGAGCGTGCAAATTGGAAAAATTGTCAAAGTTTCAGGTCCTTTGATTTTAGCTGAAAACATGTCAGATGCTAGTATCCAAGACATTTGTCATGTGGGAGATTTAGGCGTTATCGGAGAGATTATTGAAATGCGAGGCGACGTCGCTTCGATTCAAGTATATGAAGAAACAACAGGCATTGGACCAGGAGAACCAGTTATTTCAACAGGAGAACCATTATCTGTTGAATTAGCCCCAGGTTTAATTGCCGAAATGTTTGATGGTATTCAACGACCATTGGATACATTTCAAGAAGTAACCCACAGTAACTTTTTAGGTCGTGGCGTTAAAATTGATGCGTTAGATCGTGAGAAAAAATGGACGTTTGAACCGACTGTGGCAGTTGGTGAAGAAGTGTCGGCAGGTGACATCGTCGGTGTGGTTCAAGAAACACCGATTATTCAACATAAAATTATGGTGCCTTTCGGCGTTTCAGGAACGATTGCCGAAATTAAAGCAGGTGACTTTGCCATTGATGAAACAGTTTACTCAGTGGAAACGGCTAAAGGAACGGAAAGTTTTAGCATGATGCAAAAATGGCCCGTTCGGCGGGGACGTCCCATTTTAGAAAAACTAAGTCCCAAAGTACCGATGGTGACCGGACAACGCGTAATTGATACCTTTTTCCCAATTACGAAAGGCGGAGCGGCAGCAGTTCCAGGACCATTTGGCGCTGGAAAAACAGTCGTTCAGCACCAAATTGCTAAGTGGGCCGATGTCGACTTAGTCGTTTACGTTGGTTGTGGGGAACGTGGGAATGAAATGACAGATGTTTTAAATGAATTTCCAGAATTAATTGACCCAACAACTGGTGAGTCTTTGATGAATCGGACGATTTTAATTGCGAATACGTCAAATATGCCGGTAGCGGCACGGGAAGCCTCGATTTATACAGGGATTACCATTGCAGAATATTTCCGTGATATGGGTTACTCAGTCGCAATTATGGCGGATTCTACTTCTCGTTGGGCAGAAGCGTTACGAGAAATGAGTGGCCGGTTAGAAGAAATGCCTGGTGATGAAGGCTATCCAGCCTATTTAGGTAGCCGTTTAGCTGAATATTATGAACGAGCAGGACAAGTCATCGCGTTAGGAAAAGATCATCGTGAAGGAAGCATTACAGCGATTAGTGCGGTTTCGCCATCTGGTGGGGACATATCAGAACCTGTCACCCAAAATACGTTACGCGTTGTTAAAGTATTCTGGGGCTTAGATTCTCAATTAGCACAAAAGCGTCATTTTCCTTCTATTAACTGGTTGCAAAGTTATTCTCTTTACTCCACAGAAGTAGGGCAATATTTAGACTTGGAATTGCAAGGAAACTGGGCCGCTATGGTAGCTGAAGGGATGCGGATTTTACAAGAGGAATCTCAACTGGAAGAAATTGTTCGCTTGGTTGGGATTGATTCCTTGTCGGATAAAGACCGTTTAACGTTGGAAACAGCCAAATCATTACGGGAAGACTATTTGCAACAAAATGCTTTTGATGACGTGGATACGTTCACTTCTCGAACCAAACAAGCGAAAATGTTGCAATTGATTCTAACTTTTGGTGAAGAAGGTCAAAAAGCCTTAAGTTTAGGCACTTATTTCTCTGAGTTAATGGCGGGAACAGTTGAAATCCGTGATCGCATTGCTCGTAGCAAGTATTTACCAGAAGAAGAATTAGAAAAATTGGATCGTTTACAAGCAGAAATTAAAACAACGATAAAAGAAATCATTGCTGAAGGAGGAATGACGAATGATTAAAGAATATCGCACAATCAATGAAGTCGTTGGTCCTCTGATGATTGTTGAAAAAGTGGCAGGCGTAAAGTACGAAGAATTAATTGAAGTACGCATGCAAAATGGCGAAATTCGCCAAGGGCAAGTTTTAGAAATCAATGGAGATAAAGCGATGGTCCAAATTTTTGAAGGAACGAGTAACATCAATATTCGTGATTCAAAAGTTCGCTTTCTGGGACATCCTTTAGAATTAGGGGTTTCGCCAGATATGATGGGGCGCGTTTTTGACGGCTTAGGTCGCTTAAAAGATAATGGACCAGAATTATTACCTGAGAAAAAATTAGATATTAACGGCGAAGTTATCAATCCAGTTGCTCGTGATTATCCCGATGAGTTCATCCAAACAGGGATTTCAGCGATTGACCATTTAAATACCTTAGTTCGTGGTCAAAAATTACCTGTTTTTTCAGCATCTGGCTTACCTCATAAAGAATTAGCGGCACAAATTGCCAGACAAGCCAACGTGTTAAATAGTGAAGAAGAATTTGCCGTAGTTTTTGCGGCCATTGGGATTACCTTTGAAGAAGCGGAATATTTTATGGAAGATTTCCGTCAAACAGGCGCAATTGATCGTTCAGTCTTGTTTATGAACTTAGCGAATGATCCAGCCATTGAACGGATTGCAACACCTAGAATGGCTTTGACAGCCGCTGAATATTTAGCTTATGAAAAGGGCATGCATGTCTTAGTTATCATGACGGATATGACCAATTATTGCGAAGCGTTGCGAGAAATTTCAGCAGCACGCCGTGAAGTTCCAGGACGTCGTGGTTACCCGGGTTATCTTTACACGAACTTAGCAACGTTGTATGAACGGGCAGGCCGAATTCGTGGCTCAAAAGGTTCCGTAACACAGATTCCTATTTTAACAATGCCAGAGGAGGATAAAACACATCCAATTCCCGATTTAACTGGCTATATTACAGAAGGGCAAATTATCTTGTCCCGGGAACTATATAAGAGCGGTATCCAACCACCAATTGATGTCTTGCCATCACTTTCCCGTCTTAAAGACAAAGGAACTGGTGAAGGCAAAACGCGCGGGGATCATGCAGCGACGATGAATCAATTGTTCTCAGCCTATGCACAAGGGAAACAAGCCAAAGAATTAGCTGTCATTTTAGGAGAATCAGCTCTTTCCGATGTCGATAAAATTTACGCAGCTTTTGCCCAACGTTTTGAAGAAGAATATGTCAACCAAGGATTCGATACAAACCGTTCGATTGAAGAAACGTTAGATCTTGGGTGGGAACTATTAAGTATGCTACCGAGAACAGAACTAAAACGAATTAAAGAGGATATGCTCGATCAATATTTAACTGAAGGGAAGTAGAAAAATGGCTCGATTAAATGTTAATCCAACCCGTATGGAACTTTCCCGATTGAAAAAACAGTTGACTACGGCCACGAGAGGTCATAAGTTGCTGAAAGACAAACAAGATGAATTGATGCGACGGTTTATTGCGCTAGTCAAAGAAAACAATGAGTTACGTATTCAGGTTGAACAAGAAGTAACGGATGCGTTATCAAATTTTGTATTGGCAAACGCAACGTTGAACGAAGCCTTTATTGAAGAGTTAGTGGCAATTCCAGCCGAAAAAGTTGAATTAGAAATTATTGAACAGAACATCTTAAGTGTGCCAGTTCCTAAAATGATTTTTGATTACGATGAATCGGTTCAAGAAGCACCTTTAGATTATGGCTACGTGAATTCAAACAGCGAGCTTGATCAAGCTTTTGCTAAAATTTCAAGCATTTTACCGAAATTATTAGCACTTGCAAATGTTGAAAAGACGTGCCAATTATTATCAAAAGAAATTGAAAAAACGCGTCGTCGTGTCAACGCTTTAGAGTATATGACGATTCCACAATTAGAAGAAACAATTTACTACATTCAAATGAAATTAGAAGAAAATGAACGTGGCGAAATTACACGTCTAATTAAAATTAAAAGCATGAACAAAGAAAATTAATGGTTAGAAAGAACGAGTGCGAAGCCAGTTGGTAGCTTTCGTGCTCGTTTTTAATAAAAAAGGGAGTGGAAAAAATGAAAAATGAAGAACGCCGCAAAGCGATTGCACTGAATTGTCAAAAATACGAAAGTGACTATGCTCGCTTGGTGGAACCAATCAATGAGCTACTGTTAAACTTGGGAGCGGCTATTTCAGAAGAAGCCGCGAAGCAAATCATTCTGAATGTAAAACGATATCATCACGGCGTGAAATATCTTCCTGAGTGTCATTTAGATGAAAGTAACCAATTTATCGAAGATGGGCTTGAAGCTCTTAAAAAGGGAGATTTAGGCAACGGTGCGTTACAACTATTTGGGGCTGGCTTAAACTTTGCTAGTTTTGCAGCAAAAGCACAAGGAACCAAAAAAATTGATGCCCACCAAATGTTGGCAGAACGTTTTACGAAGTTGTTGTCTGTACAAACGGATAATAATAACAAACAATAAAAATACCCTTGGTTTATTAAGTCGTCTTAATAAACCAAGGGTATTTTTTAACTGTTATTGATTAGGATATTCAGACACCTGTAATTGCCATAACTTATCTGTCACTGAAGCAATAAACGCAGCACTCTTAGCATTATCAGGTCCTTTCGTAAAAATTGCTAAAGCAAAGGGGTGAGGTGTTTCTAAAATCCCCATATCATGAATAAATTCATCATAGGAACCAATTTTATGAGCAACTTTTCCTTGAGTTGTGGGAGTTTCCATTCTTTCATGGAAAACACTTTGTTTCATAGAATCATAAATCGCTTGGTAATCTGGTTTTGTTGCTTTTTCAGTATATAATTTTTGTAGAATAACAAGCGCATCTTCCGAAGAAAATTGTGGCTCTTCAATCGAAGGTGTCTTGTGCAAATAACGCTGATACATTTCTCGTTTTGCTTTTGCATCACCACCCAATGTGTCATAGAGCATATTTTTAGCGATATTATCAGAATAGGTGATGGCATATTCTTGTAACGTTTTTAATGGATATTCTGGTTGGATATTATAGGCAATGATCCCAGTTCCTTCTTCATAATCTTCTTCGGCGTTATAGGGAATCAGGTCTGTCCATTTTTTTTGACCAGAAGCAACCGTGTCGGCGACTAGCATCGTCAGTGGCACTTTAATAGTACTAGCTGTATAAAATTCATGTTGGCCATTCACGGAACGTTGTTCGCCAGTTTCTAAATCCAAATAACTAATCCCGACCGTTCCTTCAAATTCTTTGACAGAAGCGACGAGCAGGTCATTTATTTTATCAAAAAATACTGTATTTGCTGAATTGTTTTCTTCCTTGTCTTTCGTATGTTTCTCATGTTTGGCGGAATCAATTGTAACTTTTTGTTCAGATTCTTTGGCATAATCTTCGCCACGACTTGAGAAGAAGAAGCCCACAATTAGGAAAAAGCAAAGAAAGAAAATGATGCCGTATAGTGAGAGTTGCTGTTTCTTCAATGTAAAACCCTTTCCGTTTCTCTAATAGATATTTTCTCAACTCCTCCATTTAATCATTTTTCGGATAAGAGCGCAAGCGTCTTTTTAATGGCACTACTGGTTTTGTTTCATTTGTTTTTGGAGTGCTTGCGATTGCTTTAATAGCTCTTTGCCGATAGTGGTATCTTTCACTAATAGCCGCTGTAAGGGGCGATCGATGACTTGTTTGATGGAATGAATGTCTTGATTATTTAAAATGGCTGTTTCTTTACTAGAAAAAGATTTATGCGCGGTCAGTTGTAACCCGAACGAGTTGTACAACAATGTATAACCAGCAATTCCAGTAATTGTCTGATAAGATTTTGAAAAGCCGCCGTCAATTACGAGAAGCGTGCCATTTGCTTTGATTGGTGATTCGCCTTTTGTTCGTTTAACTGGTGTATGACCATTAATGATATGTCGATTTTCACCAGTCACTTCAAATTCATCTAGGATTCTTTCACAAACTTCAACTGTATCACGCAAAGAGTAATAAGGATTCTTTTCTTCGTAATGTGTTTCTTTTTCAGCGAGAAAATAACGCTCGAAGGTTTTCATAGCTCGTTTGCCAAATAATGAGGAACCTTCGCCACACCAAAGATACCATAAACAATCTGTCGCATAGTCATCTGTACTAGCAGGCTGAGCGTATGCTTCTTCTAACATTTTCTGAAAGAAGTCAACTAAAGCTTTTCCTGAATAGGAGTGGCCTTTAAATGTATAAGCTTGAAAAGTACCGTCCGCATTCAGAGGCAGACAGCCATGAATCAATAAATTTTGATTATACACAAGGTAAAGAGAAGCTTTTTCCATTAGAAAGCGCATGTGTTTTGTTAACCGCGGTGAAGACTGAAATTGCGTTAATAAATCATCAATTATCTGTTTTTCCTCACGTGTTAATTGGTAAGGCTGCTCTTCAGAAACGGTTTGGAAACAGCTGTTAATTAATGTATAACGACATTCGTCAAAAGTAATAGTTTCCCCTTGAATCTTATCTAAGCGTAGCCGATGTGCCAAGTTAAAATCAGGGCGTCGACCAATAATTTGGCCTTCTAGTTTTTCTTGAATAATGGCAATGGCTTGTTGCACACGCATCGCTACTTGTTTTTCATCTTCAGTTAACGCACGATAGGGATTTTTCTTGGGTGCAAAAGCAGGATTTTCTTTATACGTTTCTAAACTAAATTTTTTTAAGGCGGTTAAATCGATAGCATAACGTTCTTCTAACAAATCTAAATTTCCATAGCGAGCACAAATACGCACTACATTGGCTAAACAAGCCAGTGAACCACTATAAGCAGCCAGCCAAATCATATCATGATTGCCTAGTTGAATATCCAAGGAGTGATAGGACATTAATCGGTCCATAATTTTATCTGGTGCTGGCCCCCGATCATAGATATCCCCAATAACATGTAGGTGATCAATAATCAGACGTTGGATTAGATAAGCTAATTCTGTCACGAAACGTTTGGCTTCACCTAGTAAAATAATTTTTTCAATAATTTGTTGATAGTAACCGTTTTTGGTTGTTGTTTCATCATATTGATAAATCAATTCTTCGAGAATATACCCATAGGTTTCAGGAAGGGCTTTGCGAACTTTAGAACGTGTGTACTTCATCGAAGAAGAACGGACGATTTCAACCAGACGGCGAATCGTTAATAGCCACCATTCATAAGAGAGGGCGCTTTCATTTTCTAAAAGTGTTAATTTTTCTTCTGGATAGTAGATAATAAAACAAAGCTCGTCCATCTGATGGGCATTTAATTCTTGTTTAAATAAAAATTGAACTTTTTCTCGGATTCGCCCAGAACCATTTCTTAAAATATGGTCAAAAGCTTCAAATTCACCATGTAAATCACTGACAAAATGTTCTGTTCCTTTCGGTAAATTCAAAATTGCTTCCAAATTAATAATTTCTTCAATTTGTTGATCGCGGTTCAGTGTAGCCAAGTCATCTGCCTTCTTTCTTTTTCGTATATACCAATTTTTGTTTAAAAGATTAAAGTCTTGAGAATAAAGGTTTTTTATTCATATGCCAATTATTGTAGGCTATTTGGCGAAAAAAAGCAACAGGAGAAAGTCAGAGAAAAATGTGGAAAATTATAGGAAGCTACTGGGTTTTATGCTATGATTTTTAATAAAACGAAATGAAGGGGCGGGAAAACATGTTATTTGGTACAGCAAAAATGAATCGGGAAAATCATTTAGAAATCGGTGGTTGTGACACCGTAAAGTTGGCGCAAAAATTCGGGACGCCGTTATTTGTTTATGATGTCGCTCATATTCGCGCACAAGCACGTGGTTTTAAACAAACGTTAAATCAATTAGGTATCAAAAATAAAGTGGTTTATGCAAGTAAAGCATTTAGTTGTTTAGCTATTTATCAAGTGTTAAAGGAAGAAGATATTGCTTGTGATGTTGTCTCTGGTGGAGAACTATTCACAGCTTTAAAAGGGGGCATGGAGCCAGCGGAAATTGAATTCCATGGAAATAACAAAACCCCTGAAGAATTACGTTATGCTTTGGATAACAAAATAGGTACAATTGTCATTGATAATTTTTACGAAATTGACTTGTTGGAAGAATTATTAGCTACACGAAACCAAACACAAAAAGTTCTTTTTCGGGTGAGTCCTGGCGTGGATGCAGAAACACATGATTACATTTTGACAGGCCAAGAAGATTCAAAATTTGGTTTTGATGTTGCAAGTGGCCAGGCAACAGAAGCGCTCGTTCGCCTTTTATCAAATCCCTCTTTTGATGTGCAAGGGGTCCATTGCCATATTGGCTCGCAAATTTTTGCTGTGGAAGGCTTTTTAGCTGCTGTTGAAAAAATGTTCACTATTTTAGAAGACTGGCGGCAAGTCCATCAATTTACAGCACGTGTTTTAAATATGGGTGGTGGTTTTGGTGTGCAGTACACGCAGCAAGATGAGCCATTAGCACCAGCAACATTTGTTGAAAAAATTGTTTATTCCTTGAAAGGTCATTGTGAACAATTAGGGTATCCACTGCCTGAGCTTTGGATTGAACCAGGCCGCAGTTTAATTGCCGAAGCGGGCACAACGATATATACAGTTGGCGCGCAAAAAGAGGTTCCTGGTGTTCGTCATTTTGTTTCCGTAGATGGTGGCATGGGTGATAATATACGGCCTGCTTTGTATCAAGCGGTTTATGATGGATTTCTAGCGAATCGTGATGGGCATGATTCAATCAAGAAAGTCACAGTGGTTGGTAAATATTGCGAATCAGGAGATGTCTTACTTCGAGATATTTTATTGCCAGAAGTTAAAGCAGGGGATTTATTGGCCATTAGTAGTACGGGGGCTTACGGTTATTCAATGGCAAGTAATTACAACCGAAATCCTCGACCAGCGGTGGTTTTTGTCGAAGATGGACAAGCAAAATTAGTTGCTCGCCGTGAGACATATGAAGATATGACAACGTTGGATTGTTGATAGATTAAAAGTAGCCGCCTCTTTTTGAGACGGCTGCTTTTTTTCAAAAAATAACAAAATGTAAGGGTGATTCCTTTCAGAAATGAAAAATCCATAGTATATTAAATGAAGAAGGAAATACTTTAGAAGAGGGTGTGATTTGCAGATGAAATGGCTCCTCGGGTTACTGATCATTTTTGCAATGATTGGCGTTGTTTTTTCTGTTTACATTGCCAATTATTTTTTGAAAATCGCGTTGCTTAAAGACAACCCTTGGTATCATAAAAAAGGGCATCGGTTATTAAATCCGGATAATTTTCAAGAACGAGAAACAAGATATACTAAAATAGAAGAACAACAAAAACAAGAAGGCGAAGCTTTTTGGACAGAGTCTTTTGCTGAAGATCGTTGGTTGAAAATTAAAGATGAAACATTGTATGCACGGTGCTTTATTCCTTATCCAGATAACCATCGTTGGGCGATTTGTGTGCATGGTTATCGTTCAAACGGAAAACGCGATATGGCATATACTGCATTACGTTTTGCAGAAGAAGGCTACAATGTTTTAGTTCCCGATTTGCGTGCGCACGGGAAAAGTTCAGGTAATAAAATTGGGATGGGATGGCTGGATCGGTTAGATTTATTAAGTTGGCTTAGTGAAGTTCTTGCCATTGATATGGAAGCAGAAATTATTTTAGTGGGCGGTTCCATGGGAGCGGCTACTGTCATGATGGCAAGTGGTGAAAAGTTACCAACGAATGTCCGCGGATTAATAGTGGATTGTGGCTATACTTCTGTTTATGATGAATTTAAATATGTCCTACATGAATCTTTTCATTTACCCGCTTTTCCTATTTTAACGATTGCTAATCAATTAGCATTAAATAACTATGGCTTTCAATTGAAAACTGCTTCTTCCGTGAGACAATTACACAAAAATACGTTGCCCACATTCTTTATTCACGGTACAGGTGATCGCTTTGTTCCAATGACAATGTTTGAAGAAAATTTAGCGGCAACTCAGGGGATAAAAAAAGGTCTCATTGTTGCTAAAGCACCACATTTATCTTCAAGTGTCTACGAACCTGAAAATTATTACAGTAGTATTTTTGAATTTTTGGAAGAAAACTGTCCTGCGGTAAAAACAATATCCGACTAAAAAAGACATGGATTTTCATGATTCCATGTCTTTTTTTTGTCTGACTCGTTTAGCTAAATTTAAAGTGCTTAAAAAGAAAAATAACGGCGCCAAACTACCAAGGCAAAGGAACCATTTCATTGAATAAGTTAACTCTTGCTGTAAAAGAGATTCTCGTATATAGCTGAAACCTTCGCCATGGACCCGCAAATAAATATAAATGTAAGCAAAAAGAATCACTAAAGGCAAAATACAGACTTCTAATATTTCCAAAAGATAAGGAAAGGTTTTATTTAATAATTTGAGGCGTGTCTTATTCAATAGATAAGCAAAAATGAAAATTGACCATAAAAAACCAAAAAAACTAATCAAATAAAAAATCAGATTCGCACTTCCTGCGTTCATAAAAGCTTTCGGGAAAAGTAGTCTGCCGATGAATGTATTTTTAATTGTAAAAGGAACATCAAAAATGGAAATATAAAGACAAAAAAGTACTAATGTTAACAAGGCATGCCAAATCTTTTTCTCCATTTCATTTAAAAAATATCTAATTACTTGGTACATTTCCATAAACTGTCGCTCCGTGTTTGAAATAATCGTAGTTTTGACTATACCATAGCTGTGCTCAATTTTCTTGAAAAAAATACACGCAACCAGCCTCGACTATACGAAACACACAGAGTGTCTAAAAAATAAGTTGCCGATCGCATTTTTTCGCATGCTAGTGTTGCACTTCTGTTTCGTTGGTGTTTTCTAATTGATGATTTGTTGATTAAAAAAGGGCAGGAGGGAGCGTTTTTCTAGTATAATAATATAAAAGAATATAGAGAAAATCGTAGGATGGGAGTTATTCAAAGTGGCGGAGATTACAGTTAAGACAATTTCAGCGAAAGATGATTTAAAGAAGTTGCTTTTGGGTCAAGAGTATGACCACCAGCAGCCGGTTAAAAATATTTTAAAAGCTAGAACATCGAATGTCCATATTGAAAAGTACGAGGTTGTGGAGGATGTTTTTTTAAAGTTAACTGGGAAGGCGACCGTGCACAAAGATATTATGAACTCATTTTGGACAACGTATAAAATTATGTTACAACTTGTTTATCCCGATTTCTTTAGACCAGCGGAAGTAATTGGGGAAAATCAAGAAAGCTATTTAGAAAAACCTTCTGAACAGAATTTGCTTGCAGTAAATAGCAAGTATCCGCCTCATGATTCCGGACCGATATTTAACTTATTTTGACCAAGCTTTTCCTGACTATTTACCAAATCCTGTACCCAAAAAATATACATGGAATGAATTCCTTCTCGACAATTTTACTAAATTTGATCGAGTCCATCAGGACCCACAATTAAAGCGTTTTGCCGAACTTACCCATTCAATTGGAAACATTACAGTAGTTCCACTAGGATTTAACAGTGGAAGAAGCTTATCGTTTAAAGATTATTGGGATTATTCTTTAGAACAACTTTCGATATTTTTAGCTTCGTTTCATTCATGGGAAAGCTACGTTCATACGTATGAGATGCAACCATTTTTAAATGAACAGTATCAACCAGTAGCGCTATGGAAAAATCATTTGAAAAAAGACTCGTTTATCTTACCTCAGAATCTAGAGGAGATAAATGAATATTTAGTTCAAGTAAATCAACGAATAGAAAAAAGAGGGCAGCGAATAGTGAATCGGTTGTAATGAAATAAGAATCGACTTTTCACTAAACGTTGAAAGTCTCGAATCTTGTGCTCTTTTATTGACTCAGGAACAGAGAACGATTAAACTACTAGATTAGTATCAAAAAATAATTGCGTATAGGGATAACCAGTCGCATGTTTAAATGACTTTTAGGTCTTATGTAAGTAACAAAAGTTATTAGTACGAAGCAATCATTTTAGAAAGGAGCTTTTATGCAATTCACATTATTAAATCAAGGAAATCAAGCCTATTGGGAAGCAACCTACATAGAAGCTTTTCCAGAAGAAGAGAGACTGCCGTTTGATCAATTATTGACGTCTTCTCAAGCAGGAAAATTTCATTTGTTTGTTATTCAAGAGGCGGATGAGAACGTGGGGATTTTGTTAAATAGTCAAATTGCACCTGAAGCAACCTATGTCTTTTTCTTTGCAATTGATCAGCACCACCGAAACCAACGATTAGGTTCAACAGTGTTAGCGTTATTGAAGACACGTTATCCTAAGGGGGTTCTTTTGGAGAGTGAAGAAATTGGCAAAAATGCAGCGAATGAAGCCCAAAGAGAAAAACGTTATCAGTTTTATGAAAGAAATGGCGTGCTGGATACAGGGTATCTGATTATGGATAGAGGACTCACTTTTCATATCATGTTTGCTGGAGCATCAGGCTTCAGTGGAACGCAGCTACAGTTTTTATTAGACTTCCATCCAGTAGCAAAAATTTGGAAAAAGCCAAGTATTGATGGCATCAGGTAATTTTTATCAAATAAGTAAATTAAACAAACAAAAAAACATATGAAAGAACGGACCAATCGGTTCTTTCATATGTTTTTTATCATTAGCCTCGAAATAACTAGCGAATACCCAAAGCAATTCGTGCGTAACGGCTCATTTTATCCGTTGTCCAAGCAGGGTACCAGACTAATTTTACTTCGATATTATTCACTTCAGGAATATCTTTTAAAACACCATGGATTTGTTCTGTTAAAACATCTGCTAACGGACAACCCATTGTGGTTAAGGTCATTTTGATGACAGTATCACCAGTTTCTTCTGCAAATTCAACTTCATAAATTAGTCCTAAATTAACAATATCGATGCCTAATTCAGGGTCAATCACTGTTTCTAATGCAGTTAAAATATCTTCTTTAATTGCTTCAACTTCTTCGGTTGAACGTTGTTGAGGTTGTTCACTCATTCGTCTTCTACTCCTTTGCAAGTTGCCTCTTTACTATCATACCTTTTTTAAGAATGTTTGTAAATGAGAAGTATCTCACATGTCATGTAATTTACTGATTTATTAAAAAAGCTCATAAAATTCGAAATTCATTTTATTTTAATTGAAATCTCATTATTTTATTGACATTAGAAAACAATGAGTTTAGAATGATCGATAACAATCTAAATTTAATTTTTGGATATTTTTAAAAAACTGAATTTTCAGTCAATTGGAAATATCAAAGGGAGGATTTTATGAAAATTAAGCAGGTACATGTTAGGGCATCGAAAATTAAACTGAAAGAAACATTTACGATCGCTTTGGGGACGATAGAATCAGCGGATAGTGCAATTGTGGAAATTGAAACAGAAGAGGGATTAGTTGGATATGGAGAAGGAGGGCCAGGCATTTTTATTACCGGTGAAACGTTGGCTGGCACGCTTGAAACGATCGAATTATTTGGCCAAGCAATCATTGGCTTAAACCCCTTTAATATTGAGAAAATTCATGAAGTGATGGATAAAATATCTGCTTTCGCTCCAGCGGCAAAAGCAGCAATCGATATTGCTTGTTATGATTTGATGGGTCAGAAAGCTCAACTGCCTCTTTATCAATTGTTAGGCGGCTATGATAACCAAGTAATAACGGATATTACACTAGGTATTGATGAACCAAATGTGATGGCACAAAAAGCCGTCGAAAAAGTCAAACTAGGTTTTGATACATTAAAAATTAAAGTCGGAACAGGAATTGAAGCTGATATCGCAAGAGTAAAAGCGATTCGTGAAGCAGTTGGCTTTGATATCAAGCTCCGCTTAGATGCGAATCAGGCTTGGACGCCCAAAGATGCAGTTAAAGCGATTCAAGAATTAGCAGATTATCAAATTGAATTAGTGGAACAGCCAGTTAAAAGACGCGATTTAGAAGGTCTAAAATACGTTACTTCACAAGTTAATACGACAATTATGGCTGATGAAAGCTGTTTTGATGCTCAAGATGCGTTGGAATTAGTTAAAAAAGGCACAGTCGATGTTATCAATATAAAATTAATGAAGTGTGGCGGCATTCATGAAGCGCTGAAAATTAATCAGATTTGTGAAACAGCAGGCATCGAATGCATGATTGGTTGCATGGCGGAAGAAACAACCATTGGCATCACGGCTGCTGCCCATTTAGCTGCTGCTCAAAAGAATATCACACGAGCAGATTTAGATGCGACATTCGGTTTAGAAACTGCGCCCGTAACTGGGGGCGTATCCTTAGAAGCAAAACCATTATTGGAATTAGGAGAAACAGCTGGATTAGGCATTTCTCATTAAAAAAGGAGTAAAGCAAATGAAGTATGATTTAAAGTATCTTAGTGTTCCTTTGCCTGAGGAAATTCAAAGGGTGAAAGAATTTGGCGATTTTGCAAGTGCGGATATTGCCATTGATTTTTGGTTGACAAAAGAACTTCCGCAGGCATTAAAAGAACGTTTGATAATTGAAAAAGATGTCATTAAAATGATGCGTATGAATGAGTATCCTCATAGCTTTGCAAAAGCTGATCAAATGATGAGAGACACTTTTCAGGATTATCAAACAGAGGAATTAATTCGTTTAAAAGAAACGGGATTAGTGGACTGGGTTTATATTGACGGTGAACCGTATTTCCAACTTCGATTTTTGGCCAATTTAATTAAAACAAATGCGGCATATGTTGCACGTTTGCGGGAAGCAGAAAGCAATCAATTAGAAATTCTCCGCAAAAAAGAACTAAAAGAGAACATCGAACAAATGCAAAAAAACGGTGGTAGAAAAGTGAGAACAACAATTAAAGCCACCATTCAGGTGAAAAAAGAATTTGAGCGTCCAGGTGAGCGTGTTCGTGTCCATTTGCCGCTGCCCAAAGCGTGTCAACAACAATCAGAAATTGAAATCCTAGCTACGTCACCTGAAGCAACCTATATTGCGGCAGAAGATGCGCCTCAACGAACACTGTGTTTTGAAACAATCTTAAAAGAAAATCAAACGTTTACAGTTGAATATTGTTATGTTAATCGGATGGTTTACCAACAGTTAGAAGAAAATAACGTAGACAAAATGCAACCAAGCTTTGATTTAGAGGAACAGTTACCGCATATTCGATTCACGCCTTATTTAAGAAATTTAGCAGATGAGATTGTGGGCGATGAAAGTAATCCCTTAAAAAAGGCACGCTTGATTTATGACTTTGTGACGACAAAGATTCATTATTCTTTCATGCGTGAATATTTTACAATTACCAATATTTCAGAGTATGCTGCAACTAATTTAAAAGGTGACTGCGGCGTGCAAGCGATTTTGTTTATCACGCTTTGTCGGATTACAGGGATACCAGCCAAATGGCAATCGGGATTATATGTTTCTACACATTATACAGGCTGTCATGATTGGGCACAATTTTATATAGAACCGTACGGCTGGCTCTTTGCGGATTTATCTTTTGGCGGAGGTGCTTACCGAGACGGGGATAGACAGCGGTGGAATCATTATTTCGGCAATTTAGATGTTTTTAGAATGGTCGCAAATAGTGAGATCCAGGCAGACTTTCACCCGGCAAAAATGCAATTACGTGCAGACCCAATTGACAACCAGCGGGGAGAATTTGAGTACGAAAATGAGGGCTTGCCCTACGCATGCTTGATAGTTTCGCAAGAACGGCTTTCCATGGAAGAGTTGCCGTTTGATTGACACATAGGGGGAATAGTATGAAAAAGTTAAAAATGATGGGGATTATGTTATTTGTTAGTACGGTCTTGGTAGGTTGTGGCACAACAGCAGAAACAAAAATAGACGAGAAAGCAACTGAGAAAACCAGTGTCTCGAAAAAAGTTTTAAATTTAATGGAGAACTCGGAAATCGGTTCAATGGATTCTATTTTTACACAAGATGAAGCCAGTATTAACGCACAGTCCAATGTCTTTGAAGGGTTATATCAATTGGATGAAAAAGATCAACTAATACCAGCTGCCGCTAAAGAGATGCCTGAAATTTCTGAGGATGGCAAACGATATACCATTAAACTAAGAGAAGATGGTAAGTGGTCCAATGGTGATGCTGTAACAGCCAATGATTTTGTTTTTGCTTGGCGTAAATTAGCGAATCCCAAAAACCAAGCCAATTACTTTTTCTTGTTAGAAGGAACGATTCTGAACGGAACAGCTATTACAAAAGAGGAAAAAGCACCAGAGGAATTGGGTGTCAAAGCGCTTGATGATTATACTTTGGAGGTTACTTTGGAAAAGCCTGTACCGTATTTTACGTCGTTATTGGCATTTTCTCCATTTTTCCCACAAAACGAAGCATTCGTGAAAGAAAAAGGACAAGCATATGGCACTTCTAGTGAAATGATTGTATCTAATGGTCCATTTTTAATGAAAAATTGGGATCAGTCAGCGATGTCGTGGGATTTTGTGCGTAATCCCGACTATTACGATAAAGAAAAAGTAAAATCAGAAACGATTCATTTTGAAGTTCTTAAAGAAACCAATACCGTTTATAATTTGTACGAATCAGGTGAATTAGATGTGGCTGTCTTAACAGGAGATTTTGCTAAACAAAATCGAGACAACCCAGACTATGAAGCAATCGAACGGTCAAAAGTCTATTCCTTACGTTTAAACCAAAAAAGAAACGAAAAACCATCCATTTTTGCAAATGAGAATGTCCGCAAAGCTTTAGCTTATGCTTTGGATAAAAAAAGTTTAGTCGACAATATTTTAGCAGATGGTTCAAAAGAAATTTATGGGTACATTCCAGAAAAATTTGTATATAACCCAGAAACGAATGAAGATTTTCGTCAAGAAGCAGGCGCCCTTGTCAAAACAGACGCCAAAAAAGCCAAAGAGTATTTAGATAAAGCAAAAGCAGAGCTAAACGGAGATGTAGCCATTGAACTTCTTTCAAGAGATGGTGATAGTGACCGAAAAGTTGCTGAATTTATCCAAGGCCAGTTACAAGAAACGTTGCCAGGTCTCACTATTAATGTCAAAACAGTTCCTTTAAATAATGCGATTGAATTAATGAGAAAAGGGGATTATGAATTGTCTGTTGGCATGTGGGGACCCGATTATCAGGATCCAATGACTTTCTTAGAAAGCTCAGTTAGTGGTAACCGTATGAACTATTCTAGCCCAACGTTTGATCAACTAATTGAAGAAGCAACAACTAAATACGCAAATGATCCTGAAACTCGTTGGCAAACATTAATTAAAGCTGAAAAAGTATTGGTGGAAGAAGATGCCGCTTTAATTCCTTTATACCAAGAGGCTCGTAGTCAGCTTATACGACCAGGTGTCAAAGGTATTCAGTATCATAACTTCGGTGCAACGAGCACATATAAGTATGCCTATAAAGAATAAATTAGTGAACAAAAGTACCTTTAGCTGAAGGTACTTTTTTCCCGATAAGAGCTTCTTTTTTGTTAATAGTCAACAATTAATAAAAAAATAATTGAAAAAGGTTGACAAAAATAATGATACTCGTTAGAATAAGCACTGTTAACAAATGAATAGCGTTTTCATGTGACTAGATAATACTAGGCATGGAAGAATTTCGTAATACAATGTGGTGTACAATGGTTACGCAACATGTTTAACGGGATTGTTCTATGCTTTTTTTGTTGTTTTCACTGAAAATGTTAGAATTACTTCTGCAGAAGAGGGTCATTTATGAAAATTAAAAAGGTGCTAAATCAAAATGCTGTACTTGTTCTTGACGAAGGACAGGAGAAAGTAGCTGTCGGTAAAGGCGTCGGGTTTAATAAGACTAAAAATGATGTCTTATCTCGACAATTGGTGGAGCGGATGTTTGTGATGGAGCCAGAAGGACTGAAAAAACTTCAAGTACTGCTATCACAAATTGAAGACAAATACTTTTTAGCGAGTGAAGAAATTATCCAACATGCTGAAACGGTATTGGGTGAAAAGTTGAATGAACATATTAATATTGGGTTGAGTGATCACATTGCTTTTGCAGCTGAAAATATTCAAAATAATATTATTGTTCGGAACAAGCTTTTAAGTGAAATTGAGATTTTATATAGTGAAGAATTTGCTATTGCTCAATGGGCTGTAGAATATTTAACACAAACCTTAGAGATTCCATTTAGTTATGATGAAGCGGGATATATTGCAATTCATATCCATAGTGCTCGCAGCGGGCGTACTGATAATAGTAAAAGTATCCGTGAAGTTACAATCGTTTCTGAAATTATTCATTTAATCGAGCAGGAATTGGCTATTGATATTCATGATGACAAAAATAGTCTCAGTTATTCACGTTTGGTGAATCATTTACGTTTGTTTATTCATCGCTTCCAACAAAATCAATATGCTGTTTTAGATGAAGAAATTTTGGAAGTCGTAAAGAAAAAGTATGCTGAAAGCTATGAAATCTCAAAAAAAGTACAAGTCTTATTAATGAGAAATTTTCATTATCAAGTACCAAATGAAGAACTTGGTTATTTATCGATTCACATTGAACGATTAAGAATGACCAAATAATAAAAATTAAATAGTTTATGTGAGGAGTTACGTATAATGAAAGCGTATATGCAAAGAATGGGACGTTCGTTAATGTTACCAGTTGCTGTATTACCGGCGGCTTCTTTATTAGTCGGTATTGCCAACTGGATCGTGGGAACAATCGGCGCTAGTCCAGCCACAACTTTTCTAATGAATGGTGGCTTGGCTATCTTAAACAACTTAGCATTATTATTTGCGGTTGGTTTAGCGTTAGGAATGTCAAAAGATAAAGATGGATCGGCAGCATTAGCTGGTTTAGTCGCTTATTTAGTGCCAAAAACTGTTTTAGCGCCTGCTTCTATCCAAGCCATTAAAGGCTTCAAGGATATTGCTGAAGTAAACCCAGCCTTCAACAGCATGGACAACAATGTCTTTGTCGGGATTGTCGCTGGTTTAGTTGCTGCGGCAATGTATAATCGTTTCTCTGGTGTGAAATTGCCAATGGCTTTATCATTCTTTAGTGGAAAACGTTTAGTTCCTATTATGTCAGCTATTTCGATGTTAGCAATCTCAGCTGTCTTATTCTTCTTCTGGCCAGTTGTTTATAACGGATTAGTTGCTTTTGGTAAAGGAATCTCTAGCTTAGGTTTCGTAGGAGCTGGCTTGTATGGTTTCTTTAACCGACTATTAATTCCAACAGGCTTACACCATGCCTTGAATTCTGTTTTCTGGTTTGATGTTGCTGGTATCAATGATATTGGGAACTTTTTAGCTGGTCAACAAGCGTTAGATACTGGTAAAGCAATTGTAGGACAAACGGGTATGTATCAAGCTGGTTTCTTCCCAGTAATGATGTTTGGTTTACCAGCAGGTGCGTTTGCTATTTATCAATGTGCACGTCCTGAGAAGAAAAAAGTTACAGCTTCATTAATGTTAGCTGCTGGTTTTGCGGCCTTCTTTACAGGCGTAACTGAACCTTTAGAATTCTCATTTATGTTCGTTGCTTGGCCTTTATATGTTTTACATGCAGTCTTTACAGGTATTTCTTTAGCATTCGCTGCGTTTATGCATTGGACAGCTGGCTTTGCCTTTAGTGCAGGTTTTGTAGACTTCTTCTTAAGTTTGAAAAACCCAGTCGCGAATCATCCAATGATGTTGGTGGTTCAAGGACTTGTCTTTGCAGCAATTTACTACTTCGGTTTCCGTTTTGCAATCACTAAGTTTAACTTAATGACACCAGGACGTGAAGAAGGCGATGGCGAAGAAACGCCAGATGTTGCAGAAGGCGACAACAAATTTGCTTCTCTAGCTCGTCGTATTTATGATGGTTTAGGCGCTGATGCTAATGTAACTTCTATTGATAACTGTACAACTCGTTTACGCTTAACAGTGAAAGATACAGGCAAAGTGGATCAAGCAAAAATTAAAGCAACTGGGGTTCCTGGTGTGAAAGTCATTGATGACACCAATATCCAAGTGATCGTTGGTACAGAAGTACAATTTGTTGCTGACGAAATGCAACGATTATATAACCACCAAGCGCCAGCAACACCAGTCAAAGAAACACCTGTTTCTCAACCAGTTGTTGAAGAAAAAGCACCAGTTTCAACGAAAGAAACTGAATTATATTCTGTAGCGAATGGGAAAGTTATTCCTATTTCTGAAGTACCAGATGATGTTTTCTCAGCAAAAATGATGGGTGACGGTTTTGCTGTCGTACCAACAGACGGCGAAGTTTCAACACCTGTTGCTGGTAAAATTACTAGCATTTTCCCAACAAAACATGCGTTAGGTATCCAAACAGATTCAGGCATTGAAGTATTATTACACATGGGTCTAGATACTGTTGAGTTACAAGGTGGACCATTTACATTACATGTTGAAGAAGGCCAAGTTGTAAAACAAGGCGATAAAATTGCAACCATTGATTTAGCCGCATTAGAACAAGCTGGCAAAAAATCAGATTTAATTGTTGTTTTCACAAATCAAGATATCGTTGCTCAATACGATTTACAAAAAGCAGGTCAAACGACTTCAATGAATGATGTAATCGGAAATGTTACCGTAAAATAAAAGTAAAAAAGGGCTAGCCGTAAGGCAGCCCTTTTTTTGATGAAATTCGATAAAATTACTTGTTATTCTATTCTAGGTGAAAACGTTCAATCTTGCGAAGTTACGGTTTGTTCACAAAAAAGTTACTTTTATTAAATAAAACTAAAGAAGTAACAAAAACTTCGCTTTTTTCAGTTATTTCAAGTAACATAGAACGTATCTTAAAAGAAAAAGTTTGGATGATTCGATGCGTAGAGTAAGAAAAATAATTTATAAAATCATGCTACTTTTGTTTGTTGGTTTAGTTGCTGGTCTTGGCTATCTTGGCTATAAAATACATCAAAATGTTGAAACGGTAATGACCTTTGAAAAACAAGTAGAAGCAGAAGTCAAAAAAAATAAAATACCTGAATACAAAACATTAGCTTTAGCGATTATCTATACAGAATCTAAAGGGAAATCTGGCGATATTATGCAGAGCAGTGAAAGTGTTTATGGACAACAAGAAGTGATTGAAACACCAGAAGAAAGTATCGCACATGGCGTCAAATTTCTCGCGGAAGCGTTAGCGAAAGCAAAAGAAGCTGGCTGTGATGAATGGACAGGCGTACAAGCATATAATTATGGACTGGATTATATTCAGTTTGTTAAAGAACGTGGCGGGAAACACACGACAGAGTTAGCAGAAGAATATTCAAGAGAAGTCCTTTCACCGTTGCTAGGGAATGACCAAAATACGAAATATCGTTATTATCGTTGGCAAGCGTTAGTTTACAATGGTGGTTACCTTTATCAAAATGGTGGCAATATGTTCTATGCGGAAATTGTCAAAATGAATCGTTGGTTTATTGAAAAGTTAAATTAAAACGAGAAAAGTCTAAAGAATTCTTTCAACTTACAGGAATTTTTTAGGCTTTTCTTGCAGTTTCATGAAAATGCAAGTAAACTAGAAGGGATGTAACTGATTAATTGAAAAGGTAGGGAAAGAGCTGGATGTTGAATAAAGTCGACCTGAAAAAAGGGTTAAGTACAGAAGAAGTTGCCAAGCAGAAAGAGTTAGGCCTTCAAAATAATTATGAGGAAAATGTAGCGAAATCTACAAAAGATATTATTTTTGATAACGTCATGACGTTATTCAACTTTTTAAACTTTGCAATCGCTGTTTGTTTACTATTTGTCGGAGCGTATTCCAATCTGGCTTTCTTAGCGATTATTATTGTGAACATGTCAATCGGGATTTTCCAAGAAATTCATGCCCGTAATTTAGTTCAAAAATTATCTATTGTGGCAAAAGAAAATGTTCATGTTGTTCGAAATGGCGTACAACAAGAAATTGATACAAAAGAACTAGTTATGGAAGATATTGTTATTATCTCTGCAGGGGAACAAGTTCCTTCTGATATGGAAGTTATTGACGGTAAAGTCGAAGCGAATGAAGCGTTGTTAACAGGTGAATCAGATTTAATTGAAAAGGAAATCGGCGATACCTTGCTTTCTGGAAGTTTCATTGTTAGCGGACAAGCCTATGCCCGTGTTATCCACGTTGGTGCCGAAAATTATGCTGTGAAAATCACCCAAGAAGCCAAAGTGCATAAACCAATTCAATCAGAGTTAGTCAATTCGATTCGTAAAGTCTCTAAATTTACAAGTTGGGTGATTATTCCTCTAGGGATTATTTTATTTGTTGAAGCTTTTTGGTTAAGAGATGCTGGCATTAAAACATCTGTTGTTGCTTCTGCAGCAGCTTTGTTAGGGATGTTACCAAAAGGATTAGTACTATTAATTAGTATTGCGCTGACAACAGGTGTCATTAAGTTAGCCAAAAAACGTATTCTAGTACAAGATATGTACTCAATTGAAACATTGGCCCATGTGGACACTTTGTGTTTAGATAAAACTGGAACGATTACAGAAGGTAAAATGAAAGTGCAAAAGGCGATTATCTTGCATGACAAATATGAAGAACTTTTCCCGCAGATTATCGGAAGCTACCTATCTGAAAGTACAGATAATAATATTACAATGCAAGCAATTCGTGATCATTATGAAGTATCCAATCGATTTGGCGCAAAAGAAGTCTTGGCTTTTTCTTCTGAACGAAAATGGGGAGCTATTGAATTTCCAGAAATTGGGACAGTTTATTTAGGGGCTCCTGAGCGTTTGGTAGACGATAGTCGGTTGCCAGAAGCTGTTTTTACAGCACAAGAGAACGGTTATCGCGTCTTGATGATAGCCATTGCGGAACAACAACCGTTAAACGAAACCAAAATGCCTTATTTAGAGCCATTAGCGATTCTAGAAATTGATGATCCAATTCGCCAAAATGCCAAAGAAACACTGGCTTATCTAAAAGAAGAAGGAATCGACTTAAAAGTAATTTCTGGTGATAATCCGGTAACTGTTTCAAATATTGCTCGTCGTGCTGGGCTACCCGGTTATGAGTCTTATATTGATTTGTCGACCAAAACGACAGAAGCAGAAGTGCGAGAAGCGGTTCAGCAATACACAGTGTTCGGACGTGTATCGCCTCAGCAAAAACGAACCATTGTGCGTGAGTTGAAAGACACAGAGCATGTGGTGGCGATGACCGGCGATGGCGTCAACGATGTTTTAGCGTTACGAGAAGCGGATTGTAGTATCGCCATGGCAGAGGGAGATGGCGCTACTCGGCAAATTTCTAATCTAGTTTTGCTAGATTCTGATTTTACAACGTTACCAGATGTCTTGTTTGAAGGACGGCGTGTGGTAAATAATGTAACCCGAGTTTCCAGCGTTTTCTTCATTAAAACGATTTATTCGTTTATTCTCTCAATCATTTGTGCCTTAACGGCCATTGCGTTCCCGTTCATTCCGATTCAAGTGACCTTGATTGATTTAGCAATTGAAGGATATCCAGCCTTCTTCTTATCTTTCGAAGGGGACAAACGAAAAGTTGTCGGGAAGTTTTTACCAACGGCTTTGAAAAATGCGTCTGTTAATGCGCTTTTAGTTGTAGCGAATATCATTGCTGTTTATCTGATTGGACAAAATCAAGGATTTTCTTCTTTAGACACCACGACGTTAATGTATTATTTATTAGTCGGAATTAGCTGTATGGCTGTTGTTCGAGCATGTCTGCCTTTAAATCCATTACGCATTTTCTTGGTTTTCAGTACCATTATTGGTATTTATGTAGCAGCTATGTTATTCCACAACATTTTAGAAATTGGTTTCTTAACTTCGCAAACAATGGGTCTCTTCTTTATTATGATGGCCATTAATATTGTGGTGCGTGTAACAATTGGATTCGTACAAATGAAACGTGCTGGAAAAACAATTAAAGATTTATAAAAAGCAGAGGTTGAGCTAAAAGCATTCGTCTCCAGAAATGCAGTTCTTCTTTAAATCTTGAAGGAAGTCGGAGCAAGCTTGATGTTTAACTGATTATTTTAAGAGTTAGTGTCTGGGGCAGGAGTCAGGATGACTTTTGTCCTAGATACTTTCTTTTTTTGTTGAGTTGAAACAAGATACTTGAAAAACAGAGATTATGTGATACAATAAATCATGTGTAAATGTGTCCATTGGAATTCGCACTGAAATGACAGTGCGTTTTTTAAACGGTCAATCACATGAGTTAGCACAATGCTATTCTTAGGAGGTGAGGACAATGGCACAACGCATTCCTCAGGAAGTCATTGAGGAAGTTCGTCACCGAACGAATATAGTAGATATTATTGGGCAGTATGTCCAGTTAAAAAAATCCGGTAAAAATTATATGGGTTTATGTCCGTTTCACGAAGAACGTTCCCCTTCATTTTCAGTAGCAGAAGACAAACAAATTTTTCACTGTTTTGGCTGCGGGAAAGGTGGAACTGTTTTTAATTTCTTGCAAGAAATTGAAGGCATTAGTTTTCCAGAATCCGTGAAACGTGTTGCAGATTTGGAACATTTATCTGTGGACTTTGATTGGTCAGAGCCGCGTGAAGTAGCGGATACCCCAGAAAACCAACAAAGACGGAGTTTGTTACAACTGCATAGTAAAGCCGCAGAACTTTACCATCATATTTTAGTGAATACTAAAATTGGCGAACCCGCATTAAACTATTTATTAGAGCGGGGGTTAACACAAGAACTAATTGAGACCTTTCAAATTGGATTTGCGCCGCAAAAACGTGATTTCTTAAGTCAAGTTTTTAAAAATGAACAACTGGATGAAACGCTTTTTGAGCCTTCTGGGCTGTTTGTCCAAAGAGATAACGGTACGTTTTTGGATCGTTTCTATCAACGAATCATGTTTCCAATTAATGATCCCCAAGGCAATGTCATCGCCTTTTCTGGTCGCTTGTTAAAAACAGCTGATTTTCCAGGGGATGAGATGCCTAAATACTTGAATAGTCCTGAAACAACACTTTTTAATAAGCGAGAAACGCTGTTTAACTTTGATAAAGCCAGAAAAGAAATTCGTAAAGAAAATACAGTCTTGCTTTTTGAAGGATTCATGGATGTTATCGCTGCTTGGCAATCAGGCGTAAAAAGTGGCGTGGCTTCAATGGGGACTAGTTTGACCAATGAACAAATTCGGCGTTTGGAACGGGTCGCTAAGGAAGTAGTTATTTGTTACGATGGCGATAATGCCGGTGTTCAAGCCACAAACCGTGCGATTCAATTATTGCAAGAAAACAGTCATTTTGACTTGAGTATTGTCAGTATCCCTGAAAAGCTGGATCCTGATGAATATGTGCGGAAATATGGCGCAGAAGCTTTTCAAAATTTAGCCAATCATGGCCGAGAAACAGTTTTTAGTTTTAAAATGAACTATCATCGGTTAACTAGAAACATGAATAACGAAAAAGAACAATTGGATTATGTGAACGAATTGTTACGGGAGTTAACCAATGTTCAATCTCCCTTGGAACGTGATCGTTATTTAAACCAAATTGCTCAGGAATTTCAACTTTCTGTTCATAGTTTGGAAGAACAATTCAATCAATTGAAGCAAGAGCAACGTTCAGTTCAACGGCAAGAAAGGCAACAATTTTATCAAGATGAAATGATGCCACCACCAATGGAAGAACCTGTTTTTGAAGAGAATCACGTCCAGAACAAGTTACCGTTAACCCAAGTTCAAAAAGCAGAACGTTCTTTATTATTTCGTTTAATGAATGAACAAGGAGTACGGCAAACTGTTCAACAATTGCCAGATTTTTCATTCGCTCATGATGAATACCAAGAATTATATTTCTTGCTAGAAAGTTATGCGACACTGCATCAAAGTTTCGACATTGCCGATTTTATTAATTTCTTGCAAGATAATCAAACCAAACAATTAGCAATTGAAATTGCGTATCAGAATTTATCGGAAGAAAGCTCTGAGCGAGAAGTTGCCGATTTATTACATGTAATTGCCTTATCAAGTATTGCAGAGGCAATTGAGCAGAAAAAGATTCAACAGCAAGAAGCAAAACGAGTGGGCAACCAACAGCTTGAAGCCGAATTAACAATGGAGATTATCCAATTGGCTCGACAGCTTAAAGCTCAACGAACATTTACTTAAGCAATATAATGAATAGAACTAAGCGTTTTGTTCATTTTATTTTGATAAGTCTCAGTGATTTATCAGTTATTTCAAGCGTGAACCGAAAAATGAAGGGGGCCTTCTTTCATGGAAAAAGAAACAAGTAAAAAATATGAAGCTGCAGTGGCAGCATTTATCAAAGAAAACAAGCCTAAAGGAACAGTGGTTTATGATGATTTAGCGAATCAATTAGCCACACCGTATACTTTGGATGCAGAAGCTATGGAAAAATTGATCCAAAAAGTTGAAGATGCTGGTATCAGCGTGGTCGATGAAAATGGAGACCCAAGTGAACATAGCTTGAAAAAAGATGAAAAAGAAGCGGAAAAGGCCCAAGCAGAAGACTTATCTGCGCCAACAGGTGTTAAAATTAATGATCCCGTGCGTATGTACCTAAAAGAAATTGGGCGCGTTCAATTATTAACTGCCGCAGAAGAAGTTGAATTGGCACTTAAAATTGAAGAAGGCGATCAAGAAGCAAAACAACGTTTAGCAGAAGCCAACTTACGTTTGGTTGTTTCAATTGCCAAACGATATGTAGGTCGTGGTATGCAATTCTTGGATTTAATTCAAGAAGGTAATATGGGCTTAATGAAAGCTGTTGAAAAATTTGACTACCGTAAAGGGTTCAAATTCTCTACGTATGCTACTTGGTGGATTCGTCAAGCGATTACGCGGGCAATTGCGGACCAAGCTAGAACGATTCGAATTCCTGTTCACATGGTTGAAACAATCAATAAATTGATTCGGATTCAACGCCAACTATTGCAAGATTTAGGTAGAGAACCAACGCCAGAAGAAATTGGTGCGGAAATGGATTTACCAACAGAAAAAGTTCGTGAAATCCTAAAAATCGCACAAGAGCCAGTCTCTTTAGAAACACCAATTGGTGAAGAAGATGATTCACATTTAGGTGATTTCATTGAAGACCAAGATGCTACCAGTCCTGCTGAACATGCAGCTTACGAATTGTTAAAAGAACAACTAGAAGATGTTCTGGATACTTTAACAGACCGTGAAGAAAATGTTTTACGTTTACGTTTTGGTTTAGATGATGGTCGGACACGTACGCTAGAAGAAGTCGGAAAAGTTTTCGGTGTCACTCGCGAACGTATTCGTCAAATTGAAGCAAAAGCGTTAAGAAAACTAAGACATCCTTCTCGTTCAAAACAATTAAAAGACTTTTTAGAATAAACATACCGTTTAGCGGCTCTTTTCGTGCATGCGAGAAGAGCCGCTTTTGTTTTTTAAAAAGTCTCTAAATGTCATTGCTAGTTATTGGAAGAAGGCGCAAGTTATGGTAAATTAGAAGTAATGGAATATTAGCAGAATGTGAGGCGGAAGAATGACAAAGAAATGTCCGAAGTGCGGGAACGAATTCGATGCAGAATTAACGACCTGCCCAACATGTGGCTATTCACTAACTGACACAACAGTTGATAAAGAAGAAGTGGAAACGACTTCAACAAATATAGATTTTGAAACACAGGAAAATGAACAACACGAAGATCAATTAAATGAGAATATTGAGTGGTCTGAGTTAAAAGATATGAGCTTAGGCCATGTGATGGAACTGTTTGGCGAATCACCAGAAGAAGAAAGTAATGATGACAAAAAAGAAGAGTCGATAGAAGATAACTTAATAGTCTCTGATTCAGAAGCAGCGCTTCAAGAAGGGGCTAGTGAGGAGACTCATGATTCGGTGGAGGAGTCGATACCAGCGACAGAAGAGACGCCTACTCATTCAACAGAAGAAGAACTAGCAACGGACGAAGCAGTTAATTTAGAGGAAACAACGGAAGAAACAACGGAAGAAACAACTACTGTTGAAGCAGAAACAGCTGAGGTATCTGAGACGGTGAAGTCAGAAGAGGAAGCTTTAACAGAGATTTCAGGAACTGAAGTTATCTCTACCACTTCTGAAGAAGAAATTTTTTCACAACCACCGATAGAAGATCAAGATGTCACACCAAACGAAACTTTGCAAGCTTATATTCAAGCGCATCGAGCAGATACAGAAATGTCTGAAAATCCATTAGAAGAAACAGCAGAGACCCAAGAGTTAGAAAACAGCGGTGAGGCAGTATTAACCCAAGCCGAAACACCAACTGAATTCATTTCAGATTCTGAAGAAGGGCTAACAAGTGCAGCGTCGCTAGAGGAACCGAGCGAAGCTGATACAACCGAGGAAAAAGTTTCAGATTCAGGTGTGATACCACCGATGAATGAAACTGGGAATACTCAACCAGCGCCTGCTCCGAAGAAACCATCAAAAAAAGTGGCTTTTGTTGCGCTTGCGGTTGTTTTATTAGCTGGAGGTAGTGCTTGGGCGTATCATGATCAAACGCAAAAAGCTGCCGCGCAAGAGGCGGCGGCACTAACCAAGAAAAAAGATACACTGAAAGATGAACTAGCAGCCTTTTATACCACGAAGGAGCAAGTTTTTATTAAACCAGATATGGTGACTGTTAGTCCAGAAAAACTCTCAAAACAAGTCGCGGAAATTAAAGATTCAGAAGAGTATTCTCAATTAAATAAACAAATTCAAACATTGAAAGAGAAGCAACAAACCATTCAACAAATTAACCAATTATTTGAGGCGCCGATTGTCAATGGCAATGAGTTGAAACCGGCGATTCTAGCTGCTGATCAACCAATTTCCGTAAAGAAATTAACAGGAAATGATCCATTTGACCAATTGATGAACCAAGCAATCGATCAAGCGAACCAACAATACAACCAATTACAAAAAGCTAAAAAAGCGGTTGAGGTCATTTATAAAGATGGAAAAACTACCAATCAGCTGAATCGAGACACGTATCAAGCTGCTAAGGCAGAAGTAGATAAAGTAACAAGTGATAAGCTGAAAAAAGAACTGGTCAAACAAGTCACGACAGCTGACCAAGCGTTAACCAAGGTTGAAGAAGAACAGAAAAGAATTGCAGAAGAACAAGCTGCCGCAGAGCAAGCAAAACAAGCAGAAGAACAAGCGAAACAAGCTGCTGCCGCGAAAAAAGAGAACGCTAAGAAGGAAGAAACAGCAAAAACAGAAGCGAATGGCTACACGGCGCCGAACAGTGACGGGGTTTACACTAGTCCGCTTTATGCGCCAGATGCTGCCGATATCGCTGATAGTAGCAATCCAGCGTGGACATGGGCACCAGGTGTGAAAGAAAAAGTCTTAGACACAGTGATTGCTCGTGGCTATGTTGTTCCTGGTGGATATTCTTTAGAACCTGCCAAAATTGTGAATGGCGAAGGTTACTACAATCTTTATGCAACAAACAATCAATCAAAATTATTAGAAGGCACTACAGAGAAAAATGTTCACATGTATTTAGTTACAATCAATGCTAAAACAGGTTGGTTCAAAGGGAACGCTTCTCGTAATGCAGGGCAATAAAAGAAAATAGAAACAATCGAACAAAAGCGGAAATCTTTTGTTCGATTGATTTTCCTTGAGGAGTTAATGATAAATGAGAGAATTACTAGCAACAACATTTACCGGCATTGTGGTCGATGAAAATGAACAATTTTATTTTGTTCAAAAAAATGGCATCACATTCCGTTTAAAAAAAGAAGAAGGTACGCATGCTATAGGGGAGGCTGTAGAAGGGTTTGGTTATTTAAATCAAAAACAAGAACCAGCACTGACAACTACAATTCCTACTGTGCGCATTGGTAGCTATGGCTTTGGTACTGTCACAGGAACGAGACGTGATTTAGGTGTCTTTGTGGATGTTGGCTTACCAGATAAAGATGTCGTTATTTCGTTGGATGAATTACCAACCATGCGGGAACTTTGGCCTAAAAAAGAAGACCGAGTAATGGTTACTTTAAAAGTGGACAGTAAAGACCGCATTTGGGGCGAATTAGCAGATGAAAAAGTCTTTAAAGCCATGGCAAAACGCGGGAATGCTGAAATGCAAAACCAAAACTTAACTGGGCATGTGTATCGTCTGAAACTTGCAGGAACGTATATTTTAACTGATGATTTATACATTGGATTTATCCATCCTTCTGAACGATTCCAGGAACCACGTTTAGGTGAAAAAGTAGTGGGACGTGTGATTGGCGTGCGGCCGGACGGCGTATTGAATCTTTCATTAAAACCAAGAAGTCATGAAGTAATCAGCGATGATGCGTTAATGATTCTAACTTTCTTAGAAAGAGCAAACGATCATCAAATTCCTTTCACCGATAAATCAAGTCCTGATGAAATTAAACAGACTTTTGGTATTAGTAAAGCTCAATTTAAACGCGCTTTAGGTCATTTAATGAAACAAAAATTAATTAAACAAGAAGATGGTAAAACAATTCTAATTGGCTCGTTGGAACAATCAAAAGAAAAAAATTAAGGTAGCTAATTGAGAATATCTTGCAAATTACAGTTATTTCTTTTATAATTATTTTAATTTGATTGATAAATTAAGTTTCTTAATTTATAATCATTCTAAACAAGGAGCTGTAATAATGGATTCGACTGCTGCTTTAAAAAAGACAAAAAAACAATTACATGAATCAGGCTTTAAATTAACACCACAACGGGAAGCAACCGTACTTGTATTATTGGAAAATGAAAAAGATCATTTATCAGCAGAAGAAATTTACTTCTTGGTAAAACAAAAAAGTCCGGAAATTGGTCTAGCAACAGTCTATCGAACGCTAGAAATTTTAACAGACTTAAAAGTCGTTGATAAAGTGAGCTTTAACGATGGTTTAGCTCGCTATGATTTAAGAAAAGAAGGCGCCAAACACTTTCACCACCATTTGTTATGCTTAGAATGTGGCACAATTGAGGAAGTGGAAGAAGACTTGCTTGGTGAAGTAGAGCAAATTGTTGAAAGTCGGTATCATTTTTTAGTCAAAGATCATCGCCTAACTTTTCATGGTATTTGTCAAAGTTGTCAAAGTAAACATTAAAAAAACTGCCTTGCATTAATTTATGCAAGGCAGTTTTTTATTCATTGGAATTATAAATTAGCGAATTTTTCCAATAAGCGAATCATTTGGCAAGTAAAACCATATTCATTGTCATACCAAGCCACAGTTTTCACTAATTGGAAATCGCCAGCTGTCGTTACTTCTGTTTGCGTTGGGTCAAAAATCGAACCTTCTGTCGTGCCGATTATGTCTCCAGAAACAATTTCACGATCATCATAACCGAAAGAAGGGTTATCAATGGTGTGTTTTTTCATTGCTTCATTTACTTGATCAGCTGTTACTTTTGTTTTTAAAATGCTAACTAATTCTGTTAAGGATCCATCCACAACGGGAACACGTTGGGCATGGCCTTGTAATTTTCCATTAAGTTCTGGAATAACTAAGCCAATTGCTTTAGCAGCACCAGTTGAATGGGGAATAGTATTGTCTGCAGCAGAGCGTGCCGCACGAAGATTTCCGCCACGAACAGGGCCATCTAATAGCATTTGTGTTGATGTGTAGGCATGAACAGTTGTCATGGTACCAACTTCAATACCAAATTCATTATTTAAAAAGTAAGCCATCGGTGCTAGACAGTTTGTCGTACATGAGCCGGCAGAAATGATTTTATCGTTGGCATCAAGTGTATCATCATTGACGTTATAAACGATTGTTTTCATTGCGCCTGCAGGAGCAGAGATAACCACACGTTTCACACCTGCATCTAAATGAGCTTGTGCTTTTTCTTCAGAGGTATAAAAACCTGTACATTCAAGGACAATGTCTACTCCGTTTTCTTTAACCCAAGGGATTTTACTTGCATCTGGTTCTGCGTAGACACGGGTTTCTTCGCCATCAACAACAATGCCATTTTCAGTGGCTGTCACGGTGCCAGGATAGGTGCCATGCGTAGAGTCAAATTGTAATAAGTGAGCCAACATTGTTGGGCTAGTCAAATCATTGATAGCCACAACTTCAATATCATCAGAAACTTCTTTTATTCGGCGAAAGGCTAAACGACCAATTCTTCCAAAACCGTTAATTCCTACTTTGACTGTCATAACAAAAATTCCTCCTTTAGATGTTTGTGTTTCTTTGGACCCTTGCTGAAAAAGTGATTTTCTTCAACTATCTATAGTATGAACCTCTAAAATTTTTTTGTCAAAAGACTGATAGCGAAGCGACAAAAAGAAAGCGAAAGATTCATGAGAAATTTTGCTTTTTCCAACGATAACTAACTAGAATTGCTAGACAAACGGTTGTTTTCCCGATACAATAATAAAGACTTTCGAATCACGCTTTTTGAGGTGATTAAAGATAGTAGAAGTAGAATAGGAGGACAAATTATATGTCCATGTTTTTAGATCAAGTGACGATTGATGTCAAAGCTGGTAAAGGCGGCGACGGAATGGTTGCTTTCCGTAGAGAAAAATATGTACCAGACGGGGGTCCCGCTGGTGGTGATGGCGGTCGCGGTGGCGACGTTGTTTTAGTTGTTGAAGAAGGATTACGCACATTAATGGATTTCCGGTTTAATCGTCATTTTAAGGCGACACCTGGAGAAAATGGTATGAGTAAAGGAATGCACGGTCGTGGTTCAGAAGATTTACTTGTCAAAGTTCCACCAGGTACAACAGTTCGTGATGCAGAAACTGGAGCCTTAATTGGGGATTTAATTGAGAATGGTCAGACCTTAGTAGTAGCAAAAGGCGGACGCGGTGGTCGCGGGAATATTCGCTTTGCTTCCCCAAGAAATCCTGCACCAGAAATTGCCGAAAACGGCGAACCGGGTCAAGAACGTAAAATCGAATTAGAATTAAAAGTTTTAGCAGATGTTGGCTTAGTTGGGTTTCCTTCTGTAGGGAAATCAACGTTACTCTCTGTTATCTCGTCCGCTCGTCCGAAAATTGGTGCCTATCATTTTACGACGTTAGTTCCAAACTTAGGGATGGTGACTACTAGTGATGGTCGAAGCTTTGCTGCAGCAGATTTGCCAGGCTTAATTGAAGGAGCTTCTCAAGGTGTCGGCTTAGGAACACAGTTCTTACGCCACATTGAACGGACGCGTGTTATTTTACATGTCATTGATATGAGTGGCATGGAAGGACGCGATCCTTATGAAGATTACTTGGCAATCAATAAAGAATTGGCTTCACACAATTTACGCTTGATGGAACGACCTCAAATTATTGTTGCCAATAAAATGGACATGCCTGAAGCAGAAGAGAATTTAGCGAAATTTAAAGAGCAACTTGCGAAGGAACGCACCGATGAGTATGCCGATGAGCTACCTATTTTCCCAATCTCTGGGGTTACTCGTAAAGGTATTGAACCTTTATTAAATGCAACAGCTGACTTGTTGGAAGTAACGCCTGAATTCCCATTATATGAAGATGAAGTGGTAGAGGAAGAAACCGTTCGTTATGGCTTCCAACCAGAAGGTCCAGAATTTACGATTGATCGTGAACCAGATGCTTCATGGGTTTTATCTGGTGAAAAATTAGAAAAATTATTTGAAATGACGAATTTCGATCATGATGAAACAGTAATGCGTTTTGCACGTCAATTACGTGGTATGGGTGTCGATGAGGCATTACGAGCACGTGGCGCGAAAGATGGCGACATTGTTCGGATTGGTAATTTTGAATTTGAATTTGTCGAATAAGCATAAAACCAGTTCACTCAGTGAACTGGTTTTTTATTTTAAAATTAGTATTAAATCACCGAATAGATTGAAATAATATTTTTAATAGCTTATAATTTTAAATGTAACAAAATAACAAACGAAAGGAGCGAAATTGAAATGGAAAACAATCAAGCAATGGTTCCTAAGTTTTCAGTTAAAAGTGCCGGTTTTCTTTTTAGTATGGGGCTCTTATGTGGTGTCCTGTTGCCGAGTGTTTTATTATGGACTTTCAATCTGCCGTTTAATATTGGTGCCATGATTTTTTTGCCTGTTGGGATTGCTTTTGCGTTAGCGTATAGTCATTATTTTATTGAAACGAAAACAGGTTTTTGTAAGCGTTTTATTTGGTTGTTTTTAATTTCTCTTATTTTATTAGAGCTTATCTCTTATTTATGGCTGATTAAAGGAGTTATTTTTTAAGAGAAAAACAGAGGAGAGTGTTATTTATGTTAGATAAACTGACTGTTTGGATTGAAAATCATCTAGCTGGACCAAT
Organism: Enterococcus sp. DIV0774; assembly: GCF_050539095.1. Taxonomy (NCBI): domain Bacteria; kingdom Bacillati; phylum Bacillota; class Bacilli; order Lactobacillales; family Enterococcaceae; genus Enterococcus; species Enterococcus sp. DIV0774. The sequence goes on from NZ_CP172923.1 coordinate 1,228,676, forward strand.
GGCTAAAATTGCCAATCAGCGCCATTTACGTGCGGTGCGGGATGGAATTATTGCGACATTACCTTTAATTATTGTCGGTTCTTTTTTTCTAATTATTGCGTTTCCGCCGTTACCAGAATCTTGGGGCATTACTCAATTTTTAACAAGTAATGCTGCTACAATCTTACTGCCTTACCGAATGACAATGTACATTATGGCGTTATATGCGACTTTTGGCATTGGCGCTAGTTTAGCGAAATCATATAATCTTGATCAAGTCTCTGGAGGGATTTTGGCTACGATTGCTTTTTTATTAACATTAGTACCTGTAGCGATTCCTGAAGAAGCCAGTAAAGCAGCTGGCGTTTCTGGGTTTGTTTTACCAATGGCTAATTTGGGTGGTGCAGGGATGTTTGTCGGGATTGTGACGTCAATTATTGCTGTCGAAATCTATCGAGTAACAGATAAGTCTAAGTTCAAAATTACAATGCCTGATAACGTTCCACCTGCTGTTGCTCGTTCATTTGAATCATTGACGCCGACGTTAATTGTCATGTTATTGATTGGTTCAATCACTTATTATTTAGGCTTTGATTGGCACACATTTGTAGGGAACTTAGTAGGACCACTAGTTCAAGCAGCAGATTCTTTATTGAGTGTCTTGCTGTTAGTCTTTTTAACCACATTTTTCTGGTTCTTTGGGATTCACGGTGCTTCAATCGTAGGATCGTTGGCGCGTCCTCTATGGCTACAACTATTAGAGGAAAACACGACTGCTAAAGCAGCTGGCGAAGCATTGCCTCGGATTGCGGCAGAGCCATTTTACCAATGGTTCATTTGGATTGGTGGTGCTGGAGCCACAATTGGCTTAGCTATATTATTAGCCTTTCGGGCAAAATCAGAATATGGTTCAAAACTAGGAAAAGCTATTTTAGCACCGTCTATTTTTAATATTAATGAGCCAGTTATTTTCGGTGTACCGATTGTCTTAAATCCGATTTTAATGATTCCTTTTATCTTTGCACCAATGGTTTTAGCAACGATTGCTTGGTTTGCCACTAAATTAGGTTTAGTTAGTGAAGTTGTCTTTACCGCACCTTGGACCTTACCAGGACCAATTGGCGCCTTTATGGCGACAGGTGGCGATTGGCGTGCTGCTGTTTTGAATATTGTTTTAATTCTAGTGGCCATCTTGATTTACTATCCGTTCTTTGTAGCTTATGATAAAAATGAGCTTGCCAAAGAGCAAGGCAAACAAATAGAAGAATAAAGAGTGCAGCCGTTTAGTGTCCAGAACAAAAGGTGATGACCTTTTGTTCTGGACCTATTTGTTTATAGGCGATGAAAATTCTCAATTTTTTTGAAATGTATAGAAAATTTTGAGAAAAGAAACGCATAAAAAAGTGTAAAATATTATATATATAATGAAAATGGTTTTCTTTTGTGTGAACATAATAAAGTTATTGTTAACTAAAAGAGAAAAGGGGTATGAAAATGGTTAGAACGAAGGTATATACAAAGGAAAAAATCTTAAACGTAGCTGAAAAAATTTTAGTAGATAAAGGTTTTTCTAATTTAACTGCTAGAAATATTGCAGATACTATGGGGATTTCTACGCAGCCAATTTATTTAGAATTTGTCAACATGGACGATTTAAAACGAACCTTAATTAAATCGTTATTTCATCGTATGCAATTATTTTATAAAGCAGATGTCGGTGCCTCAGACCCAGTGATTGCATTGGGTCTGAACTTTATATTATTTGCCCAAAAACATCAAAAAATCTATACGGCGTTATTTATGAAAGCACATGGTTATGAAGAAGAATTGCAGCAAATGCTTCAAACTTTTTTTGAAGAGCGTTTATTATTGGATAAAAAATATGTACAAATGGACAAAGGAAAATTTGTCGAATTATTTCCTAAAATGGTGGTAATCTATTTAGGTTTAGCCACAGCGGTTACAATGAAAACAATTGACTTAACTAAGAATCAAGAAATTCAATTATTAAGTCAATTATTGATAGAAGAGTAGTGTTTTGTTATTTATTCAAAATAACAAAAATACGACATAAGTCTGAGAAAAAACTGGTCGTTGCGCCCGAGGAAGGATTGTTTAAATCTTGCTATACTTTGGAAGAAGTAACAGAGAATAATTACTCGGGAGGATTTATGTGATGAAATTTATTAAATTTTTAGTGGTGACAGCAATTGTTATTGGTGGTGGTTTATTCGGGGCCAAGTTTTACGCAGAGAAGAACTCTGGCGAATTAGCTGGTGTGTTAGATCAATTAAATCCATTGGTTAAAGAAGGAAATGTGTATGTTAAAACAAAGAAAGCCGATAGCGTTAATGGCTATGGAATTGCTAGTTATACGCAAGTAGCCGCAGATGAGGAAGGCAAAACGCGAGAAATAACTTTCACAGCGGACCATGAATTAAAAACAGATCATTATCTAAAAGTCTCAAATAAAGGGGCCCACATCAATACGTATGAAGAGGTCAATCAAGACCAAGTACCAGAAAAGGCATTACAAGCGATTCAAAAATAACAAAAAGTCAGAACGTATCTTCAGCGTACGTTCTGACTTTTTGTTATTTTTTTGCTTCTTGAAGAATATTGATTTTTTCAATTTTAACATCAGTTTTTGGTTTATCGTTGGCACCAACTTCGACTTTGGCAATTTTATCGACAATATCCATTCCTTTGGTTACTTGACCGAAAACAGTATGTTTTTTATCAAGAGAAGGATAGCCGCCTTTTTTGTAAGCATCAATGATTGCTTTTGGATAATCATCATATAAAAGACCATCAGATTGATCATCTGTATTTTGGACAATAAAGAACTGACTGCCGTTAGTATTAGGTCCTGCATTCGCCATTGATAATGCGCCACGAATGTTATATAACTGGTTTGAAAATTCATCTTCAAATGGTTTATTCCAGATGCTGTTTCCGCCAGTTCCATCACCGCTAGGATCGCCACCTTGGATCATAAAGTTATTGATGACGCGGTGGAAAGTCAAGCCATCATAATAGCCATCTTTGGCATGTTTCATAAAGTTCTCGACAGTTTTTGGAGCCTGTTTAGGAAATAGTTTGATTTCAATATTTCCCATTGAAGTAACCATTTGGACTAAGTCTTGATCTTCGGCAACTTTGTCATCTAGTTGTGGTAAATCTAGTGAATTTAAGTCGACCGAATCCTTTGTTTTGCTTTCACTGGATTTAGCGATAGAATCACTCGTTGCGGTCGTGCCTTTATTATTGGTCGTGTTACAGCCTGCTAAAAGCAAGGTGAATGCTGCAACTGAAGCAACAGCAAGCATTTTCTTATGTTTCATCTGTTTTCCTCTTCCTTTCACACTGACAATTAGGTTCTTTTTTATCATAACAAAAGAGAAGATAACAAACCAGTGGAATTTTTATAAGATTTCCTATAGGAAAGGTGTAGACCACTTTTGTTTTTTTTGTTACAATGTAAGCAGATACATTATTATGTTTTACAATTTAGGAGGCAATCACATGGGAAAATTAGGTATTTCAATTTATCCAGAACGTTCAACATTTGAAAAGGACAAAGCATATTTGGATTTGGCTCATAAATACGGATTTAAGCGTGTCTTTACTAGTTTATTGCAAATCAATGATGATCGGGAAAAGGTATTAGCAGAGTTTAAAAAAGTCGTAGATTACGCCAACCAATTAGGTATGGAAGTGATGGTCGATATTAATCCTGCATTGTTCGAACAATTAGGCATCTCTTATGATGATTTATCATTTTTCCATGATATGGGCGCTTACGGTATTCGTTTAGATCTTGGCTTTACTGGGCAAGAAGAGGCGAATATGACAAGAAACCCTTATGGCATTAAAATTGAAATTAATATGAGTTCAGGGACAAGTTATGTAGATAATATTATGGCCTACTCACCAAACACAGAAAATTTACTAGGCTCACATAATTTCTATCCACATCGTTATACAGGCTTAGGCTATGAGCATTTTGTTTATTGTTCAGAAAAATTTAGAAAATATAATTTAAATACGATGGCGTTTGTGAACTCACACGATGCTACATTTGGACCATGGCCGACACAAGATGGATTATGTTCTTTGGAAGACCACCGCGATTTAGAAATTGCAACGCAAGTTAAGCATTTAGTTTTAACAGGATTAATCGATGATATTTCTGTCGGAAATGCTTATGCCTCAGAAGCAGAATTAGCAGCAATGGCAGAAGCCTTTCATGCACCGTATCCTTCGATCAAAGTGGATACAGAACCAGAAATCACAGAAGATGAAAGAATTGCATTGTTCGATAACTTACACAGTTATCGTGGAGATCGTTCTGATTACGTTTTGCGTTCAACAATGACACGTGTTTACTATAAAGATCGTCCTTTCCCAGCTCATACAACGAGAGATATTGTTCGAGGCGATGTCTTGATTGACAACGTTGGCTATGGACAATACAAAGGGGAAACACAAATTGCTTTAAAAGAAATGAAAAATGATGGCCGTGTAAATGTGGTTGGTCGTATTTCTGATGACGAACGTTTCTTATTAGAATTTTTGAAACCATGGTCAAGTTTTAAACTTATTGAAAATAAATAATTTTTAGTTTCCTATAAATAGATAAGTGGAGCATAGCGTAAAAGGTAATATTTTTGTGCTATGCTTTTTTGTCGCAACAAAATTGTCCCATTGTAGTGGTAAAGAAAGATGGTTGAATCTTTGAATGGTGGTTGTCAAAAAAAGGGCGACAACTTATAATGAATCATACAATTTAAATAAAAGGAGTACGTAGATGAATCGATGGTTAAAAATTTTGATTGCGCTTATTGTAGTAATTGCAATTGGTTTAATTGCGGCAGGCTTATATTTTTATAATTATGCAGTAGTTCCAGGAAAGAAAGACTTTATAAATGAGAATACGCCAGGGTCAAAAGTGGTCCAGACACCTGAAGGCGCGTGGTTTAAAGATGACAAAAATCGACAAGAATGGTCAATTACTTCGGAAGATGGGCTACGTCTAAAGGCTATTTATTTACCAGCCGACAAAAAAAGTAATCGTACCGTTATTATGGCGCATGGTTATATGGGTTCGGCAGAAACGATGTCTGTCTTTGCGAAAATGTATCATGATTGGGGCTACAATGTGTTAGCGCCAGATGCGCGTGGTCACGGGAAAAGTCAAGGAGATTATATTGGGTTCGGCTGGCCCGATCGTAAAGATTATGTCCAATGGATTGAGAAAGTTTTAACCGAAAATGGTCAGCAAGAACAAATCACTTTATACGGTGTCAGTATGGGTGCTGCTACAGTCATGATGACGAGCGGGGAAAAATTACCAGATAACGTGAAAGCCATTGTGGAAGATTGTGGCTATTCTACAGTCAATCAGGAGTTGCAATATCAATTGAAAGAGCTTTTCAATTTACCAAGTTTCCCATTAGTTAATGTTACTAGCGGGATTACGAAACTTAGAGCTGGCTATTTCTTTGGGGAAGCAAGCGCTGTTAAGCAATTGCAAAAGAATCATTTACCAATGCTCTTTATTCATGGTGAAAATGATACGTTTGTGCCGTTTAGTATGTTAGACGAAGTTTATAATGCAACCCAAGGACCTAAAGAGAAATATGTCGTGCCTGGAGCAGAGCATGCGAAAGCTTATAATAAAAACCCAGAAAAATATAAGGAAACAGTAGCTGCTTTTCTAGATAAATATATAAAATAACAAATTTATTCTTTACTAATAGTAGCAAAAACAAAAGACTTGTTCTTAAGTTAACGACTTAGTGAACAAGTCTTTTGTTGTCAGTTGATTTTTTTTAATAAGTTGGAATTTACCCATGCAATCTAGGGCATAATCTGATAGGATAGTACTAGAAATGAGGGAAGGATAATGGAAGAACAATTAGTCGATTATTTACACTATTTACAAATAGAGCGGGGCTTATCAAATAACACACGACGGAGTTACGAACGAGATTTAAAAAAATACGTAGCCTTTTTACAAGAACAAGGCTTGCATTCTTGGGACGAAGTTGATCGTTACATGATTACAGAATTTTTGCAATCCCTTCACGAAGAACAGCAAGCTTCAGCAAGTGTGATTCGGATGATTTCTAGTTTGAGAGGATTTCATCAATTTTTACGTCAAGAACGCTTAAGCGAACATAATCCGATGCAACATATTGACTCCCCCAAGAAAGTTCAAAAATTGCCAAGTACATTATCTGTTGACGAAGTGACTCGATTAATTGAAACGCCTGATACAAGTAAACCACTAGGTATGCGGAATCGTGCTATTTTAGAAGTGATGTATGCAACGGGCCTGCGAGTTAGTGAGCTAATTGAAATAAAATTAGGGGATCTGCATTTATCCATTGGTTTATTGCAAACAATCGGAAAAGGGGACAAAGAACGAATTATTCCTTTAGGCGATTATGCGATTCAATGGATTGAGCGCTATATGAACGAAGCCAGACCTCAATTGATTAAAAACCATCCGAATGAAACACACCTGTTCGTTAATCATCATGGCGAACCGTTATCTAGACAGGGCATTTGGAAAAATTTAAAACAGATTGTCCGAGAAGCCCAGATAGAGAAAAATATTACGCCGCATACATTACGGCATAGTTTTGCGACACATTTGTTGGAAAATGGCGCAGACCTTAGAATCGTGCAAGAATTATTAGGACATGCAGATATCTCCACGACACAAATTTATACACATATTACCAAACAACGAATGGCAGATGTTTATAAGGAACATTTTCCTCGGGCTTAATTTGCGAGAATGCCCACAAACGAATAAATTTATGGTAAACTAGGAAGTCGAGAAAAGAAAGTAGGTGTCGTTTTTGCAAGAAATTAATTTAAAACTAGATGTCTTTGAAGGACCACTGGATCTTCTACTACATTTAATTCAAAAATTAGAAATCGATATCTATGACATTCCCATTACAGCAGTAACTGAACAATACATGTCTTATATTCATGCGATGCAAACCTTAGAATTAGAAGTCGCTGGGGAATATCTAGTCATGGCTGCCACCTTAATGGCTATTAAAAGTCAGATGTTGCTTCCAAAACAAGAGCTTGAAATCATTGATGATGAAGATTTTTTTGAAGAGGAAGACCCACGGGAAGCTTTAGTAGCTCAGTTATTGGAGTATCGGAAATTTAAATATGCAGCGACTGTTTTACATGAAAAAGAAGAAGAACGTAAACTCTATTATACAAAAGAACCAATGGATATGGATGATTATAAAGAGGAAGATACAACACTACCGCCTAATCAAATCAATACAATTGATTTATTTCTAGCCTTTCATTCCATGTTAGAAAAGAAAAAAAATCGCCAGCCTGTTGAAACAACTGTTGCCAGTGACGATGTTTCCATCGAAGAAAAAATCTCCGCTATTTCAGAGCGTATGCGTCAAGTACAGAAAGGGAAGTCAGTGTCGTTTGATTCTTTCTTCGATTCTTATTCCAAACAAGAAATTGTGACAACGTTCATGGCTCTTTTAGAATTAATGAAAACGGGCGTGATTTATGCTGAACAAGAAAATAATTATAGTGAAATTTTGTTATTTAATACAGAAACCCAGCAGGAAGATACAACAGAGGTGGAGGAAACACAGTGACATTAGTTAGTCAAATTGAAGCAATTTTATTTGTGGTTGGCGAAGAAGGAATTGGCTTGGAAGAGCTTGCGTACTTATTAGAGAAGTCAACAGCAAAAACCTATGAAGAATTAACGAAATTGAAAGAACATTATGCTTCTGACAATAAATCGGCGTTAAATATTTTAGAAGTCGGCAATCATTTTGTCTTAACAACGAAGAAAAAATATGCCTCATTACTAAAAAAATATGCGCAATCGCCTATGTCGAACGCCTTATCACAAGCGGCGCTAGAAACATTATCCATTATTGCTTATAAGCAACCAATTTCGCGTATTGAAATTGATGAAATTCGTGGCGTACAGACTTCTGGCTCTATCCAAAAGTTAGTTGCCCGTCAGTTGATAGAAGAAAAAGGCCGCGTCGATGGTCCTGGTAGAGCAATTTTGTATGGCACAACGAAGTATTTTATGGATTACTTTGGGTTGAAAAGTTTAGATGAATTACCAGATATCCAACAAATGGAAGATGAATTAGAAGAAGAACTACCAATGGATCTATTTTTTGATCGTTATCAAGAAACGAACCCAATGTCTGAAACAACAGAAGGCGAGGAAGCTTAAACAATGGAAAGATTACAAAAAGCAATTGCTCATGCTGGGGTGACTTCGCGTCGCAAAGCAGAAGAATTAATTGTCAAAGGTCGCGTAAAAGTCAATGGCCAAGTGGTCAAAGAATTAGGAACACAAGTAAGTAAACAAGATACCGTTGAAGTTGATGGTGTACCAATTTATCAAGAAGAATATGGTTATTATTTATTCTATAAACCAAGAGGGGTTATTTCTGCGGTGTCTGACGATAAAGGCCGTAAAGTAGTAACGGATTATTTTACAGATGTTACTGAGCGAATTTATCCAGTCGGCCGTCTGGATTATGATACTTCTGGGTTGTTACTTTTAACGAATGATGGAAGTTTTTCACAAAAATTAACCCATCCTAAACATGAAGTAGATAAAGTCTACGTAGCAAAAATTAAAGGTGTACCTACTAAACGGGATCTATTGCCATTAGCCAAAGGCATTCGCATTGATGGCAAACGCACAGCACCAGCCAATTTTCAAATTCTTTCAGCGGATATTAAAACAGGTAGCAGTGTCGTGGAATTAACGATTCATGAAGGACGTAATCATCAAGTGAAGAAAATGTTTCAAGCTGTTGGTTTCCCTGTTCAAAAATTAAAACGTGAACGTTATGGTGAGTTGACCTTACAAGGTTTGCGACCAGGGCAATATCGTGATTTAACTAAAAAAGAAATCAGTCAATTATTAAATCAAGCTAAATAAGATAAAATGACTCGATCTCTTCGCGCTTATGGCGGAGGGATTGTTTTTTTGAGAAATGAAACAATCAATGAAATTTAATAAAAAAGCTTAGTTAGTTGCATTCATTGTTCAAATCAGTTACACTAAGTAAGTAAAAAAATATAATACAAGGTTCGTCTTCAGGGGCAGGGTGTAATTCCCGACCGGTGGTTATAGTCCACGACTCGTTTTTAACGATTGAATTGGTGTAATTCCAATACCGACAGTATAGTCTGGATAAAGAAGATAGGGCTTATTTGAGACGCTTTTTCATCAGATAATCCTACTCTATTTTTCCCTGCAGAAAAATAGGGTTTTTTTGTATGACAAAGAAGCGAATCAAAAAGTTCGTTGAAGATGGGTCCTTAATTGGAGGATTTCAGATGAACAACAAGGTACAAAAAATGGTCAGCATTGCAATGTTGGCCGCAATCGGTACAGTATTACAATTTGTGGCATTTCCGATTATGCCGGCGTTTAGTTTTTTGAAAATCGATTTTAGTGATATTCCGATTTTACTCGGAATGTTCTTGTACGGACCGTTAGCAGGAGTAATTACTGCTTTTGTTCGTTCGTTGCTACACCTGTTCTTAACCGGACTAGCACCGCAAAATATGGTGGGAGATTTCGCTAGCTTTTTAGCAAGTAGTATCTTCACTTTGCCAATTTTTTATTTCTTTGGTAAAAAGAAAAATATCCGTACAAATCGGATAGTGGGCTTAGTAAGTGGGATCTTAGCCTTGACAATTTTCATGAGTATTGCGAATTATTTTGTCATTACACCCATTTACTTACAATTATATGGTGTGACCACACAACAATTTTTAGGAACATCTTTAGCAAGCTATGTGGCGATTGGTATTGTGCCATTCAACCTTATTAAAGGCCTCTTAGTCAGTGGTGTTTTTCTAGTACTACATGCGAAGTTATTGCCATGGCTATCAAAAAAACAACATACTATTCAGAAAAAAACACCGTTAACAAAATAAATGATAAAAAACCTGCTGTTGAACAATGTTTGACAGTGGGTTTTTAAAATTTACGCCTAAAAGAAAAGAGGTTGTCATAATCTGTCATCATTCTGTTAAAAAATACTAAACCATCTGCATTGTAATTTTAACTTTCCCTTGGTATGATAGAAATCATCAAAGAAAGAGGAGTTTTCCTGAGTGAAAAAGTGTAAAAATTGTCGTCACGTGAATCGTGATACGGAGTCCTTTTGTGAAGAATGCGGCGCTCCGCTAATGAATGAATCAATGCATCAAGAGGAAAACCAAGCACAACCATCAATGAATAAAGGGAACGAATCTGCTCCTCTCAGATCAAAAAGAAGCTGGATCTGGGTGTTTCTTTTTGTGTTCATCGTTCTTGGAGCGGGTAGCTATTTTCTCGGGACGCATTATTTTTCTAAGGAACAACAAATTTCTCATTTTATTGAAGCGATTGAGAATGGTGATGCCCAAGAATTAAGTAAAAAAATGAGGACGAACGAGTCTGAATTTCAAGTGAATCCGCAAAGCATTAAGCCCTTAATCACTTATTATCAAAAAAATCCAACTGAGCTAAAAAAATTAGAAAAAGCGTTATTAAAGGATAAAAAGCTACATGGTTTAACTATTCGTGAAACAAGTCAAACAGCATTTTTCTTTCACCGTTATCAATTCATTTTAACGCCTGTTTCTGTTCAGTTAACGACGAATCAGCGCGGTGTGACGCTGGCAATGAATGGGCGGGAAGTGGGCACTTCCGACTCAACTACTTATCAAAAAGAATTGGGACCCTTAGCGCCAGGACAATATACCTTTACAGCCACAGTGAAAGATAGCACCGGCGAACCTGTTATCACAGAAGAGTATCGTTTATTAGAAGAGGAAAATTATATTTCTAGTATTCCTTTAGATTTTAAACGAATGAATTTTGTTGTGGAGAGCAATCTGCCAGACGCAGATATTTATATTAATGATCGGAAAGTTGGTACGCTAACAAATGGAAGCAAAACGATTGGCCCTTTGTTCTGGTCCAAAGGGATGACGATTCAACTTAAAAAGACGATTAATGGAGAAGAAATTCAAACATCAAAAGAAACGATTGGTGAAAATGATTTTGTCGAAGCGCTCTCCGATAATCCAACGCTACAATTGAATTTTCCGTTAGTTAGCGACTATGATGCCCGCAAAGCGCTAGAAACCTTTTATCAAGCATTTGCCAAACAAGTGAAAAGTCATACGGATAGTACAGAATTTGCTAAAAAATATCTCGTTGGTGGGGAAAATAATCCTCAATTTCCTTCTTTTATTGAAGCACTTGAACGATTACGTGAAAAGAAATCGACCGATGTTTCACCAGATTTTGAAGTGACCATTAATACGCTACAATTGGATGGTAAAGAAAATTACCATGTCAATTATTATTTAGAAGCTAAAAATTCTAAAGCAAAAGAAAATGGTCTTCGTTATGAATGGATCAATGGCCTAAATGATCAAATTCATTTAGTCAAAGAACCGCTAAAAGAAGGACAATTACAGTTTGTTTCGATAGATGAGCAAACACTTGCTTGGCTCGAAAAAATACTCTAAGCAAAAATGAGTGCTAAATTATTTAGCACTCATTTTTGCTTATTTCTATTGCACGCGTGGGACATTTGCGGTACGCTTTTAACACATTCTCGCGTTCGTTTTCTGGAATAAATTGTTGTCGAGCATGCGGCTCGTCTTTAAAAAGGACAATCCCATGATCATCATAATCAAATATATTGGGCGCATAAACTTGACAAAGTCCACAAGCAATACATTTTTCAGGAACTAAACGTGATTGCATAAACAGTGACACATCCTATCTAAAAGAGGTTTACTATGGAGGCAACTTTTATTTTAGCGTTATTATCTCACGGATACAAGGTACGTGCATCAACTTTGTATCATCTTTTAAAAGGCAAACGGACTAGCTCTGTTTTGATTTATGGTTTTTTATATGATTGTTTACGGTTCATTGGCTGGTGGCCAACGATTTCCGAACAAGCCTATTTTCAATTTCTTGAAAAACTTTCGAAGGCGAAACAAATTCAGTATCACAAAGAGACAAATGAGATTCAACTAACAAAAGAAGGGCAACTATTTTTAAAGGAGCACCATTTTTCGTTGCTGGATTATCCTGCAATTGATCTTTATCGTTTTGGCAGAAGTGATCGAGAAAGTTGGCAACTCATTCAATTTGCCGTGCAAGTGACTTCGTATTTATCATTTGAGGAAAAACAGTATATTCCACTTTTATCAACACCGATTCCGCAACTATATTTGAAACGATGGTTACAACAAGACAAGAAAGAGCAGCGCATTCAATCAATCAAAGAAGAACTGTTGCGAGGGTTTGAGTTACTACCTGAAGCAGAAAGCGACTATTTGGTTGCGCAACTTTCTGGTTATCAGCAAACTGGCAAAGTTCCTCAGCAATTAACAAGCCATAAGACAGCTCTTGAACAGCGTTTATGGCATACGCAAGCGGTTCATCATTTACTGCAGTTGATAATGTACGGAGGAAACTATCCTGCTTTACAAACGCTTGTATGGCCGTATCTAGAAAAAAATCTAAACCAAAGTATGCAAGAAACCCAACGATTGTTAACGGAAGGCAAGACGCTTCAAGAAATTGCTGAGCAGCGAAAAATAAAACCGAGTACCATTCATGACCATCTATTAGAGTTGGCTATTCAAGGGCAGCTGCAGGCGTCTGTTTATCTTGAAAAGGAGGCAATACTCCAAAACTTGGCTCAAACAGAACAAGATCCGCGGTTGTGGGTGTATCGGGATTGGCGAGCGCAAGAAGATACGCTTTCTTATTTAGATTTCCGGTTATATCAAATCCAACAAATTTGGCAAGAAAAGGAGTGAGTATTGTTGACATTAGAACAAGAATTATTCACTCGATTTGGTTATGCAGCGTTTAAGCCTGGTCAAAAAGAAGTGATTACAAACTTACTTGACGGTATGAATACATTGGCTGTTTTGCCAACAGGCACTGGCAAATCATTGTGTTATCAATTTGTGGGCCAGAAGTTAGAGGGACTAACGGTAATTGTTTCTCCTTTACTTTCGTTAATGGAAGATCAGGTGCATCAATTACAAAGACAAGGAATTAAAGGTGCGGTTGCCTTAAACAGTACGTTACAATATTCAGAAAAGCGTTATATTTTAGCGAAAATGTTCCAATACGATTATCTGTTTTTAAGCCCAGAAATGCTTTTACAGCAAGAAGTACTTAGTGTGTTACAACGCCAAAAAATTGCATTATTTGTGGTGGATGAAGCCCATTGTGTTTATCAGTGGGGCGTCGATTTTCGCCCTGAATATAGTAAATTAGATCTGGTCCAAAAACAGCTAGACTTTCCTTTGACCTTGGCGTTAACTGCCACAGCGACACCCGTTGTACAGCACGCAATTATAAAACAATTATTTTCTCATGGTAGCTATCAAGAAGTTCTTTCTTCAGTGAATCGAAAAAATATTGGCTTGTTCGTGAAGGAAACGTCAGAAAAAGAAGAAGTGTTACTATATTACTTATCTAAAACGGCTGGTAAAATCATTATCTATTGCGCCACGCGCAACAAAACAGAACAAATTAGTCAACTTATTCAGGCGAAAACCAGTTTTAAGGTAGCCTATTATCATGGGGGCTTGGAGGCTAGTGAACGTAGTCGCTTGCAAGAACAATTTATTGATAATCAAATCGATATTCTTTGTGCAACGAATGCTTTTGGGATGGGAATCGACAAACCTGATGTTCGTGGAGTGATTCATTTTGATTTGCCTGACAGCTTAGAAAATTACCTGCAAGAAATCGGGCGAGCTGGACGTGATAGTCAAAAAAGTTGGGCGCTATTATTGTATAAAAAAGGGGATGAATTTATTCATCGGTTTTTCTTAGAAGAGACAAGAGCGAATCGAGCGACCTTAAAATCGCTGATTGAAGGAGAAGAACAAGCAGGTTTGTTAGAAAATGCCACCGAGTTACAACAAAAATGGGTCCAAGGCTATTTAGCCAAGGATTATTCTTTTGAAGAGCTAGAGCATCGTTTAGAGGAGAAAGAAAAAGATCGTCAAGCGCAATTAAGAGGGATGCTGACGTATATTGAAGCCACAACCTGTCGAAGAACGTTGATTCAAACTTATTTTCAAGAATCGATTGTCAAACAATCACCGGAAACTTGTTGTGATAATTGTGCGTTATTCTTTGACATTTACCAAGATTCAATAGTAAAATCGAACAAGACCAGCAATCAAAATGAAGAAGATTGGCGTTCTAAATTTCTAAAATTATTTAAAGAACGTGATTAATTCATTTTTTTAGTCGGCAGTTGGCAAAAGCTATGATATAATAACAAGCGAGAGAAGTTTAGGAGGAAATTAGCAGTGAGTAAAAAGGACAAAAAGAAAAACCAAGCTCGTGAGCCATGGGAACAATCAATTTATGAACCTGATCAAAATGGTGGTGGTTCTCGTTTAGCAAAACGCCAACAGCAACGAGGAAATTCATTATTTCTAACTGTTTTAGTTATTTTGCTATTATTAATTATTGCCATTCCAATTGGGACTTTCTTATGGATGATGCAAGACAAGAAACCGAACGAAAGTGCTAGCAAAAATAGCCAGCCATCTTCTTCATTAGTCCAATCATCATCAAAAGAGAAGAAAAAAGAAAGTACGTCAAAATCAGTGGAAAGCTCAGAACCAGCAAGCAGCCAACCAGCTGAAAATACAACACCTTCAAGTTCAGATGCTGCTGCACAGCAACAACAGCAACAACAGGACCAACAAGCACAACAACAACAGCAACAACAAGAGCAGCAACAACAAGAAGCTCAAAATCAACAACAGCAACAAGCGCAGAACCAACAACCTGTTTATGATACCGTTCAAAGTGGCGAAGGGGCACGTCAAGTTGCCGAACGTAACGGAATGACATTAGAACAAATTTTAGCGTTAAATCCTGGGATTGATACATCTGTGTTTTATCCAGGACAACCATTACGTATTAAATAATCCAGAAAAAGAGGTTTGGACAGCACTTTCAAGGGCTAAATCGCGACGGATGATTACATGAGAATGCCAATAAGCAGAAATTTCCGAAAGATGTTTTGCGTCTTTCGAGGGATTTCGGCTTATTGCTTTTTCGTTAGAAACTCGTCATCAGTTTAAATCCAAGTTCTTTTCTTCTGATTTTAATATAAAAGAAGAAACGCATTTTAAAGGATGCATATCAGTTAAGGAGTTTTTTCATGGGGAAAATCAGTATTGCTATTGACGGACCAGCTTCGTCAGGCAAAAGTACAGTTGCAAAAATTTTAGCAAAACAATTGAATTATGTGTATTGTGACACGGGGGCCATGTACCGAGCGATTACGTATCTGGCCTTGCAAAATCAAATCGACATTCAAGCGGAAGAGCCATTAGTAGCGCTTTGTGTCAACCACACTATTTCTTTTCAGCAAGCAGAGAATGGCCAACGTGTTTTTATCGACGGTCATGAAGTGACCGAAGCGATTCGCCAGCCAGATGTAACGAATGCTGTTTCAGCTGTTTCAAAACATGCAAAAGTTAGAGAAGAAATGGTGGCGTTACAACAGAAAATTGGTCAAGCCGGCGGAGTTGTCATGGATGGTCGAGATATTGGTACTGCAGTTTTACCAAAGGCCGAAGTAAAGATATTCTTGGTGGCTAGCGTTGAAGAACGTGCAGAACGTCGTTTTAAAGAAAATCAAGAAAAAGGGATTGAGACGGATTTTGAAACCTTGAAGGCGGAGATTGAACGTCGGGATTATTTAGATTCAACGAGAGAAGTATCACCCCTTGTCCAAGCAAGTGATGCTGTGAAAATCGATACAACAGGGTTGACGATTGAAGAAGTCGTCGCCGCCATACAAAATGTGATTAAACAAAAAGGTTTTGAACTTTTTTAAAGAATTTTAAGAAAAATAGAAGAAATCGCTTTATTTTTTTACAAAAATCTCGTACTATGTAAGTATATATAGCTAAGTTTTGGAATTTTTGTTGGCATAGGAGGATAAGAGGCATGACAGATTTTGAAGACAAACAAGTAGCAAACAACGAAACAATGGAAGATGCAATGAACAGCGTTCAAGAAGTCAGTGTTGGCGATATTGTTAAAGGCGAAGTTTTAGCCATCGAAGACAAACAAGTTGTTGTCGGCATTGAAGGAGCGGGCGTTGAAGGCGTTGTTCCTGCAAAGGAATTATCGACTTTACCAGTTGAAGATGTACACGAACTTGTGAAAGTCGGTGATGTGTTAGATTTAGTTGTTATCACATCAATTGGCAAAGATAAAGAAAACGGCAGTTATTTACTGTCAAAACGCCGTTTAGATGCTAAAAAAGTTTGGGAAGAAATTGAACAAGATTTCCAAGCGGGCAAAGTAATCGAAGCACCTGTTACAAATGTTGTTAAAGGTGGTTTGGTTGTTGATGTTGGTGTTCGCGGATTTGTTCCTGCCTCAATGGTTGAAGATCATTTTGTTGCAGATTTTTCTGAATATAAAGGTCAAACACTAGCATTTAAAATTATTGAAATCGAACCTTCAGAAAACCGCTTAATTCTTTCACATAAAGCAGTTGTTGAAGCTGAAAAAGAATCGAAAAAAGAAGAATTACTTTCTTCCTTACATGACGGAGACGTTGTTGAAGGGAAAGTAGCTCGTTTGACAGATTTCGGCGCATTCATTGATTTAGGTGGCGTGGATGGTTTAGTTCATGTTTCTGAAATTGCTCATCAGCATGTGGGCAAACCAAGTGATGCGTTAACTGTTGGCGAAGACGTTCAAGTAAAAATTCTTTCAATTAATCCAGAAGAAGGACGTATTTCTTTATCTATTAAAGAAACACTGCCTGGACCATGGACAGATATCGAAACAAAAGCAGCCGCTGGGACTGTTTTAGATGGCACAGTAAAACGCCTAACAAGCTTCGGTGCGTTTGTGGAAGTTTTCCCTGGTGTGGAAGGATTAGTGCATATTTCTCAAATTTCTCACAAGCATATTGCAACGCCTCATGAAGTCCTTCATGAAGGGGATCAAGTACAAGTGAAAGTTTTAGAAGTTAATCCAGAGGAACATCGTATTGCTTTAAGTATCAAAGCGTTAGAACCAAAACCTGAGTCTCAAGAAGAACCAAAAGAAGAACAGGAATATGAATTGCCTGAAGAAAATACTGGCTTTACCATGGGCGATATTTTAGGTGACGCTTTATCTGATGCGAAAGAAGAGGAATAACACGTTACTTTCTTGAAATTTATGAGTTTGACATAGCCGTAAACAGATCGGCTATGTCAAACTCATTTTTTCTTGAATTGGTTAGAAAATCAGCAGAAACTAAAACTTTTCTTGCACTTTAAGGTTTGATTAGGTAAACTAGTAAGGATTGAAATTCTCAAGGAGGGAATCAAATGGCAAATCCAACTATTGCGATTGTCGGTAGACCGAATGTCGGTAAATCGACTATTTTTAACCGCATTGCCGGTGAGCGTATCTCGATTGTAGAAGATACTCCTGGCGTAACACGCGACCGTATTTATACAACTGGAGAATGGTTAGGGCGTGAATTTAGTATTATTGATACAGGTGGGATTGATTTAGGTGACGAACCATTTATGGACCAAATCAAACACCAAGCAGAAATTGCGATTGATGAAGCAGATGTGATTATCTTTGTTGCTAGTGGCCGTGAAGGAATTACTGATGCAGATGAGTTAGTAGCAAAAATTTTATATCGTAGTAATAAACCAGTGATCTTAGCTGTTAATAAAGTTGACAATCCTGAAATGCGTAATGATATTTATGAATTTTATGCTTTAGGACTAGGGGATCCTTTCCCAGTTTCTGGTAGTCACGGTTTAGGCATTGGCGATGTGTTAGACGAAGCAGTTAAACATTTTCCTAACACTTCAGAAGAAGAGGACGAAGATACAATTAAATTTAGTTTAATCGGGCGTCCAAATGTCGGTAAATCATCATTGATTAATGCTATTCTTGGTGAGGATCGCGTGATTGTTTCAGATATTGAAGGAACAACGCGAGATGCAATCGATACGTATTTTGAATCTGAAGAAGGTCAAAAGTTCTTAATGATTGATACGGCTGGTATGCGTAAACGTGGAAAAGTATACGAATCAACTGAAAAATATAGCGTCATGCGCGCAATGCGGGCGATTGAACGCTCAGACATTGTTTTAATGGTCTTGAATGCAGAAGAAGGTATTCGTGAGCAAGACAAGCGTGTGGCGGGCTATGCCCATGAAGCAGGTCGAGGTATTATTATCGTGGTCAACAAATGGGATACAGTTAAAAAAGATACAAATACAATGCGTGATTTTGAAGCTGAAATTCGTGATGAATTCCAATATTTAGATTATGCACCCATTATTTTTGTGTCTGCATTAACCAAACAACGTTTAAACAAACTGCCTGAACTAATTGAAACAGTAAGTATGAATCAAAACTTACGGATTCCTTCAGCGTTGTTAAATGACGTTGTAATGGATGCTGTAGCAATTAATCCGACACCAACCGATAAAGGAAAACGTTTGAAGATTTTTTATGCAACACAAGTGGCAGTCAAACCACCTACATTTGTTATTTTTGTCAACGAAGAAGAACTAATGCACTTTTCTTATGCCCGGTTTTTAGAAAATCAAATCAGAAAAGCATTTACGTTTGAGGGCACGCCGATTAAAATCATTCCGCGACGCCGAAAATAGTGCATTCTACCATACTTTTTTTAGATATTCAAATAAATTTATCAACTTTGAGAAAAAATGATTATTTTTTGAAAAAACTGGTTAAAATACACTAAAAACCTTGCTATTACAACTTTCTTATGCTATCTTGTTAACAGAATATTGAACCAGATCAATATTTGCTGTCTGTTTTTGGACCACTCAAAAATAGACGGAACTTTAGGTGTGTAAAAACATCGTATCTCTTATAGAGGAGGTGAAATGATCCATGGCAAATAAAGCAGAATTAATCGAAAACGTTGCATCTTCAACTGGTTTAACTAAAAAAGATGCTACTGCAGCAGTAGACGCTGTCTTTTCAACAATTCAAGAAACTCTTGCTAAAGGTGAAAAAGTTCAATTAATCGGTTTTGGTAACTTTGAAGTTCGCGAACGCGCAGCTCGTAAAGGACGTAACCCACAAACTGGACAAGAAATTCAAATCGCTGCAAGCAAAGTACCTGCATTCAAACCAGGTAAAGCATTGAAAGATGCAGTGAAATAAGACAGACAATTAGAACCCTTGGTTTCCAAGGGTTCTTTTTTGAATCATACATAAAAAATGTTATTTTAAGAGGTGGTCGAAACAGTACTCTAAAAGGCTAAATTGTAACGAACCTTGGGTGAGAAAAACGTGCTTCGCTCCGAGAATCAAGCGGGAACGGTTCGACACTCGCTCCTTGCTTTTTTGATAAAAAGAGAAAGATTTATGAATGAAGGACAAAAATAAGTTGTTGCCAGTAGCTGTTTTTTAGTGGTTATGCTAGACTTGGGGTGAAGGAAGAGGAAACAGTCTTAAGGTGGTGAATCAATGAAATACAACTATTCTAGAGGGGAAAACAAGGTCGCTATTATTTATGGAGAAACATTTGCTTCCGTCCTAAAAAAACGACCAGTAACGACGGAGTCAATCGTTGTTTTGACGAATCAGCGTTACTATGATCTTTTTTCGGAGAAGATTAATTATGCCTTTGGGGAACAGTTGGGATTAAACTGGTATATTTGTCGCAATGATGTTCATTGCAATGACTTATCAGAATTAGAAAGTGTGTTACGTTTCTTAGCTGATTGGCCAGAAAATCAGGATGTTTTATTGATTGGTTTGGGTAATGAAGGGGTACTACAATTAACCGCATTTTTGCACCAAGTAAGTAAGTGTTCCTCCAAATGTTGGCTGATGCCTGTGTCTGTTCAAGCGTTACGGCAAGGGCTTTTACCAAGTGTCACAATTCAGCAAGCACAGCATGCAACTATGCATATAGAAAATCATTCAGAAGAAATTTTGTTTGATAGTACCTTGACCAATAAAAAAGGTGCCGCTCCTTTAATTGATTTGCTCGTTTTTATTCGAGCGGGTCTTGTCTGTGATTATACTTATTTACAAATGCTATACCAAACGTATCCAGATAAAAAACGGTTGAATCAAACGTCATTTAATGGTATTTTAGACGAGTTGTTATCTTTTTATGAACAAGCAGGGGAAAAAGTGGATCAATTTGGTCGAGTTTTTGAAGCGGCCTTTGCTACAACCGAAAATGGCCATTTGTTATCAGGTCCCATGAAACGATTATTGGGATTGTTGTTACAAGTTTTATGGAGCCAGCAAGTCAATCACTTTGACTTTCAATTTAAAAATTTTATCGTTTGGTTTATTCGCTTAGGTTTTCCGGTGGCGTTTCCAAAAGAAATTTTAAGTGCTGATTACGCAGAACAAGTCTTGGCTCACACAGAAACACTAGGTCCTCCTATGGTGTTGGAAAAAATCGGTCAACTAGGAGTAGCTTTAAAGCCAACGCCCGATCAACTGTTAACAACGATTGAAAGATACCAAGAAATTTTAAAAGAGATTTGAGGGGAAATTATGTCATATAGTGAAAAAATGGTTCAAGCATTACAAGCTGAAAATTTAGCAGAAGCACAGTTAATGTTTGAAGAAGCATTAAAGAAAGATGATGAAAATACTTTAGCTGATTTAGGGGAAACGTTATTATCTTTAGGTTTTCTAGAAGAAGCCAAACAAATTTTCCAACAGTTGTTGGAACAATTTCCCGATGCAGATGGCTTAAACATTCCATTAGCAGAAATCGCCATTGAAAATAATGAAATAGATGACGCATTCATCTATTTAGAAAAAATTCCAGAAACTAGTGACAGTTATGTCCAAAGCCTCTTAGTTACTGCGGATTTGTACCAAGTTTTAGGGATTCCAGAAGTCAGTGAAGCGAAATTAAAAGAAGCAGCCAATCTTATGCCAGAAGAGCCGTTAATTCAATTTGCTTTGGGAGAACTATACTTTACAAATGGTCAATTTGTCGAGGCTATTACTCGTTATCAAAGCATTGTAGAAAGCGGGACAGCACAAATCTCTGCTATTTCCTTGAATGAACGCTTAGGAAGTAGTTACAGCATGTTAGGTGATTTTGAAGAAGCAGTTCCTTATTTGGAAGCCGCGGTCAAAGAAGAACAAACAGACGATCGTTTATTCCAGTTAGCTTTCACTTATTTACAGTTACATGAGAATCAAAAAGCCATTGCGTTGTTCCAGCAATTAAAAACACTAAACCCACATTATCAATCACTTTATCTATATTTAGCGGAAGCGCTCCAAGAAGAAGAGCAATTAGAGGAAGCAAAAGCGGTGATCGAAGAAGGAATTGCGGAAAACCCCTTCCAAGTAGAGTTATACCAATTTGCCTCTGAAAATGCCTATCGCTTACACGATATTGCTGGTGCTGAAAACTGGTTGTTAAAAGCTTTGGAATTAGGTGAGAAAACAGATGAAAGTCGTTTGACCTTAAGTAATCTCTACATCACGGAAGAGCGTTTTGAGGAAGTAATTACTATCTTAAATGATTTAGAGGAAACGGATCATCCTTATGCTGAATGGAACTTAGCAAAAGCGTACAACGAATTAGAAGACTTTGCCGTCGCTAAAGTTCATTACGAACAAGCAGCGCAAGAATTGTCTCACGAACCAGAATTTCTAAAAGAATACGCATTGTTCTTACGAGAAGAAGGCGAACTTGAAAAAGCAAAACACTTGTTGCACCATTATTTGGAACATGAACCTGGTGATGTCGACATGCAATCTGTGCTAGCAGATATGGAAGAAAGATAGGAAACGACGATGTTTGTTAGTTTATCAGAAAAGAAAAAATTTTTAACTTGGTTAGTGAATACAGTGCCTTTTGGAAGAAGAGAAGTACTGTGGATTTTAAATTACTTATTAACGCACGATGCGATTTTAAATAATGTTCATTTTGTTGAGAACGTAGAGAAGACTGATCGAGGGATCCGCGTGGTAGCAGATGGTTTAGGTAAGGAGCCGTTATTGCTTTTTATCCAAGCACAAGAATTTACAGATCCGGAACAAATTTTTCACGAGATTCGGATGAATTGGCGGAAAGCTCTTTATTTAGAATGTGTATTTCCAGAGGCTTGGCAAACGAGCCAGTATTTATCTGTTTTAGAAGACAATCCGTTTGCGCCATGGAATGAACAAGTGGATCAGGAAGTTGCCAGAGCGATTGATCAATACTTTAAGCAAGAAGAACAAACGCAACGAATGGCATTAATTAAAGCTCAAATTGATGATGCTTTAGAAACAGGCAACAAAGAAGCGTTTTTAGAATTATCCGATGAATTAAATCGTTTGAAACAACAATAAATAAAACCCAGCATTTTCAATAAATGCTGGGTTTTATTTATTGTTTTAATTTAAAGCGCCGTTGTTTGCTGGGTTTTGCATAAGTAAAGCCTTCGCCAATTGCTTCATGTACGTTAATGATGGACACAAAGGCTTTTTCATCTATTTCATTAGCAATCCGTTTGACTTCCATTATTTCTCGAGGGCTGACTACCGTGTAGAGAACCCGTTTTTCCACTTGTGAATAAGCACCTTCACCATTTAAATATGTTACCCCACGTTCTAAAGAAGCCATTAAACTTTGACCGATTTCTTCGGAATGATTGGAAACAATTAAAATTCCTTTCGCAGCATAGGCTCCATCGAGTACAGAATCGACAACACGACTGAAAACAAAGGACACAATTAAAGTATACATCATTCGTTTGACATCAATATAGGTCAACGAGAGGAGTAAGACTGCAACATCAAAAAGTAACAACGAGCGGCCCATGCTAATCCCAAAGTATTTTTCGAAAATGCGGGCAATGACGTCGGTCCCACCAGTGGTTCCGCCTACGCGGTAAACAAGGCCACTCCCGAATCCTGCGGCCAAACCAGCTAAGAGAGCAGCAATCAATAAATCATGATCTAAATTAATTTCAACAGGAAATTTTTGCCAAAACCACAAAAATACCGATAACGACACGGTACCAATTAGCGTATAATAGAGGGAACGTTTGCCTAAAATTTTACCACCAATTAATAAGAGCGGAATATTGATTAATAATGTCGTATATGCTGGGTTAAAATGAAATAAGGCCCTTAAAATCAAAGTAATCCCCGTGACACCACCTTCGGCCAGGTCATTGGCAATATTGAAAGTAACCAAACCAAAGGCATAGATACAGCTTCCTAATACAATAAATAACACATCTTTAAAATAAAATCTTTGTTCTTCCATTTAATCACGTCCTTTTACAGTATAAACTGTATCATTCTCTATATAAAACAACAAGTAGAACCTTTCCAGATAGTCAAGTTTTTGATAAGATGTAGGAGGTAGAGTAAGAAAGGTTGGGGTAAAATGTCAGAATCAGAACAACGTAGTTTGCAATCGATGCAAACAGAAGTTGATGATTATATTCAACAGTTTAAAACAGGCTATTTTTCACCATTAGGACAAATGGCTCGTTTGACGGAAGAGGTCGGAGAATTAGCCCGTGAAGTCAATCATTATTATGGTGAAAAACAGAAAAAAGCAGACGAAAAATCAAAGACAGTATCAGAGGAACTTGGAGATGTCTTTTTTGTATTGATTAGCATGGCAAATTCTTTAGAGATTGATTTAACCGAAGTTTTTGAAGAAAATATGGCCAAATTTAACAAGCGGGATCGCTATCGCTTTGAAAGAAAGGATGGGAAAACACATGATTAAAATAATTGTCGCTGGGTTTAAAGGACGGATGGGCAGTACTGCTACACAAATGGTCTTAGAAACCGCAGACTTTGAATTAGTAGGTGTGTATGATCCTCATGAAGCACCAGAAACTGTTTCTTTCAATGATGAAACAGCAATTCCCGTTTTTCAGCGCTTAGAAGAAGTCCTAGCTGTCAAACCAGATGTTTGGATTGATTTTACGGTTCCTGAAGCCGCCTATCCAAATACACGTTTTGCGTTGGAACATGGTATGGCGCCAGTTGTTGGGACGACAGGCTTTACGGAGGAACAAATCAACGAATTGACAAACCTATCTCGAGAAAAAGCCATCGGCGGCTTAATTGCGCCAAACTTTGCAATTGGGGCAGTTTTAATGATGCAATTTGCCCAAAAAGCGGCACAGTATTTTCCAGATGTGGAAATCATTGAATTACATCATGATAACAAATTGGATGCACCGAGCGGAACGGCTATAAAAACTGCAGAAATGATTCAAGAAGTTCGGCCAGCAAAAAAACAAGGGAATCCGCAAGAGGTAGAATCAATACCAGGGGCACGCGGGGCTGATTTCGAGGGTCTGCGAATCCATAGTGTCCGCTTACCTGGTTTAGTGGCACACCAACAAGTCCAATTTGGCAGTGTAGGTGAAGGGCTCACTATTCGGCATGATTCTTATGATCGGCGTTCATTCATGACAGGAGTGGCGTTAGCTTGTCGGCAAGTGGTACAGAGAACAGAACTACTTTACGGATTGGAACAGATGCTATGAAATTGACAACTATTCCAAACGAATTTAAAGAAGCTGCTCCCGTTATTCGTGAAATCAATGCACAGGGCTTTGAAGCGTATTTTGTCGGGGGCAGCGTCCGTGATGCTTTATTAAATAAACCAATCCATGATGTCGATATTGCGACAAGTGCCTATCCAGAAGAAATTAAGCAAATTTTTAAACGAACCGTTGATGTGGGCATCGAACATGGCACAGTCCTTGTATTGATGGAAGACCAACAGTATGAAGTAACAACCTTTCGTACCGAGTCAACTTATCAAGACTTTCGCCGACCGGATGAAGTCACCTTTGTTCGCTCCTTGAAAGAAGATTTAAAACGACGAGATTTTACGATTAATGCCTTGGCGCTCGACAGCACAGGTGAAATCATTGATTTATTTGATGGTATCGAAGATTTAACTAATCAAACCATTCGTGCAGTCGGTAATCCCCATGAGCGGTTTCATGAAGATGCTCTGCGAATGATGCGGGGCTTACGCTTTGCTAGCCAATTAGATTTTAAAATTGAAGAAAAAACCTTAGCCGCTATCGCTGAATTTCATCCTTTATTAGAAAAAATTTCAGTAGAACGCATTACGATTGAATTTGTAAAAATGCTTTTAGGGGTTAATCGACAAGGTGGCTTAGCTCCGTTTATTGAAACAGAATGCTATCAATACTGTCCCAAATTACGAGAACAAGGGGCTGGACTTTTTCGTTTAATGGACTTGCCTGCTCGTCAAATTGAAACAGAAGCAGAAGCGTGGACGTTACTTATCCAATCATTGAATTTACCAGAAGCAGAAATTCGCTCCTTCTTAAAGGCTTGGAAACTTTCAAATCAATTAATCCAAAACGTTTCACAATTAGTACGCGGTTTGCGTTTTCGCTTGAGTAACGACTGGCAGCCAATGATGCTTTATGAATTAGGCGAAGAATCAGCAGTACTTGTTGAAAGGCTTTTATATTATTACCAACAAGAGAGTCAAGTACAAGTAACAAAAGAGTTAGTTAAGGCATTACCCATCCATCAAAGACATGAATTGGCCATAACAGGAAAAGACCTTTTAGCCGTCTTAGAAGAAACACCAGGCAAATGGTTAGGGGAACTGATTGCTGAAATCGAGCAACACGTTGTTGAAGGTAGCTTAGAGAATAAACAAGAAGTTCTGCTTTCGTTTGCCAAAAAACAACGTTCAAAAGGAGAGAAAGCATAATGCCAACAGAAATGTTTACAAAAAAATTCTTGGTGAAAGAATCACAAACGGCTAAAATGCTCGGTTCTGGTGACTTAGAAGTTTTAGGAACCCCTGCTTTAGCTGCCATGATTGAACAAACAGCCAAAGAAGCTGTGAAGGACCAATTATCAGTTGGGGAAACAACTGTCGGAACGGTGTTAGAATTACGCCACTTATATCCATCTGCGGTAGGGGCGACAATCGTTGTTACGATGACCAGCATTGAACAGACTGCACACAAAATACGCTATGAATTTGTTGCTTATGAAGGAGAACGACAAATTGCCAAAGGTTCTCACCAACGTGCAGTAGTTGAGATTGATTCTTTTTTAAAAAGAATAACAAAATATTAAGAATCTACAGCGAAAGTTTGTGACCGTTTATCAAAAGTATGGTAAACTAATAATGTAAGAAATTATTTTTAAGTAAGGAGATTTGTGCTATGGCTAGAGAAATGACAGGACTTAAATTTTATTTCAGAAATGGTGAAACTTGGACGATTGATCGTCGTTTTATTGGTGATTTATGGATCAAACATATTACAACAAGTTTTGGCCGTATCCATGGTAGTGAATTTGTTGAAATTCATCCATGTGAAGGGTTCAAAATTGAAATTTTCCAAGAAGGAGATCATGTTCAAACCCACGATATTAACTTAGGTGGCTTAGAATTAGGGATGTTCTCTCGTGCTTTAAAATATGAAGATATCGAACGTATGGAAATTCTTTACAAAAATGGCACACCAGATTTAGTTTATTTCCCTTACAAAGATAAAACAGATGAGGGCTTGGATAACATCTATCAATCTACAAAAGTCAGCGAAAAAACTAAAAACTTATACATTGTTATCGACCCAACACAAACAGTTGACGATGTATACGCTGAAGAATTAAAATAATTTTTGCCCCACAGGAATCAGTGAAATGACTGGTTCCTGTGGCTTTTTTCAGTCTTTTGACGAATAAAATAACATTGGTTTTAATGGAATAGTCGAAAAAATAAGCGAATAAGTGTTGACACATGTTTTTTCTAGCGGTATACTGTTAACAATTCTTAATTAAATCAGTTTTGGAGTGATTCTTATGACAACAACGAAGAAAAACCATACACAACTGAATAACTTTTACTTTAGCTATTTTAGATAGGTTTGTATTCATAACATTATGGGTACAGACAACAAACGTTTGTATCTATAATGGCTAGGGAAATTTAAGATGACTTTCAGCCATGTAGATTTAAGAAAATCTATAGTGGCTTTTATATTGCTTTTTTGTAGGGTATTCACTGTAGATTTTTCTTAAAATTTACTGTGAATATCCTTTTTGTTTGGCCAAAAATTAGGATTTCAGAAACTTACTAAAAAAATTTCGTAAAGGAGCACACAGGATGAAAGAAATAACTGGAGCCACTCGTTTAGCTGGGCTATTCGCGAAACCCAGCCAACACAGTATTTCACCGTTGATTCATAATACAGCATTTCAAAATTTAGGAGTTGATGCTCGGTATCTGGCGTTTGACGTTGGACAAGAGACATTGCCACAAGCAATTGAAGCGATTCGAACGTTTCACATGTTAGGGGCCAACTTATCAATGCCCAATAAAGTGGCGGCTGTAAGTTATATGGATGAACTAAGTCCTACCGCTCAACTGGTTGGCGCAATTAATACGATTGTCAACAAAGATGGAAAACTTTACGGAGACAGCACGGATGGTACTGGTTTTATGTGGAGTTTGAAAGAGAAAAAGGTTGACGTTTTTCAGAATAAAATGACCATCTTAGGAACAGGTGGTGCAGCCTTATCAATCATTGCCCAAGCTGCTTTAGATGGCGTGAAAGAAATCGCCGTTTACAACAGGAAAAGCGCGGGGTTTAACGACAGTCAAAAAAAACTGGCAAATTTCACTGAACGAACCAACTGTGTAATTCATTTAAACGATTTAGCGGATACTGAAAAACTAGCAAAAGATGTTGCTGAAAGCGTCTTGTTAGTTAATGCAACGAGTGTGGGTATGCATCCCCATGCACATAGTAGTCCTATAGAAAATTATGCAATGATTCAACCGAAGTTATTCGTGTATGATGCTATTTATAATCCCAGAGAAACACAGTTATTAAAAGAAGCCCGTTTACGTGGCGCAGAAACAAGCAACGGCTTGGACATGCTACTTTATCAAGGCGCTGCTGCTTTTGAACAATGGACAGGACAAAAAATGCCTGTATCAGTCGTAAAACGTAAAATTGAAAATAGATAAAAAGAGCGCCGTTTAAAGGCATGAGGAGAGAATATAATGATCGTAATTATGAAAGAAAATGCAACCGAAAAGCAAATGAAACAAGTCATTGATTTAGTAACAGGTGCAGGCTTAACTACTCAAACAAGTCAAGATAATGGAAAAACAGTGATCGGCTTGATTGGTGATACAGAAAAATTAGTTGAAGCAGAGTTAACAGCATTAGAAGGCGTGGAAAAAAGTGTTCGCATTTCGTTGTCTTACAAACTAACGAGTCGTTTATTTCATCCAGAGAATACAGTGGTTGATGTGAACGGTGTTAAAATCGGTGACGGCAGTATGACCATGATGGCGGGCCCTTGTTCAATCGAAAGCTTAGATCAGATTCGTGAATGTGCGCGAATTGCTAAAGCTGGCGGTGCAACAATTTTACGAGGTGGTGCATTCAAACCTAGAACGTCGCCATACGCTTTCCAAGGACTAGAAGAAGAAGGACTGAAATACATTCGCCAAGCGGCTGATGAATTAGATATGCAAGTCATTACAGAAGTGATGGATGAAGCGAATTTAGAACTTGTCGCAAAATACAGTGACATTTTACAAATCGGTGCACGCAACATGCAAAATTTCAAGTTATTACAAGCGGTTGGTAAAACTGGAAAACCTATTGGCTTAAAACGCGGGATTGCCGGTACGATTGATGAATGGCTAAACGCAGCTGAATACATTGCTGCGCAAGGAAATTTCAATGTGATCTTCATTGAACGTGGGATTCGTACGTACGAAACAGCTACGCGCAATACACTTGATTTAAGTGCGGTGCCTTTAATTAAAAAATTAAGTCATTTTCCAATTATTGTTGATCCGAGTCATGGTGTTGGTATCTGGGATTTAGTACCGCCAATGGCCCGAGCAGGTGTTGCTTCAGGTGCGGACGGCTTGATTGTAGAAATTCACCCAGATCCAGCGAATGCGTGGTCAGATGGGCCACAATCCTTGAATGAAAAAACTTACCTACGTATGATGAAAGAAGTTCATATCATCGAAAAAGCAATGAAAGAAATTAATGCTTTAGAAGATTAGTAAAGACAGAGGAGTAGAGGACATGAAATTAACCGTAACGTTACCTACACATTCATATGATTTAACCATCGAAACAGGTGCCTTAGATAAAATTGGCACCTGGGTACGTAGCCTGTGGCAGCCACAACGGGTAGCGATTATTACCGATGAAACGGTGAATAAATTATATGGCGCAGCTGTTGAGAAAGAATTGCAAGCTGCTGGTTTTGAAACATCATTGATTGCTGTAGCGGCAGGTGAACAAAGTAAGAGCCTCGAAACAGCTCAGCTGCTTTATGATTTTTTAGCGGAACAGCAATTGACTCGAAGTGATGGTCTAATTGCTTTAGGTGGAGGCGTTGTGGGAGATCTAGCTGGATTTGTCGCTTCAACCTATATGCGCGGTATTCACTTTTTGCAAGTACCAACAACCTTACTGGCACAAGTAGATAGTAGCATTGGAGGTAAAACAGCGGTTAATACTAAAAAAGCCAAAAATCTTGTCGGTACTTTTGCCCAACCAGATGGGGTTTTAATTGATCCTAATACACTTAAAACATTAGAACCTAGACGTGTGCGTGAAGGAATTGCAGAAATTGTAAAATCAGCAGCTATCGCTGATGTTGAATTGTGGCACCGTTTATCCTCTTTGGAAAATGAACAAGATTTAGTGGCACATGCAGAAGAAATTATCACGGCCTGTTGCAAGATTAAACGTGATGTCGTCGAAGAAGATGAATTAGATTTGGGCTTACGTTTGATTCTGAATTTTGGGCATACGATCGGCCACGCATTAGAAAATACAGCTGGTTACGGGGTGATTGCTCACGGTGAAGGCGTTTCTTTAGGAATGATTCAAATAACTCAAGTCGCAGAACAACAAGGGCTTTCCCCACTTGGGACTACCCAAGAGTTAGTCACCATGCTAGAAAAGTTCGATTTACCAGTAACGACAGATTGTTGGCCAGAAGAACGTCTCTATCAAGCAATTACACATGATAAAAAAACACGTGGGGGACAGATTAAAATCATTGTCTTAGAAAAAATTGGTCAAGCGAAAATTGTCTCTTTACCAACGGAAGAAATTCGAGCATTTTTAAACAGAGAAGGAGGAATTTAAGATGCGCTTTATTACAGCAGGCGAATCACATGGACCTGAATTAACTGCTATTATTGAAGGCTTACCAGCCGGCTTGCCTTTAAGTAGCGAAGAGATTAACCGAGAATTAGCAAGACGTCAAGGCGGTTACGGTCGTGGGGGACGGATGAAAATTGAAAAAGACCAAGTACGTATTACTTCGGGCATTCGGCATGGTAAAACACTTGGCTCACCAGTAACGTTGATTGTCGAAAACAAAGACTGGAAAAATTGGACCTCCGTGATGTCAGTAGAGCCAGTTCCTGAAAAACAAAAGAAAATCCGCCGCGTCAGCAAACCACGTCCAGGACATGCTGATTTAGTCGGTGGCATGAAATATCAACATGATGATTTACGGAATGTTTTAGAACGGTCTTCGGCACGAGAAACAACGATGCGTGTGGCGATTGGTGCGGTTGCTAAAAAACTCTTAGCTGAACTGAATATCCAAGTCGCTGGGCATGTCGCAGTATTAGGCGGGATTGAAGCTACGATCCCTGAAAATTTAACGATCCGTGAAATTCAAGAACGGTCTGAACAATCTGCCGTTCGCGTATTAGATCCTTCCGTAGAAGAAAAAATGAAAGAACTAATTGACCAAACCAAGAAAAATGGCGATACAATTGGTGGGGTAGTAGAAGTACTTGTGGGTGGCGTTCCAGCTGGCTTAGGTAGCTATGTTCAATGGGATCGTAAACTAGATGCCAAAATTGCGCAAGCTGTTGTAAGCATCAATGCTTTTAAAGGTGCTGAGTTTGGCATTGGATTTGAAATGGCGCAACGCCCTGGTAGTCAAGTGATGGACGAGATTGTTTGGGACGAAAGTACAGGTTATACCAGAACTTCCAACAATTTAGGCGGTTTTGAAGGAGGAATGACCAACGGAATGCCAATCATCGTTCGTGGTGTCATGAAACCTATTCCAACCCTTTATAAACCATTGCAAAGCGTAAATATTGATACAAAAGAGCCTTATAAGGCCAGCGTTGAGCGCTCTGATAGCACGGCAGTACCGGCCGCTAGCGTTGTTTGTGAAGCCGTTGTTGCAACGGAAGTAGCGAAGGCTATGCTCGAAAAATTTGATAGTGACTCATTTGAACAAATGAAAGAAGCAGTGAAACGTTATCGCCTATATACTCAAAACTTTTAATGGAAGAAAGTCGCAAGTATATGGAGGGAAAAAATGAAGAAACGTATTTTAATCGTAGGATTAGGGCTAATCGGGAGTTCACTGGCTTTGTGTATCAAAAAAGGGCATCCAAACAGTGAGATTATCGGTTTTGATAATCAAGCGGAGTCAACTGAATTTGCTAAGAAAACGGGTCTAATTGATGAGATAGCTGAATCTTTAACAAGTGGGGCAAGACGAGCAGAGATTATTTTTCTTTGTTCCCCAGTTAAAGCAACTTTAGTACAACTAGAAGAATTAAACCAATTATCACTAGAAACTGCTCTGATCACAGATGTGGGTAGTACCAAGGTGGAAATTAATCAGTTAGCAACAAAGCTTAACATGAAAAATTTTATTGGTGGTCATCCAATGGCTGGTTCACATAAATCCGGCGTAACAGCCGCTGATGAACGTTTGTTTGAAAATGCCTACTATATTTTTACCGATGACCATGGCGAAAAAAGCAAACAGATTCAGGAGTTACAAACGTTACTAAAAGGAACGCATGCGAAGTTTATTACGATGCCTGCACAGGAACATGATGAAATTACTGGTGCTCTAAGTCACTTGCCACATATTGTTGCCGCAGCTTTAGTGAACGAAAGTCAGCAACTGAATACCACTTACCCTAGAGCACAGCAGCTAGCGGCTGGAGGATTTAGAGATATTACTCGAATTGCTTCCTCTGATGCAACGATGTGGACGGATATTTTATTAAGCAATCGCTTAGTATTATTGGATTTACTAGAAAATTGGCAAAAAGAGATGACTACTGTTTGCCAATGGTTAACGGAAAAAAACGCCCCAGCTATTCGTAATTTTTTTGATAAAGCCAAAGAAACACGTGCTCAATTGCCTATTCATAAAGAAGGCGCAATCCCAGCTTTCTATGATCTGTTTGTTGATGTACCAGATCAACCAGGAATCATTGCTGAAATTACGCAAATTTTAGGCGAAGCGGACCTTTCTCTTACAAATATTAAAATTTTAGAAACGAGAGAAGAAATCTATGGGATTCTTCAATTGTCTTTTAAAAATCAACCAGACTGCCAAGCTGCAAAACAAATTTTATCTAAAAAAACGAACTATACATGTTACGAAAAATAAGAGGTGATGAGGGTGCAACTACGTACAAATGTGAAACATTTACAAGGGACTCTGATGGTTCCTAGCGACAAATCGATTTCCCATAGAAGTATTATGTTTGGAGCGATTTCTTCTGGAAAAACGACGATTACAAATTTTCTAAGAGGCGAAGATTGTTTAAGTACCTTAGCGGCGTTTCGTTCTTTAGGTGTGAACATTGAAGATGACGGGACGACAATCACCGTTGAGGGGCAAGGATTTGCAGGTTTAAAAAAGGCGAAGAATACAATTGATGTTGGAAATTCAGGGACAACAATTCGTCTGATGCTGGGCATTTTAGCTGGCTGTCCCTTTGAAACGCGCCTAGCTGGTGATGCGTCTATTGCCAAACGACCGATGAATCGTGTGATGCTTCCTTTAAACCAAATGGGAGCGGAATGTCAAGGGGTTCAGCAAACGGAGTTTCCGCCAATTTCTATTCGCGGGACTCAAAATTTGCAACCGATTGACTACACAATGCCTGTTGCAAGTGCTCAAGTTAAATCGGCTATTTTATTCGCTGCTTTGCAAGCCAAGGGCACTTCTGTAGTGGTTGAGAAAGAAAAGACACGTGATCATACAGAAGAGATGATTCGACAATTTGGTGGGACGCTTGAAGTAGACGGTAAAAAAATTATGTTAACTGGACCGCAACAATTAACAGGTCAAAATGTGGTAGTTCCTGGTGATATCTCTTCTGCAGCTTTCTTTTTAGTTGCGGGTTTAGTAGTCCTAGATAGCGAGATACTTCTGAAAAATGTTGGCTTAAATCAAACGCGGACAGGTATTTTAGATGTGATTAAAAACATGGGTGGTTCCGTCACTATTTTAAATGAAGATGAGGCCAATCACTCTGGCGATTTACTTGTAAAAACGAGTCAATTAACAGCTACAGAGATTGGTGGCGCTATTATCCCACGTTTAATTGATGAGTTACCGATTATTGCTTTGTTAGCTACTCAGGCTACTGGCACGACAATCATTCGAGATGCA
The DNA here is from genome assembly GCF_050539095.1 of Enterococcus sp. DIV0774. Taxonomy (NCBI): domain Bacteria; kingdom Bacillati; phylum Bacillota; class Bacilli; order Lactobacillales; family Enterococcaceae; genus Enterococcus; species Enterococcus sp. DIV0774. Next base: position 1,262,226 of record NZ_CP172923.1, read on the forward strand.
GAAGAATTGAAAGTCAAAGAAACCAATCGGATTGATGCAGTAGCGAAAGAATTAACAATTTTAGGCGCCGACATCACGCCTACTGATGATGGCTTAATTATACATGGGCCAACTTCTTTACATGGTGGAAGAGTTACCAGTTATGGGGATCATCGTATCGGGATGATGTTACAAATTGCTGCATTACTTGTAAAAGAAGGCACTGTTGAATTAGATAAGGCTGAAGCAGTTTCAGTTTCTTATCCAGCATTTTTTGACGACTTAGAACGTTTAAGTTGTTAACGAAGGAGGATAACGAACCATGGAAAGCATTGTTTTAATTGGTTTCATGGGTGCGGGTAAAACAACTATCGGCCAAAGTTTGGCCAATAAACTAAAGATGCCTCATCTTGATTTAGATACAGCGTTAATGGAAAAAATAGGACGCTCAATTCCTGACTATTTCGAAAAATATGGTGAAGCAGCTTTCCGAGAACAGGAAACCCAACTTTTAAAGGAGCTGTCAAAAAATACAGCCGTCCTTTCAACTGGGGGCGGGATTGTTGTCGGACCAGAAAATCGTAGCTTATTAAAATCTTTTCAGCAAGTGATTTATTTACATGCGACACCAGAAGAGCTGTTAAAAAGAATCGCAGAAGATACTGAAAACCAACGCCCCTTAGCTATAGAACGTTCTTCAAAAGAAATCATTACTTTATTTGAGTCTCGTAAAAATTTTTATGAAGAATGTGCGAAGATGACAATTGATACGACCAATCGCTCGCCAGAAGAAATTATCCATGAAATTCTGCAACAATTAAAGGAGTAGAGAAACGATGAAAGTTGGTTATTTAGGTCCGATTGGTTCCTTTACGTACAGTGCAACGTTGGCTGCTTTTCCTGATGCTACATTGATACCGTACGCATCGATTCCAGCTTGCTTGAAAGCAATTGAACAGCAAGAAGTGGTATGCAGCATTATCCCAATAGAAAACACGATTGAAGGAACTGTTAACGCATCGATAGATTATTTGTATCATCAAGCGCAGTTACCTGTCCAAGCAGAGTTAGTTTTACCGATTCAACAACAATTAATGGTGGCAAAAGAGAATCAAGCGATCTGGCAACAAAGTCAGAAAATTTTATCACATCCGCAAGCATTAGCTCAATCGCAGATGTTTCTAGAGAAAAACTTTCCAGAAGCGATTTTAGAAGCAACGCCTTCAACAGCTTACGCCGCCAAATACATTGCAGAACATCCAGAATTACCTTTTGCAGCTATTGCACCAAAACTTTCTGCGGAAATGTATGATTTGACCATCGTAGAAAAAAATATACAAGATTTATCGGTAAATCAAACCCGATTTTGGGTTCTTGGTTCTGAAAATTTAGCGATTTCTTTCCCGCTATCTGAGAAAAAAATAACGCTGGCGATTACGATGCCAAGTAATGTTCCTGGCTCTTTACACAAAGCATTAAGCGTGTTTAGTTGGCGAGGGATTAATCTTAGCAAAATAGAATCGCGGCCGTTGAAAACAAAGCTAGGAGAGTACTTCTTTTTAATGGACTTAGTGAAAGATCAACCAGAAAAATTAATTGAAGCAGCCTTAACAGAACTGGAACTCATTGGCGCAGAAATAAAAATTTTAGGGGATTACCCGATCTATGTTTTGTCCACACTTTAAAGAGTTAAAATGAAAATGAAGCTTACTTATTAGATAAAGTGAGTTTCATTTTTTATTAAATTACATATTTGTAATAGGAATTTCCTGCGAAATGAGGTATCCTAAGAAAGGTGATAAAACACAGAGGTAAAGGAGTGACACGATGAGTCGTGTAGATCGTTATAAACATATTCATGAAAAATCGAGACCAGCAGAGCATAAAAAGACCTTTAATCCCCGAAAATCAATGGGTGAACATAGAGAAGAAGAACCAGAAGAACTAGCTGAAAGCCTTCAAGAGCCAGTTTACGAAGACAGCTATACTGAGGACAGTCGCAGAAGTGAGAGGCGACATCAAACAGATTCAGGTGGTGGCAACGGTTCTGACCAACCACCCCGCGGAAAAAAAGACAAGAAACCAAAAAAGAAACGTAAAAAATCAAAAACAAAACGCTTTTTCAAATGGCTAGTGATCCTATTGATTCTGTTATTTGCCTATAGTACAGTCATGTTTTTAAAAGGAAAATCTGCAGCAGAACATGATGACTCGTTGCCTCAAGAAAAAGTAGAAACATTTAATGGTGTCAAAAGTAGCAATGGGGCTAAGAATATTTTAATTCTTGGCAGCGATACACGTGGGGAAGATGCTGGACGAGCCGACACAATAATGGTTCTCCAACTAAATGGACCATCAAAAAAACCGAAATTAATTTCATTTATGCGTGATACATTCGTGGACATTCCTGGTGTCGGGCCGAATAAAATTAATGCCGCATACGCTTATGGCGGTGCTGAATTGGTTCGTGAAACGTTAAAACAAAACTTTAATTTAGATACGAAATATTATGCTAAGGTAGATTTCCAATCATTTGAAAAAATTGTTGACTCTATGTTTCCAAAAGGTGTCAAAATCGATGCAGAAAAATCACTGAATTTAGATGGTGTTGATATTGAAAAAGGGCAACAGGTCATGGATGGACATGTCTTACTTCAATACGCTCGCTTTAGGATGGATGAAGAAGGCGACTTTGGTCGGGTTCGTCGCCAACAACAAGTTATGTCAGCTGTAATGAGCCAAATGAAAAACCCAATGACTTTATTAAGAACCCCAGAATCACTTGGGAAATTAGTCGGCTATATGTCGACAGATGTGCCTGTTAGTTTCATGTTAACGAACGGACCATCATTGCTGATTAAAGGAAAAGCAGGGGTTGAGTCATTATCGGTTCCGGTACCAGATTCTTGGAATTTTGGTGAATCCTCTTATGCAGGCAGTATTTTAGAAGTAGATGAACAAAAAAATGCTGACGCCATCGAAAAATTCCTGAACGAATAAGGAAAGCATTTTAAAATATCCTTTTTTATGCTATATTAGAAACAACGTGGAAAATTAGTGAAACGAGGTTACAAAATGAAAATTGCTATTGTGACAGATAGTACAGCTTATTTACCCGAGCGCATTAAAGATCATCCGAATCTTTTTGTAATTCCCATCCCAGTCATTTTAGATGGAAAAATATACAACGAAGGCATTGACATTGAAGCAGATGAATATTATGCATTGCTAAATAATAGTAAAGAATTTCCGACGACTTCACAACCTGCTTTAGGAGAAGTGTTAGAGCTTTACAAATCAATCGCTGAACAAGGGTACGACACCATCATCAGCATTCATCTTTCTTCAGGAATCTCTGGTTTTGTTCATACATTGCACGGACTTACTGATGAAATCCCAGGCGTTGCTTTGTATCCATATGACTCAAAAATTACAAGTATGCCAATGGGACACATGGTAGAAGCTGCTTTAGATTTAACAGAAGAAAAAGCCAGCTTAGAAGAAATTTTTGCCAAATTAGATTTAATTCGTGACAATACGTATGCATATCTAATTGTAGAAGATCTGAACAACTTAGTTCGTGGCGGTCGCTTAACGAATGGCGCAGCCTTGATCGCTGGGCTATTGAAGATTAAACCTATCTTGACTTTTGAAGATGGAAAGATTGTATTATTTGAAAAAATCCGTTCAACAAAGAAAGCTTTTGCTCGTGCAGAAAAGATTATTGGTGAACGAAACGCAGGGATTGAAGCGCCAGTTAAACTGTATGTGATTCATGCCAATAACCGCATCGTTGCTGAAAAAGAACAAGCAAAATTACAAAAGCTATACCCAAATGCAGAAATTGAAATCGGTCATTTTGGTCCAGTTATTGGGACCCATCTAGGGGAAAAAGCAATTGGTTTAGCGATTTCAGCTCAATAATAAAAGATGAGACAAAAGTAAACTACTTCTGTCTCATCTTTTATTCTATTATTTTGTCGTTTGCTGCTGTTACTCAGCCGAATACTTTTTGTTTATAAGAAAATGTAAAATTACTCCTTTTTATTAGAAAATATCTTGCAAATTAAGCAATTCCTTACAAAGTAATGTATACTAAGGAAGAGGAGGCGGTTAAATGAAAAGAAATATAGCCTTGTTGCAAAGCGAAAAAATGAAAAAAGTTCAAGCTTTAGCAAACTACTACCAAGAATCAATTGACTTACCGCCTGGAAAAAACCGTGAGGCGGTTATCAAAAAGATTAATGAATCAAAAAAAGAAATTAAAGAAATAAATGATATATTAACAGATATTCAAAAGAAAAAGAAATAAAGGAGTCGTTTGTGATTATCGATGGATTTACGTTATTGCTATTTTTATTTGTCGTCGTTATGTATGGTTACTTTTACTTCGTACGTAAAAGTATTGTAATTCCGGCTGCAAAACATCCTACAACAAAATATCTAGTTGCTTTTTTTAGTTTAATGATTCTGGCCAATGCATTTTCGGCAGGAGATAAAATTGAAATGATTCGAAGTGTGTTATATATTTTGATTATCTTCAGTTTTCTTTACGATGCAAGAGGTTTTGCGGAGGACTGTATTATTACGCATCCTTTTGACAATCAGGGCACGGCCTTTAAAGATATCGAAAAGATTGTCCTTGTTCAAAAGCCGAACGGTATTCGTTTAGGGTATTTAAAAAAAGGCAGAAGAGGGGTGGTTTTACGCTTTTCTGCGCCACTAGAAGAAATAGTTCTTTTTCTTTCAACACGGATGAATGAAGAGGCAGAAATTGATATTATTGTTAATGAAGATTAACCATGTTCAGCTCCTAGAAATCAGCTTTTCCCGCGTTAAGTTTTGTCTGAATTTCTTTTGAAAAAAAGAAAGCAATTTTGCTTGTACTTTTGGTAAAATTTGTTATAATTAGTCAGATTAAATTTTGGAAGGAAGTTGTTTCGGTGAGTGAAGAATTTGAAAAGTGTGTCGCTGACTTGAAAAAGAAATATCAAGCAATCCCTGAAGAAAAACGACAACACTTTGCAGAACGTATGCAAAAGAAAAATTTCTTACGCTACAAAAAGATTGAATTAATTAAAGGAGAACTTCTTCGTTTAGAAGCACGACGCGCTCAATTGGAACTTTGCGAACGCAGTTCTGAGTTAGAAGAAGTCGAAAAGAAAATTATTCTTAAAAAGAAAAAATTACTTAAATGTTTTGATCGGTAAGTCAATAAAAATTTAATATAGAAGGGAATGATAGGATGGAATTTACCTTTCTAATCATTGTTTTTGCACTGTCTATTACCTTCTCAAACATATTCAACCGGATTGTTCCCGTCATTCCGCTGCCAATTGTGCAAATTATTGTAGGCGTTCTAATTGGTTTAACTAAAATGGGGCAGGAAATTGAATTTGAGCCTGAAGTGTTTTTAGTAATGATTATTGCACCGCTTTTATTTAGAGAAGGGGAGCTAATCAATCTGAAAGCAATGATGAAAAATTTCGGGATGATTCTTTTCTTGGCCTTTTTTGGTGTGTTAATTACCTTAGTCGGAGTCGGCTGGACCTTGCATATGATTTTGCCTACTTTACCATTAGCCGCTTGCTTCGCTTTTGGGGCGGCTTTAGGGCCAACGGATGCGGTGGCGGTAGGTTCGTTATCAGGTCGAATTGACATTCCTGAACGTTCGATGAACATTTTATCTGGTGAAGGACTCATTAATGATGCATCAGGCGTTACAGCCTTTCAATTTGCATTAGCGGCTTTATTAACGGGGTCATTTTCGCCGGTGGAAGCGGCAGGGACCTTGGTTATTTCCAGTATTGGTGGAGCGGTAGTCGGAATCGTGTTAGTTCTATTAAAACAGCAAATTGTTCATTTACTTGAAACTGCAGTGGCAAAAGATGTTACAGGCTACTTGTTGATTGAATTACTCTTGCCATTTATTGCTTATTTAATTTCAGAGTTGATTGGCGTTTCTGGAATTATTGCTGCTGTGATTGCTGGAATTATGCAAGCGTCTAGTTTGAAAAAAGTTTCGCTTTTTGAAGCAGAGCTGTCAAATGTTGGCGAAAGTATTTGGAGTATGATTGAGTTCACTTTAAATGCCTTAGTTTTCTTATTCTTAGGAATTGAACTTTCTCAAGTGTTTTCGCCAATTTGGATTGACCAACAATATTCAAACTGGTTCCTACTAATGGTTGTTCTAATTATTAGCGCCGTTGTCTTTTTGATTCGTTTCTTAGCCATTTTCAGTGTTTACACGCTTCAACATGGCCTTAAAAAAGTTAAAAACGCAATGAATGAAATGCTGATTTTAACTTTTGGCGGTGTTAAAGGAACAGTGAGTTTAGCCACCATCTTTATTTTGCCAACAGCGATTAACGGCGAGCATTTTAAAGAACGACCGTTATTACTATTCATTACGGCTTGTGTTATTTTGGTGACTCTGATTGGCGGGATTCTAGTTTTACCATTTTTAACTGATTCAGAGACGGAAGTGGAAAATGAAGAGTCAGTCGAAATTGATTTATTACGTGATGTCATTGATGTCTTAAAACAGCAAAATGAAGAGAATCCTCGTGGTGAAATGAATGCGGTCATTGAAAATTATCAAGATCGTTTAAAAGAATTGTATACCGAGCAGCTAAGTGCAGAACGAAAACAAGAAGTGCAAGAGTTGCGGACGTTAATTGTGTCCATTGAACGAGACGGCTTAGAAGAAAGTCTGAAACAAGGAGAAATTAGTGTCAGAAGTTATCGTATGTATCAACGCTTGATTACACGGATGCAACGGTCGATTGCCAAACAATTATTATCGATTGTAGGCTTTTGGTTATTATTTGCTCGACAAATCATTTCGATTCTTTTACATCCTAAGCTATTTTTCAATCGTGGTGAAGCTTCTGAAGAAGAAAAAGAATTACGAAATGAAGAACTAGAAAATATTCGCCAAGTTTTTCTAAGAAATTCTCAAGTTATTCTGAAGAGTTTAGATAATTTGCGCGGTGTCTATGATGATGATTTAATTGATTTCTTCATTGACGGACGCTTGGATTTAGCCCATAAGTTTGAAAAAGGCGAATTTATTGATTCATATATTGTTCATACGGAGACAGACTATGTCAAAGACCTATTATTAGGCTTCCAAGAAGAACGACGGATGATTGATCATTACGAACAATCTGAACGCATTTCAATTATCGAAGCGAACGAGTTACGAAAAAATGTCAATTTATTAGAGAGTTATTCGATTAGCGGCGAAGTGAATAACGTTCCGCTGAAACGATTTGTTAAAAATTTTAATAAAGAATAAGTAATAGTGTATGAGATAGATGAGTTGGTATCTCCTTCAAAATTTGAAAATCCTATATCTAAATTTTAAGTACAGACTAAAAACCACTGTAAAATTTTTTATTTTAAAGAATTTTTACGGTGGTTTTTTCTTTATAATAATTATACATTTAATTAAAAATAATAACAAAATCCATTAATAGATATAATTTTTAATAAAATAAATATTTTAATTATTATTCGTAACGTTTGTTTATATTTCTTGATATATGCCTAAAACGTTATTTAATAACAATTTTTAATATTTCGTTAAAAAAAACCCTTTATTTATGTGGTGTTTGTGTGTGCAATTAATTATTGTAATAATAAATATACGATTAAAAAGGAGTGGTGAAAATGGTAGGGACAGTTGCGGTAACTCCAGAACAACTTAAGAGTCAAGCTAAAGTTTACGCACAAGCCTCGAATCAAATTAACGATGCAATTCGCAAAGTTAATTCAATGAATCAACAAATTTCGCAACAATGGAAAGGCGAAGCATTTCAAGCGTACTTGGAACAATATAATCAATTAGAGGGTAACGTGAAAAAAATGGAAGAATTACTTATTAGCATCAATCAACAATTGAACAAATACGCTGATACTGTCGCACAACGAGATCAACAGGATGCACATTCATTTGGTTTTTAAATAATTATAGTTGTTGGAGGGGAAAATGAATAATCATTTAAAGAAAAAAGCTTATCGAAACACACCAGCTTTTGTGATGTTAGCATGGGGTTCGTTTCTGTTCTTTGTGGTATTAATTTTGGTGGGACTTTATACATTAAAGGAGCCTTTAATGGTAAAGGGATATTATTTAATGGGATCGGTAGGGTTAATTTCTTCTTCATTCACTTTATCTAAAGTCATTAGAGATAATCAAGAAGATGAAGAAAGATATAATCAGATGTTTCGAGCACATGAAGAATCAGAAGAGTAAGAAATTTCTTCTGATTTTTAATGAATTGAAAGGGCATTCTTTTGAATGCTCTTTTTATATAATAATTAAAGGAGGAAATTGATGGTAAAAATTGCATCCAATCAAGGCACTGCCCAAAAGGCAATTGCCGGGATCAAGAGTGTATCTGTGAATAAAAATCAAATATGTCATTTAGGAGAAAGCAATATTTCAAGCATGAAAAAAGGGTTTAAAGTCAGTAATCAACTGCTCAATCAATTAGCAAAAGTAGTCAATGGTGTCAACGCACAAGCCAATAAATTCCCCAAATTAGCGGCAACGATGGCGGCTAGAGATAGCCAAACAACGTTTAAATAAGGAGAAACGATGGAAAAGGATACGAATGAAAAATTAAGAAGGAACTATGCGGAACAGATTGTCGAAAAAGAACGAGCGATGGATCAATTGTCGAAGGAAAAGAAGCAAATCCAAACCATTTTTGGTACACTAGAGTATGAACTAACTAGAAATTTTCGCGAACTTGAGCAACTCAACGCAGAAGTGATTCATAAAGGCGGTAAGTCGACGCGTTGGGAGCAAGAGGAGCTCTCTGGAAAACAACGCTATTTAAAGGGCTTTTTACAACAACAGACACATGAATTAAGTCAAAGATACACAAAAGCAACCGCACAATCGAATGAAGAACGACTACAGCTCCAAAGAGAAAGGAGTCGGTTGTCATGGGATTAATCTACTCCAGTAGCGATTCTTCAGCAATGATGCGCGCGCTGTCCAGCAACCTAGCAGTTGCCCGAACAACCACCAGTGAGCTAACAGCAGGTTGTCAGCAACTAATCGCAGCTATCGACGGTCATACATTGTCTGGCGCTGCCTATAATGCGGGAAAAGGGCTATTTTCAGAATTAGTGATTCCGACGATTCATCGAATGACTGCCGCCGTTGATAACGTCCAAAGTGATTTGGCCAAATACAGCGCTGCGGATGCGTTTATTGCCAGTGAAGGCTTTTTAGATGAAGACAAACTCAAATTAAAAATAAAAATCATGAAAGCCAATCAACAATTATTGCACGATTCTGCTAGAGCAGTCGCCACATTAGCCCATAGTCAGCCAATTCCAGGAATTTATGAACTCTTACAAAATGCTCAACGGACCTTTATTAAGATGGCAGAAAGCATGCAACAGGACATTGATAAGCTCCACAAGCAAATACAAAAGCTCAATGAGTTTGATCGACAAACCAAAAACCTATTCGCCACTAGCTTAGAAGAAATGCAGTTGGCGATGCAAGGGATCTTAGTCCTGAATGAAACAACGGTCAAAAGCAACGGCCTCTACACCTTACCAAGTGGTGTTGATAAAAGTTACTTTACGGAAATCAAAAAAGATACTAAAAATGAAGTGACTGACAAACAGCTGTTAGCGGGTTGCACCATTCTTTATGTTCATGATAAAAAGAACGGTTTCAATTATTACATGTTAGAAAAGGACGGCTATTCCTACCGAATAGACGAGAAAAAACTATCAGGAAACTTGGCTTCTCTAATAAGAAAATATGACTTAGATGTAGTAGAATTGACGCCAAAGGAACTGACTACCCGGGTCAATAACCAACAGAAAAAAGGTTATAATTACTTTGAAAAAGATGACAGAGTTTTAGGATTAGGTCTCCTGTCAAAATGCCAAGGAGTTATGGATGAAATCCAAGAATCAGGTGTGTGGGATTCCTTGTGGATGTTAGGAATGGGTGTTGCTTCGGTAAGAAATGCGCAGACCTTTTCTAACGGAGTTAAAGGAACGGATAACGCTGCTTTAAGAGGAAGCAAAAACGGAAAGACTTATGTGTTAGATAAGCCTAAAAGTACTGGTAATGTGACTTATAAGAAAGCCAGTGGGGCTGTGGATGATGTATCTTGGAGTTTAAATAAAAATGGAGCAACTATAAACGGACGTAAGTATTCTGGACATGTTTTAGAAAGAATGGCTCCCGACACACCAGATATTCGAGCTCAATTGCATACTAGAGCACAAGAAATTGCCAAAGGTAAAGGATACGTTCCAGGAACAAGAGAATATAGCGATTTTATAAAAAAATATGTACAGCCAAGAAATGTTCCCCCATCAGTTATTGAGGACGCTATAACAAATGGGGTGAAAATATCAGGAAACCAAATAAATACATGGAAATTTGAAACTGGTGATGTTACAGTTATAATTAATGATTTAGGTGATGTAATTACAGTAATACCTAAATAAAGGAGATTGAAAAAAATGAAATATGATGAATTAGACTTGATGGAACTATTTCTATCTGAAAGCGAAAGTCTGACTGATAATGTAGGTGATGGCAATATAACGTACAAAATTAGTAAAGGTGATTTTACTTTAAAAATCTTTATAAGAACATATGAAAACCAAGTTAGTGTATTTTTGACTTACAAAAAAAAAGATATTTTTTATGGAGATTTTGATAATGTTACTGAATTGAGAAAGGAAGATATGTATTTGAGAGTTTTAAGAGAGAATAGTCCAATCGCCAGTCTTTGTTTTGGTACAATGCTTTCTATAAGTATTGAAAATCAATAATTGGATTACTAAAGAAAAAAGGCACTTTAATATCTGATTGGAGTCGGATACTAAAGCCTTGACTAGTAAGCTATAACTCGCTAATCAAATTGCCAATAACTACCAAAAGCTAACTGTATATTCATTAAAAATAACTAGAGTGGTTGTGGTTTGAATTAACTGTAATCACTCTAGTTAAAGTAAATATAAAATCTAAAATCATGAAAGCCAACCAACAATTATTGCACGATTCTGCTAGGGCAGTCGCCACGCTAGCCCATAGTCAGCCGATTCCAGGAATTTATGAACTCTTACAAAATGCCCAACGGACCTTTATTAAGATGGCTGATAGTATGCAACAAGACATTGATAAGCTCCACAAGCAAATACAAAAGCTCAATGAGTTTGATCGACAAACTAAAAACCTGTTCGTCACTAGCTTAGAGGAAATGCAGTTGGCGATGCAAGGCATCTTAGTCCTGAATGAAACAACTGTAACTTTTGGGATGGACTGTTCTCCTATGAAATCTTATCTGAAAAGAGCATTTCAGAAATGATTAAAAAACATGCAGGAAATGAAAAAGAACATTACGGACTTGGAATTTGGTTGGCCAATCCAACAAAAAATCATACGCATATTTATATTGAAGGTTGTGATCCCAGTGTTTCCTGTATTTCACTGTTCAATCCTTTGGGAAAAGATATATACACAGTTTTTAGTAATTATGAAGACAATGTTTGGGAGCTTGCTCGAGGCTATTTATCAAGAAAATAAAGAACATACAGAACCTTGGACAAAGCGGGTTTGAATTTTTGTCCAAAGTTAAGGTTCGCTACATATGAAATTCTCTCTTGACGAAGATTATTCTGAACGTCTATAATTTATTTTTTTGGTAGCCGCATACGCTGATTTTTGATACAATAAGCAAGACCAAAATAGAAGGAGTTGGTAGTGTCGGTGAAAGAATTAAAAGTAACAGATTTAACCAAAACATATGGGGAAAAAACACTATTTGATCATCTTTCTTTTTTGATTCATGAAAAAGATCGCATTGGTTTAATTGGGATTAACGGCACAGGGAAAACCAGTTTATTAAATATTATTGCTGGTGTAGATAGCGGTGATGGTGATCTTGCTGCAATTCAGCAGCCAAGTGATTATCAAATTGGGTACCTTTCCCAGAATCAAACATTTGACGAGAATATTACGATTGCAGAAGCCGTGTTTCAGGGAGACAGCCCGATCATAAAAGCGGTCAAAAATTATGAATTAGCGTTAGCTGCTTTAAGTGAGAATGGTTTAGACGAAGGGGTTCAAAGACGTTACACGCAAGCAGAAGAAGCCATGAATAAACAAGATGCTTGGACAGCAGATACCAATGCAAAAATTATTTTACAAAAATTAGGCATTCCCACATTGGAAAAGAAAATAGGTGAGCTTTCTGGTGGGCAGTTAAAACGAGTAAGCTTGGCGCAAGTCTTAATTGAAGCGCCTGATTTACTGTTATTGGATGAACCAACGAACCATCTGGATTATGAAACGATTGAATGGCTGGAAAACTTTTTAAATAACTATCGTGGCGCGGTTTTAATGGTGACCCATGACCGCTACTTTTTAGATCGAGTAACCAATCGGATTTTCGAACTTTCTTTTGGAAAACTGTATGAATACAAAGGAAACTATGAAACGTATGTGATGGAAAAAGCCGAACGTGAACGTGTCGCTGTAGAACAAGAAGAAAAAAGAAAACGCCTCTTCAAACAAGAACTTGCGTGGATGCGAGCAGGCGTTCAAGCACGAGGAACGAAACAGCAAGCAAGAATTGATCGGTTTCAGGATTTAAAAGAAAACTTGCATCAGGTACAAACCAATGGCACCTTAGAAGTAGACTTTGCCACGCAGCGTTTAGGGAAAAAAGTTCTGGAAATCAAGGAAGGAAATTATGCCATTGATCATAAACAGCTTTTGAAAGACTTTAATTTACTCATTCAAGCAAACGATCGAATTGGCATTACTGGTAAAAACGGTGCAGGCAAATCCACATTATTAAATATTTTAGCTGGCCGCATTCCTTTAGAGAGTGGTCTATATAGTATCGGTGAAACCGTCCGAATTGGCTATTATACCCAGCAAAACGAAGAAATGGATCCTAATCAACGGATGATTGCTTATTTGCAAGAAGCAGCAGAAGAAGTGAAACGCAGTGATGGAAGCAGCGTTGGGGTCGCTGAAATGTTAGAGCGCTTTTTATTTCCTCGTTTTATGCATGGCACACTGATTGGCAAACTGTCTGGTGGAGAAAAACGCCGGTTATATCTCTTAAAATTATTAATTAGTCAGCCTAACGTGTTATTATTGGATGAGCCAACCAACGATTTAGACATTGATACGTTGACCATTTTAGAAGATTATATTCAAACGTTCAAAGGAGCGGTAATTGCGGTTTCTCATGACCGTTATTTCTTGGATAAAACAATGGATAAATTGTTAGTTTTTCAAGGAAATAGTCAGATCCTATCATTTTATGGCACGATGAGTGAATATTTGGCGAACCAAAAAGAACAAGAAAAGGTCAAAGAAAAACCACTCAATAAACCAGTAAAAGAAGCATCGACAGAAAAGAAAGAAAAAACAAAGCTGACTTATATGGAACAAAAAGAGTGGGCAACAATTGAAGAAGACATCACACAATTAGAAACGAAATTAGAAACATTAACTGAAGAAATGAATCATCAGGGTGATGATTTTGTTCGTTTACAAGAACTACAAGAAGCGGTAACAGCAACGGAACAATTGTTAGAAGAAAAAATGAATCGTTGGGAATACTTGAGTGAATACGCGGATTAAGAGACGGAGGGAATAAGATGGAAGAAGCATACTTAGCGCTAGGAAAAAAGATTTTAGAAGAAGGTCATTTTAAAGAAGACCGTACAGGAACTGGTACGTATAGTTTATTTGGCTATCAAATGCGTTTTGATTTGGCCAAAGGATTTCCCTTACTAACAACCAAACGAGTACCGTTTGGCTTGATTAAAAGTGAGTTATTGTGGTTTTTAAAAGGCGACACGAATATTCGCTATTTGTTAGAGCGAAATAATCATATTTGGGATGAATGGGCGTTCGAACGTTACGTAAAAAGCGCAGATTATCAAGGACCAGACATGACGGATTTTGGGCATCGTGTCTTACAAGATCCAGCGTTTGCAGAACAATACAAAGAAGAACATCAAAAGTTCTGTGACGCCATTTTAAATGATGCAGAGTTTGCAGAAAAATATGGTGAATTAGGGAATATTTATGGTGCGCAATGGCGTCACTGGGAAACCAAAGATGGTAGCTTTATTGATCAATTAGCTAATGTGATTGAAATGATTAAAACCAATCCTGATTCTCGCCGTTTAATTGTTTCCGCTTGGAATCCAGAAGATGTGCCTTCAATGGCGTTGCCGCCTTGTCACACTATGTTTCAATTTTATGTAAATGAAGGAAAATTAAGCTGTCAACTTTATCAGCGCAGTGCCGATGTTTTTTTAGGTGTTCCTTTTAACATTGCAAGCTATGCTTTATTGACGCATTTGATTGCACATGAAACAGGTTTAGAAGTTGGGGAGTTTGTACACACACTGGGAGATGCCCATTTATACAAAAATCATGTGGAGCAAATGCAAGAACAATTATCACGAGAAGTTCGTTCTTTTCCAACGCTCGTTTTGAATCCAGACAAGGCTTCTGTTTTTGATTTTGATATGGAAGATATTAAAGTAGAAGGCTATGACCCACATCCAACGATTAAAGCGCCGATTGCCGTATAAAAAAGGAGAGAGAAGCTATGTTAGCAGCCATTTGGGCCCAAGATGAACAAGGAGTGATTGGTAAAGAAGGCAAATTGCCTTGGCATTTACCCAACGACTTGAAATTTTTCAAGGAAAAAACAATTCATAATACATTGGTCTTAGGACGTGCAACTTTCGAAGGCATGGGATGTCGTCCGCTACCAAATCGAACAACGATTGTTCTTACCAGTAATCCGGATTACCAAGCTGAAGGCGTTTTGGTTATGCATTCCGTAGAGGAAATTCTTGCGTATGCTGACAAGTATGAAGGCGTGACCGTTATTGGTGGAGGTTCTGTCGTTTTTAAAGAACTGATTCCCGCATGCGATGTCTTATATCGGACGATGATTCATGAAACATTTGAAGGCGACACCTTCTTTCCAGAAATTGACTGGTCTGTTTGGGAAAAAGTTGCCACTGTTCCCGGCGTCGTGGACGAGAAAAATCTCTATGCACATGACTATGAAACGTATCATCGAAACGATAAATAATAAAATGAAGGGAGGCATGAGCAATGCCGACATTGAAAGAAAAAATTATTCAAGAGAGTCAACGTTTAGGCATCGATAAAATAGGCTTTACTCATGCTGAACCATTTATTGAATTAGAAGATTCTCTACATGAACAACGAGAGCGAGGATATAACTCGGGGTTTGAACATCAAAATGTGGAAGAACGAATTTACCCAGAAAAAACGTTTGAGCATCCTAAAAGTATTATCTCCATTGCTTTAGCTTATCCCACCAAAGCTCAGGAAAAAATGCCTAGAGATGAAAAGCGTGGCCAATTTGCGCGAGCCTCTTGGGGAATTGATTATCATCACATTTTGCAGGATCGGTTGCAAAAATTAATTGCTTTTATTGAAGAGCAAGCTGCCACTGAAGCAGAAAAAGAACACTGGCGCTTTCGGCCGCAAGTAGATACTGGCGAATATGTTGACACCGCTGTTGCTCAGCGGGCGGGTTTAGGATTCATTGGTAAAAATGGTCTACTGATTACCGAAGAATTTGGTTCCTTTGTATATTTAGGTGAGGTGACCACCAACATTCAATTTGAGCCAGATGAACCTGTTCCAAACGGTTGCGGTGATTGTACTCGTTGTATCACAGGGTGTCCTACAGGGGCTTTGTTAGGGGACGGTCGAATGAATGCTCAAAAATGTTTGTCTTATCAAACGCAAACAAAAGGCATGATGCCTGAAGAGTATCGGAAAAAAATGCGTAACGTCATTTATGGTTGCGACATTTGTCAGCTGGTTTGCCCTTATAATAAAGGAAAAGATTTTCATTTTCATGAAGAGATGGAACCAAAGATTGAGGAAGTTTATCCCAAATTGGCACCGTTATTAACTATTTCCAATAAAGAGTTTAAACAGCAATTCGGACACTTAGCAGGCTCTTGGCGTGGTAAAAAACCATTGCAACGGAATGCTTTAATTGCGTTAGCGAATTTGGGCGGCCGTGAAGCTATCCCACAAATTATTCTCTGTTTAAATGATCAGCGTCCTGTCATTCGCGGAACAGCTGCTTGGTCGTTAGGTCAGCTCGCAAAAAGAGAACCCGAGCAAAGTTTAGAAGCTTTAAATTATCTACTTTCTGTAGAAACTGAAGAAGAGGTTATCGAGGAAGCCCAAAAGGCTATTCACTTGTTAACAAGCAAAAAAGGAAGCCGCTCAACGGAGTGACTTCCTTTTTTTATTAAATATGATTGCGATATAAACCAACAACTTTACCTAAAATTGTAACGTTATCTAAAAGAATAGGCGCTAATGCATCATTTTCAGGCTGCAAGCGGATATGATCTACTTCTCGGAAGAATCGTTTACAGGTTGCTTCATCTTCATCGGTCATTGCGATTACGATGTCGCCATTATTGGCATTCGATTGCTTACGAACAATCACTTGGTCGCCGTCTAGAATACCTGCGTTAATCATACTTTCTCCTCGAATCGTCAACATAAATAAAGCATTTTCTTCTGTACGTAAATCAGGAGGTAACGGGAAGAAATCTGATGCTTCTTCCACCGCTAAAATTGGTTCACCAGCAGTTACGACACCTAACATCGGAATAGTTGTCGGTTGAATTCCGATCTTTTCCAATCCTTCTGGTGTTAATTCGATTGCTCGCGGTTTTGTTGGGTCACGTAAGATTAGACCCTTTTTTTCAAGACGAGCTAAATGTCCGTGAACGGTAGAAGTTGAGGATAAATCAACAGCCTTCCCAATTTCGCGAACGGTTGGCGGATAGCCCTTTAATTCGACTTGTTCGTATATATATTTAAGTACTTCTAATTGTCTTGTTTCTGTACGTTTCGCCAAAACCCGCACCTTCTTTCAATTGATAAAATTAGTGTACCATAAAATGCGAACGAAATCAAACAAGCGTTCGTGTTTTATAAATATCAGAATATAGTTGTTTTTTTAAGGCAGTTCTTATAATATAGACAGTGAGAGTAAGGAGGGATTTTGATGTTATCGAAAGAAAAAATTGCCCGTATAAATGAATTAGCGAATAAAGCAAAAGTGGAAGAACTTAGTGCGAAAGAAAAAGTCGAACAACAAGAATTACGTAAAGAGTATTTAGAAGCATTTCGTGGAGGGATGCGTCACCATATTGAAGGAATGAAGGTCGTGGATCAAGAAGGGACCGATGTGACTCCTGAAAAACTAAAAAAAATTCAACGTGAAAAAGGACTTCACAACAGAAAGTAATTGCTTTCATTGTCGAAATAAGCTACACTATGAATAAAGGTAAAAAAAACCTAAATTAGGAGATGATTTTTTTGTTTGACAAGACAGATCAATTGGGCGTTAATACAATCCGGACATTAAGTATTGAAGCCGTACAAAAAGCGAACTCAGGACATCCTGGTTTACCAATGGGTGCTGCCCCAATGGCGTATGCACTTTGGACAAAACATTTAAAGGTGAACCCAACAACTTCTAGAAACTGGGTTGATCGTGATCGTTTTGTACTTTCAGCAGGCCACGGCTCTGCAATGTTGTACAGCTTATTACATCTATCAGGATACAACGTAACAATTGACGATTTGAAAAATTTCCGTCAATGGGATAGTAAAACACCAGGGCATCCAGAAGTGCACCACACAGATGGTGTTGAAGCAACAACAGGACCTCTAGGACAAGGGATTGCTATGGCTGTTGGTATGGCAATGGCTGAAGCGCATTTAGCTGCAACTTATAATCGTGATAGTTTCCCTATTATGGATCATTACACGTACGCAATTTGTGGTGACGGCGATTTAATGGAAGGTGTTTCTCAAGAAGCAAGTTCAATGGCTGGTCATATGAAATTAGGTAAATTAATTGTCTTGTACGATTCAAATGACATCTCATTAGATGGACCAACTTCTAAAGCCTTTACTGAAAATGTTGGGGCTCGTTATGAAGCATACGGATGGCAACATATTTTAGTTAAAGACGGCAATGATTTAGATGAAATAGAGGCTGCGATTGAAGCGGCTAAAGCTGAAACAGATAAACCAACATTGATTGAAGTTAAAACAGTCATCGGTTACGGAGCACCAAAAGAAGGAACTTCTTCCGTTCACGGCGCGCCAATTGGTGAAGAGGGCATTACAGCGGCTAAAGCTGTTTATGGTTGGGAATACCCTGACTTTACTGTGCCAGAGGAAGTCGCTGCTCGTTTTAAAGAAACGATGATTGACGAAGGCCAAAAAGCAGAAGCGGCTTGGAATGAGATGTTTAAGAACTATGAACATGCGCATCCAGAATTAGCCAAACAATTTAAAGAAGCTTTTGCCAACCAATTACCTGAAGGTTGGGAACAAGAATTACCTAAATATGAACTAGGAACAAGTGCCGCAAGTCGTGTAACAAGTAAAGAAACGATTCAAGCTATTTCAAAAGTTGTTCCAAGTTTCTGGGGCGGTTCAGCTGATTTATCAGCCTCAAATAATACAATGGTTGCTGCAGAAAAAGATTTCGAACCTGGTCAATACGAAGGCCGTAATATTTGGTTTGGTGTTCGCGAATTTGCAATGGCTGCAGCAATGAACGGGATTCAATTACACGGTGGTAGCCATGTTTATGGCGGGACATTCTTCGTCTTTACTGACTACTTACGTCCAGCAATCCGTTTAGCCGCTTTACAAAAAGTTCCTGTAACTTACGTCTTAACGCATGACTCTGTTGCGGTGGGTGAAGATGGGCCAACACACGAACCAATTGAGCAATTAGCAAGTGTTCGTTGCATTCCAAATGTTCATGTGATTCGTCCAGCAGACGGCAATGAAACTGTTGCTGCTTGGAAAATTGCTATGAATTCTACGGAAACACCAACTATTTTAGTTCTAAGTCGTCAAAACTTACCTGTTTTAGAAGGAACGTTAGAACACGCTTCTGATTCTGTTCAAAAAGGTGCTTATGTATTGTCACCACAAAAAGGTGAACAACCAGCAGGGATTTTAATTGCGACTGGTTCTGAAGTAAATCTAGCAGTGGAAGCACAAGCGAAATTAGCGGAAGAAGGCATCGATGTATCTGTCGTGTCAATGCCAAGTTTTGATTTATTTGAAAAACAATCTGCTGAATATAAAGAAAGTGTGTTACCTAAAGCTGTGACAAAACGTGTGGCGATTGAAGCTGCAGCAAGCTTTGGTTGGGAACGCTATGTAGGAACAGAAGGCAAAACAATCACAATTGATCACTTCGGCGCTTCTGCACCTGGCGGTCTAGTTCTTGAAAAATTCGGCTTTACTCCTGAAAATGTGGTTAATACCTATAAATCACTATAAATAAACATTAAAAAACCTGAATGCTTGTGATAGCATTCAGGTTTTTTGCTTCATTTCTTTTTGGGAGCAAAGAGCATAAAGTGAAAAAATAATGCGAACAATTGGAACCCAATACCAGTTAAAGTAACACCAGACCAACCATAGTTTTGCCACATTAATGTACCAATCAATGAACCCAGTGAACCGCCGATGAAATAGAAAAACATAAAGACGGTATTGTTACGATTGCTGGCTTCTTCTCCCAAATTTTGGACGCGTGTTTGATTGGCTACTTGCCCAAATTGAGTACCGATATCTAAAACAATAATTGCTAAGATTAGTAAGACCACATGTGTTCCACCTAGAAAAAGTAAGATAAAACTACCGAACTGCATCAGCAGGCCAATCAAAACAATCTTCCGCTCTGGATAATAATCGGATAGACGACCAATGATGGGTGCTACGAAAGCCCCTGATAACCCAAAAATTGCTAAAATACCGACTTCTTTCGGTCCCCAATAATAAGCTGGACTACTAACAAAGAAAATTAATGTAGACCAAAAGATTGAAAAGGTTGCAAACATAAAAAAGCCATTGACAGTTGCTTCTCTTAACAAAGGTTGCGATTTGATTAGCTTAGGAATACTTTTCAAAGAACCTAAATAAGTTAATCGATTTGAAGTTTGAGTATGTATCACTGTTTTGGGCAATTTTAATTGAAGTAGAACGACCAATGCTAACACGAATATTACGGCGATTAGGTACACTGTTCGCCAAGAAGCTGCACTAGCAATGAAACCCGAGATCGTTCGAGACAATAAAATTCCTGTCAATAGTCCGCCCAGCATTCGACCTGTTACTTTACCACGGTTCGCTGGTCCCACCATGACCGCAGCATAAGGAATAATAATTTGGGCGACAATAGAGAGCAGCCCAATAAAAAAAGAAGAGAGTGCAAACAGGAGAAAACTTGGTGCAAAAAACGCAGCACTTAGAGACAGCGAGGAGAGCGCAGCTACTCGAATGATTAATTTGCGACGATCAACGACATCGCCTAATGGAACAAGAAAAAGTAATCCTAGCGCATAGCCTAATTGGGTCAGCATAGTAACAAAACCAATAGAACCAATACTGACTTGAAAGGCCTGAGCAATTTGGGTGCCAATTGGTTGAATATAATACATATTGGCGACCACGACCCCGCAAGTTAACGCTAATAAAAACGTCACTTGATTTGTTAAACCCGATTGTTGTTTCTTCATCTAACCACCTACATTTCTATGTAATTCATTTTGTAATACAACAACTACTCGGCAATAGTTGTTTTGATTACAAAAACAGACTTCTCTTATAAAGTTTGTTCAAAAAGTGACAAGTCCATTAAAAATTTTATCACAATAAATAAAGAAAAGTAAGAGGATAAATAACAAAAATCTCATCAAATTGAAAAGAAGAAGTGGTTGTTTTCACAAGTGTGAAGAGGGTTAATTAAATACAAACAAGATTTCAATTACATTACAGAAATTTTAAAACTCAAAATTTAATACGTTTATTTCTTGTTTCAATAGGAAATTAACGGTAAAATAGAAAAGTGAGACAGTGAGGAGGAAAAATGAATGAGCGAACAGTTAACAAGAAGTAGTAAACATATTCAAAAAGCTCTTAAAAAGCAAAAAGCTTATAAACGTGCTACCGCCGTTGCGGGGACTTCAATGATTTTAGCACCTGTGGTTGGTGCTGCGGTACCTGCCCAAGCAGAATCAAGCCAGCAAGCATTTATTAATGAAATCGGAAATTCAGCAGCAGCCGTTGCCAATAGCAATGATATGTATGCTTCCGTCATGATTGCTCAAGCGTTGCTAGAAAGTAGTTATGGTAGTTCTGGGTTAGCATCTGCACCGAACTATAACTTGTTTGGTGTAAAAGGAAGTTATAATGGACAATCTGTTTATATGCCAACAAAAGAATATTTAGACGGACAATGGGTGACCGTCACAGCAGCATTTAGAAGTTATAATTCTTATGCGGAATCGTTCCAAGATCATGCCAATGTTATTCGTTCCACTGCTTTTGGGGATACATACCATTATTCAGGCGTTTGGAAGAGTAATACTAGCAGTTATCGCGATGCAACAGCCGCTTTAGCTGGAAGTTATGCAACTGATCCAGGCTATGCCGAAAAATTGAATTGGTTAATTGAAGCATATAATTTAACTCAATATGATTGGGGAGCACCAGTCGCTCAAACCACTAGTTATTCAGATACAACGGGAACCGTTGATACAACAATCGATACAGCGGCTTCTGCAACAGCAACAGCAGAAACTGTAGCTAGTCAAAGTTACACTGTCGCAAACGGCGACACATTGTGGGACATTGCTGCACGTTTTGGAACGACAGTTGATAATTTAATGTCACTAAATGGATTAACATTGGATTCTGTTTTATCGGTGGGTCAAACCATCCAAATCGGTTAATTTTGCAATTATTTAGTTGAAGAAGGACCTTACAAAAGCGGCAGTTTTTGTAAGGTCCTTTATCGTGAAAATAGGTAGGGCTAGCAGCAATTATTTGATGAGCATAATCCGTTTTTTTATTTAATTTTTCACAAACTAAAATTCGTTTTTCTGGTAGAAATCGTTTTTTTGAGCTATGCTTAGAGAAAGAATTATTATATTGTTTGTAAAATTGGAGGATGTAGGATTATGACTAAAGGTTATGTAAAATCAGTAACAGAGTTAATTGGTCAAAGCCCAGTTGTGAAATTAAAACGGATGGTACCAGAAGGAGCTGCAGATGTTTTTGTTAAACTAGAATTCTTTAATCCTGGTGGCAGTGTGAAAGATCGAATTGCTTTAAGCATGATCCAACAAGCCGAAGCAGATGGTCGCCTAAAACCTGGACAAACGATTATTGAGCCGACTAGTGGTAATACAGGCATTGGGTTAGCAATGGTAGGTGCTGCGTTGGGATATCCAGTTAAGATTGTGATGCCAGATACTATGAGTATTGAACGCCGCAAATTAATGCAAGCATATGGGGCTGATCTATTATTAACCCCTGGTGCCGAAGGAATGAAAGGGGCAATTGCAAAAGCCACAGCATTAGCAGAAGAACACGGATACTTCATGCCTTTGCAATTTAATAATCCAGCTAATCCAATGGTACATGAACAAAAAACAGGAAAAGAAATTGTTGATGTCTTTGGTAAACGTGGCTTAGATGCGTTTGTTTCTGGTGTTGGCACTGGAGGAACCGTTACAGGAGTTGGCCATGAATTGAAACGGATTTTTCCAGACATTGGAATTGTTGCAGTAGAACCAACGGAGTCGCCTGTTTTAGAAGGTGGCGAACCAGGTCCACATAAAATCCAAGGAATAGGCGCTGGTTTTGTCCCAGACGTTTTAGACACCACCGTTTATCAAAAAGTTGCCGCTGTTTCTAGTGAAGACGCATTAGAAACTGCTCGTTTAATGGGGCCAAAAGAAGGCATCCTTGTGGGGATTTCAGCAGGGGCAGCAATTAAAGCTGCCATTGATTTGGCAGTTGAATTAGGCGCAGGCAAACGTGTCTTAGCGCTGGTTCCAGATAACGGTGAACGTTATCTTTCGACAGCTCTTTACGAATTTCCAGAATAAAAAACACGCCAAAAAACGAGCATTTCTCTTAGTTTAGTAAAATGCTCGTTTTTTCCACGAGAATCCTACAATAATTCTTGTCAATCGTAATAAGAAATAGTATTATTTAAGAAAGATAGACAGGGGAGGGATACAAAGATGGACAACGTATTGGTTAAAAATGCACTTGCTGAATTAAAAGAAGCCAATATCCGAATTACTCCGCAACGTTATGCTATCTTGGAATATTTAATCGAAAATCATACACACCCAACAGCTGATGAAATTTATCGCGCACTAGAAGATCATTTTCCAAATATGAGTGTAGCAACGGTTTACAACAATCTACGTTTATTTACTGAAATCGGTTTCGTTCAAGAAATGAGTTATGGCGATGCATCTAGTCGTTTTGATTTTAGTTCGAAAAAACATTATCACGTGATTTGTCAAAAATGTGGTAAAATCGTTGATTTTCATTATCCAGGGTTAGAGGACGTTGAAATGGCCGCTAGTAAATTAACAGGCTTCGAAATTAATGAACATCGTTTAGAATTATATGGATTATGTCCAGATTGCCAACAAGCACAACAGGATAATGTGTAAAAAATTACATACTGTTAAAAATTTATCAAAAGATAAGTCACTTGTCTAGGCAAATTTCACAAGCGTAAGAGTTTTCACTCTTATGCTTGTTTTTTTGTGTGGTTATTGACTTTTAAATTCTTAAAAACAAAAAATTAACTAGCTATTATTAAGAATTAGCAACAGTTTGTGAATTTTTTTATATGCGATTCACAAGCATAGAACTCGAATAAGCTTGATTCCTCTGATATATTTTAAACAGACAGAGGGAGACGTCACCTCTGCAAAACAAAGATTGTGAAAGAAGGGATTTACAACATGAAAGTCGTAGTCGTAGGATGTACCCATGCTGGAACTTCAGCAGTTAAAAGTATTTTAGCAAATCACCCGGAGGCGGAAGTCACTGTATATGAAAGAAATGACAATATTTCCTTCCTATCTTGCGGAATTGCCTTGTACGTTGGAGGCGTAGTTAAAAATGCTGCTGATTTATTTTATTCAAATCCAGAAGAACTGGCTTCTTTAGGAGCAACAGTGAAGATGGAACACAATGTTGAAGAAATCAACGTGGACGACAAAACTGTTACAGCGAAAAACTTACAAACGGGCGCAACTGAGACCGTTTCTTATGATAAATTAGTGATGACAACTGGTTCTTGGCCAATTATTCCACCAATTCCAGGAATTGATGCTGAAAATATTTTATTATGTAAGAACTATTCACAAGCCAACGTGATCATCGAAAAAGCGAAAGATGCCAAACGTGTCGTTGTCGTTGGTGGCGGTTATATTGGTATTGAATTAGTAGAAGCTTTTGTAGAATCAGGTAAAGAAGTCACTTTAGTTGACGGGTTAGACCGCATTTTAAATAAATATTTAGATAAGCCATTCACAGATGTTCTAGAAAAAGAATTAGTTGATCGTGGCGTTAATCTAGCTTTAGGTGAAAATGTCCAACAATTCGTAGCAGATGAGCAAGGAAAAGTAGCAAAAGTCATTACACCAAGTCAAGAATTCGAAGCAGATATGGTGATTATGTGTGTTGGTTTCCGTCCAAATACAGAATTATTAAAAGATAAAGTTGACATGTTACCAAATGGTGCAATTGAAGTCAATGAGTATATGCAAACAAGCAATCCTGATATTTTTGCTGCGGGTGATAGTGCAGTTGTTCACTACAACCCAAGTCAAACAAAAAATTATATCCCATTAGCAACGAATGCTGTTCGTCAAGGTATGCTAGTAGGTCGTAATTTGACTGAACAAAAATTGGCTTATCGTGGCACACAGGGAACTTCTGGCTTATATTTATTCGGTTGGAAAATTGGTTCAACAGGTGTGACAAAAGAAAGTGCCAAATTAAACGGACTAGATGTCGAAGCAACTGTTTTCGAAGATAACTATCGTCCAGAGTTTATGCCAA
The DNA here is from genome assembly GCF_050539095.1 of Enterococcus sp. DIV0774. Classification (NCBI taxonomy): domain Bacteria; kingdom Bacillati; phylum Bacillota; class Bacilli; order Lactobacillales; family Enterococcaceae; genus Enterococcus; species Enterococcus sp. DIV0774. The sequence goes on from NZ_CP172923.1 coordinate 1,287,220, forward strand.
CAACTGAAAAAGTTCTGATGGAATTAGTCTATGAAAAAGGAACACAACGCATTGTTGGTGGTCAATTGATGTCTAAATATGATATCACACAATCTGCCAATACTTTATCATTAGCGGTCCAAAATAAAATGACTGTCGAAGATTTAGCGATTTCTGATTTCTTCTTCCAACCACATTTTGATCGCCCTTGGAACTACTTAAACTTATTAGCCCAAGCCGCTTTAGAAAATATGTAATTAATAATAGAAAAAGGATGAAGAACAGAAGTTCTTCATCCTTTTTGTTAGTCACTAAGCGCTCCAGTTGTTTGGTTCATTAATGCCATTAATTGCTCTTTCGTTGTTCGTTTGATAGAAAGAGGGGGGAGATTATCTAAAGAAAAATAAGCACAATTCGAGGTTTCAATGTTTTTTTCAAAGGGATGATTTTCTAAAATCTCACAAGAAAAGATCATTTTATAGTACTGAAATAGTTGAGGAATGTCTTTTCGTTTATCTGTATCATAAACAGCAAGCAATTCTTTTGCTGTAACAACTAAGCCAGTTTCTTCCAATACTTCTTTTTCAATATTTTCTTTAGGGGAGCAGCCAATTTCGGCATAGCCACCAGGTAATGACCATTCTTTGGTCCGTAAATCTTCAACTAATAAAAAACGATTCTCTTTTTTTATCAAACCGCGAACATCTACTTTCGGTGTTGGATAACCTTCCTCTTTAGTTAAGATTTTTTCTAAGTCGGGCAAAACAGTCGCTTCGGGTCCGGTTGCGCTAATAAGTTGTAACGTAAGTTCTCGTAGTTCTTGGTAACGTTCTTGATCAAAAGCATCTTTCCCGTAAAAAAGACCTGCATCCGCCAATGCTAGCAACCGCTTATAGGTGTTCAGATAATCCATATACGCACGCTCCTCATAGACTTAATACGTTTAGTTTAACAGAAAAAAATAAAGAAAGGGCAGATTTAGCGAGAAAAGGCGTCGTTTTAAGGAAATAATAAAGAATAAATGACTAACTTACATTTTTAAACTACCTATGCTATTATTTAATAAAAAAGATTGGGTATACAATAATTTTGTTATGTAAACAAAAAGGAGGTTGTAAATTGAAAGAATTTACAATTATAAGGGAAAAAAATGCAGATAAAAAGACTCAGGCAGCACAAGAAGTATTGTTTAATCTTCCAGAATGGTTTGGCCTTGAAAAAGAGACCCGCAAGTATATCGATATAGCTAGCACTTTACCTATGTGGGTGGCAAAGGATGTAGAGAATAAAATACTCGGTTTTATAACACTTTCAGAAACAAGTAAAGATACAGTAGAAATCCATTGTATGGCAGTTAAAAAGCGGTATCATCGCAAAGGTATCGGCAAGTTATTGATAGAAAGCGTGGAAACGTATTCTAAAAATAACTATTTTTTTATTCAAGTCAAAACAGTTGACGAAGGAAATTATTCCGTGTACGATCATACTATTCGTTTTTACGAATCATTGGGTTTTAAGCGCCTTGAGGTTTTTCCGACATTATGGGACGCTTGGAATCCTTGTTTAATTTTAATTAAACAGTTGATTTAATCTACAAAGGAGTTTTAGTATGTCAGTATTTATTAGAGAGTGTACCGTCGCAGACGTACCAGAATTAGAGGCCATTTGCCAAGAGACTTTTGCAGATACTTATGGAGATGGCGAAAACGAAGAGGATTTACAGGCACATTATGAGAGGAAATTTAGTCCAGCAGTTTTAGAAAGCGAAATCTTACATAAAGATTCGCAATATTTCTTTGCTTTTTATAATAATGAACTTGCAGGTTATGTGAAATTAAATCACGGTGATGCTCAGATTACCTATCAACATCCACAAGCGTTACAAGTTGAGCGCATTTATATTCGTAAATCTTTTAAGCGTTTAGGCTTAGGCAAACATTTGATTACGAAAGCAATTGAATTAGCAGAAGAAGCAGAAAAAGAGACGGTTTGGCTAGGTGTTTGGGAACATAATCATCCAGCGCAAAAATTTTATCAATCATTGGGCTTCGTCAAAACAGATGAACATGATTTTTATATGGGAAATGAACGCCACACCGATTATACAATGACGAAACAGTTAAAAGAGTCAACGTAAAGCAAAAACAAGGAAACGGACGCAATGAAGCCGACGATTCCTTGTTTTTTTATCTTAAAATTGTGAAGGAGATTTTCCATAATATTTTTTGAATAATTTACTGAAATGATAGGCATCTTCGTAACCAACCGTTTTTGCCACTTCTTTGACACTTAGGGAATCATTTTTCAGCAATTCTTTCGCATGGTTTAAGCGGATTTGAATTAAATAATTGATTGGCCCAACGCCTGTGGCCGCTTTAAAGGTTTTCGACAAATAAGTCGGGGTAACATATAACATTTCAGCTAACTGTTCCAAAGTAATTTCTTCGTCATGGTGGGTTTCCAGATAATAAATCGTATGATTGACTAAATTTCTTTTTCTTTTTTCCGTTTTCGATAGCCGAGTTTCAATTTTATTTTCTTGATCAACTGCTAAGCTTCTTAAAATATAGACCAATAGTTCAATAACTAAAGCTTTAATTTGTAACGCTGATTCAACTTCTTGATGGTTTAATTCATGAACAATTTGCCAAGCTTTTTCTAAAAAAGCACCATGTAAATGACTTAAATCTAATAAAGCTGATTTATTTGGAAATACGTTTCGCGCTAAGCCTTCTAAATAGAGATTTGAAATGCCAATGTGTAGTTGATGTGAGTAAGTTCCTGCTTTTTGTTGCTCACCATGTTCCGTTCGTGGATTAAAAAGAAACACTGTACCAGCAGTGGCATGGTACTGTTGCCCTTGAACAATATATTCAGATTCACCTTCTAAAAGAATAGATATTTCCAGAAATTCATGATGATGACAATTATAAGGGTGGGTCTCTTCGTTCCAAGGATCAAAGGCATATAAAATTTCAGGATTAAACGTTCGACTATTTGTGTAGTTCATAAAAAATCACTCCTACTTGTATCCGCTTTCTATACTATATTGTACATCAAAATATACAAGAATGCCCATTTCTTTTCCTATAAAAAAACAGTAATCTTATACACGTCCATAAAAACAAGAGAGAGTAGGGGAGAAAATGAATAGTTTTGAATGGATTTGGCAATATGCTAAAAAAAATAAGAATAAGTTACTGCTAGCTGTTATTTTTGTCGTTATTAACGCTATTTTAATTGTTATTATTCCATTGTTATCTGGCAGAATTGTAGACCAAGTAATCAATCAGGGGAAAACTGAAGAGCTTGTCCCAATTCTTGGGGTTATGATTGGGGTGACCGTTATTCGGACAGTTGTTCGTTATAGTTATCAAGTCTTGTTTGAATCGGTTGGACAATCTGCGTTATTTGACTTAAGAAAAGATATGTATGTCAAACTTCAAGAATTAGATTTTGATTTCTTTAATCATACACGTGTTGGCGATATTATGGCGCGAATGACAGGGGATACAGACGCTATCCGCCATTTCGTTTCTTGGGTCACTTATAACCTCTTAGAATGTATTTTATGGTTCATCGCAGCCGTGATTGTGATGGGGACGATCAATTGGCAATTGATGCTGGCGTTAATTTTAATTACACCTTTGATTTTTCTGTTAACACAAAAAATGTCGAAGGAATCGCATCCGGTATTTTTTGAGATTCGGGAAAGTTTTTCTCGGTTAAATTCAATGGTCGAAGAAAATATTGGTGGAAATCGGGTGGTTAAAGCTTTTTCTCAAGAACCTTATGAAATTGAAAAGTTTAACAAGCACAATGAAGACTATAAAAAATGGAATATGGCTTCCGCAGATGTCTCTAAAAAATATTTACCGTGGTTAGACGGTTTTGCAGGTAGTTTAAATGTTATCGCCTTAGTTCTTGGTGGCCTCTTTGTAATTCAAGGTCGGATGACAATTGGTGATTTAGTGGCCTTTAACGGCTTTCTTTGGATGTTGAACATGCCGATGCGAATGAGTGGCTGGTTGATCAATGATGTGCAACGCTTTACGGCATCGTCCATTAAAATTCGTCAGTTATTAGCAACGAAACCGAAGATTCCCATTGCTCGGGAAAAAGAAGCAGAACCAATCCAAGGCTATGTGACGTTTGATCACGTGTCCTTTCATTTTTCAGATGATCCAAAAACCCCCATTTTATCGGATGTTTCATTTTCAGCAAAACCTGGTGAAACAATTGGTATTTTAGGGGAAACTGGTTCAGGCAAAACCACTTTAGTTAACTTAATCGCTCGGTTCTATGATCCAACCAAAGGCACTGTTTATATTGATGGAAAAGATGCTAAAAGCTATTCTGTTCGTAAATTGCGAGAAAATATCTCCATGGTTATGCAAGATGTCTTTCTTTTTTCCAATACGATAGAAGATAACATTGCTTTTGGTAATACATTGGCTAACTTGGAACAAGTGCAAATGATGGCTGAAATTGCTGATGCCCATAGCTTTATTTCCAGAATGCCTGAAGGTTATGCAACAATTGTTGGTGAACGCGGCGTTGGCCTATCTGGTGGCCAAAAACAGCGGATTTCACTGGCCCGTGCCTTAACCAAAGATCCAGCTATTTTAATTTTAGATGACACAACTTCCGCTGTTGATATGGAAACAGAATCAAAAATTCAAAAAGAACTAGGTCGTTTGACGGAAAAGAAAACGACATTTATTATTGCCCACCGAATTTCTTCTGTGAGAGAGGCCAATTTAATTTTGATGATGGAAAAAGGCCGTGTGGTGGAAAGCGGTACGCATAGCGAATTAGTCGAACAAAAAGGCAAATATTTTGACGTATATCAAAAACAATTAGGTCTGACAAAGGAAGGTGAGTCGCGTGGCTAGAAATACGTTTGATGTAGATGAGACTTTAGAAAAAGAATTTAATTGGTCCCACTATAAACGATTAGGCGCCTATATTAAGCCTTACAAAAAAGCTGTTTTTAAAACATTATTTGTCATCATATTAGCTAATCTGGCAAGTATGTTAGGCCCTTACTTTACTAAAATTGCGATTGACCAAGTAATTCCACAAAAGAATCTCTCGTTACTCTTGATACTAGGAGCTATTTTCCTATTTTCCTTGGTAATTATTGGTTGGTGTATGCGTTATCGGATATATGCCATCACAGAAATTGGACAAGATATTTTAAAAGATATGCGTTTTTCAATTTTTGAGCATCTACAAAAATTACCATTTTCTTACTTTGACAGTCGGCCGCATGGAAAAATCTTAATTCGGGTGGTCAATTACATCAATACGTTAAGTGATTTACTAAGTAACGGATTGATCAATTTAATTTCTGATTTATTTAATGTGATTATCACCTTAATTTTCATGTTATTTATTGATGTGAAATTAACCTTATACAGTTTACTGCTATTGCCTGTGTTATTCGTGATGGTTCTGTTTATTCAAGGGAAACAACGGAAAGCTTACCAAGAGCTTAGCAATAAACAATCAAACTTAAATGCCTATATTCATGAAAGTATTTCAGGAATTAAAATTACACAATCTTTTGCACGAGAAGATGAAAATTTCCAAATTTTTAACGAGGTAAGCGAAGAATATCGTCAATCCTTTATGAAAGCTGTGCGTGTCCAGTATTTATTATGGCCAGCAGTGCAAAATATATCCGTCATTACGACTTGTTTTATCTATTTCGTAGGAATCCGTCAATTAGGTGTGTCCGTTACTACTGGGACGCTAATTGCTTTTATCGGTTATATCAATAACTTTTGGAATCCGGTCATCAATATTGGTAACTTCTACAATTCTCTGATTACTGCAACTGCTTATTTGGAAAGGATTTTTGAAACGATGGATGTTGTTCCAGAAATTCAAGATGCGCCGCACGCTATTGAGTTGCCGCCAATTAAAGGAACCGTCGACTTTCAGCATGTTTATTTCCGTTATGAAGAAGGAAAAAATATTTTGACCGATGTTAGTTTTCATATTGAGCCAGGACAAACAATCGCCTTGGTTGGGCCAACAGGTGCGGGTAAAACAACAATCATCAATTTGTTAAGTCGTTTTTATGATGTGAATGAAGGGGCCGTTAAAATTGATGGTTATGATGTTCGCGATGTGACACTCCGTTCGTTAAGAAAACAAATGGGGGTAATGCTTCAAGATACGTTTATTTTTTCAGGAACAATTATTGAAAACATTCGGTACGGAAATTTAGCAGCCACAGAGGAAGAAGTCATCCAAGCCGCAAAAATTGTTCGTGCCCACGACTTTATCAAAGATTTAAAAGATGGCTATGAAACAGTTGTGGAAGAGCGGGGGAGTACTCTCTCTGCAGGACAACGCCAATTAATTTCATTTGCTCGTGCTTTACTGGCAGATCCCAAAATTTTAATTTTAGACGAAGCTACCTCCAGTATTGATACAAAAACAGAAGAATTGTTACAAGAAGGACTACAACAACTTCTAAAAGGACGGACATCGTTTATTATTGCTCATCGACTTTCTACCATCAAAAATAGCGATAAAATTTTCTATATTGATGGTGGTCGTATTGTGGAAGAAGGATCTCATGATCAACTAATGGCAAAACATGCGTTATATCATCATTTATATCAATCGCAATACGACTTATTAAAGAGCTAGATGATAAAACAGAGAAAATTCTTAGTTGAATCTTTCTCTGTTTTTCTGTATCGTAACCTTAACAAAGGAAAAAATGATGAGGTGCCAAATGAAACGGAATTTTGAAGTGGAATTAACAACATTATGTATGATTAGAAATCAGAAAAATGAAATCCTTGTGCAAGAACGACAAAAAAAGGATTGGCCTGGTTGGACGTTCCCTGGCGGACATGTTGAAAAAAACGAGGGCATGGAAACAGCCATGGTTCGCGAACTCCTTGAAGAAACAGGATTAGTGCTGAAGCCACAATTAGTAGGTGTTGCAGAATGGCTGAATGATTGTTCAGGTGCGCGGGAATTAGCCACATTATTCATTGCAGAAACAGCGGATGAACTACCAGAAGAAACGGAACAACCCTTGTTTTGGGTCACTGAAAAAGAATTGCGAGAAGGTCCTTTAGCTGGCAGTTTAGCAGAACTTTTCCCAGTATTTTTTGGCGAAAAGCAATTTTATTTTAAAAATAATACAGCTTAATGATTCAAACCTAAAAGATTAAATCAATCCCACTTATTAAAAGAGAGGAAATCTAAAATTAAACATTGCTATTTATAAGCAATGTTTGCTATTCTTAATAAAAGGGAATTAATTTTTTATATAATGAGGGGGAAAAAGTGTGTTAAAAAGAAAAGTGGGGATTATTGCAGGCGTTTTCTGTTCAGCTTTGTTACTGACAGGCTGTGGCAAAAGTGCGAAAGATGAGTTCATTCAAGGGATTGGCAATCAAAACGCACAAGAATCTGGGGTTTGGGATTTCTCTATGTCAATTAGTGACATGAAATTTTCACAAGAAGATGGTGCACAAACGAATCCTATGATCGGGATGCTCATCACGCAAATCAAAGACGCATCGCTTTCTGGGAAGATTCAAGTAGATGCCAAAAAAGAAAAAGCATTCAACTTAGAGATGAAATTAAAAGCGATGGGCATGGATGTACCGATTTCATTGGTTGGATCGTTAGATAACGAGGGCAAAGAGCCAAAACTCTATTTAGCAACAGATATGATGGAATATATTGTCGCTGTCGCAGACTCAATGACTGACGGTGCTATTGACAGTTCTCAGTTAGATACAGAAAAACTAAAAGGAAAATACATTGATCTTTTAGCCATGAACGAGGAAAGTACGAAAGAATGGCAAGATACAATCAAAGAGTATCAAGAATCGGAAAAAGAACGAAAACAGTCTGCTAAGGAATACAAAGAGTTTTTAGAAGGATTAGACAAGGATACGTTCGAGAAAAAAGGGGACACCATTACCCATACGTTTACAAAAAAAGAATTACAAAAGTTAATCAAAATTACGACAGAAGCATCTGAGAAAGGTAAAGAACAAGATCCTTTCGAAAAAGTCAAAGATGTTTCTGCCAAAGTTTCTGTTAATACAAAAGAAAATAAAACAAATATGTTGATTAATGTGAAACCGCAGCAAGACAAGAACGTTGATATGGGACTTGAATCATTATCTAGTAAAATTAGTATTACACAAAAAGCCAAAAAAGCGACGATTTCAATGCCTAAGAAAGAAAATATTTTATCAGAACAAGAAGTTGAAAAAATATTTTCCGATAGCACCCCTATGACAGGTCTATCGACTGAAGACACGACTGTTGCGATTAATCAATAACGCTGAATGACCAATAAAAACGACCGCTCAAAAAAAGTAACGAAAGACCTAGCATGATTGGGATGCTAGGTCTTTTTTGAATAAAAAAACAGCATTTTAGTTTTCTTTGAATTATTGGTTGTTATTTTAGATGGTGTAAACAGTTTAAAATTAATACATTTGTTTTTGATTTAAATTCTACTGCTATTTTTAATCATTCTATTAAATAACAAATGTTTTCGAGTGTTTTTAAGCATTATTTTTGTTATGCAGAGTGGTTTTTTTATACAATGAGTATAATTTTAGATGAAGGAGTGTTTTAGGTGAAAAATCAACATTTAACTACGTCACAAGGAAGTCCAGTTGGCGATAATCAAAATTCGCTAACTGCAGGAGAATTTGGTCCTGTCCTAATCCAAGACGTTCATTTATTAGAAAAATTAGCTCATTTTAATCGTGAGCGCGTGCCAGAACGGGTTGTTCATGCCAAAGGTGCTGGTGCTCATGGGATTTTCAAGGTGAGCCAATCAATGGCACAATATACTAAAGCCGATTTTTTATCTGAAGTTGGCAAAGAAACACCTTTATTCGCTCGTTTTTCAACTGTAGCTGGAGAGTTAGGTTCATCAGATACATTGCGTGATCCTCGCGGTTTTGCGCTTAAATTCTATACAGACGAAGGAAATTACGACTTAGTTGGCAATAATACGCCCATTTTTTTCATTCGTGATGCAATTAAGTTTCCAGATTTTATTCATAGCCAAAAAAGAAATCCACGGACGCATTTGAAAAGTCCAGAAGCTGTTTGGGATTTTTGGTCTCATTCACCGGAAAGCCTTCATCAAGTAACAATTTTAATGAGTGATCGTGGCATTCCGTTGTCGTTCCGTCACATGCATGGTTTTGGTAGCCATACATTCAAATGGGTCAATGCTGCTGGAGAAGTATTTTTTGTTAAATATCACTTCAAGACGAATCAAGGAATCAAAAATCTAGAGAGTCAATTAGCAGAAGAAATTGCTGGGAAAAACCCAGATTTCCATATTGAAGATTTGCATAATGCAATTGAAAATCAAGAATTTCCTTCTTGGACATTATCTGTGCAAATTATCCCGTATGCAGATGCGTTAACAATGAAAGAAACTCTTTTTGATGTAACAAAAACGGTTTCTCAAAAAGAGTATCCGCTGATTGAAGTTGGCACGATGACTTTAAATAGAAATCCAGAGAATTATTTTGCAGAGGTTGAACAAGTAACATTTTCACCAGGGAATTTCGTTCCTGGTATTGAAGCTTCTCCAGATAAATTATTGCAAGGACGTTTGTTCGCTTATGGAGACGCACATCGTCATCGCGTGGGCGCTAATAGTCACCAATTGCCAATCAACCAAGCAAAAGCACCTGTAAATAACTACCAAAAAGACGGTAATATGCGTTTTGACAATGGCAATAGCGAAATTAATTACGAACCAAATAGTTATACTGAAACACCAAAAGAAGATCCTACGGCGAAAATTAGTTCCTTTGAAATTGAGGGAAATGTTGGTAATTATAGCTATAATCAAGATCACTTTACACAAGCAAACGCTTTGTATAATTTGCTGCCAAGCGAAGAAAAAGAAAACTTAATTAACAATATAGCGGCATCTTTAGGTCAAGTGAAAAATCAAGAAATCAGCGCGCGTCAAATTGATTTGTTCACTAGAGTAAATCCAGAATATGGAGCACGTGTCGCACAAGCCATCAAGCAACAAGCATAATTTATATAACGTACGTGACAAAACCAGTCTAGATAAACTAAAGACTGGTTTTGTTTGCTTTTCAATGCTTTTTACTCTACTTTGTATAATGTATATTATGTAAACTAGAATAAAATAAAAAACTTTAGCCGATAAATTGCACTTCTCTTTCGACTAATTAATTTACCCAACTAACCTTACAAGTTGTTTGCTAAGCTAGTTGGGTTTACTGTTTATTGAAACCTTGGATTGTTCATTTCTTGATGAATTTCTTTGCTCGCTTCATATAGAAACAATGTTTGTTTTTTACTTGATGCATAATCGACAATGGGTTTTGGATAATTTTCTCCTAAATGTACATGATATTGTGTTTGTAAAGCTTCGTTCATTAGATTTGGTTGATGAATATACTTTTGTGGCACTTGCTTAAGTTCTGGAACATATTTTTTGATGAACTGGCCGTCATTATCAAATTTTTTTGACTGGATAATTGGATTAAAAATCCGAAAATACGGGACAGCGTCCGTTCCTGTCGAAGCAGCCCATTGCCAGCCACCAATATTATTGGCAGCATCATAGTCAATCAACATTTTTTGAAAGTATTTTTCACCCCAACGCCAATCGATGTGTAAATTTTTAACTAAAAAAGAGGCAGTAATCATTCTTAAGCGGTTGTGCATCCAACCAGTTTGATTCAGTTGTCGCATTGCGGCATCAATTATAGGGTACCCCGTCTCCCCTTTTTGCCACTTGGCAAACATTTCTGGGTCATTTGTCCATTGAATATAACGAAATTTTTCTTGAATAGCTTCCTCTTTTTGTTGTGGAAACGTACTATAGATCATATTGTAAAAGTCGCGCCAAGCTAATTCTTTTTTGAAGGTTTCTTTACTTAAGCTAGAAGGCATAGATGCAAGCTCTTGCCAAATGGTGCGAATCGAAAGTTCTCCCGTTCTTAAAAAAGTAGACAGATGACTCGTTTGATCCTGATAAGGGAAATCACGCTTATTTTCATAGGATCGAAGTTTTTGATCAATAAAAGTATTTAAGCACCTTCTGGCTGTTTTTTCGCCGACACTATAGTGTTTTAAAGGAATCCTCGCAATCTGTTCACGATAAGCTGCTTCCTCTTCTGGAAAAAGACACGCACTAAAAATTTTTTCAGCTGTATAGGAAACAGGAATCGGTGTTTCTTTAGGCGCCTCTTTCCATTTATTGTAATAGGGCGTAAACACTTGGTACTTGCTGCCATCGTTCTTCTTAATTTCTTCAGAGCCATGCAAATAGGCATCTTGAAAAGAGAAAGACTGAATATTATTTTCTTCAAAAAAGCGCATAGCTTGCTGGTCCCGCTTTGCCCCAAAGCCACAAGTATCTTCATTAAAATAAATGGCCTGCCAATCGGGTAATTTGCGTTTCAAACGTGAAAATAAATCTAATGGTTCGCCGACCATGATTTGTAAATGTGCCTCTTGATCGATTCGTTCTTTAAACGAGGCTAAACTTGCAAAAAAAGCGTTATGATTAGCACTTTCTTGAATAAATTGTTGAGGATTCATTTGGAACAATAAAATCAATTCATCAGCTGCAGAATTTTGTAACGCGTGTGCTAATGCTTTATTATCCTGTAATCGTAAATCACGTCTAAACCACATCACTCTTTTCATTTTTAAATCCTCCTAAATACTTCGTCTTGCTTATCGTAACCGTGACTGCTGATTTTTAAAAGCAACTTGCCTAGACTTTTCAAAAAGCCGATAAAAACTGGGTTTTCAGCTTTTATCGGCTTTTTGATTAAATTAATAGGAAATATTAAAAGCTTTCATATCTTTCTCAATATATTGTAGGACTTCTGTATTGCCAAAAAATTGTGTAAAATAATAGGCTTGACGATAGTCATCGGCTGTGTCTTCCCCGAGCATTTGTTTGTTAAAGGCTTTTTCATATAAAAGATAATCTAGCAAATAAATGGAGTGTTTGTCACGACAAATCTGAATCCCTTTTTCGCTTAAAATGACACTTTTTTGGTAGTCTTTCATTTCCGAGTAGAATTTAGCAGAATTATAATAAATTCTACAACGCTCCAAGGAACATTCTAATTTAAATTGTTCCAATTCTTGTAATGATTTTTCGTAATACACTTGCGCTTTTCTCATATCTTTTTCCAGTTCGTATAGCGTACCTAGCGCATTCAGGCTTAAAATGTTGTAAATATTGACTTTACGGTCAATTTCTGCGCCTCGGTATAGGTAAAACAAGGCCTCTGCTTTATCTTTTTTTCCTAATAAACAAGTAATTCCCTTATAATATAACAATTTAGTCGTTAGTTCATTATTAGATAAGATAAGACCTTCAGGCACTTCTTGTAATAAATTGTAGGCCTCTAAGTGAAATAACCGTAAAGATAAATCCTCGACTTTGTTTAGTAGATTTTCAATTTTCTTTTCTTCAGAAATCATCATGCATTCTTCTACTTCTAAATCTAATCGGAGGCAAATAGATGAGAAAATATCTAAACTGTCACATAGATTACGGTTTTCAATATTACTAATTGTTGCTTGCGTACAGATGCCGTTAGCCAGCTCTGATTGTGTGATTTTTTTAAGTTTTCTCGCTTGTTTTATTTTGTCTCCTGCTACCTTCACGAACAGACCTCCACTTGTATTATTATGTAAATTCATTAAAAAATGTTATACTTTGATTATCAATTAAAGGAGGTACATGCTATGTTTGATTTACTTGCATTATTGACTGGAACATCAACTTATGGCAACGTTCCCCATGTTTAATTAGTCAATGCGTGTCAAGTATGGTCTTCCATACTTGGCATGTTTCCTTTAAAACTGACTCAATCATACTACAAACGGATAGACAAATACAACCGAAAATCATTGGTTTTTTATTAAGAAAAAGAACAGCAAGAAGTGATAACTACTTCTTGCTGTTCTTTTGTTTAGTTAGGTGTATTTAGATTTAAAATGATTTGTTCCGGCGTAATTTCATTATGATCTGACATCATTGGTTCTACGCTTAAATAACTTGAAGTGTTTGTAATGATAACCATGATAGTTGAGTCAAGCCCAGCTTCTTTAATGGCTTTTCGATCGAACGTTCCTAAAAGATCTCCTTTTTTAACACGGTGACCTTGGGTTACTTGTGTCTGAAAGACCTCCTGCCCCAATGTGACAGTATCAATTCCTATATGAATTAATACTTCAGCTCCTGCGTCCGTTTGGATACCATAAGCGTGCCCAGTTTCTGCAACCAAGTTTAATAAACCATCTGCAGGCGCGTAAACCTTGTTCGCTGTTGGCATGATTGCTAAACCTTTGCCCATCATCTCGCTTGAAAATACCGGGTCATTAACAGCAGTAAGATTCATGGCGTAACCAGTTACCGGAGAAAAAAGTTGTTCATCTAAGGTGTTATGTTGCATTTCAAAGACTTCGCGTTCTTCCTCTTCGATTACTTTATCTGAAATTAAAACCTCTTGTGGAATTGCAAATAGACTGGTTAATGCATAACATACACCGACAGATAAAAGTGCGACTAATAAATAGATCACTAATTGATGTGCACTATAGATATACATTAAGAAAGAAGGAATAACGGCTAATCCATAAGAATTTGATTGAATATGAAAAATAGCTAAAATTGCTCCGCCTAAACCTGACGTAAACAAGACACATAGCAACGGTTTTAAGTTCCAACGAATAAGTAATCCAAATAACACAGGTTCACTAACTCCAAATAATTGAGACAACATAGAACCGATGGCCGTCGACTTCACTTTGCTATCTTGCGCTTTTTTCGCAAAAGCTAAACAACTGCCAACGTTGGCAAACCCATACATGGCACATATTGTAATCAATGCATTAAATCCTGTATTTGCTAATAATGATGTTTCTACCATAGTTAGTGTATGATGAATACCAATCAAAACCATTAAAGGATATGAGGCACCAATCACGAAACCACCTAATCCTAAGGGCAACCCAATCAACCATTGGACAACATCTACCATGCCTAACTCAACGGTATGCAAAATTGGGCCAATTCCGAGAATCATGATTAAAAAAGTAATTAACATAGTCATAAAGGGTGTAAAAATTTGATCAAGAATATTCGGCATCTTTTTTCGGAAAAAAAGTTCAATCTTTGCGCCAATTATACCAGCAGCAATTGCACTTAAAACGGATCCTTGTGCACCGACAACTGGGATAAAACCAAAAGCCATAATAGCTTTCACGCCAGAATCTGGTGTTGCAACTGCATAAGCGTTTGGTAAAATGGGTGATACCATCATTAAACCAATAACAATCCCGATTACAGGTGTCGCATTAAATGCTTTAAAGGTAGACCAAACAATCAAAGCTGGCAAAAAGGCAAAGACGGTATCTGTAATGACAGAGACAATTTGTTGAAAGCTTTCAGGAATATTGGCTACACTTGCTCCGAATAATTGTAAAAAAGTATCGTTAAAAATAACACCTTTTAACCCTAGGAACAATCCTGTTGCTGCAATTACTGGAACAATTGGAATGAATATTTCACTTAAAATGCGCATTGTTTTGCGCATGCCCGTTTCATTATTTTTTAAAATTGCTGTTTGCTCTGCTTTTGACACAACATTGATTCCAAGTTTTTCTATTTCATCATACACTTTAGTCACAATACCAGTTCCTAAAATCACTTGGTATTGACCACCATTATAAAAAACACCCTTGACTAAATCGATTTTTTCTAGTTGTTTACCATCTACTTGTTCGTGGTCCTTCAAAATAAAACGTAACCGCGTTTGACAATGGGTGACCGATATAATGTTATCCATACCGATTAATTGAATAATGTCTTTGGCTGCCTGCTGATAATTTTCTGCCATGTTATACTCCTCCTAGCTACTCATTTATAGTAATCAATAGTCCTTGATAGCTTTTTAATAATGTTCCCTGCTGAACTAATTGCTCTCGTTCTTCAGACTGTGTATCAAAAATAACTGTGCCATTAACTAAATAATGAGGGATTGGAACCGCCTCACCAAAATTAAAAAAAGCGTAAATCGTTTTTTCATTTAATTTGCGTTTATAAGCAATAACATTATCTGGAAGATTTGATAGTCCCTCAAATGTTCCATAAAGTAAGATGTCTGTATAGGGACTCTTTTGACGAAATGCAATCATCCGCTTATAGAAATGAAAAATACTTTGACTATTTTTTATTTCTGCTTCGGCATTGATTTCTTTATAATTATCCACCATTCCTAACCAAGGTTTGACGCTTGAAAAACCGCCATACATAGAATCATTCCATGGAAAAGGCGTGCGGGCATTGTCTCGACTACGCAAATTGACAAGTGACAAGGCTTCTTTGGGTGTAAATCCTTCTTTTATTGCTCGATAGTATTGATCAATGCTAGAAATATCATCGAATTCATCAATCGAACCCCTTTCAAAATTGGTCATTCCTAATTCTTGTCCTTGGTAAATAAAAGGCGTACCCCTTAAAAAGAAATACATGGCGCCGAATGTTTTAACCGCATTTGGCTGTTGAGCCTGTTCTTTTAAATATTTCGTTGTCGCTCGAGGTTGATCATGATTTTCAATAAAATTTGCACTCCAACCAGCCTCTTGCATGGCTTCTTGCTGTTTGAAAATTAATGTGCGTAAATCATTCCAAGACCAATCGATTCTATAAAACCATTCGCTTCCTGATTTCACATCCAAATCAGCCCATTTGAAGTCAAAAATCATGTCGAAATACCCTGTTTCTCCAATAAATTCTGATAAATTTGGATAATTGACGCCGGCCGCTTCGGCAACTGTGACAATATCAAAGCCAGCAAAAGCTTTTTCTTTTAATTCGTTCAGAAAGTCACTCATTCCTGGCATGTTTCTACTAGCTTTTGTTACTTTGGCTAATTGATCTGCCCCATCAGCAGGTAAGTTTGTCCAAGTCAAATCTTTCTTAATAAAATTAATCGCATCTACACGAAAACCAGCAATTCCTTTGTTTAACCAAAAACGAATCATTTGATAGATTTCTTTGCGTAGTTCAGGATTTTCCCAATTTAAATCCGGCTGTTTTTTATGAAAGGCATGAAAGTAGTAGGCATCTTCCCCAGGTAATTTTTCCCAAACACTACCACCGAAGTTAGACCGCCAATTTGTAGGTGCTTCTCGTCCTTCTTTTATAATATAAAAGTCTCGAAAACGACTTTGAGGATTTTTTAAAACATCTTGAAACCAAGCATGTTCATCAGATGTATGGTTTACCACTAAATCTAAAATAACTTTTATGTTTCGTTTTTTTGCTTCTTCAATGAGTTCATCGAAGTCTGCCATTGTACCAAAATCGCTAGAAATACCATAATAGTCTGAAATATCATATCCATTGTCAGCCATTGGCGACGGGTACATTGGACTCAGCCAAATCAGCGTAATTCCTAAATTTTCTAAGTAATCCAGTTTTTGAATAATGCCTTGTAAATCACCAATTCCGTCATTATTACTATCCGAAAAGCTACGTGGATAAATTTGATAGGCCACTTCTTTTTGCCACCAATTTCTGTTCATTCTGGTTCTCCTCACTCTTAAACTAGTCCTGTTAATTTTTTCTGTAACCGTTTTTACATTTTGTATGATACTCGTTTTTGTGTAATATGTCAAACGTTTATCATAAATAAATGTAAATTATGATATTATTTTGATTTAATTAGATTTATATATGTTATACGTTTGACTTTTTTATGATTTGTTTATACTATTAGACTAACTACTATTTTCTAATAAAGGAGACATTACTTATGTCAAGCATCATGAACCAATGGACGGATGAATTACGTTATGCGCCTTATTCTTCTTGGACATCTGCTCACCTCGAAAATCTAACTTCTATTATCGCGCAATCTAGTTGGCGTTTTAAGTATCATATTCAACCACAGACAGGACTACTAAATGATCCCAACGGTTTTTCGTATTTCAATAACCAGTGGCATTTATTTTATCAAGCGTTTCCTTTCGGGAGTGTTCACGGACTAAAAAGTTGGGCCCACTTAACTTCCTCCGACTTAATTCACTGGGATTATGAAGGAATTGCCCTTTATCCCGACTCTGAATATGATTCTCATGGCGTCTATTCAGGCTCAGCTTTACCAATAGATAACCAACTATGTTTATTTTATACAGGAAATGTTCGTGATCAAACTTGGCAACGATTTGCATATCAAAATATTGCATGGCTGAATTCTTTAGGTGCGATCACAAAGGAATCAACACCATTCCTACCTATTGACCCCAATTATTCTTCCCATTTTCGTGATCCGATGGTATTTCCTTATCAAGAAGGACTTGTTTTATTAATTGGTGCTAGCGATTTAAATAGACAAGGAAAAATTGTGGTCTATTTTTCTAAAGATCGAAACGTACACAATTTTCATCAACTTGGCGAATTGACGTTCACCGACCAAGAATTAGGCTACATGGTTGAATGCCCCAATTTGGTATTTATTGATGGCCAGCCTGTCTTATTATTTTGCCCACAAGGTCTATCTCCATCTGTAAAAAGTTATCAGAATATCTATCCGAATATGTACACATTGGCTGAAACGTTTGATTTGGAGAATCTTTCTTTAGTTCAGGCTGGACCTTTTGAAAATTTAGATGAAGGGTTTGATGTCTACGCCACTCAAGCCTTTAATGCGCCAGATGGTCGTGCACTTGCGGTCAGTTGGATTGGGTTGCCAGAAATCACTTACCCAAGTGATGTGGAGGGTTGGGCAAATGGCTTAAGTCTGGTTAAAGAACTCACAATTCACAACGGGAAACTATTTCAATATCCAGTTTCTGAAACAGAAATGCTTCGTCAATCCGCCACTACTTTATCAAATGGCTGCCATTTTTTATCTACTGCTTCTTTTGAATTAGAAGTGGATATTCCCAAAAATGAGATTGCTTTTATTCGGCTTTTAGCGAACGAAACGGGTTCAAAAGGACTTTTAATTACAATTGATACGATTCATGGTAAAATAACCCTTGATCGAACATTTGCTGGCCAACCTTTTGCTGAAAAGTATGGCACAATTCGTGAAACTAAAATTAGGAAAAATAAGTCAGTTCAGTTAACTATTTTTGTTGATTGCTCTGTTGCAGAAATCTATGTAAATAAAGGTGAAAAAACGATGACTGGTCGCTTCTTTCCAGATAAAGCGCAACAGTATCTTCATCTATCCAAGACGGCAAAAGCTTGTTTTTATGAGCTGGAAAATACGAATAATTAGGAATGATGGTGAATTTTGATGGTGGTTAAATTAACGGATGTAGCAAAGCTTGCTGGGGTGAGCCCGACAACGGTAAGCCGCGTGATTAATAATTATGGTTATCTTAGTCAAAAAACAATTGATAAAGTTCATCAAGCGATGGAAGAATTAAATTATCAACCTAATGGATTAGCCAGAAGCCTCCAAGGAAAAAGTACGCAGCTGATTGGTTTAGTCTTCCCTTCTGTTAGTCATCCATTTTTTGGTGAACTAATTGAAACACTGGAAAGAAAGCTTTTTGTTCAAGGATATAAAGTGATTTTATGTGATAGTGAAAAAGATCCAGAAAAAGAGCGCGCCTATTTACGAATGCTCGCTGCAAATAAAGTGGACGGTGTAATCACTGGTAGCCATAACTTAGCTATTAACGAATATGAAAATGTTTCACTACCTATTGTTTCCTTTGACCGTTTCTTGGCACCTGGCATTCCAATTGTCTCTTCGCAAAACTTTCAAGGCGGCCAAAAAGCCACTGAAGCCTTATTTGCAAGTGGTGCACAAAAGATTGCAATTATTACTGGTGCTAATAACACAGGCGCACCTAGCGATTATCGATTGGCTGGTTATAAACAAACGATGGAAAAATATGGCGCAGAAAAAACGATTCTACAAATTGATAATGGAACCTCAACAACATTAAAAAATCTAGAAATCGAACGTTTGCTTCAAAATAAAACTGTAGACGGCATCTTTTGTACCGATGATTTGACAGCAATTACAGTTATGAATATTGCTCAAAAATTGAAGATAGCCATTCCTGAAGAATTAAAAGTAATTGGTTATGATGGGACAAAATTAATCAAAAGAATTGCCCCACAACTATCAACCATTGTGCAGCCGATCGACGAGATGTGTGACGTTATGATTGACTTACTGCTTCGTAGAATGAAGGATCCTGATGTTGCACTCGAGGAAAATTATCCTATTCCGATTCAGCTATCATTGTCTGAATCCTGTTAAAAAAGACACCTGAAAAGGTGTCTTTTTTTATTCTTAAGTCCTCATTTGCCCATTTTCCCTTAATTCCAAAGCACAGAGATTAAATAATACAACAACATGATCCCTACAAATACACCGAGCATTAGTAAAACATACCACCAATTTTTGGCGCTATAGGTTTCATTTTTATCTTTTTCGGTTCGTTTCCCGGCAGCCCATTTCCATAAATCGTAATTATTCATCTCTCTCACCACCTTTAATGGGTTTGTTAACTTAAGTCTAACACGGAATGAGAGAACTTGAAAACAAAAGGATCACCCACTTATGCAATGGATGATCCTTTTGGGGCACTATTCTTCTGGTAACCCATTATTTTTAATCACTGATTGGTACCAATAAAAACTATCTTTTTTAATACGTCGTAAATCTTTTAACTCATGGTCTTCACGATTAACGTAAATAAAACCGTAGCGTTTTTTGAATCCTTGATGAGAACTTAAAATATCCATGACCGACCAAGGGCAATAGCCAAACAACTCAACACCGTCAGAAATAGCCGCATGACAAGCAGCAATATGGTCATGCAAATACGCAATTCGATAGTCATCATGAACTTTTCCGTCCTCTGTTAGGTGATCTGGTGTGCCTAAGCCGTTTTCTGTAATGATTAACGGTAAACGGTATTGACGATAATAATCATTTAAAACTAAACGTAGACCAGTTGGATCAATTTGGGCACCATACTTAGAGGTTTTTAAATGTTGATTTTTTTCGATTTTGAAATAACCGTATAGATCAAAATCAATGTCCTTTTCTTTCGTACCCAATGGGTGTTGCTCATCTGTCGGTAAATAGCTAGCAACTAACGTCCGATAATAATTAAGGGCGATAAAATCTGGTTTAGCGGCTTTCAGAATTGCTTGATCTTCTGGCTGTGTTTCGGGATAAATGCCGCATTTGGTTAAATACTCTTGATAGTAACCTGGGTATTCGCCAAAACAATACATTTCTAGAGCATAATTCGTTTTAAAGTTATCATTCATACGAGCCGCCCAAACATCTTCAGGCTTATTGGAACTAGGATAAGTCATCGTTGAGGAAACAGAGGGACCGACTTTTCCCCCAGCAACCAATTGGTGACAATCATTCGTCGCTAACGCATGGGCAACAAACATATGGTAATCCATTTGTGCACGAATTTTTTCAACATTTTCTGGTGCAACATCGTACATATTCATTCGTTCATCAACACGAATCATTAAGTTTTGTTCGTTCGTAACTTGCCAATTTTTGACTCGATCACCAAACGCTTGATAACAAACTTGCGCATAGCGTTGAAATGCGGAAACGCAGCGACGATCCGCCCAACCATTGTATTTTTCCACCAACGCAAAAGGTAAATCAAAATGATACAGTGTGACAAACGGCAAAATATCGTTTTCTAAAAGTGTATCAATGACGGTATTATAAAAATCGATGCCGGCTTGATTGATTTCGCCATCACCTGTTGGAATGATTCGTGCCCATGAAAGAGAAAAACGATAGGTTTTTAAGCCTAATTCTTTCATTAACGCAATGTCCTCTTTGAAATGATGGTAAAAATCGCTGGCGACTTTCGTATCTGCTTGTACAGCTGACTTTTTAAAAGAATTGTAATCAGCAACTGTTAGGCCTTTGCCGTCCTCATTCCAAGCTCCCTCAATTTGAAAAGCGGAGGAAGAAGCTCCCCATAAAAAATCGTTCTTAAATTGTTTAACCATTAGTTTTGCTCCTTTACTTGCATGAAAAATAAATTTGTTTGTGGTGTAATCTCTGTTTGTTTGGTTGTCTCAATTATAGCCATTTCCACAGTATTTGTTACGATGACTAAGACGGTTGGATCATAACCAGCAGCTTGGATAACTTGTTTATCAAAAGAGAGCAGTTTTTGTCCTAGTCTGACCCTTTCTCCTACTTTTACGAACGTTTCAAATCCCCGCCCTTTTAATTCGACTGTATTGATTCCAATGTGAAGGAGGATTTCAGCACCATTGTCTAACTTTAAGCCAATTGCATGATGAGTTGGATATAAAGCCGTCACTTGCCCATTTCCTGGTGAAACAATTTGTTCCTCTGTCGGATAAATAGCTAGCGTTTTTCCCATTTGTTGAGAAGCAAAGACTTCATCGTTGATTTGGTCTAAAGATACGAGTTGTCCTTGAACAGGTGCTTGAATCCGTTGCTTTTCTTTGACTGTCGTTGCCTCTGTCTTTATGCCGGGTTCTTGACGTGAATCGTCAAGCGGTAAATCATTAAAGCCTAGAAAAATCGTTAATAGAAATGCACCAAAAAAAGCAATGCCACAACCTAATAAATAACAAATAAAGGCTTTGGTTCCTGCTTCTGCATAAACTGGGATGGTCAAGAGTCCTTGGTTAGCGAAGGCTGTCCCATAGGAGCCGCCCCAGCCCATTAAGGCCCCACCTGCTGCTCCGCTAGCCACCGCATAAATCATCGGTTTTTTTAGCCGCAAGTTTGCACCATAAATGGCTGGTTCTGTGATACCAAATAATGCAGTCACTGTTGCAGAGGCAGCAACGGCTTTCAAGCCTTTATTTTTTGTGCGGACAAACACGCCAAATGCGGCGCCCGCTTGAGAAAAGTTCGCTGCACCAGCAAACGCTAGCAAATTTTGCCGCCCTGTTCGAGCGACATCATTAATCCCAATTGGTACAAGTCCGCGGTGAGCCCCAAAAATGACTAAGACACACCAAATTCCACCGATAAAACCGCCTAACAAGATGGGACTCAAATTCATTATATAATAATACAACCAATTTACGCCGTCACCTAAATAAATCCCTATCGGTCCAAATAATAATAAAGTGGCTGGAATCATTAAAAGTAATGATAGCGTAGGAACCATAATAATTTTTAGAACTTCTGGAATCACTTTTTCCAAAAAGCGTTGCACATAAGCTAACATAAAAATTGCAAGAATAATAGGAATTACCGTGGAAACATAATTGGCTTTGGTCACATGTAATCCAAACAAGGTAACCGCTGATTCTTCAGTCATTAATGAAACGATGGTCGGATAACATAAGGTGGCACCAATTACCATAGCGATATATTCGTTTGTTTTGAAAACCTTAGCAGCTGAATAACCTAAAATAACTGGCATAAAATAAAAAAGTGCATCGGAAGCGGCGCTTAAAATAATATACGTATTCAAAGGTTTTAAATCGACCTGGTAAAAATTGTTTGCGACCATCACAGCAATGGCTAGAATTCCTTTTAACATGCCTGAAGCGGCAATTGCTGGTACGACAGGTGTGAAAATCGCGGCAACAGTATTTAAAATTCGATTACCTAATGAATTTTTTTCTTTTGTGGATGTTTTGGTCGTAAGTTGCTGAGCCAACAAAGGTTCTAGAGCATTATAGACATGCGCAACTTTATTGCCTAAAACCACTTGATACTGCCCGCCACTTTCAACAACAGAAATGACACCTTCTGTTTGTAGTAAGGCTTCTTTGTTCGCTTGTTTCGTATCTTTCAATACGAAACGCAATCGTGTATAACAATGTGTGACATCCACGATATTGTCTTTGCCACCTACGTTTTTCAAAATTTCTTTTGCTATTGCTTGGTAGTCCATGGTGACCACTCCTTATCTATAAAATAACAGCTCAATAAAAAAGACCAAATCACACATGCACGTTTCAGCAAACACACTCAATATTTGCTCGTCGTGAATGTCCCTTTGATCTGATCTACGTAATAACTATGTTTCTCACGATAGAATAGCTGATTGAATTTATTTTTAATTTACCATTATTTAGAGGGATTATCAATGAATTAAGTAGACCAACTCAGTGTTTTGTTGCTAAAATCAGCAGTGAAAATAGTAGTTTACTACATTCACTGCTGATTTATTTGATTACAAGACTGGTGACAACAAGCGTGAAAAGTTTTGCTTGAAGCGTAGCCAGTACCCTTGTTTTTTAATTATCTCGTCGGTTAGTAAGACACTTTTTTCTATATCTTCTTCAAAGATTTGCGCTAATATCCACGCAATGTCGGGATTGTAAATAAACGTACTCACCTCAAAATTCAATGAATAACTGCGAATATCTTGGTTTGTTGTGCCAACCATAGCTAATTCATCATCAATCACCATTGTTTTTGCATGAATAAACCCACTATCATAAATATAAATTTTAATGCCGCGTTTGTGTAAGTAATTCGCGTAATATTGTGTTGCGCGGTAAATAAAGGGATGGTCAGGCATACAAGGAATCATAATTCGCACGTCGACACCTGAACGAACCGCCACTAACAACGCATTAATCATACTATCGTCAGGGATTAAATACGGTGTTTGAATCCAGACACTCTTTTCTGCAGAAAAAATCATCCGAACAAACCCGCTTTTCAAAATTTCTTCTTCTGAATCAGGACCATCTGAAACAACTTGTAAGGACAAATGCTCCACTTCATGATCTTCTGGTAATTTAAAATATTTTTCATGATACGTCATACGTTCTTCAGGATATTTGACTGAAGCATTCCAATCCATGATAAATATCTCTTGCAATGAAAATACGGCCGTCCCGACCAAACGAATATGGGTATCTCGCCAGTAACCAAATTTTTCGGTGACATTCAAATATTGATCCCCAACATTGAACCCGCCGGTCCAACCAATTTTCCCATCGATGACAACAATTTTTCGATGCAAGTGATAATTTAGACGTGTTTTACGGATCATATCGCGAGAAGTAATAAAGGGAGCTACTTTTCCTCCAGCGTCAACGTAACGAGCAAAAAACTTTTTATTTGCGCCGGGTGAACCCCAAGGATCGTAAATTAAGTAAACTTCCACGCCTTCATGCAACTTTTCGATTAATACATCTAAAAATTGATTGCCAATCGTGTCATTAAAAAACGCATAATATTCCACATGAACGGTTTCTTTCGCTGCACGAATATCTTCAAATAATGCTTGGAATTTTTCTTGGCCATCTGTGAATAATTGTAAACTATTTCTTTTGGCCAACGGTGATGCGTCCATATTCCGGAAATAACGATTTAAAACTTTCGCATCATAAAGTAAATCATAACGTTTATCGCGCCCTGCTTTTTTGTTATCGATGTCCACTTTTTCTTTAATTCGTTGAACCATTTGTTTTTCATCATCAGACAATTTAAAAACTTCTTGTCCATCGATACCCCGCCCACAGAATAAGTAAATAATAAATCCGATACCAGGCAAGAAAATCAACGTCATCATCCATGCTAAAACGCTGGAAATACTACGAGGTTTTCTAAAAACAGTAATTAAGGCAGCAATAACGTTAATTACTAATAAAAATAACAAAATCCAAACAAAAATTTTCATCGCTTACCTCCTTCTTACTTCATACTAAGATTATATCAAATAACAGTTAAATTAGGCGAATAATATGAGCGAGTATTCAAAAAAGAATTCATTTCTATAAGTGTTTCGCCTTTGATTCTCAGTTTTTCTGTACTATAATGAGGGCTAGATGTAAAGATTTTGAAAAGAGGTACTTATTTTATGGTCGTTGATTTGAAAATGTTAGCTATGATTTTTATCATTAATTTTGCGTATATTACCTTAAATACTATTCGTTTTATGTTAACGATGAAAGGTTATCGGGTTATTGCACCGCTGGTTAGTATGGCTGAAATAACAATTTATGTCTTAGGGCTAAGTATGGTTCTGAATCGGTTAGACAATCCTTTAAATTTACTTGTTTATGCGCTTGGTTACGCTGTTGGCATTAGTGTAGGAATTAAAATCGAAGACTATTTGGCCTTGGGTTATATTATGGTATCGGTTATCCTCCCTTCTACTACTGAACAATTTCATTTACCAGAAACACTTCGTGAACACGGCTATGGTGTTACGCAAAGTGTCGCCTACGGACGCGAAGGAGAACGAATGGTTTTAGAAATCCTTTCCCCAAGAAAAAACGAACGTACATTGTACAAATTAATCAATCAATTAGAGCCGAGAGCATTTATCATTTCCTATGAGCCTAAGTTCATTTCCGGTGGTTTTTGGACGAAAAAAGTTCGCAAAAGAAATGACGCCATTTCTCACTAAGAAGCGGCGTCATTTCTTGTTATTGATTTTTAGTTTACATAATAAAATTATCGTAACTTTAATTTATTCTAAGATAACTTAGAGAGTTCGTACCTAGTTGCTCAATCAATTGTTGCATAAAAACTAAGCGTTCGATGGCCGATCGGTTAGCAATTTTTTCATAATAAAATGCTAGAATATCCGACTGTGCTTCTAAACGCTCAGCTTGTTCCGTTGCTACTGGTAAAAGGAGTTTTAAGTGGTCCTGGTCAATCGTAATCACTTGGGTCAAGTGCAAACTTTCTTGAAAAATATTAGGCACAGTAATGACTTTGCGGCCTCGCAGAGCTTGTTTAATGACTCTTCTCGCTTGCGAAAGATAGTATTCAGGATTTACGTCCCCTAGCAAGTCATATAAAGCGCTGAAGGCTTCTGGCAAGGATTGCTCTTTGCCCAAGTAATCAAAATAACGAGGCATTGTTGGAACCTCTGTCTTTTCTTTTTCAAGCGTAATTATAGATAGTTGTGCCGAGGCCAATCTTTGTTTTTGATAAAATGAGGGGCCACCGCTCACGCCAAAAAAATAGTCTTCCTCTTCTGGAAACACTTGTGGCCAAAAAGATTCAGCTAGCCAAAATAATTGCTCTGTTACAGTTCCTTTAAACTTAGGAAGTTCGTCTTCAGCCAAAGTCAAACTCGCAACTTCAGCTGCCGTATAAATAGGAAAATTCAAACGATATTGACGATTTTCCCGAATGATTAACTGACAATCAATCATTTCTGATAAAAATTGTTCTAACTTGGCTTGTGTTGCAAAGGCCGCTTTTAATTGTCTTAAAATGATTCTTTCTTCCCGATGTTCATACATAAAAGTAACAAGAGGGAAAAAAAGTGATTGGTTGAGCAAATGATTGTATTGTTTCGTTTGTTGCGGAGAATGATAGTAAATTGCTAAATCATTCATGTTAACGCCCCTTTACTATTGAAGCGCCTAAGCAACAAGGAATTTATCGCGTTGCTTAGGCGCTTACGGTTTTAGTTAAAGACTTCTGTTAATTGTGGTAC
The DNA here is from genome assembly GCF_050539095.1 of Enterococcus sp. DIV0774. Taxonomy (NCBI): domain Bacteria; kingdom Bacillati; phylum Bacillota; class Bacilli; order Lactobacillales; family Enterococcaceae; genus Enterococcus; species Enterococcus sp. DIV0774. Next base: position 1,313,659 of record NZ_CP172923.1, read on the forward strand.
TACTTGTTTTTTACGAGAAACAACGCCTGGTAAGAACGCACGATTGTTAACTAATGTTACATTGAACGCTGCTTCAATTTTGGCTTGTTCCGCACCAATCGCTAATAATTCAGAATCACTGTCTAGGATATTCGTAATAATTAAGACAAACAAGTCATAATTATTGGCTGCATTTTCTGCGGCCATAGCTGCTTCTAATTCAGCTTGACGATCTAAAACTTCTGCTAAGTCGACGGTATTTACTTGGGCAACGCGAACTGTTTTGCCGTTCATTGGGAAGCTCTTAGCATCTAAATCTAAAAGAACTTCAGCTGATTTATCGCTTAAGTTTGTTCCTGCTTTTAATAAGTCAAGACCATAGCCTTCTAAATTGATTTCAGCAATATCAGCTAGGGCGTGCGCTGCATCGATGTCTTCTTGTGTGCAAGTTGGTGATTTAAATAATAATGTATCAGAAATAATCGCTGAGACCATCATACCAGCAATTTGAGCTGGAATTGTCACGTTATTTTCTTTAAACATTTTATAGATGATTGTACTGGTACACCCAACTGGTTCTGCACGATAATACAATGGATCTGCTGTTTCGAAGTTGGCAATCCGGTGATGATCTACTACTGCTAAAATGTTTACTTCAGCGATATCTGAAATGCTTTGTTGGAATTCGTTATGATCCACTAACATGACTTGGTTTGTTTCGCTAGCTGCTTCAGTGACAACACGTGGTGCTTCAATATTGAAGTAATCTAAGGCATATTGAGTTTCTTCACTTGGTGTTCCTAAAGCGACAGCTTCTGTCTCTTTTCCTAATTCTTTTTGTAAGTAAGCAAAACTAATTGCTGCTCCGATAGCATCTGTATCAGGATTTTGGTGTCCAAAAACTAAAATTTTTGACATAATACACACTCCTTGGTTTTGATTCACTCTTAATGATAACAAAAAATAGAAAAGAAACAACAAAAAAATTGTCTTCTTTTCTATTTTTTCGTTTGTTAACGTGCTAGATAACCTTGATAGTCCTCGACATGTAGTAGTTTTTTCGCATTTTCAACACGATCATTTTTAGGAGGCTCAATTCCTTCTAATGGATAAGGAATACCTAGTTCTTCCCATTTGTACTTGCCCATCGTATGGTAAGGAAGCACTTCAACTTTATCTACATTGTTTAATGTTTTTATGAAGGCATCCAGACGGATTAAATATTCGTCGTAATCACTACGTTGAGGCACCAATACGTGGCGAATCCAAACAGGTTTGTCAATTTCAGATAAATAGGTAGCCATCTCTAAAATATTATCATTTGATTGCGTTGTTAACAGTTTATGCTGCTCGTTATCAATATGTTTGATGTCGAATAAGAGTAAATCTGTGTACTTCATCAATTCATCAAATTGACTAATGAAGGGTTCTTCCCGAGTAAAAGGTTTGCCACACGTATCTAAGGTTGTATGAATGCCTTGTGCTTTGGCTTTTTTAAATAAATCGATTAAAAAGTCCATTTGCAATAGCGGCTCACCACCACTGACAGTGATACCACCCTTTTCGCCCCAATAAGAGCGAAAACGTAATGCTTCCTCTAATACTTCGTCAGTCGTCACCACACGACCACCGGAACCAATTTTCCAAGTATCTGGATTATGACAGAATTGACATCTCATGCGACACCCTTGTGTAAATACGATAAAACGGACACCTGGGCCATCAACGGTACCAAAATTTTCTGTTGAATGAATTCTACCTGTAACTGGTGTTGTCATAATGATCCCTCTTCTTTCAAACGAAAAGGATGACACGTTAAATGTCACCCTTTCAGTTAAATAATGTAAATGTTTTTTATAGTCTGTCGTGTGAAGTTCTTGAAATAACGTCTGCTTGTTGTTCAGGAGTTAAGTCACGGAATTTCACGGCATATCCAGATACACGGATAGTTAAGTTTGGATATTTTTCTGGATGTGCTTGTGCATCTAATAATAATTCGTTTGTAAATACGTTTACGTTTAAGTGGTAACCACCTTTATCGAAGTAGCCATCTAATACGTTACGTAAGTTGTTAATTCTTGTGTCGTCGTCTTTACCTAAACCATTAGGGTTGATGGTTTGTGTATTAGAAATACCATCTAAAGCGATTGTATATTCTAAACGAGCTGTTGAGTTTAATGAAGCTAACAAGCCATTTTTCTCACCTAAGAATTTACCGTCTTGATAACTTGGGTTCGCACCTGGTGCAAGAGGTTTGCCGGCACGACGTCCGTCAGGCGTGTTCCCTGTTGCTTTACCATAAACAACGTTTGAAGTGATTGTTAATAATGAAGTCGTTGGTTTAGAGTTACGGTATGTGTGTTGACGTTTAATTTGTGTCATAAAGTAATCTAAAATCCAGTTAGCCATTGCATCGGCTTCTTCGTTATCATTTCCGTATGTTGGGAATTCTTTTGTTGGTACATAATCAATTGCCATACCATCTTCGTCACGGATTACTTCTACTTCACCGTGTTTAATTGCCATGATACTATCAGTCGCATGAGAGATTCCGGCAATACCAGTTGCGAATGTCCGTTGTAAATCAGTATCCATTAAAGCTAATTGTGGTGCTTCATATGCATATTTATCATGCATGTAATGAATAATGTTTAATGTGTTAACGTACAATTCAGCTAACCAGTCTAAGATGTCTTTATAGCGTTCCATGAATTCGTGATAATCTAATTTGTCACCAGTCATTGGACGATATTTTGGTGCTACTTGCATTTTAGTTTTTTCGTCGACCCCGCCGTTAATTGCATAAAGAACAGCTTTCGCTAAGTTCGCACGAGCGCCGAAGAATTGCATATCTTTACCCATAACTGTTGCAGAAACACAACATGCGATTGCACAGTCGTCAGAACCCCAGTTTTCACGTAATAAGTCATCGTTTTCAAATTGGATAGATGAGCTTTCTTTCGCGATTTTAGCTGCATATGTTCTGAAACCTTCTGGTAAGTGAGAAGAATACAATACAGTTAAGTTCGGTTCTGGAGATGGTCCCATGTTTGTTAATGTGTGTAAGATACGGAAGTCATTTTTGGTAACTAATGAACGACCGTCAATACCCATACCAGCAATAGATAATGTTGCCCAAATTGGATAACCAGAGAATAATTGGTTGTATTCTGGTGTACGTGCAAATTTAACCATACGTAATTTCATGATTAAATGGTCAATCATTTCTTGTGCTTCAAATTCAGTGATTAAACCAGCTTCTAAGTCACGTTGGATATAGATATCTAAGAATGCTGAGATACGACCAATTGACATTGCCGCACCATTTTGAGATTTAATGGCACCTAGGTAACCAAAGTATAACCATTGGATTGCTTCTTGCGCATTTGCAGCAGGACGAGAAATATCGAAACCATAAGAAGCAGCCATTTGTTTTAAGTCATTTAACGCACGGTATTGTTCAGAAATTTCTTCACGTAAGCGAATAACATCGTCTGTCATTTCTTTGTTACCAGTGTTATCATGATCTTTTTTCTTTTGTTCCATTAAGTAGTCGATACCGTATAATGCGATACGACGATAGTCACCGATAATACGGCCACGGCCATACGCATCTGGAAGACCAGTAATGATTTTGTTTTTACGTGCTAAACGCATTTCAGCTGTGTAGGCATCAAAAACACCTTGGTTATGTGTTTTTCTGTATTCTGTGAAGATTTTTGTCATTTCTTCGTCAGTTTCATAACCATTTGAAACTAAGGCATTGTTCGCCATTTTAATACCACCGAATGGCATAAATGCTTGTTTTAATGGTACATCTGTTTGTAAACCGACAATTTTTTCTTCTTCTTTGATTAAGTAACCAGGTTCATGTGACGTAATAGTTGCTGGGATATCGCTATCCATGTCATAAACGCCATTTTTTTCATGTTGGATTTCAAATAATTCTTGTAGTTTTGTCCATAATTTGTCAGTGCTCGGAGCGATTGGTTCTAAGAAACTGTCGTCGCCTTTGTACTCTGTGTAGTTGTTTTGAATAAAATCACGAGTGTCAACGCTTGTTCTCCATTTGTCGCCTTTAAAGCCTTCCCATTGTTTCATGAAGTGTTTGCCTCCTTAGTTAACTGCTACTTGATTGTATGTAACAGCTTTATGTGATTAGTATAACACATAACCTTTTAGATGCAAGCGTTTTTTTATTATTTATTGCACTTTCTTAATAAATAAATGGGGAGCAAAGATTATAAACGCTGATATATAAACATTTATACTTGTGAAAATAAGAACGATTTATAGTTGTTATCACTTGTGAAAAATGTACTTCTGTATTAAAAACAGCAGCCATCTGTATTAATACAGATGGCTGCTGTCGAGATATTTATAACACAGTTTAGTTTGTTTGTTCTTCTTCAATTACTGCAGAATGCATCTCGTGGACTTCCATTACTTGGCCATCTTTTTGTTCATCGATGACAAAGGAACCGTTGGATGTTCGTTCGCTGATTGGATAGTTTTTCGACTGAATAACTTCTTGTGTGCCTTTTTGCGTAGTAACTAATAAATCTAAATCGGTACTTTCAGACATAAAGACAACACGATGTGGATTTTTCTTCAATTCCCGTAAGACCATTAATCCACGTTTTGCTCGTCCTAATTGTGTTAATTCTTGGGCTAACATGCGTTTAACACCGCCACGTTGGGTAACAATAACAATCGGTGTATCCCCTTCAGAATGAACCAGTAAACCATTAACGACATAATCGTCTTCTTTGAGGTTCATTGACTTAACTCCAGCCGCTTTACTACCTACAACAGGTACTTCATATAATGGATAACGTAAGCCAAAACCGCGATTGCTAACGAGGAAAACATCCAATAAGTCTTGATCATTTGTTAAATAAACATTGGTAATTTCATCTTGGTCTGATTTTAATTTCATACAAGATGTCGGGCGGCTCTTATAAGTGCGCCAAGGCTCAAAATCAGCCATTTTGGTTTGTTTAATCATGCCAGCTTTTGTAATGAAAACAAAGGTTTTTGTCGGACTTAACTCTTTATAAGGATATACAGCAATAATCGATTCATCGATAGCAAGATTTAAAATGGTTTGAGAAATATGTTCGCCAATTTCTTTCCAGCGTAAATCTGGCAACTCATGGACGGGGCGATAGATCATATTTCCTTTATTTGTCACTAGTAAAAGATGATCTAATGTATTGACTTCGCCAGCATATAGTAAAAAGTCGCCTTCTTTCATGCCGATTTCTTCTGGTTTTGATGCTGTATAAGAACGAATACTACTCCGCTTGATATAGCCTTCGTGCGTCACGGTTACGACCACGTCTTCCTGCGCAACTAACACGGCTGTTTCAATCTTGATTTCTTGGATTTCCTCTTCAATTTGAGTTAAGCGCGGATTGCCATATTGCTTTTTAACTTCGCGAAGTTCTTTTTTCATGACTGAGAATAGTTCTTTTTCATTGTTTAAAATATTCAATAACTCAGCAATTTGTTGTTCTAAAGTTTTTGCTTCTTCTTGTAAATCAGTAATATCCGTATTGGTTAAACGGTATAGCTGTAAAGTAACGATTGCTTCAGCTTGTTCTTCAGTAAACGCATAGTCGGATACTAAGTTCTTCTTCGCATCTTTTTTATCTTTACTGCCACGGATTGTTGCAATCACTTTATCTAAGATAGACAATGCTTTAATTAAACCAGCAACAATATGCTCACGTTTGCGAGCTTTGTCCAACTCAAATTGACAACGGTTAATGATAACTGATTTGCGGTGCGTAATGTAACTTTCTAAAATCCGTTTTAGTCCCACTTGTTGCGGGGTCATGTTGTCGATGGCTACCATGTTAAAGTTGTAATTGATTTGCAATTCAGTGTTTTTAAATAGATAATTTAAAATACCTTCTGCATTGACATCTTTTTTTAGTTCAACAACAATTTGCAAGCCAGTTCTGTCACTTTCGTCACGAACTTCGGCAATGCCGTCTACTTTTTTATTTAAACGGATTTCATCCATCTTCTTCACTAGCGTTGCTTTGTTGACTTCATAAGGAATTTCAGAAATGACAATTTGTTGTTTGCCGCCTTTTAAGGGCTCAATCTTTGTCTTCGCACGTAAAATTACTTTACCACGGCCGGTTTCGTAGGCTTTTTTAATTTCTGCTTTTCCTTGTAGGATCCCACCTGTTGGGAAATCTGGTCCTGGAATGTATTCCATTAATTTCTCTAAACTTGCATTAGGATGATCAATTAAATACACGGTCCCATCAATAATTTCCGCTAAATTATGTGTAGGAATTTCTGTTGCATAACCTGCTGAAATCCCCGTTGAGCCATTTACCAATAAATTAGGATATTTGGCTGGTAAAACAGTGGGTTCTTTTTCTGTATCATCAAAATTCCAGACGAAATCGACGGTATTTTTGTCGATATCTTTTAACAACTCACCACTTAACTGTGATAAACGAGCTTCTGTATAACGCATCGCCGCTGGTGGGTCGCCATCCATACTTCCGTTGTTTCCGTGCATTTCAATTAGTACTTCCCGTAATTTCCAGTCTTGACTTAGACGGACCATCGCTTCATAAATACTACTGTCGCCATGGGGATGATAATTCCCCATAATGTTTCCGACAGATTTTGCTGATTTACGAAAGCCTTTATCAAAGGTATTGCCGTCTTTATTCATTGAAAAGAGAATGCGGCGTTGTACTGGTTTTAGCCCATCTCGAATATCTGGTAGGGCCCGTTCTTGAATGATGTATTTGGAATATCTTCCAAAACGATCGCCCATTACTTCTTCAAGGGTTAATTCTTGAACTTCTTGGCGTTTTTCCAAAATTGTCACTCCCTACTCTATGTCAAACAAACTGATTTCAGTGTCATCGGTTTGTTCTGCTTCTTTTGTTTTTTCCGCATCTAAAAGACTTTCTCCTGTTGGTGCAGAAGTGTCTTCTTCTGAACGATCTAAAATACTGCCATCTTCTTCCAACGTAAATTGAACATGTTGTTCAATCCATTTTCGACGAGGTTCGACTTTGTCGCCCATTAATGTGGTCACACGGCGTTCTGCTTGAGCTGCATCATCAATCCGAACACGAATTAAGGTTCTAGTTTCAGGATCCATCGTTGTTTCCCAAAGTTGTTCTGCATTCATTTCCCCCAGACCTTTATAGCGTTGGAGCATATAGCCTTTACCAACTTTATCAATCACTTCTGCCAATTCACCATCGGTCCAAGCATACTCAATGACTGATTTTTTTCCAGTTCCTTTAGAAACTTTATAAAGAGGTGGTAAGGCAATATAGACTTTGCCGGCTTCAATTAATGGTTTCATATAACGATAGAAGAACGTTAATAGCAACACTTGAATATGGGCACCATCGGTATCCGCATCGGTCATGATGATGATTTTATCATAATTACAATCTTCAATTGAAAATTCAGGACCAACGCCTGCGCCAATCGTATAGATCATAGTATTGATTTCTTCATTTTTCAAGATGTCTTGCATTTTCGCTTTTTCCGTATTAATGACTTTTCCTCGTAGCGGTAAAATGGCTTGAAATTTCCGGTCGCGTCCTTGTTTTGCTGAACCACCGGCCGAGTCTCCTTCGACAAGATATAATTCATTTTTCTTAGGATTTCTGGATTGAGCCGGGGTTAATTTTCCAGAAAGTAACGATTCGCCTTTTTTCCGTTTTTTACCGTTCCGGCTTTCTTCACGAGCTTTGCGAGCCGCTTCACGGGCTTCACGGGCTTTAATCGCTTTCCGAATTAATGATTGACTCATTTCACTGTTTTCTTGTAAATAGAAGCCCATTTGTTCGCCTACGACGTTATCGACAACGGTTCTTGCTAAAGGTGTGCCTAATTTCCCTTTGGTTTGACCCTCGAACTGTAGTAAGTTTTCTGGTACTCGAATTGAAAGGACAGCTGCTAAGCCTTCACGGAAGTCGCTACCTTCTAAATTTTTATCTTTTTCTTTTAATAGTCCTACTTTACGTGCATATTCATTGTACGCCTTCGTCATTGACGTTTTCATACCGACTTCGTGGGTACCGCCATCTTTTGTGCGGACATTGTTAACGAAAGATAAAACATTTTCAGAATAGCCATCGTTGTATTGGTAAGCTAATTCAACTTCAATACCTTCTTTGGCTCCTGAAAAATAAACAACGGGTGTTAATGTATCTTTTTCTTCATTTAGATAGGCAACAAATTCTTTAATGCCTTCTTCGTAGTGGAAGACTTCTTCTTTGGGTTCTTCCCCACGTTCATCCGTTAAAGTAATTTTGACGCCTTTTAATAAGAAAGCTGATTCTCTCAAACGTTCTGCTAAAATTTCGTAAGAAAAATTTGTCGTAGAGAAAATGGTGTCGTCAGGTAAAAAAGTAACGGAGGTGCCGTTGCGTTTTTTTGTTTTGCCGATTTTTTTTAAGGTACCAAGTGGTTTACCGCCGTCCTCAAATCGTTCCATGTATTCTACGCCATCACGAACAATATGAACTTCTAACCACTTAGATAAGGCATTAACAACACTGGCACCCACCCCATGGAGTCCGCCTGAAGTTTTATAGCCACCTTGGCCAAACTTACCACCCGCATGTAAGACAGTAAAAATGACTTCTACTGTTGGGATACCAGAAGCATGCATCCCTGTTGGCATTCCGCGGCCAGAGTCTGCAACACAAATACTATTATCTTTTTGGATAGTTACGTTGATTTCATTCCCGTAGCCAGATAACGCTTCATCGACTGCGTTATCGACAATTTCATAGACTAAGTGATGGAGTCCACGGCTATCGGTTGAACCGATATACATACCAGGTCTTTTCCTCACTGCTTCCAATCCTTCTAGGACTTGGATAGAGGCATCATTGTACTCATTGTTAATTTTTTTAGCCAAAGAAAAAACTCCTTATACTTAGATTCTCGTTTAGTTAATAAGCGTACATTAACTATTTCTTAAAGAATTAGAAGAAGAGTGAGCCGGTTTCTTGCGTTTTCCGTTCGCTCCTTCTAAAACCATCATTACAATAATACTCTATCTGGGTCAAAAAAAAAAGAGCTTTCCGTTCAGGACGCTCTTTCTTTATAAAATTACACGTGTTTATTCAGCATCTGCCATTTTTGCCAATTCAATTTTAATACAACGGTTCATAATAACTTGACGACCTTCATTTAATAACAAGTTCGCTGCCTCTTCATTTTCCAAACCTAGTTGGGCCCAAAAGACAGGCGCTTCTGTTTTCAATGTTTCTGCGGCCACTTCTGGCAAAAATTCACTCCGCCGAAAGACGTCAACAATATCAATCTTTTCAGGAATCTCTGTTAATGTCCCATAAACCGTTTCGCCAAGCACCGTTTCACCTTTTAAAACTGGATTGACAGGCAATACACGATAGCCATGTTGCTGTAAAATTTCCGCAATTTTGTAACTTGTGCGGTCGGGCTTGTTACTCAAACCAACCACCGCAATATTTTTTGCTTGTTTTAAAATATCAAAAATTTGATTTTGACTTGGATTCTCAAATGTCATTCACTCAACCCCTTTTTTCGTTCTTATTTATTATAACGCTGAGTAAAGGGTTTTTGCAAAATTATTCTCTGACTGCCGGTAAAATAATTATTGGCTTTGCCAATCTGCTGGATAAGTCACGTAGACAAAGCGGGCATCACCCGTCACTGAAAATTGAATTTTGCTACTTTTCGGGATTAAAATAATTTCACCGGCTGTTGCAGAAATTTTACGTCCGTCAATCAGTATATCTAATTGTCCTGAAATAATATAATCAATTTCATCGTATTCTAGTGTCCAGTCGAAGGTGGTATCTTTCATCACCATTAAACCGCAACCAAGGCGCGGGCTTTCTTCTAAAGAAAACAGATCTTTTGTGTAAACAATGTCTGCTGGGTTGCCTGTATCTAAGCGGTCGTCTTCTGTTACGTCGATTTCGGGTAATTTGATGGACATAATTCCACTTGGATCCACTTGTTTAGTCGGCATTAATTTTTCTGTGACAATTTGTCGAACAAGCGTTTCAATCATTTCACGATTTAATTCTGTCATATTTACACCTCATTATTTCACTTCTGTTTCGGGTTTCCCTAGCATTCGATTTGCCATAAAGATAGCCACAAAAATGGCGGTAATCCCTCCAACTAATTTGCCAACAATCATTGGAAAAATCATTTCTTTTGCTACGCCTGCAGTAAAACCAAGGTGGTCACCTAAAACGAAAGAAGCCGAAACAGCAAAAGCGATATTAATAATTTTTCCTCGATTATCCATGTCTTTTAACATTTGGAACATGGGAATATTGTTAGCTAATGTAGCAACCATTCCTGCAGCCGCTACTTCATTCATTCCTAAAACTTTTCCTAGTTTCATCAATGGTTTATTAAAGACTTTCGTAATCACAGCGACTAAACAGAAAGCGCCAGCTAAAGTTAAAGCAATCCCGCCAACGACTTCAATTCCTTCAGTAACTGGTGCAATACCAGGAATCACTGTAATTCCTAATAATAGTTGAATCGCCCCCACAACTAAACCAAAGATAGCGACAATCACTACGCCTTGACCAAAAATTTGGAAGCCTTTAATCATGCCTTTTGGCGCTAACCATAAACCTAAAATAATTAAAGCGGCAACAATAATAATTGGAATTAAGTTAGGAATAATCAATGACAATGGCATGCCAGCTGTTAAACCGCCTGCTAATAAACCAAAAGGAATTGTAATAATCCCGCTCAAAACACCTGTTGCTAAGAATTGTTGGTCATCTTTTTGGATAATGCCAAGCGCTACTGGAATTGTAAAGACTAACGTTGGCCCCATCATTGCACCTAAGATTGCCCCCGCAAATAAACCAGCTTGTGGATCATTGGCTAATTGTTGCGCTAACGCAAAGCCGCCCATATCATTAGCCAATAAGGTTGTGGCAAACATTGCTGGATCAGCCCCTAGTAATTCATAGACAGGAACGACAATCGGGCTTAAAAGATTGGCTAAGACAGGCGCTAAAGTGATAATCCCTACCATAGAAAGCGCTAGAGAACCCATAGCCATAATCCCTTCCTCAAATTGCTCCCCTAAACCTAGTTTGTTGCCAATACATTTATCGATTCCTCCAATAATCATGAAAAGAACCATAATATACATAATAATTTCATTAATGCTCATGTCTCGTCCTCCCTATTCTTCCTCTGTAGAATCAATGACACCAACAATCATTGCATCAATTGGGACATTCGGATCTTCTGCCGAAATACGGGCAGCATTGCCTTGACTAATTAACACTTTGTCCCCGACACCAGCTCCAGCGTTGTCAGCAGCAATTAGAAATCCTTGCTTTTCGTCCTCTTGATTCAAAATATCAACCATCATAAATTTCCAGCCATTTAATTTTTCATCTTTTCTTGTTGACCAAAGGCTACCAGTCACTTTTCCTAAAAGCATCGTTTTTCCTCCTTACGTCAGCAATTGATGTTTCCGAGCATAATCTTTCGCTAACGGGGTTAAATAGGCGTTTTTACTTAAAGAAACACCTGATTCTGTCATTCTTATCAATTGTTTTTCAGTAATGTAGGTTCGTTTGGTCTCAGCCAAAGAACGAAGTTGTTTTTGACAGGCCGCCTGAAACACAGCGTAATTTTCTGAATCATGATAAAAAATCAGCCCAAACTGTTGGCACATGTCCACGTTTTCCTGAATCGTTTGTTTCAAACGATACTTCAATAGTGAATTTTTAGTCACTGAAGGTATTGGGGTTAAAACCAATACCGGCTTACCTTCAAATAAGAATGCTAAGATGTTTTTGACTAATTCATCCGTTTCCTGTAAATGCGCAATCGCATTTACTTGGGAAATCGTTAGCCTCTTTACAACCAAGCCTCGTGCTAGCTTCTGCTCCTTGGTTACCCAATTTACATCAGGAAAACGAACAAACATTTCTTCAGGAAATGCTTCTTTTGCTTCTGCTAAAGCCACTGAATAAGACGACGACAGCAATTGTTGGCAAATTCGATCAGTAATCTGTTGAATCAAATTTTCCATTTCAGAAACGTTCATTGTCCTTCCTCCTTTTACTTAAGAATATAGCCACGAGCTCCTTTGGTTAAGCCGCAAGCGTTGGCTTCATCGTAGTCAATGTGCATGTACGTTGCAAATCGCGGACTGATTCGCACAACTACATCATCAAAGATTAACGGACGTGTGCCTTCCACTTTGACTTGCACAATTTGACTATTGCTTACTTTATTTTTCAAGGCGTCTTCGGGTGTCATGTGAATATGACGTTTGGCAACAATTAAACCGTGACTTAATGTCACAACTGCTGATCCGTTCATCAGCGTGACGCCTGGTGTCCCTTCTGTCTTTCCACTCTCTCTAACTGGGGCATTAATTCCTAAAATACGTGTATCCGTCATAGAAACTTCGACTTGTGATTCGCTACGTTCAGGGCCTAAAATAACCACATTTTGAAAAAGTCCTTTAGGTCCAGCAACCGTAATTCGTTCTTTACAAACAAACTGTCCAGGTTGTGATAAATCTTTCACTTTTGTTAGTTGATATCCCGGTCCAAATAATGCATCAATCTCTTGACGAGACAAATGAACATGTCGGCCAGAAGCTTCAACTTCAAAAGTATTTTGTTGTTGTTGCTGAATTCGTTTAACAACTTCTTCAACAATTTCATTCATTGAATCCAATTTGTTCATCTCCTAGTTTCGTGATATTTCAGCCATGGTGCTAATTAATTCTGTAGCCCAAGATTGAAAAAGGCCGAACAGTTGTGATTCTCCTTTTAACTGGAGAATAATTTTATCTAGTTGTAATTGAATTTCTTTTGAGGAATAGCGCCATTGTCTCTGTTGGTTAGTTAGAATAGTTACCTTTGATTCCAAAATGACTGGTTCCATTACAATCGACTGTTCTAAAATAAACTTCTCTAACCACTGTTGTTGTTGTTCGAAATATAACCAACCTTCTGTTGATAACGCTTCATTCGTTAAGAAAGGCAAATACAATAGATGGCTTAAGTGCCGAATCTCATAAATTGTTTCTTTTGATAAATGTTCTTGTTTTTGTTTTTGTGAGGAGGCCTTCACTGAATGAACCTCAGAAAGCAATGGGTTTGTTGAAGAGAAGCTGCTATTAATCCGATGCTCGCGTAGATAGCTTTTGGCGGCTGGCGTCAGAAAACTGCCTACAGGAAACACAAAATCCGTGCCATCTTCTAGTTCTTTTTTTAGCCTTTTGTTGCGAAGCATATCTTCTGTAATAACTGTCATAACACCCCTCCTCAATGAAAGTTTAGGACAGAAGTAATGAACCTACCTCTGCCCCAAAAAATCAAAATTATAATTCAGTTGTTGCGTGTGGTAAAATAGCGTCTACTTCTGTATGTGGACGTGGAATTACATGGACAGATAATAATTCGCCAACACGTTCTGCTGCAGCAGCACCAGCATCTGTTGCTGCTTTCACGGCACCAACGTCACCGCGAACCATTACTGTAACTAAACCGCCACCGACTTGTTCTTTTCCAATTAAAGTAACGTTTGCCGCTTTCACCATTGCATCGGCTGCTTCAACAGCACCTACTAAACCACGAGTTTCGATCATTCCTAAAGCATTTGTACTTGACATTATAATTTCCTCCTAAGATGTATGTTTTATTTTTAAAAATTTGGGACAATTAGCAATTTGACTTAGGTCCCAAACCCTAAATCCAATAATTCATTTGTTTTACTCTTACTCGCTCGTTTCTTGTTAGTTTAAGCGAGCTAAAACTTGAGCCACCACGGCATTTACTAGTTCTTCTTGATTGGTTGTTTCGCAAGAAGTAGCCACAGATGTGGTTGATGTTTGACCAAATTCTTGACGAATCTCTTCTAAATCACGCACGCCATATGCAACACGACGTAAATTGAACAGATTTTCAACCCCAATATTATCAGAAGTTGAGCTGCCACCAACTGCGCCACAGCCAAGTGTTAATGCTGGCACTAAGTTAGTTGAAGCACCAATGCCGCCAAGTGTACCAGAGGTGTTAACAAGCAAACGAGAGACGGGTTTTCTTAAGCCAAATTCACGAATGACTTCTTTGTTTTCTGTGTGAATACCCATCGTATGACCCGCACCTTCACCTTTCAAAATTTCAATTGATAACGCGCAAGCTGCTTCCCAGTTTTCAACTGTATAGAAAGCAATAATCGGTGCCAATTTTTCTCTTGAAAATGGATATTTCAAGCCTACATGTGTTTCCTCGGCAACAATTAAGCGGCGATCTTTTGGAATAGATAAACCAACTAATGAAGCAATATGTTGAACGGAACGACCCACGATTTGCGGGTTCATTGTACCGTTTGGTCGTAAAATAAATTTAGCTAATTTGTCGGCTTCGGCTGGACTTAAGAAATACGCGCCCTGCTTAATTAACTCTTCTTTGACCGCTTCACGGTTGACAGTTTCAACAATAATTGATTGTTCCGATGCACAAATTGTACCGTTATCGAAAGTTTTTGAATCCATTATTTGTTTCACTGCATGAGGAACATTTGCGCTTCGTTCGATGTAGGCTGGTCCATTACCAGGCCCAACACCGATTGCTGGTGTTCCAGAAGAGTACGCTGCTTTAACCATTGCGTTTCCACCAGTAGCTAAAATTAAATTTGTTTCTTTATTTTTCATTAATTCGCTGGTCGCTTGCATGGTTGGCGTTTTGATGACCGAGACACAACCTTCTGGTGCCCCTGCAGCAATAGCCGCTTTTTGGATAATTTCCACTGTTTCAATAATCGATTTCAACGCATTGGGATGTGGTGAAAAAACAATGCTGTTGGCAGCTTTTAATGAAATTAATGCTTTGTAAATGACTGTTGATGTCGGGTTGGTAGAAGGAATTAATCCTGCAATTACACCCACTGGGACAGCAATTTCAGTGACTTTTTTGGCAGCATCATCATGGATCACACCAACTGTAGCTTTGTCCTTCATTTCGTCATATACTACTCTTGAAGCGAAAGCATTTTTGATGATTTTATCTTCATAGATACCAAATCCTGTTTCTTCATTGGCCATTTTCGCTAACTTTTCTCGTTGGTTAAATGTAGCCTCTGAAACCGCTTGGACAATCGCATCGATTTGTTTTTGCGAAAATGTTGCTAATACTTGCTGTGCCTCTTTGGCTTTTCTGATTAAATTTCTTGTTTCTTGGATGGAACGTAAGTCTTTATCTACTAATTCCACTCGTCTTCACTTCTTTCTATTTCAGCCATGATTGCTTGAATTAAAGCTTCTTTATTGGCAAATTTAATCTCACTTTTCTTTAAACTACTTAGGTTCATTTTGTAGGCTTGTTTGCGTAAATCAACCACGCGTTGTGTTTCTAATTTTTGGCGTGTGCCTGTGTGTTCTTCCAAATCTGGTGTTTCAATCTCTTCTTCAATTACTTCTACTTGTTCCATCGGTTCAGGTGCTGACTTGGGTTCTGGATCTGATAAAATCACTTCCGTTTGAGCATCAACCCGTGAGATCACATGATGAGCAATTAAACAATTTAATTCTTTAGCTACTTCCGTTCCTACTTCAACGGCAGCTTGAACCGCGGCAACGTCACCAATCAGTTCCACAGTTGTTAAACCGCCATTAATAATTTCAGCTTTTAACAAAGTAACGTCGGCGGCTTTCAATGCCGCATCGGCCACACTAATGGCACCTAAAAATCCTTTGACTTCGACCATTCCTAATGCTTTCATTCAGGTCACATCCTTAATAACTCAACGGATTGTCAGCGATATTTTGAATGACTTGTTCAAACGCACTGCAAGCAGCTTTACATGCAGATTGACTACCTGTCAATAAGGCACCGCCAAAGTTCGTTTCAGAAGGTGGGCCATAAAAGACACCCATTTGAACATCGGCAGCTTTCATTGCTGCATCTAAGCCAACCATTGCTTCTAGCGGTGGTGCAATCAGATAAGCAATCGCTTCACCTTCAGGAATATTCGCTTGTTCAGATAAAAAGCTACCCGTTCTTGATACTACATGTGCAAAATAAACAATACTGTCATCTTCGTTAGCACTATAGAAGCTGGCTTCTTCTTCAATGACTTGCGTAATGACACTCAAGCCACTATTGACTTCAGCAGGACTCGGACCAGCAATAATGCCAATCACTTCACCGGCTAATTTGGTTGAAGCATTTGCTGCGCCAGCATACATACTTTTACCGTAAACTACAGTAACATCGGCGGCTTTGGTTGCTTCATCTAATGCAACATAAGTGACATCATCACAATCGGAAGTAACAATTCCTAATGAGCGATGTTCTGGTTTCAATGATAATTCTTTTGCTAATGCCGGATCGACATTGGGAATGACTTTCATACTTAGGACATTTGCGCCTAGACGATCATTTTTCATGAGAAATCCTCCTTTATTCAGCTTCTTTTAAATCAATACCAGATTTTTTCTTGTCTAACATTTTTTTGATAATTTCGGCAATGTAGGCCCCTGCTTCAACAGCCGGTGTCCCACCTTTGTGAATATTTGAAATAACTGTCCGCCGTGCTTCTGGCATACCGACAGTTGGTTTGTAAGCAATGTAGGCACTCATAGATTCAGCTGTTACTAAACCAGGACGTTCGCCAACTAGCAAGCAAACAACATCAGCGTCAGTGATTTCACCAATTTTATCCATTGCTGGCACGCGACAATATTTAACAAAAACTACATTGTCGAAATCTAAGTTGTACATGTTTAATCCTTGTTTAATTGCTGGTAGGACTTCTTTAATATTCGCTTCGATAGCAGCTGAACTAAGGCCATCCCCTACGACCATTTGGATTTTGGCTTTTGGTGTCGTATTTTTCCGAATGATTTCACTATTTTCTTCATCAAATTGACGACCATAATCTGGACGTGTTAAATATTCATCTTTACTGTTACAGATTGTTTTTGTAGAAATAAAATTCATTTCTTTTACCAAGTCTTCGCTTACGTCTGAAAAGACCGCATCTTGTGCTGCCGCATGGTCCGCTCGGAAACGTAATGTTGAACTAGTCATATAACGCGTCCCTGCACGACCAACGCCTAAACGAGCTGGCGAGAAAGCTTTCATTTTTAATAGTGCTTCAGGATCTACGGCATTTTTCAATAGTAATTGTTTACGTAAATCTACTTCAGTAATGTCAGGAATTAGGCCTTCTTCAATTTCTGTCGTTTCAGTGACGTGTGTTGTGACTGGTTTTTCTTCAGCAGTCACAGTGGCAGTCGAAACCGCTTGATTGTCAGCGACCATTTCTGTTAAAATTCCGGCAATCATTTCTTTTAATTCTTTTTCGTTCATTTGTATTCTCACCTCGTTTATTTAATAAATACAGATGCATCGCCAGCGCGACTTGTTAATTTTCCGTTTTCCATTAAGCCCATTTTTTCCATCCATTCTTCAAATTCTTTAATTGGACGTAAGCCTAATGTTTCACGAATCGTCGCAGTTTCATGGAACCCAGTTGTTTGATAATTTAACATGACATCATCGCCATGAGGAATCCCCATGATATACGTACAACCAGCTGTTGCTAATAACATTGCTAAGTTTTCCATATCATTTTGATCAGCTTTCATATGGTTGGTGTAGCAGACATCACAACCCATTGAAATTCCAGTTAATTTGCCCATGAAATGATCTTCTAAACCAGCGCGGATGACTTGTTTTGAATCGTAAAGATATTCTGGTCCAATAAAGCCGACAACGGTATTTACAATATACGGATCAAATTTTTTGGCTAAGCCATAACAACGCGCTTCCATTGTCACTTGGTCTGCGCCAAAGTTCGCTTCAGAAGAAAGTTCTGAGCCTTGACCTGTTTCAAAATACATCACATTAGGACCAGCTGCTTGACCACTGTGAAGCGCTAAATCTTGTGCTTCAGCTAAAATTTCTGCATTTAAACCAAATGCTGTGTTCCCTTTTTCTGAACCAGCGATGGATTGAAAGACTAAGCCAGTTGGCGCGCCTTGACGCATGGCTTCCATTTGTGTCGTTACGTGAGCAAGCACGCAAGTTTGTGTTGGAATTTCCCATTCGCTACGGAACTCTTCAAATTTGTTTAAGATCCGTTTAACACTTTCTGTAGAATCATCAACAGGATTCAAACCAATTAAGGCATCACCGGCGCCATAAGAAAGACCTTCCATAACTGATGCCATAATGCCATCGACATTATCGGTTGGATGGTTCGGCTGTAAACGATTTGAAAAAGTTCCGGGACGGCCAATTGTTGTGTTGGCGGTTTTTTCAATATTGATTTTTTTTGCGCCAACAATTAGATCCATGTTGGACATTAATTTACAGACAGCAGCAATCATTTCAGAAGTGAGTCCACGGGAAATTCGTTTGATATCAAAATCGGTTGTTTCCGAAGATAAGATAAATTCGCGTAATTCTGCAACTGTCCAATGTTTAATACTTTCAAAAATTCGCATATTGACTTGGTCAATAATAATGCGTGTCACTTCGTCTTCGTCATAATCAACAACGGGATTGTTAAACAAGTCATTTAAGGACAATTCCGATAAAACGACTTTCGCTGCCACGCGTTCTTCGGCTGAATTAGCAGCTACGCCAGCTAACTTGTCGCCAGACTTTTCTTCATTGGCTTTGGCTAAGACTTCTTTAACGGATGTAAATTGATAGACTTTGCCAAATAGTTTGGTTTTTAAAATCATCTTTGTGTCGCTCCTTTTTAATTAAATACTAAGGTCTTAACAATGACTGGAAGGACGGCCCCTTCTGCCACTGGTAAGCCGATATCTACATAATCACCGTTTTCTACTTTGACCGAGTCAAGACAGATAAACGGATAGTCTTTTGGCAGATGGGCACTTAAGGCATGCCCTAAAGCTTTCGCCATGTCTTCATCCACCATAACAATAATGGGAATTTGTTCAGCAACTAAACTAGCTAATCCTTCCACAATCCCTTGACCATAGCGTTGAATATCAGCAAATGTTGGATTGCTCATGCCTCTAATTGCTAGGGCAATCTGGGGTGTTTCTTCAATACGATGCCAATTGAGTTTTTCTTGGATTCGCTGGCCTAATTCTGTCACAGTAAGGGTTTCATCCTCTTGCGCTAATTTTAGAATTGGGATATTTTTTACCGGCAAAATTTGCTCACGATAAGCGATCGTGCTTCCGCTAATTTCAGCAGTATGTGAACCTGCTCCGACGACCGTCGCTCGAATTGTTTCTGCGCTTTCTAAGACTTCTTTTTCCGAAAAAATCAGTGACTTTCTCAAGTATTTCCCTAAAAGTAAGCCGATGTCCCCATATTTAAAGAGATTCGTACTTGTCGTATTTAAGCAATCAGCCACACCACCAGAAAATGTTACAATTGGTAATTCCTCACCTTTTCGTAGTGGATGGTTGGTTACTAATAACTGGTAGAACGGACTTTGTGTCCCCAAGCCAATGCTATTTTCTAACACGGCAACTAATTCCGAAATAATTGGCAGTAAGTTTTGTTCGGTGGCTTGGTCACCAAGGTGCAAGGTTAGCCCTTTTTTATTTATAATTTCTTGAATTTTCGGAGCTATATAGGTGATTTTTTGTTGTTGATCTAATTTAATTAAGCGTCCGCCAATGTCAAAACAAGCCGTGTCAATCACTTCGCCATCTTTAAAGACAGCTAAATTTGTCGTTCCACCACCAATGTCTAAATTAACCACTGGTTTGCGTTTCGTTTCAGAATAAGTTTGAGCCCCAGCGCCTTTTCCGGCAATGATACTTTCTAAATCAGGTCCAGCCGTAGCAACGACAAAATCACCTGCATAGCCACTAAGTGCTCGTAGCACATTGTTGGCATTGCTTTTTCGAGCAGTTTCACCTGTGATAATTACCGCACCCATTTGAATATCTTGTTTATGAATGCCTGCTTGGCAATATTGCTCCGCTACAAACGCTTTGATAGGTTCTGCATCAATTTCTGATTGGTTAAGTAAGGGTGTAAAGATAATGTCACTTCGGTAAATGACTTTTTTATCAGAAATGCTGATACGTGGTACTGTAAACGCAGAGGCAAAATTTTCAACAGTTAATTCTGACAAGACTAATTGGGTTGTAGACGTCCCTAAATCAATCCCTACGGTTAAAAGTGTTTCCTTCGACATCGCCTGACTCGCCTCCTTTTGCATACAAAAAGGCACTTAAAGAATCGTTAGAAAATTTCTTTCTACTTTTCTTTAAGCGCCTTTGCTTAATCAATGAACAACATCACTGGTGTTCTGTTCGAAATAGAAACAGGTTTTAGTTCCCTGTTTATTGGATTCAATTGTAATTTTTCCTTTTAATTTATCTTTTACGTAGCTTTTGACAATCATCAAACCTAAACTGGTCTCGTTACTTTGATGAACGTCATAGCCTTTACCATTATCTGTAACAGTAATGGTAATCATTTTATTATCTAATGTTCCACTAAGTTTAACAACGCCACTTGTTTGTGGCTCAAATGCATGATCAAAAATGTTTTGTAATAGTTCGTTGACAACAAGGGAAATGGTGACCATTTGTTCGCTAGAAACCATAATGGCTGGATCAACATCCATCATCATCTCAATGGGTTGTGCGCCTTGAAAAAGATGTCTAAAATTATACATCACTGCTTCCAATGTTTGCCGTAAAGCAACGTCATCTTTGACTTGTTTTGACAGCAATTCATGGGTGGCTGCAATCGCCATAATTCGATTGACACTTTCATGAAGGACTTTCTTTGCTTCGGGGCTTTGCGTTCGCCGTTCTTGAATACGCAATAAGGAAACCACCGATTGCAAGTTATTTTTAACACGATGATGAATTTCACGAATCGCAACAGATTTGGAAATAATTTCCGCTTCTTTTTCTTTAAATTCTGTATTGTCTTGAATAATCATAATCAGTTGTTCCTCTGATGCCAACCACACTTTCCGAACCTTAAAATAATAATTAAGGTAGGTCGTTTTGCTTTCAATTGGTTGATTACTCATTTTATATTTCATTTGATACAACACATATTCAAAAGTTGTATAATCGATGGACAAATTGTCATAACTCATTCCAATGATATTATCCCGATAACCAAGTTTGCGATAAAGCTCTTGTGCATTGTGATTGGTAATTAATAAGTGACCCGCCGCATCAAAAATCAAAACGGCTTCTGCCAATTGATCAATAAATAATGCGTCGACTTGACTAGTTGATTTCGCTACTTTTGCTAACTGGCAGTTATTTAGCTCCTCTTTTTGTAAGTCCGCTTGAATCTCTTCATCTGCCGCAATCTCGACAATAATGACACCAATCGTTCGATGTTCATTGCGAATGGGATAGATATTTTGCTTAATCAAACGATTTTCCTGAGTCACTGCTAACAAACCAATGCTATTTAAGCTAGTCTGCATGGTACGCAGAACACCAGGTTCATTTTTTAATAAAGCTTCCATCCCGACGACATCTCCGCTATATAAAGAAGTTGTCTTCGCAGGCGGCTTATGATAAACGACTAGTGCTTGCTGTGACATTTCCTTATACACATCAATAAAAACATCTGCACTTTGATACAGTGTCGTCGAAGAAAGATAACGTGCTGTACGTTGTAATTCTTTAATGTCTGATTCTGAAAGATTGGTATATTGGTGACATAATTGCTCTAATCGTTTCATTTATTCATCATCCATTACAATCAATTCTGCAATTTCACTCATACGTGCGCGTTTGTTCATACTTAACGTACGCAACATTTGGTAGGCTTCTTCTTCCGATATATGATTTTCTTTTACAAGAATACCTTTGGCTTTTTCGATAATTTTACGTTCTTCTAATTTTAAACTTAATTTATCGATTTGATTTAGTAACAGCTGCGTTTGTTTGCCTCGTTCAATGCTCATTTCAATTGTAGGTATTAATGATTTTTCGTCTAGAGGTTTAACTAAATAACCCAGTGCACCTAATTTTTTAGCCTTGTCCGTATTTTGTACGTCACTGTATGCAGATAAAAAGACAATACTACTGGCTAGTTGGTCTTGAACAATTTTTTTACCTGCTTTTAGACCATCTAAAATTGGCATTTGAATGTCCATTAATACTAAGTCAGGTTGTGTTTTTTTACATACTTCAATTGCTTCAAAACCATCGGCCGCTTCACCGACTACTTCGTACCCTGCTTCTATCACAATATCACGAATATCGAGTCTCGTAATAGGTTCATCATCGACTATTACAATTCGTCCATCCATTTTCTTCACGCCCTTGTCCTTTCAACGCTATGTTCTGGTAATTTTACAAGTTACAGAAAAGTTTAAAATCTGTTGTAAACCTTCAATCACCGCTTGTAAGGCTGCTTCCACTGAGCTTACGTCACCAGAAATGACTACCGATCCAGAAAAACGATCAATAAAACCGATTTGGATATCTCCGCTTTTAGTCGCAATATCAACAGCGATAATTGCCGCTTCGCTCGGAGTGATTGTCAAAATACCTAGTGCATTGCTGGTGCCTTCTGGCAATCCTAATTTTGTATAAATTTCTTTATTAGGACTAGCAATGATGTGCGCTAACGTTACTTGTTTCCCAGGAACATATTCTTGAATCATTCGTTGTTTTTCTTCCAACCAGACTCGCTCCTTTAATTTAGCAAATAAAAAATCCTCAATAAAAAACGTAAAGGTTCCACTTTCGCTTTCTACTAAGGAGCTTCTTTGCTCTTAAATTTTGAAGCACGCCGTTGTGCTACCCACATTATATGTTATCGATTTCATCCTGTCAATCGCTTATAAGATAGAATTTAAAATTTTTGTCACTTCTGCTGCTGTTGGTTGGACAGGATTTGTTTTGGTGCAGCCATCCATCAATGCGCCTTCAGCTATTTTTGGGATCGCAGCTTGGACTTCTTCTTTTGGTAAACCATAGTCACTAAAAGTGGCAGGCATGTTTAATTTTTGACGGAGTTGCTTGATTTGTCGAATAAATTGTTGAACACCAATCCGTGCATTAGTTGTCTGTGTATCATTTAGACAATTTGCTAACTGCGCATAACGTTTAGCTGTTGGTTCGTTGGTGACTTTGCCATTCGCTAAGCCACTGTTATATGCAATGACTTCCGGTAAGAGCATCGCATTCATTCGTCCATGTGGCACATGTAAACGCGCACCGGCCGCATGAGCAATGCCGTGATTCAAGCCTAATGAAGTAACATTAAACGCCATCCCTGCCATACATGAAGCTAAATGCATATTTTCACGGGCTTGTTGGTTGCTACCCTCATTAAAGACTATTTCTAAATTGTCGAATACTAGGCGAACGACTTTTTCGCACAACGCATCTGAAATCGGATTTGCTTCTGTTGAAACATACGCTTCAATAACATGCGTTAAGACGTCCATTCCTGTATCCGCTGTGATTTTTGGTGGCACACTCATCACTAAATTTGTATCTAAAATCGCAATTTCTGGTTGAATTTCATCCGTTACAAGCGGGATTTTGGTGCCAGTTTCAGCAATCGTAATCACTGAAAAATTCGTAACTTCTGAACCAGTCCCACTAGTTGTAGGAACCGCAATAAACTCAGCAATCTGAGTTTGCAAAGTACGTTTGCCAAAAAATTTCATTGCTTTGGCCGCATCAATAGCGGATCCCCCACCTAAAGCTAATATCGTATCTCCTTGAAATGTCGCTAACTGCTTAATTCCCGCAGCAATCTTATCAATTGGTGGATCGGGGATGATATCACTAAAAATTTGCCATTCACTTTTTGTTAAATGCTTTGTCACTTCATTCACAAATCCAGAGTCAACCATGAATGGATCTGTGACAATGAAAACACGTTTATCATGAAGTGTTTCCAAATTGGCTAATGCGCCTTCTCCTACCCATAGTTCGGTAGGGAAATGAATTGTTTTCATCTCAATTCCTCCTTAATAAAATACAAAAAGACACTTCAAACAAACGAAAAATCATCTGTCTGAAGCGTCTTTGCTTCCTTATGTATACGCCATTGTACACGAAACCTTATCCATAGAGTACAACGCCTTTAATTAATTGTCAATAAAAAAAGGGAATATAGCAGTACGTCATTGTACCTGAAATCTCCTTCAACATTGAAAGACCAGCCCAAAATTCCCAAAAGCACTTCCTCGTGCCATTAATTGGATTAATACAAATATCTTGGGCTGGATTTTCAACACAAGCGTTGTTAAGAAACATCCTGTTTTGCCTCGAAACAGCATGCCCAATAATGAAAAAATGAAAAGACCTGACTTAAAAGCAACCTTGCTTCTTCACAGTGGCGGGACCGTGCCAGATTCTCACTGGCTTCCATTCATATTTTTCATAAAATATTCGTTTAATCTATCTGAAATTTACCATAAGTTTTTTAGAAAAGCAACTGTTTACAATCCATCTTCTTTAATTTTATGGAAAACCTTTTCGCTTCGTTCATAAAAAACATCAGGTCGTTGTGCTTGAACATTTAAATAGCGAGCCAACGCATAAAAATAATCTGATAAACGATTGGTAAAAATTAATACCTCTTCGTTAATTTTGGCTGTCCAATTTAAACGAACAATGATGCGTTCTGCGCGCCGTGCAATCGTCCGAGCCACATGAACCATACTGGCTGCTGGGGTTCCGCCAGGTAAAATAAAACGATCAATATCCGGTGATTGTGCAGTGTAGAAATCAATCCGCTGTTCTAGCCAATGCACACTTGCCTTTTGTAATTTAAATGGTCGTTGTGCTTCAATCGGTGTTGACAAATCTGTTCCCGCATCAAAAAGTAAATGTTGTAAAGCTTCCAGTTCTTCTTTAATTTCTTGATTTTCTTGTGGAAGTTGGCTGATAATATAGCCGACCCAAGAATTCAATTCATCAATCGTTCCATAACTTTCAACTCGATCAGAATCCTTAGCGACGGTTGAGCTGCCGACTAATTTCGTCATTCCCTTATCGCCAGTTTTTGTATAAATTTTCATTCTGCTTCATCCTCCTCTAAATAATCTACTAATTCTTGCAAGCCAATTTTTTCAACAGAAGAAATTTCAAAAATTCTTGTTGCACCCGCACTTTTTAATTGTTGCCGAACAATCTCTAACTGCTGAGAATCTTGTGCTAAATCAATCTTGGTTAAAATACCAATGATTTCTTTCGGGAAAATACTACCAAATCCTGGTGAAAAAACTTGTTGTGTTTCTACAGCACTTTGAACCAAACCAATCACATCTGCTTCTGCCGCTGTGACGTTTAACGCATTATAATATTGTCGATGCAAAATAAACTCGCCCGGTGTATCAATCATTTCTGTATGAAATTCCACCGCCTGTGTTTTATCATAAATTAATTCTTTGCCTTGCAGAGCTTGACATAACGTGGTTTTGCCACACCCGATAGCTCCCATTAGAATGATTCGTTTCATCGCTACCTCCATAAAAAAGGAGCCCAAAGCAAGTACCATCACGTACTTAGTCTTGGGCTCCTTTGCCGATTTGTTAAAACACGCCATTGTGTTTCTGATTCTTTGCCTTCATCTTACCTGTTTCCAAAAAACTTGTCAAAATTATTGAATAGTTTCCCAAACTTTATGTTGTTTCTGAAAATATGAGACAATATCTGTTTCAAAAATTGTTTGTAAAAATTCTTTGGAAACCAACGTTTGAAAATCACCTTGCGCGGCCACTTTCCCTTGCTTCATAAACACAATTTTTTCACTTAGCGTTAACGCTAAACGGATATCATGAAACACCCCGATTAACGTTTTCCCTTCTTGCGCACTCCACTCATTTAACTGCTGAATCAATTCTTGTTGATACCGAATATCCAAATGATTATTGGGTTCATCCAATAAAATAATTTCTGGATCTTGTACAAATAATTTAGCCAAAAATACTCGTTGTTGTTGTCCTCCTGAAAGCTGATTGACAACTTTATCTTTTAAAGGCAATAAACCCGTGCGTTCTAAATAATAAAGGACTCGTTCTTTTTCTTGTTTAGAAACAATAGGTAAAAAACGTTGTGCTTGTTGTCGATACGCCCCCATCAAAACTGTTTCGTAAACCGTATAATCAAAAGCAACTGTCGTGAATTGACTCATCATCGCTACTTTCGTTGCCAATTCCTTCCGCTTTTGTCCATGAACTTCTTGACCATCAATTAAAACAGAACCACTATAAGGGACAAGTCCGGCAATCGTTTTTAAAAGTGTCGTTTTACCGCAACCATTTGGGCCTAAAATACAAGTTTTACTACCTGTCGGAAAAACGAGGGAAATATCTTTTAAAATGGGGGTTTGTTGGAGTGTTACAGCTGTTTCTTTTAATTCAATCATGCAGCAACGCCCCTTTTTTTAAAGTAAATATACAAGAAGAATGGCGCTCCAATCAAGGCTGTTACGGCCCCGATGGGAATTTCTCTTGGTGATAAAATCGTGCGGGCAATTGTGTCCCCTATTACCATGATGGTCCCACCTAAGATTGCTGAACCAGGAATCAGCCAGCGATGAGTCGCCCCTAG
Source organism: Enterococcus sp. DIV0774 (assembly GCF_050539095.1). Taxonomy (NCBI): domain Bacteria; kingdom Bacillati; phylum Bacillota; class Bacilli; order Lactobacillales; family Enterococcaceae; genus Enterococcus; species Enterococcus sp. DIV0774. Next base: position 1,340,198 of record NZ_CP172923.1, read on the forward strand.
ATAGCGACGGACAATATGTGGTGCTATTAAATCAACAAAACCAATCACACCGACAAATGAAACCGCACTTCCTGCTAGTAAACTAGCCAAAAGAATAATGCGTAGTTTTGCTGTTTTGACTTCTACTCCCGCTAACATCGCATGTTCTTCTCCTAAACCGAGAACATCCAATGCGTTGGCATCAAACCAAAGAAACAGACTGCTGACAAGCAAGATTGGACAATAAATAGCAATTTTTTGCCAATTACTGCCAGAAAAACTACCCATTTGCCAAAAGACTAATTGTTTCAAATAATCTTGGAAAAGTGCTGTAATCAACGTCAAAATAGCACCGACAAACAAGGTCATAATCATTCCTACTAAAACAACTGTTTGATTGGACATTTGACTATCCATTGTTTGCGTAAATAACAAAACTAAAAAGACCGTTGCTAAGCCAAAGATAAAACCAGTTAAAGGCAATAAAAATGCCCCTAAGATCGAAGCAGTTACTCCAGTTACCATGATTAACGCAGCACCTAAGGATGCTCCCGCTGATACGCCCAAAGTATACGAAGAAGCTAAAGGATTACCTAAGAGTGATTGCATCACCGTGCCACTTACTGCTAAGCCTGCGCCCACGAGATAGGCCATCACGACACGCGGTAACCGAACATTCCAGATGATTCCTTCTAAAATCCCGTCTTCTGAAACCGTCTTTTTCACTAAAATTTGAAGCAAATCCGTTAACGAAATCTGAACACTTCCAATTTTAATACCCAAAAAGAGCATGCTCATACTGATCAAGAGCATCAGTATGAGACACGTTTTTTTACTCATCTTTTAAATCCTTATATTCCTCTGGATAAACAGCTTTTGCCATTTGTTTTAATGCTTTGGTAATGTGGTTATTTGGTAAAGAGCTAGACTTGTTATCGATTTCGAAAACTTCTTTGTTTTGAACTGCAGGAACGCTTTCCCAGTTTTTACGAGCTAAAATTTCTTTGGCGGGATCTTTTATATAGTTAACATTGGTTAAAATGACTTCTGGTTTTGCAGCAATGGCCGCTTCTTCTGTCACTGGTAACCAGCCTTTTTCATTTGCCAAAACATTTTTTGCCCCAATTGTTTCAATCATTTCATTTAAAAATGTCCCATTACCAAAGCTATAAATGTCTGGTAAGGCAGCTACTTCAAACAAAACAGTTTTTGGTTTTTTAATGGTTTTACCAATTTTGGCTACTTCGTCGATTTCTTGATCCATTGTTTTGATTAACTTTTGTCCTTTTTCATGTTCAGATAAGCTATCCGCGATGAATTGGACGTCTTCTTTGATTGCTTTGATACTTGTACTAGTGGGGATATTAACGACTGTAATTCCAGCATCTTCCACTTGTTTCCAAACACTTTCTGAGCTAGCTAAATTGATGTCATTCACATAAACAATTTGTGGTTTCAAGGCAATCAATTTTTCGGCATCGACAGCCATCATATCCATTTGTGGTAATTTTTTTAAATCAGTCATCATTGTACTACTTTGAGTATCAACTGCGATTAATTGGTCGGTTTTACCTAAGTCTTCAATCACTTCTGTTGTTGATGGTACTAGGGAAATAATTTTGGTTGCTTCTTTGGGTAAAGTAATTTCTTTGCCGCTACGGTCTTTGGTTGGTAACGTTACTTCTGTTTTTTCAGAAGAGGTAGTTGCTTTCTTTTCCTGTTTGCCACACCCTGCTAAGCCAAGTGTTGCTACTAAACCTAAAGTCATCATTGTTAAAGTAAATTTTTTCATTTTTTCATCCTCGCATTCGTCTATTTTATTTTGGGGAAAATTTTCTGAAATGAACCTCCTTTGTCTCAACGTCAAAACAATACAAAAAAACCACTTTTTTCTCCAATAGAAAAAAAGCAGTCACTTAACTATGCTAATGATATACTCAGCCAGTTATCTTCAAAGCCCCTTCTTTTTCCTACAAAAGAATGATTAGACTTATCAAGCCGGTATCCTGACTTAGCTTCTTCTTACTCCCAATCCTTCCAGAATAATCTGTGGTCTTATTGGTTTCATCCACCATACAGTAGGTAGGTCTGTAGAGGATTCGCACCTCTTTCCCTGACACTTCATAAGTACATATATATTGTATCTTCGTTGATAACTAATTTTCAAACCAGTGATTAGACGTCTTTGTCTAATGACACACATTTATTATAACGGTTATCAACCATTTGTCAACGCTTCCTCAAGCAAAAGAAAAACTTTTCTTGTTTTAGTTATTAGACGTTGTTCCGTTTTTCTATTCATGATAAAATAAATCCTAGTTTGAATAAGAAAGAGGTTAACTTGATGAAAATCGTCATTTTGTTACTTGTTGCCTATTTATTAGGTTCGATTCCCTCAGGTGTTTGGATTGGTAAACTTTTCTTTAAAAAAGATATACGCCAATTTGGGAGTGGGAATACAGGAACAACCAATACATTTCGTGTCTTAGGGAAACCTGCCGGAATCACGGTATTATTAATGGATATCTTGAAAGGAACGTTAGCCACTTCATTACCCTATTTGTTTGGTTTACAAGGCGTGAACCCACTCTTCTTTGGGGTAGCAGCTGTTTTAGGGCATACCTTCCCTATTTTTGCCAATTTCAAAGGTGGTAAAGCCGTAGCCACTAGCGCTGGCATGTTATTAGCATACAGCCCCACATTTTTTATTTATTCTGCTCTTATTTTTGTGATTTGTCTGTATCTAACCAGTATGGTGAGTTTAACAAGTATGATTAGCGCTGTACTAATTACACTTTCTACTATTATTTTGCCTTTCACTGTCCCAGCTATTTTACCAACATTTAACTGGTTATTAACCGTGATTGCGATTGCTTTGACTACTTTTATCTTTGTCCGTCATCGTGAAAACATTCAGCGAATTAAAAATGGAACAGAAAGTCGCCTTTCTTTTGGCTTACGTGCAAAAAAATAAAGAAAAAGGCTGTGAGCAAATAATGTTCACAGCCTTTTTCTTTATTTTACACTAATCATATACTGTGTTTTAAATAGTTCGTTAGCTGGTAACTTATTGATGCCAAATTTTTCAGCAAGTTGGCCAGTTGCGTCGACAGCATCAGCAATCCCGCACCAAGGTTCGATACAGACAAAAGGCGCTTCTTTCGGTGTCGGTGACCAAATCCCCACAAAAGGCATTTCTGGATAACTCAAAGTGACTTGATGGTCACTTTCGTCTGTGGCAATCGTAATTGCTGTTTGACCTTTTGTTTCAAAAATCATTGCATCATTTTCAAATAATTGATGCGTTAAGTCAAAGCTGGTATTCGTTTGGGCTAGCGTTTTATTCGCTAAATCAATAAACGGGCCTGCTAAGGGAATTTGTGTCCGTGATTTTTTAGGTGAAAAACTTAGATAATAATCTTCAAACGTTAGTGAAGATTCTAAAGGTACATTAAAGGCTGGATGACCACCAATCCCAAAATACATCTCTTCTTTCCCTGTGTTTTCTACTTGGTAGTTTACAGTCAATTCTTGATGTTCTAATGTATAAGTAATCACTAGTTCAAAATCAAAAGGATACTTCTTCTTGGTTTCTTTTGTTGATTTTAGTGAAAAAGAAACTTCTTCTCCACCTTTTTCAATCACATCAAATACTTGATCACGAGCAAAACCATGTTGAGTTAAATGATACGCTTGATTTTGGTACATATACGTATCTTCTTTTAGACGACCGACAATCGGAAAAAGTACGGGCGCATGGCGGGCCCAAAATTCAGGATTTCCTTGCCAAATATATTCAATGCCGGTTTCTTTTGATTGTAAACTTACTAATTCTGCTCCTTCTTCAGCAAATGTTGCGATTAGAAATTCATTTTCAATTTGTACAGTCATTGCGTTGTCCTCCTAGTTGATACGAGCAATTGCTTATTTTTCCAACTCTTTAATAAATTGTTGATTTAACACTTTTAAATAAGTCCCTTTCATACCAAGAGAACGTGATTCAATAATTCCAGCTGATTCTAATTTTCTTAAGGCATTCACAATTACGGAACGAGTAATGCCTATTTCATCTGCAATACTTGAAGCAGTTAAACGACCTTCTTCGCCATCTAAGGCTTCAAAAATGGCATGGACGGCTTTTAATTCACTATAGGAAAGAGTGTTGATGGCCATTTGCACGGCAGTCGCACTGCGAACTTCTGCTTCAATTGTTCTGGATTGATGATACAAAATTTGCATGCCGACAACGGTCGCACTATATTCAGCTAACACTAAATCATCCTCGTTAAAGGATTTTTCAACACGCGCTAAAATAATCGTACCCAAGCGTTTGCCAGCACCGTACAAAGGCACAATAGTGGTTAACCCAAACGGATACAGCTCTCGTGATTCAAAAGGAAATGCAGTTAAATCACTGTCTATTGGAATATTGGCTTCGGTTACTTTGAGCATATCCACGGCCTCGGTGTATCCTTGAGGAAATTTTTTCTCTTTAAACATATTTTTGATACGGGCATTATTAACATCTAATTTTTCAGTATACCCCAACAAATCCCCTGAACTGCTAATAATATACGCATTACTTTCTAAAATATCCCCTAAAATCATTGCCATTTTGTTGTACGGAAGTTCTGCTTGTACGTCAAACAGATTGTTTTTTTGCAAAAGCTCGTTCACTTGACGTGTTTTTTCTAATAATGTAGCCATCTTTTCTCCTCCAGCCTTTTTTATAAGATGTAACGACTTAAATCTTCATTTTGAACAATGTCATTCAATTTTTCATTGACATATGCTTCGGTAATCGTAATTTCACCCATTTGCATATCTGGTGCTTCATATAATAAATCTTCTAATAAACGTTCTAAAATTGTGTGTAAACGACGCGCCCCAATATTATCTGTATCACGGTTTACATCATAAGCGATGTGTGCTAACCGTTCAATTGCTTCTTTTGTAAAGATGACTGAAACATTTTCTGTACCGATTAATGCTACATATTGTTTAATTAAAGCATTGTTTGGCTCAGTCAAGATACTTACGAAATCATCAGCCGTTAAATCATCTAATTCAACTCGAATTGGGAAGCGGCCTTGTAATTCTGGAATCAAGTCACTTGGTTTTGACAAGTGGAAAGCACCTGAAGCGATAAATAAAATGTGATCTGTTTGTAAAGGACCATACTTCGTGTTAACTTGGGAGCCTTCAACAATCGGCAAAATGTCTCTTTGTACTCCTTCACGAGAGACTTCGCCCGAATTTTGTTGGCTTTTAGAGGTGATTTTATCAATCTCATCGATAAAAATAATTCCGCTTGATTCAGCTAAACGAATCGCTTCACTATGAATATCAGCATCATTGACAATTTTTGCTGATTCTTCTTTCACTAATAAGTCTTGTGCTTCTTTCACCGTTACAGTACGTTCGATTTTTTTCTTCGGTGACAGAGCGCCTAACGTTTCATTTAAGTCGATGCCCATTTGTTCTAGGCCATTGTTCATAGCTGGCATCGTTTTCTTCGGTTCTTCAATTTCAATTGTTACTTCACGATTATCTAATAGACCTTTTTCCAGCTGTTCCAAAATTGTTCGGCGATTCGCTCGAATATCTTCCGTTACTTCTTCTTGTGCTTCTTGCTGTTGCTGAGCCATGTTAAACATGTTCATCATTTGTTCAAATTGATTACCGCCAGCCTGTTTTTGTTCTTTTTTAATTCCAGGCACTAATACTTTGACTAAACGTTGATTGGCCTTTTTTAACGCTTGCGCATACACGCGACTGTATTGTTGTTTTTCAACAATTTGGATCGCATTTTCTACTAAATCCCGCACCATTGATTCTACATCCCGACCGACATAGCCTACTTCTGTAAATTTGGTTGCTTCAACTTTTACAAAAGGCGCATTGACAATTTTTGCGAGACGACGAGCAATCTCAGTTTTACCAACACCTGTTGGTCCAATCATTAGTAAGTTTTTAGGCGTAATATCTTGTTGCATATTTTCTTCTAATTGCAAGCGACGATAGCGGTTACGTAAAGCTACCGCCACTGATTTTTTGGCAGCTTGCTGTCCAACAATATATTGATCTAGTTCTTTGACTATTTCTTTTGGTGTTTTGTTTAATTCATTCATGGATTTTCCCTCGCTTATAATTCTTCTACAATGATATTATGATTCGTAAATACACAGATATCTGCAGCAATATTTAAGGCATTTTTAGCAATCTCTTTCGCTGGCATTTCTTTATCACCAAAGTTTTTCATGGCTCTTGCAGCGGACAAAGCAAAATTACCGCCAGAACCAATTGCTAAAATACCATCGTCTGGTGTGATGACTTCCCCAGTTCCTGAAACTAAGAGCATTTCTTCCTTATTCATCACAATCAGCATAGCTTCTAATTTTTGCATAGACTGTTGTGTCCGCCACTCTTGGGCTAACTCAACCGCAGCTCTCGTTAAGTTTCCGTTGTATTCATTTAATTTTCCTTCAAACTTTTCTTCTAATGTAAAGGCATCTGCCACACTTCCTGCAAAACCGACAACGACTTCATCATTGTAAATACGGCGCACTTTTTTGGCTGTACCTTTCATAACGACAGATTCGCCCATTGTTACTTGGCCGTCACCAGCCATTGCAAATTTTCCATCTTTTTCGACTGCACAAATTGTTGTAGAGTGAAATTGTGATTCAACCATTATTGTTCCTCCTAGACGTTTACCTCCATTATGCACGAGGATGAAACGTTCGATAATTTTTTTGTAAACTTTCTTTTGTCACATGCGCATATATCTGAGTTGTTGATAAATTAGCATGTCCTAATAATTCTTGAACTGTCCGCATATCGGCGCCATTATTTAATAAGTGTGTCGCAAATGTATGGCGTAACATGTGGGGATGAATTTCCGCATTTAATGAACTTTTTTTAATTAGTTGGTTTAAGACATATTCAATCCCTGTTGGCGTGATTTGTTCACCATGATGATTAACAAAGACATACGGATGCTTTTTTTGATATTTTGTCATTAATAGCGCGCGGCCATTCTCTAAGTAATCCTTTAAGGCGTCTTGTGCAAATGAACCAAAAGGCACATAGCGATCTTTATTTCCTTTTCCGTGAACCAATAAAACAGAAGCTTGAAAGTCAACTGCGTCCACCGTTAAGTTCGCACATTCACTGACCCGAATGCCAGTCCCATAAAGAACTTCTAGCAACGCTTGATTTCTCAAATCAAGCGGTTGCTCCCCTTGTGCGCTCTCAAATAATGCATCCATTTCTTTTTCATAAAAAAAACGGGGCAACCGTAACTGTTTCTTTTTCATATGAACATAGGAAAAAGGATTTTCTTGGATTGCTTCATTTTTTAATAAGAATTGATAAAAAGAACGCAAACTGGCAATTTTTCGACTAATCGAATTGCGGCTATATTCCTGATCATATAATTCGCTCAAATAAGCCCGAACATCCAAATGTTCTACAGTCAAATAATTGTCATTACCTGAAGTCTTTAAAAACGAAAAAAAATGTTGTATATCTTCTTGATATGCTTTTTTTGTTTTTTCTGAATAGCCTCTTTCGACAATAAGATAACGAGCAAATAACTCAGGCCAATTCTTTTCTTCCATGTGATAGCCCTCCTCATTCGATTACAAAGTAACTTTAGCATAACCTTTTTCAAAAGACAATTAAGTTGTCAGAATTTAATCAATATTTCTAAATATGTTCACAATTTTAACTATTCTTTAGCTTTTGTTATTTTTTTCTAAAAATTAAAAGACTGAGTATCATCGCATTTCTTAGCAATGATGCTCGGTCTTTTCTCATATTTTTTCTAATTTAGTCTAAAGATTGGATAACTTGAGCTTGGACATCTAAGGCCCGATTAGCAATTGCTTCATAGCGTTCTTTTTTGTCACGAATTCGTTCAGGTAACTCTGGGAAAAGCCCAAAGTTTGCATTCATTGGTTGGAAATGTTTGCCTTCTGCATGTGTAATATAATAAGCCATACTTCCTAAAGTCGTTTCGCGAGGGAATTCAATCGGCTCTTCTCCTTTGGCAAGACGAGCTGCATTAATACCTGCGAGTAAACCACTTGCCGCGCTTTCAACATATCCTTCAACACCAGTCATTTGTCCAGCAAAAAACAGATCGTCACGTTTTTTTGATTGGTAGGTTGGTTTTAGCAACTCTGGAGAATTCATAAAACTATTACGGTGCATGACGCCATAGCGAACAAATTCAGCATTTTCTAATCCCGGAATCATACGGAATACTCGTTTTTGTTCACCCCATTTTAAATGCGTTTGGAAACCAACAATATTGTATAAAGAAGCTGCAGCATTGTCTTGACGTAATTGAATTACAGCATAAGGGCGTTTACCTGTTTTAGGGTCTTCTAGTCCGACAGGTTTCATTGGGCCAAACAACATGGTTTTAATGCCACGTTGCGCCATTACTTCGATGGGCATACAGCCTTCGAAAAACTTCTCTTTTTCAAACGTGCGTAAAGGAACCACTTCTGCATTGACTAGCGCTTCATGAAAAGCATTGAACTCTTCTTCAGTCATCGGACAATTTAAGTAAGCCGCTTCCCCTTTGTTATAACGAGATTTTAAATAAACTTTATCCATGTCAATTGTTGATTTATCAATAATTGGTGCTGCTGCATCGTAAAAATAAAAGCCTTCAGAACCATTAAATTCTTGAATTTTTTGAGATAAGCTTTCAGAGGTTAAGGGCCCCGTTGCAATAATTACAATCCCTTCCGGAATATCAGTGATCTCTTCATTTTTGATTGTAATTAATGGATGACTTTTAATTTTTTCAGTGATTGTTTCAGAAAAAGAATCACGGTCAACTGCTAAGGCGCCGCCAGCTGGTACAGCGGTTTGATCTGCACTACCAATAATGATTGAATTTAAACGGCGCATTTCTTCTTTCAAAACACCTACCGCATTGGTTAAACTATTTCCACGTAATGAATTAGAACAAACTAACTCTGCAAAATTTTCTGTTTGATGCGCTGGTGTCTTTTTGACAGGGCGCATTTCATATAAATCAACTGGTACACCAGCATTGGCCACTTGCCATGCCGCTTCACTTCCGGCTAAACCGGCACCAATAATTGTGACTTTTTTTGTCATGTATAAAAATTCCTTTCTATGTCAAGAAGTTAAGAGCTGTCTCTTACAAACTCAATTCATTTTACTAAAAGAGAAGACCGAAGTAAATTCTTCGGTCTCAATTTTTCTTATTTTTGGACGTTTTCTTCATAATCGCCATTGATACAAACGACTTGTTTGCCGCCTTTAACTTTTTTCTCTACTAAATATTGCCCACATTTTGGACATGGTCGGCCTACTGGTTTGTCCCAAGAAGTGAAGTCACACTCTGGGTACCGACTACAGCCATAGAAAATCCGATTTTTCTTTGATTTGCGTTCGATAACTTGTCCTTCGTGACACACAGGACACGTCACGCCAATTTCTTTGACAATCGCTTTTGTATTCCGACAATCTGGGAAATTACTACATGCATAAAATTTCCCGTAGCGACCCAGCTTAATCACCATTGGATGTCCACATAGTTCGCAGTCAAAACCTGCTGGTTCATCTTTAATTTGGATTTTTTCAATCTTTTCTTCGGCATTTGTTAATTCTTTTTCGAAGGGCTTGTAGAAACGATCGACAACTTCAACCCATTTTTCTTGACCTTCACCGACTTTATCTAAGTCCGTTTCCATTGTCGCTGTAAAATGTGTATCGACAATTTGTGGGAAAAACTCTGAAACTAGGGAATTCACAATTTCACCTAATTCCGTTGGTTCAAACCGTTTATTGGTTAGCTTCACGTAATAACGCCGTTGAATGGTTTCTAATGTTGGCGCATATGTTGATGGTCGGCCCACACCATTTTCTTCTAAAGTCCGGATTAACGTGGCTTCACTAAAACGAGCCGGTGGTTGAGTAAAGTGTTGTTTCGGTTCGATATCGACCGATTTAACAACGTCACCTTCCGCTAATTCAGGTAAAATATTTTCCTTGTCCTCTTTACCATCATCGCGTCCTTCAACATATACTTGCATAAACCCTTTAAATTTCACTTTGGAACCATTGGCAATAAACGTTACGCCGTTTTGTTGAAGCGTGACCTTCATGGTATCTAAAATCGCTGGTGTCATTTGACTAGCAACAAAGCGCGACCAAATAAGAGTATATAATTTTAATTGATCTTTATCTAAATACTTCTTCATTTCATCGGGTGTTCTTAAAACGCTTGACGGACGAACCGCTTCATGGGCATCTTGTGCACCTTGCGTATTTTTTGCTTTGCGGCCGCCATGTGCTGAGAACTCATCTCCGTAGGTCTTTTCAATGAATTCAGCAGCTTCTGCTTTGGCGGAATCGGCAATTCTGGTTGAGTCTGTACGCATGTAGGTAATCAGCCCCACAGTGCCTTGTTTCCCTAAAGCAATTCCCTCATACAATTGTTGCGCAACCATCATGGTTTTACGGGTACGGAAATTTAATTTACGTGCCGCTTCTTGTTGTAAACTACTGGTTGTAAAAGGTAACGCAGGATTACGTTTCCGTTCTTTTTTCTCAACTTTTGTAACATCGTAATCTTTACCGTCAATTCGAGAAGTGATTTCTTTCACCGCTTCTGCATTTGGTAATTTTTTCTTTTTACCATCTACGCCCCAGAAATTTGCTTTGAATTTCTTGCGACCTTTTTGGAAATTCCCATCAATGCTCCAATATTCTTCAGGTTTAAATTCTCGAATTTCATTTTCTCGATCAATAATCATTTTTAAAGCAACAGATTGTACACGACCAGCACTCAAACCTTTTTTGACTTTACGCCATAAAATAGGACTAATCGAGTATCCAACTAAACGGTCTAAAATGCGCCGTGCTTGTTGTGCATCAACTAAATCAACGTTGATGGTTCTAGGTTCTTTAAATGCCGCTTTTACTGCTTCTTTAGTGATCTCATTGAATACCACACGGTTTTTATCTTTTAAATCAAGGCCAAGAAGATAAGCTAAATGCCAAGCAATTGCTTCACCTTCTCGGTCCGGATCGGCTGCGAGATAGACTTTTTCAGCTTTTTTTGCAGCCGCTTTTAAACTTTTGATGACATCGCCTTTTCCGCGAATCGAAATATAATGAGGTTCATAATTATTTTCAATATCAATCCCCATTTTACTTTTTGGTAAATCGCGAATGTGACCAACACTGGCAACCACCTTGTAGTTTCTTCCTAGATATTTTTCAATTGTTTTGGCTTTGGCAGGTGATTCTACAATCACGAGATACTTATAGGCCATTCAATTAGCTCCTTTCGCGTTCGCTTTCCTACTATATAATATATGTAAAAAACGCACAAATCGTAATACATCATATGCTATATAGAATAGGTTTGTCAAGACTAGGCTTTCTAACATTTCTGTCATTTCTGTTTGACTGTCCGAATTTATAAATAAAAAATGCCTATGATTTATAGATTTTATCCTAAAGCATTAAAATACCCAAAACATTCCAAATAAAATGAGTCAAGAGAGCAGCTTCAAAGCGACCCGTGCGTAGATAGACCCAACTTAACGCTAAACCCATGCCCCAATAAATAACAAAACTACCTATATCTGTGGGCGTGTGCACAAGTGCAAATAAAATAGAAGAAACGAGTATGCCTATTTTTGAAGCTGGCTTGAAAAACGCTTGAATCCCGACACGAAAAATTCCCTCTTCGAAAATTGGCCCAATCACACCTGCAAAAATAAGTATAAGCCCTTTAGGAATGGCTTGGACAATTTCTTCAACACTTTGTTGGTTAGAGGTCGTCTCTAATCCTTCCAGACGTAATAAGAAATCACCAAATATTCCCACACAAAAGATTATCACCAAACCTAACAAGACCACTGGCAAGGTTTCTTTGATTCCTAAAAAAGTCCAAGTTATGAGCTTTTTCTTTTTCAAAAAAGCAACAAATAGATAGACGAAATAGGCACCAAGTCCAACAGCCACTAATCCACTAACAAAGCGAAACCAAAAATTTTCTGTAGAAACTTGAACAACTGAGACCATCATCAAAGGAATTTGATCCAAAATCAAAAAGCCCAGTAGCTGCATACCAAACAACCATCTTTTTCTAACAACCGTTTCCATTTAGACACTCCTAACTACCAACCAAAAGATTAAAATCTGATTAAATAGTACCGAAGTGAACGTAGGTTGTCAATTCACAATTAGTAAAAGTCACAATTCTTCACAAATATCATCAATTGTCTGAACACATTTAGCGCCGTCCTGAATTAATTCATGGCAGCCTGTTGAAAAAGACTGGAAAATACTTCCCGGTACGGCAAATACCTCGCGCCCGTAATCCATCGCCGCTTGTGCAGTAATTAAAGAGCCACTATTCTTACGAGCTTCCATCACGCAGACCCCTAAAGATAATCCAGCAATAATGCGATTACGTGCAGGAAAATGATATTTTTTCGGCCCACTCCCATTCACATATTCTGTTAAAACAAGCTGATTCTGCTTCATAGTTTGCTGTAATTCTTTCTTTTCATACGGATAATATACATCTAACCCAGTGCCTAAAATTCCAATTGTCTGACCCCCGCTCTGGATGGCCATCTCATGGCTACGACTATCGATACCTTTGGCAAGACCGCTGACGATTGTGAATCCTTCTTTGACTATTTTAGGAACCAGAGCTTCAGTCACTCTTAACCCATATGAAGTGGCATAGCGAGCGCCGACGATGCCAATTTTCCTTCTGCTTAACAATTGTAAATTTCCTCTATAAAAAAGAATTGCTGGTGGATTATAAATTTCTCGTAATAATTTAGGATAGACGGCATCTAAAATTGTCATAAATTGGTGTTGGCATTGTCGTATATATAACGCTTCACTATGAATCGTATGGTGTAACCAAGATTGTTCAAATAATTCACGATATTTCTTGATTTCAGCAATTCTAATAATTTCTGTACTGGAAAAATCAACACGCTTTTGTACGATAGCTTCTTGTAACACTTTTAAGATACCTAAATTGCCAATTCCTTGGCATACCGCTAATTTAAATAATAATTGTCGTTGTAAAATTTCCAACAAAAAACACCTCTTTCACATCTTCTTAAAATAAGAATACGTAAAAAAAGTGTTTTATTTTTAAATCATATCTTTTATTGGCGCAAACGTACGTCGATGAATGGGTGTTACACCGTATTTTTCTAACCCGAGAAGATGTTCTTTTGTTCCATAGCCTGCATTGTTTTTAAATCCATATCCAGGATATAATTCATCATATTCTTCCATTAATCGATCTCTTGTTACTTTTGCAATAATACTGGCTGCTGCAATTGAAATGGAGCGTGCATCCCCTTTAATCAAACTTTCTTGTGGTTGGGGAACGTCTAACTGCATTGCATCAATTAATAAATAATCTGGTGTAAAAGCTAAATCGTCAATTGCCATTTTCATCGCTTGTTTAGTTGCTTGATAAATATTAATTTGATCAATGACTCCTTGATCAGCGATACCTAACCCGATAGCGACAGCCTGTTCTTGAATCTGGTTATATAACGTTTCCCGTTTTTTAGCAGATAGTTTTTTTGAATCATTTAAGCCTAATAATTGACAATCTTTCGGCAAAATAACTGCAGCTGTCACAACAGGACCAGCTAATGGTCCGCGGCCTACTTCATCAATTCCTGCAATTAAACGATGGCCTTTTTTATAGGCCGCTTCCTCAAATTGACTCATTTCTTTAAAAAGTTGCCATTCTTTTTCTTTGGCTAACTGGCGACGTTCCCATTGTTTGATCGCTTGTTGCACTCCTGAACGTTCATCTTCTCGCCAGCTTGCTAATCGTTCATCGGTTGCATCAGTGACAGTTAACAGCGCTTCTTTGATTGCCTGAATCGACTCTTTTGCCATGTTATTCGTCTCCTAGTTCTTCCCAGCGGTCCAAAGTATACGTACCTAATTTTCCACTGCGAATTTCTAAAATAATCATTTCGCTGGCTCGATTATAATCATCTCTAAAACCACGTTTTTGGCTAATTAACATCAACTGTTCTGGGGCAGGTAAAAATAGCTCTTCCTCTGTTAAACCATATCGTTCCGTCAAACGTTGCGGATAAAAACGTGCAAAAAATTCTAATCCATAAATCGCCAAATCATCTAGATGCAATAATTGATCTTTTATAGCGCCAGTTAAAGCTAATTTTTTTCCAATTTCTTCATCTTCAAATTTTGGCCAGAGAATCCCTGGTGTATCCAGTAATTCCAATTGGGAACCAGAGCGTAACCATTGTTGTCCTTTTGTCACGCCTGGCTTGTTCCCAGTTTGCGCAATTTTTTTTCCGACTAAACGGTTCATTAAGGTTGACTTACCAACATTCGGGATCCCAATACACATTGCGCGAATCGCACGCGGTTTCAAACCTTTCGCCTGTTCACGAGCCAATTTTTCTTTTAACGCTTCCTTGGCTGCTGGCACAATTTTATTGATTCCTTTATTTTGTTGGGCATTGATAACTAGGGTTTGGTACCCTTTCTTTTGAAAGTAATGTTGCCATTTTTTATTTTGGTCGTTATCTGCTAAGTCCCCTTTATTTAAAAGGACTAATCGTGGTTTTTGTTGGACAATTTGGTCCATCATTGGGTTACGGGAAGAAAGCGGTAACCGCGCATCAACTAGTTCAAATACAATATCGACATATTTGATTTTTTCAGAAACTTCTCTTCTTGCTTTGGCCATATGGCCGGGAAACCATTGAATGGTCATAATCTGTTCAAATCCCTTCTTTAACACATTGTTTCTTTGATTCAATTCTTCAACGAGTCCTGTGTTCCGCGTAGATTCTTGCGAAAAAACACCTTCTCTAGTTTAACATATTTTTCACGGATTTGATTTATTTTCTGTAGTGTTCTTTAAAAAACAAAAAAGCTGAGACAAACTCACTTTGGATTTTGTCTCAGCCTTGTACACTGGCAAAGTATAGAAAGAAGTAGGTCAAGCTCTTCTCAAGACCGACTCAAGAGTATTTCTGTTTTTACTTGTTATTTAGCATGAAGTAAATTTTCTTTACAATGAATTAACTCTGTTAAAAACTGACAGTACGGTGTAGCAATCCCATAAGCTTTCCCTTTGCGAACAATTGCTCCATTGATATAATCAATTTCGGTTAAACGATGATTGGTTATTAAGTCCTGATACATCGATGGATGGTGCAAACCAATTGTTTCTCGATTATAACACGAGCGGATTTGTTGAAGAACTGCTTGTTTATCTAACGTAACTTGTTCCGCTTCAGCGACTGCTAAAAATTCATTAACTATTTGTTGAACAATTTGATCTGCTTGCTCTGTTTCGCCAAAGTCTGCCATATTACAATCCAACAAAGTACATAAACCATTCATTGTTCCATTTACACAGGCCTTCTTATAAATGGATGATAAAATATTCTCAGAATAACGTGCATTTAAGCCAGCGTTATTTAATACCTTAATGACTGCTTCTGCTGCTTGTTCACTTTGCGCTCCTAAATTTTGTAAATCAATCGAACCATTGCCAAATAATTTTACTTTGCCCGGTCCTTCTAACCCAGCGGTCCACATTGTGTTTCCTAATAAAATATTTTCGTATGGCACGTATTTTTTGATAATATCTTCGTGCCCAATTCCATTTAACAAGCATAAAACTTTCGTATTTTTATTAAGGAAATGTTCTAATGCTTCAAGCATTCCTTCCAGTTGCATTGCTTTTGTAAATAGAATAACTAAGTCTGCTGTAAAATCGATGCTTGCTACTTCTGTCTGAGGATAGATAGGAATTTTAGCGGTCACCACTTCGCCATTAAAATCAGCAACTAACCCGTTTTTTCTTATTGCTTCAATATGTTCTGGCCAACCATCAACAAAAATAACGTCATTTCCTGCTTGATGTAACATTAGTCCAAAACGACTGCCCATAGCGCCAGCACCTGCGATAATAATCTTCATTTCTTTTCCTCCGTTCAATTTTTTATTTTTAGGTAAAAATCTGCTAAGAAAATCTCTATCTCTTACTTTTATAGCAATAAAAAGGCAAAACATATGTTATATTATAAGTGATCTATTTGTTATTTTTTATCCAAGCACATTTGTGTAAGCGCTTTTAAAAAGAAAGGGAGTTTCTGATGAATATTCAGCTTTTAAAGTACTTCATTGAAATTGTTAATACCCGCAGTTTATCGGCGGCCGCTCGCAATTTATTTGTCACCCAACCAACACTTTCTTTAGCATTGAAAAAAATGGAATCTGAGTTAGGCACAGCGTTGTTTGATCATTCTGATCAACCGTTTCAATTAACCGATACAGGTCTTTATTTATATGAACATGGCCAAGAAGTTGTTTTTCAATTCGATCAATTGGTAACAGATATTCGTGAAATGAACCAGAAACCAGTTAAAAAGCAATTGCGTTTAGGCTTAACTACTTTATTTGCTGTACAATTTATGAAAGAAATTTCACGATTTTTAACAACCCATCCACATGTGAATTTAATATTACAGCAAGATGGCTCGCCAAAATTACAAACGATGTTAGCAAATAAAGAAATTGATATGGGGCTAATTTCTTTCCCAAATACCTTACCTGAAATTATTCATATTGAACCTTTAGAAACGACTACCAAAGGCTACCATGTTTATGTCGTGGTACCAGAATCAAATCCTCTCTCTCAACATGAAAAATTAACTTTTAAAGATTTGAAAGATCAACGATTTTCATCGTTAAGTGATAATTTTATGATTGGTCGCCTACTACTAGATCGGACTCGGAGCTTCGGTTATGAGCCGAATATCATTTTGCATAACGATGATTTACAAGTACTTCTTTATAGTTTACAAAAAAATAATTCGATTTGTTTGCTACCGATTGAATATTATGAAGTGGGAAAAAGTCAGGGACTGAAATGGATTCCTTTAAAAGATAAGTTTGACTATTTCCCCATCGGCATTGCTTTGCGCCGCGATTTTAGTCTGACAGAAGATGTTAGAGATTTTATCCAAATCATTAAAAAAAATTAATGGATAGCCTAGCCTTGATAAGCAAAGACGACTTTACTATCATAAAGTTTCAACACTTTTTCAAATAAGAATTTTGAGAATAAACCCGCGACAATTGGAACAACAAACCAAGAAAAGAGTAAAGGTAAGATCCCTAAGCCCGCATCCAATGAAGCAAGTGGCCCCACGAGTCCAACCAAGCCAAATCCAGCCGATTGTGGGGTTCCTGAAATGTTGAATAGAACCACAGGAATTGCTGAAATAGTCGCTGTAAATAAACAAGGAATTAAAATAATTGGGTATTTAAATAAGTTAGGCATCATCATTTTCATACCGCCCAAAGAGACAGCCAGTGTCACTCCCGATTGGTTGACATTCCAAGAATTAATCACAAGAACAACAGTTGTGGCTGCAATTCCCATTGCGGCAGCACCTGCAGACAAGCCATTCAACTGAATCGCCAAACCGATTGCCACAGTAGTGATTGGTGAAATAATCAGTGCAGCAAATGAACAAGCAATTAAAATACTCATGATAATTGGCTGGAAATCAGTAAAATTGTTAATCACTTTACCAATGGCGACCGTGATCTGTGTCACATATGGGTAAATCAACATGCCAAACAAGCCTGCACCTACTCCAACAACGATCGGTAAAGCAATGATTTCCACTGAACCGAATTTTTTATCGATGACTAATAAAAGTAAGACTGCAACAGAAGCGGTAATCATAATATTAATGATGTCACCAGTGCCTGCACCAATAAAGCCTTTCACTTCTGAATTAAATTTAATCACGCCAGAGCCAGCAAATGCTGCACCGCCAGCAATCATCATTTTCTGTGGCGTTAAGCCAAATTGAAAAGCAATCAGTCCACCAATAATTAAAGGGGTGGCTAGTTGGAAAATTTGCGCCGCATGAATAATCATTTCGATAATCTTGTATTCTGCAAAATATTTTAAAATGGCTCCTAATACAGCATTGGGAATTAAGGCGATAATGGTGCCGGAAGCTGTTCCAGCTAACACTTTGTTAAAAAATATTCTTGGGGTTAATTGAGCATCCAGTTTATCAGTGGGCATTTTCAACACTCCTATTGATTATTTTTGTTTTTTTTAAACAAGTTTGAGAATGATTGAACTTTCTATTAGATAAAGAGCAGCCTCAAAGAAGAGCGCTTATTTCTTTGAGGCGCTTTTTATTTAACTAAAGCAAGGAACGATTTTTAATATACATCCGTATCCGCATTATATTTCGCTAAATTATCTTTAACATCTCGCAAGAACTTACCTGCTTGTTGTCCATCTAAAATTCGATGATCAATAGAAAGACATAAATTAACCATATCTGCCACTTTAAAGCCTCCATCTGCGGTTGGCACAAGGCGTTTATTAATTGACTCTACTTGTAATATCGCAGCTTGTGGATGGTTAATAATTCCCATCGATTGGACGGAACCTAGTGTTCCAGTATTATTAAGAGTAAAGGTCCCTCCTTGCATTTCTTTGCTTGCTAGCGTTCCTTGTCGGACTTCTTGTGCCAAGCGATTGATTTCTTTAGCTAGCCCTGCAATCGAATAGTTATCCGCTTGTTGAATCACTGGCACGTAAAGATGCTCGTCTGTCGTTACAGCTATGGATAAATTAACATCTTTATGATAAATAATTGAGCCATCATCCCAAGATGTATTGATTTTTGGATTTTTCTTTAACGCTTGAATGACTGCTTTGGCAAAAAATGGGAAGAAGCTTAGAGACAGGCCTTCTTGTTGTTTAAATTCATCTTTTAATGAATTTCTAAGTTGGACTAAGTTGGTCACATCCGCTTCCACCATTAACCAAGCGTGAGGGATTTCGTTGACACTTTGGACCATTTTTTTAGCAATTGCTTTACGTACAGGATCTGCAGAGACAATTTTATCTGTGGTTGTTTCAGTTGGACTAGCTGTTGCGGCGCTTTCATTTTGCGAAGCAACTGGCTCCTCTGAAATTGAAGGGCTAGTTCCTGGACTCACTGTTTTCTCAGGTGTTCTTGCCTGTGTTGGTGTAAAGTTTGTGACATCTTTTCTAGTAATCCGACCATCACGACCTGTCCCTGTAACTTGTGTTAAATCAATCTTTTTTTCTTGGGCAATTTTAAGGACTGCTGGGGAATAACGACCATTATTTTTTTGATGGGACGTCGCAGTGCTTGTTGTTTCAACCGTTTCATGTTCTTGTGCTTGTTCCGCACTTGCTTCTTTCACTGGTGCTAAAGTAGCTTCTTCTGTTTTTTCGGTTGTTTCTTCTGTCTCTAACGTCATCACCGCTGTTCCGATGGGCACATCTGTATCTAGAGAAATCAGAAATTCTTTTACTACACCATCAAAATCTGATGGGACTTCCGTGGTGACTTTATCAGAAACGACTTCCATTAAGGGATCATAGCGTTTCACTGAATCTCCTGGTTTAACTAACCATTGGACAATGGCTGCCTCTGTGACACTTTCGCCTAGATGAGGCATTTTGATTTCTTTTGTGGCCATTTATTTTTTCCTCCTTGCTTCAATTAAAATTCTGCTAATTCTTTCATTGCTGCTAATACTTGCTCTTCATTGATTAAAAATTCTCTTTCTAAAGGTAATGCATAAGGCATGCTTGGACAATCAGGTCCTGCAAGTCGTTGAATCGGTGCATCTAAATCAAAGAGAGCATCTTCTGAAATCATTGCCGCAATTTCACTCATCACGCTGCCTTCTTTATTGTCTTCTGTTACGAGTAAGACCTTCCCTGTTTTCTTAGCTGCAGCTACTAATGTTTCGCGATCTAAAGGATATAATGAGCGAACATCGACGATTTCGGCATCAATTCCTTCAGCGGCTAGTTTTTCCGCCGCAGCTAAAGCTAATTGCAAGGTCATGCCGTAACTAATCACGGTTAAATCACTACCCGTTCTAACGACATTGGCTTTGTCAATTGGTACGATATAATCATCTGCAGGCACTTCATCTTTTAGTAAACGATATAAACGCTTATGTTCGTAAAAAATGACTGGATCATCGGAACGAATCGCTGCTTTAATCATCCCTTTTGCATCATAAGGATTAGAGGGGGTCACCACTCTTAATCCTGGTTGTCCACAAAAAACTTTTTCTGTAGACTGAGAATGATACAGCCCACCACGAACACCGCCGCCATAAGGTGTCCGATAAACGATTGGCGCAGTCCAATCGCCTTTTGTTCTATAGCGCATTGTCCGAGCCTCTGATAACAATTGATTGGTTGCAGGCAAAATGTAATCCGCAAATTGAAATTCACCAATTGCGCGATAGCCCATTAAACCTAAGCCGACAGCTAAACCACCAATTAAGCCTTCTGTTAACGGTGTATTAAAACAACGCTCGTCACCGTATTTAGCAGCCAAGCCCTTTGTTACACCGAACACGCCGCCTTTGTCGCCGCCGACATCTTCTCCAAAAATAACTACTTTTTCATCACGAGCCATTTCTTCAGAAATTCCTAAGTTAATTGCTTCTAAATAAGTCATCTCAGCCATTATATTTCTTCTCCTCTTCTCTTATTTTGCATACACTTCTTCTAAAATTGATGTCGGTACAGGATCTGGCATTGCTTCTGCTTCATCCGTTGCTTGATTGATTTCTGCACGAATTTCTTCATCAATTTTGGAAATGTCTTCGTCTGTTAAATAGCCCTCTTCTAATAATTGTTTTTCAAAAAGCTTCACTGCATCGTTCTTTTTCATCTCTTCAATTTCTTCTTTTGAACGATAAACAGATTGATCATCGTCAGCGGAATGAGAAGTCAAGCGAGAAACCATTAATTCAATCAATTTTGGTCCTTTTTTCTCGCGAGCCGCTTTTACTGCTTCTTTAAATGCTAGATAGACTTCAGTAAAATCACTACCATCAACGGTTACACCTTCAAAGCCATAAGCTTTCGCGCGATCGGCCATTCGTTTATTGGCATACTGTTCTTCAATTGGGACAGAAATCGCATATTCATTATTTTCAACCACAAAAATGACTGGTAATTTTTTTACGCCTGCAAAGTTCATAGCTTCTTGGACTTCTCCTTGATTGGCAGAGCCTTCCCCAGTGGTGGTCAATGCAACAAAATCAGCTTTTTGAAGTTGCGCTGCATAACCAACACCTGTCGCTAATGGCATTTGTGTACTTACTGTTGAAGAGAAGGAAACAATATTATGCTCTTTTGAACCATAATGATTCGGCATTTGACGACCATGGGAAGAAGGATCCGCTTCTTTTCCAAAAGAACCCATTAAAATATCTTTGGAGGTCATGCCCCAAACCAAGCACGCGGTCATATCACGATAATACGGTAAAAAATAATCTTTTTGAGGATCAAAAGCCATCGCCATCGCTACTTGTGCAACTTCTGCCCCTTGACCAGAAATATTGAAAGAGGTCTTACCAATCCTTGTTAATTGCCACAACCGTTCGTCTAAACGACGTCCTCGTAGTACTTGACGATATGCCTGAATCAATTCTTCTTTTGATAAACCCGATTTTTTAAGCGT
Source organism: Enterococcus sp. DIV0774 (assembly GCF_050539095.1). NCBI lineage: Bacteria > Bacillati > Bacillota > Bacilli > Lactobacillales > Enterococcaceae > Enterococcus > Enterococcus sp. DIV0774. Next base: position 1,361,776 of record NZ_CP172923.1, read on the forward strand.
TTTCATTTTCATCAACCTTTCTCTATTTGTGAATCGCTAAGCCATAAGTATCTAAGGCTGCTTCTTGCAATACTTCTGTCATTGTTGGATGCGCGTGGATTGCTTCACCAATTTCAATGGGCGAGGCATCTAAATACATGGCAGTACTTGCTTCGGCAATTAAATCCGTGACATGTGGCCCAATCATAGAAACCCCTAATAAATCATCGGTCTTCTTGTCACGAATTACTTCTATAAAGCCATCTGTTTCTCCATAAACAAGTGATTTACCATTACCATTAAAATTAAAGGTGCCAATCACTACTTCTTTATCTTCTGGTAAAGTTTCTCTAGTATAGCCGACACTTGCTATTTCAGGATTTGTATAAACACCTCGAGGCACGTTTGTATAATTTAAAGGTTCCACTGTCTCGCCTAAAAGATGCTGAACAGCTAACTCTCCTTCTTTCATAGCCACATGGGCTAGTTGAAGTGTATCGATACAATCACCAATCGCATAAATATGTCCTTCTGTGGTTTGATAAAATTCATTTACTTCAATGCCTTTGTCAGTATATTTCACTGAGGTATTCTGTAACCCTAACTTATTGATATTGGGTTGACGACCAATTGCTACCATGACTTTGTCAACAGTGAGGCTTTCTTGTCCTGCAACTTCTACTTGAACCTTTTGTCCAGTAACTTTCGCTTCTTGGACTTTGCTACCTAATAAAATGTTAATTCCTCGTTGCTCTAAACGTTTCTTTAATTCTTTAGAAATTGTTGCACTTTCATTTATAAGTAACCGATCCAAAAATTCAATGATAGTTACGTTGACACCTAAACTATTTAATAAAGAAGCCCACTCGACACCAATAACGCCACCACCAATAATTGCAATTGATTCTGGTAGCTCTTCTAATTCAAGCATCCCATCAGAAGATAAGATAAATTCTTCATCCAGTGGCAAATTAGGTAACGTTTTAGGACTAGAGCCTGTCGCAATAATGACATTTTTAGGAACGATAATTTCTTCTTCTCGTGTTGGATCATTAAACGTAACTGCCACTGCGCCAGAGACTGGTGAAAAAATGGAAGGACCTAAAATCGCACCTTCGCCTGCTAAAATTTTGATTTTATTTTTCTTGCATAAGCCTTCAACACCTTTGTGTAACTGCTCAATAATTCCTTCTTTCCGTTGTTGTATTTTAGAAAAATCAATGGACGCTGCCTCTGTTTCAATCCCAAAAGAAGCCGCTTGTTTTAAGGTATCAAAAACCTCTGCGCTTCTTAATAAAGCTTTTGTAGGGATACAGCCTTTGTGCAAACAAGTGCCACCTAATTTGTATTTTTCAACAATTGTGACGTTTAGCCCTTTTTGTGCGGCTCGAATTGCTGCTACATAGCCTCCTGTTCCGCCACCTAAAATCAGTAAATCTGTTTGTTCCGCCATTTTGATCACTCCTGCTCAATTTTTGCTTCACTATAATTTAAAGCTTGTTCTTCCCCTGTTAATACTCGATTGACGCCTTCATATAAAGCAGCCATCTCCATTTCACCTGGGTAAACCTTAATTGGTGCAATCCAAGTGACTTTTTGACTAATTTCTTGAACAACGGTTTGCGAATAGGCTGCGCCCCCTGTTAAAATAATTGCATCAATTGTGCCTTCAAGAACCACGGCCATCTCGCCAATACTTTTTGCGATTTGGTAACACATTCCTTTTAAATAGTAATTTGCTGTTTGATCACCTGCAGCTATTTGTGCTTGGATATGCCGTAAATCTGTTTCACCTAGGTATGATTTAAGGCCGCTATTACCCGCAATTAGCTTTTTCACTTGGCTAATCGTTAACTCCTGTTCAAGTATCCATTGCGCAAATTCAACGAGCGGTAAGGCACCACTGCGTTCTGGCGTATAAGGACCTTCACCATCAAGCCCATTTACCACATCCACCATGCGGCCTTTTTGATGCGCCCCCAAGCTAATGCCCCCACCTAAATGAACAACGATAAAATTGCTTTGCTCATATGTTTTCCCTAAATCCTCAGCGATTTTTCGAGCGACCGCTTTTTGATTTAAGGCGTGACCAACGCTACGCCGCTGAATGCCTTTTAATCCAGAAATCCTGGCTAATGGCTGTAGCTCATCTACAACAACAGGATCGACAATAAAGGCTGGCACGTGATATTTTTCTGCAAACTCATTAGCTAAAATCGCCCCTAAATTTGAAGCATGGGTATTAAAGCGTTCTGTCCGCAAGTCTTCTAGCATTTGTTGATTGACAAGATACGTACCGCCAGGAATAGGCTTAAGCAAACCACCACGCCCCACGACAGCGGCTAATTGTGTGATGTTATGTGTTTCTAAAAATTCCGCGATCATTTGTTTTCGAAATGGTGTTTGACTGACAACATTTTCAAAAGGTGCCAATTCTTGGACGCTATGTCTAAGCGTTTCTTCCGCCAAGCAATCATGATTAGCAAAAAGCGCTAACTTAGTGGAGGTCGAGCCAGGATTAATAACCAATACTGTTTCCATTGTTTTCTGCTCCTTTTTTTAAACTTGTCTCATGGCAAATCTTAATGAATGGAATTTGCTTTCTGTCGAATCGCTTCTAGATGTTAAAACGACTGGGACTTTTGTGCCAACAATCGTTCCTCCCACCTTGGCGTGCCCAAACAAGGTTAATGATTTGTATAAACAATTTCCAACATCAATAGTTGGGACCACTAAAATATCTGCATCCCCCATGATAGGACCGCTGTAACGTTTATGCGCAACCGCTTCTTCAGAGGTCGCTAAATCAAGCGAAAGTGGCCCAAAAACCGTAGCCTCTTGTTGATCATTAAAATGTGCCGTGACTTCTTTTGCTAAAACAGACGAAGGCATTTTAGGATTGAAATTTTCCGCTGCGCTTAACAAAGCAATTTTCGGGTGATGCAGTCCCAATTTTTGGGCGACTTCTTTAGCATTTTCAACAATTTCAATGAGGGTCGCTTGAGTGGGAGCGATATTCATCGCACAATCGGTTAACAAGAAGGTTTTTCCTGCAGGCAGCTCCACCATTGCTACATGGGAAAGAATCGGTTTATTTTTTAATTGATGCTCACTTTTCAACATTTCTTTTAGTAATGTGTGGGTCTGAATAATTCCTTTCAATAAAATTTGTGCTTGACCAGTTGCAACTAGACTGACAGCTTCCCGTGCTACCGCGGCCTCATCTGAGCAATGAACATATTTCCAGAGATTTTCAGTATCAAGATTTTCGTTTGTATCAAATACAATAAACTGCAACGGTTGCTCGGCTTCTTTTAGTGCTTTTTTAACTAACTGTAAAATCTCTGGTTGTGAACCTCCTGCAATTGAAACAGTGATCATTTTCTCACCTCATTTTTTCTTCTTTACACTTTAAATCTACCTTAGTATGTAAGCGCATACAAATTGTTAATTTTTATGTCCTTATTAATATTTTTTATAGAGAAAGAAAAGCTTAGTAAATCAAGCTTTTCTTTCTCTAAACAATTGTTATCTAATTTACTTTTCATGAAAAAACTTCTTTTCTAAGAATGAAAGGAAAACTTATGCTTCGGCACAACTGTTTATTTATGTCAGATCCTAAAGCATGTTATACTTTAGATACTTATTTTTAGGAGGAATTAAATGGCACTACTACTATTCTTTTTGTTTATCGCCCTACTAGGATTTGGTATATTAAAAATTAATAACCGCAGTATCCTCGGCGGTATCACTCTGGCTTCTGGCACCTTATTGTCATTAGTCACCTTACTATTTATCGGACTAGACAAAATTTATTTACATTTTAAGAATGGCGACCTAATTACTTTGGCCATTGCTTATCTATTAATTCCCGCTGTGTTTATCGGCATTTGCCTTTACTTTATTTTTAACTCACGTACGATGCAAACGAAAGAAGGCAAAAGTGTCACGGCTAAATTGTCTGCTGGCCTAGGGCTGAACTTATTAATTGCTTTACCCGCCTTTCTATATTTATTATCAGTTGGCACAGCGCAAATACCTTATGTGCTTTTTCTGTTCTTACTTTTTCTATTGTTAATGGATCTTTTGCTGACCTTTCTATTTGCTGCTTACGTCTTGTATTCATGGATGTACCAAATGATTCCTTTAAAAAAAGCGGTTGATTATATCATTGTTTTAGGTTCGGGAATTCGTAGCGAGGAAGTACCTCCACTTTTGAAGAGTCGGTTAGATAAAGGGATTGAATATTATGAAAAAAATCCCACCGCTAAATTTGTAGTCAGCGGTGGTCAAGGTCCTGACGAACCTGTGGCCGAAGCTTTTGCAATGAAAAAATATTTGCTTTCACAAAATATTCCTGCAGAAGCAATTTTGATGGAGGACCAATCCACAACCACTTATGAAAATATGTTGTTTTCTAAAGCAATAATTCAGGCAGATTGGCAAAAGATGCCGTCTGATTCTAAACAACCCTCTGTTATTTTTTCAACAAATAACTATCATGTCTTACGAGGAGCTATGTATGCCCATCGTGTCGGCTTAAAAGCTGAAGGTGTCGGGGCGCCAACTGCCTTATATTTTTTACCAACTGCTCTAATCCGAGAATACATTGCCTTACTGGTTCATGATAAGCGAATTGTGCTTTTTGTTTTTCTACTTGTCACTCTTCTTTTAGGAATCAGTATCTTACCCATCTAAAAAAACAGCGACTCACATTTTTGTGAGTCGCTGTTTTTATTCTTTTAATATAAAAAGGTTTAATGAACGTAATTGGCTATCAATGCAATCAGCCATAAATGAAGCGGATAGAATCCATAAAATAAATATTTGAAAAATGGTGCTTTGCTTCCTCTCTCACCATTGTAAAGCGATATAAATGGTAACACAGTGATAAACATAAAATCAGAATTATAAGCTAACATTTCAATTGTCGTTGGCCAATCTCCCAACCATTGAAAACTTGTAACTAAGAAAAAGAGCGCTAATGCACCATATAAACAGTTCCGTAAGACAAGTCTCTTTCTGGCTAAATACGTAATCAACATAAAAGGTAACATCACAATGCCACCTTCAGCAAACATTGCTCCTATTCCTAAAATTGCTAATATACTAATCAATAAAACAATTTTTAAACTGATTTTTGGCATCTCTAGCATCGCTTTTGTCACAATTAACATACTGACACCCAGGGCTAAGGTGAAGAAAATATTGTTGTGAACAGCAACAGCTGGATTATTCACTAAATGATTTAGAAACGTATTTCCAACAAACATGATTGCTGCCCAAATATACAAACGACCATTGTAACGATAAACATTCCGTGTATAGTTGAACCCTTCTACAGCCATGTAACCAAAAAATACACCGACACAACGAGTAATTACATGAAAAATCAGTGCCCATTCTGGCGGAACAAAATAACTAATATGGTCAAGAACCATTAACCCCATCATCAATAACTTTAAGCGATTTGCGTTCATGAATCGTCTCCTTTATTTTTTCTACAGAAACTATCATATCTTTTTATATAACAGAAAACAACGAACATTCTTGTTAGATTCAACCATTCTTTTTGTCACTTCCGTTAAACTTGGTACCGCAAAGATAAATCTTCAAATAAATAATGTTGGTATTTAAATTGTTCAAAATGAATTTTTCGAATTTCTTGCTTAATGGCTGTTAAGCATTCATCGACCGTCATCAATGATTCTTCTTTCAGAAGCGCCTCTTCTATTAATAATTTGCATTGGCAATCAATCAATAAAAGTTGACTATAGAATGTGTAAAATGTTTCTTTATTTAATTTTTCAATCAAATTTTTAGCTTGATTCTGCAGCTTTTGATAACATTTGGTCAATTTTTGATAATCCATTAAATCAACTAACTGACCTTGTTTTAACATGTTACTAAAGTCTAAATCCCAAAGCATTTCTTTAGTCGGCTGTTGCAATAAATAATACATAGAATGACTACTAATAATTTCAGTGGTCGGTTCTTCAATTGTTTCATAAAAAGTCACAAAATATTCTCGCTCAATCACAGTAATAATTTCTTCTTCTGAAAGCTCACAATCTTCTAAATTTTGATAGAATATCAATAATTTAATCCGCTCATCTATTTTATTCAGCGAAGCGACTAATTCAGGAAAAAGAACCGACTGACAATTCTCTACTAATTCTCTTGCCTTATTTTGTTCATTTTTATAAAAGCTGTATAACTTTTTCCGCTGTTTTAACGAGTTTAATAAGTTATCGGGTATATTCCAGTAATATTGTTTCTTCATAGCATTCCCACTCTTCTTTTTTATGTACAATTTTACAAAATTGGTCTTAGCCAATTTCGTCTCTAGTTATTCTATCAAAAAAGTGACGCTTTTTTACTGACAATAATTACTCGTTTTACGCCCAAAAAGTGAAAACTCAGCTGTTAAGTAATTATTGGGGCTTGTTTCTCGCGGGCCGAAAAAACTTTTTCCTTTTAAAAGTCCAGAAAAAGACCTACACTAGATATAGACATATAGACAAACGTTGGAGGGATTTAAATGGATTTACACTTAACGAATAAATTAGCATTAATTACTGGTTCAACCAAAGGAATTGGCAAAGCAATTGCGATTGAAATGGCTCGTGAAGGGACCGATGTCATTATCAATGGGCGCAATGAAGCCGAAGTAATCAAAGTTGTTGAAGAAATACAAACAATGTTTCCAGACACTCATCCTCAAGCAGGAACTGCCGATATTTCCATTGAAAGTCAACGAACTACTTTACTTGAAAAATTCCCTAAAGTCGACATTTTAGTGAACAATATGGGGATTTTTGAGCCAATGGAATACTGGGACATCGATGACGCCACTTGGGAAAAATTTTTTACTGTGAACGTGTTGTCAGGCAATGCATTAGCAAAAGCTTATCTACCTAAAATGCTTGCACAAGATTTTGGTCGCATTATTTTCATTGCTAGCGAAGAAGCGGTGATGCCTTCTGGCGAAATGCCCCAATATAGCATGACAAAAACGATGAATCTTTCCTTAGCTAAAAGTTTATCTAACTTAACTGTTGGCACACATGTCACCGTTAACACGGTTATGCCTGGCTCAACCCTTACCGAAGGTGTAGAAAAAATGTTGGAAGATATGTACGCTGATTCAGACATTCCCAAAGAGGATTGGGAAAAAGATTTCATGAAAAATCATCGTTCTCGTTCACAAATCCAACGGCTCATTCGACCAGAAGAAATTGGTCGTTTTGTTACCTTTGTGGCCAGCCCAGATTCTTCTTCTTTCTCAGGAGAAGCCTTAAGAATCGATGGCGGCTTAGTTCCAACAATCTTCTAAAATAAACAAAAAAGACAGCCAGCAAAAATTCACATTTTTTGCTGGCTGTCTTTTTAAGCATATTAATTGATTACTTACCAAAAGTAAGTTATATTTATCTCGAATTCGAAATAAAAAGAGGTGAAACAATGACCCAACAGCAAGAAGCTTTAAAAGCCTATATCGGTTTATTAAGAACCAGCCATCAACTAGAGCAACTTGCCAAGCAAGATGTCACTTGTTATGACTTAAACATTACAGAATTTTCAGTGTTAGAGCTGTTACTCCATAAAGGTCCTCAGACCATCCAAAAAATTAAGGAGAAAATTTTAATTGCTAGCAGTAGCACCACTTATGTTATTGACCAATTACATAAAAAAGGCTATGTAACGCGCACCCCCAGTGAAAAAGACCGACGCATTACTTACGTCGAATTAACAGAAGCTGGAAAAACATTAATTGAAGAAATTTTTCCGATGCATGCAAAGCGAATTGCAGAAGCATTTGAACAACTCTCTTCCGAAGAATTAACACTTCTTCAAAAAACTTTACGAAAAATAACAAATGAAACGAAATGAGGAAATAATGATGAAAAAAGAAGATCAATTATTAGGAATCCACCACGTTACAGCTATGACAAGTGATGCAGAAAAAAACTATCACTTCTTTACAGACGTTTTAGGGATGCGTTTAGTCAAAAAAACAGTGAATCAAGATGATATCTATACTTACCACACCTATTTTGCCGATGATTTGGGTACACCAGGTACAACCATGACCTTTTTCGATTTTCCCAATAACCCTAAAGGATTAAAAGGAACCAATACAATTTCAAGAACAGGGTTCCGGGTTCCTTCAGATGCAGCTTTGACTTATTATGAAAATCGCTTCAATGAATTTGCTGTCAAACACACAGGTATTTCTGAAGAATTTGGCAAAAAAGTCCTTCGCTTCTGGGATTTTGATGATCAAGCGTATCAATTAATCTCTGATGAATTAAATCAGGGCGTTGCAGCGGGCACCCCTTGGAAAAAAGGACCTGTCCCTACAGAATTTGCGATTTATGGCTTAGGACCTGTCGAAATAGCTATTTCCTATTTTCATGAATTCAAAGAAGTCTTTGAAGAAATTCTAGGCTTTCACGTAGTGGCACAAGAAGGCAATCGCTATTTACTAGAAGTTGGCCAAGGTGGCAATGGTGCCCAAGTCATTTTGGTAGACGATGATACTAGCTCACAAGCGCAACAAGGATATGGTGAAGTACATCACGTTGCATTCCGCCTAGCGGATCGTAAATCACTTGGGACTTGGCAAGCGCTCTTTGATCATTTAGGCTTACAAAACTCTGGCTATGTCGATCGTTATTACTTTGAATCATTGTATGTTCGTATTGGGCATATTTTAGTCGAATTAGCCACCGATGAACCAGGATTTATGGGGGATGAACCTTACGAAACATTAGGAGAAAAGTTATCTCTTGCGCCATTTTTAGAAAACCGTCGTGAGTATATTGAGAGTGTTATCAAGCCTTTCAATACAAAACGAGCCTAAGGAGGAAAAAACATGCATTCAATTTTTAAAAAAGGACATCCTGAAGCACCTGTCTTTGTGCTACTTCACGGTACAGGTGGTGATGAAACATCTCTCCTACCAATTGCCCAAGAACTAAATAAACAAGCTACTGTGCTAAGTATTCGTGGTGATGTTTCAGAAAATGGAATGAATCGTTATTTTAAGCGCCTAGCGGAAGGTCATTATGACTTAGAAGATCTAGAAAAACGCGGCGAGGCGCTTCATAAGTTTATTCAACAAGCCGCTAACGAGCATCAATTTTCATTGGATAAAATTATTTTTATTGGCTATTCAAATGGGGCCAATATCGCTATTCAATTATTGCTTACTCATCCCGATAGTTACCATCAAGCTGTCCTCTATCATCCCATGTTTCCTGTTGAATTGACCAATCAACCAGACTTGACCGACACTTCTGTTTTATTATCTCTAGGAGAGCATGACCCGATTGTTCCACTTCCTGAGAGTATGCGTGTGATTCAACTATTTCAGAATCATGGAGCAACCGTACAAGAGGTTTGGACACAAAGTCATCAATTAACTTATCAAGAAATTAAGGAAACACAAACTTGGTTGGCACATCTGTCCTCTTAACAAAAAAGTGAGGTCGGGACAGAACCGTTTAGCTCCGAGAAATAAGAAGAAATTTCCGAAAATTGCTCTTTAATTTTTGGAGAATTTCGGCTTATTTCCGAAGGAGTTGGTTCTGTTCCCGCCGTTTATCAGGTTTTGAGCCTGGGACAAAAATCTTTTTGGATTTTTGTCCCAGGCTCACTTTTTCTATTTTAAGATAATTCACTGTCTGAGCTTCTTTTATTTTGCCATTTGAACAACTATTTTGCCAACTGCATGGTGCGTTTCACTGAGTGCATGTGCATCATAAATCCCTTGTCTAGAAAAAGGGAAAACTTCACCAATAATTGATTTCACTTTTCCAGCTGCCATCAAATCAGCAATTTTTTGTAATTGTTCTCCATTTGGTTGAAGCCAAATACTTTCAGCAGAAATATTTTTTTCGGCTGCCAATTGTTTATCTTCAATGCCCACAATTGAAACAAGACGACCGGTGTTTGGTTTTAAGACGTCAAAACTATTTTTTTGAACCTCACCACCCATTGTATCAAAGACCAAATCAACATCAGCTAATACCTCTGCAAAATTCGTTGTATGATAATCAATCACTTCATCTGCACCAATTTTTTTCAGTAAGGCATGATTTTTTGCGCTAGCGGTCGTGATGACATGTGCGCCCGCTTCTTTTGCTAGTTGAATCGCATAAGTACCGACCCCACCTGCACCAGCATGAATTAAAACAGTTTCTCCTTCTTTAAGGTGACCATGATCAAACAATGCTTGCCAAGCGGTTAAACCAGCCAACGGAACGGCAGCAGCTTCTTCAAAGCTAATTGTTTCAGGGATTTTTGCTAATAAATGATCATCCACAATCGTTACTTCTGCATAGGTGCCAAAACGAGTAGTTTCAGGACGAGCAAAAACTTTATCGCCAACTTGCCAATCCGTTACTTGACTCCCCACCTCTGTAATCACACCAGCGACATCCCAACCAAGAATAATCGGAAAGGACCAATCAAACATCTGTTTTAAATATCCTTCACGCAATTTCCAATCAATCGGATTAATTGATGTCGCGTATTCTTTTACCAACACTTGATGTTCCGATAATTCTGGCAGTGTTACTTCTGCTTCTTCAAGTACCTCTTTACTTCCGTACTGATTAATCACAACAGCTTTCATAAACCAACTTCCTCTCATTTGTTTCATTTTTCACACTTTTAGTATACGCCTATTGCCTTCTTTTTATATAAGAATATGCTTTAGTTAAATTGAGAGAAAGTGTATTCATTATTAATCTCGATCTGTTTTAATTTAATTAGTTATGCATTTACGCGTTTAATTTCACGATGTTTATTCAATAAATAGGCCAAACCAAGATTAATGCCAACAAAGCAACTGATTGTCAGAAGAAGTGGTAGGACAGTAAAACCAGTGGATTGATAACCAACCATTGCTTGCAAGACGTGGAGCATTCTCAGGCGCATTGGTGTCCCACCTAATTGTGCAATCGTGCCCAGTAAAATAGGAATCATTAATAACAGCAATAAAACAATGAGTTTTTTTACGCCATCTATCCGATCATTAAAGACACCTGCTAACAAGCCAAGTGAGCCGCTAAGCATTAGTAAGATAAAAAAGAGCAACCACGACATGAAAAAGTTTCCTTGCGCATAGACATCAATTAATTTCATTGATAATTGAAAATGAGAAATGAAATTGCCGCTAAATACTTTAATCAGTACAAGTACAGCCAAGGATCCAACCAAAGATAAAATAGCATTACTTACAAAATTCACCAAAAAAATCGTCCAGCGGGAAAGCCCGTTTTGAATAAACAGTTTAAAATCTGTGTTCACCCCCAAAAATGATAGTATCCCCATAAAAACCAGACAAGGAATTACTGCATCAGAGCTGACAGTATTCACGTCGTTAGAAAAGAGCAACCCAATAAGAGGAAAAAGAATGCCGAACAAAGCATAAAAGCCAAAATAAATTGCTAAGGAACGGACTTGATAAATAACACGATACCGCAAAGCTGTTTTAAATTTCATTTTACTTTTCCTTCTTTCTATTGGTTAATTGCACAAAATATGTTTGTAAATTTAGCGGCGCAATTTGAACCTCTGCTTTTTCAGTCGGCAAGTCGCCGTACACGTAAGCCGTAACTGCTCCACCTAAAGTGTCCATGCCTAAGATTTCCAATGACTGAGTATAGCGCTCTACTTGTTCTTTCGGCCCAGAAACAATGCGACCGTTTTTCAAAATTGTTTCAATAGATTCTGCGCGAATCAATTTTCCTTGATCAATGATGATAATATCTTCTAATAAATTCGCAATTTCTTCAATCAAATGGGTAGAAATCACAAACGTACGGGGACGTTCTTGGTATGTCTCAATTAAATAAGTATAAAATAATTCCCGATGATTGGCGTCTAAACCTAAGACTGGCTCATCTAAAAAAATATACTCACAGGGGACGGATAGCGCCACTATTAGTTTAGCAATACTCCGATAACCAGTTGATAATTTTTTGAATGTCTTTTTACCATCTAAATCAAAATCGCTTAACATTTGTTCGGCTAAAGACCAGTCAAAGGATCCATAAAAACCTTCAGTCGTTTTAAAAATATCTTTAATTTTTAACTGAGGAGGAAACAAATTATCTTCACTCATTAAGTAAATATGATTCAAAGCAGTCTCATTATCGGTCACTGTTTCTCCCGCCAATTGAACGGAACCTGAAGTGGCAAAACTTCGATTATTTATGATATTTAATAACGTACTTTTACCAGCCCCGTTTCTGCCTAAGAGCCCATAAATCGTTTCTTTTTCAAAAGTAATTGAAATATTATCTAGTGCTTTTTTTTGATGATATTTTTTACTTACTGATTCCACCCGCAAACTCATGCTTCATACCCTCTTTCAATTAGTTGTTTTAATTGTTCAGCTGTAATCCCTAATTTTTTAGCTTCTGCGACAACTTCTAAGACTTCTTTATTTAAAAATTCTTCTTTCCGAGCACTTCTTACTCTCTCTTGAGCGCCTGGTAAAACAAACATGCCAATCCCCCGTTTCTTTTCAATCAGCTGTCGTTCTACTAATAAATTCATTCCTTTTAAAACGGTGGCTGGATTGATTTGGTAACTTTTTGATATTTCTGTGGTTGAGGGAATTTGTTCGCCTTCTAAGTAAGCGCCATTAAAAATTCCTTCGGCAATCTGATCGGCTACTTGCTGAAATAAAGGCTTTTCCCCCGAAAAATTAAATTCCATTTTTACACCTCGCTTAAATGGTTAACTACTTATGCAACTAACTATATATCTTAGAAATTCTTTTGTCAACAAAAAACCATTGTTTCCAAAGAAATTTTTCTTTGAAAACAATGGCTATACTTTTGAGTTTATTGAATGGTTTCGTTCTTATAGGGTTCCATTGTATAACAATTCATCGGTTGTTTCGTTGACAATTTTTAAGCGATTTTGTTTTTTTATCAAAATACTTTTATAGGTCGTTCCTGTAGTCTTTTCTTCCATCACAAGAATGCGTTTATACTCATTATCAGTGACTTTCTTAATCGTTGTTTGATTTAAGGACGGGATTTTTTCTTTTAGCGTTTTTTCTTCCGCCAGACCTTTTAAGATTTCTGATTCTGTAGTGGAACTTGTGGGTTTATTAGAATCGCTTGATACACCTTCGTTATTAGACGCACTTTCAGATGACTTGCGACTTGATTCGGTTACTTTAGGCTGTGATGATTCACTGGTATTAGTTGAATTCATTTGGGTTTGGTTTCCACATGCACCAATCAGTAACCCAACACCTAAGATAGAACTTGCTAAAATAGTTTTTCTAATCATTTGCATGACCTCCTACATCTATCATTACTTTAACCTTAACATTTTTCAGCTAAGAGAACAATTTTTCAGATTAGAAAAGACCACTAGTCGTTATTTAAATAAACGAACTAGTGGTCTTACTTATTTAGGAATGATCTTCATATGAGTGAGTGGGTAATAAACAAATTGTGCTTTCCCTAAGATTTGATCTGCATGTATTGCACCAAAAGAACGGCTGTCTTTGGACATACGGCGATTATCACCAAGTACAAAATAGCTATCTTTAGGTAATTTTTCTTGCATTAACAATTCTTTTGAATCAAAATTCGTAGTGTAAGGCATCGTTTCATGATCTTTTTTTCTGTTTTTAGTTAAATATGATTCAGCGATTGGCTGATTATTGACATATAATTGATCGTTTTCGTAACGCACAGCTTCTCCTGGTAAACCAATCACACGTTTAATCAGAATCGATCCTGTGTCTGTTTTAAAGACCACCACATCAAACCGTTTAATGGCGGAGAATTTTTCCATCACAATCATATCTCCTTGATTCAAGGTTTTTTGCATGGAATGGCCATCCACCCGAACAGGAATCAGGAAAAATCCTCTTAAAATAAACACGGCTACGATTGCTGGTACTAAAATTTTCAGAAAGTACATTAAATACCCAACATAATCACGTTTCTTCTTCAACTTCGTGCCACCTTTTTTCTAGTTTTTTTGAATTTCTTTGACTGCTGTATCGTAGGCAGCGTCATTTTCAAGAATTAATTTACCTAAAGTGGCTTCAATTTTTGTGGCTGTTTCATTGTCGATTTCTCCAGTTACAGGCAAGCCATTTTTCTGTTGAAGATCGCTAACCGCTGCTTTTGTTTCTGCGGTGTAGTTTGCATTGTTTTCATCAACAGGATACGCTAATACAGCTAAAATAGCATTTAAGTTCTGAATATCTTCAGATTGATCTCCTTCTTTTAGCGTTTTATCGCGAGGAATCAATTTTAAATAGGCATACTCGGGGTAATCAGCTTTGATGGTTGGTTCAATTCCTTTTTCGTTGATCCATTCGCCTTTTGGTGTTAACCATTTTAAAACAGTCAATTTTATTTCGGTTTGGTCATTTAAATCCTTCACCGTTTGGACCGTTCCTTTGCCAAATGTTTTCGTTCCAATTAATGGGACATTCGCAGATTCATGCAGTGCTGCAGCAAAAATTTCGGATGCACTGGCACTATTGCCATCAATGATAACTGCAACAGGTTCTTTTACTTTAAAGCCGTCGTCTAATTCTTTGGAAGCAACTTCTTTCATCGTACGTCCTTTTTTGTCTTCAAATTGAACAATTGTTTCGCCATTTTTTAAAAACATACTGGCCATTCGCTCTGCTTGATCTAGCAGTCCACCAGGATTTTGGCGTACATCAATTACAAAGGATTTAGCTCCTTTGTCTCGTAAATTCGTGATTGTTTCTTTCAATTCCTGATATGTTTTTTTACCAAAGGACGTAATTTTAATCGAGCCAATTTGTGCATCTTTTTTGTCTAACTCACCTGTCACTGTTTTAACGGGAATTTTCCCACGTTTGATTGAGATATTTTTAGTTTCTCCCTCTCTTTGGATAGTCAATTCAACGGAAGTTCCTTTTTTACCTCGGACTTTTGACACGACTTCTGCTAGTTTCATCCCTTTTGTAGCTGTACCATCAACTTTTTCAATAATATCGCCTTCTTTGATTCCCGCTTTTTCAGCTGGGGAATCTGCTACAGGTGCCTCTGCTACAACTGGTTCGCCATCTTTCATTGTCATAGTGGCACCAATTCCTTCAAAATCGCCAGATAAGCTTTCGTTTAAATCATTGGCAGCAGATTCATTTAGATAAGTTGAGTATGGGTCTCCAATGGCTTCAGACATGCCTTTTAAGGCGCCTTCAACTAATTCATTTTTATCTACTTCACCTACATAATTGGTACTAATTTCATTATATAAATCCTGCACTTTGCTTAAATCAGCATTGGTAATTGCCCCTTCTTGACTCATCTTTTTAACACGATGATCAAAATAAATATAACTACTTCCTCCAGCTAAAAATGCGACACAGAGGAGCGAAATAATATATTGATAAAAAGGAACAGTTCGTTTGTTCTTCATATATTTCATCTCATTTCTAACAAATTCGTCACTACTTTTGTTTACTATAACATGAATGAAAAAAGAGGAAAAGCTTTGTTTGCTTTTCCTCTGGATTTATTTATTGTTTTCAAGGTACTTTTCCCATAACTCATCAAAGATGTCCATGTTGCTTAAATAGTCAGCATTCATTTCTAAATAAGAAGAAAGTTCATGATAATCCTCGGTTTGTTTTGGAAACTGAATATCTTTGGCCGCTTCATTGGCAAAATCAGTTTCAGAATCTTTAGCCGGACCTTTTAATGTCATTAAGTAATGGTAAAAGCTTCGTCTCATGTAAATTAATCACTCCATTTTTCTTCGATAAATTCACTTCTACGTTGATGGGACAATCCATAACGCAAAGCGTCTTTTTTATAAAAGTCTTGATGGTATTCTTCAGCAGGATAAAATGGTGCTGCTGGTTCGATGGTGGTAACAATTGGTTCTGTAAAACGGCCGCTATTAGCTAGACGTTCTTTACTTTTCTCAGCAATTTCTTTTTGTTCTTGAGAACGATAAAAAATAACTGGCCGATAATTATCGCCGCGGTCTTGAAACTGACCGAAAGCATCAGTAGGATCCGTTTGTTGCCAATAAATGTCCACTAATTGTTCGTAAGAAATAATCGCTGGATCAAAGGTGATTTCTACTGCTTCCGTATGGCCTGTTGTGTGTGTTAGAACCTGTTCATATGTTGGATTAGGCACGTGCCCACCTGTATAACCCGAAACAACTGAGATAATCCCTGGTTGTGTATCAAAAGGCTGCACCATACACCAGAAACAGCCGCCTGCAAAAATTGCTTTTTCTTCCATCTCTAACACTCCTTTTTTATTTCTCTTTTGGCAAGTATATATTCATCCGAATGTCATCGTCAACTAAATTAATCTTTTCTGCTCGAACAAATAGACCATTTTGCATTCTAAACTGATCTAAACGTAATAAAACAGTTTGATCATCTGGATTGATTTCAACCCATTTAGGTAGTTTGTAAGAACGTTTAGCAAATTTCAATACTTCTTTAATTGGCAAGCCTAACGTTCCTATAGATAAACTTTTTGCTTTTAATTGTACATTACCATTCGCCATCACGTAAGGATCAAAATATAAGTAAAAAGGAATGTCATGCCCTAACACCTGAAATGTTCCATTTAATAAAGCATCATTTTCTAAATAAAATTTATATTTGATCTCCGAACCTTTTTGAAAGTCGGCTAAATAAAAGTCAATCAGTTTGTTCACCTGTTGTTTTTTTGACTGAATGGTGACGACTGGCTCGCCTTCTTTTTCAACAATTGCTGGTATTTTCTTTAAATCTGGTTCGCGAACTTGTGTTGCTCGAAATGTCACGAAAGCTACACTACCAATGACTAAACCCACTAGAACAAGAAAAGCGATTTTCCAGGGATTTCGTTTAGGATTGGTTGGTTGTGTCTTTTTAATTGATTTACTTGTTTTTGGCTTTTCTTCATTCATTTTATTCACTACCTTCTGATTTGGTTATCCATTCTTTTTCTGTCTTGACCATTTCATCCCGGACAGCTCCGGCCATAATTTGGTAGCCAAGATTATTCGGATGGAAGCGATCTTCTTCATATAACAAATTGTTTAAATCCTCTTTGCTAGCACTACTTCCTGTAGTTTCTGAGTCACCACCAGTTACGCCAACTTCATCGCCACGACCTTTATAGAGTAAATCATTGATAGGAATGAAATAGGCTCGTTTTTGCTCTTGAACCATTTCTTCGGTTGCTTGATTCCAGTTATCAACGATTTCTTGCATTTCTGTAATTTCGGAAAAGTTTAAGTAGAAGGGATTGTAAATTCCTAAGACATAAATAGGGGCCTTCTCGTTGTACTCTCGGATTTCTTCAAGTAGTCGTCTTACTCGGCGTTGATAGGCTTTTTGTGGACGATTGAACGAGCTGACTTTCAAGTCGAAAATATTACTACTAATTACTTTCATTAAGTCATTTCCACCAACCGTTAGCGTAATCACGTCCGCAGAGGCAAGGCCCTTTTGAATTTCAGGTTTCTCTTTGATTCGTTTTAAAATTTGATCACTACGATCCCCATTTTTCCCAAAATTGTCTGTTTGAACACCGTTCAAGTTGTAGTGTTCTTTTAAATCATCTGCCACAATAGGAACAAAACCTCCACTATTCGTCAAATCGCCAATTCCTTCAGTTAAAGAATCACCGATAGCTGTATAATGAATGACTTCTTTTTGATTTTTTTGAGCAGTTGTGGCCACTTTCTCTTGCTTTAATAGTGGCTTTGCTTTGGGGATGGCCACACTTAACAATGTAAAAACACCTAGCGCAATGAGGATAGGTGTTAAGACGGTCAGCAAAATATGCTGTGTTTGTTTTTTCATCTTCGTCACTTCCTTTTAAATAAACCAACAAGAAATTTTCCTTTTCTTGTTAGAAAGAGGTTGCGTCTACTCATTTAAGAGCGAGACCCAACCTCGTTATTTCTTAGTCTGTATAGTACATAATAGCAAAGGCATTTTTTCCTGTATGTGTTGCAATGACTGGATTCGTATGTAATACGGGAATATCCATGTCTTTAAAGATTGCTTGTAATCCTTCTTTGAATCCATTTGCTAGTTCTAGCCCATCCGCATGAGAAATGCCAATTTGTCGAACATTTGGAATCTTACTTAATTCTGATTTCAATTCGTCAAACCATTTATTAAACGTTTTAACGCCTCGGCCTTTCGCTACAGGAATCAATTCCGTATTTTCAAAGTCCATGACAACTTTCATATTAAAAATGTTTGATAATAATCCTGTTGTACGGCTGATTCGTCCACCTTTAACCAAATTATCCAATGTTGAAATGCCAATGTATAATTTGGTATTTTGTTTGACGCGTTCAATTTCAGCTAAAATTTCTGGAACACCCGCTCCCGCTTGTGCCAATTTTGCTGCTTGAATGACTTGGAAAGACAAACCTTGGTCTGTAAAATCGCTATCAATCACCGTTACTTTACTTGATGATAAGTTGCTAGCTTGACGGGCCGCTTCAACCGTTCCACTTAAGCCTTTTGTCATGTGAATCGAAATTACTTCACTGCCATCTTCACCTAAGCGATCATATAATTCTACAAATTCACCAATTGGTGGTTGACTCGTTTTGGGTAAGGCCTTCGCATTAGCCATCATGTCCATAAATTTTTCGCCTGGCAAATGATCATCATCTGGATAAACAACGCCATCAACCATAATTGATAAAGGCATCATATGGATATTTAATTCATCTCTAAGACTTTTTTCCATCGTACATGAAGAATCCGTTACGATTTTAACGTTTGTCATAAATTTATCACTCTTTCTTTAAAAGGAACCTGTTTTCATGGTAGAATACCATTAAACGGTTAATTATCTAGTTATAGTATAACAGACACTGCCGAATTTTTCATCAAATTAAAATAAAGGAAGTGAATTTATTGGAAAAAACGCATTTCTCAAAAAAATACCTAATCGTGAACGAAGTCTTGAATGCAGTTACACATGGCATAGGCGCAGGTTTAAGTATTGCTGGTTTAGTCATTTTACTTGTTAAAGGGGCTCGTTTAGGCTCACCAATTCACGTGGTATCTTATGCTATTTATGGCTCCATGTTGATTCTACTTTTTTTATCTTCAACGTTATTTCATAGTTTAATTTTTACTAGAGCCAAAAAGGTCTTTCAGGTCTTCGATCATAGTTCTATTTTCTTATTGATTGCTGGCAGCTATACGCCGTTTTGCTTAATTAGTATTGGCGGTTGGTTAGGTTGGACCTTGTTCAGTTTAGTCTGGTTAATCGCCATTGTCGGTATTGTCTATAAATCCCTCACGTTGCATAAACAAGAAACAGTGAAAAACATTTCAACGATTATTTATATTGTTTTAGGTTGGCTCTGTATCATCGCTGCTCGTCCGTTATATGAATCTCTTGGATTTACAGGAACAGCGTTATTGGTCGCAGGGGGTGTGTCTTACACATTAGGTGCCGCCTTCTATTCATTGAAAAATGTGCGGTTTATGCATGTGGTTTGGCACTTGTTCGTCATGCTTGCAGCGATTCTCATGTATTTTTCTGTTCTCTTTTATACGTAATCACAGCACAATAAGAACACGATGCTCAAAGCATCGTGTTCTTTTATTGCCCTAAATCTCTTTATTATAAAGGATTATTCTTCTTTTCGAATTATTTTAACATAAATTAGTAGAAAAGACTTTACAAAACGAACATACATTCGTATAATAACAATACGAACACTCGTTCGAATCAAATGAAGAGGTGATACACATGGAAGCAATTCGTCGTGTTGGATTTTTATTTTTTGTATTGGTTATAGGTATTTTTTTGGGAACATTAGGATTACGTCTTGCTTTTATGATCGTGACGCCGTTATTTATTCTTTGGTTTATGTCATGGGATGAGAAGCGTTATACACGTACACGTAAACAACAGCAAGCAAGATACGTTTATCGTAAGTTCCCTTAATAAATAATAAAACGGTGTGTTCCCCCCAAGCTATGCTCCGTTTTTATAAATATGTCAAAGAAAGAGCGAAGGATTAAATTCCTTCGCTCTTTCTAATTAAATTAGATTAGTATTCCATTAAGGTAACAATATCGTAGCCATCAATTTTATCGCGGCCATGTAAATCCATTAATTCAATTAGGAACGCACAACCAACCACAATACCACCTAATTGTTCGACTAATTCGATGGTTGCTTTAATTGTACCACCAGTTGCTAGCAAGTCATCACAAATCAAAACACGTTGACCTGGTGTGATGGCATCTTTGTGCAACGTTAATGTATCTGAACCATATTCTAAGTCATAAGTCACTTCGATGGTTTCACGAGGAAGTTTTCCTTTTTTGCGAACCGGAGCAAAGCCAACCCCTAATTCATAAGCCACTGGACAGCCGACAATAAAGCCACGAGCTTCCGGTCCTACAACCATATCAATTCTTTTTTCTTTCGCGTAATCCACGATTTGTTTCGTTGCTTCACGATAGGCATCCCCATTAGCCATTAATGGAGAAATGTCACGGAACACGATCCCTTTCTCAGGATAATCTGGAATGCTTGCAATGTAATCTCTTAAATCCATTTTTATTTGTCCTCCTCATTCCACAGCCATTGTTGTATTGTTTGACAATCACTGTAAAGTAGAAATTCTTCTGTTTTTATTTTTTTCAATCGTTGTTGGTACACTTGACTTTCAGTCAATGGTCGATTGTCGGGTTTCTCAATACTGTTTAAAACACCGCTTTCTATTGTAACAAATCCTAAGTCAAAAAACACCTGTATCATGAAAATTAATAATTTTTCTTGGATATTTAAGTAATTTGCCACCTTCGATAGCTGAGAACGTAGATTTACTTCTTTTTGCTGCAAAATAAATTTATACAATGTTGCAAATTGTTCACGTGAAGCCATACCGTTTAAATAAGCTTCTTCTGGTGAAATAAACATCATGTATATACGTTGTATCTCAGTTGCTTCAACAATTTCTTTAACCGTGATTGATTCCACAGGACAGTCGACAAAAACCAGTTGTTCGATTTGATTTTGAGAAACAGCTTCCACCAATTCTTCTTGGTTTGACCAAACAATAATATTAGCGGTTGGATCTGAAATGAATTTTTGATTTTTTTCATCAAACAAAAGATAAGCTGTTGCTTCTGAAGGAATTGGTTTCGTTTGATTATTTTTGCCACGAAAATCAAATAATTGTCTTCCAGATACAGCAAAATCAGTCACCATTAATTGTGGTTTCTTACGACCATTCCATTCATTGATGGAAAGTTGGCCTGCCACATCGGCGGTTCCTTGTGCTAGTTCATCCGCTTGAGGCCCCATTTGAAAAGCAATTGCATCCAATTGTGCCCCTTCTTGATTCATTTGAAATTTCAGATGTGTATTATCTGCACCAATTTGCCGAATTTGCGTAGGCGTGATTTCCTTAAATACAAAAGTTGGCACAGTATTATCGGTCCCAAAAGGCGCCAAAATACGCAATTGATCAATAAAAGCAGTCGTTGCCTGCGAAACCGCTAAGCTCTCACTAATAAGTAACTCTTGTCCATTAGCCATATCAATTTGATTTTTTTCAATAAAGTGTGCCAAATGTTCTTGAACAAAAGGAATATTTTCAACAGGTAAAGTCATTCCCGCTGCCATATGATGCCCACCAAAATGAGTGAATTGCTCACGCACTTCGTTCAACGCCTCATAGAGATTCAATGCGCTAATGCTACGTCCAGAGCCTTTAGCGGTCGTACCAGATTCATCTATTGCTAAAATAATGGTTGGTTTCCCCGTTTCTTGCATAATGCGGCCCGCGACAATCCCTAAGACGCCTTCATGCCAGCCTTGTTTCGCTAAAATATGGACCGGCGCATTCGGGTCGATTAAATCCAGCGCTTCTTTGGCAATCGTCGTTACAATGTCTTTTCGTTCATTGTTTTGTTGATCGATATATTTAGCGATTTCCAGCGCTTGTTCTTCATCAAATGTAGTCATCAATTCAACACCTGGTGCGGCTTCCCCTAATCGACCTAATGCGTTTAAACGAGGTCCAATGGTAAAGCCAATTGATTCTTCTGAAACAGCTTCCTTTTTCACACCCGCTTCTTGTAATAAAACGTCTAAACCAATTCGATCACCAGTTTGAATCATTTGAAGGCCCATTTTGACAAACGTTCTATTTTCATCGGTTAATGAAACCAAGTCAGCAATTGTCCCAATTGCTACCAAATCTAATAACTCAATTGGCAATTCACCAAGTAACGCAGTAGCGACTTTGAAAGCCACACCAACACCAGCTAAATCTCCAAAAGGATAGTCACCTTGCGGATGTCTAGGGTGGACAATCGCAAAGGCTTCTGGTAATTGTTCAGGCAATTCATGATGGTCAGTAACGATTACATCTACCCCTTGAGCCATAGCGTAGCTAATTGCTTCATGTCCGGCTACACCATTATCAACGGTTACAATTAATTGGACTCCTTGTTCAATTTGTTCAGCAAATACGTCTTTATTAGGTCCATATCCATGAACAAAACGATTCGGTAGAAAGTACTGAACCATGCCACCGACTAATTCGATTGCTTCTTTCATAACCGTGGTACTAGTGATGCCATCTGCATCATAATCCCCATAGACAAGGATTTGTTCACCCGCTTCGACGGCTTGCTGGATACGGGCTACCGCTTTCTCCATATCATGCATTAAGAACGGATCATAAATATCTTCGATAGTCGGATGTAGAAACTTACGTAATGCTTCTTCTGTCCGGATATTGCGGTGCCATAAAAGTTGGCCAATTAATGGATTAATTTCTTCTTTTTTTAATTGTTCTATAAATTCTACAGGTAATTCTGTCTTTGTCTGTAACTGCCATTGATAGTTTGATTTTTTCACGACGTCACTCCTAACCAAGTAATTATAGCAAAATTTTTCCAAAAACTAAAGAAAGCATTTTTTTAAATCTGAGAAAAAAACTGTGATATCTGTTAGATAAATAGCAGATATCACAGTTTTATTTTAAAAGAAACTTAGCGATAAAGTCTCTTCCTTATTTTTGTTCCTCTTCATTCACACGAGGTTTCACATAACGATCAATACGACTACCTGACACAGGCGTTGCGTCTACTTCTGTGTTTGATGTTTGTTCGTTGACCACTGGTTCTGAGACTTGTGGTGCTGCCGCTTGTTTGGCTTGCAAATCAGCCAATTGATTATCAAAAGAACGTTGAACTTTTTCCGTTTCTTCTTTGACTAATTTATCCATATCATTTTTATAAATATCCAACTCTTTTTGTACAGCTTTTAATTCCTTACGTTGGTTCCAAATGGTGGTTGTGGAGGTTAGTAATCCAACTAGTGCGCCAATAATTGCAGAACCTAAAATAATTAAGATTAACGGTCCACTAATTTTAGTAAAACCAAAGTTTACTGGAACAGCTTGATTATTTAAAACAGCAAAAATAACAACAATTAAGACCAACACAAGGCCCAAAATAACACGCCATTGATTTTTCATGACTTGATCGACTCCTTTATTTTTTATTTAAAATATTTCCCGCTATGAAATCTCCTAAATGTGGAAACAATGTATAAAAGCGGGCAGCTGCTTCCATGACAAACGGACGATTAATCTCACGTCGAGAAGTCCCCATACTCCCAACCACTTCTTTCGCTAATTTCGTAGGGTCCAAAACAATTTTATCCACCGCAGCTAGATAAGTGCCTGTCGGGTCCGCTTTATCAAAGAATTCTGTTTGGATTGGTCCTGGATTGACAGTCGTTACTGCTACACCCAACGGTTTCAATTCTAAACGTAAAGCATTTGAAAAACCTAACACAGCAAATTTCGTTGCAGAATAAACGGTTGATTTAGCTGTAGCCATCTTCCCAGCCATTGAAGCAACGTTGATAATATGTCCTTGCCCAGCTTCAATCATTTTAATAGCTACTTTTTGAGTAAACGTCATCATTCCTAGAACGTTGACATCAAACATTTGGCGTGCAACAGCCAAGTCAATTTCAACAAAATTTTCAAACAAGCCAAAACCAGCATTGTTGACTAAAACATCTATAGGACCAACTTCTGCTGAAATAGCTTCAACCACACGTTCAACACTTTCTGGATCGGCAATATCTAATTGATAAGAAAATGCTTCTCGTCCGCTTAAAGTGGCACACTGCTCGCGAACTTTACCAATCAAATTAATTCTGCGGGCGCAGACAACGACGACCGCTCCTTGTTTAGCTGCTTCATAACAAATTTGTTCACCTAAACCAGCTGAACCTCCAGTTACGACAACGACTTTATTTGTTAAATCCATCTAAGCTCCTCCTTCATTGGCAAATGGAATCTCAATGATATCCATATCTTTCACGATTTTTGTATTGGGGAAAATTTCTTGGGCTTCTTCTTGAAGCTGATAGGCCTCTTTGGTTAAATAACGAGCACTAATATGCGTTAAGATAAGTTGTTTTACTTGCGCTTCTTTTGCAACTTCAGCTGCTTGTTGACTGGTTGAGTGGAAGTAGGCTTTTGCCATTTTTGCTTCGTGTTTATTAAACGTACTTTCATGGACTAAAACATCCGCTCGTCGTGCTAAGGTTACACTATTTTTAGTTTTGCGAGTGTCTCCTAAAATCGTCACGATTCGTCCAGGTTTACGCTCTCCCACAAACGCTTGTCCATTAATTTCCTGTCCATCAAAAACAATCGTTTCACCACGTTTGAGTTTGCCATACAACGGCCCAGAAGGAATCCCTAAAGCTTGAAGTTTCTCTACTTGTAATTCTCCTTCATGCGCTGCTTCCTCAATTCGATAGCCAAAGCTCGTGATGCCATGGTCCAAGATATTACAGCGAACAGTGAATTGTTTATCTTTAAAAATAACGTCATTCTCTTTCGTTAATTCAATAAATTTCAGTGGATAGGACAACCGCGATTGCGAGACCCGTAAAGAAGTCTTGACAAAGTCAGCAATCCCAACTGGTCCATAGATTTCTAAAGGTTCTGTCCCGCCCTGAAAAGAACGACTACTTAACAAACCAGGTAAACCAAAAATATGATCGCCATGTAAATGTGTAATAAAAATCTTTTCAATTTTTCTTGGGCGAATACTACTTTTTAAAATTTGCAATTGAGTCCCTTCCCCACAATCGAAGAGCCAAACTGCATTTCGTTCATCTAATAATTTCAACGCAATTCCTGTGACATTGCGATGTTTTGCTGGCACACCAGCGCCTGTTCCTAAAAATTGTATTTCCATCTGCTACCATACTTTCTTTTAAACTTCCTTTTTATTTTAGAAGAAGTTTGCTCCTTTAGCAAATAATAATTTATCTATTTTCTCAAAGTTTTCTTCTTATTTTACCGTATTTTACGATAAAATAACAAAAAATTAGCAAACTACCATAAAAAACCGTGATTTCTTAGTATTTTAAAAGACTGTTTCCCTTTATTCAGAAAACAGTCTTTGATCCTTATTCTTCTTTCGATGTCGCTTCTTTATGTTGTTCTTTTTTTGCTTGCCACGATTGTTTCGCTTCATTTGCAACTTCGTTCGCATCGTTAATTTCTTGTTGGACTTCCTCTAAATCAAGCCGCGTGATTTCGCCACCTAAGTCAAACATAACCAACTGGTTGAGTGGACGGTTGTCTTCTTCTTCTGCAATTAATAACAATCCCGTTTGTCCTTCATCAATCTTTTGAATCACATGTTCAAAAACCGTTTGTGCTTCTTGAATTTCTTTGGCGTCTTTGCTTGCACCATACATACTTCCAGCAAACCAGCCAAAAAGAATGCCCAGAGGACCACCTAATATGCCTACTAGCATTCCAATCATGCTATCTTTTGATGTATGATTGTTGCCTGTAAAATCGATAAAATCATTGATTTTAAATTGATGCTGGCCATCATTAACATGCGTAACAACCGCCATTTGCTCACCTTTAAGCTGTCTTTCTGCCTGCATCTTTTTTATTTCGGAAAATGCTTGGTACGATTTACTTTCAATATCAAAGTTCATAATGATAATTCGTTTTGCCATACAAATCGCTCCTTTATTCTGGATACATCTATTTTAGCAAGAAAGGCCTGTCTCTAGCAATGAAAACTTTTTGGTTATGTATAAAAAAAGAAGATAGCTAGGCTACCTCCTTGTTAATGCTTATTTACCATCAAGAATATTTAAACGGACCTTTTTCGGACCATCGATACGTACACTATAAACAATTGTCCGAATTGCTTTTGCAACACGCCCTTGTTTACCAATGATACGTCCAATATCTTCTTTGGCCACAGTCAAATTATACTCGAGGAAATCAGTTGATTCCTCAATTTCTAATGAGACTGCTTCAGGTTGACTGACTAACGGACGGACAATAGTTAAAATTAACTCTTTCACATCTGCCATATTCAATCACCTTATTTCTTAACGTTTTTAGCTTCATGATGTTTTTTCATAACGCCTTCTTTTGAAAGGATGTTACGAACTGTATCAGAAGGTTGCGCACCTTTAGATAACCAATCTAAAACTAAATCTTCTTTTAAAACTACTTCTGCAGGGTCTTTCAAAGGGTTGTAAGTACCTACAGTTTCGATGAAACGTCCATCACGAGGAGAACGAGAATCAGCTACTACAATACGGTAAAAAGGACTCTTTTTAGAACCCATACGTTTTAAACGAATTTTAACTGCCATTATTAAATACACCTCCATTAACTTAATCACAAGAGTTAGTTTAACAGATTAACAACAACCTGTAAAGAGTTTTTTCTTGACACCTTTACTTTTTTTCAATTTTTTTAGCCAATTTGCAGGAAAACAAACGAAATAATGAAGAATTTTTACAAAATTTGATAATAGTTGTACTGGTTTCTCACTTGAAAGCCTTCTGTTTGATAGAGATGAAGCGCTGCTTGATTTTCTGTTTCAACTTCTAAAAAAATAGTCGCTGAGGCTGACTTTTCTAAAATCATTCGGAGCGCAGACTGTAACACTTGACGGCCAAGACCGCGACCTCGTTGCGTTTTTGTCACAACAAAGCCATAAATCCCCCATTCGTTTTCAAAATGATCCAAACGTAGCGTGGCTAAAAGTTGATTGTTTTCTTTATAAATAAGTGTTCGTTGAAGGTCCTCCGGCAAAGGCGTACCTTCGAGTAACCTAGCCAAGGAATCCAAATCAGCCACTTGCGGTCGGAGAAGTGTCAGCTTCGCCAACTCCTGTGAGTAAGTTTTTCCTTGAAAAACCAGATACTGTTCTGAAAAAGCTGGCATAATTCCTTGTCTATTAAAATAATTCAGGCCAACAGATTGCTTGTCGTCCATCACGAGAAAGACTTCTTTCATTCCCCACAAAGCTGCTTGCTTTTCGAGTTCTTGAACAAGTTCTTCAAAAAATGGCCCTACATTTGGCGCAACAATCGTCGCTTCCAAGGTTTCCCCATCAAAACAATACCCTACGATATATGCTTGAATGGTTTGTTCCTTCCTGTATAAACCATAATAAGTATAAGCTGATTCCTCAGGAAATGTTTGTTCCAATTTATAAAAAGTTCCTTGTTTAATCATTTCCTTGTTTCTTAATTCAGTCAATGTTTGTTTCTCCAACGGTGTTAACTGTCGGCGCCAATTTATTTTTTTATTCAAGCAGTTGCTCCTTTAATCATCCTTTTACTAGCTATTATACGTGAAGTTACGAAGTTCAACAATGTACAAGGATAAAACGTTTGCGCTTTTTTCGAAAAAGTACTATCATAAAGTAAGTAAAAGAAAAATGGAGGGATTTACATGACAAAAAAAATTGGTATTTTTGTAGGGAGTTTAAGAAAAGATTCATTTAACAAATTGGTAGCAAAAACAATGGCGGACTTATTTCCAGCTGATTTCGAACCTGTTTTTATTAACATTGGTGATTTAGAATTATACAATCAAGATTTGGATGATGAAGGAACCCCCACCGAAGCTTGGACAACATTCCGTGAAGAAGTCAAACAAGTAGATGGTGTGATGTTTGTAACACCAGAATATAACCGTTCAGTACCAGCTGTTTTAAAAAATGCATTGGATGTCGGTTCACGTCCGTATGGCGAAAGCGTTTGGGATAAAAAACCAGGACTTGTGGTGAGTGTTTCACCAGGTGCAATTAGCGGATTTGGTGCGAACCATCATTTAAGACAATCATTAGTCTTCTTAAATGTTCCAACTTTACAACAACCTGAAGCCTATATTGGCGGTATTACGAACTTAATTGGTGAAGATGGTAAAATTATTGATGGCACTGTTGGCTTCTTACAATCAATTGTAGATGCTTACGTGGATTTCTTTAATCGCTTAACTGCCTAATTGAATCAATCGAGAAAAAGTGAGGCAACTTTTTACAGGTTGTCTCACTTTTTTTATTTTTTTACTTGACCCTCTCGTTACGTAAAGGTTTATGATAGATTTTGTCAGGAGGAATGAATGATGGAATATACAATTAAAAAAATGGCTTCACTATCTGGCGTCAGTGCACGGACGTTACGATATTATGATGAAATTGGTCTTCTTCAACCAGCCAGAATTAATTCTTCTGGTTATCGAATTTACGGGCAAGCCGAGGTGAATCGTTTGCAACAAATTCTTTTTTACCGTGAATTGGATCTGAAACTAGATGAAATTAAAGAAATTTTGGAGCAACCTGACTTTAATGTTGAACAGGCTTTATACGAGCATCAACAAAAACTATTGGAAAAGCGCAATGAAATTGATTGTCTTTTAGCCTCTGTTCAACAAACCTTACACCATTACAAAGGAGAGATAAACATGTCAGATCAGCAAAAATTCGAAGCATTCAAACAACAACGAGTTCAAGAAAACGAAGAAAAATATGGTAAAGAGATTCGGGAAAAATATGGCAACGAAACGATTGAACAAGCCAACAAAAAATATTTAAACTTGACGGAAAAAGACATGCAAGCAATGCAGAACGTGGAAAAAGATTTATTTTCTAAGTTAGCCATGTATCAAAAATCACCCAAGTTGACTAGTCAACTTGCGCAAGAAATTTTCCAATTACACAAAGATTGGTTAATGTACTCTTGGTCAAGCTATTCGCCAGAAGCACACAAAGGGTTAGGCCTTATGTATGTTGGCGATGAACGATTTACGTCATATTATGAACAACACGGCGCTGGTTTTGCCGAAGCGTTAAACGCAATTATCCAAAACTACGCTTAAACAGAAAGTGCGCCATTAGTCTCTTCGACTGATGGCGCACTTTCTGTTTCTTCCAATAATTAACTAAAGCCTGTTTATCTTTTTTTCTTTTTCTTCTTTTTGTTTTTCTTCATCATACGATTCATGGCCATTTTACCTAGCTTGCCTTTAACGCCGCCACCTAGCATTTGATCCATACCAGGAATGTTCATATCCCCTTTGGACATTTGTTGCATCATTTTTTTGGATTCTTTAAATTGTTTAATCATACGATTGACTTCAACCACACTATTTCCTGAACCAGCTGCAATTCTGCGGCGGCGACTAGGATTTAATAGATCAGGATTTTCACGTTCTGCAGGGGTCATTGATAAGACCATCGCCCGTTTCCGTGCCACATCTTTTGGATCGACTTTGACATTTTCAATACCAGGCATGTTACTCATCCCAGGGATCATTTTTAATAAGTCTTCAATCGGTCCCATGCCCATAACTTGATCCAATTGCTCAATGAAATCGTTAAAGTCAAAACTGTTTTCTTTCATTTTTTGAGCAAGTTCTTCTGCTTTTTTCTCATCGTAATCTTGTTGCGCTTTTTCAATTAGCGTCAACATGTCCCCCATACCTAGGATACGACTCGACATACGATCGGGATGGAAAATTTCTAAATCGGTTAATTTTTCACCAGAACCGACAAATTTAATCGGAGCGCCCGTTACTGCCCGAATTGACAGCGCAGCCCCCCCACGAGTATCGCCGTCCATTTTGGTAATAACAACCCCAGTAATTCCAAGCTGTTCATTAAAACTATCTGCAACGTTGACAGCATCTTGCCCCGTCATCGCATCAACAACTAACAGAATTTCATTGGGATTAGCCAACTCTTTAATTTGTTTCAATTCGTCCATTAAAGCTTCATCAATGTGTAAACGGCCGGCCGTATCAATTAAGACATAATCATTTTTCTTTTCTTTTGCTAACGCTAACCCTTGACGAACAATTTCCACTGGATTAGCATCGGTTCCCATATCAAAAACGGGAACTTCTAATTGTTGACCTAAAACCTTCAACTGATCAATCGCTGCTGGACGATAAACGTCACCAGCGATTAAAAGCGGACGAGCGTTTTCAGTTTTCATTAAGTGTTTGGCTAATTTACCAGTAAAAGTTGTTTTACCAGCCCCTTGTAACCCTGTCATCATAATCACTGTCGGGATTTTTGGAGATTTATTCAGTTCAACCGTTTCTGAACCTAACGTTTTCGTTAATTCTTCATCAACAATTTTTACAATTTGTTGGGCTGGTGATAAGCTTTCTAATACTTCGACTCCTACTGCCCGTTCTCTGACGCGTTTTGTGAAATCTTTGACCACTTGTAAATTAACGTCGGCTTCTAATAAAGCCAAACGGATTTCTCGCATCATTTCTTTTACGTCGGCTTCGGAAACTTTTCCCTTACGACGGATTTTACTCATTGCCTGTTGTAGGCGGTTTGTTAAACTCTCAAAAGCCATAGTTTCATTCCTCTATTTCTTGAATTTGTTCAATATATTTTTTGATTTCACTATCTTTGGGATAAGTTTCTTGAACATACTGCTGTAGCTGTTCAAGATATTCTTTCCGTACAACATAGTTTGAATAAAGATGTAACTTTTTTTCGTATTCTTCTAAAATTTTTTCGGTTCGTTTAATGTTATCATAAACCGCTTGGCGACTAACCTCATATTCTTCCGCAATTTCTCCTAAAGAAAAGTCATCAGCATAGTAAAGCTCCATATAATTCATCTGCTTTTCCGTTAATAATGTCGAATAAAATTCAAATAACGCATTCATGCGGTTTGTTTTTTCCATTTCCATGAGCCGTGCTCCCATCTTCAATCCCTTATAGGTTACCGATTTCATAGGGAATAGTCAATCTTTTTTTACTAAGTTTTTACCTTTTAAAAAGAAATGTCCGCAAGTTGCCATGTTTCTTCAGAATAAACGGTCATTCCTTGTTGAATAAAATAAGCAGTTGCGACTCCAACTCCAGCTTTTTTAATGCCAGAAAATTGTCCATCATAAATCAGCTGGCTGCCACAGCTGGGACTTTTTTCTTTCAAGATCAAGGTTGTAATTTGTTGAGTTTTTAATTTTTGATACGCGCGCTGTGCCCCTGCTTTAAACGCCTCAGTGACATCTTCCCCATTATCCGTATATACATAAGCAGTATTCGCCCAAACATCAAAGCCGTCCCCGCCAATGATTTCTGCTGGCGGACGTGGAATGGGCAACTCTCCTAAAACTTCGGGACAAATCATTATTGCTTTTCCATTAGTTACAAGTTGTTTTAACGCTTCTTGTTCTTGAGATTTTCCATCGTAACGGCAACAAATCCCACCTAAGCAACTACTAATACCAATCATTCGCTTCTCCTCATTTCATTTCTCTATTATACCATGAGTTGACTTTTCTCAAAAGTAGCATTCTCGCTTACTTTAAAGTACGTTCTTCCTCTAAAAATATGTTAAACTAACAATAGTGAAATATACACTTATTTTCAGAAATTTCTTGAAGGAGTTATGTAAATGAAAAAAGTTCTTGTCGTCGATGATGAACCATCGATTTTAACTTTGTTAACCTTTAATTTGGAAAAAGAAGGCTATCAGGTGACTACTTCCGAAGATGGTAAAAACGGCTTCGAATTAGCTTTGTCTAATCAATATGATTTTATAATTTTAGATGTAATGCTTCCTGGTATGGATGGCTTAGAAATTACCAAAGCACTTCGTCGAGAAAAAATTGACACGCCTATTTTGATTTTAACTGCCAAAGATGAACAAGTAGATAAAATCATCGGCTTAGAAATTGGGGCAGATGATTATTTAACAAAACCTTTTAGTCCCAGAGAAGTCCTAGCACGCATGAAAGCTATTTTTCGTCGTTTAAAACCTACCACGACCGAACCGCTTCAAGAGGACACACCTAAAGCTCCGCTTGTGATTGGCGAGATTCGTGTGGATGAACAAAATTATGAAGTTTTTGTGCGCAATCAGCCCATTGAACTAACACCGAAAGAATTTGAATTACTCGTTTACTTTATGAAACGCAAAGATCGGGTCATTAATCGGGAAACCTTGTTGGAACGAATTTGGCAATATGACTTCGCTGGACAAAGTCGCATCGTCGATGTCCACATTAGTCATTTACGTGATAAAATCGAGCCCGATCCTAAACGGCCCGTTTACTTAGTAACTGTCCGTGGCTTTGGCTACCGTTTTCAGGAGCCAAAACGATGAAAAAGAGACTGCGGATTGAATATTTTTTAGTTGCGGCAGTCATGCTTTTATTATTTGTCGGGAGTATTGCAGCGACCAATTTTTTCTTTCAAAAAGAAATGGTTGCTCAGCAAGAAACCTATTTAAGAAGAAAAAATACCCTTTTAACAGACCAGTTGCCCCCTTCCGTTTTCGAAAAAGGGCAACTGACAAACCAACAACAACTCCTTGTCACCCATGCGTTAGATGATGCAGAAGAACGGGTAACTTTGTTGCAAAAAAATGGTACCGTCTTTTTTGACAGCAGCCAAAATGAACCGCTAGAGTCGCACAAAAAACGACCTGAAATCGCTGCGGTTCTATCAGGAGCTGCCTATGGTTCAGCTTTACGAAAGAGTAAAACGTTAAATAAAGAACTTCTGTACGTTGCCACGCCTGTTTTAAAATCAGGAGAAATCGTTGGCATTATTCGGATTTCGGAACAAACCGCGCTATTTTCTAAAAATATCCAATCTTTTCGTCGCTATATTATCTTTACATTTGGCATCTTGTTCCTACTAATTACCTTGTTTATCTTTTTATTGTTACGGCAAAAAAATCAACCGCTAGTGACTGTCTTACCGATTCTTAAACGAATGCTTAAACATCCAGATGAAAATCGATCCATTATCCAGCAATCTTCTGAATGGAATGAACTTTACGAAACTATTAACTTACTGAGTCAACAAGTAAGTCAAACGTATAAAGCGTATACGTCTGCGGATGAGCAATTTCACGAACTTTTAGATGAGTTGATGATTGGTGTCTTTATCATTGATACGCAAGGACGGCTTCGTCTGTTGAACCCTAAAATGCAGGAAATGTTAGGACTCTCTGCTAAAAATATGCAAAGCAATTATCTTGAAGTGATTCAAGACGCCGATTTGATTCATTTAATCCATCAAGTCGTTGCTGAAAAAAACAGTTTACATCAAGAAATCACTGTGACACAAGGACCCACACCTTTACGCTTAGATCTTTCTCTTCGTTACTTGGATGATCAAAGCGCCAATGATTATCAAGTGTTAGGAATTGCCTATGATTTAACGCGCGTTCGCCAACTAGAAAAAATGCAAAAAGATTTTGTATCAAACGTGTCTCATGAATTAAAAACGCCTGTCACTTCTCTTTTGGGCTTTACCGAGACACTCATAGACGGTGCCAAAGAAGATCCGGAAGTCCTTGATCAATTTTTGCACATCATGCAAAAAGATGCCCAGCGTCTGCAACAATTAATTCAAGAAATTTTAGAACTTTCTCGGGGCAGCGCAACAATTCCTTATGCAGAACAAGAAATTACTTTAGAAAAATTTATTACAGAAATTCTCGGCTCTTATCAGCAACAATTGGTAGCAAAACAGCTGAAAACAGTCGTTCATGGTCTGCCAGAGAGCCAGTTTTTCACCAAATACGAATTGTTTTATCCAATCGTGAAGAATCTAATTGAAAATGCCATTCAGTATTCCCAAGAAAATGGTCAGATTACTATTTCTTATGCTATAGAAAATCAGCAATTACGTTTATCTGTTCAAGATACTGGCATTGGCATTAGTCAAAAAGACCAAGAACGGATCTTTGAACGGTTCTATCGTGTCGATAAAGCACGTAGCCGTCATTCTGGTGGCACCGGTCTAGGTCTAGCTATTGTCCAAAATTACACAGAATTATTAGGCGGTAAAATCGCCATTGATAGTCACTTAGGCTTAGGGACCACTTTTACAATCACCTTGCCTTTAACAAAAAAAGAAGCCTAAAAAAACTCAGCCAATCCTGTTTATTGGCTGAGTTTTTTTGTTTATTTTTCAGTTACTTTTCCATTTACATCACGTTCTACTTGCATATCTGTGATGGCTAAATAACCTAAGTCTTTGACAATTGTTTTTTGAACATCATCGGTGACCATATAGTCTAAGAAGGATTTTACATCTTTATTAGGCTCCCCTTTTGTATACATATGTTCATAAGACCAGATTTTCCATGAATTGTCTTTCACGTGTTCTTCTTTTGGTTCAACACCATCAATGCTTAAGGCAACGGTGGAATCATCCATATAAGAAAAAGCTAAATAGCTGATTGCTCCTGGTGTTTGTTCAACAATTTTACGAACTGTTCCCGAAGAATCTTGTTCTTGTGATTGAACTGGTTTAGCTCCATCTAAGCCCCATTTTTCAAATGTTGCTCGGGTGCCACTTCCGTTTGCGCGGTTTATTACGACGATTTCTTGATCTTTGCCGCCCACTTCTTTCCAGTTTTTGACTTTGCCAGTAAAGACATCAATCAATTGTTGCTTCGTTAAATTCTTCACGCCGACTTCTTTGTTGACCACTGGTCCCATACCAACCACGGCCACCCGATGATCAACTAATTTAGAGGCATCCACGCCATCTTTCTCTTCGGCAAACACATCGGAATTTCCAATGGTCACTGCGCCATCTGCAACTTGCGAAAGTCCTGTTCCGCTGCCGCCACCTTGGACAGAAACTGTATAATTGGGATGTTCTTGTGTAAATTGATCTTTCGCAGCATCTACTAACGGTTGTAAAGCGGTGGAACCAACAGCGACAATTTTAACTGGTTTGTTACTATCCGCTTCGCTGGATTTTTCAGTTGTGCCTCCTTGAGCTCCGCACCCAGTTAATAATAACCCTAGACTCAGCATAGTTGCTGCAATTACACGTTTTTTCATCTTTGCACTTCCTTTTCAATTAGTTACAAGTTTAGTCTACCAAGACTCTGTTAATTCTGTTTCAATTAAATGTAAATAAAAGGTAAAGGTGTGTAAAGAATCTATAAAGGCTAGTGCGTTACGCGTTGTGTCGCCATGTAATGTGCGATTCGTTCCATGGCCGTTGTTAATTTATCCATATCGGACGCATAACTAATTCGGACGTATCCTTCTGCTTCTGGACCAAAAGAAATACCTGGAATCAACGCTACTGCTTCTTTTTGCGCTAAATCAATACAAAATTTCATAGAATCTTGTTCATAACCAGTAGGAATCTTAGCAAAAATATAAAAGGCGCCATTTGGACGTGCAACCTCAAACCCCAATTGAGTCATCTGTTCATAAACAAAATCGCGCCGTTTCCGATACTCTTCTTTCATAATTTCAGCATCATGCATTCCTTCGATTAAGGCACGAACAGCCGCTTTTTGAGACACAGTTGCAGCCGCAGTAACTAAATACTGATGAACTTTAATGATCTCCGCTGTTAAAATCGCTGGTGCAAAAATAAAGCCAATCCGCCAGCCTGTCATAGCATGTGATTTCGACAAACCGTTAATTAAAATCGTTTGGTCACGTAACATTTCAGCAATCGAAACATGACTCTCATCATAAGTTAACTCACTATAAATTTCATCGCTAATCACAAAAATGTCGTATTTTTTTAGAACATCAGCAATTGCTTGCAACTCTTGGCGGTTATAGGTGACACCAGTTGGGTTGCTAGGATAATTTAAAATAATTGCTTTGACTTGTTCCCCATGCTCGGCCATTGCCGCTTCAATCATTTCAGGGGTCAAGACAAAATCGTTGTCTCGTGTATCCAAATATACCGGCTCCGCCCCCGCCAATGTAATAATTGGTTCATACCCTGGGTAAATAGGTGCTGGCAATAGCACTTTGTCACCTTGTTCTAAAATTGCTAATAACGAAGCTGAAATCGCTTCTGTTGCTCCAACTGTTACTAAAATTTCTGTCGCAGGCTGGTAAGTCAAATGGTACTTTTCTTTCATAAAATAAGCGGCTGCTTCACGGACATCTAATAAACCAGACATCCCTGTATAATGAGAAAAATTCGCATCAATTGCTTCTTTGGCTGCTTTTTTGACATGCTCAGGTGTGTTAAAATCCGGCTCTCCTAGCGTTAATTTTAAAATACCTTCAATTCCTGAGACTTGTTCGTCAAATTGACGAATTAAAGAAACAGCAATTTTATTTACTTGACGATTAAAACGATTGGTTAAATCCATTTAGCTTCACTCCTTCAGTTGACGTTATAGTAGCACAAATTGACCGTAAAATGAATGATTTTCTCATTGTTTCGCTAGATTTTTATTATAAATATCTCAAAAAAACGGCAGAGAAGAAAATAGGAGAACTTTGTCCTTTTCAACAAAGTTCTCCTATTTATTTATTTTTCGAAACGCCATGTCCGAATTTCAAACGGACGTAATGGTGCATCAACTTCTATCGCTGGTGTCAACGGTTCTTCTAATACATTTGTTAAACAAGTCGCTGGTTGTGTCTCTTTGTGAAGTTCACAAGGAATATTTTGCGCTGTTAGATTAAAGCCACGAACGACTAAATGATTCGTTTGCTCTTGACGTTTAACGGCTGTCCAACCAATCGGTCCTTCTGCCGTTGTCAAATAAACATGGTTCGGTGCTAGTTTACCTTCATGACGCGCAGTAGTAGCTGCAGTAAAAGGAATTTGTGCACTATAGGCTTGTTGATACGTAGCAAAGCGTTCTTCTGGTTTTCCATGCAATGACAAACCATATTTAAAGGTATATTCTCCTTGGCATTGTGCTTCTGGTGTCGCAAAATAGCCCCAATCACCTAGTTCCCCAACACAACGAATTAATGTGACCGCAATGGTTCCATCTGCTAAAACTTCATACTCATTTAAGCCTTCATTGAAGATAGTCACGCCTTTGTTTTGGTCATGAACATTCACAAACGCTTGTTGGTGCTGCGGGTTTGTTGGATTTTCCCATGTGTCGCTTACTTGATTTGGTCGTGTCACGACTTCATAAATACTATCCGCTTCGTGTGTTTCTGTGACCATGCCAGTTGGGAAAAGCACGCGTAAACGATGATCTTTGATTTGATTATTAATGGTTGTTTCAAAGAACAATTGGTTACTTTCTTTGATCATTGTAACCACTGTCGTTATTTCGAACGGGCGAAGCGTCGTTGAACGTTGTGCTTGGCGTTCTCTAAACTCACGAACAGCCTTTTGTTCTTCTTCTAATCGTTCATCTGCTGAAACTGGTAACATGACGGTTTGTTTAATTTGATAACTTGCTTTTACAGGGGAATTTTCTTTATTCGTAATTTCAGCCGTTACATTTTCGGTTGTAATTCCTTGGTCTTTGGTCGGTTTGAAAAAGATATATTCATTCCCAATGTCGCCAGTATCTTCAAATGTTAATAATTTTGAAAATGTTTCTCCTGTTTTTTTGTCAGCAATGGTTAAGCTACCATTGTTTTCAATTTTCACTTGAATAAATTCGTTTTCCATTTCATTTGTTGCTGGTTGAGCCAAAAGACTTCCTTCAAAAGCTTTCGTTTCTCCTTGAATCAATGCAAAGCTATCCCAAGAGAATGGCGCCATTTCTTTGACAGATAATTCGACCGTTAAGTATTTAGCCATGTACGGTTGACGGAAAGCATCTTTAGGTAAATCGTAACCAAAACGAACATCTTCTTTGACAATACGGCTTGCAACGGCTTTTCCAGTTGGATCAATCACTTGATAATCTGGGGTGGCTTTTTGTTTTAATTCATGATAAAGATCTTCAGGTTTTCCTGTATAAAATGGCAATCGTTCAATCTCCACTTCCACAGTGACAACCTCCGTTTTCTGATAGCCACTAGTATTAAATAAAACAAACGGGTGCGCTTTTTCTGGGAAAACACTTGTATCAATTGCTTCTGTTAATTGTCGTGTTGCTTCATCTGCTAAGAAATGCCCGACATCATTGGCATTTTCAAAGCGAGTCATCATGCCTCGGTGAACCTCGTCGACAGAACAGCCACAAATACTATCGTGCGGATGGTTTTGAAGCAATGTTTTCCAAGCATAATCAAATTGGTCATGTGGGTAGTCACCAGTTACTTCGTAAGCCATTGCTGCTAAAGGTTCTGCGATATTTTCTAATTGGCGTTGGACTTTTGTGTTCCACTGTTTTAAATAGACGCGAGCAGAAGAAGTATTGGCTAATGTGTACCAGCCATCCGTTTCTTGACTCGTTAATTCACCTGTTACTGTTCCTAAATCTTCTGGTAACTCCTCTTGAACAGCTTTCAAATAGTCATCGAAATTGGAATGAATAAATTCATATTCTGGGAATAGTTCATTGGCTAAAGCGATGGCCTTAGTAATATCTCTTTGTACAGGTTGGTGGTCGACCCCATTCATCATCAATAAATGGTCTGTGGAAGCGTAACGTTCCACATCAGCCAATTTTTGTTTCCAAAAAGCGATTGCTGCTTCTTTTTCTGAAGGAATTTCGTTCCCGTTACTATACCAGTTTGCAAAAAGCAAGCCGAAAATTTTGGTTTGGTCCGGACCTTCCCACCACATTTCAGAATATTGTGAGCTATAGTCGCTTTCTAAGACTTGATTATCAAAGCCAATCGGTTTCACCCCACGTCCAAAGGCAGCCGCAGGCAGATTTGCTAATTGCATCATTTGAGGCGTTTGACCCATGTTACCAAATGTATCCGGGAAGTAACCTAATTGAACTGGTGCTCCCCATTTTTGACTTTCTAAATGCCCAATCAGCATGTTTCGAACATTGGATTCAGAGCTAATTAAAAAGTCATCTTGTAAAATATAAAATGGTCCGATTTTTAGTTTGCCTGCTTGGACAGCTTTTTTCACGGCTTCTTTTTTCTCTGGGCGAACTTGTAAATAGTCGTCTAAGATAATCGTTTGTCCATCTAAATGGAAACTGTTAAACTCTGGATCATTTTCAATTAAATCTAATACATTATCCACTAATTCAATTAAGCGCATATGATGTTCTTCATAAGGAAGATACCATTCACGATCCCAATGACTATGGGAAACAATATAGACTTTTTTCTTTGTCATCACTTTTCCTCCTATTTTTCCACTCGGATGTCAAAATAATCCATAACTAATTCACAAAACATCATATTAGCCCATGAAAACCATTCTCTTGTATAATTTTCAGGATTATCTACGTCAAAACCTTCATGCATCAAATGAGTCCCCGCATCTGTGGCAACTAATAAATCTAAAATTCGTTCTTTTTCAGCTTTATCTTTGGTTGTCATTCCTTCCATTGCTAAAGCAATCGGCCACACGTAATTTTCTGGTGTATGCGAGCTACCAATCCCTTTCGCGTATTTACCTTCATAGAAGTAAGGATTTTCTTTACTTAATAAGGTTTGACGGGTTGTTAAATATTGTTCATCCTCTGTTGAACAATAACCCAGATAAGGGGCTGCTACTAAATTGGGAACATTACTGTCATCCATCACGCTTGCATTGCCTAAGCCATCTACTTCATACGCATAAATCGTTTCGTTATTTTGATTTTTTGTTCGTCCAAATGTTTGGATGCCTTCTTCAATCTCTTCTTGTAATTTTTTAGCAATCGCCACAATCGTAGCATCTTCTAAAACATCAGAGAAAATTTCTTGAATATAGCCTAAAATTACGACTGCAAACATATTAGAAGGAACTAAGTAACCATATTGGCAGGCATCATCACTAGGACGGAAGCCTGACCATGTCATCCCTGTTTTGCCAACTGGTGTTCCTTTCCCTGCTTCAACCAACGTATCTTCTTGACGCCACGTATCTCGTTCAAATAAATAAGGTGACTGTGCGTGATCTTGTTCTGTTGTAAAAACGTTGAGAATTTTTTTGACACCTTCCACAAAATCTGAATTAAATTGTTCGGTCATCCCAGTATTTTTATAAAGTAAATAGGCTAATTGGACCGGGTAACATAATGAATCAATTTCATATTTCCGTTCCCAAATCCAGCCATTCATTTCTGTCTTATCAGTTTGATGGCCTGCATGATTATCTGTTTCATTAAACGCATTGGCATAAGGATCAATGCAAATATAACGAAACTGGCGTTTAACCAAACCAGCAATCATTTGAGCAAGGTCTTCGTCTTCTTTCGCAATCACTAAATAGGGACGAACTTGTGCTGTTGAGTC
Organism: Enterococcus sp. DIV0774; assembly: GCF_050539095.1. Lineage (NCBI taxonomy): Bacteria > Bacillati > Bacillota > Bacilli > Lactobacillales > Enterococcaceae > Enterococcus > Enterococcus sp. DIV0774. Next base: position 1,402,186 of record NZ_CP172923.1, read on the forward strand.
TCTCAACCACATTGCTGGAATATCGCCTGTTAATAAAAAGGTAGTACCATCTTCTTGACGTTTCACTGTTGTTAGTAAAGTATTGGCAAAGGCCGCCTGAAAGTTTTTTGCCCAATCTTGATGTGCTTCACCGCATTTTTCTGTAATTGTCTCCATAAATGTTGCTACGGATTTTGGAACTTCTGTATAAACCATTCTCGTCACCTCTTAAATTTGATATATCATTTTACAATTGAATTATAGCGTTTACATTTCACTTTGTCTAGTGATTTCAATCATTTTTTTCATTTTAAAACCAATTAATTTATGGTAAACTATAAATAAGATATATCTTATTGTGAGGTGAAATGAATGAAGCAACCATTATATCAACAAATTATTGATTATTTACAAAATGAAATCGATTCAGGGCGATTGCCTGTTGGTGCGCAAGTGCCTACCGAAAAAGAATTATCGGCTCAGTTTAACGTCAGTAGAATTACGTCCAAACGAGCGCTAACTGAGTTGGAAACGCAAGGCGTAATCCAACGTCACCAAGGAAAAGGAAGTTTTGTTCAAGCACAAAAGCATCCTCTTCATACCTCTTTAAATAAAGTTCTTTTTTTATTGCCTTTTGCAGACGATTTATCAGTAGGAAATTTCTATAGCGGTTTGGCTCCTACTATTCAAGCAGCTGGTTTAGAAGTCTTTATGACCTCGCCTAATTTTTTGAGAGAGAAAAATGCTGCGGACATTGTGAATGAGTTTGCCGGGCTTGTCTATTATGCTGCTACTAGTAATGACTACCTCGACTTACTGTTCGAGTTGGCTTTGATGAATTTTCCAGTCGTTGTCTTGGATAAAAAGATCCATGATTTGCCTTTTGCAACCATTCAATCAGACAACTTTGCTGGTGGTAAAACAGCAACCGAACGCTTAATTGGCTTAGGACATACAAAAATTGGATATATCCTTTCAGGAAGTCCGGCCCTACAATCCGTTCGGCAACGTTATTTAGGTTATCTCCAAGCTTTAAAAGAAGCCAATCTGGCGTTCCATACAGCAATCACAGAAACCAATCTCTTAGATGAACACAACTTTAAACAGTATTTTGAGGCGCACCAACTCACAGCCGTGGTCTGCGATAATGACTTCAGCGCGTTACATTGTTTACGAAACTGTAAAAACCTAGGTATTCATGTGCCAAAAGAATTATCGATTATTGGTTTTGACGATATTCAAGCAGCAGCATTTGTCGAACCGCCATTAACAACCATGGCGCAAGACTTTAAAGAAATGGGAAAACTAGCTGGCGAAGTGTTATTACAAACGATGCAACAAGACCTTCAAATCATAGAAGACATTCAAGTACCTGTCACATTAATTGAAAGAGAAACCATTTCTACTGTTTCAAAATGAGCCAAAAAAGAAGAGCGTGGGACAAAAATCACTTTGGATTTTTGCTCCACGCTCAAAAACTAATAAACGGCGGGACAGAAGCAACTCCTTCGGAAATAAGCCGAAATTCTCCAAAAATTAAAGAACAATTTTCGGAAATTCCTTCTTATTTCTCGGAGTTAAACACTTCTGTCCCGACCTCTTCTTTTTATTCCTTAGTGCTAAATGTTTTGGTATCTACCTCTTTTTTAAACAACGCTTTTAGTTCTTTGATAAAGTAGCGACCAATCGGACTGATTTCCCGATTTTTGGGAAAGAGTAAACAAATACGATTTTCCAAGGCTGGCGCCAATGGTACTAACCGAATTTCTTTCTTCGTAAAACCCGTTACGACTCCTGAACCAGAAGCATAAGCATTGGTTTCTACCAACAAATTCATCAAGGTTCCACGATCTGTCGTATGAATGACCGATTCCTGTTCAGGAATTTCAACTAAATCTTCAGAAAAATAGGAAAAATTGCTTCCTTCTTGATTAAAGCGAACTTGTGGATAGGGAACTAATTCCTCTAAATGAATTTCTTTTTGCTTGGCTAAAGGATGATGATTTCCTAAAAAAATGTGTGTATTAAAAGTACTAATTACCTCGTAGGCTAGATTAGCTTGTTCTAAATACCGTTCAATACTGACACTATTTTGTTCATTTAAATAAATAATCCCCAACTCACTGTGAAATCCTTTGACATCTTCAATTACTTTTAAGGTCGTGGTTTCAAAGACACGAAAATCTTTATATTGATCCCCATACTTTTTAAGAACTTTGGCAATTACCTCACCTAAAAAATCGTAATGTTGTGAAGAGATGGAGAATCGTTCGCTGGTCACTGTCTCGCGATAGCGATTTTCCAATAACTCCATTTGAACTAAGACTTTCTCTGCTTGTTCTAAAAAAACCATTCCTTCTTCTGTTAAAAAAGCGCCCTTATTGGTACGTAAAAAGAGGGAAATTCCTAGTTCTTCTTCTAATTCCCGAATACTATTTGACAAGCTAGGTTGTGTAATAAATAGTTTTTTGGCTGCTTCCCGAAAACTCCCATTGTTAGCTATGGCAGCAACATACTTCATTTGTTGAATATTCAACACTTTTTCCTCCACACACTAATCATTTGAAAAATAAATCTTACGCCCATTCAACGGCTGAAGGGGCCGATTGTTAAAGGCCAACATACCTTCCTTAATCTTATTTAAAAAGGCTTGATCCATTTTTTGAATGGTGTCAAATACAAACCATTTCACTGGACCCTTAGTTGGCGGTGTTGTTAACGAGCCTACATAATGGTAGTGTAGACGCTCCTCTGGTAAAAAGATTGACGGATTAAACCATTGTTGGTGCGTGCCGTTTTCCCAGTCCATCGGATGATTCGCTTCTGAAAAACGATTTTCTTCCTCTGTGATGGTAAACAGGCAACCGACAACTAAATTTTCGCCAGCATCATTCATATGAACCAAATGGAATTCTAGCGGATACTGCTTTCCCGACAGCAAATGTTCGCTAGGCATATGAAAATGGATATCGGTTAAATGATACGCAACATTTTCAAACATTACGTAACTTTCCGTATTTGGTGGTACAAAATGAAACGTATTTTTGAATTCCTTTTCAGTGAATTCTTCTTTTTTATAATGAAACGTAATCTGAGAATTTATTGTCTCAGCACTTTCTTTTTCTAAAGCAATTGGCGATTGATAAGCAAACTTAGCACCTTCTGCAAACCAGTCACATAGCGTATGCCAATGTTCTGGTCCATCGTTGCCTGTATAGCTCCATTCAACGTCCATATTTTTTATTTTTTTCATACACTCTTCCTTCATTTCCACATAGTAATCAGGTAAAACTCATGTTAAAACTCTATCCTAACATCTTTTCTACGTCAAACAAAAGAACTTAGATCATTACGCGCCTCGGCAAATGACCTAAGTTCTCCTACCGTTAAATCTGGTTACTGAAAATGACACTAAAAATCAGACGACAAGAACCTTCTTTAGTTCAACGGTTATTTGCCCCAGTTTTCAGGATCTTTTTTCCATTCTTGTAATAAGGTAACATCTTTTTCTTCGATATAATTTGCTTCTAATGCAGCATCAATTAAAGTTGAATAATTGGTTAACGTTAGTAACGTCATCTGTTTATCTGCAAAATTTGCCGTTCCTTTGGGTAACTCATAAGTGAAGATTGCCGCAACGCCTAAAACCGTTGCTCCTTCACGTTCCGCCGCTTCTGCCGCTTCTAACACGCTACCGCCTGTTGAAATTAAATCCTCGATAACTACCATTTTTTGTCCTTCAGAAATTCGGCCTTCAATTTGATTCCCTTTGCCGTGATCTTTGGCTTTACTGCGGATATAAACCATTGGTAATCCTAAAATATCGGCTACCCATGCCGCATGTGGAATCCCTGCGGTAGCTGTCCCAGCAATCACTTCGACTTCTGGGAAAGTCTCTTTAATTTTTGCCGCTAAGCCTTCTGCAATTTCTTTACGCACAGCAGGATAACTCATCGTGATACGGTTATCACAATAAATCGGGCTTTTTATGCCACTTGCCCAGGTAAACGGCTCATTAGGGTTTAAAAATACCGCTTCAATATCTAATAAATCTTTGGCAATCTTTTTTGCTACTTTTGTCATGTTACTTTTCGCTCCAGTCTTTTTTGATTTCTTGATAGGCTTCATAAGGATTTTCTGCTTGGGTAATAGGTCGGCCAACAACGATATATGTGGACCCAATTTCGCGAGCATGTTGCGGCGTAACGACCCGTTGTTGGTCACCTACTGCACTTCCTGCTGGACGAATACCAGGTGTTAAGCAAATAAACGTCTGCTTGGTTGCTTCTTGAATACCACGTGCTTCTAATGCTGAACAAACCACGCCATCCAGACCCGCTTTTTCCGCACATTTAGCATAATGAATGACACTTGTCTCTAAAGGAACGTTGATTAATTGATCATGGTGCATCTCTTCTTCACTAGTAGAAGTCAACTGGGTTACAGCAATTAACTCAGGAACCTTAGCGCCTGGCTGAGTCCCTTTGATTAGACCTTCCTTAGCTGCTTGCATCATTCGAACGCCCCCTGCTGCATGGACATTAGTAATGGCAACGCCTAATTTTGCTAAATTTGTCATCGCTTTTTCCACAGTATTCGGAATATCATGTAATTTTAAATCCAAGAAAACATCGTGCCCTTGTTCTTTAAGCCAGCGAACAATCGCTGGTCCTTCTGCGTAAAAAAGTTCCATCCCCACTTTAACAAACAAGGCTTCTTCCTTAGGGAATTTTTCTAAAAAAACAGCCACTTCTTTTTGCGTGGGAAAATCTAACGCAATAATTGGTCTATCGTGCATTTTGCTGCCCCTCTCTCACTTCTTTAATTAATTGTTCCAACGATTCAATACCTAACTCTTCCATTCGCTTAGGTAATCCGTCAATCAACTTCGGACAAATGTATGGATCTGTAAAGTTGGCCGTACCAACCCCGACAGCGCTAGCACCTGCCATGAACATTTCCAAGACATCATCCACTGTTTGAACACCACCCATTCCAATAATTGGCAACTGAGAAACACTGGCGACTTGTCGGATTAAGCGAATAGCAACAGGTTTAATGGCTGGGCCAGATAGTCCACCAGTTTGATTGGCTAAAATAGGTTTTCTCGTTCTTAAATCAATGCGCATCCCTAGCAATGTATTAATCATAGAAAAACCGTCTGCGCCCCCTGCTTCAATTGCTTGGGCGATCGGCACAATGTCCGTTACGTTTGGTGATAGTTTAACATAAATCGGAACAGAGGCGACTTTTTTGACTGCTTGTGTTAATTGAAAAGCAATGTCTGGATCTGTACCAAAAGCTATGCCGCCATGTTTCACATTAGGACAGGAAATATTCAGTTCAATTGCTTTGACGTTAGGCGCTTGCCCAATTTTTGTGCAAACAGCCACATAGTCCTCTTCGCAAGCACCTGCAACATTTGCGATAATCGGTAAGTTAGGGTATTTTTCTAATTTCGGTAATTTTTCTTGCATAACCACTTCTAAACCTGGATTCTGCAATCCAATGGCATTTAGCATACCACTAGGTGTTTCAGCTACACGTGGCGTGGGATTTCCATATCGTGCTTGGGGCGTTGTTGCCTTAATCATAATTGAACCTAATTGATCAAGGTCATAATAGTTAGCATATTCTTCCCCGAACCCAAAGCAACCACTGGCGGGAATAATTGGATTTTTTAATGTTAAACCTGGAATTGAAACGGCTAAAGGATTTTTCATCATAAGATAACCTCACTTGCTTTAAAAATCGGACCTTCATCACAGACCTTGACACTTTTTGCTCCAGTAGTGTCTCCTTTTTTATGGCAAACGCAGGCATAGCAAGCCCCAATTCCACAGGCCATCCGTTCTTCTAAAGAAAGGTAAACGTGTGGATGTGTTGGAAATAAAGAATCAATTGCTTTTAACATACCATTCGCACCACAAGCATAAACTGCATCAGGGATCCGTCCTTTTGCTAACGCTTCTGACAATAAACGGCCCACGTTGCCATGAGCGCCAAACGAGCCGTCATCTGTGGCAAAATGTGTTTCTCCTAATGCCATAAATTCTTGTTGGTAATAAGCAACCTCTTTTGATGCATAACCAAGAAAATGAATCACTTTCACGCCTTTTTCATTGAGTTGTTTTGATAATTCATACAATGGGGGAATCCCGATTCCTCCGCCAACGATAAAAGCAGTCTGACCAGCTGCTACGGTAGTTATATCAAAGCCGTTTCCTAAAGGACCTAAAATATCTAATTGTTCACCAGCCTTCATTGTGGCAAACACTTCCGTTCCAGCGCCTTCGACTCGATAAATCAAACGACAGGTTTCGTTCGAATGATCAATTTGGTTGATGCTAATCGGTCGCCGCAAAAGTAAATCTGCACGCGGAACCTTGATATGCACAAACTGTCCAGGTCGTGTCATCTCTTTCACTAACTCGCCTTGTAAGTCTAACTGATAAATCCGTGGCGCTAACTGTTTTTGAGCTACAATGGTCATCATTTCTTGCTTTCTCTGCATCAGTATCCTTCACTCCTTTATTCTCTGATTCCCCTATAAATGATTTTCTATTTCTTCGTAAAAGAATCTGGAACAGTCCTCCTCAGACGATTGTTCCAGATTTTTGCTTAAATGGCTTCTGTCGTAAAGGCTCTTGATTCTAAAACTTTTAAAATCGCATTCGCTGTGTCAAGTGAGGTAAACAATGGAATCCCATGTTCGACTGCTTCCCGACGGATTGAAAAACCATCTTGGTTGGCACTGGAACGATTTTTATCCATGGTATTGATTACCACTTGTGCATTCCCATTACGAATGACATCCAGCACGGTTTCCCCTTCAGGATTAGAAATTTTCGTCACTTTCTTAACAGGCAACTGATGCTTCGCTAAAAAGTCAGCGGTTCCTTCCGTTGCGACTAAACTATAGCCAATTGCTGAAAAACGCTTAGCAATTTCTAAAGCCTCTTCTTTTGTTTCATCAGCAATGGTGAAAAGTACAGCCCCATAACTTGGCAAATGCAAGCCAGATGCTTCAAAGGCTTTATACAAGGCTTTTTCTAAATAATAATCACTACCCATAACTTCCCCAGTTGATTTCATTTCAGGCCCTAAGTACGTATCTACTTTTTGTAGTTTCGTAAAGGAGAACACAGGGGCTTTCACATGAACTTGTTTACTTTCAGGATATAATCCATCTTGATATCCTAGGTCAGTCAGTTTCTCACCAAGAATCGCTTTTGTAGCAACTTGGGCCATCGGAATCCCTGTGATTTTACTTAAGAAAGGAACTGTTCGACTCGCACGAGGATTCACTTCAATCACATAAACACGATTTTCATGAATAACAAATTGAATATTCATCATACCTACACAGTTTAAACCAAGTGCCAGTTTTTTTGTATAATCGGCAATCGTTGCTTGAATTTCTTGAGAAAGATACTGCGGTGGATAAACCGCCATTGAATCACCAGAATGAACGCCAGCTCGTTCAATATGTTCCATAATCCCTGGAATTAGTACTGTTTCACCATCACAAATGGCATCAACTTCACATTCTTGTCCCAATAAATAGCTATCAACCAAGACAGGATGTTCTGGAGAAGCTTTGACTGCATGTCGCATATAATCTTCCAAATCCTTTTGATTTTCGACAATTTCCATTGCACGACCACCTAAAACATAACTTGGACGAACTAAAACGGGATAGCCGATACGATCAGCAATCACGACTGCTTCTTCTGCACTTGTGGCCGTATCTCCTGGTGGTTGAGGAATCGCTAACTCTTGCAAAGCTTGTTCAAATAAATCACGATTTTCCGCACGATCTAAATCTTCAATCGTTGTTCCAAGAATTTTAACGCCTTGTTTTGTGAGCGGCTCAGCTAAATTAATCGCTGTTTGTCCACCAAATTGGACGATCACGCCAATCGGATTTTCTAAATCAATCACATTCATGACGTCTTCTAAAGTTAATGGCTCAAAGTATAATTTATCAGAAACAGAGAAATCTGTTGAAACTGTTTCAGGATTACTATTCATAATAATTGCTTCATAACCAGCCGCTTGGATCGCTTTGACAGAATGAACCGTTGCATAATCAAACTCGACCCCTTGACCAATGCGAATGGGACCAGAACCTAATACTAGTACAGAAGGCTTTTTCGAAACATTGCTTTCGTTTTCCACTTCATACGTGCTATAAAAATAAGGCGTGTGTGATTCAAACTCTGCAGCACACGTATCGACCATTTTATAGACGGGCACAATTTGATTGGCTCTGCGGAAGTCAGCAATGGCTTGTTCTGTTTGTCCCCAAAGTGCCGCAATTTTCCGATCAGAAAAACCATTTTGTTTGGCTTCTTTCAAGACAGCTACGTTGTCCACGTGACTTTCAAGGGTCGTTTCAATTTCGATAATGTGTAAAAGTTTATCCAAGAAGAATAAATCAATTTTCGTTAAACTTTGTAATTCTTCGATGCTATATCCTCTACGAATGGCTTCTGATAAGTAGAACAATCGATCATCTTGCGCATGGACCATTTTCTTCGTTAATTCTAAATCACTGACATGACTTAGTTCTGCTAACTCGTTGTGATAAGCACCAATTTCTAAAGAACGAACTGCTTTTAATAAGGATTCTTCAATATTGCGGCCAATTGCCATGACTTCCCCGGTTGCTTTCATTTGCGTTCCTAGTTCTCGAGCACCTTTTTCAAATTTGTCAAAAGGCCAACGAGGAATTTTGGAAACAACATAGTCCAAAGCCGGTTCAAATTCGGCATAAGTGGTTCCAGTAACTGGATTTTTCATTTCATCTAATGTTAAACCAACAGCAATTTTTGCAGCTAACTTCGCAATGGGATACCCTGTGGCTTTACTAGCAAGTGCAGATGAGCGAGAAACACGAGGATTCACTTCAATCACATAATAATTAAAGCTATGCGGGTCCAAAGCTAATTGAACATTACAGCCACCTTCAATTTTTAATGCACGAATAATTTTCAAAGACGCATCTCGTAACATTTGGTATTCATAATCTGATAAAGTTTGACTCGGAGCAAAAACAATCGAATCCCCAGTGTGAATGCCGACAGGATCAAAGTTTTCCATGTTACAAACCACAATCGCATTATCAGCCGAATCACGCATCACTTCATATTCAATTTCTTTAAAACCAGCAATACTTTTTTCAATTAAACATTGTGTAACTGGTGATAATTTCAGACCGTTTTCGGCAATCTGACGGAGTTCTTCTTCCGTATCACACATGCCGCCGCCTGTTCCACCTAAGGTAAATGCGGGACGAACGATAATTGGATAGCCAATTTGTTTGGCAAAAGCCACGGCTTGTTCCACCGTATTGACAATTTCACTTTCTGGAATCGGTTGTTCTAATTCTTCCATCAATTGTTTAAATAAATCACGGTCTTCCGCTTGGTCAATCGCACTGAGCTTTGTTCCTAGCAATTCTACATTTAGCTCATCTAAAATTCCTGATTCCGATAATTCCATCGCCATATTTAATCCAGTTTGACCACCTAATGTTGGTAGAAGAGCATCAGGACGTTCTTTTCGCAAAATTCTTGAAACAAATTCTAAAGTAATCGGTTCAATATAAACATGATCCGCGATTTCTTTATCGGTCATGATGGTCGCTGGATTTGAGTTTACTAAAACAACTTCATACCCTTCTTCTTTTAGCGCTAAACAGGCTTGTGTGCCTGCATAGTCAAATTCTGCTGCTTGTCCAATAATGATTGGTCCTGAACCAATCACCATGATTTTCTTAATGTCCGTTCGTTTTGGCATTAGTTTTGCTCCTTCCATGCATCCATTAATTCCATAAATTCGTCAAATAAATGAAGACCATCGTGCGGTCCTGGAGCCGCATCTGGGTGATATTGCACAGTAAAAGCAGGATAATCTCGATGACGTACGCCTTCAACCGTTCCATCATTGACTTCCACGTGGGTCACAAGTAATTTTTCTGGATCAATTGTTGCTTCATCCACGGCATATCCGTGATTTTGTGAAGTGAAATCAATGCGTCCTGTTGCAATTTCTCGTACAGGATGATTCAAACCACGATGTCCAAACTTCATCTTATACGTATCCGCACCATTCGCTAATGAAAATAACTGATGACCTAAGCAGATGCCGAAAATTGGAACTTTTCCTTGGATTGTTTGAATCATTTCAATAGCTTCAGGTACATCTTTGGGATCTCCAGGCCCATTTGTCAACATGACACCATCGGGACTTAATTCTAAAATCTCTTCGGCCGTTGTATTATAAGGCAACACGGTTAAGTTGCATTGCCGTTTTGATAATTCTCGCAAAATACTATGTTTCAACCCAAAATCAACGACGACCACATTACGCCCAATACCTGGACTCGGATAAGGCTTAGTGGTGGAGACTTGTGCCACTTGATTTTTCGGCATGACTGTCGCTTTTAATTGATCAAACGCATGCGGCAAATCATCCACGGCATCAATGATGCTCCCTTTCATTGTTCCAGCTGATCGTAACTTACGAGTCAGCGCACGCGTATCAATTCCTGAAATTCCCGGAATCCCTTTGCGCTTTAAAAATTCATCCAAGGTCATTTGTTGACGCCAATTTGAAGCAACCCGCGCATGCTCTTTAACAATGACACCTTTACAGGTTGGTGCAATGGATTCATAATCATCTCGGTTGACCCCGTAATTTCCAACTAATGGATACGTAAAAGTAATCATTTGTCCATTAAAACTTTGGTCAGTAATTGCTTCTTGGTAACCTGTCATGCCAGTAGTAAAAACAACTTCTCCTACTACATTGCCTTCTGCACCAAACGCTTTTCCTTCAAATACTGTTCCGTCTTCTAAAATCAATAACCTTTTCAAACCTACTGCGCCTCCTCCGACCAAGCTAATGCTCCGTCAACAAATGTCATAAGTGTCTTTCCTTTGACTGTCCACCCTGTAAATGGTGTATTGACAGCCATTGATTCAAATGCTTCTGCATCAATTGGTGCAGCTGTTGCTAAGTCAAAAACTGCAATATCTGCTGGTGCACCAATTGTTAGTGTTCCTGCGTTTAATCCAAAAATTTCTGCTGGTTTCTCTGCCATCCAATCAATCACTTGTTCTAATGTGAAAATGCCTGTTTCGACAAAGTTCGTATAAATCAATTGGAAGGCCGTTTCACTACCGACAATACCAAAAGGTGCGTTTAAAAATGATTGTTGTTTTTCTTCTAAACCATGGGGCGCATGGTCGGTAGCAATACAATCAATCGTGCCATCTAACAAACCGTCAATCAATGCTTGTCGATCTGCTAAACCACGTAATGGCGGGTTCATTTTCCAAAACCCTTCGTCACCAGGAATATCCTCATCGACTAAAATTAAATGGTGTGGCGAAACTTCGGCTGTTACGTGAATCCCTGCTTTTTTAGCATCCCGAATAACGCGCACGCTTTCTTCTGTTGAAACATGACAAACATGATAATGAACGCCTGTTTCTTTTGCTAAAGTAATATCCCGAGCAATTTGTGAAGCTTCCGTTGCACTTAAAATCCCTGGTAGGCCTAATTTCTTAGAAACTTCGCCTTCATGCATCACACCACCAAATAATAAAGATTCATCTTCCGTGTGCGCAACAAGCGCCATATTTAATGCAGCCGCTTCTTTCATGGCTAAGTACATCGTTCCTGCCGTTTGGACACCAACACCATCATTCGTAAATGCAAAGGCGCCCGCTTCTTTTAAGGCCTTCTGATTGGTTAAAACTTCACTCCGTAGCTCTTCTGTAATGGGGGCATATTGTAAAACTTTCACGACTGCATCTTTTTGAATTAAGTCGTAAACCTCACTTAATTTTTCAGCCGTATCTGGTACTGGATTCAAATTGGGCATTGCGCAAACCGTAGTAAAACCACCGCGAGCAGCAGCTTTACTGCCCGTTTTAATCGTTTCTTTATACGTAAAGCCTGGTTCTCTAAAGTGAACATGCACATCGACCAAGCCTGGCGTGATTAGTTGCCCGTTCGCATCAAACACTTGCTCAAAATCTGCTTCGTCAAACGATTCCCCGATTGCGTGAATCACACCATTTTCTAGCCAAAGTGCTGCCTCAATCAATTGATTCTCTTTTTTGATGATTTTCCCATTCTTAATTAACGTCTTCATTTCTCCACCTAGGCCTTTCCATGTAAAATTGCTTCTAAAATTGCCATGCGCATAAAGACTCCATTACTCATTTGCGCGACGATTCTTGATTGCAGACTTTCCACTAATTCATCTGCCAGTTCAACATCCCGATTGACTGGCGCTGGATGCATAATAATTGCGTGTTTCTGTAAACGAGTTGCCCGTTCGTTGGTTAAACCATATTCCAAATGATAGCCTTCTTTTGAAAAACTTTCCTTACCATCATGACGTTCGTGCTGCACGCGAAGCAACATCATCACATCGACTTTTTCAACAATTTCATCTAATGGCACATATTGTCCATAGACATCAAACTGATGATCGTACCACTCTTCTGGACCTGAAAAATAAATTTCAGCGCCTAAACGGTTTAATAACTGCATATTTGATTTAGCAACGCGAGAATGTGTAATATCTCCCACAATCGCCACTTTCAAGCCTTCAAATCCACCAAATTCTTCATAAATGGTCATCAGATCCAATAAACATTGTGTAGGGTGTTGTCCACTCCCGTCCCCACCGTTAATAATAGAACATTGAATCGTTTTACTTTGAATCAATTCATCGTAATAATTTTCTTTACCATGACGAATGACTGCTACATCTACACCAATTGCCGACATCGTTAGTACTGTATCGTATAACGTTTCTCCTTTTTGAACAGAACTTCTACTTGCTTCAAACTCAATCACTTCTAAGCCTAATTTTTTCTCAGCTACCTCAAAACTTTTATGTGTTCGAGTACTATTTTCAAAAAACAAGTTTGTTGCAAAATATTGACGTTCTTCTGGGTGCCATTTTGCCCCCTGTTTAAATTCTCCTGCGCGACGGATTAACCCCATGACTTCACGGTCGGTTAAAGCCTCAGCAGTTAAAAGATGTTTTAAACTAATTCGTTCAGATGTAATAATCATTCGTCCAGTCCTCCTACTGTTCTTCGCTACGTGCGTTTTCCGGTAAAATTAAATTCAAAACAATTCCTAAGACGGTTGCTAATGCCATTGAAGACAATTCAAAGGTTCCTACTTTGAAGACTAAGCCACCAATGCCGATGACTAAAATTACTGAAGCAATCAATAAATTCTTTTTCTTATCAAAATTAATCTTATTATCGATTAAGATTTTCAAACCACTTGCGGCAATCACACCGAACAAGACGAAACTAATTCCTGAAATAACTGGTCCTGGGATACTTAGAATCAAGGCACTTAATTTTCCAACAAATCCTAAAGCTACAGCGAACACCGCGGCTCCACCAATCACGAAGACACTGTGTACTCTTGTAATTGCCAGCACGCCGATATTTTCACCATAACTTGTAACTGGCGGTCCACCAACAAAACCTGCTACAATTTGCGCTAAGCCATCTCCCATTAAAGTTTTAGATAAGCCTGGGTCTTGGAAAAAGTTGCGCTTGGTTAATTTATTCAAGACCATTAAATGACCAATATGTTCTGTCATTGTTACAAAAGCAATTGGTGCCATTGTTGTAATGGCATTTAAATACAATTTCGGTTCATATTGAACAAAAGGTACTTCAAAATTCGGTAAAGCAAACCAAGCAGCTTCTTTAATAGGGGTTAAGTCAATAATTCCGAAAGCTAAAGCGACTAGGTACCCACTGACAATTCCCAAAAGAATTGGAATTAATCCTAAGAAGCCTTTGAAAAACATGTTGTAAAAAATGGTTAAGCCTAAAGTAATCAAGGCTACGGCAATATATTTAAAATCATAAACGTTGTTGTTATACATTGCGTTATTTGCGGCATTAGCTGCCAAGCCTAAACCGATAACCATCACGACAGGTCCTACAACGATAGGCGGTAAAATTTTATCCAACCAGTCGGAACCAATTTTTTTAATGATTAATGAAACGATTAGGTATACCAAGCCGGTTGTCATAGCACCTTGGGCAATGGCTGGATAACCATCACTCTTCATTAACATCTGCATCGCTGCAATAAAAGCAAAGCTACTGCCAAGATAAGCGGGGATTTTTCCTTTTGTAGTAATCAGATAGACCATTGTTCCTAATCCTGAACTGACTAACGCAATCCCTGGGTCAATTCCCACTAAGATTGGTACTAAAACCGTTGCGCCAAACATCGTAAATAAATGTTGTAAACTTAGGCCAACCCAGTGAAAAGCTTGCGGTCTGTCTTTAATATCTAAGACTGCATCTTCATTTCGAAATTCTTTTTCTGACAACGTTGTTCACTCCTTTTTATTCGTTTCCTTTACTAATCATAATACGATCTGCGCCGTCACGCTCTTCCATTTCCACAATAATTTCCTCAGTTTTTGATGTTGGAATATTTTTTCCTACATAATCGGCACGAATCGGTAGTTCCCGATGCCCACGATCTACTAAGACTGCTAAAGAGATTTTTCTTGGACGACCTAAATCCATAACAGCGTCCATCGCAGCACGAATGGTCCGGCCCGTGTACAAGACATCATCCACTAAAATAACTTCTTTACCTTCAATTGAGACTGGTACGTCAGAAGAATGTAATTCAGGTTCCTCCATATCTTTCACATCATCACGATACAAAGTAATATCTAATTCACCAACTGGCACGTCAATATCTTCTAATTGTTTTAAGCGTTCGGCTAGACGTTGTGCAATGTATATCCCACGCGTTTTAATTCCTACTAAAACAATGTCTTGAATTCCTTTGTTTCTTTCAATAATTTCATACGAGATTCGAGTAAGCGCTCGTTTCATTGTGACTGCGTCAACAACTTCTTTCTTTGGCATAATAATTTCCTCCTCATTTCTTTTTTATCTACGTCCTCGCTGTCTTGGGGTCAGCGATTCTTCCTTCAATTGAGCAGCTGAAAAATAAGTGGATTTTTATTGAAATTGTCCTGTTATTTTTTCCAACAAAAAATCCTCCTACCCGTATGAGGATAGGAGGATGTTGGTTACAGTTTAAAAAGGTACAAGGGTACCATGTAGCCCACACAACTTACTAACTAAGCGCACCTAGTGTTCTTTTGCATGATTCCTTCTTAGCCTCACGGGACTAAACTTAAAGGTTACAGTTATTTAGTTATTTTTCTTCTTAAAAAAGAGTTTACCTCTTCTTCAGAAAAAAATCAATGATTATTTCTTAATTGGTGTAAAGTTTTTTCAAAAACTTCTGGTAAAGGTGCTTCAAAGACTAATTGTTCACCTGTAGTAGGATGTGTAAAGCCTAATAACTTCGCATGTAAAAATTGTCCATTGCCAGGCAATGTTTTTTTCGGTCCATATAATGGATCTCCAGCTAATGGATAACCGATATATTTCATGTGAACACGGATTTGATGTGTCCGGCCTGTTTCTAGTTGTAATTCAACTAAGGTAAATGCATCAAAACGCTCTAAAACAGTAAAATGCGTGACTGCTTCTTTACCGCCTTCAATGACCGCTTGCATTTTGCGGTCAACCTTGGAACGACCAATAGGCGCATTTATCTCTCCCTTATCGTGAGGAATAACACCGTGGACCAAGGCAACGTATTTACGTAACGATGTTTTTTCTTTTAGCTGTTTCGCTAATGATTCATGGGCTTGATCATTTTTAGCCACCATCAATAGCCCCGAAGTATCTTTATCAATTCGATGAACAATTCCCGGTCGCACCACATCATTAATCGCCGATAAGTGATCCGCATGATGAAGTAACGCGTTCACTAATGTACCCTTGGGATGCCCTGCCGAAGGATGAACGACCATGCCTTGAGGTTTGTTGACAACAATCACATCATTGTCTTCATAAACAATGGTCAAAGGAATATCCTCTGCTACCATATCTAGAACTTCTGGTTCAGGAATTGTTACAACAATTTCATCGCCTGCTGTAACTTTGTAATTTGCGCGGACCGTTTCACCATTAACTGTTACGTGTTTTTCTTTTAACCATTGTTGAATTTGCGAGCGGGAATGATTGGGTAAATGTTCACTTAATACTTTATCAATCCGGCCTTTTTCTGTTTGAATCGTTACGTTAATTTGTTCCATTTTTGCCTTCCTTTGCTGCTTTTTCATCTAAAATCAAATAAATAAATATACAAATAACGCCGACCACTAACGTACTATCTGCAACATTAAAAATAGGAAAATTCATAAAATCCGTTTGGAGCATGTCCACCACGTAGCCTAAACGTACACGATCAATAAAATTTCCAATGGCACCTGCTAAGACAAAAGATAAACCTACAGAATACCAGACACTTTTTTTATAATTCTTAATTAATAAATAAATAATCACGACACTAACAATTACTGTGATGACATAAAAGAATATCATCTTTCCTTCTAATAAGCTCCAAGCAGCTCCGGTATTTCTTAAATGGGTCAGCGACAAAAATCCAGGAATGAATTCTTTTGTTTCACCCAAAGAAATGTTTTGGACCGTCAAATATTTGCTCCATTGGTCAAGCCCTACTAATAAAGCACTGATTAAAAAATATACTACTAACAATCGCGTCATTCCTTTTCTCTATGAATACTTGCTAAATCTCTTGGTCGAACAATGCCTACTAACTCACCATTAGGATGGCCACTTTTACTAATAAGCACAGCTTCTAAGCGTGGCTGCTCCCGAAACATTTGTTCAACTTCAAAAACGGTTGCTTCAATTGAAACAAATTGATAGTTGCTGCGTTTATAATTTGATGCCAACAATTCTCGCACCGTTCGGTTGGCAATGTGAACTTCGCCTTTGGTGCTCTCAATGGCAAACCATACACCAATCCCTCGAACCGTGATTAATCCTTTAAATACACCTTTTTCATAAATCGGAAATTGAGAATATTGTTTTTTTGCAATAATCGTTAATAACGTTTCTAAAGAAGTGGTGATTTCAAAAGCTGTAACACGTTTCGCAAATTTAGGCACTACTTTTTCTGGTTTTGTTAAAGCTTGTTCAATCGTTTCAATTCGTTGAACTGCCCATTCGTTTGGCTCTGCAATTACAAAATCATCAGCAATTCGCTCATGAACGATGGCATTTCTTAACTGAGCCATTTGAAGCAAATCCTCTTCAAATTGAGCAATCTGTCCTTTTTCTTTTCGGGAAAGACGTCTTGTCATTTCACTGAATCCCATATTGACAGGATTGTTCAGTCTCTCTCTCATCCACTTTTCAATGCGATTAAAGTGTGCTAAAAATGTATCTGCTCGTTCCCCCATAGTCGTTGCTCCTTATAATAAACTACGCAATAAATTTCCGTCATTATTTTTTATTGAGCTACTTTCAAGTATATACTAAAAATAGGTCTCAGGAAAGAGCGGCTTTAAAAGAGACCGCTCGCTTGACCCGTTTCGTCCACATCCATATTTAACGCAGCAGGAACCTTCGGCAAGCCAGGCATCGTTAAAATGTCACCCGTTAACGCCACGATAAACCCCGCACCGATTTTTGGAACTAGCTCACGAATCGTAATCGTAAATCCTTCTGGCCGTCCTAATTTTTGAGGATCGTCAGAAAGTGAATACTGTGTCTTCGCCATGCAAATTGGTAATTGATCCCAACCATTTTTTGTAAAATCTGCGATTTGTTTTTGCGCTTTCGGAGAAAAAATCGCCTGTTCCCCGCCGTAAATCGTTTGTACAATGGCTTGAATTTTTTCTTCAATAGTTTGGCGAGGATTATATAAAGGTTGAAACTGTTTTGTATTGGCTTCAATCTCTGCTACTACTGTTTTCGCTAGATTCGTGCCACCTGCGCCACCTTGCGCCCAAACACTTGTTAACTCGACGGGCACGCCTAACGCTTGGCAGGCTTCTTTCAATAGTTGAATTTCTTTTTCTGTATCCTGTGTAAACTCATTAATTGCAACAACTACTGGTACATCATAACGTTGCATGTTTTGAATATGTTTTTCTAAGTTGGCAAAGCCTTTTTGTAACGCTGGTAAATTTTCTTCTGCTAACTGATCTTTCGCCAAACCGCCATGCATTTTCAACGCGCGAATCGTTGCCACAATCACAACGGCATCGGGTGCTTTTCCTAAAGAAGGTACTTTAATATCTAAAAATTTTTCGCCACCTAAGTCACCACCAAAACCCGCTTCTGTTACGACATAATCCCCTAGATGCAAAGCCGTTTTTGTCGCTAAAATACTGTTACATCCATGAGCGATATTGGCAAAAGGACCACCGTGAACAAAAGCTGGAGTTCCTTCAATCGTTTGAACTAAATTAGGTTTTAAGGCGTCTTTTAATAATAAAGTCAGGGCACCTGCCACGTTTAAATCTTTAACCGTCACCGGCTCTCTTTGGTCATTATAGGCGACAATAATCCGACTTAAGCGTTCTTTTAAGTCCGTTAAATTTTGCGCTAAACAAAGAATCGCCATAATTTCGCTTGCCACAGTAATATCGAAACCGTCTTCTCTTGGTACACCTTGGAAAGGACCGCCTAAACCAACAACGACCTGTCTAAGCGCACGATCATTTAGATCCACTGCCCGTTTCCAAATCACCCGTCGAGAATCAATCTTTAATTCATTTCCTTGCTGTAAATGATTATCTAGTAACGCAGCTAAGGCATTATTGGCTGTCGTAATCGCATGCATATCACCAGTAAAATGCAAATTGATTTCTTCCATTGGTAATACTTGTGCGTAACCGCCACCTGTTGCGCCACCTTTAATCCCCATCACAGGACCTAATGATGGTTCTCTTAGGGCAATAACTGTTTTTTTATTGATTTGATTTAATGCATCTCCTAAACCAATGGTCACGGTTGATTTTCCTTCTCCTGCTGGTGTTGGATTAATCGACGTAACGAGGATTAATTTACCTTCTGGCTTCGCTTCTAAGGATTGAAGCGTTGGAAAATCTATTTTCGCTTTGTATTTTCCATAAAGTTCGAGCGAATCTTCTGAAAGACCGATTGTTTCGGCAATCTCTTGAATAGGTTTTAATGTTGCTGCTTGTGCAATGTTAATATCTGTCTTCATAACGGACCCCTTTTCAATTCTTTATCGTCTTTGTGACACATTGTTTCTTTTAAATTATAGCTTGTATTGAATAGAATGGCTAGAATAACCTTTTTTAAACAACCCAACCATTGACGTTTGGTAGCCTTTTCTCGTATAATGAAAGTGTCTTTACAAATCTAAAAGGAGCGTGAATTGGATGCAAAAAGGAATTGTCAAATGGTTCGATAACAGAAAAGGTTATGGTTTTATCGTTTACAACGAAGAAGATGAGATTTTTGTCCACTTCACTGCTATAGAAGGTGACGGATTCAAATCACTTGATGAGAATCAATCTGTAGAGTTCGAGATAATGGAAGGCAATCGTGGGCTACAAGCAGCACATGTCAAAAAAATAGATAACTAAAAAAGCTGAACCAACAACGCTTTGCTCCAAAAAGTAAGTAAACGTAGCGTTTGTTTCAGCTGATTATTTTAAGATTTTGAGAGTGGGTCACCAGTCGTTTCGACTTATGACTCACTCTTGTTTTTTTCTTCTTTTTTATGAAGGCCCAAAGAATGATCTTCTGCTACCTTCAATTCAGGCTTTTTTACCTTAAGTGCCTCAAGAAATAACGGAATCGTTTTCTTTTTCATTAAAAAGACTTTTGAGCCTTCCTTAAATTCTGAGGAAAAAATTTCGATGCTTTTTTCATTGTAGGTTACTTTTTCTATCTGAGAAAGCGGAAGTGCTTTTTTGCGAAACCACAAAACATCTCTGACAATTAAAGATGTTTCTGTCATATTAAAAGACCGCGCAATTCCTAGATAAGCAAACACAAAAAATGGAACCATCACCAGATTACTAATCAAGTAAGGACCATTATTTTCCAATGCTAAAATTAAACTAATAAATAATATACAAAATGTGCAAGACCAGTAAATAATTGTTGATGCTAATTCTGGCTGCCAATAGAATTTCTGTTTTTTCATAAAGTGCCCTCACTACTTCTGGATCAACGCCGCTAAATTTAAATATGTTATAATAGTAACATACTTTTTTTAAGAACAAAAAGAAATTAGGAGTAATTTTATGTTAAGAATTTATGTAGATGCTGCAACAAAAGGCAATCCAGGTGAATCTGGCGGCGGTATCGTTTACCTCACCGACCAATCGCGGCAACAATTGCATGTGCCTTTAGGCATTGTTAGTAATCACGAAGCCGAATTTAAAGTGCTGATTGAAGCTTTAAAACAAGCGATTGCCAATGAAGACAATCAACAAACCGTTCTTCTCCACTCAGATAGTAAAATTGTTGTCCAAACAATTGAAAAAAACTATGCTAAAAATGAAAAGTACCAGCCTTATTTAGCAGAATATCAACAACTAGAAAAGAATTTTCCTTTGCTCTTAATCAAATGGCTACCTGAAAGTCAAAACAAAGCGGCCGATATGCTCGCACGGCAAGCATTACAAAAATTTTATCCCAATAAAAAGTAGCACTGTTTACTTAATGCTTTTCCTTTATTAATTTGATAATTAAACACGTGGAGCAAAAATCACTTGGGATTTTTGCTCCACGCTTAAAAACAGATAAACGGTTCTGTCTCGACTTCTTCTTATAGCCCACTTATTCTTCTGTCGTTATTTCCGCTAATTGCCCATTGGTTAGCGAAAGGATTGCTTCAGGTGCTAATTCAATTTGCATGCCACGTTTGCCTGCAGAAACAATAATTGCAGAATATTGTTGAGCTTCTTCAGCTAAATAGGTGGGAAATTGTTTTTTCATCCCAATTGGTGAACAGCCCCCACGAATATAGCCTGTGGTTGCTTCTAAATCTTTTAAGTGAAGCATTTCTACCTTTTTGTTGCCACTAGCTTTCGCTAATTTTTTCAAATCTAATTCTTGATTACCAGGAATGACAGCCACGACTGGACCTGTTTTATTACCTACTGTAACCAAGGTTTTAAAAATTCGTCCTTTGTCAATATCTAAACTTTCAGCGACACTTTCTGCACTTAAATGATCTTCGCTCCAAGCGAATTCATATTCTTTATATGGTACTTTATGTTGTTCCACCATGCGCATCGCATTCGTTTTTTGTTGTGTTTTTTTCTTTGCCACTTTTTTCACCTTCTGAATCACTTGTTTTGTTCGAATGTCTTTAAATAATTTCTTAATACTTGTACGGATAGTTGGCCTGGTGCAGACGCTTGCTGGGCTGAGCCAAAAGTTAGTGCCGATCCGAACAGTTGACCTGTTACGCGACTAATCATCCCTAACTGTCCCATTGACATAGTAACGATTGGAACGGATGCATAATGGGTGTACATTTCATTGGTTGCTGAAAGTAACGTAAGTACATCTGTCGCATCTTGTGGCATCACAGCTATTTTACAAATATCTGCCTGACGCATTTGCATTTGGCGTAACCGCGCGACAATCTCCTCTTGCGATGGTGTTTTCTGAAAGTCGTGATTACAGAGAACAATTTTAATCCCCGCCTTTTTAGCTTCGTGAATTAACGTATCTGCCGCCAGCGGATTCGCAAATAATTCAATATCTAATAAATCCAACGCACCCTTTTTCACTAATTCATGATACAAAGCAAAATAATTTTCCTCGGAAAAAGCCATTTCGCCGCCTTCTTTTTGTGTACGAAAAGTTAACAATAACGGTTTTTGCCCCAACCGTTCCATTACTTGTTGTGAAAGATTACATACATCGGAAAAATCAGCGACATTTTCATAATAGTCTAAACGCCATTCCACCAAATCACAATCTAGTGTTTGGCTCGCCGTTGCTTCGGCCAAAATATCCTCGGCTGTTCGAGCAACAATGGGCACCACAATTTTGGGATTGCCTTCACCTATTCGCACATTTTTGACTATAACTGGCTTCACAGTTCCACCTAACTTCCTCGTTTATTTTTCTCTCTTCATATCATACCATTTCTCTTCTTTTTTGCAATTTAAAGAGCTACAAAGACACCTAGAATTAGGAATTTCCTAACACTAAATGTCTTTGTTTGGGTTATTTAACTCTTTCTGTTGTTACGTTAAACTTCCGTACTTTGTAACTGATACATATCCGCATAAAGGCCCCCTTCTGCCAGTAACGTTTCGTGCGTTCCTCGTTCTACAATCTGCCCTTTGTCTAAAACTAAAATCAAGTTTGCATCACGAATCGTCGAAAGGCGATGCGCAATCGCAATTGTCGTTCTTCCTTGTCGCATTTTGGCTAATCCTTCTTGAATCAATCCTTCTGTTTCTGTATCAATATTAGCGGTTGCTTCATCTAAAACTAAAATTTTGGGATCAGTTACAATTGTTCGTGCAAACGAAATTAATTGACGTTGTCCGCTAGAATAACTCGCTCCTCGTTCAATGACTTTCGCATGATAGGTATTGGGTAACGTGTGAATAAATTTATCCGCCTGAACAAATTCCGCAGCCTGTTTAATTTGTTCATCTGTGATGTTTGGATTCAGTAAACGGATATTTCCAGCAATATCTCCATAAAACATGAAAGCATCCTGTAATACCAAGCCCATCTTTTCCCGTAATTCTGTCATGGGAAAATCACGAATGTCACGATCATCAATTAAAATCTGCCCTTCATAAAATTCATAGAAACGCATGAGTACATTAATAATTGAACTTTTACCACTTCCAGTATGACCGACTAAAGCGACGGTTTCCCCGGGATTTGCAACAAAGCTAATATTTTTCAATACTTCGTTTTTGCCGTCATAAGAAAAAGTAACATTACGAAATTCAATTTTCCCGCGAATAATTTCCCCATTCGCACCTACTGATTGTTGCGGTGTTAATTCTTCCGTATCCATAATTTTTAAAATACGACTACCTGCGACAATCCCATCTGTAAAGATACTTAGGAAGTCCATCATTTGTGTCATCGGATTAAAAAAAGCTTGGACATACGTTACAAAAGCATAAATCATTCCCGCTTCTACAGGAGAATGTAAAGCATCGATGCCAAACATAGTTAAGGCCAATGCAATCGCCAACGTATACAACAAATTAATGATGGGACTTAATAATAACGAATTCATACGAATCATTGCTACTCGTGTTTTTAAATAGTCATCATTGGTTTCTTCAAATTCTTTTTCCAAACGTTTTTCTTGGCGAAATTGTTGAATGATTTGCATACCAGAGATGTATTCATTTAGTTTGGTGTTTAATTGACTTAATTTTTCCCGCATACTGCGATATAATTTTGAACTAAATTTTTGGTAATACCAAATTACAACTAATAAAATTGGCAAGAAAATTAGACAATAAAATGAAATTTCTGGACTGAGTTGAAACATTGCAAAAAATGACGAGATTACGGCAAAAATTCCTGTAATCACCATTAGGAATACATACCAGAATTCAAACAATGTTTCTGTATCGTTGGTAACACGAGACACCGTCGAACCCGCTGGTGTTTGATCAAAATAACGCATACCTAAAGTGTGTAATTTTTCAAATAATTTCACTCGTATATATTGATACGTTTTTAAAGAAGCCATCGAATACAAATACCATTGGAAAAACCAAACAATACTTTTGACAATGACACCAAAAAAATAAATAGCAGCAAAAGTTAGAATCACTTGCATTGTAGCAGTTTTAGGCGTTAAATAATTATCCATAAAAACTTGAATGACTCTAGGCAAAAGAATATTGATAATTGATAAGCCAAATGCAAAGAGAATAGCTGTGTAAAACATGCGTTGAAATGGCTTGGCAAAACGAAACAAACGCTGAACAATCGTTAATTGTTCTTTCATCGGTAATTCTCTGGACCATTCGGATTGATACTTTTCTTCCATTAACTCTCACTCCCTTCAATTTTCGCTTCTAATTGCTGTTTTTCCCACATCCGCTGATACCAACCCTTCTGAGCCAGTAACTCTTGATGCGTCCCCCGTTCAATAATTTTCCCTTCATCCAACACTAAGATTTCTTTTGCATGCATGACACTACTTAAACGATGCGCTGTAATAATAGTGGTTTTTTCTTGGCGCGTTTCTTTTAGATTTGATAAAATCGCCTCTTCAGTCTTCGCATCGACTGCAGATAAGGCATCGTCTAAAATTAACAATTCTGGTTCAACAATCAAGGCCCGTGCAATAGAAATCCGTTGTTTTTGTCCTCCAGAAAGCGAAACGCCACGTTCCCCAACCATTGTGTCATAGCCTTCAGGGAATGCTTTAATTTCTTGGTTAATAAATGCTAATGCTGCCGCTTGTTCAACTGCTGCTTGTTCCAAGTCTGGTTTAGCAAAACGAATGTTATCTCGTACCGTCATGGAAAAGAGAAAATGGTCCTGTGGCACGTACCCCATTGCACCCATCAATGCATCTAATGTGTAATTTTTAATGTTATGTTTTCCAAAGAAAATCGTTCCTTGGTATTGGTCATATTCACGCATCAACAATTTCAAAATAGTGGTTTTACCAGCGCCTGTTTTGCCAACAATCCCCAAGGTTTCTCCTTCTTGCAACGAAAATTGGATATTTTCCAAAGCCACCGTCTCTTCTTTTGGATAAGAAAAAGAATCAATCTTCATTGAAATTGTCCCTTGCGCCATTGTTTTGATGGCATCTTTTCGTTCGATAATATGCGTTTTTTCATGTAATAATTCGTTCACACGATCGTAACTAGCATTCCCACGTTCTAACACATTAAATAAGCGCCCAATCGCAAACATTGGCCAAACTAGCATCCCAATATAGGCAATGAAAGAGACCAACTGACCTAAACTAATCGTTCCTTCCATGATGAAACGACCACCAATAATAATTGTCAAAACATAAGAAATACCAATAATCAGCGTAATAAACGGATCAAATAGTGCATCTAAAAAGTTCGTTCGTTTATTTTTGACGATAGCATCATCAATTTTCTCTGTAAAATCAGCAAGATCTTCTTTTTCTTGCCCAAATGTTTTAATGACTTTAATTCCAGTGATACTTTCTTGTGTTTTATCATTAATCGCTGAAAAAGCAGCTTGTGAATCTCGAAAGGCATCATGCAACTTAGAACCTAGAACTCGTGAGGTGACCGCTAATAAAGGCAGCGGTAATAAAGCAATTAATGTTAAGCGCCAATCGACAAATAGAACCATTGCGATAATCGTTGTTCCTCCCGTAATCACAGAGTCAGCAAATGTTAAAATCCCAGCTCCAGCCACATTTTGGATGGCATTTAAATCATTGGTTGCATGCGCCATCAAGTCACCTGTCCGATATTTCTGATAAAAGATGCTATCCATTTTTGTGAAATGATGAAATAATTGAGTCCGTAGCTCTTTTTCCAAACGAGCGGCACTCCCCCAAATATGCATCCGCCAAATATAGCGAAAAAGATATTGGGCAAGCCCAGCACCAACCAAGAGTGCAACCCACACGATAATTTTCGTTAAGCGAATTTCTTTGTTAACGATTTCATCTACAACGACGCCAATAACTTTGGGCGGGACTAATTGAACAAGAGCGACCATCATTAATGAGAAAACCCCAATAATATAACTTTTTTTCTCTTGCTTAAAAAACCAGCCTAATTTTTTGAATATGGACATTCAGTTGTCCCTCCTTTACTTTGTTGTTCTACGAAGACTACTTTCGAGCTAGAAGGTTTCTTCGTTATTGTTGTTTTTGATTAAACGTTTCGCTCTTTTCCTCCTAGATTATCCTATTCTCCCGCAAAACAACAAAAAAACGGACTGAAAATCAGCCCGTTTTTACACTTATTCATGATTACCTGAATAACCTTTACTATTTTCCTTGGTTTTTCATTTGTTGCATCATTTGTCTAACCTTTTTCTCTGACGGTTTTTGACCCATTGATGCCATCATCATGCGTAACATATCCTCATTAACGGGAGGATTTTTTTTGAAATAATCTTGCATATATTTGCGTGCAAGGAAAAAGCCCCCTGCAGCGCCTACTAATAAAGCGATTACTGCGATTAATACTACCCAACCTGTTGCCATTGAAACTCTCTCCTCTCCGTATAGTTTTGCTCTCAATGAATTATTTTACTAGAAATAGCAAAAAAAGAAAAGTTCTTTTTGCGGGATTTCTCTTAAATAATGAAAAAAGTCTGATTTTTTTGCAAAATAGTGATTAAAAGTCAAAAATATACGCTCTTAAATGTCAATAGGACCTTTAAAAGCGATTGTTGCTTTAGTTTTGTCCTTGAATTTTTTCTAATAATTCTGGATCAAATGTTTGATTTTTTAACATCGCAATTTCAAAGCCGTAAGGGGCCTTTTTATTTTTTTTGTCTTCTCCGACATAAGGTGTTTCTAAAATTTTTGGTAAAGCAGTTAATTTTTCATGGTGAACCACACCGTTTAAAGCTTCAAAACCAATAGTGCCAAAGCCAATATTGGCATGACGATCTTTATGTGAGCCCATAGGATTTTTAGAATCATTCACATGAATAACTTTTAAACGATCCAATCCGATAATTTTATCAAATTCAACTAATACGCCATCAAAATCATCTTTTACATTATACCCTGCATCATTAATGTGGCAAGTATCCAGAGTGACAGAAAGTTTATCATTTAGCGTAACTCCGTCAATAATCGCAGCTAGTTCATCAAACGTACGGCCGATTTCGGTTCCTTTACCAGCCATTGTTTCTAAAGCGATTTGAGGGATTTGCTCTTTCCACAAGACTTCGTTTAGACCTTTAACAATTTGTTTGATGCCGGCTTCTGAACCTGCGCCAACATGCGCACCTGGGTGTAACGTGATTTGCGTTGCTCCCAACGCTTGTGCTCGCTCAATTTCTTGTCGCAAAAAGTCTACGGCAAAACCGAAATTTTCCGTTTTGATTGTATTGCCTAAATTAATAATATACGGGGCATGAACGACGATATTACTCAAATTGTGTTCCTTCATAAACGCTTGCCCAGCTTCAATATTCATTTCTTCAATCGGTTTCCGGCGCGTGTTTTGTGGCGCACCTGTATAAATCATAAAGGTTGTTGAGCCATAACTAGCCGCTTCCTCGGCAGAGCCTAATAGCATTTTCTTGCCACTCATACTAACGTGTGATCCTAATAACATGTGGTTCCTCCTAATAATTCTTCTTTTTCTTTTGGTAGTGTTGATACTGTTGCAGCCATTCTTCAAGCGTGATTTTTGTTACTAATTCGCCAATTAGTTCATAGGGTATTCGCTTAGGATTAGTGAAGCGAAGACAACTTTTCCCCATGTTTAGCTTTGTTGACACTTGTTCCTGATAGGCTTCTTGAAACCAACTTCGGACGGCTTCATTTCCCATTAATCCCATGTGATATAAAGCTACTTGCCTTTTAGTAGCGCCTAAACTGATAAATGGTAACGGTTCATCACCACGGTTGAGATAGCCTTCCGGAAATACTGAAAGCGGTACAACAAAGGTTGGCATGCCATATTGCATTGTTAATTCAAATCCTGCTGGCAAATTTTGCGAAACGACATCTAATACTTGCTGATAAGCAATTCGCCAGTTTGGTTCAACTGTTTCGATATATGCTGTAACTGTTTCAATTGACTGCGCCATTATTTCTTCCTTTGCTGATAAAGCGCTTTGGTTTTATAGCCTTCTTTTAAAATGACTAACATTTCAGTTTGCCGCTTTTTCCGTGTCTCCGCTCGCTTTGCACTAAATACATACCGCGCCCACTCTTTTTGATAACCAGGCGTTAATGCAGCGAATGTCGCTGCAGCAGCTGGTTCTGTTTGTACCAACGCTTCAATTTCTGGTAAATATTGAACATAATCCCCAACAGCAGAACTGGTCTGATTCTTCGCTGGCTTTTTAAGAACATTCTTCATGCCGACAACCGTAAAAGTCTCATCTAAACTAACCATGCGATTAAATTTTAAGGTTGAGCCTTTAATATACCCATCTGCCTCGTTTACTTGTAATGTTGGAAAAATTTCATCTCGGTGGACAAAGGTTGGATAGATTTTATTGCCTTTTTTCGGATAAGCCACATATAACAACCCATTTTCTACTAAATGTTGACCTTCAATCACCATTGAAACAATCTCTTGAAATTCCGCCATCGTTTTCACAAATGCAAAAATCAGCTCAACTGGTTCTGAGGGTAATTGCTGCGCGGCTGAAGCAAATTCAGATAGATACTCTCCCTGTGGTCTATTTAAAATAACTAGTTGCTGATACTTCGTTAAGTTTAACTTTTCGACAATTGATTTCATAACCTACTCCTTATAGCGACTGTACTTTTTATTCTAGCATAGCACAAGTTATCTGTAATTGAATATGCCCAATAGTAAAAAAGAGTTTTTTGTAACAGAATTAATCCCAATTTATCTTTTTTAAAAGCGAAAGCTTGGAACCTGTTGTCTAAACGACCTTCGTCCCAAGCTTTCATTTTTTTAGTATTTTAACAAGAAATATTTTTTCTTCCCGCGACGAATCACAGTAAATTGTCCTTCAATTTTATCAGTTTCTGTCAATTCAGCTGCTAAATCTTGTCTACGTTCTCCATTGACGTAAATCGCTCCATTTTGAACATCTTCACGGGCTTGACGTTTGGATGGTTCTATTTTTGAGGTAACTAATAAGTCGACTAAACTTAATTGATCCTCTGGTTGCACCTCGTACGTTGGTACATCTTTAAAGCCTTGTTTAATTTCTTCTGCTGTTAAGCTTTGGATATCCCCGCTGAATAAAGCTTCTGAAATTTTAACCGCTTGATGATAGGCTGCTTCACCGTGGACTAAAGTAGTCACTTCTTTGGCTAACGCTTTTTGCGCAGCACGTTGACCTGGGTTCGCTGTAAATTCTTCTTCAATTGTTGCAATTTCATCCAATGTTAAGAAAGTAAAGTATTTCAAGAATTTCACGACATCACGATCATCTGTGTTAATCCAGAATTGATAAAATTCATATGGCGAAGTTTTTTCCGCATCTAACCAAACTGCGTTTCCTTCTGTTTTACCAAATTTGGTACCATCTGCTTTTGTAATTAAAGGCATAGTTAAGCCAAATCCTTGAACTTCTTGTTCTCGGCGTAATAATTCAATCCCTGAAGTAATGTTTCCCCATTGATCACTGCCGCCTAATTGCAATAAACAACCTTCTGTTTCGTACAATTTCAAGAAATCATACGCTTGTAATAATTGATACGCAAATTCAGTATAAGAAATTCCTGTTTCGATTCGGCGTTTCACGCTTTCTTTACTCATCATATAGTTAATTGTAAAGTTTTTTCCAACATCACGTAAGAAATCAATTAATGAAAGCTCTCCAAGCCAATCATAGTTATTTGCTAGAATCGCTGGATTTTTTTCATCTTCAAAATCGATAAAACGTGACAACTGGCCTTTAATACTTTCAGACCAAGCTTTCACTGTATCAAGTGTGTTTAAACTACGTTCTGCATCTTTGAATGATGGATCACCAATCATGCCAGTTCCGCCACCAACTAAAGCAATGGGCACATGGCCATTTTGTTGGAAATGACGTAACATAAGAATTGGCAGTAGATGCCCGATGTGTAAACTGTCTGCCGTTGGATCAAAGCCGATATATAATTTAACAGATTCTTCATTTAATTGTTTTTGTAAGGCTTCTTCATCTGTGACTTGGTAGACCAACCCACGGGCTTTTAATTCTTCAAAAAAAGCTGAATTCATGATTTTCCTCCTATAGTAAAACATAATAATAGATCAAATTCCCCTATTCATAGTAACCGATTCTGTCACACTTGAAAAGTCAAAAAATGAGATTTCCCTATTTTCTCTTAAGTTTTTTCAACAAAAAATGGCAATTGGTGTAGAAACTATTCATAGAAGCTTTTTTTTGCTATAATAACACAGAATGTATCATTTTATTGAGGTGAAGCTTTTGAAAAATAATTCAAGTAACAATAAGCAAAAACCAACGACCTCTTCTGGCGGCAATGTCTTTTTACTTATTTTAAATGTCATTATTCGCGTTTTTCAGTCATTAGTGGTTTTTGGGGTTATTCTGATTGTCTTAGGTGGCTCTCTTGGCTTAGGTATCGGAATGGGCTATTTTGCTTTTCTAGTTGAAGATACACAGCCCCCAACGAAGGAAGAATTGCAAAAAGAAATCAGTGATATTACCGAAGTGTCAAAAATGACTTACGCAGACGGTACCCCGATTGCTAACATCAAATCAGATTTAATTCGGACACGAATTAATGGCGATCAAATGTCTCCATTGCTAAAAAAAGCCATTATTTCAACAGAAGATGAATATTTTGAAGAACATCATGGGGTAGTACCAAAAGCGCTAGTTCGAGCGTTGATTTCTGATGCGACAGGTATCGGCGGTTCTTCTGGTGGTTCAACATTGACTCAGCAATTGGTAAAACAACAGATTTTAACTGACGAAACGACTTTTAAACGGAAAGCCAACGAAATTTTATTAGCTTTACGTATTGAAAAATACTTTTCTAAGGACGAAATCGTGACAACTTATCTAAATGTCTCCCCTTTTGGTCGTAATAACAAAGGTGAAAATATTGCAGGCGTGGAAGAAGCAGCCAAAGGACTCTTTGGTAAAAGTGCCAAGGACTTGAATCTTCCTCAAGCGGCCTTTATCGCAGGACTTCCCCAAAGTCCCATTGTTTACACGCCCTATACTAACACTGGTGCCTTGAAAGACGATTTGTCTTTAGGAATGAAGAGAAAAGATTTTGTTCTTTTCAGTATGTACCGAGAAAAAGCTATTTCGCAAAAGGAATATGAAGAAGCCAAAGCTTACGACTTGAAAAAAGACTTTTTACCAACTGAGCAGGCCAATGTCAATACAGAAGGCTATCTATACTACACGGTGTTAGATAAAGCAGTTGAGATTGTCATGGATTTAGATATGAAGAAAGCTAAAGTTAATCGTGATGATTTAGATCAAGTTGGTTTAAATCAATATAAAGAACAAGCACGTCGCGAAATCCAGTCGCAAGGCTATACAATCCAATCGACCATTGATCAGAATATTTACAACACGATGCAAACCGCTGTCGCAAATTATGGTTATTTGCTTGATGATGGCACTGCAGATGTCAATGGGAATACAATGATTGAAACTGGCAATATTTTAATGGATAACGCTACTGGTCGTATCCTCGGTTTTATCGGCGGCAGAAACTTCGATATTAATCAAAACAACCATGCATTTAATGCCGATCGTCAAGTTGGTTCTACGATTAAACCAATTTCTGTCTATGGCCCTGCGATTGATCAAGGACTCATTGGTTCTGAAAGTCGTCTGGCCAACTACCCAACGACTTATGCTGATGGTACAGAATTTGTTAATTCCACAAATGTGGATTTAAATCAATTCGTGACTGTTCGAAATGCCTTGAATTGGTCTTTCAATATCCCTGTCGTTCATGTTAATAATGAGCTAAGGAAAAAAATGGGTGATGATAATTTCTCTTACAATCACTACTTAAGTAAAATGAACTATCCAGCTTCAGATGCTTGGGCTTACGAATCTGCGCCATTGGGTTCAGTAGAAACAAATGTTGTAACACAAACAAACGGCTTCCAAGCGCTTGCTAACAAAGGTAAATATCAAAAAGCCTACATGATTGAAAAAATCACAGACAATAGCGGACATGTGGTCTACGAACACAAAGATGAAGGAACGCAAGTTTATTCACCGGCGACCGCTTCTATTATGAATGACTTGTTGCGCTCAGTGGTGGATTCTGCGAATACGACAAAATTCAAACCAACATTAGCTGGCTTGAATCCTCATTTAGCCAGTGCTGATTGGGTCGGAAAAACTGGGACAACTAATGACTATAAAGATTCATGGCTGATTGTCTCTACCCCGACTGTGACACTAAGTTCTTGGTCAGGACATGATCTACCAGCGCCAATGACGACGACCAGCGGCGACAATAACGGGAATTATATGGCGAACTTAGCCAACGCGCTGTACTATGCGAATCCAGAATTGTTTGGCATTGGTCAAAAATTTGAATTAGATCCAAGCGTTATTAAATCAAAAGTTTCTGAATTTACTGGTGAAAAACCTGGCTCAATTACCTATAATGGTGCCAAGTTCAACACACCTGGCAAAACAACGACTTCATACTATGCCAAAGATGGTGCACCACAAAGTACCTATAAATTTGGGATCGGTGGAACAGACAGCAATTACGCTTCTTACTGGGGAACTCTTGCTCCACGTGCCACTACAAATAATAACAACAATAAAAACAACGATAATAAAAAGAACAATAATTAACTCGCTAAAATGAGCCAGAAAAATACGTTTTCTGGCTCATTTTTAGGTATCAAAAAACGGCTAAACTAAGAGTTAACGCTCTTAGTTTAGCCGTTTAATTCAATTTATTTTGTTGAACCTTTTTGATCAATTCCATAAGGTAAAACAACTGTTTTTTCTTCAATTTCTTCTTTGTTCATTAGTTTTGTTAATAAGCGCATTGACACGGCACCGATATCATATAAAGGTTGTGTAATACTTGATAGACGTGGACGAGAGACTTCTGTAAGCAACGAGTTATTGCTTGTAATGATTTCAAATTCTTCTGGAACTTTCACACCAGCATCTAGCATCCCATCTAATAAACCAATTGCTAGCTCATCATCTGTAACAAAGGCAGCAGTTGCCCCACTATTACGGACACGCTCAGCCAAATTAATGCCTGCTTTAAATTTATATTCAGATTCAAAAACTAAGCCTTCATTATAAGACAAGCCATTTTCCGCTAAGGCTTCTTTGTAGCCTTTCATTCGGTTTTGACCATTAATTGGATCGATTAATGCACCACTAACAAAAGCAATTTTTTTGTTCCCATTTTTCGCTAAAGTCGCTGTTGCATCTTTCGTTGCTTCTGTGTAATCAATATTTACGCTACCAACTTGTTCATCTGGATCAATTGAACCTGCTAAGACAACAGGTGTTTTTGAACGTGAAAATTCACCACGAATATCATCTGTAATGCGATGACCCATAAAGATAATCCCATCTACTTGCTTGGCAAGTAAATTGTTCAATACAGTAACTTCTTTTTGATCGTCTCCATCTGAATTAGCTAAAATGATATTATATTTATACATTGTAGCCACATCGTCAATGCCACGTGCTAATGAAGCAAAAAATGCATTACTAACATCTGGAATAATAACACCCACTGTTGTCGTTTTTTTACTTGCTAAACCACGTGCGACTGCGTTAGGACGGTAATCTAAGCGATCAATCACTTCTAAGACTTTTTTACGCGTTGCTGGTTTTACATTGGGATTACCATTGACAACACGAGAAACAGTAGCCATAGATACATTTGCCTCTCTAGCAACATCATAAATTGTAATTGTTTGTTTTTCCATGTTTCTTCTCCTATAAATATGAATTTGTTCTCATTTTCTGAAAACACTGTTTACATTTCTTTCCTAGCCTAGAATATCAAAATTCTTCTATTTTTGCAACCGTTTTATCGTTTTTTCATGAAAATTTACTTTCCATTTCAAAAGGAACTTTTTGTCATTTCATGTTATGATAGTACTGTGATTCACTTCAGAATAAAAGAAAGAAGGATGTTTTATGAATCAAGAAAAAATTGCCGATTTAAAAAATTGGATGCACCAAGAAAAGATTGACTTCACTTATATTAGTGATCCTGGTCATATCGCTTACTTTTCTGGTTACGAAAGCGAACCTCATGAACGCGTGTTAGCTTTGTTTATCGCTGCGGACGACCAATCATTTTTATTTACACCTGCATTAGAAGTCGAAGATGCCGAAAATAGTAGTTGGACTTATCCCGTTTATGGTTATTTAGATAGCGAAAATCCTTGGGAAAAAATTGCGGCTTTATTAAATAAACGAACACAAGGCACACCACGCTTTGCTTTAGAAAAACAAGCTCTTTCTTTAGCTCGTTTCGATCAATTGAAAACCTATTTCCCAGCTAGCGATTTTTCGCATGATGTTACGCCTTTAATTGAAAAACTTCAATTAATTAAAACAGAACCTGAAATTCAACGTTTACTAGAAGCTGGTAGTTGGGCGGATGTCGCTTTTGAGATTGGCTTCAAAGCAATTCAAGCAGGCGTTGCGGAACAAGAAATTGTTGCAGAAATCGAGTATCAATTAAAACGTCAAGGTATTCGCTCAATGAGTTTTGATACGTTAGTCTTAACAGGAAAAAACGGAGCTAGTCCTCACGGGGTACCTGGCGAAACAAAAATTGAGCCCCATGACTTAGTGTTATTTGATTTAGGTGTCGTTCATAATGGCTATTGTAGTGATGCCACACGAACAGTCGGCTACTTGGAACCTTCTGATTTCCAAAAAGAAATTTATGGAATTGTTTTAGAAGCACAATTAGCAGCAACTGAAGCGGTGAAACCTGGTGTTACAGCAGGCGAATTAGATGATATTGCCCGAGGTGTAATTACAAAAGCTGGTTATGGTGAATATTTTAACCATCGCTTAGGCCATGGCATTGGAACCACTGTCCATGAATACCCATCGCTGGTTCATGGCAATGATTTAGTTATTGAAGAAGGTATGTGTTTCTCTATTGAGCCCGGTATTTACATTCCTGGAAAAGTAGGCGTTCGTATTGAAGATTGTTTACACGTAACGAAAACAGGCTCCGAACCATTCACTAAGACAACCAAAGAATTGCAAATTATCCAATAGCATAAAAATAAAATGAGGCCATCAGTCAACCGGACTGATGGCCTCATTTCTAAATTTTAAGGTAAGCCGCTGAACAAAAGCAGCGCGATATGTTGCTAGCTTTCATGAGCTAAACGCTTATTACCCTTTAAATTCTTTTTTCACGTCTTTCGCTGCATCTTTAACATCTTCTTTTGCTTCTGCAGCTTTTTCAGGAACATCTTTGGTGGTTTCTTTTGCTTCATCGACACCAGCAGAAACAGTTTCTTTGGCCGCTGCCGCAGAATCTTTAACGTCAATATAGATATCTTCTGCTGCATCTTCGGCAATTTCACCTAAATCTTCTGCGTGATCTTGAGCATCGTCAGCTGCTTTTTTAAATTGATCAGATAAATCACCTGTTTGTTTTTTAAAGTTATCAAGCATGTCGCCAGAAACACCTTGTGCTTTATCCAATGAATCTTTTGTTTTTTCTTTGACAGAACCTGCCAAATCAGAGGCTTGATCTGATAAAACGCCGGCTTTTTGTTTTGCGATTTCTGTTAATTCTGTTCCTTTTTGAACAGCATAATCTGTGTAATCTTGCGCTTTGTTTTTTAAATCATCTGTTTGATTTGATAAATCATCACGTAATTCTTTACCTGATTTTGGTGCAAGTAATAATGCGGCAACGGCTGCTGCTGTTCCACCAATTACTGCTCCTAAGAAAAATCCGCCTTTTTTAGCCATAAAAATCTCCTCCAATTAGTTATTTGTTTTTTTATTTTTTGAACGCATTGCTCTAAAAGCAGAACCGCCTACTTTACTCACTAAACCAGCTTTCGCTGTGCCTTTCCCTACGGTTCCTACCTTCGTAATCAAATGTTTACTTGAGGTGTTCAATTCAGAGACACTTTCGCTTAAATCAGCAACGGCCGTAAACAACGGATCAATCGTTGCCACTTTTTGATTCACATCTGTCAATAGTTCATTACTTTTAACAAGCAAGCCTTCCACTTGGCGACTCAATACATTCACATCGCTAGTCACGACTTTGATTGTTGTATTTGTTTCATCAATTGTATCTTCAATTTTTGAAACAACTTGAGAAACTTTATATAACACAAGTACTAAAAAGATGACTAAAACAACAAATGCTACCGCTGCAATTAAGGCAGCAATTTCCCCACCTGACATATCATTACTCCCCTCTGAAATTTTATTTATAATCTTAGGATAACACCAACTTATATTTTTCACAACTCATAAAGCTAAGAATGACAATTTATTTTATAAAATTCTCATGCCCTTTTCTTTAAGAAAATAAGCGTAAAATTTCCTTCTAACGAATTGAAATTTTACGCTTATTTTTATTTATTTTTCTTTTGGTTGCTCTTTTTTCGCTAATTGAGCACCTAAATTAATAATGTATTCTCGTAAATTATCTTTTACTTCTGGATGAGTCAAACCATATTCAATGCTTGTTTTCATAAACCCAAATTTATCGCCAACGTCGTAACGTTCTCCTTTAAACTCACGAGCAAAAACGCGTTGTGTTTTATTTAAAGTGTCAATCGCATCTGTTAACTGAATTTCGTTACCAGCGCCTGGTTTTTGATTTTCAAGTACATCAAAAATTTCAGGGGTTAATAAATAACGGCCGATAATCGCTAAATCACTTGGTGCTTCCTCGGGTTTTGGTTTTTCAACAAAGTTCTCGACATTGTATAGTCCTTTTTCGATTTCTTTTTCTGGATTGATAATACCATATTTTGAAGTATCTTCATGGGGTACTTTCATTACCGCAATCGTCGAAGCATGTGTTTCTTCGTAATCATCCATTAATTGTTTCGTTAATGGCACTTTATCTTCCATTAAATCGTCGCCTAACATCACGACAAAAGGTTCATTGCCAACAAATGCTTTCGCTTGTAAAACAGCGTGACCTAAGCCTTTCGGGTGGGATTGACGAATAAAATGTAAATTAACATCCGTTGTTTCTTCGACTAATTTCAATAAATCGGTTTTATTTTTTTCTTTTAAATTATTTTCTAGTTCAACATTTGAATCGAAATGATCTTCAATCGGACGTTTGGCTTTGCCTGTCACAATTAAAATATCTTCGATTCCTGAAGCTAGTGCTTCTTCTACAATAAATTGAATCGTTGGTTTATCAACAATCGGTAACATTTCTTTTGCCATCGCTTTGGTAGCCGGCAAGAAACGTGTTCCTAACCCAGCTGCTGGAATAACTGCCTTTTTAACTTTCATCTTTTTTCCTCCTAAAAATCAAGTGTAAATTCGTTTTCGGTTTTGCCATCGCGCAACATGATTTCTTTTGCTGCTTGTTGTACATCTT
The DNA here is from genome assembly GCF_050539095.1 of Enterococcus sp. DIV0774. Lineage (NCBI taxonomy): Bacteria > Bacillati > Bacillota > Bacilli > Lactobacillales > Enterococcaceae > Enterococcus > Enterococcus sp. DIV0774. The sequence goes on from NZ_CP172923.1 coordinate 1,439,281, forward strand.
CGTCATTGTACAAGACATTGTAGATTGTTTCTGTGATTGGCATTTCGACTTCTAGTTGTTGTGCCAATTCATAGGCTGCTTTAGTTGTTGAAACACCTTCCACAATCATGCCCATGTTTTCTAAGACTTCATCTAACTTATGGCCTTTTCCTAATAAATTACCCGCACGCCAATTTCGAGAATGGACACTTGTACAAGTAACAATTAAATCCCCAACACCACTTAAACCAATAAATGTTAATGGGTTTGCTCCCATCGCAACCCCTAAACGACTAATTTCTGCTAAACCACGAGTCATAATTGCCGCTTTGGCGTTATCACCAAAGCCTAAGCCATGAATCGCTCCAGCGCCCAAAGCAATAATATTTTTTAAGGCCGCCCCTGTTTCTACACCAATCACATCATCATTCGTATAAATTCTAAAGTAATCATTCATAAACAACTCTTGCACATACACAGCGTCTGCTAAATTTTCGCTTGCTGCTGTAATGGTTGTAATATCATGAACAGCGACTTCTTCTGCATGGCTTGGACCAGATAAAACCACAATCCCTTGCCGTTTTTCTGCTGGAATCTCTTCCGCTATCACTTCTGAAATTCGCTTATGTGTACCTTGTTCGAGCCCTTTACTTGCATGAATAATAATTGGTTTTGTTTTTAAATGTTGGGCCACTTCTTGTGCTACTGAACGAATGGCTTTAGTTGGTACCACAAACAGTACCGCATCCACATCTACTAAAGCAGTGGCTAAATCAGTGGTTGCCTGAATTGAAGTAGGTAAGATTAATTCTGGTAAATAATGTTTGTTGGTATGTTTTGTATTTATTTCATCGATTTGCTCTGGTTTATTTCCCCAAATACAGACCTCGTGTCCATTTTCGGCTAATACTTGAGCTAAAGCTGTCCCCCAGGAACCTGGACCTAAAACAGCGACTTTTTGTTTCATCGGTGAAACTCTCCTTTCGCTAAACAACGTTACTTCTTTAGTTTACCATATTCTTCGATCAAGTTGGATTAAGAAGTTGTTATTTTTTTCTTTTGTTTCTCCCGATTGTAAAATTTCAAATTGGGATTTCTTCTACGAACGATCACAATAACAATTGCTGCCACGAACATCACTAAAGACAACAATTGTGAGACACGAATGTTACTAAACGCATACAAACTGTCCATCCGTAAGCCTTCGATGAAGAAACGGCCGAAAGAATACCATATTATATAACCTAAAAAGACTTCGCCTTCTTTTAAAAAGTGTGGCTTTTTGCGTAATAACACTAAAACGATAAAGCCTAAAACATTCCAGACAGATTCATATAAAAATGTTGGTTGATGATACGTTCCGTTGATATTCATGTTATCAATGATAAACGTTGGTAAATGGAGATTTTCTAAAAATTGTCTGGTGGTCGCTGGCCCATAGGCTTCATGATTCATAAAATTGCCCCAGCGACCAATTGCTTGCGCTAAAATCACACTTGGTGCGGCAATATCTAAAAAAGTCCATGTAGAAATGAAACGATGACGCGTAAAGAAAAACAGCGCCAGTCCCCCACCAATAAGACCACCATAAATCGCTAAGCCACCATTTCGAGTAAAGAAAATTTCAATCGGATTGTCTACATAATCTTGCCATTGAAAAGCGACGTAATACAAGCGCGCGCCAACAATTGCTGCAGGTAATCCCCAGAGCATAAAGTCAAAGACATCATCTTCTTTTAAACCAACACGAACGGCTTCACGACTACTTAGCCAAACAGCTAAAGCAATCCCTGAAACAATAATAATTGCATACCAATAGACGGGAATACCGAAAAGGCGAAATGCAATTGAATTTACTTGAGCTAACATCATCACATCTTCTCCTTCTATTCTCCTGAATTTTCTTCAATCAAACGGGTTAAGCGCTCTTCGAACGTTTTTGTTGCATCATAGCCCATTGTTTTCGCGCGGAAGTTCATTGCTGCTACTTCAATGATAATGGCCACATTTCGGCCGGTCTTAACAGGAATACGAATCTGAGGGACATCAACGTTAGCTATTTCAACCATTGCATCATCACTACCAAGACGATCATATTTCTTGTCTTTTTCCCATGCCTCTAAATAAACAACCAGTTGAACTTGCATAAAGCCACGGACCGCACTAGCTCCAAACAGGTTCATGACGTCAATAATCCCGATACCACGAATTTCAATTAAATGCTGCAAAATTTTTGGTGGCTCTCCAACCACGGTTAATTCATCTTGCTGATAAACATCGACACGATCGTCTGCGATTAGCCGATGTCCACGTTTAATAAGCTCTAAAGCTGTTTCACTTTTACCAATACCGCTATCTCCTTGAATCAAAACACCAAGTCCATAAACATCAACTAAAACCCCATGGACACTTGTCCGAACAGCTAAACGGCCATCTAAATAACTGGATAGTTCCCCTAGTAAACGGGAAGTTGAAATCGGTGAACGTAATACAGAAACCCCATTTTCTTTTGCTGCTGTAATTAATTCTTCGGGGATTTCTAGTCCTCTGGATACTATAAAGGCTGGAGTATCTTTCGCACATAAACGGCGCATCACTAATAAACGCTCTTCAGGCATCATTCGTTCTGCAAAGGTAATTTCTTTGCTCCCAAATAATTGTAAACGGTCATGGGAATAATAATTAAAATACCCAGTTAATTCTAAACCTGGCCGGGAAATTTCACCAGTTTTAATTGTTCTATTTAAGCTTTCTTCATCTCCGTATACTACTTCTAAAGAAAGATTTTCTACCAGTTGATAAATCTTTACCACTTCTGTCATATCGAATGTCAGTCCTTTCTGCTACTTGTTATATTTTATCATTTAAAAATACAAGTTTCTAGCTATTCACTAGATAATTCCTAGAATTATCATATTTCAAAAAAATGAAACTATTTTTCAGTGAAATTACCTATGCTATTTCTGTTACTTGACTATTTCAGAAAACTTTGTATACTTGAAGCCGATCCTTTTAAGAAAAGAGGAAACTTATGAAAGAATATTTAAAGGAAAAAGCCCATCAATTACCGTTAACACCGGGTGTTTATTTAATGAAAGACGCAACCGACACAATTATTTATGTGGGTAAAGCCAAAAAATTAAAAAATCGCGTGTCGAGCTATTTTATTAATAGTCATCAACATTCTCGAAAGACGATGCGTTTAGTCAAACAAATTATAGACTTCGATGTTCTCCATACTGACACAGAATTGGATGCACTCCTCCTAGAATGTCAACTGATTCAACAGTATCGGCCGCGCTACAATCGCCAAATGAATGCTTATGAACAATATTCTTATGTATCGGTAGCCGTTAATGAGCGGCAATTAGAGATTAAACTCTTAAATATTCCCACTAAAGAGAACTGTTTTGGTCCTTATTCGATTCGCCGAAAATTAAACCGTTTAAAAATAATTTTGGATAGTATCTACGATCTCGTCCCAACCAACTATTGGCATCAAACCTTTCAAAAAGAGAGTGCCATTCCGACCGAACTATTTCAACAAGAATTGTTCGACTTTTTCCATAATCAAGGACGAGAACCAATCAAACGAATTGCTCAACAAATGCAAGAAGCTGCTGAAAAACAAGCCTTCGAAAAAGCGGCAAAACTCAAAGAAGATTGGCTCTTTCTGACGCGCTTTGCAAACCAAAATCAACGAATTAGTCAAGCTAACCAACGAGATTGGCAACTGATGTGGTTACCTTGTCAGAAAAAAATCAAATACTATTTAATTTACCAAGGCTTGGTGGTAGCAACACGTGTTGTAACTAAACAAACGTTTCAAAAATATTCATCGCTTGAACTAGCAAAAAAAATCATGCCCAAAAAACCACCGAAAACAATCGAACATTATTCGAAGCAACAAGTTGATTTTTTAAACATTTTATATGGCTATATCAGCCGCCATCCAGAATGTCACCTAGAAAATTTAACCATCGAAAAAGCCTGAAGAACGCATTTTATGCTACGTTCTTCAGGCTTTTTTATTCATATTTAGATAAATTGTGATCCGTAACGATCGTATTGACAATTGACATAATTACAGCCATTAGCACCGCTGCCCAAAAACTTGAGAAGCCAAAGTTCATTTCCCCCACAAAAAACGAGGTCATTTGTAAAATCGCTGCATTGACAACAAAGCTAAATAGACCAAACGTTAATAAAGTAAATGGGAGCGACAAGATTGTTAAGACTGGTTTCACCAACATATTTAGGATTGAGAGAACAAAGGCGGCAATAATTGCAGGCATTATGCCTCTCACATGAATCATGCCAGGAAAAACAACTGATAAAGAAATGAATGTCAGTGTATTAACAACCAATCGCTGAAAATATGTCATTAAAAGTCACTCCATTCGTCATCATCAATTTTTTCCGCTTCTTTACGTTGCTTTTTATTGGCAGCATAAGGATTTTCATTGCGAACATTTCTATTATAAGGATTTTGATGGCCGTAGCCGCGATCGCTTCCTGTTCTTCCAGAAGGGATCAAGACTGCTAAGGCAATGTATAAGAGAATGCCTGGAAATCCTGCTGAGAAAAAGCTGAGCAAGACATAAACGACACGAATAATTGTTGGGTCAATTCCTAGCCAATCAGCAATCCCAGCTAAGCTTCCTGTTAAAACCACGTTATTCGGAGATTTTGTTAGTTTTCTTTTCATATGTTTTCACCTCGTCTACTAAATTTTACACTAGAAAGGCTGATTCGTCAGCCCATCTAGCTTAAAATTGTTAATTATTTATCCGTATCTTTTAGGAAAATACTTCCCGTTGTTGTAGAAGCATTAATTTGAGCCATTGATTCTTCCAGTACACGTCTAAAATGTAATTGTTGATTGCCGCGATCTTTCTTTTCACGAACAACTTCAATATCTGTTAAACGGCTGTTAATACTACCTAAATTCGTTTTCACTTGCCCTTCAACGCCTAAGTCATTTGGCAAGGCCAACTTGATATTCCCATTTGCAGAGCTTGCTTCAACACGGCGAAGCGTTTTTTCTTTAGCTGTAATGCGGATATCTCCATTAATCAGAGAAACACTTAGACTTTCTGGTGCCGCGGAAATAGACACATCACCATTGACTGTTTCAATAATGTTATCTAAAATCGTTCCTTCTAGGACTTTAATTTCACCATTCACGCCTTCAATTTCTAACATAGTTGCATCAATTTTTTTAAACGTAATCGTCCCATTCGTTGATTTTGTGTAAACATCTTTCGCTGTTAACTCTTCTACTAAGACATTTCCGTTTAATAATTTAACAGATACATGATCGTAAGTGCGTTTTGGTAAATAGAACGTTAAATCTGCTTTCACCCGTTTGTTTGGCACTTGGAAAGAAATCGTTTCATCATCCACATCAATGTCACTTCGTTCTAAGAAAGCTTCCATTGGTGAATCTCCTGCCATTTTACCATATAATTTGATTTTTGCTTCGACTTTCACATCTTCTTGATCCCAAGTTTTGAAAACCACGGTACCATTTGCTACCTTGACATCAATTAAACTTGCTTGTGGATTTGGATAGTTAAATTCATGTTCAAACTTAGTTGTTGCCACACCAGGAACTTTCATTTTAATGTCTTTCCATTCCACATTATCATTCATGGTATCACTGAAAGAATTAAATGTTTTTTTCAAGAATTCTCCCACTTGGCCGCCAACTTCGGCAACTTTGCCGCCGACTTGGTTAAAGGTGTCTGTTGCTTGATCTTTCCACTCTTCAGAGAATTGAGAAGAAACTTTTTCTTTTGTATCATTCCATTGACCTTTCCATTGTTCTTTACGAATGTTTTTTAGTTCTTCTTCCAGTGCTGTTTTTTCAGTACTTTGAGTCGTTAATTTTTCTTCTAATTGTGCAAGTAAAACGTGCAAGTCTTTTCGTTGAACTTGTTCATCTTCTGTTAATGCATCTAACTCTTCTTTTGTATCTAATGTTCCAATTTCTTCTGCGACTTCTTTAATTTCTTCTTTGATGCCGGCAATTTCTGCGTTGACTTCGTCCAATTCAGCCGAAGCACGATTGGCTTTTGTTGCTAACTCATCAAGAATTCTTTCTAAGTTTTCACGATCTTTTTCTGCACTGTCCTGTGTATTTTCTTCAAACGAATCAACAGTAGGTCCTTCTGATTCGCCTTTTTCTAATGCATCCATTAAATCTGCGACTTGATCTTCTTTATTTGTTGTTCCAATATTTTGTGTATCAACTTTTTCAGCAGCTTTTTCGATTTGTTTTTCATCTTTTTCAGTTGCCATATTTTCTAATAAAATTAACGCTTCTTCTGACGTTAGAATACCTTTTTTCACTAATTCTAATACGCGTTCTCTTTCTTTCATGGATATTGCCTCCTTAGCAAATTTTTCACTCAATAGTGTTTTCCTTACATGCATTATTATGCCTTGTTTTTGATCATTTGTCATAGGACTTAAGAACGATTTCTTCTCATTAGTAAGGACTAGTTTTATAAAATAAGCTCATTTTACGCTAAAAAAACTAGGAATTGGTCTAAAAAAGGCCGTCTCCTAGTTTTTTTATTTGTTTTTCTTAAAATTGTTCATCACGATTACTATTCAATTCGGTAATTTTACCAGTTGCCAAGTAAACAATCCACTCACAAATATTTGTGACATAGTCGCCAATTCTTTCCAAGTATTGTGCCACATGTAGATAATCAGTTCCGCTAATGACCGTTTCTGGATTAGCTTTCATTGCTTCTACGGCATGTTTGTAAATACTATCGAAATATTCATTAGTACGATCATCCATTTGTGCAATCATTCGTGCATCTTTTTGATCCGTTTTAACATAGGCGATTAAAACATTATCCACCATTTTTTTCACATAATCAGACATATCTGAAATTTCTTTTTCGATTTCAGGAATACGTGTTTCTCCTTTTAAGCGAATCGTTGATTTAGCAATTGAAACGGCATGGTCAGCCATTCTTTCTAAATCCGAACTAGCTTTCATAACAGTAATAATCATACGTAAGTCTGTTGTCACTGGTTGTTGTAACGCAATCATTTCAAAACTCTTTTTCTCAAGTTTGACTTCCATATCATTAATTTCAATATCGCGATCAATCACTTCTTGAGCCAATTTTTTATCATGATTAATATATGCCTTCACGGATTTATGGACGGCACTACTAACCATCATACCCATTTCATAAAATTGATTGTGCAGATTTAATAGTTCTTCTTCAAATTGTGTCCGTAACATTCTTTTTCCCCCTTTTAACCAAATTTACCAGAAATGTAATCTTCTGTTTGTTTTTCTTTTGGATTTAAAAATACTTTTTTCGTGTCATTAAATTCAATTAAATCACCTTGTAAAAAGAAGGCCGTTTTATCAGAGATCCGTGATGCTTGTGACATATTATGTGTCACCATAATCATGGTATATTTCTCTTTTAATGTTAACAGCATGTTTTCAATTTTACCACTAGAAACTGGGTCCAAGGCGCTAGTTGGTTCATCTAATAAAATAATATCCGGTTCCACAGCTAAAACACGAGCGATACAAACCCGCTGTTGTTGTCCACCAGAAAGTGAAAGTGCACTTTTGTGAAGTTTATCTTTGACATCCTCCCAAACGGCAGCAGCTTTCAAACTGGTTTCAACTGCTTCATCTAAGACTTGCTTGTCTTTGACTCCTTTTAGGCGCAAGCCATAAATCACATTTTCATAAACTGAAAATGGAAATGGATTAGGTTGTTGGAAAACCATGCCAATTTCTTTACGTAATTCAACGTTATCTGTTTTCGGTCCATAAATATCTTTTCCTTTATAGACAACACTTCCAGTAATAGTTACGTCTGGGATTAAATCATTCATACGATTCAAGCAACGTAAATACGTTGACTTCCCGCAACCAGAAGGACCAATCATGGCAGTTAATTCTCCTTGATTAAAAGTTAAATCAATGCCTTTCAATGCTTCTTTTTTCCCGTAATATAAATGTAAATCTTTTGATGAAATAATTTCTTTGCCCATCTTGCTCCTCCTAACCAAAATGTCCTGAAACGTAGTCTTCCGTTGCTTGAATTTTTGGTCGTGTAAAGATTTTTCTTGTATGGTCGTATTCAATGACTTTGCCCATATAGAAGAAAGCTGTATAGTCACTAATCCGCGCCGCTTGTTGCATGTTATGTGTCACAATGATGATCGTGTAATCATCTTTTAAATTCACTAACGTTTCTTCAACCGTTCCTGTTGAAATCGGATCTAACGCGCTTGCCGGTTCATCTAACAATAAAATATCTGGTTTCATCGCAATTGCCCGAGCGATACACAAACGTTGTTGTTGCCCACCAGACAGAGCTAAGGCGCTTTTGTTTAAGTTATCTTTCACTTGATCCCAAAGTGCGGCTTGCTTCAAACTTGTTTCAACGATTTCATCTAATTTTTTCTTATCCTTTTCACCATGCTGTTTCAATGCGAATGTGATATTTTCATAGATAGATTTACTAAATGGATTGGGCCGCTGAAAAACCATGCCAATGCGTTTTCTCATTTCGTAGACGTCAACTTCTTTCGTATTGACATCGACATCTTTATACATGATTTTTCCAGTAACACGTGAATTGGCAATGCCATCGTTCATACGATTTAGCGAACGTAAATACGTGGATTTACCGCAACCAGAAGGTCCAATTAAGGCGGTTATTTTGTTCTTTTCAAATTGTAAATCAACACCTTTGATAGCTTCATTGTCCCCGTAAAAGACATGTAAGTCTTCCGTGTGTAACGCAATCGGGTCTTTTTGGCTATCTAGTTGAAGTAAATGGGTATCATTTAAATTGTATTCTTTCATGCTAATTCCCCTAACATTAAGCTGATGTCATTCTCTTATAAAGACGGTTGCCGATAAAACGAGCGCCGAAATTGAAAAGTAAAACTACTAAAATTAACACAGCGGAGGCACCTGCTGAGACCGCAGCGCCATCTGGCATCGTTCCTTCGGTATTAATTTTCCAAATATGCACAGCCAACGTTTCCGCTTGACGGAAAATACTAATTGGACTTGAAACGCTCAATGGATTCCAATTACTGAAATCTAAGGCAGGTGCGCTTTGTCCTGCTGTATAAATTAGCGCAGCGGCTTCACCGAAAATCCGACCAGAACTCAAAATAACACCTGTCAAAATTCCTGGTAACGCTTCTGGCAAAATAACTTTTTTAACTGTTTCCCAACGTGAAAGACCTAAGGCTAACCCCGCTTCACGCTGTGTATAATGAATGGCTTTCAAAGATTCCTCAACATTTCTAGTCAATAATGGTAAGTTAAAAAATGTTAATGCTAACGCACCTGATAAGATTGAAAAGCCATATCCGATTTGTACAACGAAAATCAAGAAGCCGAACAGCCCGACAACAACGGAAGGCAATGAACTTAAAATTTCAATCGAGGTACGAATTAAATCAGTTAACCAATTCTTTTTCGCATATTCCGATAAGTAAATTCCAGCACCCAATGAAATTGGAATACTAATAATCATTGTAATCAATAGTAAATATAGTGAGTTGAAAAGCTGAATACCAATCCCACCACCAACTTGATAGGCTCTGGATGGTTGTGTTAAAAATTCCCACGAAATATGAGGAATTCCTCTAGCTAAAATGTAAATCAGTAAGGCCGCCAAAATTAAAACAATGACGCCAGATACGGCATATAAGATACCTGTTGCGATTTTATCTGCTTTTTTTGCATTCATTATTTTAAGGCTCCTCTCTTACCGATAATTCGGATAACAATGTTGAATAGTAAAGACATCAACAATAGAATCAAAGCTAAAGACCAAAGAACGTTGTTTTCAACTGTTCCCATAATTGTATTCCCAATCCCCATTGTCAAAATACTTGTTAGTGTCGAAGCTGGTGTTGTCAAACTAGTTGGCATCACAGCTGCATTTCCGATTACCATTTGGATTGCTAAGGCTTCACCAAACGCACGAGCCATACCAAAGACAACCGCAGTTAAAATACCAGGCACAGCTGCCCGCAAGACAACTTTATAAATCGTTTGCCAACGCGTAGCACCAAGCGCCAACGACGCTTCACGATAATGTCGAGGCACAGCTTTTAATGCATCTACGGTCATCGTAGTAACCGTTGGTAAAATCATAACAAATAGCACAAACGTACCAGCTAAAATACCGAAGCCAGTTCCGCCAAAGATTGAACGGACAAAAGGAACAATGACAGATAAACCAATAAATCCATAAACAACAGAGGGAATCCCTACAAGTAATTCAATAACTGGTTGTAAAAATTTCGCTCCTTTTTTAGGTGAAATTTCTGTCATAAAAACAGCCGCTCCAATCGCAAATGGCGTCGCAACAATCGCTGACAAAAACGTTACAATAAAGGAACCCGCAATCATTGGTAAAGCCCCAACCATGGGTTTACCGTCTGCGCCGATATCACTTGGGTTCCAGTTTGTTCCAAATAAGAAATCAAACACATTAATCTTATCTTTAAAGAATGTAGCAAGTCCTTTACTTGCAACAAAATAGAAAATTGAAACAACCACTGCTACAATTAAGGCAATACATAGGAAACTAATAAATTTCCCTCGTTGCTCCATCTTGGCTCTTTTCGATTTTGTTAATAATTTTTTCTGTACATCTTCCAAGAATATTTCCTCCTCAAACAATCCAACTTTTACAGATAAAAATAGTGTACCTTTTTTACATCAATTTGTTTTTAATAACATGTAAATTTTATGTTAAGTTTGTAAATTTTGTGTTAAGAGAATTATTTAATGACATTTCCTTGCCAATCCCGTTCAATTTCCATTTTCGAAACAGGAATATACCCTAATTGACCAATCACACGTTCTTGGATATCATCTGACAACATAAAATCTAAAAACTCTTTGGTTAAATCACTTGGATTTTTACGAGTGTACATGTGTTCATAAGACCAAATAATCCATTTATTGTTCATTACATTTTCATCTGTTGGCTGAACACCATCAATGCTTAACGTAGCTACTTCATCAGTAACATATGAAAATGCGGTATAACTAATCGCTCCTGGTGTATCAGAAACAATGGAACGAACCATGCCGCTGGAATCTTGTTCTTGCGCACGAATGGCTGTTTTATCTCCCAAGACCCACTTTTCAAAAGTAGCGCGCGTACCACTACCGGCCGCTCTATTCAAAATAACAATTTTTTGGTCTTTCCCGCCAAGTTCTTTCCAGTTTGTTACTTCACCTAAAAAGATTTTCTTTAAATTTTCCATTGAGATATCTTTGACACCGACATTTTTGTTAACGATTGGTGTAATCCCAACGACAGCAACTTTATGATCAATTAAGTCTTCCGCTTTGATGCCCTTTTTCTCTTCTGCAAATAAATCAGAATTACCAATGTCTACCGCGCCAGATTGGACTTGACTCAAACCTGTTCCGCTTCCGCCACCTTGGACATTAATAAATCTTCCTGGATTTTGACTTTGATATTCCTCACTCGCTGTCTCTACTAATGGTTGTAAAGCTGATGAGCCTACCGCTGTGATGGATTCACCACGATCAATCCATTTTGCACATCCTGTTAAAGTAAGTATACTTGCCAAACCAATAAATAATAGCAATCTTTTTTTCATCGATTCATTATTCCTCCAATTAATTTCAATCTATTCTATTTTACCATTATATGTAGGACTTGAAAATTATAAGTTATCAATTTGTTGGTACAACTGAGAAAACTCTTAAATTAAATAACAAGTATTTTAAAACTAAAACAAAAAAACTCTCCAAAATGGAGAGCTTTTTTTCGTTTAAATTTTCAAGAAACGACGCATTGAAATAACTGAACCTAGTGATCCAATAATCATTCCTGTTGCAATCATTAATAGATTGACTTTCCAGATAAAATCTTCTGGACGAATTAATGAATAATTCGAACGCAATAACTGCGGGTTAAACATGTTATAAACTTGATGGTAGCCTAACGTCATAATAATGACTGGCACGATTGCGCCAATCAACCCAATCCAAGCACCTTCTAAGAAGAACGGCCAACGAATGAAACTGTTTTTCGCTCCTACAAGACGCATAATTTGGATTTCTTTTTGACGAGATAAAATCGTAATCCGAATGGTATTGGAAATTAAGAACACTGCAACGAATAAAAGTAATGCAGCAGCTGCTAAGCCCCAAGTTCGAACAGTTTGAGCGATTTTAAAGATTTTGTCTGAGTTTACACCACCGTAATCGGCTTTAAAAACACTTGGGAATTTAGCTGCTTGTTTCGCAATATCTTTCGTGTCTTCTGGTGTTTTTGCACGGACATAATACACATCGTATAATGGGTTACTGTCGCCTTCGAAAAGATTCCAGGCATCCCCCATTTGTTCTTGGATTTTTTTCAATTGTTGATCTTTGTTTGAATAAGAAATATCTTCAACATTGTCTAATCCTTTAAGTTGTTTTTCTAATGTTTTCATTTCATTTTGTTTTGTACCAATATCGACAAAAACTGACACTGTCACGTTTTTTTCGACATCATCAGCAAGTTTCGTTGCATTAAAAATAACGCCCATAAAAATACCAACTAAAACTAATGTAATTGTAACCGCACTTGCTGAGGCAACAGTCATCCAACCGTTCCGTTTTAAACTTTTGATACTTTCAAATAAATGAGAAAAGAATGTTCTAATCATCGTAGCCGTATTCTCCTTCCACTTGGTCACGGATAATGCGACCATTTTCAATGGCAATAACACGGTGACGAATCGTATTTACAATTGTACTATTATGCGTTGCCATCACGACTGTTGTTCCTTGTGCGTTAATCCGGTCCAACAATTTCATGATTTCCCATGAATTCTCTGGATCTAAGTTCCCAGTTGGTTCATCGGCAATTAAAACTTTCGGTGTATTTACAATTGCTCGTGCAATGGATACCCGTTGCTGTTCCCCACCAGAAAGTTCGCTTGGAAAAACACGTACCTTATGTTTTAGACCGACTAAATCTAAAACTTCCATCACGCGTTTTTTGATTTCGCGAGGACGTCGTCCGATAACTTGCATCGCATAGGCCACGTTCTCATACACAGTTTTCTTTGGTAATAGTTTATAGTCTTGGAAAACGATGCCGATTTCACGACGTAAATAAGGAACTTCTTTATTTTTTATTTTCATTAAATCATGACCTGCAACTGTCAAATTACCTTTTGTTGCTTTTTCTTCACGATACATTAATCTAATAAAGGTTGATTTCCCTGCACCTGAGGGACCAACCACATAGACGAACTCGCCTTGGTCAATCTCTACTGAAATATTCCGAATCGCTGTTGTGCCATTCGAATATTTCTTCATTACATCTTTCATTTCAATCATGGCGTTCTCTCCATCTCTTTTTTCTTCAATCCTACTCATTATAACATGTCAATATTGCAAACTTCTTGCATTAAGTTACATTTTTATTTCAATTTAATGAAGAGCTTAACTTAAGCGCTGTTTTAAGTAGGCATCAATGAAACCATCAAGGTCTCCATCCATCACAGCTTGTACATTGCCGGTTTCGTAATTTGTCCGATGGTCTTTGACCATTGAATACGGATGGAACACGTAAGAACGGATTTGTGAGCCCCAGCCAATTTCCATTTGTTCACCACGTAAACTTGCTGCTTCTTGGGCTTTCTTTTCCATTTCCAATTGATATAATTTGGCTTTTAACATACTCATTGCTTGCTCACGGTTTTTTAATTGAGAACGTTGTGCTTGGCTTGCGACAACGGTACCTGTTGGAATATGTGTGATTCGAACAGCCGATTCTGTTTTATTAATATGCTGACCACCGGCACCACTTGCTCGATAGGTATCAATTTTTAAGTCATCTGGATTGATCGCAATCTCTATTGTATCGTCTAATTCAGGCATTACATCAACTGAACAAAACGAAGTATGACGGCGTTTGGCGGAATCAAAGGGCGAAATCCGCACAAGACGATGGACACCTTTTTCAGATTTTAGGTAGCCATAAGCATTGTAACCTTTGATTAATAAGGTGACACTTTTAATCCCTGCTTCATCTCCAGCTTGGTAATCCAACGTTTCAACTTGGAAACCGTGACTTTCTGCCCAACGTGTATACATTCGTAAAAGCATACTTCCCCAATCTTGTGATTCAGTACCACCGGCACCAGGGTGTAATTCAATTAGGGCGTTATTATGATCATATGGCTCATTTAGTAGTAAGGATAGCTCATACGTTGTTAAACGTTCTTGCAAGAGATGAATTCTTTCTTCCAATTCTTCTTGAATCTCTGCATCATATTCTTCTTGTTGTAATTCAAACATCACCGTTAATTCGTCCAGTTCCTCAGAGAGCTGATGAAATTGTTGATATTTTTCTTTCAAACTATTGGTTTCGTTAATTAGCTTTTGAGCCGTTTCTGTGTTGTCCCAAAAACCAGGTTCTCCCATCCGATTTTCCGCCTCGGCAATGTCTTCTTCTAACTGGTCTAAGTCAAAGAGACCTCCTGAAGCTAGTAATTTTTTGTGTCATTTCGTCTAATAATGTACGAATTTCTGGGTTTTCCAAAATGATTCCTTCTTTCTCTTTATTGTAAAAAGAGCAAAGGCGGGACAAAATGCCCCACCCTGCGTTTTTTCTTTAATTAAGCGTTTCTTCCATGACAATTTTTGAATTTTTTGCCACTTCCGCATGGGCATAAATCATTACGGCCCACTTTTTTATCTACACGCACAGGTTGACGCTTCGCACTTGTGTTGCTTTGTGCAGCTGCATCTTGTTCTGTTTCTGGATGTTCCGCTTGTCCTTGAGCTACTTGCTCACGTTGGACATTTTGGCGAATTTCCGATTTCATGAATAAACGTGTTACTTCATATTCGATTGAACCCACCATATTGTTATACATAGAATAACCTTCTGTTTGATATTCTACTAATGGGTTGTTTTGACCGTACGCACGTAAGCCGACAGATTGGCGTAATTGATCCATTGCATCAATGTGATCTGTCCATTTAGTATCGACAACACGCAAGATGACTACTTTTTCAAATTCTAGCAATTGTTCTTGGCCATTCAATTGTTGAGATTTTTCTTCAAATACTTCTTGCGCACGTGCCACTAAGTAGTCTTTGATTTCTTCAGCTGATTTATTTTCTAAATCTTTTTTAGAAATCGTATCTTCATGGACAAGTGTTGAGGCTGCAAAATCGACAATCCCATCTAAATTCCATTCTTCTTTTTCTAATTGTGTATGGCTATCCACCACTCGGCCAATCGTCCGTTTTACCATGCCCATCAATACATCAGACAAGTCATTTTCTTCCATAATTACTTCTTGTCGTTGCGCATAAATAACTTCACGTTGCTCGCGCATCACGTCATCGTATTGTAAGACATTTTTACGTGTGTCATAGTTATTTCCTTCCACACGTTTTTGAGCAGACTCTACTTGGCGAGTAAACATTTTACTTTGAATAACTGCATCTTCTTCTTGCACATTCATTCGTTCTAAGAATGTTTTAATTCGTTCTGAACCAAAGCGTTTCATTAAGTCATCTTCTAAAGATAAATAAAATTGTGAAACCCCTGGATCCCCTTGACGTCCTGCACGTCCACGCAACTGATTATCAATACGACGTGACTCATGACGTTCTGTCCCGATAACCGCTAGACCACCTAGTTCAAGTACACCTAAACCAAGTTTAATATCCGTTCCACGACCAGCCATATTTGTTGCAATTGTAACTGCGCCTTTTTGACCGGCGTTCATAATGATTTCGGCTTCTTTAAAGTGATTTTTCGCATTCAATACTTCATGAGGAATTTTAGCTGCGTTTAATTTATCAGAAAGTAATTCTGATGTTTCTACCGCAACAGTCCCTACCAACACTGGTTGCCCTTTGTGGTAACGTTCTTTAATATCTTCCACTACTGCGTTAAATTTACTTTCCAAGGTTGGATAAAGTAAATCTGGACGATCGTCACGGATAATTGGACGATTGGTTGGGATTTGAATGACTTGAATATTGTAAATTTCACGGAATTCTTCTTCTTCTGTTTTAGCAGTACCAGTCATCCCGGCTAGTTTTTTGTACATCCGGAAGTAGTTTTGGAACGTAATCGTCGCCATTGTTTTTGTTTCATCTTCAATTTCGACGCCTTCTTTTGCTTCAATCGCTTGATGTAAGCCATCAGAATAACGACGACCATCCATGATACGACCAGTAAATTGGTCAACAATTAAGACTTTATTGTCTTGCACCACGTAATCAATGTCTAATAACATGATATAGTTTGCCCGTAACGCTTGATCTAAATGGTGCGTTAATGCTGTATTTTCAATATCGTAAAGGTTATCCAATCCGAAAGTTTCTTCAGCTTTTTCAATCCCTGCTTCTGTTAAACCAATTGTTTTAGACTGAATATCAATTTTGTAATCTTCGTCTTCTTTTAAGCGTTTGACAAAATTATCGGCACGCGTATAGAGTGCTGTCGATTTTTCAGCTTGTCCAGAAATAATTAATGGGGTTCTTGCTTCATCAATTAAGATTGAATCCACTTCATCGACAATTGCATAGTTTAATGGACGTTGAACCATTTGGCTGCGATAAACAACCATGTTATCACGCAAATAGTCAAATCCTAATTCGTTATTTGTACTATAAGTGATATCACAGTTATATGCTTCACGTTTTTCATCAGAAGATTTAGAGTTAATGTTTAAGCCAACGCTTAAGCCTAAGAAATTATATAATTCTCCCATTTCGTTAGAGTCACGGGTTGCTAAGTATTCATTAACTGTAACAACGTGTACTCCTTCGCCAGATAGTGCATTCAAGTATACAGGCATTGTGGCAGTCAAGGTTTTCCCTTCACCTGTTCTCATTTCAGGAATGTTCCCGTCATGAAGCACAATCCCACCCATTAATTGGACACGGTATGGGAATAAACCTAGTACTCGTTTAGCAGCTTCACGGACAACCGCAAATGCTTCTGGTAATAGTTCGTCTAAGGTTTCCCCTTTTTGATAACGGGCTTTAAATTCATCTGTTTTTTCACGTAATTGTTCATCGCTTAGTTGTTCCATTGCACTTGCATGTGCATCAATTTTATCGGCGATTTTTTCTAATCGTCTTAATTCTTTTTTATCGTTTTCGATCATTTTTTTCAAAAAATTTGCCATTGGTATCTGTGTTCCTTTCAATTACCTCTTTTTATTTTTGTATCCTTTTTGTACAAGAAGCACAATCTATCCGTTTTATTTTATCATTACTTGACGAGAAAGAAAACCATTTCTCTCTATTTTGCAGACATTTTCCTTTAAAAGAGGAACTTTTAAAGTTATTTTATGTATTTCTTTATTTTTTCTTTACTCCGTGCTTTAAAGATGTTTAAAGAGCTGAAATGCACGAAGGCATTTCAGCTCTTATTTTAAGCTTTAGTCTGTTTCAATCAAGCCATATTTGCCATCTTTACGACGGTAAACAATGCTTGTTCCATTTGTTTCAGCATCTTCAAAAATAAAGAAGTTGTGTCCTAACATGTTCATTTGTAAAACAGCTTCTTCACTGTCCATCGGTTTTAATGATAGACGTTTTGTACGAACGATGTCTAATTCTGAAGGTGTTTCTTCTGTTTCTTCACCAACTAAGAAGACAGCGGCTTTTGTATTGTTACGTCCTGTTTCACGAGATTTTCTGTTGATTTTTGTTTTAAATTTACGAATTTGTCGTTCTAATTTATCGACAACCAAATCAATACTTGCGTATAAATCAGGTGACGTTTCTTCAGCTCGTAAAACTAGATAAGGAAGAGGAATAGTAACCTCGACTTTGGCTGTTTTTTCAGTGTACACTTTCAAATTCACGTGAACCGTTGCTTCAGGTGAATCGCTGAAATATCTTTCTAATTTACCGACTTTTTTCTCAACATAGTCTCGAATCGCTTCGGTTACCTCGATATTTTCTCCACGTACATTATATCTAAACATAACAATTACCCCTTTCATCTACCAGTAAAGAAAAGATTAAAGGACCACTCTTTAATTCCCTTCTTCTTAATTTCATTATATCGAATAATCTGGGTTTTGCCAACAAAATAGTCATCAAATTTATGAATTCTTTTCTTTTTACCGCGCGAGAGTAAACGTATTCAAACTTTTAGGATAACAGTCATTGATAACAGCAGCTGCGTGGAAAAGAGTTCGTCCAGTGGTATAGATGTCATCCACCAAAATAACAGAACAATTTTTTAATTTTTTTTGGTTTTCTTTTTGGATGGCAAATGGTTGTTGCAACTGCATCCTTTCCTTTCTAGTTTTCTTAGATTGCGGAACATTTTCCTCTTTTCTAATTAAAAAAGGGCTGTACGGAACATCAGCCGCTTCTAGTAAGCCAATTACTTGGTTGAAGCCTCGTTCTTGCATTCGCTTTTCGGATAAGGGCACCGGAATAATATAGTCCACAGATTGTTGCCGAAAGTAAAAGTTGATTTCCTCATTAAAACACGTTCTTAAGCGATAGTCTCCTTGAAATTTATAGCGCTCCATCCACTCTTGCATTCCTTCATCATAATGAAACAACGCTGTATTATGAAAAGAATACTCTGGATAAAGCAGCTGCCACCTTTGACAATCAAAACAATAATGCTCTTGGCTGACTCGGCTACAGCCAAAACAAGTCCCTGTCATTGGCAGTTTCTGGAACTTTGCTTGGCAGTGCTGGCAAAGTGAAGGCCTCGCCCATTTTTTAAAACGTAAGAGCATTTTTAATGTTATCTCCAAACGAATGGGGCTTGCGCAATTTTTACAATCCATCTAACATCCCTCGTTTGCTAGCCAAGCGATTCATTTGCTTTATTTGCCGAATTGCCTCTTTCATGTCTCTTGTTTCCCCATCATGTAAAAATAAAACTTCGCCGTAATTGAATTCTTGTCTTCGATCGACTCGGCCCGCAATTTGGACAAGTGTTGAAGAAGTGAAGACTCGATGATTGGCACCATAAACAATAACTGAGACTGCATCAAAAGTCACACCACGTTCTAAAATGGTTGTAGTGATCAAAATATCCGTTTTCTGCTGACGCATTGCTTGAACTTTTTCCAGGCGAAGCTCATCACTACCATAAACGGCGACAACTTCTTTGTCGGAAAATCGCTCAGCTATTAATGCATGCAATTGGTGAATTAATGAAATGCTTGGGCAAAATAGTAAAACTGAATTACGCACCAATAAACGTTTCAAATGATGTGCAATGATTTTAATATTTTTGCTAGAAAGACGTTGCCACGACTGAACCCAAAATCGGCGTGGCACAGGTAATGGCCTACGATGATATCTTGCTGGCAAAATACTGGCTGCTAACTTCTTTTGCTGTAAAAGCTTCCGTAATTCTTTCGTAGGGGTTGCTGTTAAGTACACCAAACTACTTCTTTTTTTTCGTGCGTTACGCACTCCATAATAAAGATGCTCGTTATTAACAAAAGGAAAAGAGTCGACTTCATCAACGATAAGTAAATCAAATGCTTGATGGAATTTCAATAATTGATGGGTGGTGCAAATCACTAGTTTCGTATAACGATACGGTTCTTGACTGTTTCCGTGAAGTAAAGCAATTGCTTCGTGAGGAAAAACCGCTTGGATTCTGGGAAACAGTTCTAAGCAAACATCGACACGCGGCGAAGCCAGCGCAATTCGTCCCCCTTCTTGTAAGGTTTGGTGCAAAACAGCAAATAACATTTCTGTTTTGCCTGCACCTGTAACTGCCCACACTAAGCGATTCTCCCTTATTTTTACCGTCTCACAAAGTTCAACTGAGATCGCTTGCTGTCCCTTTGTTAATTGTCCAGACCACTCAAAAAAGACAGTTCTTGGGCTATTGGGCCTTTCTGGTAAATGACAAAATTTTTGACAAGAAGTCACACGGCCTAATTGAATGCATGCATGACAGTAGTATACATTTGTCGCCAGTCTGTTTTCTTTTTTGGATACGACTTCCCCGCACCGCTGACATTGAATTGTTAGGGGTGAACGCTCTAACATTGTTGGTAAATAAACCAGTTTTGTCTGTATTGAACGTTCTGTTTCTTCAAGAATTATTTTACGTCCATGCAAATCTTCCATGTTAACCACCTCATTTATAAAATACGCATTTCTCTAGCTTTTTTACGAAAAAGGAGATCTCCCACCGTTATCTTTCTATTCTTATCTAGTCGTTACCTACTAAACAAACTCTTGATACGCTTTATTGTTTACACGAATCTTCTACTTTCGACTTACCTATATGCAGATTTTTTATAAACAAATTTATCTACCTTTAAAGAAAAATTAATGTTAAAGTATATCTAGTAATTCAAGCTTTAATTTGAAAAGACTAGAGAGGAGCAAGCTTTATCATGGAAAATATTTTTTTAAAAAGACTAGAACTCAAAGCTTTTGAAGAAGATTCTGTTTTTTCAAAAATTGAAGGGCTGAATAAATTTAATTCACTAAATTTTAAAAAACCTATTACTTTTTTTTCAGGTGAAAATGGAACTGGAAAATCCACTTTACTAGAAGCAATCGCAGTCAATTGGGGATTTAATCCTGAAGGCGGTAGTATTAATTTTAATTTCTCTACAAACGATACTCACTTGGATTTACATAATTATTTAACTGTTGCAAAAAGTGTAAAGCGTGCTACGGATGGCTTCTTTTTAAGAGCTGAAAGTTTCTACAATGTTGCTACATATGCAGAAAATATAGACTTAGATTTTTCTGAATATGGCGATAAATCCCTACATCATCAATCACACGGCGAAAGTTTTTTGAATCTGGTGAACCATCGGTTTAGAGGAAATGGTCTGTACCTGTTAGATGAACCTGAAGCGGCTCTCTCACCTCAACGCCAACTAGCCTTAATGATATCTATAAAAAAACTAATTGATGAGGGGTCTCAGTTTATTATTGTCTCTCATTCACCTATATTACTAGCAATGCCTGACTCACAAATTATTTCTTTTGATAAAGATAGTCCTTTAGAAATCACGTATGAAGAAAGTATGCCTTATGAAATAACCTCATTATTTTTAAACAACAAAAACAGAATTCTCTCTCATTTATTTGCTGAATAAGTCTGTTATTCGAAATGCTTATGCCATACTATAATGACTCGTATATAAAAATATTGTTAATCATTCTTTGAATTACAACTTTCAGACTACGGAAAAAGGCGTTCATTATTCAGAAAATAGATTGTTAAGTATGTTTTTTTAGTATCTAGATTAAAGTAAAAAATTAAAGACAGTTGTCTTTCTCTAGCTCACAGGACTAATTTCGGCTCTATAATTTATGGAACTGATAAACTAGAATGACTGTTTCAGCTCAATTCCAATTAACTAAAGTCATAAAAAAAGACAAGTTGCTTTTTCGAAAATTCTCGAAAAAACAACTTGTTTTTACTCTTTTTTATCTGCTTGTGCTAACAAACCCAAGGCTTGTTCCAACACTTTTTCCCCGTTCATTAAGCCGTAATCAGACATGCTAATGACATCTGTTGGGATACCTTTTGGTGATAGACGCTTTTCAAAATCACTCTTCATATAACGAACTTGTGGACCTAACAATAACACATCGACTGGATTATTTTCTAAATTCGTTTCTGCTTCCGATGCAGAAGCCGCAAATATATGGGCATCTAAGCCTTGATTAAATGCTGCTTTTTGCATTTTTGTAACAAGTAAACTAGTACTCATTCCAGCGGAGCAAACTAACATAATTGTTTTTTTTGACATTTTAACAGCCCCTTTTACCATTGCCTTTTTCAATTTTCAACATTATCTATTAAAAATATTATAGTGTAAAGTTAATTTTTGTCAATCATTCTTGTTTTTTAAAGCGGATACAATCTTGGTTTAAACGTACCATGCTGACTTCAGCAATTTATTAAATACCACATATTCTTTTTCCAAATTCACTTGAACTGCTTGGTAACTCGCATTCAACCAACCATAAGCGCCCTTTTCTGGATGCTTATAATCGTTCGCCCACCAATCGACATCTGTCTTAGCAGTTTTTGGTAAACCAGAATGAGGGAATAACAATTCATCAAACTGAGTAAAGGTCAAAGTAACTTGGGAACCGCCATTCGTTTTCAAATAATGAGTAATTGTATCATATTTTTTCTGTCGTGTATGTACCATTTTCCAGCGCCTCCCTTTTCTCTATCATACCTTATTATAACGTTTTTTTCCAAAAATCTCACAAAAAAGATGAGAGAAAAAGTTGCTATTCAGTTGATTCTTTTTTATACTGACTTTATTACGAGAGAAAAGGATGCCCATATGTTAGAAAGCTATATTACAGTCAAACAAGATGGTTTCAGCGAGATTGAAATCAAGAAATCGCGGTTTATCTGTTCTGTAAAGCGCGTAACATCAGAAGAAGAAGCAAAAGCCTTTATCGCCGCAATAAAAAAAGAACATTGGAAAGCCAATCATAATTGTAGTGCTTTTGTGATCGGCGAAAAAAATGACATTCAGCGGAGCAGCGATGACGGCGAACCTAGTGGCACTGCTGGTGTTCCAATGCTAGAAGTCTTAAAGAAAAAAGAGTTAATCAACGTAGTGGCTGTTGTCACTCGTTATTTTGGCGGAATAAAATTAGGCGCTGGCGGTTTAATCCGAGCATATAGTCATGCTCTTTCCCACACTTTAGATGAAATTGGTTTAGTCATTGGCAAATTGCAACAAGAACTATTGATTACGATCGCCTATCCTTTATTAGGAAAAGCCCAAGCCTTTTTGGAACATAGTCCCTACACGCTTAAAGAAACTATTTACACAGAGTCTATTCAGTTAATTTGTTTAGTAGATGAACAAGCAACAGAAACATTTATAGCTGAAATGACGGATCTACTTAACGGTCAGTTGACAATTGAAAAAGGCGCAACGAGCTATCACGAACTACCATTTAACGAAAAAGGAGCACAATCAAATGACATTTGAAGAAGTATTGCCACAGATTAAAGCAGGAAAAAAAGTCGTACGTAAAGGCTGGAGCGGTTTTGAACTTTTTATTGAATTACGTGATGAAATTGGCACCTCCGAAGGTGAATTTTTACAAGTTACCCCGTATTTTTTAATCAAAACTTCTGATGAAGGCTACAGCATGTTTTCACCAACACCTTGTGATGTCTTAGCAGAAGATTGGGTGATTGTTGAAGCATAACTACACACATAAGGTCTGGCAGATTACGGCGATTGCTCGTTCTTCCAGACCTTAATTTTTAAATGTTTAAAGGAGTTTTTCTTATGCCAAAAGAATTTGAAACAAAACGGGTGCTTGTAACTGGTGCAGCTTCAGGGATTGGCCAAGCACAAGCAATTGCCTTTGCCGAGCAAGGTGCTGAAGTTATTGGCATCGACCTAGACGAAACGGGGTTAAAGCAGACAGCCGCACTGGTTAACCCAGATTCTACTAAGCCATTTACTTATTTTGTCGGTGATGTGTCTTCTCCCTCATTTGTGCAAGCCACGATGAAACAAATTGTGAAAAACAACGGCCAAATTGATATTTTATTAAATACGGCAGGTATTTTAGATGATTATCGTCCTTCTCTAGAAACTTCGGAAGCTTTATGGGATCAAATTTTAGCAACCAATTTAAAAAGTGTCTTTTTAGTGACCAATGCTCTATTACCTTATTTCCTCCAACAAAAAAAAGGAGTAATCGTTAATATGGCATCTATCGCTGGCTTAGTAGCTGGGGGCGGCGGCGCAGCGTACACTGCCTCCAAACACGCAATCATCGGGTATACAAAACAACTTTCCTACGATTATGCCAAATTAGGCATTCGAGCAAATGCGATTGCGCCAGGTGCCATCCAAACACCCATGAACGCAGCTGATTTTGCAGGAGAAGGCGAAATGGCTACTTGGGTAGCACGTGAAACACCCGCGGGCCGTTGGGCACAGCCACAAGAAGTAGCAAAACTTTCATTATTTCTAGCTAGTGATGACTCTGATTATATCCATGGCACAGTTATGACCATCGATGGTGGTTGGACCATGAAATAAAAAGACTTTACAGAGTGTCTGTTCTTCAGTAACATGTAACACAGTGAGGCAACTCACACCATAACACTTCAGTTGGCTTTACTGCCCTTCCTTTGGTTATGGTTATCACTAAAACACGTCGTTGTTTTATAAAGGAGAATCTTAAATGAATCATTCATCAAATCCACAAACCAGTACGTGGTCAGCTACGGCTTTGGCTAAAATGGCGCTAGTTACCGCTTTGTATGTCGTTGTCACTGTACTTCTCGCTCCGCTTAGTTTTGGTCCGATACAGCTTCGTCTTGCCGAATTATTTAATTATTTAGGCGTTTTTAACAAGCGATATATCTGGTCCATTACGTTAGGGGTTGCGATTGCCAACACCGCTTCGCCTCTTGGTATCATCGATATAGTCATCGGTAGTGCTGGAACGTGCGCAGTCTTATGGATTGCCTATTTTGCGACAAAAAATCAGCAAAATTTATTGATTAAACTAATGCTGACGGCCATTCTTTTTGCTTTGTCCATGTTCACTGTCGCCGGACCCTTAACGTTCTTTTATCAGTTACCTTTTTGGTACACATGGTTGACCGTTGGACTTGGTGAACTTCTTTCAATGACCGTCGGCGGTATCCTGATTTACGTATTAAATAAAAAAATACAGCTTGTAAAACGCATCGAAGAATAAAAAAGCGCTTGGGATTTAAACCCCAAGCGCTTTTTAGCACTATCCTTTAGGTTGAATGAAGTCTGCTTGCCATTTTCCAAGAGATGGATTGTAATCAAAATACCAAAGTTGTGAAAAATATTGTTTTTGATGCTTGTATCCCGATAAAACACGACCGCTTTGAGTATCTTCCTCGTAGTCAATACAAGAAAAATGAAGCATCAGTGAAAAACTCGTTTCACTAATATGATGATAATTCGAAGCTGGCGCTACTTTCACTTTTTTCACATGATTTCTGATGCCCACTTGTTGATTTGCTTGTAATACTGCAAGATGTTTTTGATAAAGTTTTTCTGTATAGTTATCTTTGACCACAGACAAGTTTTCTTGATCCCACGCTTGTTGTATTTCTAAAAACGTTTGTTGTATTTCTTTTAAGAGTGCCTTTTTTTCTTTTGATGTTCCAGGTAATGCTGCCCACATTTCTTGAAAAGCTCCTTCATCGACTGGTTGATTTCTACGGCGTCTTTGCCAAATCATCGTGCCCCCAAAAAGAACAAAAAACACTGTTGAAATTAAGCCTTCCAGTGGCGTTGTGTTGCTGGTCCCGGTCTCGTTATGATGAACATAACTTCTTGATCCATCACCGCTTGGCGAAAAACCATTCGAGGGATTACCTCCGCTAGGACTTTCTACACGCCCGCCGCCATAGCCACCAGCTACAGCCGCCGCTTGATTAGGCCATAAACAAAAGGCCATGGCACAACCCACAAAAACTAAAATTAACTTTCTAATTTTCTCACCTTTCGACCCCTTCAAATCAACAAATGAATAAATAGACGCAGAATACTAAACAAAGCGCCAAGATTAACAATGATTAATAATACCTTCAGCCATCTGCCATATGGTTGTACTGATTGATAACTTCGTTGATAAATACTCAAGCCAAACAGGACCGCTGGCCACATAAATATACTAGATCTTGGGCCAAACGAATTCCCCTCGCCCCAAAAATTCACATGAATGGGCACATGAGCTGGTAAATCAGGATAAACCACCGCACTTAATAACAGTAAACAGACTGCCAAGACACTTGTAACAATAAACAACCCCTGACTAACTTTTTCAATCTGCTTGTTTCTCATTATCTTAGCTTTCTCCTTTAGTTTAATGATGGATATACTTTCAGTTTATGCCTCCCTATCTGAATTTGCAATAAAAAAAAGACAAGGAAACATTCGATTAAATGTCCTTGCCTCTGTTTTTGAAAATCCTAAATCAAGCCTTTCACACCTATATCTTTTCGGTAGTACATTCCAGGAAATGAGTAATTATCCAATGTTTGATAAACTTTTTTGCGGGCTTCTTCAAGAGTCGAAGCAGTTGCTTCTGCTAAAAAGATTCGTCCGCCAGCCGAAACCAGAGCCTGTTCTGAACGAGTTACCCCTGCATAATAGATGGTTGCACCAGACATTTCTGGCAATGGTAGATTTGTCTTATATTGATTAGGATAGCCTTCTGCTGCTACAACAACACCAACACTCGCTAACTCATTCCATGCAATCGTTGGTTGCTCTTTCACCAGCAATGAAGAAATTATTTCTGAAAGGGGACTCTCTAAACGTGCCAACACAACTTGTGTTTCTGGATCCCCAAATCGAGCATTAAATTCAATAACCTTGGGGCCAGTTGCTGTTTGGATTAAACCAGCATATAAAATCCCTTGAAACGGACGTTTTTCAGCCACCATTCCTTTAGCAGTCGGTTTCAGGACTTGGCTAATGGCTTGCTGAACCGCTTCTTCTGGGACCTGAGGCACTGGTGTATAAGCGCCCATCCCCCCTGTATTCGGACCAGCATCCCCATCGAAAATCCGCTTATGATCTTGAGCAATCACCATCGGATATACCTTCTCATTAGAAACAAAAGCCATTAAGGAAAATTCTTCTCCTTGCAAAAATTCTTCGATTACAACCGTTTGACCGCTTGCTCCAAATTGTTGGTCCTCCATCATCGCAACTAGCGCCCGTTTTGCGGCTGCTTTTGTTTCGGCAACTACTACTCCTTTTCCAGCTGCCAAACCATCTGCCTTAATAACAATTGGTACTCCTTGCTGTTCAATATATTCTAAGGCAGGTGCCAAACGTCGAAAGACCCGATATTCCGCCGTTGGAATCTGGTATTTTTGCATAAAATCTTTCGCAAAACTTTTTGAACCTTCAATTATTGCAGCTGCTTTCGTCGGGCCAAAAATCAGTAATCCCGCTGCTTGAAAGGCGTCTACAATCCCTTCAATTAATGGCGTTTCTGGTCCGACGAATGTCCAATCAATCTGATTATCCTTCGCAAATTGAATTAGTTCCGTTTGCTGCTCTTCACTGATAGGTACGGTCCGAATATTATCACCACTCATACCAGGATTACCTGGTGCACAATAAACAGTCTTGACTTTGTCTTCTCGCTGTAATTTTTTGGCGATTGCATGTTCACGACCACCACGCCCAATCACTAATATATTCATCGGTTTCTCCTTTAAAAATTAATGTTTGAAATGACGAGTCCCAGTAAAAATCATCGCAATACCATAATGATTCGCTAGATCAATTGATGCTTGATCTTTAATGCTCCCGCCTGGCTGAATAATTGCTTGAATACCATGTTGTGCAGCATATTCCACGCTATCTGCCATGGGGAAAAAGGCATCACTTGCTAAGACGGCCCCTTGTAATTTTCCAGCTGCTTGGGCTTGATCAACTGCAATTTTTACTGACCCAATTCGATTCATTTGACCAGCGCCAATCCCCACCGTTTGGCTTTCATTGGCTAAAACAATAGCATTTGATTTTACATGCTTGACTGCTTTCCAAGCAAAGTTCAATGCGTCTCTTTCAGCTGGTGTGGGTTGGCGCTCTGTAACAACTTGCCATGCTTGGTCATTTTCAACAACTGTATCCTGTTCTTGAATTAATAACCCGCCCATAACAGAAACTAATTCCACCGCTTTTTTTTCTTGAGCATGAAAATCTAACGTTAACAAACGAAGATTCTTTTTCTGAGATAACAGTGCCAAAGCTTCTTCCTCAAAACTAGGCGCAATAATTATCTCTAAAAAGATTTGATGCATTTCAGCCGCAGTCGCTTGGTCCACTGGACGATTCAAAACAACAATGCCACCAAAAATTGAAACTGGATCTGCTTCAAATGCCTGACGATAGGCTGCCAAAATCGTTTTTCCTGTTCCAATTCCACATGGGTTCATATGTTTAACAGCGACGACCGTAGGTTCTGTAAACTCGCTAGCAATCCGGAGTGCTGCATCAGCATCTCGAATGTTGTTATATGACAGTTCTTTGCCATGAAGTTGTCGAGCGGAAGCAATGGATAATGATACAGGTACAACGGATTGATAAAAGGTGGCTTGTTGATGGCTATTTTCGCCATAACGCAATGTTTGCTTACGTTCATAAGTAAGCGTCTGTTTCTCTGGTTCAGTTTCACCCACTTGCGTCGTTAAATAGTCAGCGATAAGCGCGTCATAAGCAGCGGTATGACGAAAGACTTTTGCTGCTAATCTTTTTCTAGTGGCTAACTGGCTAGTTCCAGTGCTGCTAATTTCACTTAATACCTGTTCATAATCACTAGGATCAACCACTGCTGTTACGTCTTGATAATTTTTTGCCGCTGAACGTAACATGCTAGGACCGCCAATATCAATCATTTCAATCGCTTCTGCTTCAGAGATTGCTGGTTTTAAAATTGTTTCTTTAAATGGATAAAGATTCACTACTACAAGGTCAATAAAATGAATGCCTTGTTCAGTCAGTGCTTTTTGATGCGCTTGGTTTCCCCTTTTTGCCAAAAGTCCGCCATGGATATTCGGATGTAACGTTTTGACACGACCATCTAACATTTCTGGAAAGCCAGTGATGTCGTCAATAGCAAGTGTCGGTACCCCCGCTTCTTCTAAGACAGTCCTTGTTCCCCCAGTGGAGATAACTTCAAAGCCATTTGCAACTAAGCCTGCTGCAAATGTTGTCACTCCTGTTTTGTCTGAAACGCTAATCAATGCTCTTTTGGTCATTTCATTGTCTCCTTTACAATTTGTGAAATTATTTTTGGGTACCATTCGTGCTCAAGAGCATGAATTTTCTCTGTTAATGTGTCCAATGTATCTTCAGTATCAATCTTGGTGGTTGTTTGGAAAATAATCGGTCCTGTATCAACCCCAGAGTCAACATAATGGATAGTGATTCCTGTTATTTTCACTCCATAATGAAATGCCTCTTCAATTCCGTGAAGACCTGGAAAACTAGGTAACAGAGAAGGATGAATATTGACGATTCTCTTTGGATAAGTCTCCAGTAAAGTCTTGCCGATAATTCTCAAATAACCAGCTAACACGATTAAATCGATCTGATGCTCTTTTAAATGTTTCAATACTTGTTCTTCATACTGCCCACGAGATGGAAAATCAGATGGCGAAAAGCAAACAACGGGAATCTTGCGCTTTTGGGCACGGGTCAATACATGGGCTTCAGGCTGGTCACAAAAGACTAAGCTCAACTGCCCTGCGATTTTTTTCTGGGAAAAAGCTGCAGCAATCGCCTCAAAATTGCTACCATTGCCAGATGCAAAAACAGCTATCTTCATAAGGCTTCCTTAAAAATAACGGCTTTCGTTTTCCTAGGTACCAAACGACCAATTTCAAAAGCTTCTGGCAAAAGCTCCTGAACTTTTTCAACATGCTCTGGACTCACCGCTAAAATCATTCCTAAGCCCATATTGAAAATTTCATACATTTCTTCAGGTGGAATTTCACCGTATTTTTGAAGCAATTTAAAAATTGGTAGCACTGGCCAACTATTTAATTGAATCTCTGCAGCTAATGCGGAAGAAAACATTCTTGGTAGATTTTCTAAAAACCCGCCGCCAGTAATATGCGCAGCCCCATGCACGAGTCCTGCTTTTAACAATGGCAATAATTCCTTCACATAAATTTTTGTTGGTGTTAATAATTCTTCCCCTAACGTTTTGGGTGCCAATTCTGGAAGCTCGTCCGTTGTTTTAAACGAATGTTTCTTAAAAAAAACATTTCTTACTAAAGAGTAACCATTAGAATGAAGACCACTTGAAGGAAGACCAATCAAGAAATCGCCTTCTTTTACGTTACTTGGAGTCAAGAGTTGACTTTTCTCAGCAATACCCACGGCAAAACCAGCCACGTCATAAGCATCTGCTTCATACATATCAGGCATTTCAGCTGTTTCGCCCCCAATTAAGGCTGCATTCGCCTCACAACAGCCAGCCGCAACACCCGCAACAATTGCTTCAACTTTAGCTGGATTAACGGTCCCTAACGCTAAATAATCTAAAAAATATAACGGTTCGGCGCCTTGTGCGACGACATCATTGACACACATTGCTACACAATCAATTCCGATTGTCTCGTGTCTCTGTTCTTCAATTGCCAAGAGTAACTTTGTGCCTACGCCATCCGTTCCTGATACCAAAACTGGTTCTTTAAGCTTGTAACTACTTAAATCAAAACAACCACCAAAACCACCAAGCATGCCCAACGTTCCCGTCCGTTGTGTCTTTTGGCTATGCTTTTGAATTCGTTCCACTACTTCGTATCCTGCCTCAACATTTACGCCAGCTTTTGAATAGGCATTTTCCATGTCAATTCCTCCTAGTTTCTTTTTTCAAGGATGCTTGATATTGTTCTTCATAATCATACAAAGGCGTTGGATAGTCTCCATTAAAGTAAGCCATACACAGCCCAGAATAAGGAGCATCATAATTTAATTGAATCCCATCAATCAGCCCTGCTTCACTCAAAAAAGCCAGCGAATCTGCGCCAATCTGCTCTTTGATCTCTTCAATTGAATAGTTTGCCGCAATTAGTTCGTCCCTCGTCTGTATATCAATGCCATAAAAACACGGATATTTTAATGGCGGTGAAGCAATTCTGACATGAACTTCTTGCGCTTCTGCTTCTTTTAATAAATGAATAATGCGCCGAATAGTGGTCCCGCGAACAATCGAATCATCTACTAAAATGACTTTTTTTCCTTTGACCACGCCACGAACTGCCGATAGTTTCATACGGACACCTTGTTCTCTTAATTCTTGTGTCGGCTGGATGAATGTTCGAGCGACATATTGATTTTTTACTAAACCTAGTTCGTAAGGTATCTGTGCTTCTTCTGCATAGCCGCTAGCTGCAGACAATGACGAGTTCGGTACACCAATTACCATATCAGCTGCGACTGGACTTTCGATTGCCAAGTTCTTCCCCATTCTTTTACGAGCTGTATGCACATTAACTCCAGCAATATTTGAATCTGGTCGTGCAAAATAAATATATTCCATTGCACAAATTGCCGGTTGGACTTCCGTAGTGAAAACCTCTATTTTCAAGCCTTCATCAGAAATGATGACTACTTCACCAGGCGCCACATCTTGAATAAAGCGAGCCCCAACTGTTTCTAATGCACACGTTTCGGATGCCACAACGTACGCCCCATTGTTCATTTGTCCGATGGAGAGAGGGCGAAAGCCGTTGGGATCCAGTGCAGCAATCATCATCGTTTCTGTTAATAAAAGATAAGCAAAGCCACCCTTAACCAAATTCAAGCTCTCTTTTAATTTATCGAGAAACGAGGCAGCAGTGCTTTTTCGAATCAAGTGCATTAAAATTTCAGTGTCTGAATTGGAATGAAAAATAGCGCCTTCTCTTTCTAGTTGTTTTCGTAAACGCTTGGCATTTGTCAAATTGCCATTGTGTGCTAACCCAATTTGACTATCATAAAATTTAAATAAAAATGGCTGAATATTATCCACGCTACCCGTACCAGCGGTTGCATAGCGTACATGACCAATAGCCGCCGTTCCTTCTAACGCATTCAGTTGTTCTTGCTTTTGGAATACTTCTGCTAATAAACCTAAATCACGGTGGCCATCTAATTTCCCAGAATTGTTCGCCACAATTCCTGCGCCTTCTTGGCCTCGATGCTGTAAGCTGTGTAAACCAAAATAGGTCACGTGTGCCGCATCAGGATGACCCCAAATACCAAAAATACCACACTCTTCATTTAAGCTTTTTGCTTCATAAGACATGGAATCGCATCCTCCCATAAGGCTTTGGCATCTTTTGTTGAACAATTGATCACATCATCTAACGCATGAATGACCAAACCAGTTTCAGTCACTTTCCCAATATGTTGGGCTTTTTTTCCGATAAGTGTTTCAAATGCTTCTTGATGCTGGGGACTAACTG
Source organism: Enterococcus sp. DIV0774 (assembly GCF_050539095.1). Taxonomy (NCBI): domain Bacteria; kingdom Bacillati; phylum Bacillota; class Bacilli; order Lactobacillales; family Enterococcaceae; genus Enterococcus; species Enterococcus sp. DIV0774. Next base: position 1,471,275 of record NZ_CP172923.1, read on the forward strand.
AAAGAATAAAACGGGATTGCGTCTCCGCAAATAGATATTCTTTTTTTAATGGCAGTGTCACTTGTAGCCCCAGTTCGTTGGCAAAAGCCGACTCGGCTAAAGCAACGGCAATGCCGCCTTCAGCGCAATCATGCGCGCTAGCAACTAGGCCTGCTTGAATTGCTTTTAAAACTAATTCTTGGTTTGCTTTTTCCTCTTTTAAATCAAATGAGCGTAATTGCCCTTCAATTCGACCCAGTTGCATTTTTTGAATTTCTGAGCCGTTAAAATCTGCGTGGGTTTCACCGATGAGATAAATTAAGTCATCAACTTGTTTAAACGCTTGTGTGGTAATTTGTGAAACATCTTCAATCACGCCCACCATGCCAATCATCGGCGTAGGGTAAATGGCTTGACCATCTGTTTCATTGTAAAGAGAGACGTTCCCTGAAATCACGGGTGTTCCTAGCTGACGGCAGGCTGCGGCGATTCCATCCGCCGACGTCCATAATTCCCAAAAACTTTCTGGTTTATCAGGGGAACCATAATTCAAACAATCAGTGATAGCCAAAGGTTGTGCTCCACTTGCTACAATATTACGGGCTGCTTCTGCAACCGCAATTTGCCCACCAATTTCAGGATTTAAATACAAATAACGGCTATTACAATCTGTTGTCATCGCTAAGGCTTTATTGGTGCCCCGCACTCTTAAAACAGCTGCATCACTTCCTGGTTGCACCACTGTATTCGTTTGTACTTGACTATCATAGGTTTCGTAAACTGATTTTTTCGATGCAATCGTTGGCTGTTGCAATAGGCGTTTTAATAATTCCGTGCTATTCGTAATTTCTGGAATGAAGGGCGCTAATTTTTTAAAAGCACGCATCCGCTCTGGTTCTTGATAGGCTTTCTGGTAGACAGGGGCTTCTTCTGCCAAAGCATCTACTGGTACATCTGCGACTATTTTGCCACCGTGAAAGACACGATACTGTCCATCATCTGTTACGGAGCCAATCGCTACCGCTTCTAAGTCATACGTTTGAAACAATTCACAAACTTGCTGTTCTGCTCCTTTTTCCACACAGATTAACATCCGTTCTTGGGACTCAGACAAGAGCATTTCATAGGGGCTCATCTGCGTCTCTCTCTGCGGAACTTTATCCAGCTCTAGAATCAAGCCTGAACCTGCTTTTGATGCCATTTCAGCACTTGAAGAAACCAAGCCAGCCGCCCCCATATCTTGGATGCCGATTAAAATATCTTGATGATTTTTGATTAAATCAAGACAAGCTTCCAATAATAATTTTTCCATAAACGGATCACCTACTTGTACCGCAGATCGTTGCTGTTCTTCACCTTCACTAAATTCTTCTGAAGCAAAGGTCGCACCGTGAATTCCATCTCGTCCTGTTTTCGCACCTACGTAAAGAATGCTATTTCCGACGCCTTTTGCTTGGCCTTTTTGAATCTCATCATGACGAATCAATCCCACACACATAGCATTAACAAGTGGGTTTCCTTGATAACATGGCTCAAAAGCAATTTCACCGCCAACGGTTGGAATACCAATACAATTTCCATAACCGCTAATCCCCGCCACAACTTCTTGAAACAAATAACGTGTTCGTGCATCCGTCAGTTCGCCAAATCTTAGCGAATCCAGTAAAGCAATCGGCCGCGCCCCCATACTGAAAATATCGCGAATAATTCCACCAACGCCTGTAGCTGCTCCTTCGTAAGGTTCTACTGCAGAAGGATGATTATGGCTCTCTGCTTTAAAAACAACAGCTAATCCGTCACCAATATCGACAATCCCAGCTCCTTCACCAGGGCCTTGAAGCACTTGTGGCCCTTCCGTCGGAAACTTTTTTAAAACGGGCTTGGAATTTTTGTAAGAGCAATGTTCACTCCACATCACGGAGAATAAGCCAGTTTCTGTATAATTAGGTTCTCTTTGCAAAATGGTCTCAATCTGATGATATTCTTCATCTGTTAGTCCCCATTCTGCATACAACCGTGTCTCCTTGATTTCTTTTGGTGTTGGTTCATTCATCATTGGCTTAATTCCTTTCCAAAGTTTTTAATGATTGAAGCAAAAAAGCTGCGTCCATCTGTTGAACCTAACAATTCTTCCATCGCTCGTTCCGGATGAGGCATCATTCCTAGAACATTGCCCTGTTCATTACAAATACCAGCAATATTCTCAAGACTACCGTTCACCTTTTCTTGATACGTAAAAACAATTTGGTTCTTTTCTTTCAGCTCTTTCAACGTTTTTTCATCACAATAGTAATTCCCTTCGCCATGCGCTACTGGTAAATGTATCGAAACATTTTCAGGATACTCGCTTGTAAACTTTGTGTGCGTATTCACTTTCAATGGGACACTTTTACAAATAAAACGAAGCGAATCATTTCTTAACAACGTACCAGGAAGCAAGCCAATTTCTGTTAAAATTTGAAAGCCATTACAAGTACCAAAAACCATTTTGCCTTCTGTAGCAAAGCGAATCACCTCATTGATAATTGGCGAAAACCGAGCAATTGCACCACAACGTAAGTAATCGCCATAAGAAAAACCGCCCGGCAATAACACGCCATCAAATTTTGCTAAAGAAGTGGCATCGTGTCGGACAAATTCTGCATCGACGCCCATCACCTCTTTGACAGCCCACAATAAGTCTGCATCACAATTAGATCCTGGAAAAACAATCACTGCCAATTTCATTTAAATTTCCTCCAAAGATAAAATTTCAAAACGATAGGATTCCATATTTACATTGGCTAATAGTTGATCACAAATTTGTTCAATTTTCTCTTCAATTGCTTCTGTCTGCTGGACGTGCATTTCAAAATACTTACCGACACGGATTTCGGCTACTTCTGTAAAACCAAGCCGATGGACTGCTTCCTTAACCGCTTCACCTTGGGGATCCAAAATTGATTCTTTATACGTAACATAGACTTTGACAAAATACATACGCGCTTCCTCCTCAATTAGCTGTTAGTAAACGTTGTAAAACTTCTTCATATACAGGAACTATTTCTCCTAATTCACGGCGATAAACATCTTTATCCAGATGTTCGTTTGTGTTTAAATCCCATAGACGACAGGTGTCTGGAGAAATTTCATCTGCCAGTAACAATTGATTGGCCTTCGTCCGACCAATCTCGATTTTAAAATCGATCAAACAAATATTGAGGCGTTGAAAGAGTTGACTAAGCGCCTGATTAATTTGTAAAGCCAATGCTTTAATCTCCACAATTTCAGCAGGAGTGGCTACTTTTAGAAATTGAATATGGTCTTCGTTAATAAAAGGATCATCCAGACGATCTTCTTTGTAATAAAATTCAATAATGGGCGTCACTAATTTAGTGCCCTCTTCAATCGCTAAACGCTTTGAAAAACTTCCTGCCGCATAATTACGTACGACAACTTCCAAAGGAATCATTTCTACGGCCTGAATTAATTGTTCGTGTTCAGATACTTTTTTGATAAAATGATTGGGAATCTTCTGTTGCTGTAAATGTTCAAAAATTAGACTAGTGATTTGATTATTTAAAGCGCCTTTCCCAAGAACTTTGTCTTTTTTTTGACCGTTTAAAGCTGTTGCTTGATCAAGATATTCCACAAAAAGAACCGCTGCATTTTCTGTTTGATACAACTTCTTCGCTTTTCCTGTATACACAAGTGCTTTCTTTTCCATTCTTTCCCTCTTCTCGTTAGCTTCATGAACGCTATTCTTTCTAAGTCAGCTGATTCACATCAGTTAAAAACTTACATTAGTTACAAAAAAACAACAATCGTTCGTGTTTGTTGAATGTAAAAATAAAAAACTTGCTTGGAGCAAGCATTTATTAAGTTACGTTCCAAATACCAACAGTCTCAATTTCCTTTAACGTTTCTGATAAACAAGGGGTTGTAATGGTGACGTGGCCCATTTTTCTGCCAACTTTTGATTCGGCTTTTCCATAGTAATGGACTTGCCAAGTGGGTTTTGACGTGCATAACTGGTAGCTTTTTTCTAAGTGTTCACCTAAGAGATTCACCATAACCACTGGTTGAAGTAACTGGGGTAACCCAATGCCCCAATTGCTAATCCCTCGAATATGCGCATCAAATTGACTAAATGAGCAAGCTTCAATAGAGTAATGACCTGAGTTATGAGGCCGTGGCGCTAATTCATTGACGTACAACTCTTCTGAATCCGTTAAAAACAGTTCGATAGCTAAAACCCCAGATAAATTTAATTCCTCAGCAATGTGTTGCGCCAATTCCGCTGCTTTTTGTTGCACATTCTCAGAAATTCGAGCTGGCACAATTGATTCATGCAAGATATTCTTTCGATGAATGTTTTCAGATGCAGGAAAGCTTTGGTAACCATGCTTATTCCCTGCAACGATGATTGAAAGTTCTTTAGTGAAAGGCACCCACTTTTCTAATTCACAAGTAGCGTTAGCTAATAATTCAGTCGCTTGGGAGAAATCCTCTTCGCATTTTAAGACGACCTGTCCTTTTCCATCGTATCCCCCTTGAATAGTTTTTAAGACACATGGAAAACCAATCTTTTCTGTTGCTTGTGGCAGCTCTTTCTGACTTTTCACTTCCGCAAAAGGGGCAATCTTACAGCCAATCGATTGAAGAAACGTTTTTTCAAGCAATCGATTTTGAGTAATTTTTAACAATTCTGTTCCTTGTGGCAACTTTTCTAGTGGAATGGCCTTTTCTAGGGAGGCCACTTCAATATTTTCAAATTCATAGGTGATCACATCGCATAACTCTGCTAGTTCAGTTAAAGCAGATATCTGATCAAAGGCTGCCACAATTTGACGGTCAGCTACTTGACCAGCTGGACTATTGAGCGTTGGGTCCAACACAATCATTTGGAAACCCATTTTTTTACCACTCATGACTAGCATTCGCCCTAACTGTCCCCCACCTATAATGCCAATAGTTGCTCCTACTTTTAAAGGTTTATTCAAGTTGTTCCCCACTTTCCATAACCGCTTTTTCCAATGATTGTCGTCTTGCTTGGATTCTTTCTGCTAACTGTAAATCATCAATACTTAGTATTTCTGCAGCTAATAACCCAGCGTTGGTAGCACCTGCTGTGCCAATCGCAGTTGTTGCTACAGGAACTCCCCCTGGCATCTGCACAATAGACAACAGTGAATCAATACCGTTTAATGTTCGTGTTTTAACTGGAACACCAATGACAGGTAAGGTTGTCTTTGCAGCTACCATCCCTGGTAAATGGGCCGCTCCACCAGCGCCAGCGATAATAACCTTCAATCCTTTTGTTCGTGATTCCTCTGCAAAACGAAACATCAAATCAGGGGTCCTATGTGCTGATATCACTCGTTTTTCATAAGGAATTTCCAACTCTTCCAACACAAGACAAGCAGCTTTCATCGTTGCCCAGTCTGAGGTACTTCCCATAATCACAGCGACTAATGGTTTCATGAATGTAATAACTCCTTCCGCCTTTTTTCACTGTTATTCTAACAATGAGAAAAAGAGATGTCAAAGAAAAACCGAAATATTATAGATTAAAATTATATAATGTTCGTGTTTATCAAAAAAGAGCCATCGGAAAGATGACTCTTTTTTGATATTTTTAGCGTTGCTTCCTCTTTAAGAAGAAACGTCGCCTGTATTAATAACTGGTTGTGTGCCCTTATCAGTAATGATTGAGACTAGTAAATTATTAATAAGTTGTACTTTTCGTTCATCGGTAAAATTAATTTCTTGCCCTTCTTCAATCTGTTCTAAGGCCATTTGTGTCATGCTTACCGCACCTTCAACAATTGTTTGTCGAGCCGCTAAGATTGCTTTTGCTTGCTGTCTTTGCAACATGGAGCTAGCTATTTCAGTTGCATAAGCTAAATGATTCAACCGTGTTTCGATAACCTCTACACCAGCCACTGCTAAGCGTTCTTGCAATTCTTTGGTTAACTCCTCGGAAATTTGTTCGGTATTTCCTCGCAGAGTTACATCATTATCTGAAAAAGTGTCATAAGGATATTGTGTTGCTACATGCCGGATTGCCGTTTCGCTTTGAATTTCCACAAAGTCTTGATAATAATCGACATTAAATAACGCCTTAGCTGTATCGACTACCCGAAAAACGATGACCGCAGAGATTTCGATTGGATTCCCGTCAGAGTCATTGACTTTTAATAGAGAACTATTGAAATTTCGTACTTTCAAAGAAATGTTCATTTTTTGCGTAAATGGAATGGTAATAAACAACCCATTTTCTTTAATCGTACCTAAGTAACGACCAAAAAATAAAATAGCTTTCGCCTGGTTGGGACTAACAATAGTTAAGGAACTTAAAAATAAAATAGCCCCAACTAACAAAATAATACCTAAAACAACAAGAACACCATTAGTATGACTCGCTCCATAAATAAATAAACCAATTCCCGCAATTAAAATAACTAATAAGCTCGCAATTCCTACGTAGCCACTCATATAAAATGTTTTTTTCTCTTCCATCTATTTCACTCTCCTAACTCATTTATCTGGTCCTTATTATACACCTCATTGCCTTCAATAGAGTAACTTTTAACATTAAATAAACTGATTTTTTCGGTGCTCTTGTAGTATACTGAGAACAAAGAAATCCCAAGAAAAGGAGTGATAGAATGCGCTATTTAAGCAAGGACATTTTAGAGGAAGTCATCACTCAACGCCCCTCCGACTCTTATAAAAGCAATTTTGGGCGTGTCGTATTAATCGGAGGGAACCGTCAATACGGCGGAGCCATCATCATGAGTACCGAAGCGTGTATCAATAGTGGCGCTGGTCTCACCACTGTGATTACTGATGTTAAAAATCACGGGCCTTTACATGCAAGATGCCCAGAAGCGATGGTCGTGGGCTTTGAAGAAACAGTCCTTCTGACGGACGTCGTAGAGCAAGCGGAGGTTATTTTAATTGGTCCAGGTTTAGGCTTAGATGCTACTGCACAACAAATATTAAAGATGGTACTCGCCCAACATCAAAAACAACAATGGTTAATTATCGATGGCTCAGCGATTACCCTGTTTAGCCAAGGCAATTTTTCCCTTACCTATCCTGAAAAAGTTGTTTTCACACCTCATCAAATGGAATGGCAACGTTTGAGTCACTTACCTATTGAGCAACAAACACTGGCAAATAACCAGCGCCAACAAGCAAAATTAGGCAGTACGATTGTTTTAAAAAGTCATCGCACAACAATTTTCCACGCAGGAGAACCTTTTCAAAATACAGGCGGCAACCCTGGGATGGCTACTGGCGGAACTGGGGATACCTTGGCTGGCATCATTGCTGGTTTTTTAGCTCAGTTTAAGCCGACAATTGAAACCGTTGCTGGCGCCGTCTACTTACACAGTCTCATTGGTGATGATTTGGCCAAAACTGACTATGTTGTTTTACCTACGAAGATTAGTCAAGCCTTGCCGACATATATGAAAAAATATGCCCAGCCCCACACTGCACCTGATTCTGAACTATTAGAACAGAAGCGTTCGAGATAAAACCCGAAAAGGCTAAATGGTGACAAATTTTGGGTTAAAAAGCAGGATTTAAGCCTGGGCCGAAAATCAAAAGCGATTTTCAGCCCAGGCTCTCTTTTTATTTTTCCTTATAAACATTTTTTAACGTTAATGGAGCGCCAAAGGTATGAAAATTCAAGCCTTTGACTTTATCATTTTGCAGGACTGTTTGTTCATTTTGGCTAAGTGGAATCATGCCAGCAGTCGTTTCAATCACTTCTTTTTCAGCTGCAATCAGTGTCGCCCATCTTTTTTCTGGCTCTAAGGCATAGGTTGTGGCTGCTTCATCTAATAATTTGTCATAGACAGGGTTCTGATAATTGCGATCATTGCCCTTGTATAAAGTCATCAGGGTAGAAATAGGATCTTGATAGTCTGGTGTCCAGTAAATTAAGAATAAATCATAGTCGCTTTCTCGCCCAAAATTCAATGCAGCTTCCGTTGGCAATGCGGTTAGCTCTATTGTCAAACCAGGAAACAGTTCTTGTAGCGAGCCTTGCAAACTTTCACCAATTTTTTTGTAAGAACCATCATCTGTTACCATCAATTCAACGTTAACCTTTTCTCCTAATTCTGCTTGTGCTTTTTTCCAATAACTTTGCGCTTTTTCTTTGTTATAAACCATTAAATTACCTGCTTCTTGACGAAAATCGAGACCCGTTGTGGGATTCACCACAAAGCCTTCCGTAATCGCACCATGTAGCGCTTTAGAACCATCTGCAATAATATTATTGACTAGATTTTCTTTATCTATTCCTAAAGCCAATGCTTTACGCAGGTTTTCGTTTGCAAGCGGCGTTGCTTGCCCTTTCCGTTTTTGATTTAAGCGTAAGTAGTTCATTGTCGCTGTTGGGTACGAATGATACAGCATATTATTTTTATTCTGTTGCGCCAGTTCACCACTTAGTGTAGCCACATCTAATTGTCCATCTTCAAAAAGATTCAATGCAGTAGATGTTTCTTTGATAACCGTATAATTGATAATGTCTGAGCGCACGTTCTGGCGATCCCAATAGCGATTATTCTTTGCTAGTTGCCAGTCCATCTTTGTTTGCTGCCAATCTTTTACCACAAACGGGCCATTATAGACGACTTTATCGCTAGCAGTTCCATAGTCCGCACCAAATTGTTCGACTACTTTTTGATTTTGCGGAAAAAATGTAGGAAAAGCTAACAAGGACGTAAAGTACGGTTTTGGCTCTTTGAGCGTCACTTTTAATGTATAATCATCCACAGCTGTGACACCTAGTTCATTGGGTGCTAATTTCCCAGCTGAGATTTCTGCACCATTTTGAATTGTTTCAACGATGAGGAAGCTATAAACAAAGCCGTTTTTAGGATCAATCATTTTTTTCCAAGCATATTCAAAATCATGCGCTGTGACAGGATCATCGTTACTCCAAACCGCTTCTTTTCTCAAAGAAATCGTGTAGGTTTTTCCATCTTCTGAAATCGTCGGCAATGCTTTTGCTACGGCTGGTACCAATTGGTCTTGTTCATCTAAACTATATAACCCTTCAAACGCTGCTGTTTGGACAATAGCATCTGGGAAATCCAATAATACAGAGGTGTTGAGCGTTGTTAATTCCGAGGGTGACATCAGTTGAACGGCTTCTTTGGTATTTTTCTGTTTCTTTTTATTTTCATTTTTATTGGTACACCCAGCTAAAAATCCTACCAATAAAATACAAACCATTGTGATTTTTAAATACTTTTTCATCTTCTTTCTCCTATAACTCTTCATTTTTTTATGCTCTTACTTACAAAAAGACAGCTCCCCTTTTATTTTGTCCTTTCCACAAGCATCCAGACAACGACCGCTGGCTCCACCCCATCATTATAATTAATGTGACCTTCACCAGCTTCAATTAATTGGGCTTGTCCAGCTTTTCCGACTAAGTCTTGACCATCTTCTAAAATCGTATGTGCTTCGCCAGAAATCACATAAGAATATTCATCTTGTTCATGGCGAGCATATCCAGCTAAAGGCCGTTTTTCACCAGGTTGTAATGTAATAATGCCCATTTGAACTTGTGTATTTGGTTGGTTTTCTTTATCAAAAAAAATCGTCATTTCTTCTGATTCTGCTGATTTAATAAGCAATAGCTTTCCCTCCTTTTTTAAATCTTGTATCTTCCATTATTCCTTTAAATAGAATCAAAGTCAATCTTTTTATAGAAAATTCTGAATATTCTACACAAAAAAAAGAGAGCATGAATTCTCTCTTTTTTATCTCTTTAAACTTTTACAATCCAGCCTTCTGGCGCTTCTTTGTCACCAAACTGTATACCAACCAGTTCATCATACAGTTGCTTAGTCACTGGTCCAACTTCCGTTTCACTATAAAATACATGGAAATCTGTGCCATTTTGAATCCCACCGATAGGAGAAATAATCGCCGCTGTGCCACAAGCACCTGCTTCGGAGAAGTCCGCTAATCGATCAATGTAAACGTCTCCTTCAAGCGCCGTCATCCCTAAACGTTCTTTTGCTAGCGTCAATAATGAATATTTAGTAATACTTGGCAAAATAGACGCTGATTTCGGCGTAATAAAAGTACCATCTTTGGTTATGCCAAAGAAATTGGCTGCACCAACTTCTTCAATTTTCGTATGCGTATACGGATCTAAATAAATGCAATCACTAAATTCTTTCTCATGTGCTTCTGCACCTGGTAAAAGACTAGCTGCATAATTGCCCCCCACTTTAGCTGCCCCAGTTCCTCGACCCGCTGCTCGATCATATTCAGAAACGATAAAGTTGGTTGGTGCTAAACCATTTTTAAAATACGAACCAACCGGCACGCAAAAAATAGAAAAAATGTATTCTTTGGCAGGTGCTACGCCAATATTATCGCCGACACCAATCATATAAGGGCGAAGATACAACGTACCGCCCGTTCCATATGGCGGTAAATAAGCAAGGTTGGCTTTCACCACTTCTTGGCATGCAGAAACAAAGGTTTCTACTGGCACTTGTGGCATCAGTAGACGCGCACAACTTTTTTGTAGCCGTTTGGCATTTTCATCTGGACGAAACAAATTGACAGAACCATCTGCACATTGATACGCTTTTAATCCTTCAAAACATTGTTGGCCATAATGTAGAGCAGGCGAACCTTCACTAATCGTTAACTGATTGTTATCTGTTAGCGTGCCTTCTTCCCACTTGCCATCTCGCCAATAACTAATATAACGAAAGGGCGTTTTAATGTAAGAAAATCCTAAATTATTCCAATCAAGATTGGCTTTTTCCATTGTCGTAGCACCTCAATTATTTTGATTTTTTATCTTAATTAGTGTAATTGTACCCACCAAAAACTAGAAAAGCAAGTCTTATTCTCATTCTTAACTTTTGTTATTTTTTCTTACTTGTCCATTTCTCCCTCGCAAAAAAACCTTGATAACCGTTTCTTGAATTGCAACGGAATATCAAGGTTTCGAAAAATTATTCAGTATACTCTTTGGTTTCTTGTAACGTACCATCTTGCTTATAGATTTTCAGCTTTGTTTGCTTATTCCGAGCAATTTCTTGGGCTCGTTCAATCGCCTCTTGTTTGTGGGTAAATGTATTACTTGCTTTTTCAGCGCTGTCTGAAATCACCAACCATTGGCCGTCTTTATATTTAACGTTGACAGCCGCCGTTAATAATTTTCCCGCATGTTTATCCTGTTTATGCGAACCTTGTTTCGTAGGATTTGCTTCTTGTTCAAATGCCTTTTTGTCTGCTGCACTTGCCTCTTGATACCATTTCTCCGCTTGACTAATCGCAATTGGAATGGCGCGATCATCAGGGTAGCCATCCGCAAGCAACGCATTGCCAATATCTATCGCTTTTTTCCGAATCAAAGGTGCTAAATTTTTCATTGATGTAGGATAATCATTCATATTCCAAGGCATCAAAATCTCCTCCTTAAATTCTGTCTATTACTAGCTTACTACAGAAAAGGAACATTTGAAAAAGAAATGATTACTTTGAATATTTCCTGAACCTTCTTGAGAGAATAAGCCTAATTTCCCATTAGCCAAACTTCTCAATCTTTGAGTGTATGATTACTCATTTCCCTTTGAATCAGTTATGATAAAGGAAGAAATAAATAAATTTTTTGGAGGGATTTTCATGAAAATGTCTAAAGTACTCACCACTGTTTTGACGGCAACTGCTGCTCTTGTGCTGCTTAGTGCTTGTTCATCTGATAAAAAAACAGATAGTAGTTCTAGTAGCAAAGAAACAGCTAATTCAAGTACAGAAGTAGTCTCTGGTGCTTCAATTAGTGCCAAGCCTGAAGAGCTCGAAATGGCGTTAAGTGATAAAGGAAATTGGATTGTCGCAGCTACTGACAATGTCACTTTTGATAAAGAGGTAACAGTTGCTGGTACTTTCCATGATAAGGGGAAAGATTCCAACGATGTCTATCGTAAATTAGCGCTTTATTCTCAAGATGATAATAAAAAAGTAACTGCTGAATATGAAATCACAGTTCCTAAGCTAATCGTTTCTTCTGAAAATTTCAACATCGTTCACGGGACTGTCAAAGGTGATATTGAGGTGAAAGCAAATGGCTTTACTTTAAATGGTACCAAAGTTAATGGCAATATTACTTTTGATAAACAAGAATACAAAGATTCTGCTGACTTAGAAAAAGATGGTGCCACTGTTACTGGTGAAGTCACCGTAGCCAATAATTAAGTTATTACCAGACAATTTTAACTAGTAAAAAACCAATGACAAATGTTCAATCAAATTTGTCATTGGTTTTAGTTTGTAAACACAGTGCCATCATTGGTAGATAATTACAAAATGAACTCACTCTTTGCCATAAGCCTAAATAATTAAATGGTTTTACCTGTTGTAGCTGTGGAATCCTTGCTAAGCCATATAAGCCGGCTGCAAGCATACATAAAATAAACAAAAAGCCAAAAAGGTTTTTATTTTTTTGCGAACCGTCTTTACTATAGATAATGGTTAAGACGCCTGATAACAACAAAAAGCCTGTATAACCGACTGCTGATCCTCCGTTATGAAGCGCGGTAGCAACTGTGCCAGCGCTTGAAGTGTCTACGCTGAAGAGCCCACTGAAAATACAATCAAATAAACCATAAGCGCCAATCATTGCCACTACTAACCAAGCACCTTTTTTCGTTTTTCTGGAAAAAATAGCATATATCCTAGGTAAACTTGCTAACATCAACATTCCCGCAATGATAGTTAAATGATCAAAGGTTTCCCTAACTGGACTATTCACATCACCTAATAAGCTAATTACTTCTGTCAATTGATTGTAACCTTGATCTTTGAATCCGACATAATAAGGTGTAAAAAAATCAAGTAAGACCCCTAAAACTAAAAAATAGCCGCCATATTTTTTTAAAAACTGCATTTATTCACCTCAATTTTGATTTTCTATTTACTTTAAGTATAGCATATCAAAAATTCCAAATAATGAAACTTTCTTTTCAACTAAAAAACTTTTCGTCAACGCGAGACGAAAAGTTTTACTTTAGGATTCAATAGAATCTACAATCTTATCATTTTCTTTTGATTCATTTAGCCACTCCGAGACAATAATTTTAATGATTGCAGCAACAGGAACTGCTAAAAACATCCCTAAGACGCCGAAGTACGCTCCCCCAATCGTGATTGAAACAATAATTAAAATCGGATTGACATTTAGGGCATCTCCCATAATTCGAGGACCAATAATATTGCCGTCAATTTGTTGTAAAATTAATAAAACTAGTAACACCGTAATGGCTTGAGTAACACCACCTGTGAAAAGCGTAATCACACCAGCAACAATTGACGCAAAAATCGAACCAAAATAAGGAATCATATTACAAATACCTAATAAAATTCCTAAAGTCACAGCAAATTTCACATTTAAAATACTTAACAAAATCGTTGATGAAACGCCAATTATACAGGCATCAAGAAATTGGCAACTGATAAATTTATAGAAAATTTTATTCGTTGTATTTAACCAGGTTTGTGTTTGCTTGTACACTTTTTCAGACAGCAATTTGTGGGCAGCCTTTTCAACAAATGTCAAAATAGATTGCTTAAATACCAGCGCATAGATTGAGATAATCAACGTTAAAAATGCATTTAAAAAGAATGAGGAAACATTTTTAGTCAACGTTCCTAATGAAAATAACGCTTGTGTCCATTGATTTAAAAAACGTTCCGGCGACAAATCTTTAAGGACACTATTTAAATATTTTTCAATCGCGGCTGTTTTTAAAATCCCTTTATCTTCTAAACTCATCACAAACTGAACCATGTGATCATAAAAAGTGGGTAAAGAGTTTGCTAAATCTACTAAATTACTAATGAGTAGCGGAACGATATAGTTTAATGTCAAGACAAAAATAAACAAAATAATCAGGTATAAAAGGAGTACACTCAAGCCGTGTTTCGCTTTTTTAACGACTGGTAAAGGTACTCTTTCTAGTAATCCCTCGATTTTTTTCTGACTTCCACTCAATAAATAAGCAATCACGAACCCAGTAATGAATGGGGATAAGATGCCTAACAAACCCGAAACACTATGGACAAAGTGCTGATAATTCGTGATTAATAAATAGCCAACAATCAGCGCCATTACAAATAAAAAGCGGACAACCCAGTAATTCCAATCAACATTGTATTTCTTCAATCACTTCACCTCTAAATAAATTATGCCTATCATTGTAATTGTAAACGATTTGTGGCAAAAGGCAAGTTTGTCCATTCGTTCTTGATGAAATACACAAAGAAGCCTGACACTTTAAAAATGTGTCTGTTTATTCTGCAGTATAAAAATGAGGCACTAGGCCTTTCTTCTTTTCATAAAAGAAGCAGAGCGTGGGACAAAAATCACTTTGGATTTTTGCTTCACGCTCAAAAACTGATAAACGGCGGGAACAGAAGCAACACTACGCGTTGCTCCGATCTCAACAACTTCTAAGGTGTTTTCTCGACATGCGTCTCGTCACAGTACAGCCTTCAAAAGAGCTACAGCTCTAAGAGTTGCGATGTTTCACTGTGAAGCATGAACAGATGAAATCATCGTACCTACTTGGTGAAGGTCCTTCGGAAATAAGCCGAAATTGTTGAGAATCACGAAGAACGTAGTGATTCGATGATGAACAATACCTACTTGGTCTCCAAAAATTATAGAACACCGGGTAGGTATCATGCAACATCAACTCGTTCCTCGTTGTGTTTTATGACAATTTTCGGAAATTTCTTCTTATTGCTGAGAAACACTATTTGCAAAGCAAATAGATGTTGAACAGTACCTACTTGGTTCTCGGAGTTAAGCACTTCTGTCCCGACCTCTTCTAGATAGACTAAATTTATTTTTTTGATTCCACTGTGACCGTAAAGTTATCCATAATGAAATCTTTATCGGCACCTGTTGTAAAAATACCAAACGTAGTGTTTCCTGAAGCATCCCCAATTATTTCTGCTTCATAATGCTTGGTTTGACCATCTGCTGCTGTCGAAGTCAACTCACCGACTGGCTTAAAGTCATTGTTATTTTTCAACTCTCCATTAATGGTCCCAGCAGTAAAGACATTTTCACCATCAGTTTGATAATCAAATTGGACCGTATATTTCTTGTTCGGTTCAAATTTAATATTTTGCGGAATTGTTTGAAGCATCAATCCTGCTCCTTGTTTATGGGCTTTCAAGGACCAGTTGCCTTCTAATACATCTGAAACAAGGTTTCCATTCCAACCATATTGTGTGTAAGGTTCATTTCTTTCTGATAAATGAATCCGTGGATCTTCTACACCACCAGCTGAGCCTTTAACAAACGGATATAACCCAACTGCTTGTGTGTCTTCAAAATCTTGCTTAATAACTGTTTGTTTGTCTGGATTCATGATATCCGTTTGACGCTCAACAATTCGTAAATCATCAAATTTTGTAACGGAATTGCCTTTATCAACCGCTAACGTCACCGAGCCTTTTTTCGCATTATCTGGGATTTCAAAATCAATTCGCATATTTTGCATATACTGCGGATTTTTCCTGCTTGTATGGTTAATATCTGCCTGAATATAGTTTTGGGCAACCGAATTATTCACTGTCCGCGTATATTTTTTACCACCAATTTTAACAGTTACTGTGGCTTTGCGATCATGTGTTTCTGTGTTTAGATACAAACTATATTTTCCTGGTTTAGGAAGATTGATGTCTTGTTTGATTTCGGTTCTTTCTTTTTCTGAACTAAAGACATAATCACCGTTAGCATCTTTTTTAACCTCTCCATCACCTCGGAAAACTTTCCAGTTATTTTTCAAGGTATTGGCTTCATTAAATCCAGGATCTTTAAATGGTGTTCCTGTTCCAAATGTCATCGGTTCAATACTGTCAGGTTCAGCAATGACATACGGTGTATTAGCCTCGGCTTGGATGGTCACTTGGTTATTTGTAGTGGCAATTGCGCCTTTGTCAATACGCCCTTGATCTGTTAATTCATATAAATGTAAATTCGTTTTTCCTTGCATTTTCTTATCCAATGACCAAGTGCTGGTACCGCCTTTTGGATTCCAGTGATATAGTTTGTCTTGACCATTGACATTCCAAGGCAGTAGATACGCATCACCTTTTAGAACTTCTGTCTCATTTAACGTAATGCTTCTTGGCGAATTAGCATCTGCTTGAGTAACGGTCACTTTTTCAGCACCGTTCGCTAATTTAATCGTGCCATAGATTTGACCATCTGCTGCTGTTGTAGTTTCCCAGTTTGTAATTTGGTAATGTTGTAAGAACTTAGTTGGGACATTAATGGCAAAAGTTTTTTGGCGATAGGTATTAAAATTGGTTTTACCCACCCAACCTTCATAGGCTTCAAATTCAGCTCCACCTAACAAAGGGTTGTCCGAAATAATCCAAGTGTCTTTTTGATGATTCCGAATAAAACGAACGATTGTACTGTTAAAGCCTTTCGTTGTTGTACCGCCGTAATCTTTTTCTGCAGACCAATGGTTCCAAACCGAGTCATACTCTAAAGCATTCGGAAATTCATTGGTTGTAAACCAACCGAGTGAATTAATTTCTTTACTTAGTTGACGACTTGCCCAACCTGATTCGCCTTGGTTGCCCCAAACATCAACATAAATATAATCTAGATTCGGTGCTTTTTGTTTTAATTCTTTAAAGCGCTCATAACGACGACCACTCAATGCATCGGGTCTTTGTTTAATAAAATAAGACGGATCTAACCAATCCCAGCCACGCTTCGTTGGATCAACTAATTCCTCATTAAATCCTTTTGCTTCT
Organism: Enterococcus sp. DIV0774; assembly: GCF_050539095.1. Taxonomy (NCBI): domain Bacteria; kingdom Bacillati; phylum Bacillota; class Bacilli; order Lactobacillales; family Enterococcaceae; genus Enterococcus; species Enterococcus sp. DIV0774. Next base: position 1,488,072 of record NZ_CP172923.1, read on the forward strand.
GGGTAAGACTCGGTGTCATTAATATGCACACCGAAAACGGCATTTAATTTATGGCCTTCATCAATTAATTGATTCAACGCTTGTTCCCCACCAGGTCGCTGACCAATAGCACCGTAATCTGGATGCGCAGAATCATGTCCTTCATTTTGATACCCTTTTAGTAAATTCATTTGTCCTAATCCATCTGTTAAATTGTAAATACGTTTTGATTCGTCTAACGTCACTAAGAATGGATTTGTCGCCTGACTAGCAAAGTTAAAAGGAATCCGTTGGTTGACTAATTCAGGGACTTTTTCCGCGCCCATTGGGTTATTCATAATTGAACGGAACCCAATTGCCGCATCTTGCCAATCCACCCGCTTGTCGTCGTTGCTATCTTTTGAGAATTTAACTTTCACTTCTGGCGTTTCTCCAGTTGTGTAATCTTCCGGTGCATCGAATGGTCGATAGGTCCATGCCCCACTTGACAAGGTTGTTACAAAACCAGTCGCCGCTTCTTTTGTTTGTTTATGGATTCGATTGTTGTCACTACCATCGACAGAGCCGTCTCCATAGGCGTTCGTCCAAAAACTTGCAGCATAATTCGCCGTATTTAAGAAACCATACATATATTTTTTCGTTTCTTCTTGACTAGTTGTAGTTAAATCTTGGATAGTATCACCATTTTTATTTCCGTTATTTGCATTTGTCCCAGTATTCATCACAACGCCAGCAAAAGTCGCCCCTTCATCTGTACTATTGACAGAAATCAAGCCTTGATTCGGAATTGAAATTGTGTGTATTTTGGTTCCTTCTTCACGAATATCTGAGAGTTTCATAGCTAATTCTTGGCCTTCGGAAACAGTCAATGTCGTTGTGAAACGCAGACCAATTTCTGGGACAGCTACGTTATAAACGGCTTGATTTGCTTCACTCTTCTGTTTTTCAGCAGTTGCTTTATATGCTTTGCCATCAATCATTACTTGGTCAACTTTCTCGTGTTGGCCATTAAAAATCACTTGATTACTCTGAGGGTCTTCGTAGCGAATAATTCGTGGAAATTGTGGATCAACCACGGCTGTTAAATCTGCAGAAGAGATTTTGTCGCCTTTTTCAGCTTCATTGTCTTTAGCAACAACAATGCTGGCTTTTGCTTTGATGTTTGTATTTTCCAAAGTACCGTCGACTTCAAAAGTTCCTGGTTCTTTGTATGCATCAGGATCGATTTCATCCCAACGGACTGCTTCATTGGCTTCTTTACCAGTATTATAGGTCACTTTTACTTGTTTCGGTAATTTTGGTGCAACACCAATTTTTGTAAAAACTTTGACTGGCGCAATTTGTGTCACTTCTGGCACAATTTCTGGAATGCTATCTACGGGGCCATTTTTAAAATAGTCATAATTGACAATTTTTTTGTCGTACCACAAACGGACACCCACATGTCCGGCTTCTGTTGGAATTTTGTCTCCATTGGCCAAAACAGGTTCTCCTTCGTAAATCAACGTGGTGTTAAGCCAGATAGTAATTTTTTCACCAACATAACGTACTTTCAACAAATAATTCGTATCTTCATTTAACGTTGGCCCAGAAATTGAATCATTCCACGAATTAGGGCTTTCAACTAACCATTTGCCATTCGCGTTATAGCCTACAAAAACCCAGCTATCTTTGGTATTACCACGAATAATCACACCCGTCCGACCGCTTCCAGTAGTGTATTTAAACTTTGTTTCTACTTCACCATCAGCTAATTTAGGGGAATCTAAATTTAAAGATACGGCATTATTACCTGCTGCTGCATCTCGTGAAATCGCCAATGACTCTCCTGCTAATTCTCGATTTGTTTTACCAATCACATCTTGCCACTCACCAATTTTCCCTCCTGGAAAATCAGATTGCCACAATTTTTCTTCTGTTGCGGCAGGTTCCACCATTGATGAGCTTGTTTCAGTGCTGCTGTTTGTTGTTTCTTCTGCAGACGTACTTAATGGTACTAAAATCGTTGCGCTTGCCAATAGTGTCAATGTACTAAATCGTTTTATTTTTCCATGTTTCATCTGATAAATCAGCCCCCTAACATTTTTTGAACACGCTTTCATTATTAACAATTAAAGGGGCGTTCCAAAAATAAATTCTTTTATTTTTGGAACGTCCATCTCTAAATCATTCTCTTAAAAACTTTGATTACTTACGACAACAAGTCAGAATTATTCATCCTCGTCATCTACTGCAACATTTAGCAGCAATTCGTTGACTTTCACAATACTTTCTGCTGATTCCTTAACATAGTCACCTTCAATCGCTAATAAACTTGCATTTACATAGCTGATAACCATCGGTAAATTCATTCCAGTATATAAGTCAAACGAAGCACCTTGCATAATTTTTTTAGATAATATATTACAAGGTGTCCCCCCTAATAGATCAGCAAAGACAACAAAATCTTCTAACGATTCCGTAATCGCTTCAAATTTTTCTAAAAAGTCAGCTTCACCTTCTTCTGGTAATAAAGCAACAGTGGAAATTGTTTCTTGCGGTCCCATAATCATCTCCGCACTTTTTTTCAATTCCTCGCAAAAACGGCCATGACTTACTAAAACTAAATGTTCACTCATCGATTTTCTCCTGTCTTACTTATTTTGAAATAACACCTAACGCAGACAATGCGACACAGACAATTAATACGATAAAAATGGCTTTAGTAGACGTCATATTCTTTTTACCTAGCATCCAATAAACGCCACCGACAATTCCTGCAGGAAGTAGACGTGGTAAAATCATATCCAAGTTATTTTGCATGTTAAGTGTTACATCCCCAATACTTGGTGCCCATGATAGTTTCACATTAACCATCGTTGCCACTAAAGCGCCAACCATGAAGACCCCTAGTAAAGTTGCAGCATCTGTTAAGGCAGTTAAGCGGTGTTGCATAGTTGTTACCAAAGAAATTCCTTCGCGATACGCAAATTCCAATTGTTTCCAACGGAAGACCATCACGGCAATTTGAGCAACAATCCAGATAAAGATACCAGTTGGGTTACCATTAATCGCCATGTTAGCAGCTAGCGCCCCAAAAATAGTTGGAATTAAAGCTGCGAAAATTGAATCCCCAATTGCTGCAAACGGTCCCATTAAACCAGTTTTCAAACCTGAAACTGTTTGTTTTCCAGCAATGCCTTCTTTTTCTTCAATGGCCAAATCGATCCCTGTAATAATCGTATTAAAGAAGTTTGAAGTATTGAAAAATTGCGTGTGTGTTTTCATCACTTCTTTTAATTCAGGCGTATCATCCCCATAAATTTTACGCAATTGTGGCAAAATCGTATACAAGTAACCTGATCCTTGCATTCTTTCGTAGTTCCAACCTAATTGGAAAGTAAACAAGCTTCTGCGATTAATTTGTTTAAAATCTTCTTTCGTCAATTTATAATTAGATTTCGTCATCTTCAATCTCTCCTTCGTCTGAATCATTCGCTGCATGTTCTTTTTTGGCTGCTGGCCCACTCGGAATCATTTGACCATTTTTGTAGCTAATTGCGGCTAAAGCGAAACCAATTAAAGCGACTGCTAACATTGGTAGTGCGTTAAATACACCACTGAAGTCTTTCACAACGCTCGCAACAGATGTTCCTAAAAGTTGCATGTTTGTAAAGATTGTTCCTAGTAAAGCAGTTACAGTGAAACCAAGAATTAAATAAGGGAAATGTTTTTTCACTGGTAAGTAACGTAGTAAAATTGCAAAACCGACCGCTGGTAAGACCGCCCCAGCAACAGACAAGCCATCACCTAACCATTTCAAATCGCCATTTAGGACAGATACAACTTTTTGTACTAAACCACCACCAAAAGCAAGTGCTAAGAAGACTGGAATCATTCGAGAAAGAGACCAAGGTAAGGCACCCATTAAGAAGTTACGTTCAATTCCTTTGTAGTTCATATCTTCGACCATTTTATCAATTCGATGTGCAAAGTAGGTATTCGCAAAACGAGCCAAAATGTCTAATTGAATCATTAAACTAGCAACTGGTACTGCAATAGCAGCGATTGCTTGTTCAGGGTTCATTCCTAAAGACACAGAAAATGCTGTGGCAAGAATCGTACCTGAGTTAGCATCAATTTTGGAGGCACCCCCGAAAGTCCCAACTCCTAATACAGTTAATTGCATACTTCCACCAATAATAAGTCCTGCTTTAATATCCCCCATCACTAATCCTGCAAAAAGACCTGCAAACACTGGCGCACTTAATGAAGAATAAATTTGTAATTCATCTAAAATTTGGTATCCTGCGTATAATGTTAATAATAAGATCTGCCACCATAAGATATTCATTTTTTGTTCCCTCCTATTTTGTTATCAAACTCATAAAGTCTTCCGCTTTGTCACTTGGCACCATTTGAGCAATCAGATGGACACCTTTAGCATTTAACTCTTTAAAAACCTCAATATCTTGATCGACCACATTGATTGACTTAGTAATCGACCGTGTTTCGTTTGTTTGAGACATGTTCCCAACATTGATTTCTTTAATCGGCACCCCAAGTTCTACTAGTTTTAATAAACGATCTGGTTTCCGTACCACAATTAGTAAACGTTGTGAGTCGTATTTTCCTGCTAAAATATTTTGAGCAGCTTTTTCAACTGGTAACACGCTTAGTTTCACGCCAGCTGGTGTTGCTAATTTCAAGCCACTTTTTTCAATGGCATTCCCTGCAACCTCATCATCAACGACCATAATTCTGGAAATATTTAATTTTGTCGCCCATAAATTTGCCACTTGTCCATGAATCAAACGTCCATCAATTCTTACGCCAATAATACTCATTGTAATCCCTCTTTCATTTCTTTATATAGTGGTTCTTTTACTAACTGAATTTCTGGTTGGTACGTTCCTTCCGTTTCAAAAATGACGATCTCATTTTGCCCTTCTTTTAATAATCCTTTGGGAATATATAAGGAAAGCGTCGGACCAACATTCCAGAAACGACCAAGATTGGTTTGGTTAACAAAAACAATTCCTTTGCCGAATTTAGAAACATCAATAAATGTATCTTTCACTTCTGCTAACTCCACATGATACTGGTAAAAGCTTGGTTGATCAGGCTGCCATTCTCTTGAATAGTCTACCTGTTCACAGCTTGTCATAGGTAAACAATATTGTTGCCATTGCGTCATAAAATGTAAATCTGCCATGACACCCGTTCGAATCCCTTTTTTCTGAGTATCTGCAAATAGTTTATGCCCGTAATTGACACGACCCATATTTTCCATTAAAATATCGATTTGATTATTCTCTTGCGGCAGTGTAACGTAAATATCTTCGCCAATTTCCGTTTGATATTGCGTTGCTTGATGTACCTGATTGACAAATAATTGCAGACGATCACGACCGTCAATCACTCTTAGCTTTTCTTCTGCAGCATCTTTTTCAATGCTTGTTCGGTAAAGAAGATAGCCGGTATTTTGTCCTAATTGTTCCATGGTTTGCGGATAAACGCTGACCACTGGCTGACTAATCGTTTCTAAAGTCGCAAACAAACTCACTTTGTTGGTTAAAGGAATTGCTGTTTGCGCAAAAGAATCTTTTACTAATGGTTCAGCTTGTGGTAACGCAGGGTACTCTTCGTGAAGCATTTTTTGTAACGCAAAATACTTTTCGGTTGGGTTCCCTTGTTCATCAAGAGGCGCATCATAATCATAGGAAGTGATTTGTGGTAAATCAATGGTTCCTCGTGCGGAGCAGCCATTCATAAACCCAAAATTGGTGCCGCCATGAAACATATATAAGTTGATACTGCCTAATGCTAATGCTTCTCTAACTGATTCAGCCAATTCTTGCGGATCTCGTTTAATAATTGGCTCTTTCCAACGATTAAACCAGCCATCCCAAAATTCCATACACATTAGCGGCCATTTTTTACCATGTTCTTCAAAAAAGGCTTGCATCATACCGAAATTTTCTTTGGCTTTTGAGCCAAAATTTCCGGTTACTAAAATATCATCTTCAATCATGCTGCCTGCCCGCAATGTTGCGCGCCATGGCCCGTCAGAAGTAAAAAATGGTGCTGTCACGCCGCGTGCAATCATCAAATCGCGAATCGCCCGTAAATACGCTTTTTCTTCGCCAAATGAACCATATTCGTTTTCGATTTGAATCATTAAAATATTGCCACCGTTAGCAAGTTGATGCGGAACAATTTTTTCCATTAAAACATCATAATATTCCGCAACATGCTTTAGATAGGTTGGATTATTCGAACGCATCCGTCCTGGTTCATTTAATAGCCAGGCTGGAAAACCGCCAAACTCCCATTCTGCACAAATATAAGGAGACGGCCGCACAATCGCATATAGTCCAAGTTCTTGTGCTAATTTTAAAAAGCGCTCCAAATCTAATATTCCCTCAAAATGAAATGTTCCTTTTTGCGGTTCATGTAAATTCCATGGCACATAGGTCTCAACTGTATTGAAGCCTAAAGCTTTCAAGTTATAAAGTGAATGATACCAATCTGAGGGATCTACACGAAAATAATGAATGGCGCCTGATAAAATTTTAAATGGTTGACCATTTAAAAGAAACTCCTCTTTAATTTCAAATCTGTCCACATTGCCACCCTTTCTAGTAAACGCTTTCAATTACTGGATAATTGCTAAATAAAGAAAGCTCTTTATTTAGCAATTTCAACTACTTGGATGTTCATAAGATGTTTCTTCACGTTCTCTACGTCTACATGCCCAGTCATTCTTTCTTGGGCATTAGCCATTCCAGCCGCCATGCCCCATTTTAGCAGTTCGGCAGCTGGGGCATCCTTGGCTAGTCCATAGGCAAGACCAGCAATGGTTGCATCTCCTGAACCAACAGGATTTTTAGCTTGAATCGTTGGAATTTTTACACGATAGAATTGATCGTGATGTTTGGCAATTGCACCATCTTTTCCTAAAGATATGACAATCCATTCAATTCCCGCAAACATTGGTTTTGTTAAAGCTGTTTGTACAGCTGTTAATGGATTTTCTGAAAAATCTTGCTCTAGCAATCCTTCTAGTTCCTCTAAATTAGGTTTAATTAAATACGGTTTCCATGATCCTTGAAGAACTTGCCTTAAACTATCACCAGAAGTATCTAGTAGTACTTTAACCTCTTGTGCGTGAGCTTTTTGAACTAATTCTTGATAAAAATTTGATGGTAATCCTTTCGCTAAACTGCCAGAAATTGTGACAATTTCTGCTTGCTTAATTAATTGATCGAAATTTTCAAGGAAGTTACTGATTTCTTCTGGGGAAACAGTCGGTCCAGCTTCTAAAATTTCAGTTTGATTCCCTTCGTGCAAAATCGCAATCGAATCACGTGTTTCTTCTTTGATTGACGTAAATGCTTGGGGGATGTTTGCTTTCTTTAACTCATTTGCAATAAACGCCCCATGAAAACCACCAAGAACGCCGGTAGCGATAACATCTCCACCTAAATCATGAATAACGCGAGTGACATTTAGTCCTTTGCCACCAGGGGTTTTGGTCACCTGACTGGTCCGATTAACGGTATCAAGCTTTAGATGATCTAATAGGTAGGAGATGTCAATTGACGGATTCATTGTTACTGTTACTATCACAGCTATGCCTCCCAATTACCCTTCGTTTACTTGAACTTTCGTATGCCAAGAGCTGGCGGTTGCCGCGATGACTTCATTTAAACTTTCAATGTTTTCTCGGCCTTCTGTTTTTAACCAATCACAAGCCGCAGTTTCTCCTGCTTCAACGAAAGGTTTCACGCCATTTTTCCACGTAGCACGGCCACATAAAACACCATTAAATGTTGAACCAGCTTCTTTAGCGAAACGTAGTGTTTCTTGGAATAGCTCTGTTGAGACACCGGCACTTAAAAAGATAAATGGTAAATCAGTGGCTTGACTTTGTTCTAAGAAATAATTCGCCGCTTCCTCTTTTGTATACGCTGTTTCAGCCGGCGCAAAACCTTCTACAAAATTCATATTAACTGGAACTTCCACTTTCAATACATCTACTTTATATTGGGGTTTAGAAAATTCTTTCATCATTTCATTCACTTTATGCGGTTTAACTTTTGCATATTCTAAAGAAGTTGCATCTGCTATTTGTGCATCATAAGAAACTAATTCTAAGTAAAATGGTAGGTCTTCTTCTGCACATTCACTCCCTAAGCGTTCAATAAATACATGTTTTTGATGATTGATTTCTGGATCCTCATCCACATCATAGTAGAGTAAAAATTTAATCGCATCTGCGCCTTCTTCTTTCAAGCGTAAAACAGACCAATCTGCTAGTAAATCAGGCAATCGTCCCGGAGTTGTTGCATCATAGCCCGTTTTTTCATAAGCGAGTAACAATCCAGCCTCGGTATCGCGTGCTTTTGCAGCAGGCAATCCATATTCTGGATCCAATAAAATGGCGGACGCATAAGGTGTCAATTCTTTCGAGACTAATTCTTTAAACGTTTCAATTTGTGCATCAGTTGGCTCTACATCTAGCGCTTTGATCATTTTTTTCAAGGCACCTCGTTGATCAATGGCTAATGCGCTAATGATTCCTTCTTGGGTTGACAAACGATCCATTGCCGCTTTTTTTCCAGCTGTTAACGTAAGCATAGTTCCTCCTCCAAATGTTGTATTATTTATAGTCATAAATCGTTACACCTTTAACCACACGATTCACTGTACCTGTCGGTGAAGGGGTATCCGGTTTATTTCCAACTTTAATAGATGTTAAAAGTGCGACTGTTTGGGCTACCATGATATCTGCTAATGCTAAATAGCCATCAGGTAATAGAGCAGTTTCTGCGGAATATTCAATAGTTGAACCTGAGAAATTACGTTTGCCAGGTTGAGCAATCGCAAAAACACCCGCCGCAATTTCGTCACCGTGAACTTCTTCTAAGATATCCAAGTCATAATCTCTTGTGTATGGTGTATTATTAACAAAACCAAACATTATTGTTTTTTCATTAATAAATGATTTTGGTCCATGACGGAAGCCCATAGAAGAGTCAAAAATTGTGGCAACTTTACCGGCTGTTAGTTCTAAGATTTTTAATTGCGCTTCTCTTGTCAAACCAGCTAAACTTCCAGAACCAACATAAACAATTCGTTCAAAATCAAGGTTAACAATTTCATTTAATTCTTCTTCACGGGATAGCACTTCTTCACCTAATTTAATTAGAGCGGTTACATAATCTTGTTTTTGCTCAAAAGCTGTTTGATCAAAGAGTAGTAATGTACCCAAGGTCATGCAAGAAAAGCTACCAGTCATCGCAAAACCACCATCATTGGAACGTGTTGGCATTAAGAATAAAAAGCTGTTTTCTTCTTTTTGGCTTATTTGTGCCAGTTGTCCTTCTTCGGCACAAGTAATCGCTAAATGATGAATTGTTTCAACCACTTGATTAGCTACTTCAACTGCCGCTAAACTTTCAGGACTATTTCCACTTCTTGCAAACGAAACTAACAATGTTGGTTCGTCTTTAATCAGATAATCTTCTGGTTTGGCCACAATATCCGTTGTCCCAATACTTTCGAATGAAAAAGCTTGTGTGTCGCCGTGTGCTCGGAGATAAGGTACAACCGTATCACCGACATATTGTGAAGTCCCTGCTCCTGTAAAAATTACTCTTGTGCGTTTTCCTTGCGCTTTGGCTTGGACTTCTTTTAAAAAGTTTTCCAAAGCTGTTTGATTTTCATAATAAAGTGTCACGGTTTCTTGCCAAAGCTCAGGTTGCTGACGAATTTCACGTGTCGTGATTTCCGCTCCTAGTTGTTCTAGTTCTTCTTTTTCTGCTGTAAACATACTTAACTCTCCTAACTATTCCGAATATGGCGTATCTGATAATGAAATTGATCTGCTCGCGCCACACTCAACGTAAATTCAATAATTTCATTTTTCATGTTATATGTCTGGCGTGCTAAATGAAGGACTGGCGCTCCTTCCGGAATCATCAATAATTTGGCATCTTCTTTTGACGCAATGCTAGCGTATAATTCTTCATCAGCTAAACGAACGGTTTGCTTAAAATCTTCCGAAAATAGATCATATAATGGCTTGCTACGTAGTAATTGATCCGTGAGTGATAAGAAAAATTTCACAGGCAAGTATGTGTCTTCAACCATTAATGGCTCGTTATCAGCAATCCGCAACCGACTTAATTTAAAAACTGCCTCTCCTAACGAAAGATTCAAATGCTGACAAATAAATTTATCCGCTTCCAATTTTTCGAAGGATAATATACGGGTATGTGGTTTTCGACCCAGCCCTTTCATTTGTTCTGTAAAACTATATGCGCCAGCTAAATCAGCGGCCTCTTTTTTTATATCTGAAACAAATGTTCCTTTGCCATGACGACGATAGATGGAACCTCTATTTTCTAGTTCTTGTAGCGCTAACCGGACCGTCGTCCGACTCACTCCATATTGTGCAGTCAATTCACGTTCAGAGGGCAACTTGTCATGAGGAATCATGCATGTTTCGATTCGTTCCTGCAGCAAATCAACAAGTTGATGATACAAAGCTTTGTTTTTAAAGGCATTTTCCATAACTTTCTCCTTTACCCTAACTGGTTATAACCACAAACCAATAGTACGGTGGTTTTTTTTATTTTGTCAATAAAAAGTATTAATAAATATCTTCATACCGCTATAACCTTGAAATGATAACGTTTACATTTTTTTATTTTTCTTTATTGTAATATTTTTTTCCTCAAGAAATCATTTTTTTATAAAAAACCATCCTTAAATATGATACCAGTTGCTGGCTTTATTTTAAATAGACAGAAAAGAGTATGAGACAAAAATCACTTTAGATTTTTGTCTCATACTCAAAATCTGAAAAACAGTTCTATCCCGACTTCTTCGTTTCTATTGTTTGGTTCTGGCAACAACTAACAAGTAACTGATTTTACGAAATCCATGACAATATTCATTATTGAGCATATTCAATCCTTCTGCTAATTTTCGTATAAGATAAATATTGATTGAATGTGTTGACACAACGAAAGGCCGTCCTATTCGCATATTGATCATAATAACGCTTGGTATACCACTGAAATTCTTTCGTCCAAGGTTTGACATGGCCAGTAAAGTGGATAATGGATGGTGCTCTTCTCGTTTCTTCATATTGTTTTTCTCCATAAATAGTTGGATGTTCTTTCGCTTTTGACAGAATATAACCTTGGGCGTTCCACTTAGGATGCAACAGGGTCCAACGGTCGTGTAAAACCGCATTCAATGCATCTTGATCATGGAAACGTAATTTATCTGGATTTTCTTCAATAAATCTTAAGACTTTAGTGGTTACATCTAAATTCAACCATTTTTTAACATCGATTAGCAACAAGCCTGAGTTAAAATAACACATAGATTCTGCAGGAATCGCCATTTTTTCCAAACGTTGATGGAACCCTGCATCTTCAACAGCGGCGATGATATTTTCACCTAAATCAACTGTCCATAATTTTGCGACATCATCTAAGGCAATCATGTCACAATCCATATACAACAGCCGTTCGATCTGGCTTCCTCTAAACAACTCTGGAATAGCAATCCTGTAGTAAGCTGTTTTGGGAATTCGTTCACTGGTTACAACATTTTTGAAAAAATGGGGGTTGATTTTTAAAAATGTTAACTCTGCATTGAGTTGGGTATGTTTAATCGTAAAATACAGTAGTTGCTTGCTTTCAAAATTGATATTGTCATCAATCACATAAAAATGAACAGCTGCCGCTGAAGGACTATTTTCTAAAATTGAAACAAACATAGCAGCAAGATGCGGTACAAAGTTGGTATTGCAACAGGAGACAATCGCTAATTCTTTTCTATTTTCCATTTCTTGCACCTACTTTCTTTAACTTGTTTAGATAAAGAGCTGTATAAGGATGATTTTCTAACGTATTCCAAGGTTTATCGTGTCCAGTAAAATGAATAATCGCTGGCTCTTGATTTCCCGCTGTATATAATTTTTGATAGGCTTCATTAGGCGCTTCATGACGATTAAAAACTAAAGACGTCTGCATATTCCATCTTGGTTCTAGAGCTAGCCAATCTTCATAAAGAACAGCGTTTAAAGCATCTTGATCATGATAAACTATGCGGTCCCCATTTTCTTCTAGATACTGAATTGTTTTTTGCGTGATTGCTTTCTCGTTCCATCGGTCAATATCAATAATCATAACTCCTGAATTAAAATAATAATCGGAGGAATCGATGCCCAAACGTTTCAAGGCATATGCTTGCCCAGGATCAATAACCGCGCCAATCGTTTGGTTCACTAATGGCGTATCATACAACTGGACAATATCATCTAAAACAAGCGTATCTGCATCTAAATAAAGAACCTTTTTATAGCTATATTTTTGTAAAAGTGACGGTAAAGAAATGCGTAAGTAAGCGGTCGTTGTAATATGATCACTCACTAAAAAATTTTGATAAACTTCTTTGTCTGCTGTTAGAAATTCAACAGTCGCACTTTGTGAGTTACTACTAACCGTTTCTCGGAGTGCTTTTTTGCTAGATAGCGACAGCCCATCATCAATCACATAAAAATGAACAGGTCTCTCCGCATGACAATTTTCTAAAACAGTTGTCATCATTACATTCAAATAAGGAGCATAATTTTCGTCTGAAGCTGTCACAATTGGCACAATCTTCTGAGTTTTTCTCATCAAAACCACTCTCCTCTTTTATTTTTATAGCTAAGTTCCTATTCAGAATAGGCCCTGAAAAACTTATCTGCAAATCATATGCTCATTATTTTATAATATAATTATAATAAAAATATATTTTATGGCTATAAAATAATTTTGTTTTCCGTTAATAACTATTAAAAAAACAACATTTCTCTTACTTTATCCTCAAAAATACTATTTATTTAATACTTGTTTTACTAATTTTTTTATCTAAAAATCCGCCTGTTGTATTTTCTGTTGATGATAATTTTAAAATGTACAGCGAAACTTAATATAAATTCTAAACTGACTTCTTACTCAATAAAAGAGCGAAAGAGCCTGGGACAAAAATCACTTTGGATTTTTGTTCCAGGCTCAAAACCGGATAAATGGCGGGAACAGAACCAATTCCTTCGAAAATAAACGGATCTGTTCTGACCTCCTTCACTTCATATATGATTCTCTTTCCCTTCCAAAAATTATCCTTCTTAAATGATCTATGGCGTAGTCGGATAATTTTGGACTGTCGTTTGATTGCCATTTTGACTAAACAAGCTAGTTGATTGTGCATTTTTTTGTTTTTCTACTTCTAAGACTTTGTTTTTTTCAAAAGCCACATCATAGTTGTAGTCCTTTGGTTGCACTTCTTGGAATCCTTGTGGTTTATAAAAACGTAAAAGGTTTTCCTGATTTAATTTGTCAGATAAACTTAACGATTTTTTCACCCAATCGTTATCTTTCGTGACTTCTGCTTTTAAATCTGCTGGAACTTGGTCTAATTTTTTCCCTTGATTATTGTAGATTTCCCCACCTAGATAAGAAAATTGAGGCGTTACAAAATCGCCATTTCTAAAAGGAACCACTTGTTTATATTGAGGAGATAAAAGGTCCGTGCCAAAATGGATATAATTTTTATCATCGACACCTAAAAGATGGTACAGTGTCGGTAAAACGTCAATTTCCCCACCATATTCGTGCATGATTTTCCCTTGCGTATAGCCTGGCATGTAAAACATCAAAGGTACTCTTTGCAATTGCGCATTGTCATAGTTTGTCCACGTTTTTGGATCGCGGTTGAAAGCTTTACATAAGTCCTTGTTGTTTGCATCTGAAATACCGAAGTGGTCACCATAAATAACAAAAATAGAATGATTGTATAAACTTGTTGTTTGCAAGTAATGGAAAAATTGTTCTAGCGATTGATCCAAATAGTGCGCTGTTCGAACATAATCATCCACAATCGAATTGCCTGTGTTCAATTTAGGAAACGGGAAGTTTTGGTCATCCGTATAATAAGGGGTATGATTGGTCACAGTTAAAAACTTCGCATAGAATGGCTGCTGTAAATGCTCAAGCTCACTAGCTGATTCACGCAACAATTGTTTATCTAAAATACCGTAACCTAGCATTTTGTCATCTTTTGAAAAATATGACCGATCAAAAAAGTATTGATAACCTAAGTTTTTATACACATGGTCCCGATTCCAAAAACTCCCCACATTCCCATGGAAAACAGCGGTTGTATAGCCTTTTTGTCCTAAAACAGCGGGAGCCGCTTCGAAAGTATTGTCTGATCCTAATTGTGTAAAAAGAGAGCCTTGCGGGAGGCCGAATGTTCCTGTTTCTAACATGTTCTCCGCATCACTCGTTTTTCCTTGCCCTACTTCATGAAAGAAATTATCAAAACTGATTGTCGCTTTGTTTTGATAGAGCTGATTTAAAAACGGTGTAACCTCTTGGCCTTGGACTTTCATATTAATCAAAAATTGTTGAAAACTTTCTAAATGAATCACAAATACATTTTTCCCTTTGGCAATCCCGGCATACTGCGGATTAAGCGGTAAATTGTTTTGCTTGGTAAATTTCATGATTTCAGGTAATTCGTTTGAACTAGCTTCTGCTCTTACCTCATTTGACATGGCTGTTTTGACACCATCGATGGCTGTGAATGCATCCAAGCCAAGATATTTTACAATATAATTACGGTCAAAAATTCTTTGAAGCAATTGAGGACGATCGGTTTCACTTAAAAATAAGTTAACCGAAAAGAGCAAGACACTTAAACAACTAATTGAGATCGCCAATCTTCTGTTGATAGGTTTGGTCACAAAGACTTGATGATTCCGTCGCTGTTTAAAAGAGTAAAATACCAAAACGAGCAGCACTAAAGTATCTAGCCAATAAAAGACATCGTGGACTCTCATTAAAGCAAGTAAATCACCAGAAATTCCTTCTGAAACTTTTGAAAAGCCAAAAACAGATTGGATGGTAATAAAGTCAGTGAATTCACGATAAAAAATAATATTCAAATATAAAATTAATGTATTTAAAACATTTAAAAGAGTTAAGCTAAGCATAAATGTTTTATGCTTTTTAAAATACAAACTAAAGCCAAATAATAACAGCGTAGTAGCAACTGGATTGAACCATAAAATTTCTCGCTGGAGACTGCCCTTAACGCCTAATGAGAAATCTAGGTAATACGCCAGAATCGTTTTTGCCCAAAAGAGTAAAACAAAAAATAAAAAGAGTCCTAATCGGTTATTTATTTTTTTCATCTAAGTTTGTCTTCCTTTCCCTTCAAAAAAATCTTGATTTGTTAAAAATAAAACCTAACTCTGCGCAATGACTTTTTCGCTAGCGGAGAATTGGATAAATAACTTAAAAAGATAATCGCAATGGCGCAACATCCAAATAAAAGCCATACGTTTGTAAAAGGTGTTCGAGTAAGCGAACTAGTAATAGGCTTTGTAATTAAAAGACTTGGTAGCGCAACCCCTAAAGAATTGCCAATTTGCTTACATGTCACCGCAATGGCTGCTGCCGTTCCTGACTGAGAAAGTGGCATTCCTTCAATCGCTGTAATGGTAATCGGCGAATTTAACATCCCAAACCCAATGCCTAAAAAGATATAAATAATAAATAAAATAATCATAGGCGTTGTTTTAGTTACAAATAATTGTAAAAAGCTAACAGCCAACATTGAAATACCACAAAGCATAATAGGACGTTTCGTCCCTATTCTCCCTACCATTTCGCCGGCTCTCGGGGCAACAAGAAAACTAACAAAAGCCAAAGGAATGGTTGATAAGCCAGCTTCCAACGGGCTGAAGCCTCTCATCTCTTGCAAATATAGCGTGTTTAAAAATAAATAGCCGTTATATATGATAAAGCCAAAAATAGCTAAAAAAGAAGCCGATGTAAATGGAATAGATAAAAAGAAACGCGGGTTGATTAACGGATTGTCAATGTTATATTCATAAATAAAGAAAATGACAATGGCTAAGCAGCCGATTATCCCAGTACTTAAAATATCTGGCGCGAAAAGCCCTTTTCTAGGTAGTCCGATAATGGAATAGATAGAACTAAATAGAAAAAGAATCATCAATGCTTGACCAACAAAATCATTTTTCACCGTTTTCTCTACTTTTGACTCAGGTACAAACTTTTGTGTAAGGATGATTGCCGCAGCAATGATCGGTACATTTACAAAAAAGACATACCGCCAGCTAAAATAAGAAACAATCAGTCCACCAATAATCGGGCCCATGCCTAAGGAAATCCCTGTAACAGAGCCCCACAAGCCAATTGCTTTCGCTCTTTCTAACTTTTCGGTAAATACCTGTGTAATAATAGACATTGCTACCGGATTTAACATAGAACCACCAATCCCTTGCAACATGCGAAACGCGATCAATTGCCCTGGGGTTTGCGAAATCCCACATAGGAAAGACGCTAAACCAAAACAGGCTAAGCCCAATTGAAGGACTCGTTTACGGCCAATTCGATCTGCTGTAGACCCAGACAACAATAATAAGGATGCTACCATTAAAGTGTAGCCATCTGTTACCCACTGTAATGTAGACAGATTCGTGTGAAAATCACTTTGAATGGATGGTAACGCCACATTGACAACCGTAACATCCATGGTCACTACAAACAAACTCATGCAACAAGTATACAAAATAACTTTTTTTCTATCGATCATAAAAACAGTCCTTTCTAGCAACTACATAAAACAGGAAAAGCAACAATGACACTTAAACTTCTAACGACACAGTTATCGCAAGTACTCACGTATCAACAGTTCTTTATATTCCTTGCCATTTAGTTATTTTATATTTAAAAAAGTAAATCTTTAGATAGCCAAACTATACACCAGAACCCCTTTAAATTGAACCGTAATAGATACGATTTATCGATTCTTAAGTTATTAAATAATTGAACATTCTGTTCAGAAATATCGAACAGCCCCATAATTGAGCATCTCTTTTAAACAATGAACATCAAAAATAGCCTTATCCGCAGCAGAAGTAAATCTAAGCGAATAAAGCTATTTTTGGTAACTATTCCAAAGTAATTTTAATGGCTAAGTCTCTAGCAACTTTTGTAAAGTTGCCTTGATTTGACCAGGTTGGACAAAAACCGAACTGGAAACATTTCGGTATAAATAAAATTTTTGTTTTCGTTCAATCGGTAAAAAGAAGAGTTTAGAATCAATTTCCTGCAGTTGTTCTTTCCGAAGAGAGATCACCGCATAAACTCCTTTACTTTTTTCAATGAGACGAGTAAGCATCAACGTATCGTAGCAACAAACAAGCGGACTTGTTAATTGCAACATTTCTAGCACACTCTTGGTAGCTTCTAAATGATCTAAGTGATGCGGCAAAAATAGAAATGGATAGTTGGTCAAACAGGTGAAGCCTTCTTCCTCAATTTCTTGTTTAATTTCTCTTGAAACACAAAGATACATTTTTAGTTCAATTAATTGTTCTTTCTTTAAAACTGGACTATTCACATCTGCAGAAGTAATCACAAAATCCAACTCATGATTCTCCAATTTATTCAATAACTCAAACGATGAACCATGGTAACATTCCCAAAAACGATTCAGTTGATCCTCATTTTCTGTCACTTTATACATCAAGGACGTATTTCCAAAACCTAAACGCATCACTGGATTCTCAATCATTTCATGCAAATTAAGTTTCATTTTCTTAGCCTCGTTTAAAATGATATATACAGATTGGACGATTTTATCACCATAGGAATTTAACGTCAAAGAATTCCCGTTACGGTCAAAAAGTAAATGGCCCAATTCACTTTCCAAATCTTTTAATGACGCACTTAAGGTTGATTTACTAACATGGAGTTCAGAGGCTGCTTTGGAAATACTATTATATTTTGCAATGGTATAAAAATATTCTAATTTTTCAATAGTCATCTTTTGTCATCCCTTTTATTCAAATTCATTTGCCCACGTAACCTGTTCAAAACACGCCTCACTCTTTATCAATAGCGTAGTTATTTTTGCTCTAATAAGCTATGTCCATCTTGTTATTTTTCTATAACTAATAGCAGATGGATATGAAAGTGCCTTTGGTAAAACTTTTTTTCGGAAACAGTACGAGCATTCGCAGTAAATTCAGCTTATTAACAAAGGCGTCTAGCTTTTTCTATTTTACGCAAATTTACTTAAGAAATTCCATTTCAATTCTTTTCTAAAAAAGGTAAGATGGACACAACAAATGCTTCAGTTTCCATGCCCATTTACTTTAAGGTTCAGCGTTATCTACTAAGTATGAAGAATGTCAAAGAAAGGTTAGGTACTCCCAATGAAAATCAACTATTTAGGTACGGGTGCAGCAGAACGGATTCCAGGAATTTTTTGTAATTGTAAATTATGTAAGTACGCTCGAGAGAAAAAAGGACGAGAAATTCGTACACAAACTCAATTAATTATTGATGATGTCCTGCTGATTGATTTTCCAGGGGATTCTTATTTACACTTGTTGCAGTATGACTTGTGTTTTGCAGACTTTGACTCTTTACTAATCTCTCATTGGCATTCCGATCATTTTTACGGCGAGGATTTGGCTTATCGAATGTCTGGTTATGCATTAGATATTCCCAATCGTTTAACTGTTTACGGAAATGAAGCAGTTAAGACGTTTTATCAGCGCGCCTTTGATTTAGAAGGTCGTCAAGACGATACCCGATTACATTATCAGGTTATTCAGCCCTACAAATGTTTTACTATTGCGAACTATACGATTTATCCCCTTCCTGCACAACATGGAAATTTCAGTGAAGATTGTTTTATTTTCGTTATAGACGATGGTAAAGATGCTTTTTTATCCACCCATGATACAGGTTACTTTACGTCAGAAATGTTTGAATATCTTGAAAAGAGCCACTTACTTCTTAGTATTGTTTCTTTAGATTGTACTAGTCAAACAAACGAAACTGGCAATAGTCATATGAATTGGGAAGAAAATTTAAAATTAATTGCAGAATTAAAAGAAAGAAAACTCGTCACAGATAAAACGATTTACGTTGCCAACCATTTTTCTCACAATGGCGGCTTGTCTTATGCGGAGATGGCGGCTTTATCTCAAAAGCATGAAATCATTACGAGTTATGATGGTTTAGAAATACTAACTTAATCGGATTATTTGCCTTCTTTTCAGCACTATTATATGCTTTTAACCGATAATTACAAGGTACTTTTATCGTAACTTACACTATCTTAAAAAACAAAAATACTCGAAATTTCCTGTGATTCTGGAAATTCCGAGTATTTTTATGGTTCTTTACGCTGCTGGCACAGCGGATAAACGTTTATTTTCTTCTTCATTCACTCGATTGACAATAAAGTTATAATTCACTTCATTTAGTCTTTGACCATGGTTTCCTGTTTGCTTAATGCCGCCATTGGAATGAACACCAACTACTTCAAACTGAGCATTATAGATTGGTGAACCAGATTGACCACCGGTTGTATCGATATCATAAAATAGTAATGGATTTTCTAAGTCTGTAAAGTTAGATGTGAACAAATCATTTTCATGAGACCATTGTGTGTGGTTTTTCTCACCTGGATAGCCTGATATTGTTACATGGGCATCTGAAGATTCAAACTTTTTCAAAACAAATGGCGTTAAAATTTCTCCCAACTCTGGGCCATCTGGACGATCGTTTTGTTTGCCGACAGTCACGACCGCAATATCCGCATTCGGGGAAAAAGCTACATCAATCACTTTGAATTTGCCAAATGGTGTCGCACTGCCATCTCGACCTGGATAAAACCAAGCATCATCTTTGGCATTCGGATTTAATACTTTGGCATTCTTAAAACTTTCAGCCACATGATTATTGGTGACAATTGTATTGGTTCCAACAACAAAGCCTGTTCCTAAAGAAATATAGCCTGGTTTACTGGCAGGGGAAATGATTCTTCCGATTGACGCAAAAGGCGCTTCGGTTGTATCTGCCACTTCTTGTCTTCTGTCTTCAGGGTCCAGTAACGATCTTTTTTGTCGTGAATGACTTTCGGCAGGAACGATATACTCTTCTGCATTTGCAGACAAGCTAAAACCGGCTATCAAAGTTACTAAAATCAGAAACAAAAAACCAGCACTAATTTTTCGTATGGAGAACTTTTTCATAAGATTATGCCACTCCTTTTCCATTTTTATTTAATTGGGGAATTTTTTTCATTCATTGACCAGAACAGATTCACTTGGTTGGTTTACTTGAATATCCTCTTTAGCTCCGATTCCAGCAGAGTTAAAGGCTGCTGACACCACTGAAGCTGCTTCATCGCCATATTGAACTTTTGCAGCAGCAAGCATCGCATCACGAGCATCACTGAATTGTGCTTTAGGTGTTAAGTAATTTACTAATGAGCTGTAGAAAATAGTCTGTGCTTTTTCAATGCCTAAATTCTGGATAATGGTGTAACCAATCCGATTAATAATTCCACTATTATAATGAACACCGCCTTGATCATAATAAGGCGTTCCTTTATACCGTGCTCGATCGTCGTATTGAGCCATGGTTTCTGGTTGTCCGTGTTTACTTGGCGTTTGTAAATTTCGAATACCTGTTTTTCGGTCAACACTCTGAGTATCCGCACCAATTTCTGGATTAGATGCACCCGAAATAATATAACCCATCAAATCAGAATAAGATTCATTCAACGCACCTGATTGTCCTAAATATTCTAAACCGGCAGTATGTTCCGTCACACCATGTGTCATTTCATGACCAACTACATCTAAAGAGGAAGCATACGTTTTTCCTGTTGGTGTACTTGTTTCACCATAACGCATTGCTTTTCCATCCCAAAAAGCATTGTCATAAGCATCTGGATGTTGTTCATCAACAACTGACAAGATGGGCATCCCTCGATCATCAATACTGTGTCGTTGGAAATGATCTTCATAATATGTTTTCACAAATTTTCCATGCGTATAGGCGTCAACAGCATTCTGATTTAATGTCGCTAGTGATGGCGCTTGAATAATAGAATAATTATTTTTGCCATCAACTACTGCATGGTAAACCCCTGTGTTATCCGTTCCGTGTAAAGCAATTCCCGTATTGCTTTTTTCAACTGGTACATTAAACGTTACTTGAAAAGAGTTTTTTAACGTTACTTCACTACCGATATGTTCCGTTAAATCTTGTTTTTCCATAATTGTTCCATCTGTAGCGTTCACTTTATAAACCAATGATACGGGGTCACCAGTTGGTGAAGAAGTTACTCTGACTTTATAAAATAATTGCCCTTCATTATTTACACGTTTGTCAATAGCTAAAAAGACAAGATCTTTAGTTTCTGGATTATCAGAAGCAATAATTTTTTTAACTCCTTCTTCACCGATTGCATCAACCGATTGAATTTTCACTACTTGATCAACTGGATTTCCTGTAACACTTGTTACTGCACCGTTTTTATCTAAATGAATAATCACATTATCTGAATCAACAGTAACGCCTTCCGTTTGCTTTTCTAACTTAAGATGCTTCATCCCCCACGCATCTTCTTTTCGATCTACAACCGTATATTGTTCAGCAGCTGCCTCAGAAATTGCCTCCTTTTCCAACTTCGATAAAACTGTTGAAACTTCACTTTCTGAATAAACTTGTTCTTCTGCTGCTACAAAAAGTGAAGAAAATAGACATGAACTTCCAACAAAGATGCCTGTACCTAAAATGTATAAAATTTTATTTCCCTTCATCAAACGATTAACTCCTTCCCCAGTTTCCTTTTATTTCTTTTCCCAACAAAAGTATTGCTTTATCTTCCCTAATCTTTCCCGTTAAACGACCGCCCCTTTCCCTGCGTGAATATTTTGTTGCTATTTTCATTATAGATAACTACCTAACCGGCACTATCTAAATTCCTTAATTAGCCGACATTTTTCCCTGTATTGCCCCTCATATCTCAATACCATAGCAAAAAAGTTGTTAACAAATTCATTCGTTAACAACTTTTTTACTATTATGATTTTTTTCAATAATTAAATGTTGAGTGACCGCTCCTTCATTGAAGGACGTTTGCAAATCAAATTGATCTGAAAAATCAACAATTTCTTTTACATATAACAATCCCCAACCGTGCTCTTCTGGGTTACTTTTAGAACTAAATTTGGTTTTCTTCATAACCTTAAAATCAAATTCGGCTTGGACACTATTTGTTATCACAAACTCTTGTGTTTCATTTTTATTGAAAATTGAGATAGCGAACATTTTCAATTCTGATTTTGCACTGTTTTCAATCGCGTTATCTAATAGAATAGCCAACAAACGAATCACAACCACTAAGTCGATTGATGTATCAAGAATAAATACTTCTGGCACATCAACAATCACTTTTAGTTTTGCTTGCTTTGCGGTATTAATTTTCATACTTATGAGTGCCTTAAGTTCCATATTTTTCAAACGATTTAACTTCATAAGTTCAAATTCTTCATTATCAATAATTTTTTTGGTTGGTGCAATCGTTTCTTCATAAATTCTTTTGATTTCCAGAATATCTTCGTATGAAATAGCAATTTGTAAACTATACAATAAATTTTTATAATCATGACGAAACATCGCTAGCTCTTCGTTAATGGATTCTATTTTTTCAGTATAAATCGTTAAATTATTCAATAATTGAGTGTTGATACGTTGTTCTTCCAAATAAGCTTCAATGACTAAGCCAATCAGAATTAAAAATAAACCTACACTTATTAATAACTCCAATTTAGAACTATTTACCGTGACAAATCCTCGCATAAAGTCAGGTGAAATCTCTGGCGAAATCAAAAACACAAAAAGTAACAACAGAATCAACAATAAAATTAAACAACCAAAAAAAATTCGGCTATTTTCTAACACACGATTTAATCTTAAAAAAACACTATTGGGAATTTTTAAAACAATCCAGATATTTATAAGCAACAGAAGAACATTTGAGGCAATCCATAATAATTTATTTTGATAAATCTGTTGAAAAAAAACACTTAAAATCGTTTGCTCCGTGTAATTGATAAACGAAACCATAAGCAATGTAAAAACGGATAAAAATATCGCTTTAAAAATTGAGAACCTCTTTTTGTGAATGAGTAAAAATCCTGTAAAAATAACGACTGTCAGCGCATAAATCAACCAAGAGTAGCCCAACATTAATGCCGCAAACGAACAAAGATTAATGACAATAAGCAATGAAAGTAACGGTATTTTACATTCAATCTTGATCAATGTTACTCGTAAAAAGACAAAAACGATAAAGCTAGATACAAGCAAAACGTTAGTAGCTAATAACAACAAAATCATTTTTCAATATTCTTTTTAGGTTTTTCAGTTTGTCCCATCCATTGTCCAAATATATTGGGCGAATTTTGATTTAATCTAGGCTTAGTTCCCACACCATCACTGACTTTTGCAACTCTTTTTTCAATAACATTTTTAATTATTTTTTTACCAAATTTCATAAAAACACTTCCTTCAATTAAATTTTTTGTTACAGGGAGTATCATCAGACCTTGGATGACGAGACCGTAGAGTATTACTGAAGCAATCTTTTCTTTGACAAACAGACTACATAAAATAAGTAAACACACCCTTATAAGGCTTTGCTTTTTGAGCACGTTTAAATCAGATGGTTGAACAGGTTCAATTGCTGTTCCTTGTGGCGCATACCAATAAAATAATACAACTAAGAGGCAAATCAATAGAATTTTATAAATAAACGGTAAGCTCACAGAAGAATTTTTCAATACAAATGGTATGGCGACATAGATAACAATGCTTTCTAGACGACAGAGCCATTTAGTTTTTGCATGCCAGCCACCTGCGACAGGCCGTAAAAAAATCAGTACGACGTATACAATAAAGGTTTCGCTTAACGTCCCAAATAAAACTGATAAAATCAGAATCATCAGAAAATTAAATAAGCCAGAAAAATAAACGGTTAGATAATACTTTGTCCATTGTGTTTTTCCTGATTGATCTTCCTGATCCATATCCATAATATTTTTTAGAATCCAATCGATTAGCATATCGCCCTCCTCTTCAAGTATTGCACTAAATTATAACGAATATAGCGACTAATAGATAGATAATTCCTTAATTAGTCATTATCCCTCCCTAAGTAAGAAATAGTGCCTTGACCTGAGTATAATATCTTCTTGAGACTGGTACTTCCGTTCCGTCTCTCATAGTTAAAAGATGCGTTTTATAATTTAATTTTGACGCATATTTTTTATTGATGATGATTGATTGATGGACTCTAATCAAATCTGGATGCAGTTGTTCAATTTTTGATAACGTTCCATAAAATTCTCTTTTAAAATTTTTACCAACCATTGACACACGATGATCGTATTCCGTTTGAAAGAAATAAATATCATTAATATCCATTTTTATAGAAGACGCTTTTAAGTTAATGATAATATATTCACTTTTTGTCTTTATATTTTCTTTTTGTTGAATATATGCATCGACACATGTTTCAACCTCTTTTTGGAAATCTAGAAAATCCACGTTCTTTTGAATAAATTGAAGAGCTGAAACCATATATTTGTAGGAAGTTAAAACTAATTCTGTGTGAGTAGAAATAAATACAATCAGACTTTCACTGTCTGTTTTTCTGATTTCTTTGGCAACCTCAAATCCTGCCTGGATATGATTGTTCATTTGAATATCTAGGAAAAAGATATTTAGTTGGGCGTCCTGGTGTGCCACTTGTAATAATTCATCTGAACGTGAAAATAAATGGATTGTTTCATTATAAATATTTCTTGCATGTAGGATATTTGTTACCAATGCTTCTAACGCTTTTGCTTGAATAATTTGGTCTTCTAATATATAAATAGCCATTTGTTCACTCATCCCTTTCTCAAGAAGATATAAAATTACACAACAAAAGACAAATGATTATAATGTTCAATCAATTTATACACCAATAAAAGAGATAAAAAATTGATTGTCTGTTAGTATATTCACATAAATTTAGTATAGCGATTTCAGTAGTTTCCTGCAAACAAAAACATAAAATAACAAAGCATCAAGAAAGAGTACTTTGGACTATTCATCTTTTGCTAACGAATCATGAGGACTATTGTCTCTTCGTTGATGAAAAACAAAGAATCAACCGCCAAACTGTTCTTGTCATTTTATACATGACAAAATCAATTCATTGGTCGATTCTGGTTATTTTAATTTGTTAGTTCACACATGGATCATTGTGCTAATTTTTTACTTAAACATCCACAGTTCTTCCTGTTGAATGAGTCGATTAAGCGCCAATGTAGGTCACGCCACTACTATAAGCAATTACATTAGGTAAGACACGATACGAAATCGTTTGATCATTGATGACATTGCTTTCAGAAATAATGATTCCATCAGAAGTGACCGCTTCAACAAAAGCAACATGTCCATATTGATTATCTGCGCCAGCAACTCCTGGTTGGAAACTAATCGCACGACCAGCTTTAGGCAATGAACTAACTTGATAGCCTAATGCACGTCCTTTTCTTCCCCAGTCACTGCCATTTCCCATAAATTCATCCACAGAAGTGCCCAACTGTTTGAAACGATTATAGACATACCACGTACATTGGCCCACGGGATAGCTACCACTTCGATTATAATTGATCCCATCATAGACTGGAAAATGCATTTGTTGCTGTTCCGCTTCCGACAGCTCATTTTTAGATTGGATAATCAAACCGTCCACTGTTTTTGGTAAATCAAATTGCGTTAAGTTATAAACCGCAATTAACGAATTTAATTTATTATCGTATTGCTTGTCTGTTGCATATTTACCTGTTAAAAAACGCGTTGCTTGAAGGTAGTTTTTGGCTTCCGAACGCCACGCTGGTTTATAAAAATCTTGATTTCCGTCAATCCCTTGTCGGAGTAATTGAACATAATCTTGCAGTGAGTCATTATAGCCACCGTAATCGCGAAACCCAGCGGAAATTGTATAAAGTTGGCCCCTCTGATCAGCCTCTTTTGTTGAAAAGCTAACACTATTTCCTTGGAACGAACCTTTCACGCCAAAGAGATTATAATAAGGTTCTTTGGCTAGTTGACTTTCGCCAGAGCCACTTTCTAAAATGGCCTGAGCTATCATCACTGATGCAAAAACATCGTATTTTTCGCCAAGTTCTCTGGCTGTCTCACCAATTTTTTTAATAAACGCTGTGGTTTGTTCTGACTTCTGCATTTCAAATGACGCACCATATGTTGCTAAAACTTCTTTACCATACTCCGTTAATGTGAACTCCTTAAAAGGATTAGTCACTACCAAGCGTTTTTCCTCTTTTGAGTCTGGTTGTTGTTTGGCAGTATAGATATTCTCTAACTGAGCGATTACTTCTGGTTTCTCTTTAGAATCCGCTTCCGCTGCGGCAATTAAATATTTTCCTTGGCCAAGATAAACACCATTTTGAAGCGTTTTTCCTTCAGCTGTTTGCCAAAAAATCAGATCACCAGGTTCTGCCTCCTCTATAGAACGAACTTTACCAAATGTCATTTGTTCTTGCGGCGTACTGCCAATGTCTATTTTAAATAATTGTTGGTAAATTTTTTGGGCAAGGAAACTACTGGTCAATACTTGCTCCGTCAAATTAAATTCTTTTTTTGTTTTCCCAACGTGTCTTAATGCTTCAGCCACCACGACTGCCCGTTTCTTTTCGCCAAAAGACGACAACAGTGGAAGTTCGTAGCCTTTTAAATTTGAAGAAGCTATTTCATCTACTTTGAGGGACGGATTTAACGATACAGCCTGATTTTCTTCAACAACGTTATTGGTGGCTTCAGGAACTTGAATAGGTTCTTCAGGTTCTTGCTTGGTCACAGGAACTTGTGGTGGTTGCGATTGTTCAACAGGCTGCGTGATTTCTGATGATACCGTTGGCTCTGTAGGTTCTTTTTTTGTTTCAGAACTAGTATTTGTGGTTGTCGTTTCTGTCGTTGACTGACTCGTTGATTCGGTAGTCGTATCGGTAAAACTACTTGATTCAGATGACGAACTACTAGTGGACGTTGTCGATGTAGCAACAGTTGTTTCGGTTGTTTCAATTACTTTTTCTTCCGAAGTAATTGTCGTTTCCGAGGACAGAGCTGTTTGTAGCGAGCTACTTGGTAATTCTGCAGCCAACGTAACAACTGGAGCGACTTCCAAACTCAGAAGAACGAGAATACTTGTTAAAACAAGTAGTTGATTCTTGATTTTCTTTCTTTTCATTCGTAAAAATCCTCTCCTATTACTTACTTGCGCATTTGCACACTGTTTTTGTACAAATGCGCCTTGTAAGTTAATGATACGCTAATTTTGGTCTTTTTTATTTTTGAAGAATAATTTTCCTAAACCAATACTTACTATCAATAGAAAACCACTGATTGACCAGATTGGCGAAACAACTTCATTTGCTTTTGGCAAAGTACCAGAAGTGGTGGTTTTTGTTGTCGTTCCACCTGCTGCTGTGCCCTTTCCTGGACTGGTTACACCACCAGTCCCGCTAACCGTGCCATGATTTCCATTGTTGCCTGTAGAGTTGCTACTGATTGGCTCTTCTGCCATTGCTTCAATGGCTTGTGCTAAAATACTTAAACATTTGTCCACAGCTTCTTGCGTCGCATTTGGGTCCTCAACAAGTGCTTTTGCTTGTTTAATTGCTTCAGCTAAAGCTTCTTGCGATGCTTTTGTAAATTGTTTTGCTGCTTTAGGTTTCAAGGTTTCTGCTTTTTGAAGCAGTTCTCTCAACTTTGTTTTATCCGCTTGAAGGACTTGTTCCTCTAAACTATCCAAAGCAGTTTTTACATTTTTTTCAGCAGTATCAATTTGTTCTTGCCGAGCATTTTTATCAGCTAAAATCCCTTCCGCTTGGTCAATTGCTTCAGTTAAGCGCGCTTTAGACTCGCTGGTAAATTCTTTTCCGGCAGATGGTTTGATTGCTTTTGCTTTGGCTATCATTGCCTCTAAGGCTTTTTTATCTGTAACTAACGCTTCTTCTTGTAACCCATCGATGGCACTAGTTAATTCAGCAACCGCTTCATCAATCATTTTTTGATTAGCTGCTGGGTTTTCCAATGTGTTTTTAGCTGCTAAAAGCGCTTTTTGTAAATCTTGTAACGAGGAGGCAGTAAATTGGTGCCCTTCACTTGGAGTGACTTGCTGCGCTCGTTTGACAACTTCTTGTAATTGGTCTTTATTTACAAGTGGTACTTCTTTTAATTGAGCCATTGCAGTTTCCAATGCGTTTAGAGCCGCTGAGACTTCTTCTTTTGTCGCCGTTTCTTTCGCTACGATTGCTTCAGCCGCTTGAATTGCTTCTTGCAATTGTTTTTCTGTTTCTTTTGTAAATTGGTATCCTTCTTCCGGCTTTCTTCCTCGGGCTTGAGCGATTTGCTCTTTTAAGGTTTCCTTATCAACGGCGACGGGTTGTTCTTTTAATTGTGCAATTGCTTCACGCAATGTTTTAGTCGCTTGGTCTATTTCTTCTTGGGTAACTTTTTCTTGAGCAAATACTTTTTGAGCTGCTGCTAATGACTCTTCAAGAACTTTTTTAGTTTCTTCGGTGAATTCTTGCCCATCACTTGGTTTCTTCGCTAGCCCCTCTTGAATTGCTTTTTCTAAATCAGCTTTATTCGCTACATCAGGCATTTTTTCCAACTGACTTGCAGCCTTTTCTAGGTTTTCCGCGGCAGCAGAAACGTCTGTCTGTGTGGCTTGTTCATTGGCTAGAACAGCTACTGCCTCATCTAAGATTGGTTTAAAAATTGCCCAAGTTTCAGGCGTATATTCTTTTTCGACACGTGCTTGATTTAGCGTAATTAGCGCTTGTAATAACTCTTTATCTACTAGCTCTGTGGGCTTCACTGTTACAGAAAAATCTGAAAGTGTGGCTTGTTGGAATCCTTGGCCTACTAATAAGCCTTGACTCATATCAAATTGTAATGGCTGCTCAACAGTTGTCGCACGTTTTACGCGAGTTGTTTCTTTTACTTTAACTTTAAAGGTAACTAAGTCCATTGAACCATTTAACAATTGTTTATTTCCTTGATTACTAAGAACTAAATATAGATTCTCCACATCATTTGAATGTTTCCGATATTTAGAATAATTTTCCATTTGTTTTGTATTATTCGTGGTTGCAGGCTGACCGACAAGTTCAAATTTGCTAGAATCAAAGGACATTTTTGTGCTTAACGCATTAATGTTTTTTAAGTCTTGACCTTTAAGTGTAAAGGTTAATGTATCGCCAGGAAGATAGGTATCCTTGCCATTTTCATTAACCACAGCAAGGGATAAACCGCCCGCAATTTCTTCGACATCAGGTATCTCAATCCCACCATCTAATTGTCGTAAAACATAACTGATATCATAAGCATCAATTACCCCATTTTTATTTAAATCACCTTTTTCAACATAGCCATTAAAGTCACTGTCCACCGATTCTAAGCCTGTATAGTTTCGATAACTCATTGCATCATTTTCATCAATCGTTCCATCGTTAGTAATGTCTCCATGTAAGATTCCTTCTGTTCCTGGTTGTTTGTAAAAGAGCATCTCACGACCAGAGCCAAAATTACCCACCGATTTTAATACCTTCATTTCAACAAAACGATACGCTTGGTCCTTCGTTTCAATGGTTTTTGTCAAAGCATCTTGCTTCCAGTTAATAGGTTCTGAAAACTCTGTCCAATTAGCTCCATCTTTCGACGTCCGATACTGGAGTTGCAAAATATTTCCGTTGCCGGCATTGTCTCTTGGCAAGTATTCAATTTTATCCATTTGATACTCCGCACCAAGATCAAATTTTAAAGACAAGAAATTTCCATCACTTGGATTAGCGATGCCGGTTGACCAGTTCGTATGCCAACCTGTACTTAAATCTTTATCTGTTAATTTCTTCAATTCTGCACCCGGTTGTTCTGGTAAATTACTTGTTGCTTTGACTTGATTAATTGTTTCTTTATAGGGATCATCTTGTGTTTTCCCTTTAATCGGTTCACTCCATTCAGAGACCCCGTTTTTTCCAACAGCTCGAACTCGAAAAGTATGTTCGCTTAGGAAGGAAAATCCATCAAATGTTGCTGTATTCGTTTGAATATTTCCGAAAACAGTCCCGTCACGCTCTACTTCATAGCTTGTTGCCTCAGTTACTTGATCCCATTGAAGAGTCAAAGAAGATGGCGTTGTTTTTTCTTCATTGATTGCGACATTTGCCGGAATAGTTAACTGGTCATCGACCGTTGTATTTCCTCCGTCAACCGTTCCTTTATTAATGAAACCTTTGACAGTTATTTGAACATCTTTGGCGGTCACAGATTGTTTCGCTAGTTTTACTGATAACGCTGATTGGTTCAGTTTTTCTCCTGAAGCTTCAGAAAGATACTGATTCACTTGGAATTCTTTATCAAAATAATATAGATTTGTGCCAGCTAAAAATTCTTCTTTATTAGCTGCTTGTTTCAAGGTTACTTCTGTTCCCCCCACCATTGCTGTTACGCTTTCGGGCGCTTCTGAAGCTAGCAAATCAAGCGTGGTGCTTCGTTCATCAACAAAGCCTTTGTAACTTCCTTTTGTCGGTTCGATAGTAACGGTCAGATCCCCTTTTTCGTTTGATTTAGGGCCTTGACTATTTATTTTAGTCGTAGCTGATTGCCCAGCTTCATAACTAGTTGAAATTCCGTCATCTTCATACATATTAAAAGAAGTGGCGCCATTTGGATAAATCAAGAAAGATCGTTGATCCCGTTGGATTTCCTTTGGATTGTTGTTTGGATTCGTCATTGGGATAATACTACCATCTTTGACGAAAACGGGCACCTTCCACAGCGGTGTTTTTACTCCATTTAAGACACGGCCACCTTGATATTTTTCGCCTGTAAATAAGTCAACCCAGACTTGTTTTTCATCTGGTAAGTAGATTCCATCACGGATTGAATTTCCTGCCTCATCTTGATTGCCATTATAAATTGGGGCAACGAGTAAATTGGGTCCCCACATATATTGGTATTGAGAATCTTTTGTATATGCTGTTCCTTCATTAGGAAATTCTAAAGCCATGGCCCGTACCATTGGTAGTCCATCAACTGATTCCTTGGCAATACTGTAGTTATAAGGCATCATCATTGATTTTAATTTTAGATACGCTCGGTTCAAATCTGTGGCTTCTTGATCAAAAGCAAATGGCGTTTTTGGATTGGAGCCCCAGCCGTCCATATTTAGCTGCACTGGTGTAAAAGTTTTCCATTGGAAATCACGTATGTTGACCTCTTTATTTTTTCCACCAAAAATTCCATCCATATCTGAACCAACATTTGGTTGGCCAGACAATGAAGTCCCGATATATGTTGGGATATGGAAGCGAATATATTCCCATTGACCACCCGTTTGATCGCCTGTCCAAATACCAGCGTGCCGTTGGGTTCCGGCCCAACCATCTAATGAGACAATCATCGGACGAACTGCGCCGTCTGTTTCTTTTACAAAAACATTTGCAGCATCTTCTACACCATTTAAGCCAAAGGAATACCCATACCCAACCCACGCCACGTCAGTTTTGAGGGCTTTAACACCAGCGACACTAACTTCTTTCGCAATATCCCGTTCTCCTTTTTTAGGATTTTTAGGATCCGCTGGATGGAGATTAGATTGGGTCCACAGCCCCACTTCAACACCATTGGCTTGAGCATACTCTGTAAATTCTTTTAAGTTTTGTACATCGCCGTCCAATGAATCTGTTTGGCCATAGCCAGCACCGTAACCGTCATTTGGCAAGAACCACCCTAACGGCATATCGTTTTTCTTATATCGATCAATAACTGCGCGTGCAGAAAATTGATAATTCTCTTTTTCTCCATTTAAAGATTCTAGCGTGCCATTTAAGTTTCCTAGATCGCCTGGTTGGTATTCTTTGTAAAAATTACCATCTTCAAACTTAACTGCTCCCGCGGTTCCTTCTGCTACTTTCACCCAATAGTCCCGATTATATGCGTTTAAATGCGCTTCATAGAACCCGTATTCTGGCATCAAAGCTGGTTTCCCGGTTAATTCATAGTAATCTTTTAAAATACCTGCTGAGGAATCATTAAAGAAATAAAAGGCATCAAAATCTGTTCCTTCGTGCGTTGTTGTGGTTGTCTGTGGATCATGACTTCCAAAATCATAGTTGCCAGGTTTCCATGTATTTCGAACAACGCCATACCCTGCAGTTGACCAATAAAATGGGTTAGGCGATGCTACTCCGCCATCTACCCAATTGTTCGTATTGACAATCTGGATAGCTGTTCCTTTATGCGTAAATCGACCATTTTGAGTTCCTCCGCCAAAATAATTTTCTTGACTACTTTGTTTTAACGTTTGTGTAGCTTTATCATTTTTAAAGGATAGCGGAGCGGTTTCTTCTAAAATAACTTGATTCTTTTTCTTGTCTAGAACCTTCATTAAAGCGCTTTCTTTTTCGAATATAATTTTTAAACCATTATTTTCTAGAATAAATTGGTTTCCTGAATCTGTGATGTTCGTTTGCTCAAAGGCTTGTGTGCCATAGTCGGCCATTGTTTTAGCCGTAATTTTCGCAACATGCTTTGGATCATTTGGCGTTGGATATTCTTCAAATTTACCAGTTGGATCTAGATGATAGCGAAAAAGATGGTCGTTTAAAATACTAATTTGTGCTTTTTTGCCAGAAGCATACGTAATGACAAAGTTTTTCTCCGCTTTTTCAATCGACACAATTGCTCCGACTGACGTTGCTGAATCAGCTACGTCTTCTTTTGCTGTTTGCTCTTGCGCATCAACCACTTGAGAATCCATCGTAACAAACGAATGGAACGCCAATACAGACGAACTCACTAATAAAAATGTCAACCAGTGCTTTTTACCGTAAATTTTTTTACCCTGATACTCTTTGTTCATTTTTTCCTCCTTAAAATTGCTCCCCATAGAATAGTTCCGACACAATTACTCACAAAATCCAAAACCCAACAAAGTTTTATCCAGATGAAAAGTCATAACGATTTTCTTAGTTTACTGAGACTGTAAGCAAGTCAGTTTCAGTAAACCCTTCCTAAACACATCCTTTCAATAAAATATTAAATGAAAACAATCCATTTTCATCTTATATAAAAATTTTAGTACAGAATCACAATTTCCTAATGAATGCGTTTTCATTTGTTGACTACCAATTTTTCACTTTTTTAATAACATAATTATCGTATGATGGTTTTTTTGTGTTTGTCAACGGTTAATTATAGCAGCCACCATTAACAAGTATTAACCCTTGATAAACCTGTTAATTCACTTATAATGATGATTTTATTGCGAAAATATCCACATCAGAAAAAGAAAGACTTTTTTCAAAAATCTAATACCTGTTGCTCAAATCTAGTCTATTTAAAAATAATCAACACCCTCCTGCTCAGCAAGAGGGTGTTTAATAATTGTTTTTAGTGATTGATTTGACTTGCTGGTGTGAAAAGCAAACTAATGATGATGCCAACTATCAGTACCGCTAGCAATATAAAAATTAACTTTCCAAACCGGTGATAGGGATTGATCGAAAGCCCAATCCCATAAACTTTCGGAACCCATAAAGGAGGCGTTGGATTATCTTTTTGATCTTTATAGGCTATCTTTAAAATCTGCCACGCAAAATACAACAATGGTAAAACCATAATTACCCCAACTATACCTAGCCATTTTGCTAATAAATCACTGGTATGCAAAAGACTGATTGTCAGAATTGGTACAAACAAAAGAATAAAGCTAATTGTGGCTCCCACTTGTGCTTGCTTAAGCAGTCGTCTCTCACGGAGAGTAAGATTCGCAAACATTCCATCCATCCTTTCATGGTTTTCAGATTAAATCAACGAATCACTAAAAAACTAAATTAACTGCGAAAATCAATGACCATTCGCCCGCGAATTTTTCCTTGTTCCATTTCTTCAAAAATAGCATTAATTTCTTCTGGTTGACGTGTTTGACAAACAGGAACAACTTTTCCTTCTGCACCGAATTGGAAAGCTTCGCTTAAATCTTGACGGGTTCCAACTAACGATCCGACTACGTGAATGCCATCAAGAACAAGACGTGGAATAGATAAATCCATTGTCTCAACAGGCAATCCAACGGCGACAACCGTTCCTCCCGCACGGACTGCATCGACTGCGCCATTAAATGCTGATTTAGCTACCGCAGTGACTACTGCTGCATGGACACCGCCAATTTCTTTTTGAAGTTGTGCAGCAAAATCAGGATCTTTAACTGGATTAATTAAAAGATCAGCACCCATTTCTTTCGCAAAAGCTAACTGATTATCATTCACATCAACAGCTACTACTTTGGCATTAAAGACATGTTTGGCATATTGTAAAGCTAGATTACCTAGCCCACCTAATCCTGAAATCATTAGCCATTGACCTGGACGAATCCCAGATTCTTTTATCGCTTTGTAGGTTGTTACCCCTGCACAAGTAATAGAGGAAGCTGGCTCTGATGCTAAATTTTCTGGTACTTTCACCGCATAACCGTCTGTGACGATGCATTCTTCGGCCATGGCACCATCAACTGTATATCCAGCATTTTTTACTGAACGACAAAGCGTTTCTCGACCAGAAGTACAATATTCGCAATGCCCGCAGCCTTCATAAAACCATGCAACAGATGCACGATCACCAATCTTTAAACTAGTAACGTCTTTTCCAACCTCCGTCACAATCCCAATTCCTTCGTGACCTAAGGTACAACCGCTAACATCACCAAAATCTGCATTCTTAACGTGTAAATCCGTATGACAGACACCACAGACTTCCATTTTCAACCGCGCTTCATTATCTTTCAATGGACGCGATTCTTTTTCAACAATTTTTGTTGTTTTTCCTTTTGCTGCGACAATTGCTTTATACATGGTTCTTTCCCCCTTGTTTCTATTGTGAATCATTGAACAATAATAGTATAATACTACTTTCCAAAATAAGGAACACCAATGACTTGCGTAAATTAACGCTAATTTGACAATTTATCCTTGCTAGACAGCTATTCTTCCCTTATGTCATAGATAATTCATACTGGCATGATTTTTTCTGCATAATTGTCAACTATTTTAAAGGCAGGTTTTACAACTTCATTTTTCCCTTCTTTTTTCCTAAGATATAGCAGACGGCACCTAAAATAACTAGAATTAAAAAGGCCATGAGGTACTTAAGCCAGTGAAGGTTTTTGGCTTTATGATCAACAGAACGCTTATTATACTGATCAGCTTGCTTTTTGTTTATCGTGAAATCTTTTGAGAACGTCCAGCTCCCCTCATGGTTTTTCAACTTAATGGTATAGGTATAGTCTCCAGGTTTAAACGAATCTTTCAGTAAAATAGGTAGGTCAAACCTTGTGTTTGGTGCAAAACTAAGATTATTTTTCTTTTCGTGAATGATCGTTTTGTTTGTTCCTTTTTCTTTAACAAAAAAATCTCCTTCGACTTTTGACAATAACTTCCGCTGTGGATTTTTAATTTCCATCGAAACAGTATTGTGGCGGTTAATTTGCCCAATTTTAACAGAACCACTTTCCAATTTTGCAGGTATGGTCTCTGCTGTTTCATTCACCCGAATAGCAATCGTATGCATATAAACATTTTGAATCCCACCCTTGCTTTGGTCCCCAGCTATCTCTACAGGTCGAATCGTCACTCCACCTAATAAAATTCCTGAGAATAACTTTTCTGGCATCGTTATTTGAAAATCAATCGTTTGTGATTGTTTACCAGGAACAATAATGTCCTTCCTATTGGGACTAATCAAATCACTAAGTACCAAACTCATCGATGGATCTTTTTCAAAGCTACTTTTTGTATAGTCAACTATCCCATTACTATTTGTTGTTGCTGTATTTACCTGAACTTTAAATTTTTGAGGGTTCGGCGTAGTATTGGTTATCGTTAATTTGAATGTATCTTTTTGTTTCGGAGTTAATGTCATATCAAAAAAATTACTGGTTTTGTTATTTTGAGTTGCTCCGAAAACGGGTGTGACTGTATACGCATTCGCATTGTCAATTGTTGCTGAACTATTGGTATTAGACGGCTCTGCCCAGGCACGCATCGCTCCACCTAAACAGAAAATAGTCAATATAAAAAGTATCTTTAAAATTCTTTTCAATTTATCTGCCTCGTTTTCTTACATCGTTTTATGTTAAATTCTTAGGCGGGTGCTCCATCGATGGCATTCCAGACGATGGTCCCAGAGTAGGTATTTGCAGCAATACTTTTAGGTATATTTAGCGTTGCATTTAAATCGGCTGTCGTGACAGTGTCTGATAAACGGATATCACTTTTATCTAGCGAAATAATGGTTGAAGCATCTGTGGTTAAATCAACGCCCGTAAAGGTACCTTTTTCAGAAGATCCGTCAGGTTTTTTAGTGTCTAAATGAAGTGTCATTCCGTCTAAGCCAGTAACACCTTTTCCTTTATCTTCTAAATTCGCTGTCAGATACCAACCTGTATTCGTTGTCCCACGATTATCATTAATGATAAGTTGCGACTTGCTTTGATCTGGTTGCGTATGATCTTGGCCGTCTTTTGTCACCGTCCCAAAGTTAATTTGTGCTAATGGTGTAATGGTTAATCCGCCACCTAAAACCGACACATTCGCTGTGGTATTGGTATTATCAGCCGCATTCACAGTTTGTTGTCCAATTAAAAAGATTCCCGTTCCTAAAGTGACAGTTAAACCAATTATTTTTTTATTCATTATTTTTCCTCTTTTCTTTATAAAGTCCGACGATTAATGTACCTCCGAGTACCACGATTCCTAAAAGCGTCTCTTGAGACGTAATCTCGTTTGTTTTTGGTAAAAAATTAGGTTGTCCTCGTGAAGTTGGCATATCGTTAGTCTGAGGTATAAGCTCATTGGGATGTGGAACAATATCCTCACTCTCTTTCACTATTACCATGACTTTTGTGCCAGCTTGTGCGTCAGTTGTCTTGTCTTCAGCTTGTGCTTGAATTGGCAAACCAAGAATAAAGGCAACAAACAATAAATCATAGATAAACCATTTCACAGCTATTCCCTCTTCCCTTACGGTGTTGCTTCTAAGTTCCAAATTAACTGAGCTTCATATTTATCAGCAGGTGTGACTTTTGAAATAGTTAATGTGGGCAATAATTGTAATTTCGTCAAAACTTTTTTATTTTTGATAGATTGGTTACTTACATCAGCTACTAATTGTTGCTCATCGTTAACCATAATATTTTGCTCAGTTGTTACATAATCGACTGACTTTGGATTTAGCGTGAGATCAAGCCCTGCGTCTTTCCACGCTTGTGTTTTCTGATCATTTAAATTATAGGCTACTTCAAGCTGCCAGCCAGTTGTCCGATTAGGATCCCCCGTATCTTCAATGTTCATCTCACAACTTTTTAATGTCTGTGTTTGATCTTGGCCATTAAATTTTACGTTCTCAAAAGGCATTAGTTGTTCAGATAAGTGATAAAAGTCTAGACGATTAGAGTAATAGTAGGTCCAATCAACAGTAACACTTTTACTAAAACCTACTATTTTAGAGATATCATAAGTAATTCTATAGATGCCCGCTACTTCATCGTTTACCTGCTTAGGCGTATAGCGAATCGTTATCTTACTATAAGGAATGGACTGTCCATCATTATCTGTTGCACTATCAAAAAGACGTTTTGGATCGAAGGGCGTCCCTACAGAAAAGCTGCCGTTATGTGCACCAATATGAGCTGAAGAGGGAATGACTTCTAGTGCAGTCTGCGCCTCTAATCCTAGGTAGTTATAATCAATTTCATATTTACCAACCACTTTTGTATCCACCGCATCTACTGGGACCTTTTGCTCTCCGTCCAGTTTATATATGGTGACACTTACGTCTCGAAAATCACCTTTTTTACCATCTGGTGTTTGTAGGCTAGTCACTTCACTTTCTGGTTGCCATTGAGTATATTGATAAACCGTATCTTGAGATTTAACTTTAATTTGCGCTTGATCAATGTGTACAGCTAAACTTTTCTCATTTGAGTAGCTTTTAGATGTATCATCAACATCAAGAATTCTAAATGTTAATGTGTAATCTCCTGAAGTTGGTAAAGCATCTGCTAAACAGTTAAAACTAACGCAATCATCTGTGACTGGTAAATTTTTTAAATCTTGCTCCCCAATTTTATGAAAATCAGTTTGGGCAGCACCTGAAATTTTTTCTTCAATCTGAACTTTTCTAGTTGTCGGAGCCTTAACGGTTAGTTCTACTGGTATCTTTTGTTGCGGGTGAAATGTTGTTTGACCTTTAACAAAAGCTGCCTTTTCTAAACTTGGCACTTGGTATGGATCTATTGTGATGCGCATATATGTTTTATCTGTGGGCTCTGAAGAATCCG
The DNA here is from genome assembly GCF_050539095.1 of Enterococcus sp. DIV0774. Taxonomy (NCBI): domain Bacteria; kingdom Bacillati; phylum Bacillota; class Bacilli; order Lactobacillales; family Enterococcaceae; genus Enterococcus; species Enterococcus sp. DIV0774. The sequence goes on from NZ_CP172923.1 coordinate 1,526,424, forward strand.
TTCCTGGCGGATTGACTAACGGCAGCCCACAACCATCTTTGCCACTAAATAAATAGGTTGTTAACCCGTTTTGTTGTTGTGAAGAGACATTCACATTGGCCTTAGGATCAACTGTGTGAGTATGAAAATTAACTACGCGCGCAAACCGTTGAGCAACATACCCATCTGTCCAATTAAGCGGATTGTCTTGTCTTTGGTTCATCGTAAACTTTGGTGATAAAAAATCCCCTGGTAACATCGTTTTGCTTTCAGGTATTTCAGGATATTCAGAGGCATCTTGGGTATTGTAATTGGATAATGGATTGTCTTTATCGCCGCTGTCCCATGGCGAGATATAAGAAGACCAAGTAGCCACTTTCCCAGTGATTCCAGTGATAATTTGATGATTCAAATTATTTGGATCTTGCTTTGCTGCTGCCGCTAAACTTGTCGCACGTAACCACATATCCGAACTAAACAATAGCCAATTATGATTAACCGTATTCGTTGTATCTGATTCGTAAGTTCGACCAAAAAAATCTGCCGACAACGAAAATTGATCACTTTCAGTACCATCTGACAAAACATTTGATACTGGTAAGCGATGTTTCGTTAAATTTTTATTGAGGGAATAATCCTTTGAATCGCCATCCTTCATTAAAGTAGCAACATCTAAATCAAAATGAAGTTCAAATTTTATGGCCGATTTGTCAGGTTCATGTCGCCAAATTTCATAAAGTTTAGTAAAAGAAAAATTAATAGTGTCCCCCCGTTCACAAAACATCACCTGATGCTCAGTATCAATTCCGCTATAATCTTGATCAGGATCACCCCATCCCGGTGAACCATCTTCTGAAGAACCGTTAAACGTCCGCATTCCTTTTGTGTTAACAATTGGTATTTGTGTGTGTTTTTGTCCACTAATTGAATAAAAATTTTCTGGATTATCCGCAAAAGCCTTGTCATAAGCCGCTTTAAAATTATCTGCACTTATATTTTCTGGCAAATGAAACATCAGTCCATATTGCATTCCTACAGTACCAAAAGAAAGAAACTTCAATGCTTCTGTATGAGAAGTGTCCACTGTTCCGTATAATTTTACGTGTAATTTTCCTCCAAATGATCCATCAGGACCACCACCACCGTCATGGCTTATCTCCATTCCATAAGGTAAATCAGTTCTCAAATCAATGGCTATCCCTCCCGCTTGATAGAGCGAAGCTGCCTCGCATTCTTGAAAATGCACGCTCAAAAAACAAGAAATCGATACCAATAGTAGACAAGAGTAAAAGAAATAAGCAATGCTTTTTTTTCTTTTGTAGGTTGGCATTTTCATTTTTAATTGTTCGTTGATTTTTTTCATTGCTTACTCACCTTGACCTTTTTTGGAATTAGAAACTAAATAATAATTATTCTAACTACTGCTAGCTTATCAACATTGAAATTGCTTTGCCACACACAATTAATGTATAAGGCTGTACATTAATTGTGATGGCCGCTTCTTATTGTGCTTGTGTTAACATATCAATACAAAAATTTAAAGAAAGTAGACTACAATGAACCTAAATTTTACTTTTGGAGGTCCATAACATGTTTCCATCCTACCTAACGAATGAGCTAGAAATTTTATTTTATATAGTCAAGCGAGCTCATACATCATTAAATGAAATTTCTTCCAATTTAAAAATTTCAAAAAGAACGGTCAAAGAAAATCTGATAAAAATAAATCAAGAATTCGAGGATACTTATCAAATCCAACATTTTATTGTCTCTAACAATAATGGCATTGTTTGTGTAAATCCAGCGTACCGAAAAAGCGCGGTCGAATACGCCTACACGTTAAAACTTAATCTTTTAAAAAACAATGTACAATTTAATTATTGCGTACAATTGGTCACACATTCTTCCATTGATAAAAACGAATTAATTAAAGTTTTATATATTTCTGAACATTATCTGGTAAAAATCACGAAACAACTGAATAACTTTTTTAAAATTTTTGATATAGTGATCGTTAGTATTAAGGGTATTTATCAATTAACTGGCAATGAATTATCGATTCGAGTGTTTTCTTTCATTTTCCTACAAGATTCCTTTCAAGAATTGGCTTGGCCTTTTTCTAAAATAAGTCTTGAAGAAATAAAAAAAAGTCTACCCGATGAACTTCTTGAACGATCCTATAAAAATGTCCGAATGAAGAAAAGAGCGTTTTATATTTTATATGCGATATTTAAAACTAGAACAAGTGCACAAAACTTCTTAAAGATGCCGCACTCTAAAAACCTGCATTCTTTTTTTATTCTGATCAATCAATACAGTCATGTGACTTTATTTTTTCTTGAACACTCCTTCGCTGACATTCAATGCGAAACAAGAAAAACTGAAATTTTATACTTTAATTTTTTATCTCGCATTTTTATCCCTTATATCTTTTCGGAAAAGCAAACGAAACAAATAGAAAAATTATTTATAGAATCTAACCATCCTTATTGTGTCTTATCAAAAAAATTATTTAAGCAAGTAGCCTACTTACTGACAAATCAGCATGATTATCAATACGTTTACTATCTTTCTATTTTTAATGCTTGGTACTTTTTAACGGAGGGCAATTATTATACTTTTTTAACACTTTATTTACCGCAGCCAGAAATTTGTACTCCGTCAGATGTGGCATACTTTAATCGAATAAAACGAACGGTGGCAAAATTAGTTCACCAAGAAACGCATTTAGAGTTACTCAGTCAACTGCTTTACACATTGTCTGTGTCCGAAAAAAAAGTACAAGTGAGAATCTATTTACAAATTATCAAAGATTTTTATGCAAGTTATTTTATTAAAACACGGTTATCCTCCTTATATAATACAAACGCAATCTCTATTACCGAAGACTTCACAAATGCGGATATCATCATCACAGATTCCTTCGAAAAAGCTACTTCTAATCAAGATATTTTCTACTTAGATTCCATTGAAAATGAAGAAAGTTGGCATGAGCTTACAGAATTTATTCAACAAAAATATATGGCTAAACTTAATGTTGGACTATAATTGTGAGTTTTCTTAAAAAGAGCAAATTTGAAAAAAAAATTTAGAGGTGTATACTAGCAGAGGAATAATTTTTTAGCTTTTAATAAATTTTTAAAGAAGGAATGTTTTGTGAAATTATCTATCAAAAATTTTTTTGAGGTCTTCTTAGAATCGTCTTGGGCGTATAGTCGCCCTATACTAACTTTTGATACAAGACAGAACTGGTTTGCCCTTGTTCTTAGTATCATTATTGCAAATGCTGTTGGTGCTGTTCTAACAATAGTCTTTCCTTTCGCTTTTGTTTTAGTAAATGTTGGTAGCTTTTTGGGCACTGTAATTTGTGTCTTACCACGACATAGCTCTCCACAAAGAAGTGCCATAGATGGTATTTTAATGATTTTTCTTGGTGCCAGTCTGGGGATACTTTTACAGTCGTCAAGTATATTCATTATTTTATTATTCGTCCTTGGTTTGTATTTTTCGGGGATTGTAAGAAACTTTAGTATTGGTCTGTATATTCGATGTCTCTTTGGGACCATTTCTTTACTAGCTGGTGCGCAATTAAAAGGCAATTTGTCTATTGGTCAAACTTTTGAAGGTCTGGGTGCAATAATTTTAGGTATGTCCATCCTTTGTTTAATCTATTGTCTTTATTCTAAGCCGCAAAATAATGAAGCACGAAAATTAGTAGCCGATTTATATGAACAATTATATTTATTAGCACAAGGAAAACCCGCACGCTATGTCCATTTCAGAATAAAAGTACGCGAATCTGTTGAAACGATGCCATGGGTCAATCATCAAAAAACACCATGGATTTATCCCTTGGTTTCACAAGCAGATGCAATTGCAGGCTCGTTAGATTCAACCAATGCAGCTGAAAATCTTCCTGCTTTAAAAGCAATTCTACTCTTTTTAAAAGGAGAACAATTAACCCTGCCTCTTCAAGAATTTGCTTCAGCAAACACCGAAATAAAATCAGCAATCCTTTTGATACAAAACGAACAATCCTTTAAAAAAATCTCATTTAAATCTTTCTTACCCACAAAAGAAGGACTTGCAGAAGCCAAAGAGATCCTTCATTCTTACAAAGGCAGCTCTGCTAGATTCGCAATTCGTTTAGCTTTAACAGGTTTAGTGTGTCATTTTTGTTCGCTTATTCTTAATTACATGTACCCTTTGCCTTTAGCTAATCACGAATTCTGGGTAGTTATTTCTGGTTGTTTAATGGTTATGCCAGGTTATCATGGTACACTCGGTAAAATCACTTCAAGAACTATTGGTTCTATTTTAGGTGGTTGTTTAGGCATTTTTTTGTCTCAATTAATTGCTAACTTAACAAACCTAAATCCTTTATGGCCAATGCTATTGTCTTGTTTGCTAGTTATATTGTATGAAACCGTCCGTAAATTAAGTCAAGCATTTCTAATGCTAAGTGTGACCACTTGGTTAACTTTCACATTAGGTGGTAGTTCTGCAGGCTATACAAGAGTTTTTGATGTAATTATTGGTGCGCTGATTGCTTTTGTTATGTTTTTTATTTTCCCAACATGGCATAGTCAAGTATTACGTAAAAATATCAATAGTTGGTCAAAAACGATCAGCTCTATTTTGCTAGCGTTAATCAATGAAGAGACCACGTTACCAAGTGATGCTTGGGTACTAGCTTATCGGGTACAACGTAGAGTAAACTATTCTATTCAAGAAATTGTTCTTGAATCTCCTATTTATAGTAACGATGCCTCTGCTGAAAGCTTAATGCAACAAAAACAACTAAATGATCAACTGTTGGAAATGCAAACTGCTATGGAAGAGCTTCTTTTAGAACTTATGAAAACACAATACTACTTAAAAAAATTAACGCCAGTTAGGCCAGACACACTAAACACTGAGTTATTTAACTATTCACAGCAAATACTTTCACTCACGAATCCCCAAAATAATCGACTAATCAACCAGTCCAAACAATCCATTTATTTTCCTCAAATTGAACAATCACTGGTAATCTTAAAAAATTCTACAGCTAATTTCTTTTTAGCAAATATCAAATGATTAAATAGACAAAAAGCCTAGGAAAAATCCAAAGGGAATTTTTCCTAGGCTTAAAAGTTGATAAACTACTGGCAGAGTAATCAATGAAAACAACCGACCTAATCGAGCAGAAAACTTGGTTTTTGTAACGGAATGCCCCTGTCCTGACTCCGTTACACCGACTCAATTTTATAAACTTATCTGTCTAACATTCACAAAAAACTTTTTTTCAGTTTCTGTGAGGATATCATTCATTCGGCCAGATTTAAATCCTTCTAAGTCAAAAGTTACATAATTAAATCCTTGTTTTTTAAGATAATCTGCAATTTTTTCTCTGTTTTCTAATAACAGAGAAAGTTTGTCTTCTGGAATTTCAATCCGTGCTAAATCATGATGTGCTCTGACACGGACAATTGGAAAACCTATTTCCCGTAAATATTTTTCACTAGCAAATACTTGATCAATAGCTGAGCGTGTTAACTTAATGCCATAAGGAATTCTTGAAGCAATGCTACATGAGGCAACTTTACTCCAATTGGAAATACCTGCGTCTTTAGAAAGTTGACGTATTTCGATTTTATATAATTTAGCTTGTTGTAGCGGACTGATGACCCCTTCTTGATCTCTTGCTCTTAATCCAGGACGAAAGTCAGTATTATCATCCATAATCATCCCATCGGCCAGAACATCAAATCCCTCTTTCTGAATAGCCGAACGAATAGTTTTATATAATAATTTTTTACTGTAGAACCAGCTATTAGGGTTATTTGCAACAATTCTATCATCCGCTAATTCGCTCATTTCAAGGCCTAACACATTTGCTCCCAATCCATTAGCTAAATCGACCGCTTTATCAAACTCATCATCAGAAAATAATTCTGAATTTACAACAACCGCAAGTACATTTTCAGCACCTAAAGTGTCCAAAGCTTTTTTTAGCAAGTAAGAGCTATCAATTCCACCTGAATATGCAACAGCCAACTTATCCATTTTTTGTAATTCGCGAACTAAATTTTGTTCTTTCGTTTTCATGACAGACATTTAAACCATCTCCTATTGATTTTCTTTTACATAATTAATTATAGACATCTCCACATTAGAAAAAATCACGATTCATAGTATCAATTATTGTCAATATTTGTACACTTAATACCGTTTTAAATGTTGTAACAAGTTAGCATTGGCTTCTATCTCTTCCTTTGAGTACCTTGTAACAGCCGAATCAAACAATATAATGGAATCAGCTTCCTCGCAAATACTCAAATAGTCATGGGCGGAAAGGATAATTGTTTTACCAAGTTGATGCAGATTTTTTATTATCTTTTTAAATAATTTTTCCGATTCTTTTGTCAACCCAGTAAACGGCTCATCTAATAAATACACGTCTGGATTCATTACTAACAGACTAGCAAAAGCCACTTTTTTCTTTTCTCCTCCCGATAATTGATAAGGCACTTGATTGCTTAAATGGGTAATTTTTAATAAATTCAAACAATCATTAATTCTTTTTGCTGTTTCATGCTCGGATAGTTGGAGCTGTCTAGGGCCAAATGCCAATTCGTCATAAACTGTTGCATTAAATAATTGTGTGTCCGTCTCTTGAAATAATATACCCAAATGAGCATAATACTTCTTTTTATGAATAGGGTCTTTTTTCCAGGCCGTTAATGATTGTTCCATAAAATAAATCGTTCCCTCGGAAGGTTTTAAAAAACCTGCGAGCAAATTTAAAAAAGTGGATTTTCCACTGCCGTTATCTCCCATCAAAACCAGATATTCTCCTCTGGCTATTTCCAAATTACAAGGCGAAAAAACAGGCTTCGTTTGATAGCGATAAACCAAATGATTTACTCGATACATATTAGTTCCTCCCTAAATAAAGCAACCCCCCGAAAAATAAAAGATAGGCAATACTAACCAAAAAATCTTTCGTTTTTAATGGTTGCTTTACTCGATAATATTGACCAGTATATCCTCTTGCTTCCATCACCATATCCAACTTTTTCCCATACGTAAAAGATTTTAAAGAAATAAGACTGATTAAATTACTACCCGTACTCAACTGGATATTCCCACCAACTGCTCTAGCTTCTACAGCGGCAAGCAGTTGGATTAAGAGATTTCCAAAGAAAAAGATATATTTAATCGTAATATCTAATTGTAAAAGTATTATATTCGGAAAATGAAAGATTTTTAATGCTGCTATAAATTGATTCATGTTGGTTGTTTCCATATATTGACTAATCGCTATGGCTAAAAAAAACAAATGAACAATAAATAATAAACTAAATTGACCTAAAAAAAAGATCGGTAAATAGATAATCAGCGGCATCAAAATGAGGATACTAGATTTTTTGACAATGTTTCGTAGAATAGTTGGTTTTTCAACTAAAAGTAACATGCCTAGGTAGATGCCTAAGAGCCACAAAACAAGAACTTTTTGTGTTGTGCTGATTAAAACAATTAGTAAAAAAGTACTGATCAGTTGAATTGCTGGGTGTATATCACTGAGAATAGTCTTATTGCGTTTCCCACTCACCTGAAATTTATTTAATAAAAAAAGGATTCCTTTTCGATTTTTAAGCATAAAGGTTTCTTTTTTATTAGGTTCAAAGGACGTGGAAGATTCTTTCATCCATTCAGGCATCAACTTTGCCTTCTTCCATTAAATAAACGAAAAATGAGTAAAAAAACGATTATGGCTGTTACGCCACTTAAAATATACCCAAGTGCTAATGGCAGTCCTGGAATAAAGTAATCACTGAAAAGTGCATGAAATGAAAAACCATTCACCATACCTTTTGGTTGTACTGCAGGTAAATGATTCTGTTTTAAATTCTTGACTAATTCAGATAAATCCCATTCACCCCAAGCAGTGGCATGATCAATCAAACCTAATGGACATAAAATTACCATAACCAATAACAGTCTCTTTAATCGCAACAACGGAGTCCTTTTCTTCTTTTCTTCGATAAAAATTGCATCTTTTGACACACTTTTTACAAAATTATAGACACACACGGTGAAGAGACCTTCAACAATTCCTATTACTAACAGATGGACACTCATCATTGCTGGTATAGTTATAGAAAGACCATATGGGCTATAAAGTGGCGTACCATTCGCTTCATGGAATAGTAATGGTTGGATACCTAATAATACAGAAGTAGAAAGTGCCGCAACATTTACACCAAGATACCCAGCTAAGAAAAGACCCATTGTTTCAAATTTTTTTATACGCGTAACTAGCTTATAAACTCCATATCCCACGAATGGCATCACAAACGCCATAGAAAAGGCGTTTGCACCAAAAGCTAATATACCACCATCACCAAATAAACAAGCCTGTAATAGTAAAGCCACCGAAACAGACAGCGTCGCGGCCCAAGGTCCCATCAATAATGCGATGAGAACAGCCCCAACAGCGTGCGCAGTTGTTCCACCAGGTACTGGCAAATTAAACATCATTATTAAAAATGACAAGGAGGAGGAAATCCCTAACATGGTCCCTGTATCTTTTTTTAATTTAATTTGAACGTCAACTTTTTTTACCGCGCGGTACCAGATAGGTACCATAATCGCGCCCATCACTGCGCAAGTTTGTGGGCTTAAATAATTTTCTGGAATATGCATGTTCGTCAGACTCCTATCTTATCGATCAATATAATCAGCTAAATAACTTTGATCGTAAATCACAATTTTTTGTTTTTTGATATCGATGACTTTTTCCTCTTTTAAATCATGGATAATTCGGTTTACGCTATTTCTCGTTGAAATCCCGCAAAACCCCGCAATATCCTCATTAGTTACTTGAAAATCAATTAATATTCCTTCCTCTGTCTGTACACCAAACAAATCAATTAATTGGTAAATAAAAGTACAAACAGCCCCTTTCTTACCATTCATTGTCATATTCTGTAAGGAACTAATACTCTCTGATAATTTTGCACGGTAGTAATCCCGTACATAATCTTGAAGAACAGCATCTTCTTTAACATATTCCCAAAATACAGTCCTTGGTATCCGATAAAAGCTAGCCTCTTCCGACTCAATGCGGATATTAAAAGGAGCAGATGTATAATTTGATACTTCATCACGTAACAATGAAATAATGTCAGGAGACACAATATACGACAGATTAAATTCTCGTCCATCCTTTAAAATAATACTCGTCTTAACGACCCCTTTCTTTAATACATAGGTGTACGCTTCCTCCAATCCATGATAAGCGAGATAAGTATGGCGTTTTTTTTTGATAATCGGCGTCTTCTTTCTATCTAAGAAAGCTGTAAGATAATCTGACTCCATAATTGTCACTCCTTTGACTAAGTTTCTGTTTGATTCGTTAACTATTATAAACACTCTCACCAACCTTTTGTTAGCAAATGTTACCCACAATAAGGACTGTGTGATTCCTAAATTTCATTATACTTAGTCTCGTAAAATATTACTTAGGAGATGATTGCTATGGTAGAAATTAACCTACCTTATGACAAGAAAATGATTACTGCAAGAATTCCCGATAAAAATTTTATTGGGCTTCTCGAATCAAAAGCTGAACATTTTTCAAATCCATATACTGAGAAAGAAACAGTCGAAAAATCGCTGGACAATCCTATTGGAAGCCTTCCATTAGAAGAATTAGCTAAGGGTAAAAAAGACATTGTCCTCATTAGTTCCGATCACACACGTCCCGTTCCTTCACATATTATCACCCCAATTATTTTGCGTAGAATTCGTTCAGTGAACAAAACAGCTAGAATCCGGATTTTAGTTGCTACAGGCTTTCATCGCCCTTCTACACGAGAAGAACTGATTAGCAAATATGGTAAAGAGATCGTAGAGAATGAAGAAATCGTTATGCATATCTCTACTGATGATTCCTCAATGGTCAAAATCGGTCAACTACCTTCAGGGGGCGATTGTATCATTAATCGCATTGCAGCAGAAGCAGATTTACTGCTGGCCGAAGGGTTTATTGAATCACACTTTTTTGCAGGATTTTCTGGTGGACGTAAATCTGTTTTACCTGGAATTGCTTCTTATAAAACCATCATGGCTAACCATTCTGGAGAATTTATTGATTCCTCCAACTCACGGACAGGAAATTTAACGGATAATCCGATTCATAATGATATGGTCTACGCTGCCGCTAAAGCGAATCTAGCTTTTATTGTTAATGTCGTTTTAGATGGTGACAAAAAAATTATTGGTTCCTTTGCAGGCGATATGGTTGAAGCGCATAAAGTTGGTTGTAACTTTGTAAAAGAAATTGCCCGTGTCAAAAAAATACCTTGCGACATTGCGGTTTCAACGAATGGCGGATTTCCACTTGATCAAAACATTTATCAAGCAGTTAAAGGGATGACCGCTGCAGAAGCAACCAATAAAGACGGCGGTGTCATTATTATGGTCGCTGGTTGTCGTGATGGTCACGGTGGTGAAGGTTTTTATGAAAATATTGCCAATGTTAAAAATCCAAACGAATTTTTAGAAGCAGCCATCCATACACCACGATTAGAAACCGTGCCAGATCAATGGACTTCGCAAATTTTAGCGCGAATTTTAGTTCATCATCATATAATTTTTGTTTCAGATCTTGTTGATCCTGAGCTTATCACTTCGATGCATATGGAAATAGCAAAAACGTTTGATGAAGCGTTAGAGCGAGCATTTGAAAGAGAAGGTCTAAATGCAAAAGTGACTGTGATTCGAGATGGCTTGTCTGTCATTGTAGAATAATGATCCTTGAGAAATCAGGAATAAGGAGCGTTGTATTATGCAACCGAAAGAAATTTTAGGAGCTTTTAAAGAGGGAAAATTATCTTTAGAAGAAGCAACAAACAAATTAAATGGCTTTTGCGAATTAGACTTTGCAAAAATTGATACGCAGCGTAAAGAAAGAACTGGGTATCCAGAAGTCGTTTATGGGGAAGGGAAAACAATTGAACAACTCATCAAAATTATCAATAGCTTAAGAAAAGAAAACAATACAATCTTAGTTACTCGCGTTTCACAACAAAAAGCCCAACCTTTAGAGTCGAACTTTCCTCATGGAACCTACTATGAACTTGCACGTTGTTTCGTTATCAACCAAATGGAGACTACAACAAAAAACTATATTGCGATAGTTACTGCTGGAACGTCAGACATGTCCGTTGCTGAAGAAGCAGCAATCACTGCAGAAACTTTCGGGAATCAAATAAAACGTATCTATGATGTAGGCGTTTCTGGCATTCATCGTTTGTTCGCTCACCTAGATGAGATTCAACAGGCTTCGGTGGTTATTGTGATTGCAGGCATGGAAGGCGCACTGGTGTCCGTGTTAGGCGGACTAGTTAGCGTGCCAGTGATTGCCGTCCCTACTAGCATAGGCTACGGCAGCAATTTCCAAGGGCTGACTGCTCTTTTAGGAATGCTAAATAGTTGTTCCTCTGGCGTTAGTGTAGTCAACATAGATAACGGGTTTGGTGCCGCTTATAATGCAAGTATGATTAATCAAATAAAGGAGTCTTCACTATGAAAAGCTTATTTTTAGAACCATTTTCTGGTCTTAGTGGTGATATGTTAAATGGATTGTTGCTTGACTTAGGCGGGGATTTAAACAAACTGTTAATCGAATTAAAAAAACTTCCCATCGATGGGTTCACCATTCAAGCCCAACGAATTGCTAAAAGTTGTATTTACGGAACAGATTTCGATGTTCTCCTACAACATGGAAAAAAGGATTACGGTATAAAACACAGTCTCTCTCCTCACCACGAAAATGAACATCATGAAACGAAAGAACATGCACATCATCATAGCCATTCTAGAAATTTAAAAGATATTTATACATTAATTGAAAAAAGCGACTTGTCCAATTTTGTAAAAAAACATAGTAAAAATGTTTTCTATGACATTGCAAAAGCTGAAGCTGCTGTTCATCAACAAACAATTGACACTATTCATTTTCATGAAGTCGGAGCAATTGATTCAATTGTTGACATCGTTGGCTTTTTTATCCTATGGGAACAGTTAGAGATTGAACAAGTCTATTCAACGCCAATTACAGATGGAAGTGGTACTATCACAATTGCCCATGGAGTCATGCCAATACCAGTTCCTGCGGTGATGGAATTACGTAAAGAAACGAATTTAATCATTCAACAAGACTTTGAGATAAAAACTGAACTTGTCACACCGACTGGCTTAGCTATTTTTAAAGAACTTAATCCTCTATTTGTCGCACCAGAACAACGATTAATTGAAAAAATAGGTTACGGATTTGGCAAACGGGAAACAGGCAAGTTCAATGCCCTCAGAGGATCAATCTTTACTGAAACACATAGTAAAAAAAAGAGGACAGAACACCATGACCAAGTCTTAAAAATTGAAACAAATATAGACAATCAAACTCCTGAACAGTTAGGTTACGTAATGGATCTATTATTGGAACATGGTGCTCTAGATGTTTTTTTCACGCCCATTCATATGAAAAAAAACCGAAGTGCCATTCTATTAACGGTTTTAACAACAACAGAGGAAAAAGAATATTTTACAGAACTACTCTTTAAACATACTTCTACAATTGGTATGCGTTTTCAAACAATGGAACGTAGTGTGATGGACCGTTCTTTCAAAATCTTGGAAACACCTTTTGGTAAGGTCCATATTAAAAAAAATCATTATCATGGCCTATTGAAAGAGTCTATTGAATACCAAGATTGTGAACGAATTGCTAAACAATATAATTTTACAATCGAGGAAGTCTATCGCCTCGTCCAAACATTAAATAACAAAACTATTGATTAAAGGAGCTTTATCTTATGTTTCATCATATCTTATCAGAATTTATGGGAACTGCATTAATGATCGTATTTGGGGTAGGTGTTCACTGCGACGATGTCCTAAAACGAACAAAATACGCTGGTTCTGGTCACATGTTTGCAATCACTACTTGGGCTTTTGGAATCTCTGTTGTTCTGTTCGTCTTTGGCGGAGTCTGTATTAATCCAGCAATGGCCCTCGCTCAAGCTATTTTAGGAATGATTCCATGGTCTTACTTCATTCCCTATGTCATCGCTGAAATGTTAGGCGGCATTTGTGGCGCCGTCATTGTTTATATTATGTATGCTGATCATTTCAAGCTATCCGCCGATAGTGTCGATCCAATCGCCATTCGTAATATTTTTTCTACAAATCCGAACCAACGAAATTTACCAAGAAACTATTTTGTTGAAACTTTTGCAACATTCATTTTTTTAACATCTATTTTAGCGATTGCACATTCCTACGAAACACAACTACCCATTGCTGTTGGCTTGCTTGTTTGGGCAATCGGCATGGGGCTAGGTGGTACTACAGGATTCGCAATGAATCAAGCACGTGATTTAGGTCCTCGTATCGCCTATCAACTTTTACCAATCAAAAATAAAACCAATAATGATTGGCAATATGGGTTGATTGTTCCCGGAACTGCACCGTTTTTAGGAGCCATTTTTGCGACACTTTTCGTAAAATTTTTCCTAAAATTCTAATAAACCAACTAAATTTCTAAAACAAAAAAATATATAAAATAGAAGCTAGCCTCTAAATTTCTTCTATTTTATATATTTTTATTTTAATCACAAGATTTTTTCTGTGTCTTAGAGAGTAAGAATTTAATTTATTAGCTTTTTCGTCATCGATTTTCTACAAAAGCCAGTTTGCTCTAACACTTAGAGTCCTTTTTGGTGATTGTTCAGTAAGTTAATCCTGGATTGAAAACACCTAATAAAACGCCAACGAGAGAAATAACAACTAAAATAAGCATCGTCCAAATAGCGGAAACATGTTTTTTGGACATTAACCACCAACAAAACAAGGTAACAAGTATCGTTAATAATCCTGGATAAATACTGTCAATTTTATCTTGCAGTTTAAGGAAAACTTTTCCATCAGCACCTATTAATTTAAGAGAAGTAGTTACATTTACCCAAGATGCAAGGACCCCACCAACAACCATACTACCGATAACTCCGATAGCAACTCTAACGGCGGCTCCTTCTTTCCCAACTAAGAAACTTACTGCTTTATCGCCAAAATGATAGCCTCTAAAATACAAAAAGCGTTGGCCAAAATAGGAAATTAACGTCCAAACAATAATATAAAATATGGCACCAATTGGCGAACCGCCCGTGGACATTCCTAAGGAAATTCCTAACAAGATAGGAATTAAGGTACCATCAACTAATGAATCACCAATCCCTGCAATTGGCCCCATTAATCCTGCCCTCATATCATTAATGGTTTCTCCATCAATTTCATTCTTACTTGCTCTAGCCTCTTCCATACTAGCAGTCACACCAACAATGACCGTTCCAAGCATTGGATTTGTGTTAAAAAAAGCTGTATATGCTTGAATGGCTTTCACTTGGTCTTCATGTTTTGGATAAAGTTTTTTGATAATAGGAAGCATTGAAGAAAGATAGCCGAAGGTTTGCATATGCTGTTGTGAAAAACAAGTTAACGCTCCCCAAAACCATAAATGAAAAGAATGCTTTAACGTTTTTTGGTCTAATTTATTTGCTTTCAACTCTTCCATCTCATATGTCCTCCTCTTCATCATCATTCGTCAGACTTCCTGTTGAATCAACCAGTTTAGTATTGTTTTTAATCAAAGCAATTTTATAAAAAATTACAGCAAAAAGAAGCGCAATAATCGTTATTGAGACTAAATTGAGTTTTAATGAAGCAGCTAATGTGAACCCTACAAAAAAAGGTACAAAATCAATGTTCTTATTAACAATTTGACGTAACAAAATTGCAATTCCCACACACGGAAGCATGCCACCTACAGTAAAAAGCGTTTTCATTGCAAGACCATCCATAGGTAATGCATCTCTCATTGCTGTAACAGCCGTAGCCCCAAAATAGGTTAAAATCACGGTTGGCAAAAAGGAAAAAAGTAGATGAGAAATCCACGGCCAACCAAAATTAATGGCATATAAATGATCAAGCTTGCCTTTTTTTATATCTTTCCAACCAAACGATTGCCAAACTAAATTTAACGCAGCAACAGAATAAAATAATACCGTTCCGATCGTTCCAACTAATGTGCCGACCGATTTAGCCAGGTCGGCTGCAGAGCCGCCAAGTGGATCTAACCCTTTGGTCGAAATCGCCACCATCGCCAAAGGAATCCCGATATATGAAATTGCCCGCACATCAGCAGACACTGTGCCTCCAGGTGTGACCAAAGCAATGTAAACTAATTGCATTGCTACGCCACAAGCGATTCCTAATTTTAAATCTCCTAAAATAATGCCACAAACTAATCCGCCGACTAAAGGACGCCCAATCGTATAATTTCCCACCGCTTGTCCAGCCATACAAGAATTTGAACACAGACAAGCAAATAGGCCTAAAATAGCCGCTTGTATCCAGTTGATTGTCATAATACTACTCTCCTCTTTTCAAAACTTCTAGAATCAGTAACCAAATTTAGCTTTAAAATGCGCCCAAGAACCAATTCGTTGATCAGGTAACAAGGCAAAATCCACTTTGTAACCAGCCTTTTCAATTTCTTCAAAAGCCGCTGCTTCTTCTGCTGTAAAGGATTGGTTATCCCCTAATTTAATTGTCCCTTCGCGATCATTCCCCGGTCCAACATTAATCATTTTTACTTCACTTGGAACAAAATGCCAATCCACCAAAATTTTTTTCATATCCAAAGGGCTCTTTGTAATCAAAAAGTATTTTGACTTAGACGCTAATACTTTATCCTTTACATCAAAAAAATGCGCCATTGTCCAAATAAAGGTTTTTTTATCTTGTGCAGCTGCTTTATAAGCTTCCTTTAAAATAGGGTTACTTGCTGCTTTGTCATTCACAGCTATAATGCCATCACAAGGCATTTCTTTAGTCCAACGTAAAGTAATTAAGCCATGAATCATTCGATCATCGATTCGAACAAAAGAAATTGACATGTTCATCTTCTCCTTTAGATATCCTCTTCAGTTATATCGTTTTCAGTTACATCGTCCTCAGTTATAGTTAACTCTCTAATGCCATGACAAGCATCTGCTACTATCATTTTTTTCAAATCAGATAATTCACTAGTTTCTTTCAATAAAAGTGCATTTAAAGCCATTGGAAAATTCACTCCTCCAACAATCAGAGAATTTTCTAGCATTTTTTGCTTATCTAATACTTTACAAATAGTAGCAAGTGGACTCCCGCCTACAATATCAGCCAAAACGATTAGCCTCGTTTCCTGCGGTAATTTTTCAACTTCACAAAGAAACCGCTTACCAAAATTATCGGTAGATTCACCAGGTTGTAAGCCAAACACTCCGACTGTCTCTATATCATCGCCAGCAAACATTCCTAATGAATTTTTTAATCCTCTAGCAAAATCGCCATGACTGACCAGAACTAAATAAGTCATTTCCTCTCTCCTTTCTTAACATTTCCACTTCAAAATTTTTTAAATCACCTCTTTTTAAGAGTCCATAATACAACTTTTATAAAATGAAAATACTTGCTTCGTTCGCCTCACACTCCTTTGATAGCATGAATGTTTAACAACAGTACCTTTCTAAAATTAAAGTCATTCACTAAAAAAGTTCTAATGAATTTGGCTGTTGTAGCTTGATGACAAGGAACAATGACTTTCTTTATCCATAAAAACATTTAGTTGATTACGCTTAAAAAAATAAATAATATAGCAATTCCCAAAAAAGTTGCTTTTGAATAGTCCCTTTTCTAAATTTATTGATTCATTTTTTCAACTATTAGGTTAGCAAAGTCCCAACACACATTCCACCCACAATAGGTGTACATAGTTGTACATTATTCGGAGTTAATCAACTCATTTAAGCTATGGTAAAATAACTATATATCACTCCAATTTTCTAATTATATAGGTCATTCCAGGTCATGCTCTTTTGGATACAACAAAATGAACTTATATCGAATCTATGGTTTTATGCTCTTAATAAATTAAAAAGTAAAGTAGGGATATTTATATGTCAGCAAAAGAAAAAACGATGAAATATGGATTGGTAGGCCTCTTTTTGGGGATATTGTTATTAGCTCATCTAGATTTATTAGCTGAAAATCTTAGTTATCTTCTCTTAGGATTATTACTTTTACTTGTTGCATATCTAATCTTGGTAAAAAAATTTTATTTTTTCTCAAACTTGATTCCTAAAAATACTACTGATATACATCTAAGTAAAAAATATGGTACGGCTTCTGGCATCGGCAGTTTAGTTATCGGGATTATTTTAATAATTCTGGGACTATTTTTATAGAAAAATAATTACTAAAATAAAACAAGCAGTGAAACCATAAAAAGTACACGAGAAAAGAACTCGTGTACTTTTTATGGTTACCTGTATAGCCTTCAATTTGTTCCTTTGTTACTACTTTTTATTAATAATGCTCTTTACAGTGCTACGTTAAAACAGCAATAAAAATTAATGAAGGGGAATTTAACTCAAATACCAATGATTATTATTTAAGACCGCTTTCTTAAGTAACCCTCATTGATTACGTACTAATCATGATAGGCTCCTCGTTGCCATTTATCTAAAAATTCATCGAAAAAGTGCGCATCTTGTTGTTCTGGATGTTGTTTTTCAACTTGATTAATTTTTTCAATTAGTTGTTCGTTGTCTTCTGTTGGATGATAGTGTGCTTCAATAAAGGCAGCAGCGATATCACAGATCAAGAA
Organism: Enterococcus sp. DIV0774; assembly: GCF_050539095.1. NCBI lineage: Bacteria > Bacillati > Bacillota > Bacilli > Lactobacillales > Enterococcaceae > Enterococcus > Enterococcus sp. DIV0774. The sequence continues at coordinate 1,544,161 of NZ_CP172923.1, forward strand.
TTCTCCTGTTATTTTCCCACCGAAACCAATAACATTTGCGTTCAATTCCTCTTTCGCATACAACGCTGTAGTCATATCGCGAACTAAAGCAGAACGGATACCCGGCACTTTGTTAACCGCATTGTTAATTCCAACGCCTGTTCCGCAAATACATATACCCAAATCAGCCTGATTGCTCATTACGGCTTCTCCCACTTTTTTTCCGAAAATAGGATAGTGAGTTCGAGTAAAATCATACGTGCCTACATCTAAAATTTCATATCCCTTTGCTTTCAAAAAATCAGAAACTGCTATTTTGGTATCCGTCACAATATGATCACAACCAATGGCAATTCTCATAAAAACGCTTCCTTTCTATTATTTGTTAAGCCATTTTATTTAACATATCTACACGTATTTGATGACGCCCGCCTGCATAATGACCTGTTAAGAATTCTTTTATTATGTTTTTGGCTAGTTCCGTTCCAACAATTTTTGCGCCCACCGTGATCATCCGAGCATTGTTGTGTTCTCGCGCCATATATGCAGAACGCTCATCTGACAATTCAGCGACAATCATTCCTTTAATTTTAGCAGCAGTCATAAAACTACCTGCCCCATAACCATCAAAAACGATTCCTAAACTTTCAGTATCCTTTAAAACTTCATGAGCCACAGCAAGCGTTGCTTCTATAAAGTCTTCCGAAGCACTTTCACTTTTATCGATTACCTCAACTTTTTCTTGCAATAAGTATTGTTTCATTTCTGCTTTTAATTTTATTCCATCTAAATCTGAACCAAGTATGACACGCATTTTGTTTTCCTCCTTACCTCGTGTATCTACTATTAAAATTCTGTCCCTTTCTTTAAACTCAAATCCCCTTCTCGAAAACATAATAAAACAATATCGAACTTTATTCAACATTTATTTTCTTTTTTTGTTTATTGTTGTTTAATATTGTGTTGACATCTTTTTGAAAGCGTTTTATATTATACTTGTAAATAAATAATAATATATTAAAGAAACGAGGGGTTCTATGGTTATTAAAACATCGATTTTTTCATTAGATACTACCTATATTTCAAACAAAAAAACACAAGAAGAAGTTTTTGAAGAAGTTTATTTAGACTTGTTAAAAAAGAAATTAGTTACACCTGATTTTCTAACTAATTTATTGGAACGAGAACATAACTATCCGACTGGTTTAAGTTTAACACCGATTGATCCTGCACTACCGAATATCGCCATTCCGCATACCGAAAGTACCTTTGTACGGACGACAAGAATTATCCCGATTAAATTGAAACAATCCTTATCATTTCATAACATGATTATCCCAGATGAAACGCTCTCTGTTTCCTTTCTTTTCATGATTTTAAATGAAAACGGTATTGAACAAACGGGTCTTTTAGCGACTATCATGGATTTTATTAACACGACAGACCGTTCATCACTATTGGCTTTTTTTCAATGTGAAGATAAAGAAGAAGTTTATCGTTTTTTACAAAAAAATTTTAAAGGAGAGATTTAACATGATTAAAATTTTAGCTGCATGTGGGGCTGGGGTAAACTCTAGCCATCAAATCAAATCTGCATTAGAAACAGAATTATCTAAAAGAGGCTACCAAGTTTCTTGCGATGCCGTAATGATTAAAGATATCAATCAAGAGATGCTATCCCATTATGATATTTTCGCCCAAATCGCCAAAACAGATTTAGGTTTCCCAATCACGATTCCTGTAGTTGATGCAGGCGCAATTCTTTATCGAATTCCAGCAATGGCTGAACCTGTTTATCAACAAATGGAAAGTATCATTCACTCTTTAAACAAATGATTTCCTTTTTAGACTAATTACTTACGCTTCATTGTCAACAATAACAAAACTAAGATAAAAATTTTGTTATCTTAGCTTATGAAGGAGAAAATAAATGAATACGATTATTGACCTAGCAAATACAATTTTTAAACCTTTAATTGATTTAGGTGCTGCTCCTTTAATGACTATTGTTTTAACACTGATTGCCCTTTGTTTTAAGGTAAAACCCACTCGCGCATTAGAAGGTGGTCTTAAACTAGGAATTGCTTTAACTGGTATCAGTGCTATTATAGGAATTTTAACTACTGCTTTCTCAGATGCAATGGCCTCTTTCGTAGAACGTACAGGAATTTCTTTAAATATTACCGATGTTGGTTGGGCACCTTTGGCCACCATCACTTGGGGATCTCCTTACACCCTTTACTTTCTTTTAATTATGGTGATTGTCAATGTCATTATGTTAATTCTAAATAAAACGAACACATTAGATGTGGATATTTTCGACATTTGGCATCTATCGATTGTTGGTTTATTTGCTATTTTTTGTGGCGCAAACTTAATAATTGCAACAATCTTAGTTATTTTCATAGGTGTTTTAAAAATTATCAATTCTGACTTAATGAAACCAACGTTTAACGATTTACTTAACGCCCCAGATACCAATCCTATGACTACCACGCATATGAACTATATGATGAACCCAATCATTATGGTTTTTGATAAAATTTTTGATAAGCTTTTCCCTTGGTTAGATAAATACGATTTTGACGCTGCCAAATTGAATAGTAAAATTGGCTTTTGGGGATCAAAATTTGCCATCGGGATTTACTTAGGGATTTTTGTGGGTCTTTTAGCTGGCCAAACACCCACGCAAATTTTTTCTCTATCCTTTACGGCTGCAGTCTGTTTGGAACTATTCTCTTTAATTGGAACTTGGTTTATCGCTGCAGTTGAGCCTTTATCACAAGGTATCACTGATTTTGCTTCGAATAAATTAAAAGGACGTACACTTAATATTGGTTTAGATTGGCCTTTCTTAGCTGGTCGTGCTGAAATCTGGGCAGCAGCTAACGTATTGGCTCCAATTATGCTATTAGAAGCCATTGTCCTACCTGGCAACAAACTTTTACCACTTGGCGGAATTATTGCAATGGGTGTAACCCCTGCTCTACTAGTAGTAACAAGAGGTAAACTCATCCGAATGATTATCATTGGAGCAATCGAATTACCTTTGTTCTTATGGTCTGGTACCCTAATTGCACCGTTCGTTACCGAAACCGCAAAAAAAGTTGGTGCTTTCCCAGCGGGTCTAAATAATAATACTTTAATTTCACATACTACCATGGAAGGGCCAATGGAAAAATTCTTAGGATACTTAGTCGGCAATGCATCACAAGGTCAACTAGAATTTATTTTATACGCATGTCTGGCGCTAGTCGCCTATCTACTGATTTTCATTTGGTATGCAAAACAAATGAAGAAGCGAAATATTATTTATGCTCAAAAAGCTCAATAAGGGAAACTAAAAAGAAGAGGTGCAGATGCACCTCTTCTTTTTAGTAGATCACCCTGACAACTTTTTCCAATACTTTAGATGTGTCAAATTTATCTTTATTTGTAACTACCGCTGTCACTTCTTCTAATTGATAAAAAGAATAAAAATCCTGTTTCTCTACTTTAGAAGTATCCATTAACAAATATTTTTCTATTGAGTTATCTAATGCAATTGCTTGTGTTTGTCCTTCTTCAATAGTCGCTGTCATAATTTTATTATCTTTTAACGCATTGCAACTAAAAAATGCTTTATGAAAATGCATTTCTTCTAATGCTTTATTAGCGATTTCACCAAAAAAAGATTTAGTTAAAAGTCGCATTTCTCCACCAACCAAATAAATGGTCAACGCATTCTTTTTTTTACTTAACGTTTCAAACACAGGCAAACAGTTTGTTACTACTCTTAAATGTTTAAATTCCATTGCCTCGGCCAAAAGTTCAATAGTTGTTCCTGGTCCTAGGAAGATAGTTTCTTCTTCGTGAATTAAACTTAATGCTTTTTGGACAATTTCTTTTTTTTCAACACTATTAATAATTTGTTTATCATCATGAGACAGTTCATGTGGACGATATGTATTTAAACTGCTAGCTCCTCCATGTACTCGTTTTAAACGCCCCGCTGCTTCTAATTCTGTCAAATCTCTACGAACAGTCATATCCGAAACATTTAATCGTTCCATAATTTCAGTAACTTTGATTGCCCCTTTTTGATCTACTAGAGAGACTATCGCATTTAATCTTTCTTCTTTTAGCATTTTCATCGCTCCATTGTTAGTATATCTTTTATTCTACGATAAAATACTTACTATGAATACTAAAACATTTCTCCATTTATTTTAACATGAACGACGATTCGTAAAAAAATGACAATTTAGCCTATCTTTATATAAACAGATATCACTTCAACGATTGATTCAGATCTATTTGAGCCTAGTCAAATAGAGATCTAGCATAAAAACTTCCCAGAAAAACATCCCCTACTCTGAGCACCTCTATCCAAAAAAATAGCACATAGGCAAAGACAGGTTACTTATAAAAAGGTAAGCAACCCGCCTTTGCCTATGTTTAAGTAAACGATGTATTTCCCCTATTACTGATTCAAAGTCCTTAAAACTTTATAATCACTGTTTTGCACGAGTAAAACGCTACTTGGGTTATCGGGATAAGAAGCATTGCCATCAAACGATACAACAATAGTATTCGTACCAACTTTCGTGAATTGTGTATATGAGCCCCCAGCACCGCCCACGTTGGCAAAATGTAATGTCATAGTGTCGCCTTTTGTTTCTACCTCGCGCCAATTTGCCCGCTGATAGTTATGCCAGTCAATTTGAGTTGAAATTTCGTTTGCCGTGTTTTTATACATTCCTTCGTAAAAATCAATCGCTTCCTCTTTTGAAGACCACGGATTGACTGAAATATTTGGGATTTGTTCTTTAGTAATTGACGGGGCACCTACAATTTTTTCAAACCCAGCCCTCAACTCTGCATTATCTGTTGCTCCAAAATACAGATAGCCATAAGGATCTCCTTGATTTTGCATCGTCACTAAAACTAAGGGCTGGTTGTTAACGATGGTGAATAAATACAAATGCTTTTGCATTTCTGGTTGCGTTTCTGCATCAGAGTAAACAGCAACTAACGCATATCCATCCTTCACTTGTCCATTTTCAGACCATTCTAAATAAATGGGATGCTGATCAATCGCTGGTTGCATAGTAACATTTCCTACTAGACCATCAGGCGCTTGGACGCCATTAAAATTGATTGAATTTCCTGGTGTATATTCTTTATACGTTTGGTTCATCCGTTGCCCCCAATCAGCCATAAATTGTTGTAACTGTGCTTTTTTTGCGCAGACCACAACTGATTTTCAGCTTTACTAGAAGCAGAAGAATTACTTTGAGTCGTACTAGATTTTGACTCCGTGCTCATTTGACTCGCTTGGCTGTTGTTAACGGTAACAGGTGCTTTCATTTCTGATGTTGCTGTCGGCTTGCTTGCAGTGCTGTCACCATTTTTGTTGGAAGAACATCCTGATAAAATACTCAATAAAAGACCTATCAAGATTATTTTTTTCATTGGGAATCCCTTCTTTCTGACAAGAATACTGTACTACTTTTCCCCTTTTCTCACCAGCAAAACTCGACTAAAAACGGCTATATTTATTTGTTATTTAATTGTCAAATTAAGTTGATTGTAAGCATCCCATAACCAAGGATGCACAACTTTAATATCGTGTTTCAAAATATAATCGATATAGAAATATGCGGCATTTTCTAAAGAACAATTTAAAGCTTGTAATAAACCATCTAAGTATGGTGGTTTACCTTCTTGATCCCACTTTATTTTATCAGCGACAAACAAAACTAAATCTATGTCCGAATAGTTTTTCTTCAATGTTGTATGGCATTCAATAGCTGATAAAATTTCATTGTCTTCAATACCAAAATCCATTTTCGCAATAGACTTAGAAATTTTTTGATGAATTATCATTGGAAAGGCCATTTCTGCTTCGTTTAATTCAATCCCATATTTTTGTGCGACACTAATTCTCTGATTATTTGGATAAACCGCAGAGATATCATGTAAATATCCTGCAATACTTACTTTTTCTGGACTAGTTAAATATTTTTCACCAAGTTGATAGGCATACTCTCCAACTTCCATACAATGATAATACGTCTTCTCACAGTTTTTACTCACTAAATATTGTTTAATTTCATTTTTCAACACCTGTTGATGATCCATTTCCACAGCCCTTTCTCATTCCGATTACTCTTCTAGATAAATAAATTATACTCCTTTCATCCTCTAGCAACCTTTTATTTTTTATTAAATAAACAACTAACTAAATTGAAAAAATTGAAACTTTTTGGTCCTCAAATTCGTCTATAACTAATAGGACGTTCAATTTTGTATAACGTGGAGGTGTATTTTTTAACTTTTTCATTAACCAAAGAGGAGTGAAAGTATGCGACATAAGAAAAGAAAATTCAAAATAAACGAGTATGTATTATTTGGTGCGTTAATCCTCATTGTTCTTGTTTTCATTCAAACGTTCCTATTAACTCAACCCAAGATAACAAGTAAAAATGATGATACTACGCAGACATCGACTAAAAATTCAACTGCAAAAAAAGATTCCCCGACCAAGTTAGAAAAGGAATCAACACACATGACTATTTCATCAAAAAAATATGCTTACTCAGCAGACAAAATCAGAAAATATATAACTGGAGAACAACCTTACAAAGGTGAAAAATTAGTATTCTTAACCTTTGATGATGGCGTTAATAATCAAATAACCCCACAAGTCCTAGATACATTAAAAAAGTATAACGTCCACGCAACTTTTTTTCTTGTAGGAAATACCCTAACTTCCGAAAATCAAAAGATAGTGACACGCGAAGTTGCAGAAGGACATTCAATAGGCTTTCATAGTTCAACTCATGATTATGCAACGTTATATCCAAACGGGATTGTCAACATTGAAGAAATACAAGCGGAAATAGCGGACATGGAGAACTCTCTTAAAAAAATATTGGGCGAAACATTTCAAACAACTCTCTGGCGATACCCAGGAGGTCATATGTCATGGGGAGGTACAGAAAAATCTGATGAATTATTCAAACAACTTGGCATCCATTGGATTGACTGGAATGCGATGGTTGGGGATGCGGAGCCGTTAGACAGACAGCCTACTACAGTCGCAGAAATGCTTGCTTTCCATCAACATTCACTTGAGGTTTATCCAGATTATAATATTAGAGTAGTCTTAATGCATGATTCAGTAGATAAGGAATTAACAAAACAAGCATTGCCACAATTAATAGAGTTTTATCAAGCAAATGGTTATCAATTTGGTGTCTTATATTAGAGCAACTAGGAACAACTATAGAAAGTATTTCTGGTCTTAGTCAATGTTGATTTTCCACTTAATTACACACAAAAACACCCTCTTGCTGAGCAAGAGGGTGTTCGTTTGTCGAATAGTAAAGATTAACGACGGATTTCTTTGTTCTAATGAAAAGTCACTTTTTTATTGGTATAAAGCCTTTTATTTTGTGTTGACTACACCGTGACGACAGTAAAACGGTGGTTTTTTCTAATTTTCCAACGCTTCAAATGCCTTTAATGATTTCAATTTTTCATCCGACGTAAGATGGCGATAAATCTCCGAAGTTGACTTATCTGCGTGGCCCAGTCTTCCTTTCAAAACTTCCCAACTACAATGCTCGGCAACTAAACTCGCCATTGTATGTCTGGTAAGATGTGTATGAAAAGGTTTATTGATTCCACAACGTTCAACGCAACGTTTGATGTGATTATTTACGTAGTCTCTACGATATGGGATTCCTCTTTTAAACGGAGCTAGATAAACAAAAAGGTAGTTCTCTTTTGATCGAAAAACAAACTGTGATCTCATACCATCAAGTGCTGTGATAAGCTGTTGAAGTTTCTCCATCACTAAATCGGTTACTACTACTCTTCTTACTGAACTGATTGATTTTGTCGTTTCAATTTTAAAATCCATTTGCTTCCCTCTTACAGATGTTTGCTTGTAAAAAAGAATTTCATTGTTTTCAAAATCGATGTCTTCGACTTGTAAAGCCAGTGCCTCACTTATCCGACATCCTGTATAAAACAGAACATGAAAAAGTGTCGATAGCGGTAACTCCTCATGGATAATAGAATAATTCAACAATGTCCTAAGCTCTTCAATCGTTAGATATTTCTGATCCAAAGTATTCAACGTCTCTTTCAATTCACTTACACTCTTTTGATACTTAGGCATGCGAATATTCGTCAATGGGTTAGCATTTAATATCTCTCGTTTCAAACAGTACTTGAAAATCATGTTCAATGTCTGTCTTAATGAATACAAAGAGTTTTTTGAATACCCTTGAGAAATACCATCAATTCCTTTTTCTTTCAAAGAAAACATCAACTCTTCTAAAAAATCAGGGGTTAATTCAACTAGTTTCTTTTCACCAATCCATCGTTTAAGAACAACAATCAAGTCCTGACGCTTGTCATATGTGCTGGCCTTTTGTTCTCTCAAAGATTTGTAGTACTTAAACCACTGATCTGCGACAACTGAAAACTTTTCATTTGAATTAACAAACTTCTTTTTATTTTGTCGATTTTTCTTTAGCTCAAGAAATGCTAATTGTGCCTCTCTTTTTGTTTTGAATCCTCTTCGTGTTGTTCTAAATGCTTGAAAGTACCAGGTAACAACACCAGTAGCACTAGTATGCTTTTTAAATCGATCTTTTGTTACCATTCTTACATTTCCTCCTCAATTTGAAGGAGGTTGGAAAGCCAAATCTGAATTACTATATTCTCTATACCTACCATTATAGTGCACTTCCTTTTAAATTTGAAGGTTATATTGAACGTAATAACTTCATTTTTTCTCTAAAGTTTTCATAGTCATTTTTTTTATACCAACTCATTATCTGATCTCTTGAATAATGACCTCGAATACCATACCAACAGCTCGGAAAATCGGTTAACTTGATTAATCGATTTAATGTACTATCACTAATTTGAAATTCTCTTTTCAAATCATCATTAGTTAAAACCAATGGTAACCTATTTATTTTTAATAGTGTTGTTGTGTAGCTCTCTAGAAAAGGAATTAATGTATTAATTAACTGTTTCTCGATAGATTCTAAATTAATTTCAATCCCTCCATGTCCATAAAAAAAACTTCATGACTTTTTGACATCGTATATTTTTCTACTAATTTACTAGTCAGTCAATCAGAAACACTTTAAATCTACTCACTTTTAAATCGCTCTAGGTAAAGCACATAGGAATTTCACCTCTCCTCAGTCTACGGGAGCCTTGCGGAAGTATCATTATATTCTGTTACCGTCATCACAACTTGATTACCTACATCAAGTTTGGTATTAACCATATATCGCTCACTAAGTGTCTTGGCGTGGTTATACTGTAGCTCTGGTCACAAGGAACGTAATTTAAAAGTACCTTATTAAATTTTCAAGGAACAAACGGCTTTTTTATGCCTTCACTAAATAAATAGTGAAAAACAGATACTTTGAAACCTAAAGTTTCAAAGTATCTGCTTATTATTTATTCATCTGTATATTTTTTAAGATCAAAAGAATTGACCGCAACAACAAATTGAACAGCTAATTCCTGATAACAATCTTCATCTACATACTTTGTATAACGACGTGCTTGTTTAATAATAAATGGTTCAAACATTAAAAATAATTCCAGCATGGCTGCTTCATCTCCATTTTGAGCTAGACGAATCAATGGAACTAGATTTTTTATCTCCATAATTATCTCCACCTTAAAAGTGATGTAGCTACTACTAATTAGCAGATGCTAAGATTAATAAGGAGGCGATCGTATACGTTTTTCTTTTATTGAAAAGAAAAAATCTTTCTTAATTTTGCATACGCTTTCCGCTTTTTTTTTGAGACCATTTGTCCACTAATGTGTAACGCTTTTCCAATATCAGCATCAGAACGCTGCTTTACATGTTTTTCCAGTAATATAAACCTTTCTATTTTAGTCAAAAGATGAAAGTTATCAAGTAATTCTTCTAATTGAAATTGAAAGTCTATTTTTTCAAAGGAATTAAAATTTTCAGTTGTTAAATCAATTTCTTCATCAATTAATTCTTTAGATTCGTAGGAATTTATTCTAAACTTTTTTTTATAAAATGCACTGGCTTGTCGTTGGAGAGTAACAGTGAGGTAGCTAATAAAGATATAGGTAATTTCTAATTCTGCCTTCAATTACGCTCCCCCTTATGAATTTTTCAAACGATATTGCCAATACCCACGATAAGCTCTTTCGATTGGAAGAGAATATTCGTTTAGCATTTTGGGTAGAATATTATTCGTCAAATTTGAGTATGTTACATGAAGCTCATACTCTGTATTAAGCCTTTTTAAAATCTGCTTATTACTTTGTGGTACAGAGCTTTGTTTTAAAATCGATAAAATATTTTTAGATATACGGTCAAATGGAATATGATTTGAAGACTTATTTTTTTTGTAGAATTCATCTTTGCTTCGTATTTTTTCTTTTTCTAAAAGTGTATTGTTTCTATTGAATTCTTTTTTTGAAGGCTCCACAGGAAGCTGATTAAGAGAATCTAAATACTGTTTCAATTCATAATACTGTTGGCTTAATGCTCTCCTTTCTACCATTAATTCTTTCATTAATTCATAAATAATCTTTTTCTCTTCTTGCTTATCTAACATAAAAAATCCCTCCTATAAGGTAAATAGGAAGGATTCAAAGTTTTGAAACCACTTTTCTTTAAAAATATGGTTAATTATTATTAAATATAAAACTGGTGCTACCAACTTTTTCCAAAGTGTATTTACCATCTTTATACTTGCTTGTAGTCCAAAAACAGATTATTTTACATCAAATATTCATTTCAATTTATACTTATAAGTTAATAAGCCACTCAAGCCTAAAATTAACACACCTAACATCATTAACGATGTATTGAATGTAGTATTTTCACCAGTTTGTGGTAATTTTACACTATCTTTAGCTGTTTCTTTAGAAGCGCTTGAAGGTGCTGTTGATGTTGTTGGTGTTGCCTTCTTCTCTTTTACATATACATACGTTACAGTTTGCTCTTCTTCTGTGAATATTCCTGAAGCATTAGTAGATGTTTGTTTTAACTTCCAACCTTTTATTGTAGCTGGTTGACTTTCATATTTTGTCCCATACTTTCCTTGAAGGATCACAGTTTTTGAAAGCTCATTTCCCTTTTCATCTACATATTTCACTGTTACGGATGCTCCATCTTTTTGTTCATACACATATGTTACAGTTTGTTCTTCTTCTGTGAATGTTCCCGAAGCATTAGTAGGTGTTTGTTTTAACTTCCAACCTTTTATTGTAGCTGGTTGACTTTCATACTCTGTCCCATACTTTCCTTGAAGGATCATAGCTTTTGAAAGCTCGTTTTCCTTTTCATCTACATATTTTACAGTTACTGCTGCACCATCTTCTCGTTCATATACATAAGTTACAACTTGCTCTTTCTCTGTCAACTGTCCTTTAGCATTATCAGGTATTTCTTTTAATTTCCAGTGTTCTATCTCAATAGGTTGGGTTTCATATGGATCTCCAACACTTCCAAGAGGATCATAAATTAATGGTTCGCTTATATCATTACCATCTTCATCAACATATCTTGTGATTATTGCTCCTGTTGACTTCATGTTAGACAATTCCCACTCATATGTTCCAGGTAATTTTCCATCATAATTTTCCTCAAATAACGCACTACTATTATATATGCTAAGTGGCTTTATTGGATTATTTTTAATCCATCTTCCCGTATAGTTCCCATTATTTTGATCTATTTCTGGTAAACTTGATACAGATTTAAATTTAAACTTTTCTCCTAATGTTATGTTTTTTAACTTGTAATCTTGATAAAAAATACTGTACATTTGTCCTGTATTTGATACATCAAAAGAACTTATATCTAAAACTTCAAGATTAGACATCATTTCAAACATACTAGTCATATTAAATACATTTGACGTATCAAATGTATTTAATATTAGGTTTGATATACCATAATCTCTCCTAAACATATAACTCATATCTCTCACTTTTGATGTATCGAAATTATCTAAATTTAAAGTCTGTAAGTTAGGAATAGTATCGAACATCATACTCATTTTTGTTACACTTGACGTGTCAAAGTTACTCACATCTAAATTACTTAGATTAGGCATATTTTGAAACATTGCAGTCATATCTGTTACATTAGATGTTTCAAAATCTTTCAAATTCAGCTCACTAACTCGCGATCCAGCAAACATATTGGACATATTAGTTACATTTGATGTATTAAAGTTATTTAACTCAATATTTGACAAAGTAGGATTAAAAAACATAGAATGCATATCATTTATGCCAGATGTATCTAGACTCCCCGTAATGCTTTCAAGTTTGATCCAATTATTTATTGCAGCAAATAGCACTCCACCAAAACCATGCGCTTGTACTCCATCTTCAAACACAACACTTTTTACATCACTCTTATTAATTTTTTGATCTTCGTCTACATAAGATGTGATATAGGTATAAGTTGAAATTATTCCTTTCTTTACAATAAGTCGTCCATCGGATTTATTAAATTCCACAGGAGAAGTCCCCCATGTAGAATTAATTATCCCCTCATTAACACCCGGAGAAACTGTATTTGCATTAGAGATAATTGTTTCTTGATTTGGCTCAGCAACAGTTCCATCTATTTCTTCAGCATTTACATTTGTACTACATATCAGTATCATTGAGAAGAATCCTAAAATAATACATATTTTTTTCATTTTTTGTAACCCCTATCTCTTACATTGTAAAAGTATTTGTCATATATTCACTTAATTTATCACCAAAATTTACCATTAGAATTACACGTTTTTACACTTTGAAAATTATTTAATATACAACCGATAGAGATTAACATAGTATCAGCATCTACTAACATAATTTGATAATGTACTTTAATGAGATTTCTCCATCACTTTGTTATGCGTCTATTTTCTTCGTTTTGAAAACCAAGTTATAGCAATAATGCCCATTATAATCACTCCCAAAATGACTAACCAAATACTATTTTTCTCACCAGTTTTAGGTAAACTTTTAAATGAATACGTATTTGGACTATATCCTGAGTTCGAAGAATCTCTCGAATTTTGATGATTTAAAAAATTACTTTCTTGAGCATTGAGCTTGGTTAGTTTAATTAGAGAAGAGTCCTTGTTAATTGTAAAGTTAATAGCTGCATTATCCAAAATATATCCTGTAGGAGCTTGCATTTCAATCAACTGATAATTTCCTACTTTTAATCCATCAATGGTTAATACTCCGTCTTCATTTGTAACTAAATCATCTTTAATGATTTTCCCTTCAAAATTTAGCAGTCTGAATCTTGCACCTGCTAACATTTCATTTGTACGTGAATCTCTTTTTTCAAGTCTCACTGAAGTGATTTTACCTTTATTTGTTTTAGTTACCTTTTTTTGTATAGATGTATTGCTTTTTATAGTAAATTCAACTGGTGTACCATCCAAAATATATCCATCTGGCGCTTTCGTTTCTACTAATTCATAAGTTCCTGGTTTCAAATCATTAATAGCGAGTTTTCCATTATTATCTGTTTTTAAATCTTCTAAAATTATATTTCCGTTGCTATCTCGTAATTCAAATACCGCTCCTGCTAATTTATCACCAGTTTCAGAATCAATTTTATTTAGTACTACAGAACCAACAGTAGGTTTGTTCGTCATTGATACTTGCACTGCTTCTGTTTGGCCTTTTTCAATAGCAAATTTCACTGGCGTTTGGTCTAAATCATAGCCTGTTGGTGCTTGGGTTTCTACAAATTGATAGTCTCCTGGCTCTAATCCTTCAACTGCTAGTTTTCCAGATATATCTGTTTTAAGTCCACTTTGTAACACTTTTCCATTCTTGTCTTTTAGTTCGAATACTGCCCCTTGTAATACTTCACCTGTTTTAGCGTCCGTTTTACTTAAAACCACACCTCCTGGTGTCAGCTTGTTTGTCATTGAAACCTGTACTGCTTCTGTTTGGCCTTTTTCAATTGCAAATTTCACTGGCGTTTGGTCTAAATCATAGCCTGTTGGTGCTTGGGTTTCTACAAATTGATAGTCTCCTGGCTCTAATCCTTCAACTGCTAGTTTTCCAGATATATCTGTTTTAAGTCCACTTTGTAACACTTTTCCATTCTTGTCTTTTAGTTCGAATACTGCCCCTTGTAATACTTCACCTGTTTTAGCGTCCGTTTTACTTAAAACCACACCTCCTGGTGTCAGCTTGTTTGTCATTGAAACCTGTACTGCTTCTGTTTGGCCTTTTTCAATTGCAAATTTCACTGGCGTTTGGTCTAAATCATAGCCTGTTGGTGCTTGGGTTTCTATAAATTGATAGTCCCCTGGTTCTAATTCTTCAACTGCTAGTTTTCCAGATGCATCCGTTTTAAGTCCACTTTGTAACACTTTTCCATTTTTGTCTTGCAGTTCGAATACTGCCCCTTGTAATGTTTCACCTGTTTTGGCATCCGATTTACTTAAAACCACACCTCCTGGTGTCAACTTGTTCGACATTGATACTTGTACTGCTTCTGTTTGATCTTTTTTAATCATAAATTTTATCGGAGTATTGTCTAGTACGTAACCTGTTGGTGCTTTAGTTTCTATAAAGGAGTATTCTCCTGCTTTTAATCCATCAACTACTATTTTTCCTTCTAAATTAGTTTGTAACGCTGAACGAACAATCTCACCGCTAGAATTTCTAATTTCAAAAACTGCTCCTTGAAGTCGCTCTTTGGTTTTTTCATCTGTTTTAATTAACTCTACACTTCCAGTTGTAGCAGTATTAGATTTTTCTAATTGAATTTTTTCATTTTCTGTTCCATGAACAATAAATGAAATTGGAGTATTATCTAATATATATCCTTCTGGGGCTTCAATCTCTGTAAGTGAGTAATTTCCAGGATTAAGATTATTAATTATTATAAGCCCGTCATTGTCACTACTGAAAGTTCCTATAATTTCATTAGTTGTTATATTAATCAGTTGAAATTTTGCTTTAGCTAAAGGTTCTCTTGTATCCTTATCCACTTTAAGTAAGTTAACTGTATTTAATGGTTCATAAACTGGTTTAACGGGTGGAACGGGTGGTACAGGTTCGTCAGGAACATTTGGTACTATTTCATACATTGGTGGTGTAGGTTCACTTGGGGGAGTTAAATTGGGTTCATAATTATCCTTGCTTTTTCCAAATGTATAATAACTGTTTGACCATGAACTAGCCGTCGCTACAACAATCACTTCTCCAGCCTGAGGTGTCAGTAAGTGAAAGTAACCATATGTTGCTTCACTAGCCATATTACTTAATAGTTTAAGATACCCATATTTATTAACCATATCAGAAACAGACAAATTTTTTAAATCATTATAGAAAGGAGCACTATTATTCTCATCTTCTAATGTAGCACCATTCATTCCCCCAATTAAATTCATTGCTTTTTTCTGAGTTTCAGTTGCTCCACTTATTTCATTCATGAAGTTATTGTAATCATCCGTCTCATAATTAGAACTATTATATTTCTTAAAAGCTTCAATGTATTGTTCGATTGCTGTCGAATATAAATTTAACCCTTGCGCTTTTGCCTCTTCTAATGCTGAAGACCATTTATCGACCATACTTTGGTCTACCATGAATGTATTTTTATCCATTGATTGATTCGCAGCATCAAATGCTGATCCACCAGTTTTGATGAATAAATCCGTCAAAGCCTGCTTAATATTATCTTCTGTTGGATGATCTAAAAAAACTGGAACATTATCTGATGTTTGCCCCGTATTACTAGTGAATGTATGATAAAACTCCACACCTTTGAATCCATCATAGTAAGCGCCATTAATTGCCCCAGGAAACACTCCACTAATATTCATAGATGGAGCATCTCCATAAATTGATTTTTCAAATTCTGCAAAAATATTCCATTGGTCAATTACTTTTTGAACATTTGATTCAACTTCAGAACTACCAGTGATTGGATCTGTCGCCATATTATTCTTAATTACAGAAATTAGAGTATCGCCACTTAAAGATAATCCTGAATTGGACATTTGTACCATAGCAGAATAGTTTACTAGATAAGATTGTAATTGAGAATATACTGAATAAATATTTGGTCCTATATACTGACCTTTCGAGCTATGATCATTGATTTCATCTTGTTTTTTCTTATATTCCTCTAAATCTTTTTGATACTGTTCTAATGCTTTTTCATATGCAGCTTTCTTTTCTGCATTTTCTTTTTCAATTCGATTGGCTTCCTCTTGTGCATCATCATGTTCTTGTTTTTTCTCATTGTATTCATCTAAATCTTTTTCATATTGGGCATACTCTTTATTGTACTCCTTTAATGCTTGTTGATAGTCTCCATAGTCATGGTAAATCCGATTTTCTTCTCTTGGTGAATTATCATTGCTAACGGTTTCAGCAAATACCTCTGCTATTCCTAATTGACCAATCACCATAATTAAACTTGTAAATATATAAAACAATTTAATCGCTCTTTTTTTCAATTAAATCTCTCCCTCTTTTTTTCTCAACCAGTAAACAGAAATGTTTTTGATAAATGTTTCATTTTTTGCCCTAACTGAGTTGAACTTGGTGTGCCTTCATTTAGCTTAGGCTCATTTTCTAATATCATAAGATAATTCTCTAACTTATTTAAGTGCATGCTATCTGTTTTCTTTGTTGAATTATCTTTTTTCCTCTGATTAGCTTTCGTAATAACAACTTGATCATTTTGATATTCAACTGTAGCAGATAATTTTCTGAATTCTGCAGTTTTATCCTTATCATTTTGATCTATTCTTCCTAACATTCCTGTGAAGAGGCTTGGTTGAACAATTAGATATGCGCCTAAAATACCTAAGTAACGTTTCATTTCATCTCTCCCTCTCCTTTATTAAAAGAAATATCCTCATATAACAACTTCCTTTTAGCTCTGATTACAGCATTCCCAAAATATTCCCAATCACTTGGCATAGGTGGGTTTTTCCAAACTATTTGTGTACCATTAAAGTTCTCCCATACACAATTTGATATTAATATATTGGTATGTGATGTTAATCTGTATTCAATAATAAGATTAAGATCCTTAAAACCTTCAATTTGTTTAATAATAAAATTGGTATACTCGATTCCTTGAGAAAAATCAACACAAACATATATAGGTCGTTCAACTTTAGCAGGAGGAATTACATCAATTAAAATAAACAAATAATCATAAAAGTATCTGCTCAAATCATCTTTTGATACATCAATGTATTCTTCTTCAATCACCTGCCAGACAATTTCAGAATAAATTGGATATAACTCCCTTACGGACTGTACTTGATTATTTGTAGCAAAACTAGAAGTTTCAAAACTAAAAATTGATTTTCTTCTATTTGCTTGTTTTAAACGTTGAGTATAAAATTTTTGAATTTCTATAGAAAATTTTGTATTGTAACTATCCTCAAGTTTATGGATAATTTTTTCACTTATTCTACCACTGTTATTATCTAATTCTTCAAAGTAACTGAGGTTAAATTTATCATTAAACTCTTTTTCCAATACGCCTTCAGTAAATAAGAACATTGAATTATAAGAAAACTCATTCATCAATGTGTTTTGATCCACAAAAATATAGTTTGAAATATGATAAATTTCGTTTTTTATATCACGAAAAAACTTATCTAAGTCAGTAATGAATGAGTTATTAATAGTATTGCCATTTTTACAACGTATTAAACTAATAGCTATTAATACTTCCATTTTTTTTACTTGCGTGGGTGTCAAACGAAGATTGTAAAAGTAAGTTAAAAGCTCTCTAATCTTCTTTACAAATATAGTTATTTCGTTCGAAAAGGGAGAATAATAGCCATTTAACGCTTCAAATATTAATGTGCCAAGTATATTCCGAATAGCAAATTCTTCTCCAACAAGTCGATTTTTTTTCACCTTTATTCCTAATGACTTTAAGAAATTTATTAACTGACGTCTTGTTGCATAAGCTTTTGATGTACTCAAAAAATTATCTGTTGCATATTTTTCAATGGTTCCTCCTTCTTCAAGCAGATAAATTAATAAAAGAAAAGTTTGACTTGTCTTAAAATAATCAATCTGCAAGAGCTTGATTATTGTCAAGTCTACGTTCTCTGTGATTATAAGGTCATCTTGTATAGCTATTTTACAATTCTCTTTAAACTTACGTATGTCATAATTTAATGCGTGAATAAAGTTAATAACTTTAAACTTAGACTGCCCAGTTATCTCCACTATCTTCGAAATTGTGATGTACTCGTCCTTCGTTACGTCTAAAAAACGAATTATAAATAATTGATAGCGTTGATCTTCATCAAGTAGCTTAAAAATATCCAATAACTTTCCTCCTATCTCATTAAATATTAAATTTTTCCAACGTAACCTGGACTATATAATAGCATATGACTAATAAGATACTTAAAGAATTGCTTTGATTAACAATAATTATAATAAAGTTAATTAGAAATAAAACTAGGAGTTCTGTCTAATTTTATTTGTTTTTCTTCAAATAGAAAAAAAACAAATAAAAATATCACGACTTAACTCTATTGAACCAGTATGGCTATTCAGTAGATTGTCTGCTAAACACCTTATCTGAAAAGACTTTAGAAACGCTCTGTAATGCTTCTAATTGCCTATCTAGATTTTGTTCTTTACTACTCACTCGTGCATAATCAATTTTACTCATAATATGTTTCTCAAAAGTATCCAATCTTCTCTTTCAAAAACGCTTTTCTCTCCTCCACCTCTAACAGTAAATTTAATATCCTTAAACCATTCTTTATCTTGATATTTTTCTTGTAGCTTTTTAACACCTATTTGTTCTGCTGAATTTAAGTTATTTGCTTTGATTCTAAATTGCCCCTTAAAAACTTTGATAGAAAATAAATTTGTTTGAGTAGTCCAATACAACTGGTAAACACCTCTAGTATTGAGATTGAGTTTTATTATAAAAAAAACTATTATAAAAACACTGATTCCCCCTATAACTGTACTACCAATAATTAAAAATACTTGTTCCAAATGCCACTCCTCCTATTTTTGCAAAGTTTAATGAGCCTTTTCAAATCCTATACTCTAAATTCTTTGTGCGTTACATAGTCCTCTAGGCCCCAGATTCCTTTTTTTCTTTGTTTTGCTTGCTCTTGTACTTCATTCAATTCGTTTAAATAGTCACTTTTGGTAAGATTTGTTTAAGCGACATGTGCTAGTCCTTCTTCTACTAATATTTTTTGCACTAATTGTCCGTCTGCAAAGATAAACGCCGCTTACATTTTTCAAAATGAAAAAGAATACCAAAGTTCTAAGTTTGAGGAGCTCTACATTTAGCTCTTCCTTCTCAATTAATAGGAAACAGGATACTTATATCGGCTATCTACTAAGTGCCCTGATTGATCTGATTCATAGATATGAGTGGAATCTGCAAAATCCCAATCTACTTTAAATAGTGTGCCAGGTGGGAAATTTTTGACGATTTCTTCAGGAAACGCTTCCTCTTTTAATTTGTTTTCCATTTGAGTCAAATTACCTATGACCGTGTCGTGAAGAACGGATACCGGCAAGTCTTCTGAACTAAATGATCTTCTCACATAAAAATAGCTATCATTATTTACTTGTTTTGTAAGCCACGCTAAACAATCAGCGTATGTCTGTTTGTTTAATTTATCATAATTTTTCAAAAAATTTTTCCAAAAGGATAGATCTGTCGAATAGAATGACACACTTGCCCCATTTGCCAGTCGATTTATCGTTCCAATATCCGTGGGATGCAATAAATCTTGTAATAGATCAGAAACAGGGCGGTTAAATTCTGAGAATGTGTTTGATTTTTCTAAAAGATGTGTTTCTTTTTTAGATAAACCGACAACATTCGCTTCTGGAGAGGTTGCCATGAATGAATAACTTTTCTTATCTTCTTGTGAGTTTATATACAGAGAAAACAGCTCATTTGTCTTTTGAGATTGTTTAAAATTTGCTGTAATATCAAAGTGTCCTGCTTCTGTCGTATACAAAAAAGAATGAGAAAATGTTACATCAATACCGAGTACCTTCTGATAATACTCTCTACCATCTTTTTCGTAGGGACCATAGATTTTATTAGGCACATGACAACTGGTAACGATAAGTCCTGTTAAAAATAGTATTACTGTTAAGCATCCAAAAGAACAGCTCGTCCCTACTGTCAACATAGCATTTTTTTTCATCTAAAATCCATCCTTACTGTGCAACTTGAGTCATTTCAAAATGAGAAAGCAGCCAACTATAATCTCCATTAGTCAATTCATCTAATTTTTTCATCTTTTCGCCGTTCAACTGATTGAAGTCATCTATTTTCGAAAAATCATCTAAGTAGACACTACTAATATTTGCAATCAGACCAACACCATCTGGGAATAACCAGTATTTCGTAAAGGAAAGATTTGTTTGTTTAATATTACCTAACTCATCTGACACCCCATGAGAAGGTGATGCATTAACAACTACACCAGTTTTCATCTCACCGATATCTTGTTGTTGAAAGAGCGACAAAAATGACCCTTTTTCTTTCATTTTTGAAAAATCTAAGCTATCCAATAAATTTCCTGATGCCTGCAAGGGAACAAAAGTCGAAATCTCGTACGGGTTATTTTTGTCGTAAAAATGAGTTTTCCCATCATTCGTGGTTTGATAACTTAGTCTTTCACCTTCACCTTGTAATAAAATGTTGACCGTATCATAGTTTTCAGCAGGCTTCACAGAATACTTATCAATATCATTTTCAATAGTGCTAAAACCATTTATTTCTAACTGGTAACCATTCCCAAAATTTAGTATATGACCATCAAATTTTAAGTTGTAAGGTTTCACTGTTTTATAATTTGGCGGATATTTTACAGTCATATTTTGTTTTAAAATTGGAACTTCTGTAAATTCATCTGATGCTTTGAGTTCATCTAATCGTTTTTGACTTTTGGCAATAATTCTCTCACTACTACGTATCACAATAATAGTTGACACATACGGAATAACTGCTGCTAAAGCAATCGAGATAATTCCTCCTAAAATAAGAATTTTTCTCTTTCGATCGTCTACCCCTTTTAACTTAGGTTTTTCAAATAATTGATCATATTTTTCATAAAACGTCACTTCTTTTTCTTCCATTACCATTCACCTCTATCCATTACTGCGTAATTTCATGTGCAATTTTGGTCTCTTCAAACTCTTCATTCATATATTGCCCATAATCTTCCAATATGTTCGCACTCAAATCAATTAAAAATCGAGTTACTTCTTCTTTATTCTGCTTGTACTCCATACTATTTAACTGCATCTCATTCATTTTGTTTGCTCGTTCCAAAGCACTCGTAAATGCTGGTAACGTCCGGTATAAAAAATCACCATACAAAATCAAATCTTTAGGTTTGACCATTAAATTACTAAAAATTTCTTTACTTGCCTGTAATGCTTGTGTCACTTCTTCCGGCATATCCTTTAATTGACTCGATGAATATTCTGCTTCGATGATTAACTTCTTTGCGTCACCCATCGTCTCTTTAAAAATTTGTAAATCACCGACACTCATTTCATTAGTTTCTTGAAATTGACGGATAGCAGTTGTTTGTGCTACTTTCAATTTGTAGCGTTTCATAATATCAAAGGCTGTTAATGCCAATGTAACAATAAGTAAAAATAACAAAATATAAAAATACATTAATATATCCTCCAACTTCTTTGCATAATGAACAAAAATCCATATGATTATTGTTATCCTATTTTTCACCTAACCAATGAAAAAAAGTTCATTGCTTTTTCATAACGTATTTGATTGTATTAGAAGTCAAAGCAAACATGGTTGCTAATATAATGACTAGTCCAAAAGTGAAAGTGCCAATTATAATATCCATAATATCATTTACCCACCATGCGGTTAACATAATACCCCATGCAAAAATAATTGACAAATGACGTATTCTTTTCAGCCAAGCTACACCGATATGTTTAACTAAAAAACTAAAAAAGTGATAAGAAATTGTCCAATAACCATACATGATTAGCACTCCTATAACAAATAAAATGGGGTGATTGTATTTAAACATAAATTTCTCCTATTCCGTATACTATTAATATAATGAAATTTCTCATACTTAATTCAACTGATCTAAATTTACTTTAGATTAAGAAACAGACACTTCTTTTTCTTTTGTTTCACTAAAAGTTGTTAACATTTTTTTGACTTGAGAAATTTGTTCTAAGAATTCTTGTTTATTTTCCCTTGATTGCATAACTTTATTTAACGGTACCATTACTTGCGCTACCAGAACAGATTCATTGAAACTCCCTTTAGCAGCTTCCATTTGATAAAATGTAGTTCTTATGGCATTGTTATCATCACCCATTTCTAGACCAATATGCCAATTTTCCCCTTCAATTTGAGTCATCCCAGTTTGGACAAATTTAGCACCATCATTTGCTAAAATATCATCCAAATCATCTTCTGACAATCTTTCACCACCCAAATTAGCAACATCTCCTGTATAGACTGGTAACATGTAGACTTCAACATAAGAATTCAAGTCATTCCTACCAATAATTTCCCAAACAGCATCTTTTTCTTTATCTTTAGTAAGAGAACTTTCCAACATCCAAGAATCTATTATTTTATATGTTTTATAACCCACTAACTCATTTTTGCCATCCAAACCTACTAATTTTTTTTACACCATTATCGGAAGTTCTAAGTTCGTGCTCACTAGAATATTTATTCCACATTTTTTCGTCCTTATCAACAGCTACTTCTTTGATACTATTTAATAACTCTTTTTGATTTTTCACGGTGTTATATTTTACTTCTTTATTTTCTGTAGAAGAGCTTCTCTTATTTTCCATAGTGTTTATTGAATTTTTAGTACATCCTGAAAAAAAGATACTTACAATTAAAATACTTACAATTAAAAATTTTTTCATCGGTTACTCCATTCTTTGCCCGTTTTATAAAAATTGAAATAAACTATTCTGTTTTCCACATACCATAGACATAATGATATTTCTCATACTTAATTCAAAAGATCACTATTCAAATTAATATCTAACCTGTAGCATATAGTAGCTGTGAAAATACAAAGTTACTTCTTTGACCACTTTCGAGAAATCCAATATAAAAGTGCAATCTGCTTTTGCATGTAAAATCATCATGTTTCTTTTAATTTGACAGAATACATAAGTTATTTTTCATTTTCTAGAACTCTATTCAAAATTTTAAATTTAAATATTATTTCTTTAGAGCCTATCATAGAACCATGTTGAAATTAACAGATACTTAGTACAATAATTAAATTTCATTCTATTTATATCTCTAGTTCCTCAGCTAGTTTATTTATTATTTTTTTTGTAATAACACTTTTAATAATGCCATTCCATATAGTTGATAGTACTATCGAACATAAAAATGATAATAATATGAATTTCACGAAAAATTCAAAAAATGTTCCTTTCATATTATAAAGCCAAAACATTATCGGAATTACTACAACGCTTAAAAATAGAATAGACAAACCACTCACTAAATAGGGAGTTTTATATTTTCCAACCGCATCATTATTTTTCACCGAACGTTCATACAACTCTTCAAAATACGTATATTGATTATACTTTGCTGGAGCATCTATTACTTCCGAATACCTTCTTCTATAAAGCATAAGGTATTCAAGTATCAGAAACAATAAACCCCCTGTTAACAAAGGAGCAAACATTCCAAAACTCCCCAGCCTATCCAAAGGAGTTGCTTGCTTTTTTGTATAGTTTCCTAAGAAAACAGTGAAAGGTACAATGATAAATAGAGAAGTAAAAGGTAAAAAATAGAGAAGTTTTTTTACCTTATGATTTTGATTTTCCATATCCTGTTTAGAAAATTTTTTCCAGACAACTTTTTTTCCTAATATGTCATATTCTGCAAATATGTTAGTACCAGAGAGTTCTGATTTTCCCCAATAATCTGCTACAAACCACATTTTAGTTAAGGGTAGCACCATAATCATTTCCCTCCTTTCATTTTGGGTTTATCTGCCTCCTTTTCAATTATAACTAGCTGGTTTTTCAGCAAATATATCGACATAATAAAAAATAGGCTTCCCCCTATCAAAATCATAAGTGTAACGTAAATGGGAGTAAGCTGTTTCATCCCAGAATACGTATCTATGTTTGTTCTTAAAGGCAATGATAAAATTGTGGCCACTAATACCCCTAATATTGGTAAAGTTAGCACGAACCCTAATATCACTCCTTTTTTTGATATACTTTTTAGCAACATTACCATACCGACTATTGGTAATATCATTGGAACTAACGGAAGACCTAGACCAAATATACTAAAAAAAATGTACATCGGACCATTCCACAAGAATAGACCAATCATTGTTACTACGTAACTTAAAACATATATAAATTTCTGTTTATTTATTTCCAAGATAAGCCTACTTTCTTAATCATACTTTATTTTCTTTTTTTGATATTTTTCTACCGTATTTAACCAACGTACTGGATTATTTAACCATACTAGCAACACACTTAAAAACGGCATTACTCCAAGTAAACAGATGCCAATAATTTCAGAACCTACCTTAGTTCCAATAAAATCCCCTTGAATGTTTATCATATAAAGCATAGGAACAATGCTGATAGTTAAAAGACCTACCACAGTTGTTAAAACAAACATACTCAACTTTTTATATATCGTAACTTTTTTATTATTAAAGATATTCCATAAATCATTACTTTTAATAGCATAGCCAAATTCCTTGCTGTTAGTAGGTACTGCTTGTTCTACATTTTTGTATAAAACTTTATAAACAACTGCTGTAAGCGAGATAAATTCTAGTGTCCATAATAAACTTAAAAATAAAACTGTAGACATTGTATACCTCCCACTAAAGGAACTCCCAAACGGAGAAAGTATACTTAACTCTTTAATTAAGAATATGACGCTAACAATGACACAAATCTGTCTATAATTTTTTCTTGTCTTTTTAGTCTTTGAGCGTTTACTTTTGATAGCTTTCAGTGGTTTATTATTTTTTGTATCGTAATAAATAATTGCGTCTTTACATTCACCAATATAAATAATTTTTTTCATTAATAAATTTTTTGATCTCCTTTAAATAATTAAACATAGACCTTTTAACAAAGTTTTAATCATCTTACCTATCTAGTAAATAATCCATCAATCTATTTTCCTACAAAAACATTTGTTAGAACAACATTACTAAGATTAAGTATGTGAATCCCTAATATTTTAAGTGATTCTCCACCCATATCTCTTTTGAATTTAAGCGATAAAGAAAAAGGTAACTGGCTTAAATATCCTAATTTCACTTATTCCTTTAAAAAATATTCTATAAATGTTGTACTACCTGCTAATTATCATTTTTTGTAATTATAAAATCGTAATCTTTATAAGCAGGGGCTGCAATTGGACTCATTTTGGTTGAAACATATAGAATGAAAACTATAGCAGATACCACCATCAATAATATGCTTTCCCCTCCGTTATTTATTTTAAAATATAAATAAAGAGGTGTTCCTACCAGTACTATCATAAGTAGAAAGCCTAATCCATCTTTGAAAAAATTTCTTTTACAAATTTTATCTTTAGGCTTGTAAGTCCTCAAAGAAAAGTGGTTATTTGGTGTTACAATATGATTCGGTATTTTCTTTTTTAGTGGTTTCAAATAGATCTTACTAGACAGTAGAGTTATAAATATGGAAATAAACAACAACAGTGCTTTAATTGCTACGGAGTAACTAACCTCAAAGTTCTGAAATGTATACTTTCCTAAATTATATATTACCGCTACAAGCGACTGTGTTAAGAGTACTGCCGAAACGGAGCTCATTTTTTTATTATTTCCTGCTTCAAAATATGATACTGCTTGTTGGTCGAGCAAATAAGCATCAAAAACTACTTGTTCTGGCGACTTAGATAAGCTAAATAGAGACATATCAATAGTATTAACTAGATACACTTTCTCCTTGAAATAGAGAACCACATATCCTTGTACTGAAGAATGCTTTATGCCAAGCATATCTTATCACCAATCGAAATCGCTTTTAATCGAACCCCAATCAGACTCAATTGTATTTTCAATATCTTCAGATCTGTCTTCAATACAAAAAAATTTTCACTATATACTTCACTTCTCTCCAATTTTTTAAGTTTAATAATCAATAAAACTAATCAGATTTATCCAAATGTTCAACTAATTTTATAAAATCTAAATGATGATTTCGGTTTCCTACAATTCTGCTTGAAACTTTAAAGATAGCACTATTTCCTTTCAAATCTTTCATTGTAATAGTATATAGAAATAAATTTCTCTCAATACTTAAACTATCAAGATCCTTTTTGGAAATAACAGTAACTACTTCTTGTAATTTTCCTAGCTGATTAACAGGTAAAATCTTTACATCATTTTTGCTAACGGCTAACCATACACCTTCAACAATATAATTACGTAAATCAAGTTCATTCATTCGAGTATATAACGGCTGACTAGTTTTTAGCGTAGCATATATGATAAGCTCATCCTCATTATATATATCTAATTGCTTTAATACTGAAATGATTTCATCATGTTGTACGATTATTCCCATTTTACCACCTCTTTTACTACTTATTATTTATCACCATAGCTACTAAACAAATAACAATCATTACGAAAAACAAATGTTTATTTCTTATATTTGAAGACAGGCCGATTATTTTCTTTCCATGCGATTTCCAAGTTATATACCCGTCTAAATAGAACTTGATAGCCTTTCCAAATACCAAAAACCGCCAATAAAATTAATACAAAAATTATCAATGATAAAAAATTATTAGCTGAGCTAAGTGTCGTAAACAAACCTAGTGAACCAATTAAAAAAATACTCAAAATTGCTGCACATGTCATTGAAAATATTAAACGAATTCTTTTTTCTTTTCTTGTAAGGTTTCTTCTTCGAATGAGATACTCTTGATCATTCTTTACAAAATCTGGAAACTGTAAACGACCTCCACGACCATTTGATATTGTTTTCCCTTCTGGTGTTGAATGATATCCTAATTTAAACGCAAGATAATATCCTGTCTCAGTTAAAATCTGCCAAATAACAAAAGTAAACAGGAAACATACTGTATATTTGCCAAAAAAATTCATATACAAAAACCACAGAATAAACTGAAAAGCACACCATAAAAATACTACAAATTTAAATTTCCATTGGCTCATTACATAAACCTCTGAGCTATCTTCCAATTAAGCTACCTCCAATAATTCATCTCTAAAATAACTTTACTTATTCTTTAGTTTCTACTTACACCCTCTGTTGGTTCAATCAAAATAACGGTATAAGTTAATAAATAATATACTTAGCATCCTTTGCCATCATCTCTTATATGAGTAACCCAACTTACTTATTTCTAAATTTGATTCTAAGCTAGTAAATAAACCCTTGCCCTTATTTTTCAGATGCTGCTTATAATAGATGCAGAGAATAACCTTTTCATTTTCAAAATCATGCTTTATTTTTATATTGCCTGTTGTCTTTGATAGACCATCAGAAAATCTAGAAGGTTTCTCTTTTCGAATAACTTCTTTAATTGAAAAAAATTTTTGATAGTTATCTATAGCATATTGATTTGTAACAGTTATACCAATTACATCATGATCTGAAAAACTTTTTGGCACAAGAATAAAATCATCAAAAATTGTCACTATTTCTGTCCAAGGAATAAAAATAGTTTTCCGTGAATAATTTCTTCTAACGCCTTCAGGAGATATTTCAATCACTGGTTTCCCCCTCATGAATAAATTTAATAAAAAATTACCATAATAGTTCTCATTTTGAATTTTAAAAATTTTCCTATTTTTCGCTTCTCCCATGACGCAAGTTCTCCTTTTCTAATGATATATATAATGCACTTTACTAAACTTTTTTCATAAATCCTAAAAAAAATAGTAATTCCATACATTCTATTTAAGATATTTTTTCAAACTATTTATTATCAACGGAACAATGAATGCTAAATGTACAGAAAGTGGGAACCAAAAGAGCAGTACACTAAATCTATTCATTTCAGATATCTCTATTGGAGATAAAATTTTAATTAGTAATAAATACATGGAAAAGTACAGAAAATAACGAATTATATTTACCCAGCGATTACGAATAGACAATAAATTAGATATACTCATTAGCAAAACAATGAATGTAATCCCCAAAAAGAATGGTAAACTATCCGTAAGTATCACTTCTAACTTCCAACCAATAAAAACTAACAGCATAGGAAAAAGTGCAGTAACAATCACAATTAAACTACTAAACCAACTTTTTTTGAATACAAAATATATACTCTTAAATAAAGATAGGATATATTTCTTCATTTTATTCAATACAGTAACTTCTGGAATTATTGGCGTTGATTTTTTAGTTACTTCATGCCGAATAAGTAGCGTTTGGAGGACTGTTAAGCAAAGATACAATCCTATACCTAAAATAACAGATAGTATTTTTAGGTATATATTCGCTTCTCGATATGAAACTCCTCCTTCATCTAAATAAATAATTGGCTCTGCCTTTAAAATCAAAATAGTCCATATGCTAAGAAATCCCACACCTATTTTTGATATAAATGTAGTAGGTTTCCAAAAAATAAGTAAACTTAAATAAGGACATAAAAAATAGAGAAGATAGAGTCCAAAGCTAAGTAAAGCCAACCAAAAGAACCCTCCATTTAAAAGATAAAACTGAACTGCTTGGCTAACCACGACTGTTATTAAACCAACTGTAATAAGAACACCTATATTTCGACGATTTGCATTTAACCATGAAACTTTTATTTCTTTTAAAACGTAAGATAACACTATTTCAATCCCTAGCTGAATAAGCCCAACTACAAATGGAATTAGAATAGGTAATATACGTAATAAAAGATGAATAACCAGAAATTTAACAAACATTTCTGGACTCCTTTCTCAATTCAAACGATACTATATCTATTAAATTTTCCTAACATAATCGCTACCTATACACTACCAATATTATTCACTGATTTATCAGATCATATAAGTTTGATTTACTATGAACTCTGTTTGATGTTAAATACTGTTCTTGTTCATTTTTAACTTTTTTTCCTATTTTATGCTAGGCTTCAACCAAATTGAAAGCCTTCTCTCCATAATCCACCTCTAACTGCTGGTTTCATTCTCAGCAGACATTACATTAAATCCGGGTTATCCAACTTGTCTTCTAAAAGAATATCTAGAGAATCCACTCTTTTTGTAAATAAAGGACTCCTCCAAATATTGCTTCGCTTGATTCTCAATAGTGAGAACAAATTCAATTTCTTTCCAATTTAAAACATCAATATTTCCTAACATATCGACTATATTTCTACATTTAGTATCGATTAGTAATAGCTTAGGAAATTGATAGTTAAATGTTTCTGTGGCTAAATCCTTCAATATCAATTTTGCAGAACCTTGTAAATATTGGAAGTATTCTGCAATGATTTTCCAATCATTCAAATTAATAGATTCGATGTTCCCTAGTGCTTTAGATAATATTTCTATAATATTTAATTCCCATAGTGGCCTTTTAGGAAATGAATTGTCAATTAAATATATGAATGATAATTTATCATTTTCATTTTGTAACTCTATTGTTTCTTCTAAAAATGTCTGTTTGTATTCACTTTGTATAAGTTCAAGAATCATCTCAGCATCACAAATAGAGCCAACATCTTCAAAGCAATAAAAGAAAAATAGTCGTAATTGTTCATCAATGACATTGAGTTTAGCTACTACTTCAGTAAGTGGCATCCTACAAACATCTTTAATAATTGATTCAGCTTCAGATTTTTTCCTGCTAAAATATTCTAAAAGATTTTTATTCATTGTTCTATTTTCAATATCTTGTAACTCAAAATCCCAGTAATACTTTGCGTTCATTAAATCCCTCCAAGTATATTTTTCATATTAACGATTGTACTCGTTCTGTTATCCTAAATGTTAATGAAATCACAAATTTTTTTTTAATATTTTTTAATGACGTAAAATAATCAATAATTTTTCCAGTTAATTCCTTATACGATTTTTCACCAACAATTAGAATTCGATATGTTAATTAATTCAGAAAAAAATCTAGACAACATAAAAATATTTACATAAACTTGACTCATAATCAGTGAAAAATGAATGATACTTTCACATGAATACAACATTTGGATTATGATATGCTTTTTTGATTCTTTTGTTGAACAATTTTTTTGCTACTGTTGATACTATTCGAGAAATATTATCTGCGATAAATACCGTGCGTGGAAAGTGTACATTTCATCTTTAGAATAATTGCCAAAAGAGGAGTGTTCCTCAATAAGGGTACACTCCTTAAATTTTTTCTATTTATGTGCGAGAAGATTATATACGAAATGATCAGCCGAATTCTATCCAAAACTGGTATATACTGACTCCTCGATATTTTGAAATGAAAAAAGTTAACAGGGTTACTGTTAAATAAGCTTTTGAGTCTTTAATCTATTACAAATAACCACCTATTCTAAGGACTTTTCAAAATCATATTTTGAATAAGTTTTCTCTTTAGTAACACTCCTTCCTTTTTTATTATTATTTATTTCTAATAATTTATTTCCACTTAGTGATTTTATTTTCCAAAATTTTAGTCTTCTTTAAGTGAGCAAATAGCGGATCCAAGCCAACAGAAAAGTTTACGATATTCAAATCATCAATAAACTGTATCCCCTTAATTTTATTTCTTTCATTCAACACTGGTTTTCCTTTAGACACATTAGCAAAATAAAAATGTGCTGTCCATTTTATGTCATCAAAAATTAAAACGTTACTATAAACTTCTTCAAGATTTGAAATTTCTAACGCTGTTTCTTCTTTCACCTCACGAATAGCACAATCTATTGGGCTTTCCCACGCCTCTTGCTTGCCTCCTGGTAGATTCCAGCCCCCTTTTCTATCTCTTAACACAAGTATGTCTCCTGAATCATCTTTAATAAATACTCTAGAAAAACATTTTTTCATTTAATCATTCCTTTCTCTTTTCTCTAACAGCTTTTCCTACTTATTGAGATAGCAATTTAAAAACATTCTTAGTAATACTTTGCGTTCATTAAATCCCTCCAAGTATATTTTTCATATTAACGATTGTACTTGTTCTGCTATCTTTAATGTTAATGAAATTACAATTTTTTTATTATTATTTTTTAATGACGTAAAATAATCAATAATTTTTCCAGTTAATTCCTTATACGATTTTTCACCAACAATTAGAATCCGATTTGTTAATTAATTTAGAAAAAAATTCTAGATAGCATAAAATTGACTCACGATCAGTGGAAAATGAATGATACTTTCACATAAATACAACTTAATACAACATATGGATTATGATACGCTTTTTTTGATTCTTTTGTTGAACAATTTTTTTCTACTGTTGATACTATTCGAGAAATGTTATCTGCGATAAATACCGTGCGCGGAAAGTGATCATTCCATCTTTAGAATAATTTCCAAAAAAAGAGTGTTACTCAATAAATTTTAAGTCATTTATTGCATCTTTTAAATAAGGATGGAGAACAACAACATCTGATAAAGCCCATTTAATATATACCCTACAGGCTGCGTCTAAAGACTCCTTAAGATTAACAGTTAACTCGTTTAGATATGGTGGAGTATAGCCTCTGTCCCACTTTATTTTATCCGCAAGGTATACTACTTTATCCAATTCAGATGCATTCTTCTTTAAAGTTGTATGGCACCCTATAGCACATAGAACATCACAATCTTTTACATAAAAAAACTCCTTTGCAATCCAAACAGACTGTTTTTGATGAAGCAACATAGGCAACTGCTTTTCTTCAGGATAAATTTGTTCTCCTAACTTCTTGTGTATTTCTATTCGTTCACCGTTAGGAATCACAGCACTTATATCATGCAACAAACCAGCGATATATGCTTTCTTTGTAGATACTTTATAAATTTCAGCTATTTTTTTTGCTTCATTGGCAACTTCAAAAGAATGAACAGCAATTTGTGGCATGTCATAATATTGAAAGAATTCTTGGACCTGAATATCTAAACTAGTAGATGAAAAGTCAATATTATATTCTTCAATTTGTTTCATTCTGCAACACTCCTGACTTCTAAAATGAATTAAAAATACACAAAAAATTTCAAGGCGCTATTCTTTATCTTTTTATTCTTCTTATAATTTATTTGTTATAACTAATTTTTTTAATTTTTAAAACACTATCATCTCTAATCATCCTAATATTAAGACTAAAGAATTTAAAACTATTTTATCATAAAAAAATTACAAATCTATTTTATGATAACGTTTAACTATAGTATTCCATATCCTAAAATATAGGGAGTATTCATTTCATAATTTCTTTTTGCAATAATATCTCCAGAATTTCCTTCAATGGTATGGACAGTGTTATTTTCAAACTTCTCCACAATCCCCACATGATCACTAACCCCATCACCATCCCAATCAAAGAAAACAATTGCCCCACTTTTTGGCTCAACACCTCTGTCTTGCCACTGATTATTCGCTTTAAAATTATTTATTCCAGTGGGACAATAAGCAAATCGCTCCATCTTTACGTTCGCTTTTTCTGCTACATATGAAACAAACGTTGCACACCATTCTACACGACTATTAAAGCCATACCAACGCCAATATTTTTCGCCACCTTCATGTATACCTTCCGACAATTCGTTTAATGCTCCTTTGGCAAGCGCAGAATTTCCACCACTACTATTGTTGTCAGAGGTTGAAGAAATATACTGCTTCACAATTTGACTATAAAACATGTTGCCATACGCATAGCGATAATCATAGCCCAAGCTAATTGCTACTGGATTTTTGTAGGTAATGGTCTGTCCATTTGCCTGACTCTTGGAAAACTGAATAGCACTCTCTAGTGAGTAGCTTTTACCAGAATGACTCAAAAAGTCACCTCCAAAATTGTAAGCCTGTACAATGTTTAAAATCTCATACTCTCGATGCCCTTTCCACATATTCGCAAAGTATTTTACCCCGACTTCTATTGATTCATCGGGATCTGTTATGGAATTCGGTGGTCTTCCTTGGCTTTCACTACACTGCATAATATCGGGATATTTTTCAGAATTCCCACCTGACTCTACCATGATAATTCCTAATAGATAAGGCACCGCTTCGGATATCTCATTTTTAACCGCTTCTTTTGTTACTTTTTCTTTCCAACGAAGCACCACTTCTGGAAGATTTTGTTCCTCTTCCGTACCAGTAACATTAGTCGATGAACTTGCGCCCCCAATCAGTAAAATGAAGATAAAAAAGAACCCTAGTAAAGGCATACTCTTAAATAGCTTCATAGGCTGATTCCTCAATAGTTTCTATTTCCTCATAGGTTTCTTGTCTGAGTTCACCCATTTCTTTTGCTAATTCTTTGGCTTCTTCTAGTTCTACAGGTATTGGTTGATGCTGGGGTTCAGAAGTAAAACGAGGTGTTTCCATTTGATCGTCACTATTCTCTTCATTTTGGTATACCAGCTGCTGTTCATCTTGCTCAGAAACAGCTTGCTGTTGACGGAAACTATCATCCATTTCTTCTACTGTTAGGATTGTTTCTTGCTCTTCACTTGGCGATATTGACACCGTATCCAATTCGGATTCGCTGTAAGAAAGCACCTCATCTTCGCTATCAAGATTACTTGATTCTTCTGTCTTAACTGAGTCGTTCACTGATTCAGTTGTAGGTTTTGCTGCTTCTGTATCGAATGAAACTGATCCAGGAGAGGAAGCTTCATTTCCAGCTTGAACCAATAGATTATCCTTGAAATCATTCTGTTGATAGGCACGATCTAACTCTACCCCAGAACGAAGATAATCATTTTCTGCGGTTTGGGTCTTATAAGCTTGCTCAGCCAATCGATTCTGGTGATCTTCTCGTTGTTCTCTCTTTTGTTGTCGTTTACTAGTTGGACTTTTAGGAAAAGTAAAATCTCGTAACTCTGTTTTCCCTTTTGTCAGAGAACGAACAATCTGTCCTTTATTTTTCCAGATAAATAGACCCAATAAAACTTTGACAAATAGCCCCACTAACATAGTAACAATATTTGTGACGACAAAGAAAGAATCCAATAGATTGATAGTAGAAAAAAGTAACCCAAAGCCAAAGCCTATCCCAACTTTTGAGGCAAACAACGTCCCCAGCATCATAAAGCCATTTTTTATTAAATGGTGCATATTGGGAATTAGTGCTAAAAATAGTAGGGATGGAAAGAGAAAAACAATCCCGTAAATCAACAGCTGAATCAAAATGTTGGCAACACCTATTAGTAACACTGCAACCCCTATCACAAGTAACATCACAAAAGTATTCAGTAATACAGCGACTTTTTCTGTCATACGATCCGAAGTCAGGTAAGAATTTTTTTCGGAATCTTGCTTGATTTTTTTCTCAATTTCTTTCGTTTTTTCTTTGTCAAAAGAATCTCCTTTTTTGACTAAATATAGCTCAAATTGTTTCTTTGTAATATCTGTTTTTCCAAAATTGAGTAATGCATATGGCTTAATGATAAATTCATCAAAAATCAGGTTACGAATATTACTCGTGCCATCTAGCTGCTGCCCACCACCAACCAGTTTTTCTGTTGTGCTTTGATTACTGCTGTTTAGGCTACCGCTCGTTAAATCTACTAGTTGCCCTTGAACGTTCTGTGAAATCGTATTGACCTCTTGGACTTTGGCTGCACCATCTGAAAAAAACACCAAGCTCCCAGCATAAATCAATGTAAAGATACCAAAACGAATCAAAGCTTTTGTAATTCCTTTTTCAAAGAAGTCCTTCACTGATATGACAATCACAAAAGTAAAAAGTAAGATCCCTAACACGCTAAACAGCTGATTATAGATAGAACTAGCTGTAGAGAATAAATCTGGCAATACTCCCTCCAAAAGATTTAAACTAAATAATTGTTCAATGACATAATCAAGCGCAAGAACCACATACTTAATCAGTCCGAAGGCAAGGTTAATTAAGGCGTTTAGAACACCTTGCAAATTCTCATTAATACTAAACCAGCCTCCCTTTT
The DNA here is from genome assembly GCF_050539095.1 of Enterococcus sp. DIV0774. Lineage (NCBI taxonomy): Bacteria > Bacillati > Bacillota > Bacilli > Lactobacillales > Enterococcaceae > Enterococcus > Enterococcus sp. DIV0774. Next base: position 1,579,293 of record NZ_CP172923.1, read on the forward strand.
CAAAGAAAGACTGGAAGGAATCAATATCGAAGACATCTTTTAACAATAGGCTCACTCCCTTCTATGCACTAAAGGCAGTTTCCACATCTGCACTTGAATTTTTCTTCACAGTTTGTAACATTTGATGTAATTCTTCATAGGGGCAATAGACCAACATTTTCCCAACACGTCCTCTTAAATCTAAATAAAGGCAATGATATTTAGGTAAATTCTTTAACCACTCGATGTTCTCTTCACTCACTTCTAACCCTAAATGGCGAAGAATTTCTTCTCGTTCATCTTTATCATCATAGGCAAAAATACGACCAAAATTCCCTGTATCATCTTCTTCTGCGGTATCTTTCACAGACTGTGTCACAATTATTAAAGTATTGTTAAAGCTTCGACCGACTCGACGCATGGATTTAATAATCGCTCGCCCATTTTTTGATGTGTTAAAAATCCAGCTTTCATCAAAAAGTACCACAGTGCTTTCTTCTCGATCTCGCAAACCAAACAATTCACAGAACTTTCCAATACATATCATTAACATGATCGATTTTCTTTGGGTAGCACTATAATCACTACTTGGTGTTTCTGCTCTAGGCATTTCTAATCCTAACACTTCCAGTACAGTCACTTTGTTATGAAGATTTAAGCCTTCATTTTCACCATAACTAAATGCCAATTCCAAAATAGACCCTTGAACGGATTTTTTGATTAAATTAGCAGTATCTCGGACTTCCTCATTGTCATTTTCTAACATGAAATCAACCACATTAAGAAGACCCACTCGTTCTCCATGATCTCGTTTCTTCAAAACAACTTCAATGCCTTCTAACATGGCTAGACGAGATTTCTTCTCTCTAGCACTAGTAAAGTCGTACAGTTCTTCAAATAAATCTTGTGCCATATCTTTTGCGGCAACTCGGTTCGGAATAAAACAAATAGGATCAAGAACTCCCTTATTACTCTCTTTATCTGGATCAAGGCGGACTTGGTGAAAATGTTGCTGAACGAATGCACACGTCTCAGGGTATTTTTTCTGATAAATTGGGTCATTGATCACTTCCATAATCCAATCAAAGAATTCTGATTTTGGATCAACATATAGTCCTTTTCCTTTCATCAATACGGAGAGAAAGAACACAAACTTAGCCAAATAAGATTTCCCATTTCCTGTGGGTCCTGTAATAGCAATGTGTGGACTATTCGCCTTTTTATCAGCGATATCGCTTTGATTGCCAATAGATGGATTAAAGAATACTGGCTTTCGACTGGTTTTTGCAATTTCTTTAGGCGTTAAATTCCGTGTATTTTTCAATTCTGAAACCATACCAATTGGAATGCCTACATTGTCCCCAATTCTATTTTCTACCCCTAGCATTAATTCACTGATTCCCTCTACTGTGGTGTAATGAATCCAATTTTTTTCGGGTCCTAACTTATTCCCAGACAAGAATTGATGAAACAGAAAAACTTGATCTGCTAACCCTTTGACAACATCCACATTGCGAGACTGGCAAAGAGAGAGTACCGTACGAATTCGACTGCGACACTCTTCTGGCGTTTGCCCAAAGACACCAAAAAGTCCCAACCATTTAATGACCGGGACTCGTAAATCAATTTTATTATTTAAATCAGTCAGAGCATACCGATTAAACCGACTGGATTTCATTTCAGCATCACCCATGGATAGGGTTTCTTTTGCACTATTCTTTAAGCGTTTGGATGCTCTAGAAGATTTTCCTTTTAATCCTTTGCCTCCTTTCAAGGGCTCAAAATGTGCCTTCAACCGAAACTCTACTGGAAAAGGCAGGCTTTGAATTAGCTCTGCCACATGATTAAATGCCAAATTCGGCGCAAATTTATGAATTGGTAATAGCGCAATGTAGCTAGTTCCTTCTAAACTTCGTAACTTCAACAAGCCTTGTTCCTCTGTAGGATCAAGAATCGTATCAGTTAGTGAATACCCCTCTTTTTCAATAAAATCACTATCAAAAGAGGTATTCATCCCACGAACATAGGGATAGCGACAAACTTGTAATACTTCTTTTTCAGTTAATCTCCGACCATTAATCGCCCCAACTAACTGAAAGACTTCTGTTTCAATGATACGATAGCGTGCCAAAAAATCCTCGTCAATGGTCATATGATACTGCATAATTGCTAAAAGTTTGCCTGCATAATAATCCACCAATTCCATTATTTTGCCTTTAAGGGAAGTGGCAGACGACAGACTAGACAGCTTCACACCTATATAAAATTTCTCTGTTGTAATCACTCGTAACTGACTTTCTAATTCAGACAAAGTGCGATCAATTAAGGCATTCCCCATGTCTTGAGCTTGTTCATCAAAGCTTTTAGAAAAAGCAGATAATCGCTCATTAAGATTATACGAATGGGGATTAAGAAATAACTCAAAATCTTCAAAACGCCACAGACTTTGAAGAAACTGGCTCCACTTCCGTTTATGTTTTTCTTGTACTTCTTTATTCTGACCAATGACATACTCACTAGGACACGTAAAATATGCCCATACCTCATTTTCTGTCGTAATTAACACATTCTGATAAACTTTATGAAAAGGCTGTTTTAATTTCATACTTTTCCTCCTCTTACAATAATCGAGTGATTCGTTTACGTATGGATTGCTTGATTACTGATTGATATTGCTCTTTCAACTTGGGTACCTCTGTCAGTGGAAGCAATCCATCCACATATTGTCGATGAAGGGTCTTTTTCATAAGTAATACCTCATCATCTGTTTCAAATAATTCATAGAATCCTTCTTCTCTTGCCTGTATCGACTCAAATTCATGGATGAGTTCTGGAACAATGACTTCTTTTATTTCTTGTTTCACTTGATCAACGGTTACCGTACTCATAGTTTTTGCTTCCTCCTTTATCATTAATTGACTCACCGTACAACGGTGATAAATAATTTTATCTTGTTTCATTGTTTGGAGCTGCTCATGGTATAACACCTGATGTTTCAGGACATATATCACAAAATAGCTCAGGTAATCTTTTAAGAAAATGTCGGCTCGTTTACCATCTGGTTCTACACGATTAAACAATTGAACCAACCCATAAGGAATCGCAATAGAGACCATAATCACTAGCTGATTCATTCCAAATAAAAGCAATAAGCAGCTGAAAACCAGCCCAAAGCTCACAGTAGCGACAGTAAAATCTTGCGCATAGACCACAAATGGTAAATTGACATTTTTGGCAATTTCTCGAATCATATAAGGGGCATTAAACGGTTCACGATAATCTAAAATCTGTTTCTCTCTGTACATGGTTATAACCCAAAATAGCTTTTTAGATTAGACAATGAGTTTAGAATACTTGCAGGGTCTTTAATCACGGCATAAATAATGCCACCAAAAAACAGAATCGCAAAGCCTTGTATCCATTTTGAATTCATAAATTCTTTAATGACTAAATAAACAACAACGACACCGAAAATGGGAGCAATCCAATCATTTAAAATGTAGTTGCTGGCTTCTTTTGCGTTCGCATCGGCATAAGCCGAAGATGCAGTTGAAAAGAATAAGAAAACTGCATTACAAATAGCAGTGAGTTTCATTTTCAAAATCTGTTTTTTAGAATAAAGTTGATTCATTTAAATTCCTCCTAAATAGTGTCGTAATTTTTCAATAAAATACGTATTGTCTCGGTGTTTTAGTCCTAATGTCATCGTTTCTATATGATTACTTTTGGTCTGTCCATCCACTAGTTTGAACGTAACAAAGACGACAATCTGTTTCTCTTTTATCAAGGGTTCAATCGCTGCATCTGTAATTTGATAATCACTAGTCAATAACTCTGGCTCTTTCATCAAAAAGCTCATGTCTTCTATCGAATCTGAAACATATTTTTCAAGAAAAGCTTGCACAAAACTGGTAATTGCTTTTTCTTCTTTATTCTCTAGTCGTTGGTACTGAGATCGATCAATTATTGCTTGAAGTGCCTTTCCAGATGTTAACGAAGGTTCCTTTGAAAAATAAGGATACGCAGTAACTTTAAACGATTGATTGTCTAATTGAACAAAAGGAATATTGAGTAACGTTTTTACTTCACTTTTCTCGTAATCGATGTATTTTTCTTTGACTGTTACTTCTTTGTCACCTTCTTTTTTCTTCACTTCTCGTTCTTTTGTGATGGGTGTTATAATTTCATAAGCAATCTTATATTTTGCAATCGTTTGTCCCTGCTCACTTACCAAATCATAAAAATCAGCAGAAAGTAATTTTCTCTCAAGCCCTGTATTTTTCTCTTCTTCCTGCTCAAAGTTAAAATAGGTATCCTGTAACGTATTAAGTCTTTCTTCAAATGCTTTTTGATCAGCTGGAATCGAGATATAAGTAGTAATAAAAGGATGTAAGAACTGCTTATATAATTCAGATACAACAGGCGTACTCGTATTTTTCGACAGTTCTTCTTGGATAGTTTTGGTTAATGCTGTTTGTTCACTTTTTATCCTTCCTTGGATCTTGAAAGACTGAAACAACGCAATTGGACCACTTACTACTAAAAAAAGTGTCAGGATCAGAACACTCAGACGAACAGTTCGGATATTTGCCGCTTTTTCTTCTTTTGGAACAACTGGCTTTGGTTGTTTTTTCTCTTTTATAAAGTTCATGGAGTCACTCCTTTTTTAATGTAAAAAAGAGAACCCCTTTAATAAATAAAGAAGTTCTCTTGTAGAAAGCTGAATCCCGTAAATTTTCAAACGACTAGGTTGGGAGCTAAACAGATAGGTTGCTTTGTAAAAATCGTAGGAAAAGCCACGATATAAACCAGTCTCACTAAAGCGCTCCAATCCTTCAATATAAAGACTCGTATTCTTTGACAACATTCGTTCAAAACACAGTTCCCTTTTAGGCTGAAACACTAAATTCTCTTGTTGTGTCATTTTCTTAACGGTAAGAAATTGTCGGGCTTGTCGCTCAGGGATTTTCCCTTCCAAGCAAATAAATCCATAATGTTTCAATTCCTCGGCTAATTGTTTCTGGTTCATGTCATAACCTCAATAATGGTATTGTCACTTGCTTGATAGAGCCTGCCATCTTGACGTAAATCTTCTCCAATCCCTTCATAGTCAATATTCCATTTGATAATATCGGGTACGCCAGAGAGATAACCAAGATCATCCATTAATTGTTCCGCATAATCCTTGTAAGAATAACAATCAGAATAGACTTGAATTTCATCAATCTGTTCAAAAGCATTTAAAATATCATTGAAAAACCCATAATCAACCAGTTCACCTAAATAGTTAATCGCAGGGTGTCCATTGTGTTCATCCAATTGTTCAGCAACTTCATTCATTTCATTAAAATTTTCATAATGAGGAATTGTAAAAGGTGCCATATAGTCCGTTATCAAATGTTCTTGCCCATCATCTAAGCCGATTTTTTCTTTCACTTCTTCCCAGTCAATGGGTAATTCAAACCATCGTCCTTTATTAGCGTGGAGATTTTCAATATATAATTCAATCATTTCATTCACCTCTTATTCAAATAAAAATTGAGCTAGCAATTGTTCCACTTCTTGTTGTGTAACAGATACAGTTTTAGAGGATACAACTTCTTCCTCTTCTTGTATTAACAACTCTTTAATCGTTGTGGTTAGCTTTGCCAACTCCTCTTGATCTTTTTCTTTCAATTCTGCTTGTTTAATCCGAGTCATTAATTCATCTGTACCAAAGGTTTGGTCCATAATCCAAATTTTCTTTAACGTTGGGGCAAGATAATTGGAGAGCCAACGTAATGACTTTTCATAACTCGGTTTCTCTCCTTTCATGGTCAGCTTCAGTTCTTGCATACTTTCAATGACCATTCGCCAGTTGGCGCTGTATTGAGTACGCAACCCAGCTTCATCACAGTCGTAAACTTTGATTGCAGTATCAATTAGTTCTTTGCCAACCCATTCCAGTGTTTCACCAGTAGATAATAAATATTCAACAAAGAGATAGGCTTTTTCATCCGCTAATCGGATCTCATAACGATTCTTAATGCCATACTTTTGACGAGCCATTTCTACAGATATTTCTTCTTTTTTCGCTAATTCGTAATCTTTTTGATAGAAATTCAAATAGAATGGTGATTGACGTGAGCCAAAATATAGAGACAGACCTTTATTTGAACGTTGCCCATTTTTCACAACAATTCCCCCAGTAAAATCGAAGTTACGAAACGTTGTGTCCACTAATCCTTGTTCGTATTTTGCTTTCAGTTCAAATAAATCATAGCTTGGATATAGCAATGAAACCTGCTCATCCAGTGCCAAATCTATTCTAGTGATTTTTGTATCAATCATCCGATGATTATCAAAAAGATTCGTCTCATATAGTCGCCAAAAGAACTCTGTCCATGTTTCTTGTTGCTCTTCCAACACTAGCTCATACTCACGACACCCTCGACCTCGTAATTCAATCATGACACCCATGTCTAAGTTTTCAGGATTAGCGAACACAAATATTTCACTAAAACAATAGGTTTCTGTATAGTGGTTAAACCCATAATTTTTATAAATAAATACCTCTGGATTCATTCGTAATACCTTTTCAATGACTTGATCTGGGGCATGAATCTTAAATCGAATCCGAAGAAAATCAATTTTCGCCTGCATTGGAAGAATCCCACCTTCTAAACAAAATGTTTGGTTGATTCGTTCAATAGCAGTTTTGTTTATGGTGCGTTTCCCTGTTTCAATCATGGATAAATAAGATTTACTCCAGTGAAGCTTGTCTGCAAATTGCTGTTGGGATAACCCTAGTCGATTGCGTAATTGTCTGATTTCTTGATTGGTCATTTTTAGCCTCTTACCTTTCTTGTAGTTCACAAAATCAATCCAAATCGTTCACAAGTTTAACTATCCATTCAAGCTAGGTTACATAAGGATTTCTGATGATTTTGTATCCATATTTTTAAAAAGTTACCCCCATGTTATTAAGCGGGGGTAACAGGTTAGAGCGAGCGTTGCTCGCCCTAACCACTACACAGTCACAGACAGGACACCTGCCTGTTCCTTTTCGTTCTACCGCCACCCGTTAAGACGAGTGGCTTTCACAAGGAAACCTTGTTCATAGACGAAGTAGTCCATATCAGCTCCTTCCATCCGCTGAGGCAACGAAAAAAGGAAAACGAAACACACTTCTTTTCCTTTCCCTTTTTTCATTGAAATGTGTTGGTTTCCCATATACTTTATTGGTTACTGTTTCTCAATATACTTTTAGGTAGTTACTCTGAGTTCTTTACCTCAAAGGCTTCTTGCGCTTCTTCAATTTCCTCCTCAGTCGGATCAACCTCTCTGGTATCTAATAGTTTCATCGATTCAATCTTTTCAAATTCTTTTAAAAAGTTATAGCCTTTAGGAACAAATGGCGCATAGAATTCTCTCGGTACAGCTGAACCATCATCCACATACCCTCTTCCTTTTATTGGTTTATTGATGAACGCTTTATTTTTTTGATCCGATCCAAAAGTCATGTAATATCCCTGTTCTTGAAGCTTTCCAACACTCACTCGAAACAGAATATTATCTCGAATCCCTCCACCAAAGTTCTCTGCATCAGGGCGTTGTGTTGCAAGAATTAAGAAAACACCTGCTTGACGAGCCTTCAATACCAATTCTTTGATATACCCTAAAATTTCATCCTGCTCTTTATAATTTAGGGTTCCAAAAAACGCCGCCCACTCATCAACGATGATGAAATAAGGTGGAATATCGTAATAAGCAAAATTCTTACCTGTTGTATAGGTTGGAAGAAGCTTCATGTAAACATAACGGCGATTCATTTCTGCCACAGCATTTTTTAAACAACGAGTGATCCATTTTGTGCCAGTAAAGATATGCCCCTTGAATAATTTAAGGTCTTGTAAATCCTTTAAATCAGCTTCTTTTGGATCACAAATATCAACAGTTCCCACCTTCACTAACGCTTGAATCAATGTCAAAATCAGGTAGGTCTTGCCTCCACCGGTGCCTCCTGTAATCAACATATGCGGCACTTCTGCATAATCCCAAACCACACCATCCATCAATTTGAGTTGACCATTTGTGACAACACAATCCGAAATGGTAATTCGTTTACTAATGACATCAATCATCAAGGAATAGGTTGTAAAGCCCATTTCTTTCTGTACATTGATAAAATCAGCAATGTACATTTCTTCAAAGGTTTTCGCAATCTTTTCAAACCGATCATGCCATTTCATTCCATCTGTCGGAACCGTTAAATAAAGAATTTCCTTGGTATTCCGATAGTAGACTTTAGGGAAAATCATCTTTTCTGTGGTTTTTTCATTTGATTTTCGTTCTTTTTTGTCATACAAGCCATTGCTTTTTAGCATCCGCGCTAACATCTGACGTTGATAGGCTCGATAAAAGAACCCACCTTTGAGAAAAGATTGTCTTCTCCCCCATAAACAAATGAACAACGGAAGTAAGAGCAATAAAAAAAGCCCTCCAACTGGAAGAAGGAGAGCAGCATAATCTATTGGTTGTTTTTCAGAAAATTTAGTTACAAATGGATATAGTCTGAAATAGCCATATGCAGAACTAGCAAAAAGCGCTGGAGACCACATACCCAACAAGTAATAACAGTACAGATTCAAGTGATACGGACGGATTCTGATGCCTCTGTAGTTTAGAAATTTCATCTCTTATTACCCTTGTGCCGTTCCAGCTGGCTTTTGTTTTTCAGGTTTCTGATGTAGTGCTGCTACCTTTTTAATTCCACCAGCTCGAATTTTAAAGGCTTGTTCTGATTGAATTGAATCATTGTACCCTGCATAAGAAGATAACCAAGCTAAAGCAGTCACCTCACCTGTTAGTTCAATTTCATCATCATAAGAGAATGATGTTAAGTCGGCAGCTTCTGGTAGTGCAATATCAATTTGGTCATTTTTTGCTTCTGAATAGACCGTCACACGCTGTTCCCTCACCATTTCTGTTCGGTTGCCTTCACTATCATTTTCATAGATGGACTGAGCGCTTAAATAATAACAGGTTCCAAATGTTTTACTGATATCAAAATCCTTAATCGTATTTTCTTCAAATTTTAAACTCATTTGTTTTTCCTCTTTTCTAGTTTAGTGTAATTAGCTGTTTGGCAAAGACTTGTAATTCTAACGTTCGACTGGCAGTTCCAATGTTATTTCTTTTGGCACTAGGAACCAGTGTTGCATCCTTTAATTCCACTTCTTTTCTTCCATCAAACCGCTGTGAGTTTCTTAAATTTGGTATAATAATCTCAAAATCTGGATGCAGTGCAGATGAAGCAGTGAAAATGCGACAAGGGATTCGTTTTCCTTCGACATAAATTTCTCGTTCTTCTTTCACTGTAGCTTTGATTTTAGTACCAAGTTGTTGATCCTTTAATGCAATACTCGTGACACGATTGGACATAATTGATTCCTTCTTTCATTCTTATTTTGTTTTATTTCCCTGTTTTTTCTTTTCATAAAAGTAATAGCTAGCAACACCAAGCAGTAGCAAGCTTCCTAGCACAATTCCTAAAATAGACGTTGTTTCACCTGTTTGCGGTAAACTTCCTTTTTCGTTTTGAATGAGTTGATTGGTCATGGTACATTTGACGATCTCACCTTCTTCCTTTATTTCAAATTGAATCGGTGTTTCGTCTAATTGATAACCTGATGGGGCATCAAATTCTTGGAAATAGTACACACCTTTTGGTAATTTTTCAAAGGTAAATTGACCTTGGTTGTCTGTTTTCCCTTCAATCACTACTTTTTTATCTTTATCGAGAATACGAATACCAGTATTTGGTAGAGTTTTTCCATCCGATACGTCTGTTTTTGTTAATTCTGCATTCCCTTTAACCAAGTGGTTTTTAAGCTCCAGTAACACGATTGGCTCATCTTTTGTAGGTTTCTTAGAATCTGGCTCTTCGGTCTGCTCAATACTTTCCTCTTCTTCACTTGTTTCTTCATTCATTGTTTCACCAAAAAGTTTACCTTTACTATCATAGGCTTGAACGCCTTTTAGTGTAGAGATAATTTGATAGGTTTCAGAAGAACCTACATAATCCTCAGAAGATGGTCGCTTCTCTTTCAAATAGAACGTTCCTACAGGTACATTCGTGAACGTAGCTAAAGAATCCTTATTGACTGTGACTGTTTGAATCACTTCCTTGTCTTCCGTTTCCAGAGTAAAAATAGCACCCTTGCCATTTCCAGTGAAGGTAAAATTATAGCCATTTTTTTCTTCTAACATTGCTTCTTCATTTACTTTCTTTAATGAAAACTGATTAAAATGAAGTTTATTTAACAGTGGTAGTGATTCATCCTCCTGATTGTCTTTCGATGCATAAATATCAATCACTTTTTCTGTTTCATGATCCGCTGCCGTAAACTCAAATTCATGATGCGTGGTATCAATCTCATGGGTTTCTCCAGCATCCAATTCTTGAATATAATACTTGCCTTCCATCAGTTGACGATTAGAAAAAACAAGCTCCCCTCCATTAACCGTTCCAAATGCTAATAAAGCATTAGCTGGCACAGTGGTGTTGTCAGTCATGGTATATTCTTGGTTCGTAAATAAGCCAAATACTTTGTCATTCGCTTTCACTTCCTCTAATACTGGCTTACTTCCCTCCCACTCCTGAATCTGTTCTTCATTTTTATGAACAGTGATTTTTAACTGTTGAAAGTCATTCTTTGCTTCAAGTGATTGAGAAACGAGCTCAACATTTTGCCCTTCATAGGTAAATTCAAAAGGTAACGGTGCTTTATTGATCAGATAGCCAGCAGGCGCTTCGGTTTCAATAGCTTCATATTTTCCTAAATATAGCTTAGGCATATTGATTAATTCACCATTTGTATCTGTTTTGACAGTTGCAACAACACTTCCTTTTTTAGCATGAACATAATCACCTACTTTAATGTCTTCACGAGCTTTAATCATAAACGTTACATCGGCTAGAGGAACATAATTAAAGGTAATATCATGTAGCTGTCCATAGTCAGAATCCTTAGTAGTAACAGTGGTTGCTTTCTGACCTGTCTTTTTCAATTTTAATAATCCTTGTTGAGCTTTGTTTCCAAACACCACTTCGATTGTTTTATTCGGTTCAATTGTGATTTCTTTTGATTCCCCCTTATTCACGAACCCATTACTAGCAGTAACCTCCGTAATTTTTACTTTCGTACCTGCTTTTAATCCATCAATTTGAGCAAGACCATCCATATCAGTCACCAATTCTTTTGTCTGTCCATTATACTCAAATTTCATTTTCGTATTAGGCACAGCTTTCCCAGTATCTTCATCCACTTTTTTTAATTTTATATTCCCATTTAAGTTCACTTTGATTGCTAGATTCATTTCTCCAGCATTGGATAATTTAAATGTGGCTACAGTCTGTTCACCGGGTTTCTTATAGATGAAGCTTTGCCCCACTTGATCTTTTGGCACCATACTGTACTGAAGCTTCCCAGACTCTCTAGAACTAGCCGTAGCAGTTAATTTTAACGTATTTCCACTCTTTTCAACTTGTAGATTTGCTGAATTTTCTAAAAGATTCCCATATTTTGATAAAACATTATTTGTATCTTTTAGCGTAATAGACTCACCAACATTTAAGGTGAGGTTCTGATTCGCAAAACTTGGCTTAATTTTATGGTTGACTACCTTTTTTAGAATTTCATTTTTTCGATTGGCATAGTTTGGAAGCTGAGTGCTCAATAATGTATCACCAAACTCTTCCCAAATGATGTTTTGAGTAATCCCATAATTTTCCATTGTAGGGCTAATTTGATAGCCATAATAGGAAATCAAAGATAGCCGTTCTTTTTCTGCACTATTTAGCTCAGAAGGTTCAAATCCTGATCCACCATTCAGTAGAACACCGTGTTCAATACAAAAAGCAGATTGATTATCTACCTTAATCATGTGCACACCATTATCTGTCCAGTGCTGACCACCTAAAGATGCAATATGCCAAGTTGAAACGTAATTTCCAATCTTCTCATAATTAACAGTAGCTGCAAAAGCCGTAATAGGGGTAATAAAAAAAGCAATCATCACTGTGAGAACACCCACTAGCGAGATTGCTTGACGTTTTTTCTTATTCATTTGTTTTCCTCCTAATTAATATATAGCATTGTTTTTGTTTTCGGTGGTGATCTTATTTTATTTTTCATTCTCTCCTTTTCCAATCTAGAAATGACTAGGATAATATATTTTTATTTATCATAAAAATCCTTATTGTTTAACGAATATCTATTCAGTATACTGTTATCATAGAGTTAGAAATATAACGAGGTGACTTAAACTGAATAATTTAAAATATAAAATTGGCAAATTAAAAAGACAGATATTGATTAAATACTACGCTAAAGAAGCCAAAATGAAATATCCACTACTGTTAATACGATATAGATTAGGTCTATTACTAGAAATTGCTTTCGTAATGATACTAGTCTTAGTTTTTTTTAATATTATTGACGTTTTTGATTATCCTCTACTAGACAAATTTACTAAGTTAATCGATTTGAAAGACGAACAATTAGCAAGACAGATTGTCTTTTCTCAAGTAAGCCTATCATTCTTAATTTTATCTTTATTATCTTTCCTAACTAATTTAAAAAAAGACAAAATTTTAGGCACTTCTATCTATCGTATCATTTTTTCTTATTCAATATTTGGAAATCTAACAATGTTATCTGGAGCAGTTTTCAGCTTATTATTTGCAAACATTTTAATCTATTTTAACGATCCTAAATCTGCTGTGATTCCTTACAATTTTTTAGTAACTATGATCTTATTATCTGTATACATCTTAAAAATTATTATTTTCACGAATAATCAGAAAAAATCTATTAACAAAATAAGTACGCTTTACTACACGAAAAACATTCGTATAGTTAAGCATAACTTCATCGAACATAATAAGACTTACCAAACACCTCAAATTATCTTTGACCTAATCGAAGATACTGAACGAAAGATTCGGAAAAATGACATTGAGTATATTATTAATTTTCAAATTTATTCACAGTTGAGTAACCTAACTTTAAGAAACTACAGAAAGAAAGTCCAAGAAAATTATACAGAGAAGTATAGAAAAAAGGACGACATTACCACTATTTGGATCAGACAAATTTCAGTTCTAATTGATTGTAATCTTTTGGCTCCAGCTATAAAACAGTATTGCGAAATTCTAATTATCCTTATAAATAACAGTGTATTTTTAGAGAGCCATGAGCTGAATGGAATACTCAGTAGAATTTTAAAACACTTCAAGAATAATTCTAATATAGAGGAGTTTGTGCACCTTGAAGATCAACTCTACAGAGCAATGAATTTAACTATTCGGTACACATACTTTAAATTGAATAATGATTTTTCTTACACTAGACTCGGAAAACATAATCTCATCCATATGTTCGGAACGAATGCAAATTTTTATAAAGAATACTATCAAATTATATGGGAAAGCAGCGAGCTTTCAAAAACTAAAAAAAGAAAAATGACATATGAACTAATCGAAAATATTAGAATGTTCTCATATGAAATTGACAGCCCTTTCCACTATAACTTTCATAGTATAAATTCTCACTACTACAGTATATTGGAAAAAGAAAGAGAAAATTTAGATGGAGATTTAGAGTTAGTTGGTATCCCTTTAGGCTTACTTCTTCATGAAGCTATTTTAAGAAAAGACTATGTGACAATCTACCATCTGCTATTTGATTTTAATATAAACTCTATATATTATTCATGTTTGACGGTTGTCCCAAGACTCATTTCACAATACTTAAATAGCTCTAAAGATAATAAGTATCTAGAAGATGTAATCAAAATTTTATTGATAAAACTTGAAGGTTGGGATAGTTATAAACTAAAAATCAACAAAAACAAAGTTATTCAAAATGAAACTAAGGATAAACTTTATTCAACATTTTTTTTCCATCCATCCGATGTAAAGAGTTTAAATATTGTGTATCAATCGATTCAAATGAAGAAACATAATATAGATATAAAAAGCGTTAATAATAAAAATTTGAAAAAAATTTATGGGATTGTTATTAATGACAGTGAAAATGCATCACTGAAACATAGATGGTCCGAAAATCAACAAGAAATTATTGAGCTTTATCATCCCAAAATACCAGAATAGAAGTCAATTAGCTCAAATAGAAAAGCATCCTCATTTGAGAATGCTTTTTTGTCATTGAAAATTCTTTACTTGAAATTCCTAATTAATTTCTCAATCTTGATTTCTCTATAATCAAAACCAATCTCTTTCATCAATTCTTCCCAAGACTTCCCAGTTTTCCTCATAATTGTATCCACTGATGGTAAATATTCTGAATTCGCTCTGTTTCTAAACTCGTTCATTGATAAACTCTCTTCCAAACCTAATCGAATAATCTCATTTCTTAACTCAAAAAGAAGTTCAAAATTTGAGAATGATTCTTCTGCTTCTCTTTTAAAGAAAGGTTTAATATCATCAAATCGTTTTTTCAAAGTATCTAGAGAAGGAACAGCTTTATTTCCAACAGTGCTTCTCTCGTAAGATCTTTGAGAACGTACTCCTTCTTCTTTAATAAATGTTACAACAATTTCTTTCAATTCATCATTGGGTATTTTCGACCAACAATATCTCTCTAATCTATTTTCACCTAATTGAATCAGTAATTTATCCCAAGATCCAAAGCGTTCTTTGATAAACCACAAACTAGGAACTTCTTTAGGAAATTCTTTTAATTTTTGCTGATATTTTCTTACGGAATCAATGTGATGTTTTTCAATAAATTCCGAAATAACCTGCATTAGTTTCAAATCACTTTCATGCTTCCAAATTACTCTCTTATCATCATTTTTCATAATAGATGTCTCCTTAACTATATTATAGAGAATATAGTTCTATCATCCTTTTTAGCAACCGCTAGGTACGCGTCGGCTTATGTCTCCCTTCTTAGCAAGTCAACCTCAACCTTGCTAAATTCGGAGGTTCGTATTGGTATTTTCGGATGACTTTTGTCGTCAGCGTAATCGTTAAATTTAGCCCACTTTTGACTACCTATGTCGTCAAAATGGGACAATCTAGGACAATTACAGACTAAAACACCTTTTTTTACGAAATTTAGGAATAAAGACAAATAGAAAAAGCCCTTGATAGACAAGGACTTTTCACATTCGAAATTTGATAGACAGTCAGAGACTTTCTTATCTTCTGATTTCTTTGATACGAGCTGCTTTTCCGTGTAATGCGCGTAAGTAGTAAAGTTTTGCACGACGTACTTTACCGTAGCGAACCACTTCAATTTGAGCAACACGTGGTGTGTGTAATGGGAATGTACGTTCCACACCAACACCATTTGAAACTTTACGTACTGTATAAGTTTCGCTGATTCCAGCACCACGGCGTTTAATTACAACACCTTCGAATAACTGGATACGTTCACGAGTACCTTCGACTACTTTCGCATGAACGCGAACAGTGTCACCAGGGCGGAACGCAGGAATATCCGTACGTAATTGTTCTTGTGTTAATTCTTGAATTAATGGATTCATTTTATCCTTCTCCTTATTCCCAAATATTCTTATGGTCACTTCTGCCACAGCGGAATATTGTAATAGTTAGAGCGCATTGCACTCACCAAATTAGTTTACCACAGACAAAATAAGCTGTAAAGAGAATTTTCTTGAAAGTTCCCTTATTTTTGCTCTTCTTGTTTAATTTCCTCTAATAACTTCAACATTTCAGGCGTCATTTCTACTGATTCCAACATGTCAGGTCGACGCAAAAAGGTCCGTCGTAATGATTCTTTTAGTTGCCATTCTGCAATTAATTTATGGTTCCCATTCGTTAGCACGGCAGGGACTTCCATATTATTGAAAATAGCAGGTCTGGTATATTGTGGATGCTCTAATAGGCCAGTGGAATGTGAATCCGTTTGTGCAGAAAGATTGTTACCTAAGACATCAGGTAATAAACGGACTGTCGCATCAATCATGACCATTGCGCCTAATTCGCCCCCAGTTAAAACGTAATCCCCCAATGAAACTTCATCTGTGACCATCGTGCGAATTCGCTCATCATAGCCTTCATAATGTCCACAAATAAAAACTAAATGTTCTTCTTGTGAAAATTCCTCGGCCATTTTTTGATTAAACGGTTTTCCTGCTGGATCTAATAAGATGACCCGTTTTGGCTGCTGGTTTGTCTCTTCTTCAATTGCCTTTAGGTTATCATAGATCGGTTGTACTTTTAAAAGCATCCCCGCGCCACCGCCATATGGATAATCATCGACCGTTTGGTGTTTGTTATCTGAAAAATCGCGAAAATTAGAGACATTCAATTCTAATAACTGCTTTTCCCGAGCTTTCCCAATAATTGATTCCCCCATTGGTCCTTCAAACATTCTAGGAAAAAGAGTTAATACATCAATTCTCATCGTCAATCAATCCTTCTGGAATGTCCACATCAATCCGTTGATTTTCGACATCGACTTTTGTAACAACGCCTTCAATATACGGTAAAAGTAAATCTTTTTTCTTTGGTCGTTGGACGACCCACACATCATTCGCACCAGGAGATAAAATTTCTTTAATTTTTCCCAGATCACTACCGGTTTCATCATAAACAGTGGCACCAATGATTTGGTGATAATAAAATTCGTCCTCTGCCAATTCAGCGAGATTGTCTTTTGCAACTTTTAAAATACCGTCACGATATTTTTCAACATCGTTGATATTTGGATGTCCTTCAAAGCTTAAAATGTCAAAATTCTTATGCTTGCGGTGGGACTTCACGACCAATTCAATTGGTGCTTTTTTCTCTTGAAATAGCAGTAACGTTGCCCCTTTTTGATAACGTTCTTCTGGAAAATCCGTTTTCGAAATGACCCGAACTTCTCCTTTGATTCCTTGTGTGTTCACAATTTTTCCTACATTTAAATAATCTGTCACGTGAAAGCCTCTCTTCCTTGTATTTCATCTTTCCTATTCTACCATTTCTTACGCGCAAATTCTATGAAAAAACAAAGGCCAACTTTTCCAGTCAGCCTTTGTTTTTATTAATTCGTTAAACCAGTTAATGTGCCATAAATTAAAAATAAATTCAATAACGTCAAGGCAATTGCAATAATCCAAGCTAAAAATTTCACCCACGCTGGATTCGCAAATTGGCCCATTAATTTTTTATCACTTGTATACATCGTTAAAGGAATAATCGACACTGGCAAAGCAATACTTAGGAAAACTTGCGTATAAAGCAACAAGTCTTCAACAGCCGTTTCGCTACCGCCATAAATAATAACACAGATAATGACTGGCACAATTGCTAACAAACGAGTTAACACTCGTCGTGCCCATAACGGCATTTTTAAATGGATAAAGCCTTCCATTACAATTTGTCCTGACAGCGTACCTGTAATCGTTGAATTTTGACCCGAAGCCAGTAAAGCAATTGCAAAAAGAATACTTAACACTGGGCTAGCAATATTACCAACAATATCTGGATTTTTCAGAGCATCAAATAAATCAACAAATTTACCTAATTCACTGTTGGTTCCATAAAATAATGCTCCTCCTAAAATTAACAACAAACAATTTACGACAAAAGCGACAGTTAATTGAATATTTGAATCCCAAGTAGTGAAACGAATTGCTTTGGCTTTTTCAGCATCATCGTTACGATCAAATTTCCGTGCTTGCGCAATGGAAGAATGCAAATATAAGTTATGAGGCATGACTGTCGCTCCAACGATCCCCAAGGCTAAAAATAACATGGATTTATCTGTCGCTATTTTTGTGTCTGGAATAAAACCTCGTAATACTTCACCAACATTTGGATCTGCTAATGCCACTTCATAAGCAAAAACAAAAAAGATGACTGCAATTAAACAAGAAACAATTGCTTCGATTTTGCGAAAGCCTAACTTTGTCAGTAGCAAAAGTAATAAAACATCAAACGTTGTTATCAACACACCAATTAATAATGGAAAACCAAATAATAATTGCAAAGCAACGGCACCACCAATTACCTCAGCGATATCTGTTGCCATTATGGCTAACTCCGTCACCACCCACAAGGCAACGCCCGTTCGTTTACTTGTATGCTCTCTAGTCGCTTGAGCTAAATCCATTCCTGTCACGATTCCTAAGCGTGCAGCCATACTTTGTAGTAACATGGCAACTAAACTAGAAAGTAAAATCACACTAAGTAACGTGTACTTATATTCCGCTCCGCCAGCAATTGACGTAATCCAATTTCCTGGATCCATATAACCAACAGCCACTAAAGCGCCAGGTCCGCTATAGGCTAACAAAGTTCGCCAAAAGCTTGCGTTTTTAGGTACCTCGACGGTATTATTTATCTCTTCTAAACTAGGTCCATTTGCATAATTAAGCATTTTTTCCGTTTTCTTTTCTTTCATCCAACATCCCTCAATCTATCTTGTTCACACATTTCACTTTTAGGTACACCTAAAACTAGTTAACATAATTATAGTCTTCTTATTCTTCGTTGTAAACTGTTACATTCTAATTTTTTAAGCACTTTCGCTATAAATCGTTTGGTTTTTACCAAAAAATCCCTTACACTTATTTTATCATAGATCGGAGGTTATGAGGATGAAGTTAGATATGGTCGGTATTATCGTCAACGATATGACACAAGCACTCTCTTTTTACCAAACGCTAGGTTTTAACGTGCTGGGAGAAGCTTCGCCCGATTACACAGAATTACAAAACAATGGCGTCAGGATTTCTTTAAATTCACTACAAATGATTACTGGTGTCTATGGGTTTGCGCCTAGCCAGCAAGGCGATAAAATCGAACTTGCTTTTCTTTGTGAAACGGCCGCAGAAGTTGATAACACCGTGAAAAAAATGAGCCAAGCTGGTTACATTGTTTTTAAAGAACCTTGGAATGCACCTTGGGGCCAACGATACGCAATCATTAAAGACGTGGATGCAAATTTAATTTCACTCTTTGCCCCTCTATAATATTACTAAAAAATGCGCCACTTTCGTTTCTTTTACTCTCTTTCGAAAGATCAGTGCAGAATGGGTCTTAAGTAGGATGTCTTTTCTGTCTCTTTTTTTGTATAATAAACTTATCAAATGATGTGTATCTTACAACTTTGTTCGTTTGCAGAAAGAACAAACGATGTTTTTTATTGATAAAAAGTTATATACTAAAAGTACGATGAGTATAACTAAAGGAGATGAGAAATGTGAGTGTTACCCTATCTAGAAAAATTGTTAATATTATTTCCATTTTGGGCATTGTTGCAACCATAATTGCAACCATCTATTTTATCCGATTAGGTGTCTTCAAGGACATCAATGCACTAAGAGGACTAGTAGGGCAATCTGTCATTCTCGGTCCGATTATTTTCATGTTAATTCAGATTATTCAAGTGGTTATTCCGATTATTCCTGGTGGTGTTAGCTGTGCTGCAGGGGTCTTGATTTTCGGGCCAACAATGGGCTTCGTCTATAATTACGTTGGTATTGCACTTGGCTCTATTATTATTTTCTTATTAGGTCGTAATTATGGGAAACCATTCATTATGAGCCTTGTCAGTGATAAAACATATAACAAGTATATCGGTTGGTTAGACAATGAAAAACGTTTTGAACGATTGTTTGCTTTAGCAATTTTCTTCCCAATTGCACCGGATGATGCGCTTTGTTTAATGGCCGGTTTAACAAAAATGTCTGTGAAAAAATTTACTCTGATTATTTTATTAGCAAAACCTGCTTCTATCTATTTATATAGTCTTGCGTTAATTTATGGCGGTACATTTTTAACTAGCTTACTGGGAATGTAAAATAAATAAAAAAGCGAACGGACTAAATCAAAACTCTGCCTGTGTCAGTTTGATTTAGTCCTTTTATTATGGAATTTTGGTAGAAACTGGGGGACTTTTGATGTTTAGTTATTTTAAAAATAGTATTGTGAATACGCTAGATTTTCTTAAAGGGACAACGGCGTATTTTCGCGATGTGCTCTTGATGCACGGATTTATGTTATTCGTTCTATTGCCTTTATTGACAAGTTTGTCCAATTTGGTACTCAAAGAAGGTGGGATTGATTATATTTCCTACGATAACTTAGGGGCAATTGCTACGCAACATCCCTATGTCCTTTTGACTTTTCTACTAATTGGGCTGTTAATTTTACTGGCGCTCTTTTTTGAATTTACCTTTTTATTGCTTAGTGTTTATTTTATTAAGAAAAAGCAACCAATTACTCTAACGCAATTATTGCACGGCACCTTGCTTCAGATCAAAAAAGTTCGAGGAATTACCTTTCTGTTTTTCCTGGCATATTTCTTTTTGATTTTACCATTAAGTGGGTTAACCTTCCGCTCTTATTTATTAACAAGAGTTAAGATTCCAGCCTTTATCTTAGATTTTATTTTTGCAAATCGCGTCATTATTATTATTGGTTTCGTATTGTTAGAACTGATTATCTTATATTTAGCGATTCGACTTGCTTTTGCCCTTCCAGAGTTGATTTTACGTGATGTTGGTTTTCGTGAGTCTTTAAAACGTAGTTGGCAAATTACAAAGCGACGCTTTTTCCAGATTTTAGGACAATTTATTATCATTGGTGGAACTGTTTTAGGGATTTTTACGGCTGGCTATTTCTTGATATTTTTAGGTCAAACCGCAGTCGAAACGTTTAAACCTGAGTGGTCTTTACCTAGCGCTGTCATCGCTATGACGCTCCTTCAGGTTATGATGCTCTTAAACTTGGTGTTGTCTAGTGTTGCTATTTTTTACATTATTGTTGATGATATGGAGGATGAAGGGATTTTGCCTGACACGCCAGAATGGTTCACCCCGAAATCAGAGGTTCGGGTAGAATGGACCACCTTCAGAGTCGTTCTTTTTTGTTTGATTGCAATCATCTTCGGAATTGGTGTAGGCACCTATAATACGAATTACCTAAGTCATACACCTGACCGAAAACCGGTTACCATCTCCCATCGTGGTGTTAATGGTAACAATGGCGTTCAAAACACCTTGGACTCTTTAATCGAGACCAATAAGGCAAAACCTGATTATGTTGAAATGGATATTCAAGAAACCAAAGACCATCAATTTATTGTCATGCACGATTTTAATTTACGGGCGTTAACGGGTGTTAATAAACGACCAAATCAATTAACACTTAAAGAATTAACGAATATGAATGTCACAGAAAATGGTCAAACTGCTAAAATGGTTTCTTTCGATGATTATTTAGCCAAAGCCAATCAATTAAAACAACGTTTATTAATTGAAATCAAAACCACGCCTCAGGATAGCCCTGATTTAGTGCAGCGCTTTGTCAAACAATACCGCGAAAATATTTTAGAAAACGGCCATATCCTTCATACCTTAACCTATGATACGGCGATGGCCTTAAAGAAAGAAGAACCACGCTTTTATGTAGGCTACGTTATTCCTTTCAACATTGTGGGACCGCCTAAAATGCCAGTTGACTTTTTTACTATGGAATACAGTACAATGAATCGTAACTTTGTAAATGCCGCTCATCATGATGGGAAAAAGGTTTATGCTTGGACAGCAAATGATGAAGATGTTATGACACGAATGATTTTTTATGGCGTCGATGGCATCATTACCGATCAGCTCAGTCTACTGAACGAAACAATGAAAACCGATTTAGAAAATCCAACATACTCCGATAAACTGTTGAATTTCGCTATTGGAATGGGTTAAAAAAAGAGCCAATCTGCTGAGCAGATTGGCTCTTTTACGTTCATGTTAGTTGTTTTTACCAAAAATTCTTAAGAAAGCTAAGAATAAGTTGATGAAGTCAAGGTATAATTGTAATGCGAAGAAAACGGCCATCCCAGTACCTGCTTGATCACCTGTTTGCGCATAGACTTGGCGTATACGTTGGTTATCATAAGCCGTAATCCCTGAGAAAATTAGGACCATTAAAATGGAAATAAAGAATTCTACAGCATTACTGTGTAAAAGGAACATATTTAGCAACATCGCAATGATGATTCCGATTAAGGCACTATAAGCGGCATGACCAACTGCTGATAGGTCTTTCTTCGTAAAGACACCTACTAATGACATCGCGCCAAAGGTAGCTGCTGCACTTAAAAATGCGCCGGCCACTGTTCCACCAGTATACATTAATAACGTCACGGATAAAGTGACACCATTTAATAATGCATACGCAACAAATCCTGCAATCGCAATGGTTGGATTCTTCTGTGCTTTTGCGCCTAGATATAAAACTAAGCCAATTTCAACAAGCCAAATCATCCAAAAAGCTAAGCTTGATTGGAATAAAGTAGCTAGAACGGGTAAAAAGACAGTTGTCATTGCATAAGCCATGATTGCGCTAATACCAATTCCTAACGCTAAAAATCCGTAAATTTTGGCATAAAATTTATTCAAACCTGTGCCAGTTTGGATATACTCTTGATTATTCATAAGTTAAAGTCCCTTCTTTCTCTGTTAGTTCATCAATCGTCACTTGGGGTGGTTGAACCATCACCACTGCATCTAACACGCGATTTTCTTGCTCATTAACAGCCTCAACTGAAATGGTAATCACATCTTTCATTTTGTCGACTTTGATTACTTCTAATTGGAAAGTCAATGTTTCGTAATGAAAAACGGGTTCCACAAAGTTCACAGAGAAATTCACAACATGTGAACCTGGTCCTGGTAAATGTTTTGAAATCGCACTAGTGATAATTCCCATCAGCATAATTGATGGTACGATTGGTTTTTCATATTCTGTTTTTTGGGCATAATCATGTTGGATATATAAAGGATTCGCATCATTGGTCAAGCCCAAGTAAAGTAATAAGTCCTTGTCTTCAATTGACTCTGTCAAGGACAACGAATCTCCCTCTTCGATATCTTCGATGGTTTTGCCTAATTTTCTCGGTTTTCCGATATTCAAATTAGTACACCTCCGTTATTGATAAGATAATTGTACCAAAATGTACTTAAAAGGCAAGTTAAAAAGTAGTCTTTAAAGGATGTTTAAACAAAACCAACTTATCTACCATGCTAGATTTTAAAAACAAACAACGGAACAGGAGCAGCTTCTTATTTTTTGAAGCCAGATACCCCTGTCCCGATTTTGTTTCTTTTTATTATAAAACGTTTCTAGTTGTGTTACTTAGTAATGTTTCGTAAGCTTGTTCAAATTTCTGAACATCGCCAGCGCCCATAAAGACAACCACTGCATTTTCAAAATCTAGTAAAGGCGACACATTATCTTCGGTAATTACTTGTCCACCTTTTTGAATTTTTTCACCTAAATCTTCAATGCGTACCTCGCCTTGTGTTTCACGCGCAGAGCCAAAAATATTACATAAGAATACTTCATCTGCTAAATCCAGTGCTTCAGCAAATTCATCCATTAAGGCAATTGTTCGTGTAAATGTATGTGGCTGGAAGACAGCAATAATTTCTTTGTCAGGATATTTTTGACGAGCGCCATCAATCGTTGCTTTAATTTCAGCTGGATGGTGCGCATAATCATCAACAATAATCATGTCACTGACTTTTTTCTCGCTAAAACGACGTTTCACACCTTTAAAACTTAGCATTTCTTCTGCGACTTTTTGCATATCAAGTTTTTCAAAATAAGCCACAGCAATCACACCTAGCGCATTCATGATATTGTGATGGCCAAATGCTGGTAAGACAAAATGACCTACAAAATCATCCTTGTGATAAACATCAAAAGATGAGCCTTCCGTTGTTCGTTGAATATTTCGGGCTTGGATATCATCCTCTTCACTGACGCCATAATAATAAACTGGCACTTCTGATTCTAACTGGCGAAGATACTTATCATCACCATAAGCAAAAATTCCTTTTTTGACTTGATGAGCCATTGTTTGGAACGCTGAAAAAACGTCCTCAATGCTCTTGTAGTAATCTGGATGATCAAAATCGATATTCGTCATAATCGCATAATCTGGTGAATAGGCCAAGAAATGACGGCGATACTCACACGCTTCAAATGCAAAGAAATCAGCATCTGGTTCGCCGTGGCCAGTGCCATCACCTATTAAATAACTAGTTGGATTGATACCACTTAATACATGTGCTAGCAAACCAGTCGTACTTGTTTTCCCATGTGACCCTGTTACAGCAATGCTTGTATAGGGTTCGATAAAACGAGCAATGAAATCGTGGTAACGAATTACTTCTGCGCCTAATTCGATGGCGCGGGCGATTTCCTCATGGGTATCTGGAAAAGCATTTCCAGCAATAACAATCATGTCTTTATCAATATTATCTGCATTAAATGGTAAAATAGGGACACCTGATTTTTCAAGATCCCGTTGTGTAAAGAAATACTCTTCTACGTCTGATCCTTGAACGTTGTAGCCTTTTTGGTGTAAGACCAACGCTAATGAGCTCATGCCAGAACCTTTAATTCCGACAAAATGGTATAATTTGTTCTCTTGATTTCCCATTATAATCCTCTTCTCTGTCACTATATAAAACATACCTTTTTTAAAAAAATTTCAATCATACGAGATTCATTATCGTATAAAACAAAAAAATAATCAACTATTAAAACAGAATAAAAAACTTACATGTTTCAAATCCACATGCAAGTTTCATCTCTTAACTAAAATATTTACTGTTTTCTAATACAGAACTTGAATCTTCTAGCATCCCACTTAATGGTTTATCCAAGATGCCCTTTTTCTTCTCTTCTGTCACAGGTGCTTCCGGCTCCACTTGAGCATTCGCTTTAGCTAATTTTTTCCCATAAGCAGTTTGACTTTTAGCATTTTTCTTTGCGGCATTCAAACGGGAACGCGAACGTAAATCTAACGCATCTTCGCCAAAACGTTCTAAGTCTGGTTTGATTTGTTGATATTGTCGTCTAGTTAAAGGAATCTCAGGTTCTGAGGTTGGAATATTAAATTTCCGCACCGTTGGATCTTCTTCCGTATCTTTCACTTGAAAAGCCGTTGGTTCATCATCAAGAATCACATATGAACGACGATCTTTTTTCATTGCTTTTAGCAACTCTTCTTCAGTAAAACTAGGTTCCTGTTCCTCAGGAATCACAGAAGCCGGGATATATTTAGGAACAAAATAAGAAGGTGTCGTTTTCTGCACTAATGGTGATGCGGCAGGTCTACTTGGTTTCGCTACGACTTCTTTTTTTTTATACGTTTGTGTCCAGCCATTTCCTTTTGGCGTCCCAAAAAGGCTATTATTTTTTTTCGTTGCTTGTTTATTTTTCGTTGCTTTACTAGCATGTTTTGTGTAGTCTGGCAAATTAGAACGATGACGTGCTAATTGCTCTTGTTGTGCTGCCGTTAATTGTTGTGTTTGTTTATTTGTAGTTGATTGATTCGTTGTTGGTTGTTGGACGGATGGTGTGCTTTGTCTAGTATCTTCGGCAGATGTTGCAGTTCTTCTGCTACCAGACATTGCTTTACCAATCAGATCATCTTGAAATAAGTTACGTTCATTATCTGTTGGTAATTTTACGCCCTGTTCATCATCATACGCTGGAAAACGGAAATGTTTTCTCTTCACTTGAGCATTATCCATTGCGGTCATTCCTTTTATTTTTCTTTCTCATTAGTTTAACACATTCTCAATGAATACTAAAGAACTTGCCTGAATTTTTAAGAGAACAAAAAAGAAACCTCCGTTTAAAAAGGTTTCTTTTTTTATTTATCTAGTTGTAGTTTGGCAAAGTCCGCTTTGACTTGAATGAATGACTGAAATAATTGTAAAAACTGAAAGAGCCGCGCCCGATTTTCAAATTCACTTCTTGTTTGCGGCAATGGTTTTGTGCGATAGGTTTCATAAACGGTCTTAATTCGATTCATAATTTCTTGTCCATCATTATTCTCTGCAAATGTTTCTGCCGTATATTCCAATAATTGTTGAATATAGCGAACTTGTTGCGCATCAACAGTAATATCTTCTAATAATTCCAACATGTTTTTTAGAATATTACTTTGCATTTTTCTCATCGCAAAGTACTCTAAATAGTACGTATTGGTAGACAGCAATTGATTCTCGGCATGATTTTTGGCCCACGTCTCGCCTGTGCGAATAAAGGTTTTTAAATCTGCACAATGCATGACCAAATTTCGCTCTCCTGCAGCGTTGTTTAAATGTAGCGCCATTTCCCTTAAAATTTTACGAAACATTGTTTCAATGACTTCTTGGTCTTCTCTTAAACGTTTTTCTGTATCAGGCATATAAGAATTAGCTAATAACGCTAGTCCCACACCAATACTCATTAATAAAAATTCATTTCCAATAATCGCCCAAGAAAGATTTTTTTCGACTAAATAATGAGTTACCAAAACGGAACTCACAACAATACCATCAGATAATTGAAAATACACAGCTGCTGGAATAAATAATAACAAAAAAATACCAAAAGCAATCGCTGTAAAACCCAAAAAAGTAAAACAAATATACGCTAAAATAGTTGCTAAAGCTAAGGATAACAAACGATAAATTCCTGTCATGACAGATGTTTTTTTCGTGCTAGTAACACTTAAAACCGAAATAATCCCTGCCGAAGGGGCATAAAGTAATCCCAGTTTTTCCGCAATAATCATTGCTAATGCAGCGCTAATGGCTGTCTTGACTGTTCGTAAACCAATTTTCATGCATACTCCCCTTAAAAAATAATAATTCTTCACTTTTCTCTAGTAATTTTACCTCTATTTCGGTTATCATTAAAGAGAAAAGTTATTTAGGAGCGAATATTTATGATAGTGGGTCGATTTCGTTTAGGCATGCGAACGTTAAAAACAGCAATTGCTGTCATGCTGTGTATTCTTTTATTTCAATTTTTCCATCGTGGCTCACCTATGATTGCCTGTTTAGCAGCTGTTTTTTCGCTAAGACAAGATTTAAATACCAGTTTGTCTTTTGGAAAATCGCGCATTATTGGAAACACATTGGGTGGCTTTTTAGCTTTGCTTTATGTATTAGCACAAGATTATTTTCCTAATCAACACTTAGTAGAATTACTGCTACTACCACTTTTAGTCATTATCGTCATCGTTGTTTCTGATGGGATTAATAACAATGCTGGGATCATTTCTGCAACTGCGACACTTTTAATGATTTCTTTAAGTATTCCGCAAAGCGATTCCTTTCAATATGCAATGGAACGTGTGTTGGATACATTCATTGGGACCTTTATAGCGATTGGTTTAAACGTCTTTTTACAACCTAAGCCAGCAGAAGAAGCCCATGAAATTTCTGAAGATTTAGCTGAATTAGAAAAGAAAGAAAAAGAACTAGAAGCTTTACGCCAACAAGTTCAAGCGCGGATTGCTGCAGAAGAAAACACTGATGACAAGGCAAATAAATAAAGAAACAGCCGATTGAAGAGAATAACAATCGGCTGTTTCTTTATAGTTCCCAATTCGTTTTTGCTTGAAAGTTGGCGGCTGCGCCAATCAAGTTGGCATCATTTTGATAATGGCAGGTCACGATTTCTGGAACAAAATCTTTTAATTCAAAGGTCTGTAAATGCGTTAGCATCCGGCGATTAATCTCTGCTAATAAGCCTTCTTTAGCAGAAACACCGCCTCCGAGTACAATCATTTCAGGATCATAAGAAAACTGTAAGCCGAATAATCCTTGTGTTAAATAATCATAAAAATTATTGACTTCTTCGCGAGCAATCTCATCCCCTCGTTGTGCCAGTTCAAAAACTTCTTCTCCTGTCACCGCCTGTTTTTCGACTCCAATTCGTTCACAATAGCGCTGAGCCATTTTGACAGCTGTGCCAATTTCACTGAATGTTTGGCCATTACTTAAAAAGTTCAGTCCAAACTCGCCTCCATATAAATGAGCGCCTTTGTACAATTCACCATTGCGAAAAATCGCTCCGCCAATTCCTGTCCCAATAACGACAAAAAGCACTTCTTTTTTCCCTTTCGCTGCGCCTTCATATATCTCAGCTAAACCAGCACAATTCGCATCATTTTCGATAGTCACTGGTAAGCCAAACAACGCTTCTAATTCTTCATAAATGTTAAAATGATGAATATATGGAATGGCGGAAATCCCTAAAATCTGTTGACTTTTTTCGTCAACTACTCCAGGTGAACTAAAAGCGACACCACTAATCGACTCATTTCTTTTGTCTGCATAAACCGAATATAAATGCGCTTTCATTTCTTCCCAAGAGCCAGGTGTTGGAAAGCTCCCTTGATTTGTTAATTCTTTGCCTGTCCAAACGCCGTATTTCACGGAAGAACCGCCAAGATCAAATGCTAAAATTGCCATATTTATCCATCCTTTTCTACTTCTGTTTTCTTATTTCTTCGATACGTATACGGTCCATGATAGGTCTCATCAGGATTTTTCGTCAAGCGAAATTTCAACGGAACATAGTCAATGCCGCCTTTAACAAAAGGATGACATCGTAAAATCCGTGCTACCCCCATCGTTGTTCCTTTGACACTTCCATGTGTATGAATTGCATCAATCATATATTGTGAACACGTTGGGTAATAGCGACAACGTGCAGGCAATCCTGGAGAAATAAATCGTTGATAAAAACGAACACCGCCGATTAACGGATTTTTCATAAAGTGCCTTCTTTCTAACTAATTCTTACTAAAGAATAGCTTGTTTTTTCATGTTTGGCAAGTCCTAGTTACGAGAAATCACACCAGGTGCACCTATGACGAATTCTTACATTTCTGTTGCTATCCAAATGAAAAAAAACGTGCTACACTATAAAAAAAGGAATGGAGGCTTAGTAAATGGGATTAAAATTTGAACGTTCCAATGACTTAGATAAACTCTTCGATTCTTTCGCCGTTGATCCATTAAAGAAAGAAGTACCTCTTGAAGAACTGGCAAAACAACGACAAGAAGCAAAAAAAGAAGAAGCAAAAAAACAAGCAAAAGAGTAATTTTGCTTGTTTTTTTCTATAGAAATTTTTCAATTGCTGTCCAAGCTGCTTCTTTTCCTTCTTTTGTTTCAGAAGAGAAAATAATAAAGTCATCTTGTTTATCAAAATTCAAGGCTTTTTTGATGACACTCTCATGTTTGTTCCATTTGCCCCGCGGAATTTTGTCTGCCTTAGTTGCCACAATAATAACTGGCAAATCATAGTATTTCAAAAATTCATACATTTGGATATCATCTTGGGTCGGCGGATGACGTAAATCAATTAAAGAAACGACTGCACGTAATTGCTCACGTTGCGTGATATACGTTTCAATCATTTTTCCCCACTTCGCACGTTCTGTTTTAGAAACTTTGGCATAACCATAGCCAGGAACATCCACAAAGTGTAAGGCGTCCTCAATTAAATAAAAGTTTAGCGTTTGCGTTTTACCAGGTTTGCCTGAAGTTCTTGCTAAATTTTTACGATTAATCAAGGTATTAATAAAAGATGATTTCCCAACGTTCGAACGTCCAGCTAAAGCAATCTCCGGTAATTGAGATTCAGGATATTGTTTAGGGGATACCGCACTAATCACGATTTCTGCATTATGTACGTTCATTGTTTTCCTCCGTTCTTCTATTCAGTCTTTCATTCAAAAGCTTAACAAAAACAGCTCTTTCGGAGATCCGCCGAAAGAGCTGTTTTCAGCTTCAATCTTATACAGCTTCTTTATCTTTTTTGTTATAAATAATTGTTGGTTTACCGGTACCTTCAGCGGCCATTTTAGTAATGATAACTTTTTCAATGCTTTCATCTGAAGGAACATCAAACATTACGTCCATCATAATTTCTTCAATGATTGAACGAAGTCCGCGTGCGCCAGTATTACGTTCAATGGCTTTGGCTGCGATGGCTTTTAATGCTTCTGGTTCAAATTCTAATTTAGTGTCATCAAGAGACAATAATTTTTGATATTGTTTCACCAAGGCATTCTTCGGTTCTGTTAAAATTCGAACTAAATCATCATTCGTTAATTTATCAAGCGCAGCCATTACAGGTAAGCGTCCAATAAATTCTGGAATTAAACCAAATTTCAATAAATCTTCTGGAATAATATGTTGCATGATGCTTTCTTCTTCATTTAAAGCAGAATTAGTTTTACCAAAACCAATAGTTTTTTCGCCTAAGCGGTTTTTAACAATGGTTTCAATTCCATCAAATGCTCCACCAACGATGAAGAGAACATTCGTTGTGTCAATTTGGATAAATTCTTGATGTGGATGTTTGCGGCCCCCTTGTGGTGGTACACTTGCAACTGTTCCTTCAAGAATTTTTAGTAAGGCTTGTTGAACACCCTCACCTGAAACATCTCGAGTAATCGAAACATTTTCACTCTTACGGGCAATTTTATCAATCTCATCAATATAGATAATGCCCTTTTCCGCGCGTTCAACATTATAGTCAGCAGATTGTAGTAATTTTAAAAGGATGTTTTCAACATCTTCCCCTACATAACCTGCTTCTGTTAAACTGGTCGCATCAGCGATTGCAAAAGGTACATTTAATGTTTTTGCTAACGTTTGAGCCAAGAAAGTTTTACCTGAACCTGTTGGTCCAATTAAACAAATGTTACTTTTTTGCAATTCAACGTCATCTTGAGTTGCAGCTGTTTCTGATTGATTTACACGTTTATAGTGATTGTAAACAGCAACAGAAAGTGTGCGTTTTGCACGTTCTTGTCCAATAACATATTCATTTAAAACATTTAAAATTTCTTGGGGTTTTGGCACATCCGTTAATTCTCGGACTGCTTCATCATAAAATTCTTCATCAATAATCTCTTTACATAGATCAATACATTCATTACAAATATAGACACCCGGACCAGCAACAATTTTTTTTACTTCTTCTTGTGTTTTCCCACAAAATGAACAACGAACGGTCCCGTTATTATCCGTATTGTCGTACATGTTCGTCACCCCTCTAAAAATCAAAAAATGACTGTCATCACAGTCTCTCATCATAATAGCACAAACCACTTTAAAATGCGAACATCTCAGATAGAAATTTTTATTGTTCTTAGACTTCTTATGGTATACTACATTATATAAAAGCACTTTCATAAAAAGTGATTGTGTTGAAACAAATTGGAGGAATTGTGATGTTAGAACAAATTTTACTAGGTACCTATACTCGAAGAGCCAGCCAAGGCATTTATAAAATTGCATTAGATACGACACAAGGTCGTTTAACAGAAGCGACACTTTTGTTAGAAGAAACGAGTCCTACCTATCTTGCTCTGAGTCAAAAGGGCGAACTTTTTAGCGTCACTAGTGTTGACGGTGAAGGTGGCACTGCCGCTTATCAACCAGAAATGGACCATTTTAACTTATTGAATAAAGTAACTGAGGAAGGTGCGCCGCCATGTTATGTAGCTGTTGACGAAAACCGACAACTTGTCTATGCAGCAAATTATCACCAAGGTATCGTTCACGTGTATCGTATCTTAGAAGATGGTTCTTTGGAAGATGCTGACAAAGTGATTCATACAGAGCCAACTGGTCCTCATGAAAACCAAAACAATGCCCATGTTCATTACACAGATTTAACGCCTGATCAACGCTTAGTCGTCTGTGATCTAGGAACCGATCGTGTGTATACGTATAATGTTAGCTTAGATGGAAAGCTTTCTGAAATCGCTCAATTCGTGACTGAGCCAGGGACTGGTCCACGTCATTTAGTGTTCCACCCAACAAAATCATTGGCTTACTTATTTGGTGAATTAGATAGCACTGTTTCAGTTCTTTCATATGATGAGACAGATGGTTCTTTCACTGAATTACAAAAAGTTTCTACTTTACCTGCTGATTATGATGCGTTTAATGGTGGCGCTGCGATTCGTATTTCTTCTGATGGCCGTTTCCTTTATGCTTCAAACCGTGGCCATAACTCAATTGCTGTCTATGCTGTTTCAGAAAATGGCGAAGCGATTGAACGAATTCAATTAATTTCAACAGAAGGCGATATTCCGAGAGATTTTGATTTAAATCCTTCTGAAGATTTCATCGTTGTCGCTAATCAAGACTCTGATAACTTAACACTTTATCGTCGGAACCAAGAAACAGGCTTATTAGAAATGATTCAAAAAGATGTTGCTGTTCCCGAATGTGTTTGTGTTTTATTTGTATAATTAAGTTGACTATTTCCTTGGAAAATAACAGGAGGTCGGGACAGAAGTGTTTAACTCCGAGAAATAAGAAGGAATTTCCGAAAATTGTTCTTTAATTTTTGGAGAATTTCGGCTTATTTCCGAAGGAGTTGCTTTTGTTCCCGCCGTTTATCAGTTTTTGAGCGTGGAGCAAAAATCCAAAGTGATTTTTGTCCCACGCTCCCTGTTTTCTTATTTTAAACGATGGATTGGTTCTCCAATTCTTTAACGTATAGATAAAAAGAGCCAAAGTCTAAGCGATTCATTTGTAAAGATTCATGAATTTTTGTGAACCCTTTACTTTCGAAAAATCGAATCATTCTATGGTTAGTATGATTAGTTTGAGCATACATTTTACGTCTTCCTTCCCAGACTGCCCGTTTCTCCAATTCATGGAACAATAAACTGCCATAACCCTTGGCAATATAATTAGGCGAAGTTGCAAAGCGCTTTAACCAAACAAAATCTTGTTCCTGCTCCATACAGAACGTTGCCATTGAAAAAATCATTTCTTCGTGCACTAGCAAATACAACCGTTTTTTTGTAATGTCTTCTTGGATATCTTCTTGAGAAGGGTAGTCCTTTGTCCACTGTGTAATGCCCACAACATCCATGTATGCCTTTACTTCTGTTAAAAATTGAAGAATCATTGGTAACTCTTTCTCATCAGCCACTCTAATTTTCATTGTTTATTCTCTTAATAAGGTAACAATAGAATCGACAAGACAATCACACTAATAATGCCAATGATGGTCGGTACACTCGTCCGCTTTAAAATTCTGATGGGACTAACTCCTACTGTTGATGCGACAATCATGACAACTGCTGCTACAGGAGAAATCGTTCTAGTTAAATTCGCGATCATCTGCATTGGCAAGGAAATTAAAATACCATCAATCCCAGCTTTTTCGGCAATCCCAGGGATTAGTTCGATAACCGCATAAAACATTGCCAGTCCACCACCGCTTAAAATTCCAAAAAGGGTCGTTGCACCGCTGAAAATTAAGGTCGTAACGATTCCTGCTGAACTTGACGCTTCGACAGATGCCATAATACTATCAATAATTCCTAACGTTTGAATCGCAGACGTGAACAATGAACCGCCTACGACAAGCATCACAACTTGACTAAACCCTTGCCCCATTCCTTTAAACATCTCGACAGCCGTATCTTGAACCTTTTTAAAAGATTTCAAGCGAAGCGTCTCAACCAATACAGCAATGAAGAAAGAAATAAATGTAAGAACAAAAATATCCATCGTTATTCCTTTAATAAACATTCCTGCGATTCCCACTCCAACAATTAATAATAGCGGTAATATTGGCAATATTGCATAAAATTTAGGAACATCAAATTCTTTTTGTTTGCTTAAGCCTTCTTCATTTAATGAAACATAGGCAGCCTCACCTTCTTTTTTATCGCAGTATTTTTGCCAGAAGTACTGTGCAACCGCAATGATTAATAACGATGGCAGCGAAATTTTGGCATTCCATACAACATAATTTAACACATCATAACCAAGGGTATTTGCGGCGATTACGTTATCCGCGCCTAAAGGTGTTGGCATGATAGTTGCCGTCATTGCAATCACACCTGCAGCAGTTAATGATGAAATCCCCATGCTGGCTAGCATCGGATATAATATAGACATTAAAATAATCGCTAAGCTTGATGCACTAGGAACTACTAGTGACATTAAATTTCCAATTAAAAAGACCACAGGGACAAATAACGATTTACGTTTAATCTTCATTAATGGTTTCACCAAAAAGTTGACAGCCATCTGATTGGCCCCGATTGCATTCATATATCCTGAATAACCAAAAAGAATCATAATTACAATTCCTGCTGAACTCACTTGTGCAATAATTGTATCTTTAAACTTCAAGAAAATATCAAATAATCCAAAACCGGTTCCTTCCCCTGCAGGATAAATGGGATGTCCTAACATCCATGCACATGCAAGTAGAACAAGCGCACCAATAATTAAGCTGAGTGCGGGATGATAATTTTTTACAATCAAATAGGCTACAACAACTAAAACGACCAATACCAATAAACTTTCAATCATACTTATCCTCCTTCAGTTAATTAACCGCTTTCATTTTTTCGACAACCCATTTTTGAAAAGCTTCAACATTTACATCTATACAGGCAACGGCATTCGTGTTTTTATGATACTTCATTTTTAAATCCGCAACAGTAGCTCCCGCAGCTGGACCTTCCAAAGCAACTTCAATGAACGTTTCAGTTGTCTCAAATAATTCTGGTGAAGTTAAATAGGCAATCGCACAGACATCATGCATTTTCAAACCTGTAGTTAGACTGCCGCCTCTATAATGACGGAAAAGACCATAAAACATTTCCCCAACTCTACCAAGCGCTCTGATGGCTGTTACTTCATGATTCGTTAACACAGCTTGACTTGTAACATCTAATCCTACCATTGTTAGCGGGACACCTGATTGGAAAACAATTTGTGCAGCGTGTGGATCGACATACGTATTAAATTCGGCACTTGTATTTGTATTTCCCCTTGCTAATGAGCCACCCATCATGACGATTTCTGCAATATTTTCTTTGACTTCTGGATAGAGGGTCAGTAACAAAGCAATATTCGTTAATGCAGCAATTGGAACAATGGTCAAAGGAACATCACTAGACAGAATTTCTTTTCGCATAGCTTCCACTGCATGAATATCTAAACACGTAGAGATAGGTTGCGGAAACTCAAAGCCATCCATGCCAGTCTCCCCATGAATCTCAGCAGAATCTTCCAATTGAATAAGTAACGGACAATTACACCCCTTGGCTACAGGAACCTTTTTCCCAAAAAAATCGACAAGTTTCAAGGCATTATTTGTTGTTTTTTCTACATCTACATTCCCTGCAACCGTCGTTATTAAGCGAACTTCTAGGTTAGGATGATTCAGTGCAATCGCTAAAGCTACAGCATCATCAATTCCTGGGTCCGTATCAATAATGATTGGTCTTTTCTTTGTATCCATTTTTCTTCCTCCATTCACATTTAGGAAAAACATTTCCGGAAACGTTTTCTTAATTTGAGATTAACAGCGCTTTCATTAAAAGTCAAGCAGAATTTCTAAATAATAAATAATTAGGCTTTTTCTTGACTTTCTGCTTTTAGAATGCTTACTATAAAAAAGAGTTCAGTGAAAGGACGAAAATGATGAATATTAAAGATATTGCAAAATTAGCTGGCGTTTCCGCTTCAACTGTATCCAAAATTATAAATAATAAAGATCAAACTATTAGTAAAGAAACCCGTGAGCGTGTCTTAAAAATCGTTCGAGATTACAACTACACACCTTACTCAGCAAATCTCGTCACAAATAGTACTACAAAAACCTTCGTGTTATTATTAAATAGCCATGAAACTTTTGAGGCTTGGGTTACGAGCTTTATTGATAAAGCTCAAGAAAATGGCTATAACTGCTTGATTTTAAATAGTCACGGTAGTTTAGAACAAGAACTGAAAAATATTACCTCGCCAACTTTAAAACAAGCCAGTGGCATTATTTGGGACCCAATCAATGAAAACAGTAAACAATACGCGAAATTTATAGAAGAATTAACGATTCCTTACTATTTCGTCAATCACTCAACTAACGAATTGCCTTCTCTAGCGGGGCTTTATGAAGAAGCTAGTTATGTTTTAACCCAAGAATTATTACAGAATAACCATAAAAAAATTAGTTATTTCGTCACTAACCCAAAATATAAAGAAGCAATTATTGCAGGCTATAAAAAAGCCTTGTTTGATGTCAATTTACCCTTTAGTAAAGAAAATATTTTAACTACTATCCCTGCTGATTTCAGTAATCAGCTTATCACAGATGGGATTACGGGTATCCTTACCGATGACTATACCCAGGCTGTTTTTTTGGAACAGCTTTTAAAGCAGAGCGGTTTGCGAACCCCCGATAATTACTCTTTACTCGCAATTAAGCGAAAAATTGATCGTTCATTTTTACCTGATCATATTTCTTCCGTCTTATTAGATACAGAGACGTTTGGCAGCCAGTTAGCCTTATCA
This sequence comes from Enterococcus sp. DIV0774, assembly GCF_050539095.1. Lineage (NCBI taxonomy): Bacteria > Bacillati > Bacillota > Bacilli > Lactobacillales > Enterococcaceae > Enterococcus > Enterococcus sp. DIV0774. The sequence continues at coordinate 1,615,441 of NZ_CP172923.1, forward strand.
TTGCTTAACAAACGCAAAGAAAAAACAGCCTTGATTAATGAGACTGAAAAATTGGTGCTAGATCACAAAAATACATTAGGCATGTCTAGTGTTAATCCACATAGCAAAATGATTGTAGTAGGTAGTTTAAACGTTGATAATTATCTGTATTCAACAAATTTACCACATAACGGCAAAACAAATTTTTTGTCTAGCTATGCTAAATTCCCCGGCGGAAAAGGATTAAATCAAGCTGTTGGCTTAACCAAACTGGGGCATCAGGCCACCTTAATTGGTTGTTTAGGCTCAGACACAGATGCGAATTACTTATATAAAGAATTAGAAAAATACCACGTTACGACAGATGGTGTCACACGTATTCAAGATGCTGAGACTGGTCAAGCTTATATTTATGTTGAGACAAGCGGCGACTCCATGATTTCAATCTTACCTGGTGCAAACACAGCGCTTACACCTAAAAAAATCGCACAGCAAAAACACCTATTTATGGATGCCAGTTTTTGTCTCATTCAAACAGAAATTCCTTTGTCTGCTGTAGAGAAAGCTTGTGAAATCGCCCAACATTCAGGGGTACCGATTATTTTAAAACCAGCTGCTATTCATCATATTCCAGTGAATATACTAGAAAAGGTTGATTTTTTCATTCCCAATGAAGATGAATTATTGGAACTTCAACCAGATACTGGTACATTAGAAGAGAAAGCGGCGTACTTCTTAGAAATGGGCGTAAAAAATGTCATTGTTACTTTAGGAAAAAAAGGCGTGTTATTAAAAACACCCCAAGCGTGCCACTATTTCCCTGCAACAGAAAATATAGCTGTAGATAGTACTGGTGCCAGTGACAGCTTTATCAGCGCGCTCGCCTCCTATCTTTCGAAAGGTTATCCGACTGAAGCAGCCATTCAAATAGCAATTCAGGCTGCAGGATTTTCAGTTTCTAAAGAAGGGGTGATTGATTCTTTAGTTGATCACGTCACTTTGGAAAATTATTTGATAAAAAAAGAACCCGCTCTTTTTGCTCATCGTAACACCTGTGTCGACTGACACAGGTGTTTTCCTGCTGAATATCTTGTTATTTTCTCATAAACCAATGAGAATTGTTCTTTTTTATTACAATTTATTAGGCGAACTATTATAATAAAAGAGAAGTTATTACTAAGGAGTGAGTCTCATCAAAACACAAGATGCCATAAAAACATTTTTACTTTCAAAGAAAACACAAAAAAAATTGGCTGTCTTTTTATACTTAGCAAAACAAACGAACCTTGCTTTATCTAGTGTTGCCCGAAAATTCGATCTTTCTACTAAAAATTTATCAATTTATCTTCGTGAAATTCAAGAAGACTTAGCAACCCTTCCTGAAAATACCTTAGAGATTCAGATCCATCACGGAAAAATTTCATTACATACGACTTCCAATGATTTTCTTTCCCACTATTTTTTATTATTTAATTATTACTGTGTCCATTCTACTGACTTCATTCTTTTTCAAGCAATTATCAAAAAAGAAAACAATTCTGTCTGGAAAGTGAGTCAAGAAACTAATTTTAGCTCATCTTACATTTACAAACGGTTAAATAACATTAATAAACTATTTGGTTTGTATGGAATTTCCGTCCATTTTTCCCCCTCCGCGAGTAAAGTGATTACAGGTTCTGAATTTCAAGTCCTATATGCTTTTCTTGATGTCTACTGGACCATCTTTTTAAATACCTTAGCCTTACCACGTTATACCTCTACTTATTTTGAAGATATACTGACGCAACATATTAAACCAGAAATTCTTGAACGCTTGGAACACGCTTCTCTACTAAAATTAAATTTACTTTTGCACATCGCAAAATATCGCTTTCCATATACTTGTGAAGATGATCTCCAAAAAGAATTTGAAGAGCATCCTTATTTAAGGCTTTTCTCAGACTCAAAACAAACTATTTTTTGTTCCCAATCAAATTTTTCAGAAGATCAACAGCGGGTTGTAGATATCATTGCACCCATTGCCATTGATAATTTTGATTCAGCAAAACGAGCCAAAGATTTACTGGCTGCTCTAAATGAAATTTCTTGCCCAGAATATTTCTACGTTGATTCTTTATTAACCAATTTTTGCGAAGTTTTTCAAATTCCAAAAATGCGTGAATTTGATCGTCATTACTTCTTACTTATTTTATTTAAAAATATTATCTATAACCAATTATTTATTTCACAGCAACCAAATACCGCAATTCTAGATTTTTTAGTCAATAAAAATAGTACTTATCAAAAAGATTTACAGAAAGAAATTTATGCTTTTTATCAAAATTTTTCAGCGCATTCCTCTTATCAGTTAAGATTTAAGGATCAGGAGAACCCAATTTGGACATGTGAATTGTTGTTACGAATTTATAAGCACTATAGTCCCCGCAAAAAAATTAAAATTGGTGTTGCCTATTCTCGCGATTTTTACATTGCTAGCTTTATTATGATGAAAATCAAGCAAGCATTTAGTGAGGATATTATTTTTGAACGAACCGATTTTTCTAGTTGTGATATTGTGATTACTGACTATCCCTTATTTGATTTACCAAAAGAAATTGACCGAATTTACATTTTAGAAGAAGAATTAACCCGAGAAGATTGGGAACTAATTTTCAGTAAAATAAGTATCGCCATTTTTGATTTGCAATATTAAAACAAACATCAAGCGCTAACTTGTCTCACCAACCATAATGAAAACAAGCGACCTACAAACCACTTCTGCCAGTTTTAGTCTGACAGAAAATAGTTTGTAGGTCGCTTGTATATTACTGTTCTTTTCTATGTTACCTTCAAAGACAATCTAGTAACGTACTTCAGTCCTTAAAGTGCTACGGTTCCACCGCTGATCAGTTTTTAAGCCTGAGACGAAGATCCAAAGTGTTTTTTGTCTCAGGCTCTTACATTTTTTCAACAAAGGTATTGCTAGGCGCTACTTGAAGCTGAAAACTAGTTTCTCTATCGAGATTCCTCATCAGTAGACTCAAATTTAAAACTTTTTTCTATAAAAGCGACTTCTTTTGCGTATGTTTTTACAAAAGAAGAATAGTCTTTGGGATCTTTGACCTTTTCCAATTGGTCAACAGAGACTTCTAATTCAAATCCTGTCCCATCTTTAAAGAGATAATATTTTGAGATGTCTGTATATCCTTGATTCCGTTTTAAAATATAGCCGGTTTGTACATCAGCAATTTTATCAATTGGATATGCTTTGATAAACTCTTTACTTGTATCCAAATAATCAGAAAGACTGTTGACAAGATTGCCAGAAAGGTACATACCTGCCGATGTATAATAGTCTCTTTTTTCATAAAAACTGATATTGCCTAGATATTTTGTATCTGGATACTCCTCTGTAGAAGGTAAAATTAAAAAGTTCTTTCCGCCACTGGTTTCAATATCGGCATCGCCGATAATTTCTATTTGGTAGCCTTGATTAAATAAAAGTTTATTTTGTTCTATTGTGACTTTTAGTGGTTTTTCTAAATCAACAGGTCCAGTTGTGGTAAGTCCAGCTTCTTTTAAAGGATAAACATCTTCTGATGAAGCGGAGTAATCCCAATAATCATCTTTCTCCGCAAGATCAATATATACTATAAAGCCAATTGCTACAGCAATGCCTATCCAAACAATTTTTTTGTTCTTTTTTTGTTTTTTCTTTTTTTTCGTCTGTGGTTTTACCACTTTTTTATTGGGGTTAGGAAGTTGCTTTGCTGTTTCTGTTCTTGTGACAGGAAAAAACGACCATTTTGGCTTTTGAAAAAGTGCATCATATGTATCATAAAAATTCTTTTGTTTAGCCATTTTTTCTCTCCACTAATTTTTTTGATAAGGCAATTTCCTCAGATGCTTCGGAGACTAATTTTTCGTAATCATCTGTGATACTTTCCGACAACACTCGTATGGTACTTAAGATACCATTGGTTGCAAGTGTTATTTCTTCTGTTGACAATTTATCTTCTTTAATGCTTAAAAACCGTTCTGATGCTCGTAAAATCTCTGGTACCTTATGATATAAAAAATCACTAAAATGAGTAATTGCTTCTGGATACTTCACTAAGTGTTTAAAGATGCCCTTAGCGGAAGCAACACCCAGTTCTACTTGTTCAATTTTTTTTAAATTTCGTGACTTATTCGTTAGTTCGTTTAAATAAATAATTTGTTTTTTTAATTCGTCCATAATTCTTTGGTACATCTCTAGGTCACTGTCCGTTAGATGGTGCGTCGTTTGATATTTTTTTAGATTTTTTTTATAACGGAAATACGTACGACCATTTCTATAAGTAACCCAACCAATGTACCCAGTCCCCACTAACAAAACCATTATCCCATTCAAATCATGTACTCCTTTTTAAATTAGTATATATTACTGAATAACACACTGTCCAGCTTAAAATTGACAAATAAGTATGAAATGTTACTCCCCCAATTACTTGTGCACTTTTATTGTATCATATAGGAAAATTGTTCTGTTCCGCATTTGGACAAATTGTCTAAATGTCTAAGGGAATCTTTTTTTGTTTAATATGTAGCAAAAAACACTTGCAAGAATTGATTACTTCTCACAAGCGTTTTTTATTGTCTAAAACAACTATTTACATTTCATTTTATTAAATAGTGAATAAATAAATTACTGCAGCTAATGAAGCACCTAAGATAGGTCCCACAATTGGCACCCAAGAATAAGCCCAATCGGAATCACCTTTTGTTTTCACAGGAATAATTTGGTGCGCTAAACGAGGTCCTAAATCACGTGCAGGGTTAATTGCATAACCTGTAGGTCCGCCTAATGATAGACCTAGTCCTAAGACCAAAATCCCAACAAGCATTGGGTTAATGCCAGCCGCTAAGTCGTTTTGAGAAAAGGCTAGTAAACCAAAAACCAAGACAAATGTGCCGATAATTTCTGTTAAAACATTGGCTGGATAGTTACGGACAGCTGGACCAGTGGCGAAGGTTCCTAAAATAGCACCTTTGTCTTCTGTAATGTTCCAATGGGGTAAATAAGCTAACCAGACAACTAAACCACCAATAAAACCGCCTAGGACTTGAGCTACGATATAAGGTAAAACCATGCCCCATTCAAAGTTTCCAGTAATTGCCATCGCAACTGTTACAGCAGGATTTAAATGCGCTGGACTCATATACCCAGACATGTAAACAGCTAATGTAACAGCAGCGCCCCAACCTAAAGCAATAACGACCCAACCAGAAGCAAAGGCTTTGCTTTTCTTCAAGTTAACTGCGGCACAGACGCCATCCCCTAGTAAAACTAAAATCATCGTTCCGAAAAATTCACCGAATAATTGTGTCATCATCGAAGTTCCCATTTTTTCTTCACCCTACTTTCAAATTTTTTAAATCTGATTCTTCAATTACTTTTTCTAATGTTTCAATGTGTCGTGCTCTTTCTTCCGCTGTCCATTGATAATGCTGTGCCATTTCTTCAATGACTCCCGCTTTCACTTGGTCCAAGCGATCACGCATAAATAATAAGTGGTTGGTCCGTCGTAATAAAAAGTCGACGGGTGTTAAAGCCATTTCTTCTTCCATCGCATAGTTTAAAGAGACAGTTTCTGTTAAGGTTAAACCAGGAATTACTTTGGCATCATCAATCATTTCAAAAACAGTTGGTACGTTGGAGCCATATAAATGAGCTAAGTATAATGCATCCTTTTCACTTAACCCTTTAGACACGCCATGTTTTGCCAACGCTTCTAATTCTTCGTCTACCGTTGCAGGGTTCAATTTCCCGCCTGAAACTGGATAGTTTTTAGAATCAATTAAGGTGAATTCTTTCTGGTATTCTTCTGCTAAGATGGTTTGAATCATTTTCATCGCACCTTCTGCCATTTTACGATAATCTGTTAATTTCCCACCAGCCAAAGTGAGCAAGCCATCCGCTGATCTTTCCAATGAGCTGCCTCGAGAGACAGCTGAAGGATTGACTTTATTTTCCACCAAACTGTCTTCCAGATGGTTTAGGACTTCTTCAATTTCTCGTTTATCTGTTTGGTTTTTTTGGTATCTGTCAACGACATCAATGACTTCATCAATACTTTTATCTGAAAGTTTGCCATTGTTTCCCCCGTTATAATCTGAGCCACCGTTAGCAGAAATTAAAGGTCGCAAGCCAGCCCAGCTGGCTTCAATATCATCAATTGTCAATTGTACCTCTGGATAACGATTATTGACTACTTCCAATAGGTAATCCACATCACTTTGTTCTACTGTTGGATGTTGAAAGTCTCCATGGTAATCTGTATCCGTCGTCCCAAAATATGTTTTTTCTTCTCTTGGAACAACGAAGACCATGCGGCCATCTTGTTTACCTGTATCAAAATACGTTGGTTGAGGAACATTTAAACGGCTTTTGTCGACAACTAAATGAACCCCTTTGGTTGGACGCATTTGTGGTGTAAATGAATCGTTTTTGTCTAAGCCTCTTAATTTATCTGACCAAGGACCAGTAGTATTAATCACAACATCTGCGTGAATCTCAAACTGTTCGTCAGTTAGTAGGTCCTTTGCTTGAATGCCAGTAATTTTCCCTTCATCATTGTATAAAAAGCCCACCGCTTGAACCCGACTCACAGCATGCGCCCCGTCAGCTACTGCTTGTTTAATATTTTCAATAACTAAACGAGCATCATTATTTCGGTAATCTAAATAAACACCGCCACCTTGTAGACCTTCACTTTTTAGTTGTGGCTCACGTGCCAAAACCTCGTCTTTTGTTAACAGATAGTTGGCGTACTTGGTACCTGTTACATCAGCTAACTGATCATATAAATCCATTGCTATTTTGACAGAAAATAGATTAAATGTTGCATTTGGCTCATCATAAATCGGCAATAACATGGGATCCGCTTTAGGGATGTGTGGCGCAATGGATTGAACGACGGCTCGTTCTTTCACTGTATCTGCTACCACCTCCACGTCAAACGTTTTCAAATAGCGGATACCACCATGAACTAATTTGGTTGATCGTGAAGAGGTGCCCTCTGCGAAATCCTGCATTTCAATTAACCCTGTCTTCATTTTAGCGGCACTGGCTTGCAGGGCAACCCCTGCGCCAGTAATGCCACCACCAATAATTAAGACATCTAAGTGTTGTGTTTTTAAAGCGTCGATTGATTGTCGGCGTGTTTCTATTGAGAAAGTCATAGAAAATTCCCCTTTTCCATTTACTTATTTTTACGTTTGAATTGTTGGGTAGCTGCTACTGCTTGTTGCCAACCTTCATATAAATCTTCTCGTTCTTCTTCCGCCATAATTGGTTCAAATTGTTGTCCTTCTTCTTGGAATGCTTTGATTTCTTCTAAGTCTTTCCAGAAGCCAACCGCTAAGCCCGCCAAGAAAGCTGCGCCTAAGGCCGTTGTTTCTAAGTTATGGGCTCTTTGAACAGCAGTGTTTAAAATATCTGCTTGGAATTGCATCAAGAAATCATTGTTTGCTGCTCCACCGTCTACTTTTAAGACAGGAATGTCTATGCCTGTATCTTCTTTCATCGTGTCAATAATGTCACGAACTTGATACGCAACTGCTTGAAGTGTCGCTTTGACAAAATCTTCTCTCGTGGTACCGCGTGTTAATCCAAAGACAGCCCCACGCGCTTGTGAATCCCAATATGGTGCGCCCAAACCAGTGAATGCCGGAACCACATAAACTTCATTGTGCCCTGTTGACGCTTTGGCTACTGCTTCAGATTCAGCAGCCGTTTGCAACATTTTTAAGCCATCTCGTAACCATTGAATCGCTGAACCAGCCACGAAGATACTTCCTTCCAAGGCATAATATACTTTGCCGTTAATGCCATAGCCAATAGTGGTAAGCAGATTATTTTTAGAAAGTTGAGGTTCTTCGCCAGTGTTCATGACAATAAATGAGCCTGTTCCATAGGTATTTTTAACCATCCCAGGTTCAAAGGCCATTTGACCAAATAAAGCGGCTTGTTGGTCACCAGCCATCCCAGCGATAGGTACTTCACTTCCGTAAAAATGGTAATTTTTTGTTAATCCATACACTTCAGAGTTCGAAACGACTTTCGGTAACATCACTCGTGGGATATTTAAAAGATCCAAAATTTCTTGATCCCAATCTAAATCATGGATATTAAACAACATCGTCCGACTTGCATTTGAATAATCAGTGACATGAGTATCTCCCGTTAATTTCCAAACGAGCCAAGTGTCAATTGTTCCAAACATCAATTCTCCATTTTCTGCACGTTCTTGCGCACCTTCTACGTGATCTAAGATCCAACGAACCTTTGTTGCTGAGAAATAAGCATCAATGATTAACCCAGTTTTTTCATGAATCATTTCGCTGTAGCCATCTTCTTTTAGTTGATCAGCAATAGGTGTCGTTTGGCGTGATTGCCAAACAATTGCGTTATAAATGGGTAACCCAGTTGCTTTGTCCCAAACAACGGTTGTTTCCCGTTGGTTTGTAATCCCAATTCCGGCAATATCTGTAGGTTTCACTCCTGACTCAATTAAAGAACCTGCAATAACGGATTGAACAGAATTCCAAATTTCATTGGCATTATGTTCCACCCAGCCTGCATTAGGAAAATATTGAGTAAATTCCTTTTGTGAACTACCAATTTTGTTTCCTTTTTTATCAAAAATAATTGCACGAGAACTAGTCGTTCCTTGATCAATCGCCATAATGTATTTTTCTTCTGCCATGATAATTCCTCCTAAACGTTTTTGAAATCGTTTTCTTTATGTCCCTATCTTACAAACAAAAGACTAACTAAACATGTCAAAAACTTTTTTTATTTTAAAAAAATTGAAAGGATTTCTACTAAAACCAACAAAGACAACGCTTTCAATAATACTTTTATTATCTCTAATTTTTCAATAAAAAGAAACATTTTTGTTTAAAAAAGCCTAATTTTCGACTTTTAGTTGTAAAAAGGCTGGTGCGAGGATCAGACAATTTCCGTCACACCAACCTTTTGTTTATTTCTCCCGCAAGGTGCGTATTTTCTTTTTTAATTGTTGCACATCATAGGTCGAACTTAATTCTGACAAAACATAGACTTCCGGTGTTCCTTGATAACTCGTTTGCTGATAATTGGTCACAATTAAATCATATGTTTGTTCAGGCTGATACCTCTCCACCAGCGTGCCATTCATATTTTTAAGACTAAGCATTAATACTTGTGTTAACGCCGCTTGATAAAGAGCATCCATTGCTAAATGAATTCCAATTTTTATTTCACCAATCATTTTAAATTCAATTAATGCCAACACGCTTAAATATTTGACCAGAGAAAGTTCATGCAAACTATCTCCTGGTTGATACGTTTCATCAAAACAAGCTAAAGCTTTTTCTAATAACGTTGTTGAAAAAGAAGCTAATTCCCGACTAGATAATTGCTGTTCTTTTTCCCAGATATGGGCCCGATCAAAAACTTCCAATTCTCCTTTAAAAAAATAGAGTTTTCCATGAATTTGTGAAAAATAGTAAGCCATGGTTTTCTCAAGAGTAGGTTCAAATTTATGGGGCCGATAATACAAGACCACATTTTCCAAGATAAACGTATCAGCTAAAGAAACAGCGGAACGACGTCCCCGAATTAAGGAATATTCATCAAAAGCTGATTCTGGTAAGACCGACATTGTGATTAGAAAAACAAAATGAATCATGCTTTCTCCTTCGTCTAATTCTAATGAATAGCGACTAGAAAAACGGAAAAACAATTGTCGAACTTGCTTAAATAACGGATCTTCTTTAAAATCAATCATTTTCTTTCTCAATTGTTGATATTTTTTTGAAGTAACCGCTAGGCGCTTTTTCGTAATACTCAACCAAAGGCTAACTTTTAACGCATTATGTTCATTAAAAGTAAAACCTAAGCCAGTTTCAATCCCTTCAATTATCCGTTTATTTAACGGGGACATCGTTTTTTTCTGGTGTGTTTCATAGGGAGTAATATACCAATACAACTGAAAGTAAAAGTAACGAATCTGCAATTCTTCTCCCTGTAGTTGTCCATTTTTTATTTGCAAATCAAAGGCGGCTAACAATTGATTGAGTTCCTTAATCTTTCGAAATAAAGAAGACTCACTAATCATAAATTTAGTCGTTAATTGAACAATAGAAAACTCTTTATTACGATATAAATAATCTAAAAGTTGAAATTTAAGAGACTCTTTTACAAATGCTTCAATTAAATGATTCAACGAAAAAAAATCCGATAAGGTGATTGATAGCTGTTGGCCATCATAAGTAAGCTGACAATCCTGTCCAAAAGGTTTCAAAAAATAATGTAAATCCTCTAAGTCTTTTTCAAAGGAGGCTTTTGTGACCGCTAAAAATGCTGTTAAATCAGAGACTGAGCAGGTACCGCCTGCTAAGATGGTTTGTTGCACCGTTAATAATTGTCGCATCGCTTTCTTTTCCAATAACGTCTCAACTTTCATCGTTCTCTCTCCAATAAGCCGAAGCACCCATCAAATTTGTAATATCATAAATATTGGTTAAGGAAGGTTGATAAAAATAATCTTTTTGTAATAGGTCTGTCAGTGTCTGACCTGTTTGGATACTTAATGCTAACGTATTTATTTTTTCTAAACAATTGTTTTTTGAACAAAGCTGTGCCCCAAGGACCCGTTGTGTCACTTTATCATAGATTAATTTGCCTAAAATTTCTGTCCCATGTTGTAGAGGCGGCGCTGGCTGTCTAACAATTACGGAAGCAAGTGTTTGCGGAAAAAATAAACCTTCCGTTTCGGTTAGACCTGTACTAGCAAGGTAATAGTCCCCCACTTTTGTTCCCATTGTTCGCAAAGAGCCAATGAATCGGTGTGTTTTTTCTTCTAAATTGTTGGCGACTACTAAGCCAGTTCGTACCGCATTGTTCACTAACGGAGCATAAAAAGTTTCCGCGACTGGTTCATTCATAACTGAAATGCAATCTCCGATGGCAAAAACATTCGGCACTGAAGTTTGTAAATAAGGATCCACCGCGATTGTCTGATCCAGATTTCGTTGAATTTTTTTATCCAAATAGGCTAATTGAGGATGTAAGTTTAAAGCAAAAATCCCACTGTCACAAAAAATTTCCTGCTCGCTTGTTTCAAGAACAATACCATTTGCTGTTTCTTCAATTCCTAGGACCGTTTCTTCAAAATGGAAAATTACTGCTTGTTTTTCCAAAGATTTTTGAACATCTGCAACCATTTCTTTATCAAAATATTTAGGCAATAGATTTTCTAAACTTTCAAAGACATGGACCGTTTTCTTCATTTTCACAAGAAAATCAATAGCTTCCATTCCAATGGGTCCTGCACCAATGACGGCTACTGTCTGGCTCTTTTCCAGTAATGGAACAGCCGCTAAAGCACCTGATAAAAATTTATATTTGAGTAATTTTTCTGTTTGACTACCACGAATTTGCGTGGAAAACTGGCTCGCGCCTGTCGCTAAAATCAATTTATCATAAGAATACCACTGTTGCTCTTCCTTTTGTGCCCAAGCAATCAATTGGTTCTCAACATCCATTGCCACGACTTCTCTATTTAAAAGCAACTGAATCTTTTGACGACGTAATTCCTCTTCCGTTATGTAACGTGCTTCGTGTAATTCATTGATGGTATGATTAAAATACGCACTTAAGCCACCAGATAAATACCCCACTGTTGCTTGTTTGTCAATTAAAGAAATTTCTGCTTGGGGATATTTTTTCCTTGAAGCAATTGCTGCGGAAATACCTGCGAATGATGCACCAATAATCACAATTTTCATTTGTTTCCTCCTCTGTCAGGACCTATTATACTTCTCTCAGTTTATCATGATTAAAAAGAATGCTAAAGCAACAACTATAGTTTTCCCTTAAAATAATTATTTTTGCTGAGCGCATTGCTTTTCAAGCACTTTCATTTTCATTTATAATAAATGTTACTACTGTTTGAGGAGGAGTTTTCATGTCTGCAACGAAAGAGCAATTGGAACTATTTTTATTTTATTTATCTGAAACCCATACAAAAAGTTTATCTTTACATGACTTAGTTACAAGTCGACCACGCCCAGAAGAAGCGCGTATTTTATTAAATATTAACGAGGTTTTCACTTACTACCATAGCGCTCGTGTTCTCTACACAAGTGTTCCTGCTCTTGAAAACAACAAGTCTGAGCCTTTTTTCCAAGCCTTCGAAAATTTTTATTTTGAATTAAAACAACATTTTTTCAATGAAGAAGATGAAACCAATCAATTGAATGAACGTCTAGAGGAAATGAAAATTGCCTTTGAACAATTGACGGATGACTACAATGTTCTATAATAGAAGAGAACAATTCGTTGAGAAGGGGTCCTTATGAAGCAAGAAGAAGTGATTGAACGTTTAAAAGAAGAACTAAATTTGCCATTTTTTAATGGTACGCTAGAAGAAAAGAACTATTCTGAAGCAGATTATCAACAAATCAAGAAAGAGTTAATTCAATACTTTGATGATTATGTGCGAAATGTTGAAAATTAACAAGCTAAAACAACCTTTGATTTTAATAAAATCAAAGGTTGTTTTATTATTAAATAAAAAAAATAACAAAAAAAACCACCGGCAGTTTTGCCGATGGAAAAGGAGTATTTACTCAATAAGAGTAAAATGAAAAATAAAAAGGTTGTTGTTGGTATGAATTAATAATACAATACACTTTCTCTTTTGTCCATAAAAAAGACATGAAAAAAATATTAAATTCGTTAGTTATTTTTATTAGTTTTTTATTTTTTCAAAAGAATGTTGCTCATTCGCGTAATGGCAAAGGTTAATTCATCCGTTGCTTGATCCTGCTTTTCCTCTGAAGCATTAAATAAATCTGCATCAATGCCTGTTTCTGGATCTGTTGCTAAAATCATTTCATTGCATCCTGCTACATATTCTGTATAAGCATGTTGAAATTTTTTGTGAATGCCAAGTACTTGTGGTGTTGGTTTTAATGTTCCGACTTTTTTGAGCATTAATTCATATTTTTCAGTACCTTCTTTAAATTTTGCTTGAATTTCTGCAATTCGTTCGGCTGTTAAATCATTCACTTTATTCTTATCGATCGCTTGACGAACTTCTTCGTAATATGGATTCATGACTTCGCCAATATCTTCTGTTGTTTTAACGATATCATTAATTGTTTGAACGTAAAATCCTAAATTTGGTCTCATAACCATCCCTCTTTTCCCTTTTCTCTTTCACTCCATTTTACACTTTTTCTATTCCATCTGACAAGTGGCACTTTTTCAGTCTTTATTCTTTTGATTTTTAACAGAGAAAACATAGTGAGGCATCGTTTTGCCACGGTATGTTTTAATGTATCGATCCCTAACAAGCATCTGGTTTCGAATAGCGACATTCATAGAGGCTAAGTTCGTATCACGAATCGTTGAAATAACTTCTGGAAAATTTAATACATCGAATGCGTACTGTTTTGTCGCTGCGGCAGCTTCAATCGCATACCCTTTGTGCCATTCTTTCACACATAAATGATAACCAATTTCTGGATAGCTCTTACCTTTTACTAATTGATTGGTGAGACCACACTCGCCGATGACTTCGCCTGTTCGCTTCTTCTCTAACGCCCATAAGCCGTAGCCGTATTCTTGATAGGACTGTAAGTTCCACTTTAGCCAGTTTGCGACCTCTTCATCAGAAAAAGCGTGTTCATAGGCATACATCACATTTTCATCTTGCAAAAATTTTTTCAATTCCACTTCATCTTCCGACTGCCATTCTCTGACAATAAGTCGTTGTGTTTCGAAAATAATTTTCCGTTTCAAGCCCTTTCACTCCTTACATAAAGAAAAATTGACTGGTTTAAGTACCAGCCAATTTTCTTTTTTTATTTATTAAGCACCTTTACCTGCTTTACGTTGGAAGAACTTCACAATTTCCACAATTGGGATGATAGCAAAAGAAGTACCTGCTACAATTGCCCATTGATATGCATCTAAATGTGTAACGCTGAATAAATCATTAAATCCTGGAATAACAATCGTTGCAGCTAATAGCAAGAACGAAACAAGAATCCCATAGTTAAATGATTTGTTGCGGAATAAGCCAACTTTGAAAATTGATTGATAAATCGACTTCACATTAAAGGCATGGAACAATTGAATTAATCCCAAAGTAGCAAAGGCCATGGTTAAAGCATCGCCGTGTTGTAAATCATACAACGCTTGCGCCGATAAGTTTGTGTTAGCTGCGGTATGTGCTGGGAACATAATTGACATTTTATACACAATCAAAGTCAATGCCCCTTGCGTAATCCCTTGATAAACAACACTGCTTAAAACGCCGCCAGAGAAGAAGTTCGATTTTTTACCACGAGGTTCATGGCTCATCACATCACGTTCTGCTGGTTCCACACCTAACGCAATCGCTGGGAAAGTATCCGTTACTAAGTTAATCCACAATAAGTGAACAGGTAACAAGGTATCCCAATTGAGCATTGTTGCAATAAACAAGGTTAATACTTCCCCTAAGTTAGCTGAAAGTAAATATTGAATCGTTTTTTGGATATTTGAGAAAACTTTACGTCCTTCTTCTACTGCCACAATAATTGTTGAAAAGTTATCATCGGCAAGGACCATATCTGAAGCACCTTTTGATACTTCTGTTCCGGTAATCCCCATACCAATGCCGATGTCAGCAGCTTTTAAGGCTGGGGCATCATTTACGCCATCACCAGTCATCGCAACCACTTTTCCTTCTTGTTGCCACGCTTTAACAATCCGAACCTTGTGTTCTGGTGAAACACGAGCATAGACAGAGTAGTTTCCCACGACTTGTGAGAATTTTTCATCTGACAATTCATTTAATTCAGCGCCTGTAATGACTGCATCGTCGTCGCCTTCTTTGATGATGCCTAAACGTGCCGCAATTGCTTCTGCTGTATCACGGTGGTCACCCGTAATCATAATTGGACGAATACCCGCTTCTTTCGCGACTTTTACAGCATCTGCAGCTTCTTTTCTTTCTGGGTCAATCATACCGACTAAACCAGCAAATGTTAAATCTTTTTCCACAAGTTCAGAACTCATTTCGGCTGGAATCGTCTCAACATATTTATAAGCCATTCCTAAAACACGTAAGGCTTGTTTCGCTAATGAGGTGTTTGTTTTCAAAATTTCTTGACGTTTTGTTTCATCTAATGGACTTGTTTCTCCATTTGATAAGATTTCTGTACAACGTTTCAATAATTCATCTGGTGCACCTTTGACAGAAACTAGGAAGCCACCTGTTTTTAATTCATGAACAGTAGTCATTAATTTACGATCAGAGTCAAAAGGAATCTCTGCCACACGAGGTTCAGCTGCTACTTTTTCGGTTACGTTAAACGCATGATCTAAACCAAATTGTACTAAGGCAGTTTCTGTTGGGTCACCAATTAATGAACCATCTTGAGCGATTTTTGTATCATTCGTAAAGTTCATGATTTTTAAAGCCATATTATCGGTAGGGATTTCTGTGGAAGCAGATAAAACTTGACCATCTGTATACAACGCTTCAACGGTCATTTGATTTAAGGTTAACGTACCTGTTTTATCTGAACAGATAATGTCTGTACTTCCTAATGTTTCAACGGCTGGTAACTTACGGACAATCGCATTTTTCTTGGCCATTTTTTGGGTCCCTAAAGCCAAAATAATTGTGACAATCGCTGGTAATCCTTCTGGAATTGCCGCTACAGCTAACGAAATTGACGTTAATAACATGTCAATCCATGAACGACCATTCATCATTCCTACCACAAACATCACCGCTGCAATGACTAAAATGGCAATTGTTAACATTTTACCCAATTGGTTTAAGTTTTGTTTTAAAGGCGTTTCCGTTTCTTGTTCGCTTGCTAGCATGCCAGCAATTTTACCGACTTCTGTATTCATTCCTGTGCCAACCACAACGCCAAGACCACGTCCATACGTCACATTACTATTGGAATAAGCCATATTGATTCGGTCACCGATACCAATATCGGTTCCCTCTAAGATGGTTACTTCTTTTTCAACTGGAACAGATTCACCGGTTAACGCTGCTTCTTCAATTTTTAAGCTATTCGCTTCCAATAAACGTAAATCGGCTGGAACGACATCCCCTGCTTCTAATAAAACAATGTCACCTGGCACTAATTCATCACTTTTAACAGTAATGACGTGTCCATCACGGCGAACATTCGCATTTGGTGAAGACATTTCTTTTAATGCTTCAATGGCTTGTTCCGCTTTGGCTTCTTGGATGACCCCAAAGATGGCGTTCAAGATAACAACCACTAAGATGATAATCGAGTCTACCACATCATGGGAAAAGACGGCTGAAATGACCGCTGCCGCTAATAAAACAATAATCATAAAATCTTTGAATTGCTCAAAGAATTTCACGGCAAGTGATTTTTTCTTCCCTTCATCTAGCACATTTTCCCCGTACGTTTCTAAACGCTTTTGAGCCTCCTGTGCACTTAATCCATCAGTTGTTGTGTTCATTTTCTCCAAAACAACTGTGTCGTCTTGTGCGTAAAACGCTTCAGACAATTGTGTTTTCTTTTCTTCTGACATGTTCTTCCTCCTCTATTTTTTGCAGCATCCTCCAAGTTCTATTTTACATTTCATCAAAAATAAATGAAAAAAAATAGACTTGTGTATGCTACTTCGTCGAACATACATAAGTCTCACCGTTTAAGACAACACCAGAAATTGCTTTCGGAGTTGGTGATGTTGTCACAGCATAAATACTGTCAGTTACTCCCTCATGAAAAAACTATTTAACATTGATTGGAGAACCAATGTTATGAATAATTACTTAATTAGTATACCGTTTTCCACTCTTTTTTTCAAATAAAAGTTCTGCTCATTTGAAAAAAACTGAAATCCTTTCATTCGGATTCCAGTTTCTTGATTTGTATTCGTAAAATACGCTGTTGTCCCCGCTTTCTCGACCAACTAATAACCCAAGAAAGTAAGAAAAGACTAATCACGGTTCCTTCACGAACAAAAATCGGCAAATGATAACTAATGGACAATCCTAGTGCTAAACTGACACAAAAAATATCAACTAAATAACGATAAAACTGAAAACTATAGCGCGTTCTTTCAGAAATAAGTGTACAAAATTTTTCAATAGGAAATTGCAAAACACCTAGCGCAACTACCTGTCCTGTCCCGATTCCTGCTATGATTGTCCCTAAAATAAATAGAACAATTTTAACCAAATAATTTTGAAAAACAAGCGAACCAAATAATTGATATAAGAAAAAATTAATGACAAAACCAAAGCCAATTAACGCCACCAAAATAATCAAATAGTTCTGAATTTTACGCTGCTGATCTAACAACCAACACGTGCCTAAAAAAGCGAAATTAATAGCTGTGGTAACAGTTCCGACTTTTAAATGAGTAAGTGTTGCAAAGGTCACATTAAACGCATTAAAACTGCTAACCCCGATGCCTGCTTGAATTGTCAAACTGATGCCCAATGCACTAATTAAATAAAAAAGAAACGATAGTACAATTTTTTTCTTCCACATTATAAAAACTCCTCTACTCTTGATACGTCTATTATGTGCTACAATAGAAGAAACAAATAGGAGATATCTCCTATTATAAGGAGAAAAAATGCTTAAAACAGCCTACCAACAATCACCGAAACAAGAATTAGCTAAAAATACGCCTTTTTTTAATAAAACTGATTTAAAACACAGTTTTATTATCGATTTTGAAAATCAAGAATTCATTCATCATCAAGCAGAGCCATTAAATTATCTTTTTTATTTAATCAAAGGAAAAGCGAAAATTTTAAAAACAGAACGCAATGGCCGCCAATCCATTGTTCAGTTTTTAACGACAGGTGATTTAATTGGCGATTTAACATTAGTTCAAGCGGAAACGATAACCAAGGACGTTATCGCCTTAGGTGAAACCTGTTGTTTGGCTGTACCTTTAGCTTACGCAGAAACTGTTTTAAAAAACAAGGTGCTTTTTATGCAGCAACTCAGCCATTATCTAGGGAAAAAAATGCTCCAACGGGTGGACCACTTTACAACGAATCAGACCTATGAACTAAGTTATCGGCTAGCGGAATTGCTATTGGTTGCCGCTAATCACGAAGATGTTTATAAAGAAAAACATACTGAGATTGCCGAATACTTAGGGGTTAGTTATCGCCATCTTATTTATACCTTCAAACAATTTCGAGAGCGCGGCTTTATTCAAAAACAAGGAACTGCTTATCACATCAACCGCTTAGCGTTACATTCTTTTGTGCAAAAAATGAAGAGTTAAAGTGGTGGATTGTTGACAAATAGTGCGCTTCCCGCTACCCTATTCTTATTAATAAGAAAGAAGGGACAGCAATGGAGCAAGCATCATTTACTGTATCTAGTTGGCAAGAACAACCGATTGACAATCTTAATGAAAATTTCCCAGTGAATCAAGCGAGCGCTACTTATCAATTGTCAGGGGCCTTATCTGGGACAGCTTCTGTGGAATACTTAATGACTTATCAAGGCTCTTCAATGGCAGATGGGCTTGAAGCTGTGGCTCAAGTGGTCGGTTTCCTACATTTCGAAGGAACTTATTTAGGAAAAAAAGGCACCTTTACTGCTTGCGAAAAAGGGACGTTTACACAGGGTCTTTTAGACTGCCCAGGTGAACTATTTCAAGCATCAGGTGAGCTTGCCGGTTTATCCGGTCGCTACACTTATGAATTTAGTCAAGAAGAAGCGCTTCTTCATTTAGACTTTGTATAATAAAAAATTTCAAGGAAAGTTGGTGACATTATTTTACTTATTTTAAATTTGGCGGTTGTAAAAGACAATGGGTGTTTTTGATTAGATTAAACTTTTAAGGAGAAAAATCATGAAAAACACCCGAAACACCGTCCCATCATTACTAATTATTATTTTGCTTGTGGGATTTCCACAAATCAGCGAGTCGATTTTCACACCCATTTTGCCAGCGCTTAGTTCTGCTTTTAACATTCACGATAGCGTGGCACAATTAACCATGAGTATTTATTTTGTTGCCTTTGCCGTTGGCGTTTTATTCTGGGGAATTCTATCCGATACGATTGGACGTCGCCCAGCTATGTTATTAGGAATTTTATGCTATTTAATTGGAAATATTGGCCTTTTTTTGAGTCCGACGTTTCCTTGGCTGTTATTCTTCCGTTTAATTCAAGCATTTGGTGCAAGCGTTGGTTCTGTTATTACCCAATCGATGATGCGGGAAAGCTTTAACGATCTTCAAAGAGGGAAAATTTTTGCTCAAACAAGCGCTGCCCTATCGCTATCTCCTGCCATCGGACCCTTAGTCGGCGGACTTGTTCAAACCTATTTTGGCTATCAGCATGTCTTTAGCACCTTAATTGTCATGGCTGTTCTATTACTTTTCTATAGTTTTTATCGTTTACCAGAAACCTTTCACTTAGGAAATACCTTAACGAAAGCGCCTTTTTGGTCCGTGGCGAAACGCCTTTCCTTCGATTCGAAAGTTTGGTGCTACGGCTTATTGATTGGGGGCATTAATGGTTTATTGTTTAGCTACTATGCAGAAGCTCCGTTTATTTTCATCAATCACTTTGGCTTTAGCAGTGTCCAATATGGCTTTCTTGGTTTAGTTTTAGCTGTGTCTAGTATTCTTGCTGCAGTTCTTATCAATTGGTTGCTAGGATATTGGTCAGCGGAAAAAATTGCCTTTGCTGGTTTGCTGCTAAGTATCTTTGCGGCTTGCTGTTTATTAATAATGACACAATTTGAATCAATCATTGGTCTTATTTTGTTTATTTTTCTCTTTTTCTTAGGGATTAATATTACTTTGCCCAATGCCTTAAGTATGGCCTTAAAAGGCTATGAATCTGTAATTGGTACTGCCAGTGGGATTTTTAGTTTTGTCTATTACTTGTTTGTTAGTTTCTTTACCTATTTGATTAGTTACTTTCACAATGGCACCATTTGGGTCTTACCGCTTTACTTTTTAAGTTTTGCCTGCCTGTTAGCTTTCAGCTATTATGTCATTGTTTATTGTAAAACTTTAAAATAAAAATCAAAAAACACACGAATATTTCGTGTGTTTTTTTTAGCTAAAAAATTGATTTTCTAAACTATATTGCTTCCCTGAAACAATGTCATATTGAATCAGTCGGTATTCCTCATATAGTTGTTCTTGCTTTTTATTCATTTCTACTGTTTTTTTCCATTCCCCACCGAGATAGTAATTCCCCTTTTCAAAAGCAGGCAATTGTTCTTGTACCTCATTTAGCATAGCGTAAAATCCCGATTGCGGTAAGCCGCTTTGTTGGAAAAGTGAGGGAGCAAAATAAAATGGACTAATAGTTGCTTGATGCTGATTTTTTTCTGTTAACTGGTTCGCCGTATCATACATTAGAAATTCTGTCTGGTGAAGGGCTGCCCCTTCATTCAACGCTTGAATGTTTTCATCATAAATACTTGGTAAGTGATCTCCCCAAAAAACGACTAATGTGCGTTTGGGCATTTTTTCGATTTCTTGTAGGAAATTTTTCAAAGCTTCGCTACTGTAGGCAATATCTTGCAAGTAATTATTGAGCGCGACTTGATTGCCGTTTCCTTGAGAAAAATAATTGGACGTTGTGTATTTATTTTCATAGGGCATATGTGTTTGCATAGTAACTAAATGAATGAATTGCGGTTGCTCTTTTTCTTTAAGCAGTGTCGTCACTTCCTGATACGCTGCTTGATCTGAAATGTAAGGATTATTTTCTAGTTTATCCGTATAGTTCATTGTTTTTTCATTGATAAATTGATCAAAACCTAAAATTTTATACACATCTTTTCGTTTATACATAGATGTATTGTACGGATGAATAGCCGTTGTTTGGTACTTTTGTTCCTTAAGTAATGAAACAATGGAAGGCAATTCCGTCATCTTAGGAATCATCATTGTATAAGGTGTAGTCATTTGGGCATTCATTAATTCCATCGAAAAACTTGTTAGGGCTTCAAATTCAATATTCGCAGTTCCGCCCCCGTAGTTTTGTGAAAGCATCTGGCCACTGTAAGTTTTATCAGCGATTTGCTGATAATCAGCTAAAGGATTACCAATAATGGACAAGCCTTTCAGATGATCTGGATTTGAAAAACTTTCACTCATGACAAACACAATATTGGGTTGCTCATTGCTCGGCACTGTTTTCGCCTCGGCCAACTTTTGATATTTCTGAGTAATTTCTGAAATAGCTTCTTTTGAATAACCCTTTGGTTGGTCCATAGCCTCTACTTTTAAATTATATAGAAAACCACCAATAAATCCTGTATTGTAGTAATTCATTTTTTGGCTGTAAGGAATCCATAACGCGGTTTTATTATAGGCTTTACGTAACAAATTTTGCGGATTGTTAAAATCACCAATATATGAAAATAGACCAATCGAAAGAACAAGACTTAACACACGAATTGTTTGTTTTTTCTTCGATAAAAAGAAACTTTTATAAAAGGCTTTTCCTAAGAAAAAAAGTGCTACACAACCTAACGCAACCACAAAAATAAACGGCCATAAACCAACCATTTCTTTTAATAAACTAACTTCTGTGATCATTTTTAAGTCGTCTGGATAAATAGGTTCGACACGATAAAACATCTTTTGATAGTCCGCAAATCCTAAAACACCTATTATGACACTATATAAAAGAGCGCCAACTCCTAATGAACCTGCCAAACTACATAAAAAAAGTAAAAAAACGCTTAGCACAAAACAACCTAAGAAAAACTTTTCCGTATGCCACGAAAAAGCAAACTTGAAGGCTAAATCAACAGACAAGTTATTCTGACACCATTGCAAATATAAATTACTAAAAATAATTAATAAGATGAACCCGATTCCATACAAAAGGTAGCGGTAGGGCCATCGTCTAAATTTCTCAACTCTCTTTTTCACATCAATCTCCTATTCAAAAACTAGTAATGTATTTATTTTATGCTTCTTGAAAAAGAATGTAAAGAAGTAGCTAGCAAAGAAGTCTAAGGAATGGTAAAGAAAAAATGTTATTTGTTGCAAAAATAATTTTCCAGTGGTATAGTAACAATGGAATTTCGTTATCAGTTATCGTCGCCTTTTTAGAGTACTTTATGAAAGGAGAATAACTATGACTTACAA
The DNA here is from genome assembly GCF_050539095.1 of Enterococcus sp. DIV0774. Taxonomy (NCBI): domain Bacteria; kingdom Bacillati; phylum Bacillota; class Bacilli; order Lactobacillales; family Enterococcaceae; genus Enterococcus; species Enterococcus sp. DIV0774. Next base: position 1,637,582 of record NZ_CP172923.1, read on the forward strand.
AGTAAAAAACATTCAATACCGTATTCAATTAGACACAGACAAAAATATTTTCATTGTTTTTGATGCAAAAAATGAAAGTAAAACAGCAACTGGTCACACAATTGAAGAAGCAATTGCACACTTAAAACAATTAAACTAAGGAGTGACAAACATTTCCATGCAAGACCCTTTAGGTAGTTATTTAAGCTAAAAGCCGTTTAGTAAAGAAAAAATACTAGACGGTTTTTTTGTATCTTCTTCGCCTTTTATTTTTTACATAGTATACTGAAACAAACGGAGGTGTTTTTATATGACCATCATTGCAAACTATATTCGCCAGCAACCCCAACATCAAACACAGTTAACAGAAATCTATCAAGCAATTTTAGCGGTTGTTCCTCAGGAGACTACTGAAAAAATCGCTTATGGAATGCCGACCTTTTACTTAAATGGCAATTTAGTGCATTTTGCGGCGGCCAAGCAACATTTAGGTTTCTATCCTATGCCATCAGCCATCCAACGTTTCAGCAAAGAATTACGCCCTTTTAAAACCTCGAAAGGTGCCATTCAATTTCCCTACACGCAAGAGTTACCTCTTTCATTAATACAGGAAATAGTTAAATTCCGTGTACAAGAAAACATGAAGAGCGTGGGACAAAAATCACTTTGAATTTTTGTCCCACGCTCAAAAACTGATAAACGGCGGGAACAGAAGCAACTCCTTCGGAAATAAGCCAAAATTCTCCAAAAATTAAAGAACAATTTTCGGAAATTCCTTCTTATTGCTGAGAAACACTATTTGCAAAGCAAATAGATGTTAAACAGTACCTACTTGGTTCTCGGAGTTAAACACTTCTGTCCCGACCTCTTCATGTTCTTAAAATTTTTTCCATCGCTTTTCCCTTGGCCAATTCGTCGATTAATTTATCTAGATAACGGATTTTTTGCATTAAAGGATCTTCAATTTCTTCCACGCGATAGCCACAAATTACGCCTTTGATCAATTGGGCATTTTCATTAAAATTGGGTGCTTCTTCAAAAAATGTTTCCATCGTTACTTTTTGAGCCAATTGTTGTTGCAAGCCTTTTTCATCATAACCAGTTAACCAATAAATAATTTCGTCAACCTCCGCTTGCGTTCGATTTTTACGTTCTGCTTTTTGGATATATAGCGGGTAAACACTGGCAAAGGTCATTGTATAGATTTTCGGTTTTGTCATTGGTTTTCCTACTTTCTGAAAAAATAACTCCTTCTCATTATACTATACTTCTCTTAAATTTAAACTTTAATACATGTTAAAAGAATAAGTGCCGTAAAAAATTTTAAAAAGCAGTAAAATTGACTCTTCTAGTAAAAATTTCTTTTGTTATTTTTCTTTATATAAGGAGCCCATTTTTTATGTTATTTAATCACAGGAACCTGATTCTATCATTGCAGAATAGGCTTTCATTCAGTATACTGTAAATAGAGGAACAAGAAACGAATTGGATAATTAGGCACTGAAAGAACGCACCACCGTTCTGAATGTTTCGAAACACACAACAGGTTATCGAAATGGCCATTGGAGAAAAATTCCTTTTTCTCCGAGGTTAGCGATTGTGACATGTTGCAATCGTTTTTTGTCCTTAAAATGTTGAGAAAAAGAAAAAAGGCACTTTGCATGTCAGCACCACCTGACAAACAAAGCCCTTCATAGACAGCACAACCTATCTATTCCAGTTGCCTTTTTTGCTAGTTACACTAGCTAATTTTAGTGTACCCGATTTTCAGTGAAATTACTAGCATCTTTAAAATTTTTACTGAAACGATCAGCCTGTGCAATGAACTAGTTTTCTTCAGCGGCGGCAACCGCTGAGAAGCTTTTTCTCAAATTTTAAGTGAATAATGTATCATAAACTTTTTTGGCATATCCATCCGTCATATTACATACAAAGTCCACCGCCATTTTCAAACGATAATAGTCTTTTTCTGCTTCTGTAGCGTTCTTTGCTTCTCTTCTATACAACGCTTTCGCGCTTTCCGAAATATTATTAAAGATTCGCTCCTCATACTTATTCATGGAAACTTTTTCATATTTCAGTACGACTGGAACAAATTCATCTAGTAAACGATTGATGATATTGAAGCCCAATACCTCTTGATCCAAAATTGTTTTTGTTTGAAAAACATAGACTCTAGAAAAGTTTTTTAATGCCTGAAAGCATTTCACTTCATCACAATCTTCAATGATAATTTCATTATGATAGATACCTCTCATAATTAAGTCATAATGATTAGCAAAATTTTTCGCTACGCTTTGACAAACAGCTCTTTGTGTCTTTCTCAAAAATTCTTGTAAGGTAGCTTCTTCTGTTTTATCTTTTTCTAACATTAAAAATTTTTTTGTTCCTGTTTGCCCATCAACAAACTGCTTTAAATCTTGATAGCTGTATAAACCATAATTATAGGCATCTTCGATATCTGAAAAAGTATAGGCGATATCATCTGAGGCTTCTAGCAAAAAGACTAATGGGTGTCGCTTATTTTGTGTTCCTGTCGCAAATTTAATGGCGTTAAACACTTGTTTTTCCGAGTAAAAATAGCCAACTTTTTTAGACAAAAGCTGTTGCTTATTTAATTGATCTGAAGATGCCGTATATTTGATAACTGTATCTAATGTCGTGGCAGTTAGTTTCATTCCTGCTTTAGAAGTCCCATTATCATGATGCAGTTTTGTTAAAAGTCGGATGGTTTGAGCGTTTCCTTCAAAGTTAAGAAAATCATTTTGTTGTTGCTTTGAAAAATCAGACCAACAAGCATACAAAGGACCATTTTTTTCAAACCAAATACGAATGGCTTCTTCCCCAAAATGTCCAAAAGGGGGATTGCCAATATCATGGATTAATGCAGCTGTTTCTAACAACCGATAGCATTCTGATAATTCCATAACCTCAATGTTTCGTTCGTTCAACTGTGAAATAACTAATCTAAGTATATCCCTGCTATGCATTGCCACTTCTAAGCTATGTGTTAAACGTGTTCTTACAAAATCATTACGTTCTAAAGGAAAAACTTGTGTTTTATCTTGTAAGCGTCTAAATGCATCACTTTTAATTACTCTACGATAGTCACTATCAAAAGATTTACGAAGTTCTGTGGCTAAATCAACTTGCTTATTTAACCAGTCATTTTGATATTGTTTGCCATTATCAGAAATGCGATATGTACCAACCAACTGACGCCAATTCATTTTCATTTATTACCTCCTCCAATTACTCTACCTTCTCTAAATAAGAGACGTAAATATTTTTACATTTACCAATATCACTGAATTCCCTATTGTTATACGCCTTATCCTTTTTCAATTTAAACCGCACTTTTTCGCCTTCTTGAAAAGTTCCCCACGTAAGAAAAAAGAATAGCCAATGGCTTTCATCCTCTGATAGCCTGTCTAACCCTAAGCTTTTAGGCTCAATTAAGCTAGGTAATTTGAAACAGTCATACACCCCTTTTGCTGTGCCATACACAGGACGATGAGTGCTAAGAGTCGTTTCAAAATATCCCTTTTCATCAGGTTTTAAATAACTTGCTTGCCGAATCAGTTGTGTCAGTTTATTTTGGAATGGCTGAATATTTTTCTCAACGTTTAGTTCAAAATCTGGCTCAGCTTGTACATCTGTGTCATGAGATAACTTTTTTAATAAGCAGTTTATTTCATTAGTACTTGTCTTATCATTAAACGCAATCGCCAAACGCTCACTACTAATAATACCTTTCATATCTTTCATAGAAAAATTATTTAACGCAATTGGATAGTGTTTATCTGATAGCATCCAAGAAGCACCCATTTCGTTTAAACATGGAATACTCTGATAATAATGATCAGATAAAAAATACAGCATGACAGGTTGATTGGTTAGCTCCCTTTTAATCGTGTCAAAAATTAATTCTCCTGGCTGTACACCTGTTTCAATAGCGGAACTATAAAAAATATCCTGTGTTCGAAACCCAAACTTTTTCAACAATTGGATAAACGCATCCACATATTCTTGATCCTTTGAACTATGACTAATAAAAATCTTTTTCCCGTTGCTCACTACTCAACATCCTCCAAGTTAAATTTGTGTTTTCATTTTTTTGTGAAATTCTATACTATTTCTTTAAGCGTACAGCGTTATCTGAAACCAGTCAATACTAAAATTATAAAATAACAATTATTTTGTTTTATTAAATTTTTATATAATGTTGTTTTGTTAATGTTTTGTTATTTTTAAACAAGTGATTATAGAGCGATGTACGGTTGAAGTTATTTCTAATCTATTTTTTCAATATTTTTATAAATATAAAAAAACACGCCTTTCTTTGCAGAAAGGCGTGTTTTTACGTCCGAGTATAAGGAGAATTGGTTCATTAACCAATTGTCCCTTTAAGCGTTATTCATTAAATGAATTATTTGTTTTTTAAGTTGTAGAAAGATTTTAAGCCTTTGTATTCAGCTACATCGCCTAATTGATCTTCAATACGTAATAATTGGTTGTATTTAGCAATACGGTCAGTACGGCTTAATGAACCAGTTTTGATTTGGCCAGCGTTTGTTGCAACAGCGATATCAGAGATTGTTGAATCTTCTGTTTCACCAGAACGGTGAGATACAACTGCAGTGTAGCCAGCTTCTTTAGCCATTTCGATTGCTTCAAATGTTTCAGTTAAAGTACCGATTTGGTTAACTTTGATTAGGATTGAATTAGCGATACCTTTTTCGATACCTTCAGCTAATTTAGTTGTGTTTGTTACGAATAAATCGTCACCAACTAATTGAACTTTGTCGCCTAATACTTCAGTTAATTTTTTGAATCCGTCCCAGTCGTTTTCGTCTAAGCCGTCTTCGATTGAAATGATTGGGTATTTAGAAACTAATTCTTCGTAGAACGCGATCATTTCTTCAGTTGTTTTTTCGCCTTCTCCTGAGTCAGCTAAAACGTAAACGCCTTTTTCTTTGTCGTAGAATTCTGAAGAAGCAGCATCCATAGCAAGAACAACGTCTTTACCAGGAACATAGCCAGCTTTTTCGATAGCTTCGATGATTACTTCGAAACCTTCTTCGTTTGAACCTAAGTTAGGAGCGAAACCACCTTCGTCACCTACTGAAGTAGCTAAGCCGCGACCTTTTAAGATTGAAGCTAATGCGTGGAATACTTCTGCACCCATACGTAAAGCTTCTTTGAATGTAGGCGCACCTACAGGCATGATCATGAATTCTTGGAAGTCAATACTGTTGTCAGCATGTGATCCACCGTTGATGATGTTCATCATTGGAGTTGGTAATACTTTTGTATTGAATCCGCCTAAGTAGTGATATAAAGGCACTTCTAGGTAATCAGCAGCAGCACGAGCTACGGCGATAGACACACCAAGAATAGCGTTAGCACCTAATTTACCTTTGTTAGGAGTTCCATCTAAATCGATCATTGCTTTATCGATAGCCATTTGATCGCGTACATCGTAACCGATGATTGCTTCAGCAATGATGTTGTTTACGTTATCTACAGCTTTAGTAACACCTTTACCTAAGTAACGAGCTTTGTCGCCATCACGTAATTCAACTGCTTCGTATTCACCAGTTGAAGCTCCTGAAGGAACCATTCCACGGCCGAAAGCTCCGCTTTCAGTGTAAACTTCTACTTCGATTGTTGGGTTACCGCGTGAGTCTAAGACTTCGCGTGCGTAAATATCAGTAATAATTGACATGTTTTGTCTCTCCTTTGAGTTTGTATTTATACTAAGGGGATTCCCTCATGTATGATTGTAGTTAATTCTCGCAAACTATGCAAACATTTTTTTGCAAAAGTCATTGAGAAAACGTTACCGTTAGTGATTTCTTATTTTACAGCATCTAATAAAGCTAAGAATGAATCTGCTTCTAAGCTTGCGCCGCCGACTAAAGCACCGTCAACGTTTTCTTTTGCCATATATTCAGCGATGTTTTCTGGTTTAACAGAACCACCGTATTGAATACGAACAGCTTCAGAAACTTCTTTGCCGTATAATTTTTCAACTGTTGAACGAACAACACCACAGATTTCATCTGCAATATTAGCATCTGCAGATTTACCAGTTCCGATTGCCCAGATTGGTTCGTAAGCGATAACCATTGAAGCAACTTGTTCGTTTGATAAACCAACTAAGCCGTTAGTGATTTGACCTTCGATCCATTCCGCTGTTTTACCAGCTTCATACGTTTCTAAAGTTTCACCACAACAGAAGATTGGTGTCATACCATTTGCAAAGATTGCTTTGGCTTTTTTATTGATATCTTCATCTGTTTCGTGGAAATATTCGCGACGTTCAGAGTGTCCGATAATCACATAGTTTACACCTAAATCGGCAATTGCAGCTGGTGAGTTTTCACCAGTGAAGGCACCAGCGTTTTCCCAGTAGCAGTTTTGTGCAGCTAATTTCACTTCAGAATCTTTTAGGTTCCAAGCTAAAGGAGCTAAGAATAATGCTGGAGATCCAATCACAGCGTCAACAACGTCGTTTGATGGAACAGCATTTTTTACTGCTTCTGCAAAGCTTTGTGCTTCGCTTAAAGTTTTGTTCATTTTCCAGTTACCAGCGATAATTGGTTTGCGCATGAAAAGCACATCCTTTTCTTTTTTTAAAAATATTGTCTTTTAAACTGATTATTTATCGTTAATAGAAGCTAAACCTGGTAAAGTTTTGCCTTCTAATAATTCTAAACTTGCTCCGCCACCTGTTGAGATGTGAGAGAATTTGTTTTCGTAGCCTAATTGAATTGCTGCAGCAGCAGAGTCCCCACCACCGATGATTGTTGTTGCGTCTTCTAAATTAGCAATCGCTTCACAAACACCAATTGTTCCTTTGGCAAAGTTACTCATTTCAAATACGCCCATTGGTCCATTCCAAACAACTGTTTTCGCACCTTGTAATTCGTTAGCGAATAATTCAATTGTTTTTTCACCGATATCCAAGCCTTCTTCATCATCTGGGATTTCAGTTGAAGGAACCGTGTGGAAAGGAGCGTCATTGCTGAACTCTTTAGAGACAACTGTATCAACCGGTAAAACTAATTTGTCGCCAGCTTTTTCCATTAAGCTTTTCGCTAAGTCCACTTTATCTTCTTCAAGTAAAGATAAACCAACACTATAGCCTTGTGCTTTCATGAATGTGTAAGCCATACCGCCACCGATTAAAATTTTGTCGGCTTTTTCAATTAGGTTTTCAATGACAGCGATTTTGTCAGAAACTTTTGCGCCACCCAAGATTGCTACGAATGGACGTTTTGGATTTTCAACAGCTTCGCCGATGAATTTAATTTCTTTTTCCATTAAGAAACCAGCAACTGTTGGGATACCAGTTGAAGCAATTCCAACGTTTGAGGCATGTGCACGGTGTGCAGTACCAAAAGCATCATTGACAAATACATCGCCTAAAGAAGCCCAGTATTTACCCAATTCAGCGTCATTGCCGCTTTCTTTTTTGCCGTCAACATCTTCAAAACGAGTGTTTTCAAATACTAAAACGTCGCCGTCTTTCATATTGTTAACAGCGTCTTCTAATTCTTTACCACGTGTTTCTGGAACAAAAGTAACTGGTTGACCTAGTAATTCGCTTAAACGTTCAGCCACTGGTTTTAATGATTTGCCAGCTTTGTCTTCTTCTGTTTTTACACGACCTAAATGAGAGAAAAGAATTGCTTTTCCGCCATTTTCAATCACGTATTTGATTGTTGGTAAAGCCGCTACGATACGATTATCGTTTGTGATCACGCCATCTTTTAACGGAACGTTAAAGTCAACACGGACAAGGACTTTTTTGTCTTTTAAATCTACATCTTTAATTGTCTTTTTAGCCATGAGTAGACCTCCTGTATTGTCAATTTTAGGATTTTTCTTTTTTAAAAAAAGAAAGCGGAGAAGCGCGTTGCTTCCCCGCTTATTATTTCACAATTGTTCAAATTTCACTAATGATAAGAATAAATCTTATAAGTTAGCGAAGTATTCTAAAGTACGAACTAATTGAGCAGTGTATGACATTTCGTTGTCATACCAAGCAACAGTTTTAACTAATTGTTTGTCGCCAACTGTCATAACTTTTGTTTGAGTTGCATCGAATAATGAACCGTAAGTCATACCTACGATATCAGAAGAAACGATTTCGTCTGTGTTATAACCATAAGATTCGTTAGCAGCTTTTTCCATTACTGCATTCACTTCATCAACAGTAACTTCTTTGTCTAATACAGTAACTAATTCAGTTAATGAACCAGTAGCTACAGGAACACGTTGAGCAGCGCCATCTAATTTACCGTTCAATTCTGGGATTACTAAGCCGATTGCTTTAGCAGCACCAGTTGAGTTAGGTACGATGTTTGCAGCAGCAGCGCGCGCACGACGGAAGTCGCCTTTAGGATGTGGTCCGTCTAATGTCATTTGGTCACCTGTGTAAGCGTGGATAGTTGTCATTAAACCTTCAACAACACCAAAGTTGTCATGTAAAGCTTTAGCCATTGGAGCTAAGCAGTTTGTAGTACAAGAAGCGCCTGAAATTACAGTTTCTTCTCCAGTTAATGTTTCATGGTTTGTGTTGTAAACGATTGTTGGTACATCGTTACCACCAGGAGCTGAAATAACTACACGTTTTGCACCAGCAGTTAAATGTTTTTCAGCAGCTTCTTTAGAAGTAAAGAAACCAGTACATTCTAAAACGATGTCTACGCCTAATTCGCCCCATGGTAATTCTTCAGGGTTACGGTTAGCTAAAACTTTGATTTCTTTGCCGTTAACGTTGAATGAACCTTCGTGAACTTCAACTGTACCGTTGAAACGGCCTTGAGTTGTGTCATATTTTAACAAGTGTGCTAACATTTTAGCATCTGTTAAGTCGTTGATTGCAACTACTTCGATTCCTTCTACATCTTGGATACGACGGAAAGCTAAGCGTCCGATACGTCCAAATCCATTAATACCTACTTTAACTGTCATTAAAGATTTCCTCCTTATGAAAATCAAAAATTTTTTATTTTAAAGGGTTACCCCTTTTAAAATCTCGTTTGCAGCAGCTTCATCTGTGATGAGCCACGTTTGTTTTGGTGCATTTTTCATATATGCGCGAATGGCTTTGGCTTTCGTTTTGCCGCCCGCAATTGCGACGACATAGGGAATTTCTTGTAAGTTTTTTAATTGAAGACCAATTCGTGGAATTTTATAGACCACTTTTCCTTCTTCATCAAAGAAATAACCGAACGATTCTGCCACGGCATTTTTTTGTTTGAGCATAACCATTTCGTCATCAGACATTTTTCGGCGTGCCGCCATGTGCAACGCTCGACCAATACTGTGCACCACACAGTTGGCATGACTAATTAACGTAAGAACTTCTTGAATCGAGGGTTCTTGTAATAAACTATTATACGTTTCACGACTCAATTGTTCTGGGACATATAACGCCCGGTAGTTACCACCCGTTTTGTTGGCCATTACAGCACTAATTGAATTGGCTTGGACAGAAACTGCTTCACCAATCCCTCCTCTGGCTGGAACAAACAAATTATGACGTTTTTCAGTTTCTAGTGATCCCATATTTTCGGCCACCATGGCCATTGTTGTCCCACCCATAACCGCAATTGTATTCTCACCATTTGGTAAGAGTAAATTCAGCGTATTGGTTAAGACATCTCCAAAGTCCGAAAGAACTTTCTTTTGGATATCACTATCTCCTGCAACAACGATACAACGTTGAATGCCAAAGTACTGTGTCATTTCTTTTTCGATTTGGTGCATGCCAAGCAATTGATTCATGACTAATTCTAAGCCTTGGTAGACTTCCAAACCGCGTTCTGTTAATGTCATTCCGCTTTTTGAAGGTTCAATCAGGTTGAGCTGCTTCAAAACATCTGTTTCTGTACGCAAGACTCGCTCTGTAATTCCCATCGTTTCTGATAAACTTCTACGTCCAATAGGTTGCATCCAATAAATATTGCGAAGAATTTGGAATCTTTCTTGTAATACATCGAGCATATCTGGAGCAACTGCTTCAATCATTTTAAATTCTTTTAACATGATGCGCTCCTTTTGTGGGTCGAAATATGTCCAAGTAAGACTGAAAACGACCTATGAACTTTAAAAAAATAGAATTGATGTTCGTTTTTCCTACTATTTATTCATAACAGTATTAAAAGTACTTATCAATTACACACTTAGTGTACCAGTTTTTTTGGGTCTTTTCAATAAAAATGATTCTTTTTTCATCGTTTTCTTTCAAATCCAAACAAAGCATTCGTTTGCGAGAAACAATAGCGACTTATTTCCGAATAATTAGATTTAATTAAACCAAAAGCAAAGGAATTCACGAACGTCTTTCAATTAACTTCTTGTTTAAATGGGAATTTCAGGTCCTCACACAAAGCATTTTTTTACTTATTTTTCAAAAAAAGCAACGAAAGAATAGACACAGCCATTCTCTCGTTGCTTCATATCCTTTTATTTGTAATCTTCTTCGTAAAAACGTCCTAAAATTTTAACATTATCTGAGATGCTGACAAAGGCATTCGGATCACTTTCTTTCATGGCTGCTTCTAAACTTGGCAACTCAAAGCGTGTCACAATAGTTAGCAAAACAGTTTGGCGATCGTGGCGATACGCCCCTTCCGCTTCATGAATAATTGTAATACCGCGGCGCATTTTCTTTTGAATCTCATCCACGACTCGATCTGGGTTTTTAGTGACAATCATAACTTGCATTTTCTTTTGCTTAGTATAAACGGCATCTGTGACCTTCCCACTTACAAAAATTGATAACGCACTGTAGAACATGTACTGCCAGCCAAATAAATAACCTGCAACGAAGACAATTAGTGCGTTAAAATAAATTGAAATCGAGCCAACGGAACGCCCCGTTTTTTTCCGAATGGTAATGCTTAGAATATCTAAGCCCCCAGAAGAAACCCCGTTTTTTAAAACAAAACCAATTCCTGATCCAGAAATCGCCCCACCAAAAATAGCACAGATAATTGGATCTTGAGTCATCACCGTTTGCGGAACAATATGCATAAATAATGAAGTTAAAGTCACGGTAATGAAAGTAAAAATTGTAAACTTCTTACCTATTTTTTTCCACGCAATAAAGAATAACGGCACGTTTAAAAGATACAATGTAATGGAGACAGGCACATTAAAACCGACAATTTTTGTTGAGAGGGTTGTTAAAATTTGTGCCAAGCCTGTTAAGCCACTGGAATAAATATTTCCTGGTTGATAGAAAAAGTTCATGGCAATTGATGCAAGAATAGCATAGACAATCGACACGGAAAATTTTGTTGTATAGTCATGAACTGGCAGTCCGTCATAAATTTTTTTCATAAATAATAGCCTCGTTTCAGGTTTTCAATAAATTACATTTCTTTTCATATTATACGTGGTTTACCGAGAGAAAAAAAGAGATTCCTATAATAATTACGGAAGATTCATCAAATGTTTATAGAAATGAAAAAAGAACGAAATCTTAACGATTTCGTTCTTGGGTTGTTTCATAATGGGCTCTTGGTCCACCAATATATTTAGGACGAGAATATAATGCTGTAACATGGGCCGCACCTAACGTTCGAATGCTCAAGCGAAGAGGAACTTGCACATGTTTTACATGCATACCGATAGATGTATCGCCAATGTCAATCCCTGCTTGAGCAACAATATGCTCCACTTCCACAGGTTCATCAAATTTTTCAAAGGCAGCCACTGAACAAGAACCGCCAGCATGTAATTGTGGTACTACCGAGACAATTTCAAAGCCTTTTTCTTCAGCCACACGACGTTCCATCGCTAAAGCACGATTAATATGTTCGCATCCTTGGACAGCCAAAGAGATGCCTTTTTTATCTAATTGTTCAATTAAGGTTGAGACAATCCATTGTCCTACTTCGGCACTGGAATTTTTACCAATGACGCCACCTACTACCTCGCTAGTGGTACAACCTAAAACAAATAGGTCCCCTTTTTGTAAATTTCCTGCTGTAATGACTTCTTCTGTAATTGTCACTAACTGTTCTTTTAACATTTTTTCATCGATAGTCATTTGTTCATCCTTCTTTCTTCTAAACGACCATTTTTTGGTAACACACGTTTTAATGTTTGACTAAGAGGCAATGCTACAATCACCCCAAATAAGGATTGAATGATATTCCCTGGTAATGAGGCAATCCCCGCACCCACGCCATAAAGCCAGCTAGTCGCTAAAGCATACCCGCTAATCATGAGGAGACTGGCTAAAAGTAATCCTAGCGTTTGCATCTTTTTATTTTTATTAAAGAAGTGCCCTGCTAACCAACCTTGTCCGCCATGAATCAATAACGAAAAAACGAACCATTGTGGATAGCCTGACAATAAATCAATTAAACCACCGCTTAAAGCTCCGACTGTCAAGCCACCAATCGGACCAAAAAGTAAACTAGCAATGTAAATCCCTGCATCCGCCAATGTAACAAAGCCATTTGTTGCTGGGACGGGGATAATAAAGACCATTGACACAGCCACTGTTAAAGCGGTAATTACTGCATATAGACTAATTTTTCTTGTCATTATCCGCCACACCTCCTGCTAGTAATCCTTCATGCCACACACTTCCAAAAGCTGCATTTAGCTGGACCCCAGAAACAATGGCTTCATGAACGTATGTTTTTGCTAAATCAACTGCTTCAATTAACGGATATCCTTTAACTAAATTCGCACCAATTGCAGAGGCAAAGGAACAACCAGCGCCATCAATGGTGTGGGCCATTACTTTTTCTTTGACCAATTGAATATGTTGTTGTCCATCATAAAAAAAGTCACGTGCTTCTTGGCCAAGCCAACGATTACCACCTTTAATCACCACCGTTGCCGCTCCTAAAGAGTTTAACTCTTCCGCCGCTTGTTGAACTTCTTCGACGGTTGTTAATTTTCTGCCAATGAGTAATTCTGCTTCTTTTAAATTAGGCGTTATAATCGTTGCGAATGGAAAAAGTTTTTCAATCAATAACTGCATGTATCTTTTTTCATAAACTGAAGTCGTTTCTTTAAAAGCCAAGACAGGATCCAACACCACCGGCAGACCTGCGTGCTTTTTCAAAAAGGTTGCAATTTGTAGCATACTTTCTTCACTGTGAATCAAGCCAATCTTGATGCCGTCTAAACTCCCGGCAGGTATGGAAGCGAGTTGCTCTTTCACCAAAGAAGTCTCCAGGTCATGAATCTGAAAATGATTCTTGGGGGCTGTAGCAAGGCAAGTTAAAGTTGATAAGCCAAAGACTTGATGATTTTCAAACGTTTTTAAATCTGTTTGAATCCCGCCACCTGAAAAAGGATCGGAACCGCCAATTGTTAAAATTATTTTTGTCATTTGTTTCGCTCCTTTATACACTCAGTTATCATACAAAGTTTTCTAAAAAGAAAAAACAGCCAATTGGCAGATTTTTAGCTCAGCCACTTTTTATTTTGTTATCCTTTTCCTTCCCAAAGAAAGAGTGACCTCATCCGTCAATGAAGTCACTCTTTCTTTAGATTTAACATTTATTCGTCAATGGCTGTTACATCAATGTTTAATTCAAACAATTGTAATGGAGAAACTAAACTTGGTGCGTTGTTCATTGGGTCAATTGCTTTCCCGTTTTTAGGGAAGGCAATCACTTCACGAATATTTTCTTCCCCAGCCAATAGCATTGCTAAGCGGTCTAGCCCTAAAGCAATCCCTCCATGTGGCGGGAAGCCGTAATCTAATGCGTCTAGCAAGAAACCAAATTGGTCTTGTGCTTCTTCTTTTGTAAAACCTAACGTTTCAAACATTTTTTCTTGTAATTCTCGTGTATGGATCCGTAATGAGCCACCGCCTAATTCGTAGCCGTTTAAGACAACATCGTAAGCTTCAGCATACACAGAGGCTGGGTCTGTTGCTAAGCGGGCCACATCCTCTGCTTTTGGTTGTGTAAATGGATGATGAGCAGAAACATAGCGGCCAGCTTCTTCATCATATTCAAACAACGGCCAATCCACAATCCATAAGAAATTGAATTTCGATTCATCAATTAAACCTAATTCTTTACCTAAACGTGTACGTACCGCACCTAAAGCAGCGGCTACGATTTCAGGTTTATCGGCACCAAACATTAAAATATCACCGACTTCTGCATTGGTAGCAGCAATTAATTCATCACTAACTTCTGTTAAGAATTTAGCAATTGGTCCTTTTAAGCCATCTTCTTCAACTTTTAACCAAGCTAAGCCTTTTGCACCAAATTGACTCACATACTTACCTAAGTTATCCATATCTTTACGAGAATACTTATCTGCGGCGCCTTTTGCATTCAAAGCCTTCACATGTCCACCATTTTCCAACGCTGCTTGGAAAACTTTGAAGTCTACGTCTTTCACTACATCTGCAACATCAATTAATTCCATAGCAAAACGAGTGTCGGGTTTATCGCTACCATAGCGTGCCATCGCTTCGTCATAGCTCATTCGTGGAAACGGAACAGAAATCTCAATTCCTTTTGTCTCTTTCATCACTTCAGCCAACATATTTTCTGTATATGTTTGAATTTCTTCTGGTGTTAAAAAGGTCGTTTCGATATCGATTTGTGTAAATTCTGGTTGACGGTCGCCTCGTAAATCTTCATCACGGAAACAACGAACGATTTGGTAATAGCGATCGAAGCCTGCCCCCATTAATAATTGTTTAAAGAGTTGTGGTGATTGTGGCAAAGCATAAAAATGACCGGCATGGACACGAGAAGGAACCAAATAATCTCGAGCGCCTTCTGGTGTTGATTTGCCTAAATAAGGAGTTTCAATGTCTAAAAAGTCATGATTATCTAAATAGTGACGGATTGTTTTCGTTACTTGGTGACGTAATTTAATGTTGTTTGTCATTGATGGACGACGTAAATCTAAATAACGATATTTCATGCGCAATTCGTCATTAACGTTATTATCATCTTCAATGGTAAATGGCGTTGTTTTCGCAGTATTTAAAATCGTAATGTCAGTCGCCATCACTTCAAACTCGCCAGTTTTCATTTTGGGATTAATCGCTTCTTTATCACGATAAACGACTTGACCTTTAACTTCGATGACGTATTCACTACGACATTTATCAGCAATTTCCCATGCTTCTTTTGACTTTTCTGGGTTAAAGACCACTTGGACGATTCCTTCACGGTCACGTAAATCAATAAAGATAACGCCTCCTAAGTCACGACGTTTTTGAACCCATCCTTTTAATACAACTTCTTTTTCAATAAATTCGGCAGATACATTGCCGCAATAGGTTGTGCGTTTTGCCATTTCTCAATCTCTCCTTTTTATTCTTCAATCATTTTTGTCATCATTTCGTCATACACTTCATCAAATGAATCATGAATAGCACTTAACGGGAAGGCTTTTTCTTCGCGTGTTGCCATTGATTTTACGTTGACAATGCCTTCATTCAATTCATTTTCACCGATTGTTAAAACTAATTTTGCTTGTAATTTATCGGCCGTTTTAAATTGCGCTTTTGGTTTGCGATTCATGTAATCACGATCAGCTGAGAAACCAAAGTTACGAATGCTTTGAACAAGTTGCAAAGCTGCGACGTTGGTTTCTGAACCAATCCCAACCACATATGCGTCTAATTCAGATAACGCTGGAATCACAACTTCTTCAGCTTCCATTGTTAACAACACTCGCTCAATGCCCATACCAAAACCAAAACCTGGTGTGTCTGGGCCGCCTAATTCTTCAACTAAACCATTGTATCGGCCTCCTGCACAAATAGTTGATTGCGCACCCATTTTAGGCGCTTCACTCATAATTTCAAAAATTGTGTGTGTGTAATAATCCAGGCCGCGAACCATATTACTATCAATTTCATAAGGAATTTCTAGTAAATCTAACATATCAGTTACTGCTTCAAAATGTGCTTTAGATGGTTCATTTAAATAATCTAAAATGGAGGGCGCTTCTGCGACGATCACCTTGTCTTTTTTATCTTTGCTGTCTAACACCCGCAATGGATTTTCGTGTAAGCGACGTTGTGAATCCTCGCTTAATTCTGCCATATGGGGCTCTAAATAATCGATTAATGCTTGACGGTACGTAGCACGTGTTTCTTTATCCCCTAAGGAATTAATAACTAATTTGATTTGTTGGATGCCTAATTGTTTGAAGAAGTCCAAAGCCATAGCCATAATTTCAACATCCAATGCTGGGTTTTCACTACCAAATGCTTCCACACCAATTTGATGGAATTGACGCAAACGACCAGCTTGTGGGCGTTCATAGCGGAACATCGGCCCCATGTAATAGGTTTTATATGGTTTCGTATATTCCGGACCATATAATTTATTTTCAACGAAGGCCCGAACAATTGGCGCTGTCCCCTCAGGACGTAGCGTCACGTGACGGTCTCCTTTATCATAAAAATCATACATTTCTTTTGAAACAATATCTGTAGTATCGCCAACACTGCGAGATATCACTTCATAATGTTCAAAAATCGGGGTTCTGATTTCTTGGTATTGATAATCTTTAAAAATCAAACGAGCTGTTTCTTCCACAAATTGCCATTTTTCAGAAGTTCCTGGCAAAATATCGTTTGTTCCTTTTGGTTTTTGATAACTCATCGTCTTTCTCTCCTTCTATCATTCCACAAAAATGTGTGCGCCATTTTCTTTTTTCTAAAAATGAAAAAAGCCCTTGTATGTTGAACATACAAGGGCGTAAAAGTCTCTTTTACACGGTACCACCTAGTTTTGAAAGATTTGACTCTTTCCTCAACGATTAACGCTCGTAACGGGACGGCTTTTCTTCCGTCCATCTCCAGAATGTCTTTCACTTTCACTGTTGAAGTTGCTCTCAGCCACGGCAACTCTCTCTTCGCAGACAGATGAAACTTACTCGTTCCTTCGTAGATTTTTAATATTATCTATAAACTACTAAAGTTCTCTTAGAAAGTCAAGGGGTTCCGACAGGAAAATCAATTATTTTTCTCGTGTATCAATCACAATGGTCACTGGACCATCATTGGTCAACGACACTTGCATATCTGCGCCAAATTCTCCTGTGGCTACCGCTATTCCTTCTGCTTCTAATTGTTGATTAAATAATTCATACAAAGGAATCGCCACATCTGGACGAGCCGCTTCAATAAAACTGGGACGATTGCCTTTTTTAGTTTTTGCATAGAGGGTAAATTGAGAGATACTCAAAATTGATCCTTCAATCTCTTGAATACTGCGATTCATTTTTCCTTCGTCATCTTCAAAAACACGTAATTTACTGATTTTGCCAACAACATAAGCCACATCTTCTGGCGTGTCTTCTTGATGAATGCCCACCAGCACCATGAAGCCTTGTTTGATTTGTCCCACTATCTGCTCTTCTATCGCAACTTGTGCTTGACTGACTCTTTGAATAACTACTTTCATCTTTTTTGCCTCACTTTTAACACTTACCCATTGGTTCGACGAACACTATAAACATCTGGTACACTTTTAATTTTGTCAACGATGGTTTTTAAATGAGAAAGGTTTTGAATTTTCACAGTGACATGAATCTGGGCCATCTTATCTTTGGATGGACGAGCTTCAACGCCGACTAAATTTTTTGTCATCGAACTAATGACTTGTAAAACATCACTCAGTAAGCCACTACGATCATAGCCGTAAATCTCCAAATCGGCAGCGTATTCTTTGCGACTGTGCTCGGTATCTTCCCACTCAACTTCAATTAGACGTTGTGCTAATTCTTCTTGATGTTGTACGTTAGGACAGTCCGCACGATGAATTGAAACGCCCCGTCCTTTGGTAATGTAACCAACGATTTCATCACCAGGCACTGGATTACAACAGCGGCTTAAACGAATCAATAGGTTGTCCACCCCTTGAATCACGATGCCGCCTTCATGACGAACTTTCATTTTTTCTGATTCTTTTTTAGCTGGCTGATTTAACAACTCTTCTGCTTCTTGGCGTTGACGTTCCAACTCTTGTTCGCGGCGTTCTTTTTCTGTTAAACGATTGCACACTACTTGCGCACTTACTTCGCCATAACCTACTGCCGCAAATAAATCATCTTCCGTTTGAAATTTAAATTTATCTAGCACTTCCGCCATTTTATTCTTCGTTAAAAATTCTTTCGGTGTAAAGCCGATTTCTGTCATGTATTTAATGACAGCATCATGCCCTTTAATAATGTTATCTTCACGGTCTTGTTCTTTAAAGAAACGTTTGATTTTATTTTTGGCTTTACTTGTTTTAACCATTTTCAGCCAGTCGCGACTAGGTCCGAAAGAATTCGGTGATGTTAGGACTTCAATAATATCCCCATTTTTTAGGACATAGTCTAACTGTACCATTTTGCCGTTGACCTTCGCACCGGTTGTTTTATTCCCAATTTCAGTATGAATGCTGTAGGCAAAATCTAGTGGTCCGGAGCCTTTTGGCAGTTCGGTTACATCTCCACTTGGCGTAAAGACATAGACTTTGTCGCTAAAAATGTCTTCTTTCACACCTTGCATAAATTCAGAAGCATCGTAGCTTTCATCTTGTAATTCAATAATTTCATGGAACCAATCGACTTGCTTCGTCAGTTCATCTGTTTCAATTTTTTCCGCTTTGCCTTCTTTATAGGCCCAGTGAGCCGCCACCCCAAATTCGGCGATTTGGTGCATCTCATGGGTCCGAATTTGGACCTCTACTGGATTCCCTTTTGGCCCAATAACTGTCGTATGGATAGACTGATACATATTCGCTTTTGGCATAGCAATATAATCTTTAAAGCGACCTGGCATTGGTGTCCAACGTGTATGAATCGCCCCTAACACGGCATAGCAATCTTTAATGGAATCGACAATAACACGAATCGCTAATAAGTCATAGATTTCATTAAATTGTTTCTTTTGGTCCTTCATTTTACGATAGATTGAATAAATATGTTTTGGTCGACCATATATTTCTGCGTAAATTTCTAAATCTTCCGTAGCTAAACGAATATCTTCGACTGCTTCTGCCACATAAGCTTCACGTTCATCGCGTTTACTTTGCATCAAATTAACAATTCGATAGTATTGGTTGGGGTTAATATAACGTAAGGCCGTATCTTCTAATTCCCATTTAATTCGACTAATCCCTAAGCGATGTGCTAAAGGTGCATAAATTTCTAAAGTTTCTTGTGCAATCCGTCGTTGCTTATCTTCACGTAAATGTTTTAATGTGCGCATATTGTGCAAACGATCGGCTAGTTTCACCATAATAACCCGTAAATCTTGCGCCATTGCCAATAACATTTTTCGATGATTTTCAGCTAATTGTTCTTCATGAGATTTATATTTAATTTTTCCTAGTTTCGTTACGCCATCGACTAACATTGCGATGTCTTCGCCAAATTCTTCTTTTAAATCGTCCAGTGTTACGTCCGTATCTTCGACAACATCATGTAAAAATCCTGTTGCTACAGTATGGGGATCCATATGTAATTCAGCCAGAATGCCTGCCACTTGAATCGGATGGATGATGTAAGGTTCACCTGATTGTCGGACTTGACCTTCGTGTGCTTTTTCAGCATAAGTTAATGCTTTTTGAACCAACTCAACATGTTCTGGTCCCATATAGGTACTTACAATTTTGATGACCGCTGGGCCTGTCAGTATTTCTTCTTTTGGCATGGTATTCACTCCTCTATGAAGGTGACCTTTGGATAAAGAACACTTCGTTCACGTTTTATCTATTTTAATAAAAAAGAAAAGTACCACTTGAAACAGTAGCACTTTCAACAACTCTA
The DNA here is from genome assembly GCF_050539095.1 of Enterococcus sp. DIV0774. Lineage (NCBI taxonomy): Bacteria > Bacillati > Bacillota > Bacilli > Lactobacillales > Enterococcaceae > Enterococcus > Enterococcus sp. DIV0774. The sequence goes on from NZ_CP172923.1 coordinate 1,657,352, forward strand.
TTATACTAAATTTCCCTTAAATTTCAATCACTGTCGCTTTTTTACTCTCTGTTTATTCAAAGAGAATGCCTACAAGAATTTTACAGGCGGGCTTTCGTTTAATTTAAAAGTTCCATTTGGTAGCTAACCGCACTTAAAAGATACAACGGTGCTGTTTCTGCTCGTAAAATTCTCGGACCCAACCCGCAAAGTTTCGCCCCAGCCTGCAGAAATTGTTCAATTTCTTGCGGCGCAAAGCCACCTTCAGGTCCAAAGAGCACACACAAACGTGCGCCTGGCTGGCAAGTGGATAATACTTGTGCTAACTGACTTTTTTCTCCTTGTTTTGCTGATTCTTCATACGCAACCAAGACTGTGTCATATGAGTCAAATTGCGCAATGATTTCTTGTGTTTTTTCCACCAAAGAAACATTTGGTGTCTGCTGCCGATGCGATTGCTCCGCCGCTTCTGTGGCAATTTTTTGTAATCTTTTTTCTTTGGCTGCTCTTTTTTTGTGGTCCCATTTGACAACGGAAGTTTTCGCAGGAAAGCCGATAAACTGATTGCCACCTAGCTCCGTGCCTTTTTGAACAATCCATTCTAACTTGTCCCCTTTTGGTAACCCACACGCAATCGTCACTTCAATTGGCAATTCTTTGTCCATTTCTTCTTTACTAATTTCTTTAAAGTAAACAGACGTTGGATCAATTTCCACAATCTCAGCTAAAATGGCAGTTTTATTTTGAAATACTAAATAACAACGATCATTCGGCGTCATTCGCATAACCCGCACAATATGATGATAGTTTTCATCTGCGACTTTATACAAATCTTTTTCTTGATAATCTTCTTTCATGAAATACCGTTGCATTTTACTCTTCCTCTGGTTTCTTCAAGATAATCGCATACCAGTCGCCTTGATTAAAGAGTTGGTCCACCACAAAACCGACTTTCGTTAGTGCTTCTAAAACCATTGCTTTTTTATCTTCAATAATTCCAGAAATAATGAAGGTACCGTCTTGTTTTAGCAAACGCCAAGCATCTTCAATCATTAACACAATAATATCTGCCAAAATATTTGCGACGATTACATCAGCAGAATGGTCAATCCCTTTTAGTAAATCATTGGCTGACACATGAACATCGGCCGCAATGGGATTTAAATCCATATTTTCTTTTGCCGCTGCAACTGCTACTTCATCTAAATCATATGCGTAGACGTCTTTAGCCCCTAAATAGCGACTGGCAATACTCAAAACACCAGAACCCGTTCCTACATCTAGAACTGTTTCGCCACCACGTAAAACAGTTTCTAAAGCTTGCAAGGTTAAACGAGTCGTTGGATGCGTGCCTGTACCGAAAGCCATGCCCGGATCCAATGTGATAATTTTTTCTGCTTCATCTTGTGCATGATAGGCTTCCCAACTTGGCACAATCGTTAAGAATCGTGTGACACGGACAGGATGATAATATTTTTTCCAAGCAGTTGCCCAGTCGCTTTCTGCTACTTCACTAATTGTCATTTCGTTTTTACCAATGGATAAGCCGTACTCAGGCAAGCGTAAAATATTTTCTTTCATAAATGGTAAAATTTCTGGTAAGAAGGTTGTTTCAGGAAAATAAGCCATCACAATCGCCCCTTCTTTAATGTGGGTGAATTGCTCTTTATCTAAAATTTCCCCATACAGATCACTTTCAAAATTTTCAATGTCCAACGCATCTTCAATGGCCACGCCACTTGCGCCAGCTTCCATCATAATGTTTGAAATTGCTTCAACTGCTTCGCTAGCCGTTTCTACTTTTACTTCTGTCCACTTCATGTTCTCACCTCTAAATTAATAACTTGGATACGCAATCCATTGTTCTTTTTCTGTTTCTGCCACTTTTTTAATCATCGCTTCAAAATCTGCTGGCTCCCAATGCAATTCAAAAACTTCCGCTGTTTCATCTGATAAAAAGTCTAACAAATCACTTTGCCCTTCATCTAAAACCACTTTTAAATAGTGAATGAATCCGTCTAAAACTGCTTTGCGTAGCCCTTTTTTTCCTTCATAAGGAATTGTGACTAAATACTCTTCATCATCAACGACTGACTTTTGCGGATTATAAAATAACAAGCCATCTTCAAATTCAATGAATTCTTCTTCTGAAAGCGTACCGTCAACATCATCAATCGCCACTTGTTCATTGTTTTCTGCATATAAACGAACAATGACTTCGATGGTATGGTTTTTGCGATCCCAATCAAGGCCTACTTCGTAATCTGCTAAGTGTTTTTCAAGTTGTTCCTCTAAGTATGTGAGCATTGTTGCTTTTTTCATTTTCTTCATCCTTCCAGCCAAAATCTATTTGGTCTACTGCTGTTCTTTTTTGTTTAGAAATATATGGATTGCCAGCCACGACGTATCTTAAAGGCAACTCTGTCCAACGACCTTTATTGGGAATTCCAATTCGTGGTAGTGCCTCAATTTTTTTCGGAAATTTTCGTTTTTCTGGCACGAGCCGTAACGAACTAGAAAAAATCGACTGCCCATATAATTGCTTATCAATTCCTAAGGCTGCAACTAATTTACCTGGTCCATTGGTCAATTCCACGCCTTGACGTCCTTGGCGATTTTCAATCATTTTATCGACACCTTCAACAGGTTCAATCGCGCGGATCATCACCCCTTGTGGTTTGCCTTGTTCTTGTGTCACCATATTTAAAATTAAATGCGTGTGCATAGTATATAAATAAATCGTGCCTGGTTTGTCATACATGGCTTGTAAGCGTGGCGTTTTTCTCAAGCCAAAGCTATGGGCCGCCTCATCATCAGGACCTAAATAAGCTTCTGCATCCACAATGTACCCACCTAAAACACCTGTTGCTGTTTCGTGCTCTAAATACATCCCTAACAAGTATTGTGCCACTTCTTCAGTTGTTTTTGTGTTAAAGATATTTATCGTTTCTTTCATTTCTTTCACCACTCCCTATCATACACGAAACCTTCCGCTATATCCATCTAAAACCCAAAAAACCACCAAAAAGCGAATGTACGTTCTTTATGTTATAATAAGATGATTATGAAAAAGGAGGTCCTTTTATGCAACAACCTTTAGCCTATCGAATGCGACCTCGTCACTTAGACGAAGTAGTTGGTCAACAACATTTAGTCGGCCCTGGTAAAATTATTCGTCGGATGGTCGAAGCCAAAATGCTTTCATCGATGATTCTTTATGGGCCGCCTGGCACTGGAAAAACCAGTATTGCCAGCGCAATCGCTGGTTCAACAAATTATGCCTTTCGCATGTTGAACGCGGCCACAGACACCAAAAAAGATTTACAAATCGTTGCTGAAGAAGCCAAAATGAGTGGCACAGTGATTTTACTGCTTGATGAAATTCACCGATTAGATAAAACAAAACAAGATTTTTTGCTCCCTCATTTAGAAAACGGACGAATTATTATGATTGGAGCCACTACCGAAAATCCATATATCACAATTAATCCTGCGATTCGTAGTCGTACGCAAATCTTTGAAGTAAAGCCCTTAACGGAAACAGACATTCAGCAAGCGATTCAAGAAGCCTTAACCGATAGCACACGTGGCTTAGGCGATTATCCTGTCCACTTAGAAGAAAAAGCATTACAACATTTGACACGCGCAACGAACGGTGACTTACGTAGTGCGCTAAATGGACTAGAATTAGCTGTTAAATCAACACCCAAAAATGAACAAGGCGAAATTAAGATCACCTTACCGATTATTGAAGAGTGCGTGCAACGAAAAGCCTTAACGCATGATAAAGATGGCGATGCCCATTATGACGTGATTTCCGCTTTCCAAAAGTCGATTCGAGGAAGCGATGTAGATGCTGCACTTCATTATTTGGGTCGCTTAGTTGAAGCAGGTGATTTACCGATTATTTGTCGTCGTTTAATGGTCATTGCTTACGAGGATATCGGTCTTGGGAATCCTGCGGCCGCCGCTCGGACGGTCACCGCTGTTCAAGCCGCCGAAAAGCTAGGGTTTCCAGAAGCTAGGATTCCTCTAGCTAGTGTCGTCATTGATTTATGTTTATCGCCAAAATCAAATTCTGCAGTCACAGCGATTGATGCTGCTTTGGCAGATATTCGACAAGGCTCTGTGGGAGATGTTCCTGATCATTTGCGTGATGCCCACTATGCTGGAGCCAAAGAATTAAACCGTGGTATTGGTTATCAATACCCACATAATTTTGAAAACGGTTGGGTCGATCAGCAATACTTACCTGACAAATTAAAAGAGGCACGTTATTACGAACCGATTGATATTGGTAAATATGAACAAGCCTTACATCAGCAACTCAAGCGTATCCAAGAATGGAAACAGAAAAAATAACAAAATAATACGCTTTCAAAAAAAGAAACAATCTCGTTGCCGATTTTGAGAGAGTATGCTATTATAAAGATGGTAAATCTGTGATGTACGCGTTGTCCTTTCACTGTGTTGACCGAACATTTTTATTGATATCTAGGGATCCTGCTTGTATCAAAGTTGGTAACATGCCTTTTCTTTTGGTAGTTCAATACTGCGATCGAGGAACCCACCTGCTTATCTTGCGGGTTCAATACTCTAGGACGATTACCGGCATCGACGGATTTTACCATTTTTATGTAGATTTCTAAACAATTTGCTCTGGCAAGTTGTTTTTTTTTGGAGGACAAGATGATTCGTATACTCGTACTATTACTCGCCGTTGTCACAGGCGTAGCCAGTTATTATTTGATGAAGAAAAGTGCAGCTTTTTTACCACTCTTAAAAAAAGAAACTGCAACAGAAAGTCAACAGTTTATCGAACGTTTTGGGCGTTATTACTTGATTATCGCCATTCTAGGTGTTCTAGCGGCTATTTTTAATCGCCCGTTATTGTCAATTGGTTTTATCTTTTTTGTTTTATTACTTTCAACGTTGTTTAGTTTAACTTTTGCAAAAAAAATGTCATAAAAGACGATGAATTTAAAACTTCGTTCAAAAAGATTTTTTTGAACGAAGTTTTTTTTACAAAAAAATGCCAATATTCAGAAAAAAAGAAGCGGTTTCAGTTTCTTTTTTTCTTTGTTTGTTTTACAATTATTATAGAAACAATTAATGATTTTTTTACGCTGAAAGGAGCGGTTATTATGTTACAACAATATCAAAAAATTATGATAGCAATCGATGGTTCTGACGAAGCAGACTTAGCCTTTAAAAAAGCGGTCAACGTCGCTAAACGAAACGATGCTGAATTACTATTAGCACATGTTGTTGATACGCGCTCTTTCCAATCAGTGTCCTCTTTTGATGGTGCGCTAGCAGAAGAAGCAATGTCAATGGCAAAAGAAACCTTAGACACCTACCAACAACAAGCGGTGGATATGGGACAAACAAAAGTCTCTAGCGTTCTAGCCTATGGTTCTCCTAAGAATATCATTGCCAAAGAATTACCAAAAGAATACAACATTGATTTAATTATGTTAGGAGCAACTGGATTAAATGCCGTTGAGCGTTTATTTATTGGCTCTGTCTCTGAATCAGTTATCCGTAACGCTAGCTGCGATGTTCTCGTTGTACGGACGGATTTAGACAACAAATTACCAAAAAATGAAGAAAAATAAAAAATAAGAAAAAACTGAGCCAACTATCACTTTTGATAGTTGGCTCAGTTTTTTCTTATTACCTATTAAGCACACCTTGTGAGAGCATCTCACAAGGTGTGTTCGTTTAATTATTTTAGACGTTCTACGTCACGGGCAATCATTAACTCTTCGTCAGTTGGTACTAATAGAAGCTTGATTTTTGAATCATCAGTTGAGATAACTGCTTCTTCACCGTGTACATTATTTTTGTCATCATCGATTTCACAACCAAACCAAGTCATGCCATCAATAATATCTTTACGAACGCCCACTGCATTTTCACCGATTCCAGCAGTAAAGACAATCGCATCAACGCCATTCATAACAGTGACATAGCTACCAATGTATTTACGAATACGATCGATAAAAATGTTGTATGCTGTTTGAACTTCAGGTTTATCTAAGTTTGATTGAATATCGCGCATGTCGCTTGATAAACCATTTGTTAAACCTAATAAACCAGATTTTTTGTTTAAAATATCAACCATGTCTTGTACATCAGTCAAGCCAAGTTTTGTCATTAAATAAGGCAATAGTGACGCATCAACATCCCCTGAACGAGTCCCCATTGTAACGCCAGCAAGAGGAGTGAAGCCCATCGATGTATCAACTGATTTACCACCATCAACTGCAGTGATTGAAGCACCATTTCCTAAGTGACAAGTGATAATTTTCAAGTCTTCAATTGGACGACCTAACATTTCTGCAGCACGTTGAGAGACATAACGATGACTTGTTCCATGTGCCCCATATTTACGTGCAGCAAATTTTTCATAGTATTCACGCGGTACACTATATAAATAGTTGTGTTCTGGCATTGTTGTGTGGAACGACGTATCAAAGACTGCCACGCTAATGATTTCTGGTAAGATATGTTTAAATGCTTTAATTCCCATTGCATTCGCTGGGTTGTGTAAAGGTGCTAATTCAGATAAAGCTTCAATTTTTTCTAATACTTCGTCTGTAATAACAACAGAATCTTTAAATTCTTCTCCACCAGCAACTACACGGTGACCAACACCAGTAATTTCATCATAAGAACCTAAAATGTTTAAGTCGATTAATTGGTCTAGTAACATTTTTACAGCCACTTCATGGTTATCAATATCAACAATTACTTCATATTTTTGTCCTTCACCATATTTAATTGTGAAGATAGAATCTTTTAAGCCAATACGTTCAACGATTCCTTTAGCGATCACTTCTTCATTTGGCATTTGGTATAATTGCCATTTTAAACTTGAACTACCTGCATTAATTGCAATTGTTTTAGACATAATTTTCTCCTCTTCGTTACTATTTTATTTTAAATTTGAAGCTTTCCAAGCTTCAAATTGTTTAAAGAACTCCGTTACTTTATTGATATCTTTCAAAGAGGCAAGTTTTGCTAACAAAACTTCCTTCACTTGCTCAGCATCTGCACCCTTGTTTTGAACAAGCAAGATACTTTTACGTGATTGTTCTGACTTAAACAATTCATCAGGTAACTGTATCATTCCTTGTAAATAGACATTTTTTGTCAACCAATTTTTAAAGAATTCACTTTGCTCAGTCTCTAAAATATTGGTCGGGATTAAGAATAAGCCAAACCCTGCTGGCTTCACGTATTTCATAGCTTGCTCCATTAATAAATGATGCGCATAACTATGGCCTTCCTCCGCAGCAGCAGCAAATCCCTTTGCTCGCTCATCATTTGGATAATAGCCAATCGGCAAGTCACTTAATGCTAAATCAACTGGATCCAATAACAAATCTTGCAATCCGTCTTGATGGAACAACTGAATATTGGCTTGTGACCAAGCATTGTTCACAGAAGATACTGCCAAAAGTGTTTCATCGATATCCACACCATAACCAGAAACTTTGTAACCAGCTGTTTCAAGGTTCAGCAGAACCGTTAACAGTAAATTTCCCATTCCTGAAGCAGGATCTAAAATTTTTAATGGCTCTGATTTATTTGTTAATTGTTCTACTAAATAAACAAACAAAAAGCCAATACCGTCTGGCGTCAATTGATGATTTGCTTGAAGCTGCTCTTTTCTCGTTCCTTTTAACAAAAGTAATTGGGACAAGCGTCGCACATCTTCAGGAGCTAAATCAATTTTTTTAATCGTATGATACAGCGTTTCTAATTGTTTCACTGTCTCTGGATTAGGTACTCCGTCAAGTACTCGTACTTGAAAATCATCTAAAATATTTTCACCATTTTCAATATACGCATCTAAAAAAGAAGTATCCAATGACTGTTGCAATAACTGGATTGCTTGTTCCATTGGCTCGAAAGCCTCTTCAATTTTTTCTGGGAACAAATTAGCACCTCTATTCTATTCAAAATGTAACAACTTCCATACCTGTTTTATTTTAACGAAAAAAGAAAGAATAATCAATGCCTTTACTGTCTTTCTTCTAAAATCTAATAATTTGTAGAAAAACAACGCTATTCCAGCATTGTTTCCGCTTTTTTTTGATGAGAAACTCTCTCTTGATATTGGTATTTTCGACCAGATTTGTTTAATAAAACAGTTATTCTTAATTGTTCATTTTTATATGTATAATCGAGGGTTACTTGCTCGTACATGAGCTTTTCTTCTGTTTTTAACTTTCGTCTATTTTGTTTAACATCTGCAAGAAATAAATGAAGGATACTTTTCCCTGCATAGTATTCCTGGGTAGCTTGCGTAAATTTTTGTGTTAACTGACGTTCTTCTAGTAACTGAAGGGCGAGAAAACTCATCAAATAAACAAAGGCCATGGCCGTGAACAATAAGTTTCCTGAATATTTTTGCCTCATTAAAATTCTCCCTTTATCGGAAAAAAACTATCAAATGTTTTTTCAGAAGTAAAAGTAACTTCCAAAGTAAACGATTGTCCTTCATTTTTAAACTGTCCATTTTTGATACCAATTAACAGCGGTTGATAGCCTTTACCATTGACTCGCTTAATAATTTTATCTTCTTTGATTTGAATTGAAATAGTCTTGTTTGTTTCTGAGTCGAGGAAAGAAATCTCTTGAGCAGAGCCTGTTTGAAAAACGAGCTTTTGACATTCTTTTTCTAATTGAATTAAAAAAATATGCCAGGATTTCGAATCATTGTTTTTCAAATATTGATTTCCGATAAAACTTTGTTGAATCATCAACTGAAACAATTGACACATACAACTTAAAACGACTAGTGCTACTAAACACTCTAACATCGTAAAACCCGCATATTTTTTATTCACCAATCAAAATCGCTCCTCTTGAATCTGTGACTTTTAGTATCCTTCTTCCCTCGTTCTCCATCAAAGAAAATCGGTAAGTTTCTCCTTGATATATCCGCTCTTTGAAACGTAAATCACCCGTCTGCTCTAAAAATAAAATTGCTTCGTATCCTAGACGAGTGCGCGTTAATTCTTGCTCCCGTTGATAATTTTGCTGAATTAATTGTGTAATAGTCAGGGAGAATATCCCTGCTATCACACATACAATACTAAAACTAACGAGACTCTCTAATAAAATAAAACCGCTATAAATAGTTAATTTTCTTCGTATATTTGCCACTCCCCATCTGAAATTGTAAAATAAGTTGCTGTTTCTTTTCAGTCCAAGTAAAAATATATTTCACTAAACGGCCATTGTTCCCTGACGAATGAAGAAAACTGAGTTTGCTTGGGCCACTCACTGTCATTTTTTCAGGTACAGCTAGTAAAGTCCTCCGAGCTGATTGGTTCAATTTATCAGGAAATGAAAAGCTTTGTTGTTCTTCAAAAAACCAAACTTCTTGTGTTTCCTCTAAAACAATTGCTTGCTGTTGCGTAAAACGAAGTTGTTTTTCTACCGTAGCAAGAAACTGTTCAATTTTTAACGTTTCTTGCCAGCGGTGAATAGCGAGTGTTGGGAGCATAGTCATAAAGCAAACAATCGTTAAACTAGCAAGTGTTTCCATTAATGTGAATCCTGCTGACTTGTTCATTGCTTTTCTGCTGTATATTTATCTAACTGCTCTTTAGTAATGTAGCCTTCGTTGACTAATTCATTTAAGGAAGGCGTCTTATTTTTTTCTAGTGTGTAGAGCTCGATTTGTGATTCTACAATTTTTACGATTGCTTCATTGCCTTTTTTGTCAACTGTTTCTTTATGTTTCGCTAAGTTAGGGACAAAAAGTAAAATCAATACGGAAATAATCAATAAGACAATCAACATTTCTAATAATGTAAACCCTGCGTATTTTTGTTTCTTTTTCATTATAAAACTCCTTCCATATTGCCATAAATAGGCAGCAACATTGCCCCATAAACACCGATAATTAAACAAGCAATTATGATAAAAATAAGTGGTTGAACGAGAGTAATGACTCGTTCAATTTTTTTGAAAAAACCTTGGAAACAGACATTACTATAAACCATCAACTCCTTGCCTAATTTTCCTTTTACTTCCCCTTGTTGAATCATTAAACCCAATGCTTTTGTAAAAAAAGGATAAGCAGTTAATTGTCTATGTAAGGTTTCACCAACTAGCAGACCTTCGCTAATTGCTCCAGCTAATTCTTTCATTAAGGGGTAATTGGTTGTATGGCGCATCAAATCGATGACCTCTTTCATTTCTAATCCTTGTGCAAGCAACTTCCCCCATTCTAGTGCAAAAAAAGCACTGACGTATTCCCGATAAAGGCCACGGATAATTGGCAGTTTCAGATATACGAAGGCCCGCTGAATAGCAGACTGATGCTTCAAATAACGGTTTAAAATGAAGAAACTAAATGAGAGGACAAAAACTAAGGTAACCAGAATGTATGGACTGTAAACAATCAGAAGAATCCCAATATTTTTAGAATAACTATTGGCATCATTTTCCATTAATTGGGGCAATAAAAATTGCCGGATACCAACAATGACGAGAATCAAAAAAACAATCAGGAGCAGCGGGTAACTAATTATTTTATAGAACTGTTGCCGATATTTTTCCGTTTGAAAAAAATGTTCGGAAATCGCTTGTAGTGTCCCTACCAAATCCCCGTGTGCAGTAGCAAACGACAATTGTGCCGAGACCATTGTTGAAAATCCTAATTCTTCGACTAAAGCTTGTAAGGCAATGCCTGAGGAAAAGCCTTCAACTAAAAAAGTTATACTGTGCTGAGGTAAGGCGTTTGATTTTTTCATGAAGGAAAAACTTTCTTGTATATTAAAACCATTGGCAAGTAAATCCGCTAATAGTTTCAGAAAAAGCTGCTGTTGTTTTTTCGTTAGTTTATTCGATGGCTTGAAAATACGTTTTTTCTGTAATAAACCCATACGCCCACGCCTTTCTTAGATTCTTTTGCCAACTACTCTTTATAACGGCTTCCTTAAAGAAGAAATAATCATAAAGAATTCCCGTTGCTTGTTCCTTATTAATCGTGGTTGTCAAAATCTGTTGATAAATGATACCTTGCAAGCATTCAGCCAATTCATGCTCTGGGCCACCTAATTCTATCAAACGCCGTTGCACCCCCAATAAGTTACGGGCGTGAATTGTCGCAAAAATAGTATGACCCGTTAAGGCGGCTCGAATAACTGCTTGAGCCGTCTCGCCATCACGAATTTCACCAATAATCAAAATATCAGGATGATGGCGCAAGCAAACTTTGATCAAGGCTTCGTACGTTAACTGAATTTTTTCATTTGTTTGCAACTGTAAAAACTGCTTTTCCTCAATTTCAACAGGATCCTCAATCGCTATCACTTGTTGTTCGCCACTTCTTTGTTTAGCCACACGATACATGGTTGTTGTTTTCCCAGAACCAACTGGCCCACTGAATAAATAAAGTCCTCGTTTCTGACAAGATGCTTCAATTTCATTCAGCTGGTGGGGAAAGAAAAAATGTTCAGCTTGTTCACCAAATCGGTGCAAAAAACGAATTACCAAGCTCTCTCGATTCTGAAAATCTCCCACAGATGATAAACGCAAGCGTTGCTTCGTCTCGCCAATTAGATAAGTTGTCGCGCCTAATTGTGCTTTTCGTCTTTCTCCGACATCCATGCCGCCGATAAATTTAAAGTGGAAAATTAACTTTTCGCCTATTTCTGCGGAAACTTGTGTGTAAGGTGTCCGTTGCATCCCTGTCCGAAAAGAGATGGCTATTTCAGTATCATTGGGTAAAAAATAAACGTCTTGCGCCCCATGAAGGACGCCCCATTCAATTAATTGATGAGCTAATTTTTTTACATTTTCAGTCATTCATTTCCTCCTCTCACTAATAAACTACGCATTTATTTTATGATTTCAGCAAAAAAAAGAACCTTCACCAGTAAGATGAAGGTTCTTTTTTTGAAGTTTGCGCTGTCCATCTATCTTCCCCAAAATAGTGGAACTCCTAGACACTTAGTATTATACTAAAAAAATCTTGCGTTTAGTTTTCAAAAATTTCTCTGAATCACAAAATTTTTGAGAAAAACTATGATAATCCGATTGGATCGTTTACGTTTTTGGCTTCGTTTTTTGTTTATTAACTAAATAAACTGGAATTCCTAGAAGCGTAATTCCTATACCAATCAATGCTAGAATAGGCTGTGTAATACTCGTTGTAACCAAGATGAAGATACCACCTAGACTTGCGATAATTGGAATAATTGGATAGCCAGGAACCTTATACGGTCGTTTTAATTCAGGTTCTCGTTTTCTTAAAATAAAAACGGCTAAGAAAATTAATAGATTAAACAGCCACATAACAAAAACTAACATATCCGTCAATAAATCGAAGGTCCCGAAAAACATCATGATAATGGCTACAGCTAACTGGAAAATTCCAGCAACGTAAGGAACAACAAAGCGTTTAGACAACTTTTGAAACTGACGACTAAAAGGCATCAGATTATCTAAGGCTAAGGCATAAGGAATCCGAATCCCTGTCATTGTGTAGCCGTTTAACGCACCATATACAGAGATTAAAATCCCAATAGTTACGATTTTGCCGCCAATTGGTCCAAAAATAGCCACAGAAGCATCCGAAGCTGCATTCAAATTCCCAGCGATTTGCTCAATTGGTAATGTTTTTAGAAATACAAAATTAATTAAAGCATAAATTAAAGTAATCAATAACAAACCAAAAATAATGGCTTTAGGCAAGTCTCTTTCTGGTCGCTTCATTTCACCAGCCACGTTACCCACACCTAGCCAGCCATCATAAGCAAACATGGTGGCGACTAAGGCGCCACTAAAAGCAACTAAAAAGCCAGTATTCGCTGTTGTTTCAACAGGAAAAAGTGAAACAGCTACCTGTCCTGGGGTAAATAATCCTACTAAAGAAATCAAGGCAATTGGAATCAGTTTTACCACCAATGTTGTTGATTGGACCAAAGAAGCAATTTTTGTTCCTAATAAATTAATTATCGTGATACTGGTTCCCGCAAGAATGGCAATTGGAATCAATAAATTTGCCGATAAATGAAACAAATTGATTAGTTGTGTACTAAAAATAATGGATAACGCCGAAATGTTGGCAGGATAATAAATGATACTTTGTGCCCACCCTAAAAGAAAACCAGCTAATTTACCATATGTATATTCAATATACTTCACTGCGCCACCTGTTTCAGGGATTGCTGTAGCAAGTTCGGCGCTGGTTAATCCTGCACAAATGGTTAAGGCACCACCTAACACCCAAGCAAAGATAGCTAAACTAGCTGACTGTGCGTGTCCAACGACACTCGCAGCTTTAAAGAAAACACCAGCGCCAATCACCGTACCCATTACCGTGGATAACGCACCAAACGTTGTTATCTCTCTTTTTAATTGCTTTTTCTCCATAGACTCCCTCATTTCATTTAAACTAAACAAGCGTAACAAAATTTCACTTTCTTGAAAAGATAACGAAAATAATAGCTGTTTTCATGAAAAATTCTGTGACGATCTCTTTTCAGTATAGCTATTTCTTTTAGAATTTCAAGTTTGAAAACCACAAAAAGAAAATTTGTCATAAAAGTTTTAGAGCATTCATCTTTTGTTTATAAAAAAGAATTGAAAAACCGACGATTTTTTATTAAATAAACGAAAAATCGAATCAAAAAGAAACCTTTCTGATCCGATTTTAACTATGTTATTGGTTTTTGACTTTTTCTTTTTTCATTTGTTTACTGCGTAATTGTCCGCAAGCCGCATCAATATCTGTTCCGTGTTCTTTACGAATAACACAATTGATGCCATTCTTTTTGAGTACATCATAAAATTTTAAAACCGCTTCTTTAGAGCTTCTGCTATATTGATCGTGTTCACTCACTGGGTTATACGGAATCAGATTAACATAAGAAAGTTTTTTCTTATTCCGTAGTAAATCTGCTAATTGTTGAGCATGTTCTGGTCGGTCGTTCACTTGACTCAACATAATATATTCAAATGTAACACGTCGGTTGGTTTTTTCAATGTATTCATCAATTGCTGCCATTAATTTTTCAATTGGAAAACTACGATTAATCCGCATAATTGATGTACGGACTTCGTTGTTAGGAGCATGTAATGAGATTGCTAAGTTTACTTGTAGTCCACTGTCTGCAAATTCACGAATTTTTGGCACTAAACCACTTGTTGAAACTGTAATATGACGGGCACCAATAGCCAAGCCTTTATCATCATTAATCGTTCGTAAAAAGTTCATGACATTGGCATAATTATCAAATGGTTCACCAATTCCCATCACAACGACATGGCTAACACGTTCATCCAACCCACGTTCATCGAAATAATGTTGCACCCACATAATTTGGGCAACAATCTCGCCAGCAGTTAAATCTCTTTGTTTTTTTAATAGCCCACTAGCACAAAATGTACACCCAATATTGCAACCAACTTGAGTGGTCACACAAACAGATAATCCATATTCTTGACGCATCAAGACTGTTTCAATCATATTTTTATCTGGTAATTCAAATAAATATTTTACGGTACCATCTTGTGCTTCTTGCACAATGACTTGTTTTAATGGATTTAATGAAAAATTTTCTTCTAATAAAGTCATCAACGATTTAGAAATGTTCGACATTTCACTAAATGAAGCAACACGTTTTGTATACAACCATTCCCACACTTGTGTTGCGCGAAATTTCTTCTCGCCATGGGCTAAAAACCAGTCCACAAGCTGTTCTCTCGTCAGTCCATAAATGGATTCTTTCTGCATTTCTTTTCCTCATTTCTGCTATTACATTCGCTTCATAACTATAACGTATTCTCACTTTGAATGCAATATCACGAAGAACATCAAAAAAAATCGTTAAGCGTGCATGCTTAACGATTTTTTATAATTAATCTTTCACTAAGTGATAAACTTTTTTGAAGTAGAACGTTCTAGCAATTAAATAGTAAACGACCTGAATCAATAAGAAAACACCTAAAACTTCCCAGCCAGCTAATTGCATTGGCTGATCTAAGACAGCATACATTGCTTTCAAAGCAACAGCTCCATGAATAAATGAAACAACAATTGGGGTAAAGAATAAAATACCTACTTGTTGGTAAATCATTTTCTTCAATTCTTTTTTCGTCAAGCCAAGTTTGTAAATCATCTTGAATTTTTCAACATCCGTATTCATATCACTGTATAAACGGAAGTATAAGAAACTACCCGCCGAAACAAAGAACACGATACCGATAAATAGTCCGACAAAAAGAACTGGCGTATAAAATTGCGTAATGGCTGCCGACATTGCAGCTGTTCCTAGTAACATCGGGTACTTGTCACCAATGATATTTTCTGCTTTTATCAATTCTTCACGATCAGTTCCTGCTTTGGGCTGCCAAATGGTATTTATTTCACTTTTAACTCCGTCTAACGGTGTTGTATCAGGAACAACTAAAATCCCTCCAGCTGTTGGCAAAACATTGGTTTTAGAGATTTTATCGACTTTTAAAGTTTGATTGTTAGCTAAACTAACTGTTTTTACGTCCACAAACATATCTGAAGGAACATTTTCTTGTTTTAAATTAACAACGCTATTCCCATCAATCGTTGGTTCGTCAATCATTTTTGCTAACTTATTATATTCTGATGCTTGAATTAAGCGGATACCTTCATTTGTTGTAAATTGTGGATACTCCACTTCATCAAACTGAATATTTTTTTCTTGGAATGTTTTTGTCGCAAATTGTTTCATTTCTTGATTTTCTGGGTTGGTCGAATCAGACAATGTCAGTTCGTACGGTACAGAACTTATTCCTTTAAAAATCATCTCGTTCACGCCGTATAACGTTCCAATGGCAGCAAAAGCAACCGTTGATATCACCGAAACCAAGAAGAACGAACGTGCATTATCTTTCATGCGGAATGCTAAATCTGATAAAACGACCATATTGGTTTTTTTCCAAAAGATTTTTGGTTTCCGTTTTAAACGTTCAATGACAGAAACACTCAATTGGTCAAATAAGAATTTTGTCCCTAAAATAACTAAGAAAATTACTGGGAACATCACCATTAAAACTAACTGTCCCTTAGCAACTAAAGCAATTCCATAACCGACAACTAAAAGCAACACGGCTAAGAAAGATTTAACTTTAGAGCTTTTGATTTCACCTTTACCCATTTCCCCTGCTTTTAATAGCTCTTGAAGTGTCGCTTTTGGCAAGCGGAATTGAATAAAGAAAGAAATTACTAAGAACAAGACCGCAAATGAAATGACAGTAATGATAAACGGCATCACTGGCAAATAAAAACCTAAACCTAGATGCATCAATAAATTGCTAATCCATAAAATAAACTGTGAAAATCCAACACCTAAAATGCTACCAAAAATTGTAGCAAAGAAACCAATCACTAAGTTTTCAATAAAAATCATTTTCTTTAACTGTTTTGGACTCATCCCTTGAATCATCAAGGTTCCAAACTCTTTTTTCCGAGATTGGATAAAGACATCCATCGAGTATAAAACGAATAAGAAAGAAAAACCATAGATTATAATTGCCGCAGCCGTCATTCCCATTTGTGCTTTAGGATTTAAACCATTAGCTAAGGCTGGGTGAAAGACAAAACCAGTGAACGTAAAAAAGATCATCACAGAAAACATTGTACTTAGGAAATAAGCCAAGTATAAATGCTTATTTCGAATCGTGTTTCTTATAACAAACTGATTAAAATTCATTATCGACACCTTCAATCTCAGCCAGTTTCACCATGATTAAATCGTAGAATTCTTTTTGGTTGCCGTTTTGGATAATTTCATCAATTAATTCACCATCTTTAATAAAGACAATGCGCTTGCAATAACTTGCGGCTAGCGGATCATGGGTCACCATTAAAATAGTCGCCGCTTCTTCTTCGTTTAATTGTTGTAACAAGCCCATCACATCCTTAGATGATTTCGTATCTAAGTTTCCTGTTGGTTCATCAGCCAATAATAATTGTGGATGATGAATCATTGCCCGAGCAACGGCGACCCGTTGTGCTTGTCCACCAGAAATTTCTGCAATTCGTTTTTTCAACAGATGATTGATACCTAAACGCTCACTTAATTCTGCTAATTGTCGTTTCATTACAGAGACTTTTTCTCCATCAAGCGTCAATGGCAAAATAATATTTTCTTCAACAGTTAATGTTGGCATTAAATTAAAGCTTTGAAAAACAAATCCTAATTCTGTACGACGGAATTTAGCAATTTGTTCTTGATTCAAATTGTTTGGATTTTTTCCATTTAAAAGTATTTCACCGTCTGTTGGACTATCGATTGTTGCCAACAAATTTAAAAGTGTACTTTTCCCACTTCCAGAAGGTCCCATAATACCAATAAATTCACCATCTTGGACAGTTAAATTAATCCCTTTTAAAGCTTCATATTTAATTTCGTTTCCGTAAACTTTTTTCAAATTTTGTACTTCTAACATATTTTCCACTCCTATTCTTCTCACTCATTTAGTGTATCGAAAACGAAAAAAAACGACAATAGAAAAGAATAACAATGAACTTACATTACTGTAAGTGCACTGTTATTCTTTTAAAAGTTATGCTTCATATTCAATCACATAAGGATGAATCTTCGTATTATAAATAGCTTCTGAATATTCTACGCAACGACCTGTTGGGCTTAACGAACGCCGAATTCTTTTTAAGCCCGTTGTTTCAGTTGTTTGCAACATTTTTTGCTCTGCTTCTGTCAAAGTTGCAACTTCAAAACGGTCTTCAAATTTATAAATTTCAATGGCATGTCGATCCATCAAACGATACAAGGATTCTTCTTTGTATTCAGTCAATGATACGTCTTTCATGGCAGCTGGCAAATAGTAATTAAAATAAATATAGGGTTGTTCATCGATTAGATATAACCGTGAAAGGTGAACCACTTCTTCTCCTAAAAATTGATAAGCCGGCATCTCTTTTGACAACGTCAAGTTTTCAACTTGTAAAACTTTTTTAGTGACTTTCTGACCTGATTCATTCAAAAATTCAGTGAATGTCCCTGCTTTTGATAGTTTATTATAGGGACGATTGCTTAACACAGTTGTGCCTCGGCCACTTTTTTTCTCAACAAATTCTTCTGTTGCTAACATTTCGATTGCCCGCCGAATCGTAATTTTACTAACGTTAAACATCTCTTCCAATTCTGTTTCTGTTGGTAAAAACGTTCCTACTGGATACTTGCCACTCAAAATATCTTCTTTAATCTGATCTGCTACTTCTAAATAAAGCACGCTCTTTCTTCTCATGATACGCTCCCTCCCAACCGCACTATTCCTTTCTATTTTACCAGAAAATGATGATTATAACATGATGCTTTGCTGAAATTATAAAAAAAGAACAAAAATAGATAAATTTATCTATTTTTGTTCTTTTTGTTTATTGTTCTGGCGTCTCAGGTGCTGCCTCTTCTGATTCCGCTTGTAGAAAGACTTTTCTTGGTTTACTACCTTCTGATGGTCCAATAACTCCGTGTGCTTCCAATTCATCTACTAAGCGAGCCGCACGATTATAGCCAATTCTAAAACGTCTTTGTAGCAACGAAATACTAGCTGTCTGCATTTCAACCACCAAGTTTTTCGCTTCTTCAAACAACTCATCTTGAGGAGCTTCGCCACCGCCTGAAGTGGTCGGTTCATCTGTTGGCATCATGCTTTCTTGATATTCAGCTTCTTGTTGGTCCGTTACAAACGCAACCACTCGTTCGACTTCTTGATCAGAGATAAAGGCCCCTTGGATACGAATTGGTTTATTTTCTCCCATTGGTAAGAAGAGCATATCGCCTCGACCTAATAGTTTCTCCGCCCCGTTAGTATCAATAATGGTACGCGAGTCTGTCCCACTTGAGACTGCAAAAGCCATTCGAGAAGGGACATTTGCTTTGATGATTCCTGTAATGACATCCACACTTGGCCGTTGTGTCGCTAAAATCATATGAATGCCCGCTGCCCGTGCCATTTGGGCTAAGCGGATAATCGCATCTTCTACTTCGTTACTTGCCACCATCATTAAATCAGCTAACTCATCAACAATGACAACAATAAATGGCAGAATCGGACGATTTTCGCCATCTTCCGCATTTTTCTGTTGAATTAGTTGATTGTAACCAGTGATATTTCGGACGCCTGTTGCTGCAAATTTTTCATAACGAAATTCCATTTCTTGAACTACTTTTTGCAGGGCTTGGGCCGCTTTTCTCGGATTAGTAACCACTGGCGTTAATAAATGAGGAATCCCGTTATACACATTCAATTCTACCATTTTCGGGTCAATCATCATTAATTTTACTTCATGGGGTTTCGCTTGCATCAAAATACCTGTGATGATGCCATTGATAGCAACCGATTTCCCACTCCCTGTCGATCCCGCAATTAATAAATGCGGCATTTTTGATAGATCCGCAGTTTGAACCATCCCTGAAATATCTCGACCTAAAGGTACTTCTAATAGTTTATCTGGATGACTTGGTTGTGCCTCAACAATATCTCTAAAGGATACTGTACTAATTGCACTATTAGGAACTTCAATCCCGATTAGTGATTTGCCAGGGATTGGGGCCTCCATACGAACATCTTTGGCCGCAAGCGCTAAAGCAATGTCATCCGTCAAGTTAACAATTTTGCTAACTTTTACCCCAACAGCGGGTTGAACTTCAAATTTTGTGACAGATGGTCCTAAACTAGCTTTGACTACTTTAGCATCAACACCAAAACTCTTGAAGGTTTGTTCTAAGACGCCAATATTTTTTTCGATTTTTTCATATTCACCACTTTGATCCGTTGCTTGAATTGTATCTAACAAATCAGTTGGTGGTAGTTGATAATCACGATCTTCCGCTTCTTCAGAAATTTCAAATTCGAGAACACCAGCTTCATCTGCCGCCTCTTCTTCCTGCTCTCGTTGCGGTTTTGTTGCTGCGATTGGTGGTACAGGCATCGCCTGATTTTGCTGTTGAAACGAATCAATTTGAACAGGCGTTGGTGCAGTCGGTTCTTCCACCATTGGTTGGTGGGTTTCAACTGGTGTTTTTGTTAAGCGCTCGGCTGCCGCTTGTTCCATGCGTTCCCGCTCTTGTAATTTTTGTTGGGCAGCGGCTTCAATTTTTGCTTGGCGTTCTGCAGCTTTGGCTTCTTTCTTCGCTGCTCGCTTCGCCTCTTTTTCTTCTTGTCGCGCCTGTGATTTTGCCGAAACATGACTTAGGCGATCTTGAATACTTTGGAAATGATCAACAATTTGCTGAAAATCCCACATACTCATCAAGAAAATACCCGCTAACAGTAGCAATGTGGCAATTAAATAGCTGCCAAATTGTGCCACCAAAAAGTACGTTCCTTGATAAAGCAGCGCGCCAATCATACCGCCCCCTACGTTTTGCGTCACTTGGTTGGCTTTTAAATCGCTTTGCAAAAATTCCCAAGTGTTACCTAAAATATCAGGTTGACTGCCACTAACATTTCGAAACATAAAGGCATGGAAAAATAACAAAACACTAATATAAATCAGAACAGCCCCAAAAATAGGGCGCCCTCTTTTTAACGGAAAATCTTTCCCATAAATCATGACTAATAAGCCATACAGGATTAGTAAAATCGCTGCAAATGGAAAGGTATTACCTACAACTAAGCGTAAACAATTCGCTAATAACGTGCCTAAAAACCCTAAGCGAAAGAGTCCAAAGACACCGAATAAAATAAAAATCAGGCCAAGAAACATATAATTTAAACGTTCTTGTTGTTGCTGTTGTTTTTTGGTCTTTTTCTTTGTCGTACTTTTTTTCTTATTTGTTGCTCTTTTTTGTGCCATTTAACTTCCCTCTTTCCATCACTTCTCATTATACATAAAAATGGAATCGAACAAAAGTGCCCACCTCATTTTACTTGAAAAATCATGGAAATTTTTTAAAAACTTTCATTTAAGAAAAATGAGCGTGGGACAAAAATCACTTTGGATTTTTGCTCCACGCTCAAAAACTGATAAACGGCGGGAACAGAACCAACTCCTTCGGAAATAAGCCGAAATTCTCCAAAAATTAAAGAGCAATTTTCGGAAATTTCTTCTTATTTCTCGGAGCTAAACGGTTCTGTCCCGACCTCATTATTTCTTATTTTGCTGATTCTTAATGGTATAAGTCGAAACGACCTTTAGCCATCATTTCTTTGGTACCACCTGTTTCAAAGAGCGCTTTGTTCATGATAATTTTTTTCATGAATGAAGCTGGGTATCCTTTAATGTCTGTTTTACCAACAATTCCTAAAGCACGTGTATTTCCGACAGAACAAACAGAACCTTGTGATTTAAAGCTGAAAGGTTTAGTTGCTTCCCCTTTCAATTGTGCTTGAATATTTTTAGCAGCATGAGCGCCCATCTTCAAGGCGATTTGTGCTGTCGTTGGGTAAGGTCGATTAGTTTCTGTATCCATAACTGCTGAGCAGTCACCAATAATATAGACGTTGCTATGGTTCGCATCTGTTAAATCTGGTTGAACCATGACACGACCACGACGAGCTTCAAATCCAGAATCGCCTACAACGTGGCTTCCACTAACACCCGTTGTCCAAATAATTGTTTTAGCAGAAAGTTCTGCCAAGTCGCCTGCTTCGTTATCTTGATAAACAACTGCGCCTGGTTTGATTTCTTTAATCGGTTTACCTAATAATAAATGAATAGCTGAATCTTTTAATAATTGCACACCATAGTTCGCAAGTTTTTCGTTAAACATCGGCAATAGGCGAGTAACTGCTTCGACACAATAAATTTGGATTTGATCTGCTGAGACACCTGCGATTTCAGCAAATTTTGGTTTATTTTCAACAAGAGAACCTAATAATTCAATCCCTGTAAAGCCTGCTCCGCAGACAACAATTTTTAAGAATTCTTCGTTTTGAGTTGCTTTGTATTGACGCATTTGTTCTTGGATATGTTCATACACGTTTAAAGCCGTTTTCACATCTACCATTTGTAGAGCATGTTCTTGCACACCAGGGATACCAAATGATTCTGATTCAAACCCAAGAGAAACAACTAAGTAATCATAATTGATTGTTTGGCCATCTTCTAAAGCAACTGTTTGTGTTGCAGCATCAATTGTTTTAACTGTTCCTTGGATAAAGGTTGTCATTTTTTCATCGACAACATCCATAATATTGTATGTGATTTTTTCAGCTGGTTGTGTTCCAGCAGCAACTTCATGCAAGTCCGTTGCTTCGTAGTGATAGTTATTACGATCCACTAAAGTAATTTCGACGTCTTTGGCGCCTTTTTGTAATTCGCGTAATGTTTTTAAGCCTGCGTAACCAGCACCTAAAATAACAACATGTTTCTTATTCATTTTGATTCCCTTCCACTCTATAAAAAATTTACAGCCACCACAAACCTATGGCAAAAAATAGCACTTGTGCAGTTGCTCCCACAGCTAAGATCTTCACAGCACAAACAAATGTTTTACTCTTCACTTGTTCCTTCAGTAAGGCTTGGGTTTGTTTCCGTACAAAAGGTAAAGTTAAAAGCATGAGTAACATTGTTGGCGGGGTTAATCCTAAACCGACAGCTAACAAAATGGCTAACATTGCTATTGTATTTAATCCGACGAATAATTTCAAAGAACTTGCTTTGCCAAGGTAATGAACTAATGTATATCTCTTGTTATTTTCATCTTCCTCTAAGTCACAGATATTATTTGCTAACATTAAGTTAGCAATGTAACAAGTGTTAGGTAAGGCGACTAAGAAAATCCCCCATAAATTAGCTGCTGACCAATTGAAAACTTCAAACGTATTAATGTAGACACAAATAAGAGTAATCATGAACCCCATTGTAAATCCTGAGAAAACTTCCCCTAATGGTAGACTAGATAAAGGTTTCGGTCCTGATGAATAAAAAATACCAATTAAGTAACAATAAAGACCCATAATTAATAACGGCCAGCCGACAATAAATGACAACCCAATCCCCATTAAAGCAGAAACGAGAATCATCCAAAAAATCATTTTGCGTATTAATGGCAAAGATAAATTTTCTCGACCGATAATATTCGTTTTTTCCTTATAATCATGAACTTCTGTGGCATGATGGTAATCATTATAATTATCTAAAATATCGACCGCCATATTAAAAATAAACATCGCAATGAAAAAAATTAAAACATAACCAACATGGAGCCGCCCATATTGGTACCAACTAAAACAAATTCCTAACAAAAATGGCAAAACACTAGCTGTTTTTGCTTTTAATTCTACTAATTCAAAAAATATTTCTCGATTCAAACTATCCCTCCGCTACTTTTTTACAAACTTTGTTACTTTTAAAACTTAATTACTGTATTTCTGTCGCCAATTCGTATACAATCAAATAGTATTGAACCACTGAAAGGATCGTAGTATATTTATGAACACATTTTGGAAGTCGTTTCCTGACGTTGAACGTTCTTTAACGGAAACATGTGAATTAATTGAACAAACGTTGCATACGCGCAACGAAGACATTGAAGAAGCCTTAGTATCTTTGGCTCGTTCTGGCGGCAAATTATTACGCCCCGCTTTTTTCTTTCTTTTTGCTCAACTGGGTGATGAAGAAAAACAAGAGAAACAACAACTATTAAAAATAGCTGCATCTTTGGAAATCCTACATATGGCTACGTTGATTCACGATGACATTATTGACGATTCTCCATTGCGCCGAGGCGCTGTGACTATTCAATCACAATATGGTAAAGACGTGGCTGTTTACACAGGTGATTTACTATTCACTGAATTCTTTACTTTGATTGCAGATGCCATGAATGGCTCTGAATTTATGAAAATCAACGCACAAGGAATGAAACGGTTATTACTTGGTGAACTCGATCAAATGAGTCATCGATTTGACCGCCGCATGTCGATTCCTGCTTATTTAAGAAGTGTCAACGGCAAAACAGCCGAACTTTTTTCACTAAGCTGTCTTGAAGGGGCCTATTTCGGTCATAGTTCAAAAGAAGTCCAACGTTTAGCTAAACGAATTGGCCGTCATATTGGCATTGCTTTTCAAGTCTATGACGATATTTTAGATTATACTGCCGACACGGAAACCTTGAAAAAGCCCGCTTTAGAAGACTTGTCACAAGGTGTTTATACGTTACCCCTTCTCTTCGCTTACCAAGCAGCACCTGACGTATTCAGCCCTTATTTGGATAAAGGACGCGCCATTACCTTAGAAGAAGCAGCTGAAGTTGCGGCGCTAGTCAACGACTATCATGGCGTTACAGAAGCACAAGCTTTTGCTAAAAAAGTAACCAACAAAGCAATCACTGATATTCAACAATTGCCTGATGGCACAGCAAAAGAAACCTTACTTTCCTTAACTGAGCTCTTATTACATCGTTCATTTTAAACGTTTTATGGAAGAATTGCCATTAATTGAAATAGAAAAACGACTGATTGTTTGCTTTAATCAACAACCAGTCGTTTTTTTATTCCTCGAAAGAACTAATGCCACGATCAATTCGGTAAAGTTTTTGATAATGCGCATTGGTTGCAAGTAATTCTTCTGGTGTACCACTCATCTCTAATTGGCCATCTTCAATAAAGATCACTTGATCCATCAAAGTTACGCCTTGCAAATGGTGGGTAATCCAGATGACGGTTTTATCTTTTAATGCCTCAAAAAAGGTTTCCAGCAATTGCTGTTCTGTAATTGGATCTAAACCAGTAGTTGGTTCGTCTAATAACACAATTGGTGTATCTTGCAAAAGAATCCGTGCTAGCGCCAAGCGATGTCGTTCGCCACCAGAGAAACGCAAACCTGCTTCATCCACCATTGTTTGTAAACCTTCTGGTAATTGGGCAACCATTTCTTTTAAGCCAACTTTTTCTAAAACCGCCCAAACTTCTGCTTCGCTCGCTTCTTCTCTACCAATCCGAATATTATTTAAAATGGTTGTTCGAAATAGGTACGGCGCTTGGTGCATAACCCCAATATATTCAGTCATCGTCTCACCAAATGCCTCAGTTGGGATGTTTCCTAAAAGGATTTCTCCCGAAGTAGGTCGTAAATCACCACGAATGAGCGAAGCCAACGTACTCTTTCCGGAACCACTGCGCCCTAAAATCGCTAATTTTTGTTTTTCAGGAATTGTTAACGATAAGTCATTTAATACCTTTTTCTCTTGATTTTCATATGCAAAAGACAAATGTTCTATCGATAAACTGGTGCCATTTGGCTGAACAGGCGCTTCTGTTGAGTCATCTTCCCCTTCAGGAAGCTCATTAAAACGACGAATGGAATCCTTATAAATCGTTGTTTCCTGTGCTGCAGCAGGAAGCGGAGCAAAAGCATCAATTAACGGAAACACGGTTAAAACAAAGGCACCAATCCAATTGGCTGCGCCCCCATGATTACCTGGAAACCGCACACTAGTCCAAGCTAAGACAGCAATCGCAATCACACCGAACAGAAGTTGTAAAACAAAGTCTCGGCCACGGTTAAATTGCTTCATTTTTTCATCTAATGCACGAACGTTTGCTTCATCTGTTTCATAACGAGCAACGAATTCAGCACCTCGTTGGCTAAACACCCAATCAGACACACCTAGAATATTGTCGGTTAGTGTTTGATATAACTCATTTTTGGCATATTTATGTTTTTCTTGACGCGCACCATTCACTAGAACTGAAACAAGTGGTAATAGAAAAACAACCACTCCTAACATCAGTAACATGCATAAAGCAAACCACCAAGAAAAGAAACCTAACGCAATCACTAAAAAGATATACAAAATCCAAGCAATAACAGTTGGGAAAATCGTTCGTAAATACAAGTTTTGGATATGATTAATATCCTCCGAAAGCAAACCTAAGATATCCCCAGTGCGATATTTTGTCTTAAAGAAAATCGCATCTTTTTCTAGCACATTATAAAGTTTCAAGCGCAGATCAGAGGTCATTTTTAACACCCAGTTATGACTCGTTAGACGCTCCACATAACGAAAAACAGGACGGCCAATCCCAAATGCTCTTGTTAAAACAATGGGAATATAAATTAATAAAATATTCTCTGGTAAGGAAGCCGCACGACTGATTAAGTAACCAGACGTAAACATTAATGCCCCTGCGCTAAAGAACGTCAAGAAGCCTAAAAGTAAGGCAAAATACAAGGTTTTTTTATAGCGTTTTAAAAAAGGACGAACCCATTGATCGTTTTTCCAAACGTCTTTCGTTGTCGGCTGTTTTTCCATCATTGGCGTCCTCCTCTCATTTGCTTCATTAATTGAACATAGTAGCCATCTTTTTCAATCAACTCTGCTAGCGTTCCTTGTTCCACTAATTGACCTTTTTCCATCACTAAAATGTAATCCATTTCTTCCATCCAATGCAGACGATGTGTCGCAAAGAAGACAAGATGATTGTTCATTAATGGCAACATGCGCTCTTTCATTTCAACTTCTGTTTCAATATCCAAATGCGCTGTCGGCTCATCAAACAGCAAGACGTGGCGTTTTTGATCAACAAAGGCGCGGGCCAACGCTACTCGTTGCGCTTGTCCCCCACTTAACATTCGACCGCTTTCCCCAATCAAGGTATGAATTCCTTCGGGAAGATCTTTAACCAGCTCGTCTAAGCCAACTAACTGAATCGCTTGCTGAATCGCCTCATCTGTTGCTTCAGGTGTATAAAAGCGAATATTGTTTGCCAAAGTATCTTGGAAAATATATGGCGCTTGCGGAATATAAAGGATTTGCTTTTGCCAGTCTTTTTGTAAAAAATGTGGAATCGTTTGACCATTTATCGCCAATTGACTCGTTTCTTCTGTTGGTAATAAAAAGCCACTTAATAAATTAATTAACGTTGACTTACCAGAACCACTCGCCCCGATAATTCCAATCTTTTTGCGACCATCAACAGAGAATTGCAACGATTGAATTGCTTCTTGCGTTGCATCTTCATAGGAAAAATTTAACGCGGTGACTGACAACTGACTTTCTTGATGCCAATCATCTAACGTGAGCACATCGGTCTGTTCTGCTTCTGGCAATGCTAATACCGCTTGGATCGCTTGAAAAGAGTTTTTTCCATCTAAGGTTGCGTGATAATCACTTGAAAAATCACGAATCGGTAAAAAGAACTCGGGTGCTAAAATTAAAGTAACCAAGGCAGGAAATAATAAAATCGTGCCGTTTAATAAACTTAATCCAAGGAAAACTGCCACAACAGCTACCGATAATGTCGTAAAAAAGTCTAACGCAAAAGTTGATAAAATAGCAATTTTCAACGTACTCATGGTCGCTTTTCTGAATCGTTCACTTGTATGGTAAATACTCCCAGCATATTTTTTACTCAACCCAAACAGTTTCAGTGTGTCAATCCCTCGCAAGGAATCAATAAAATGATTGGAAAGCATTTGAAACGCCGCATATTGCTTGTCCGCTTTACTTTGTGCTGCATAACCTAACACAATCATAAAAATAATAATAATCGGAAAAACAATCAGCAATGTTACGCCTGAACGAATATCTTGTGTAAAAACAAAGGCCAAAATAATCCAAGGAATAATCATCATATTCATCATTTTTGTCAAAATCAATTGTAAATAATTTTCGGTTTGACTGATGCCTTCTAAAGCCATGGTAACCATATTTCCAGTTCCATTTTTTTGAACAACATTTGGCCCCAAACGGAAAATTTTGGTTAATAATTGTTCGCGTAATTCTTTCGAGCGTTCATAACTAAATGTATCGAGCATTCTCTCACGAAAATACGTAATAACATGTCGACCAAGATAAAAAATAAAAAAGAGTAAAATACTCTGTAGTTGTTGGTTAAGATGCCCGCCACTCCAAAGGCCGACAATGGCTTTTGAAAGAAAAAAAGCTTGCCCAATTATAAAGACTGCTTGCAGGAAAGAAAAACCTGCAAGCAAGACAAGAATTTTTTTGATTTTAGGCATCTGTAAGATGTCTTTATCAATCATAGATTTAATACCCCTCTGGTACGGCTGTCTGTGAAATACGTTTTCTGAAAATATAATAGGACCAAGCAGTATAAGCTAACACGAATGGTAAAATACTTAAAGAAATCCACGTCATAATTTTTAGTGTATATGGTGTGCTTGTTGCATCTTTAATCAACAAATCAAAACCTTCACTACCAATCATAACACGTGGGAACAAGCCACTGAACAAGAGAGCAACTAGTACAACTAATGTTAAACCACTCGCTAGAAAAGCTAACATCTCTTTGCGTTTAAACACCCCAACATTAGCAATGACCGTTAAGACCACAATTGCTAACGTTAAAATTAAAGTGACCGCAAAGTTCTTTTCATAAAAGTCCGTTTTGAAGTACATCAACACTGCAAAAACAACTAAACCGACATATAAAACGCCGTATAAGATTTCTGCATAATTTCGAGCACGTTCGCGAATTGGGCCTTCTGTTTTTAAAGCAATATAGTTCATGCCGTGTAAGTAGCAAAGTAATGTTAAGGCTACTCCACCAACAATTGAAAACAGATTAAAATAATCCGTAAATTGCGCATGCATATTGCCGTTTGCATCTAAAGGCATTCCTTGGACTAAGCTGATAAACAAAATACCAAAGAAGAACGGTACAAGGAAACTACCAATTGATAGCGTCCAGTTCCACATCCGACGACGTTTACCTTCCGGCATGTTGTGGCGGAATTCAAAGGAAACTCCGCGAATAATTAAGCCAAATAAAATCGTAAATAGAATTAAATAGTAGCC
Organism: Enterococcus sp. DIV0774; assembly: GCF_050539095.1. Classification (NCBI taxonomy): domain Bacteria; kingdom Bacillati; phylum Bacillota; class Bacilli; order Lactobacillales; family Enterococcaceae; genus Enterococcus; species Enterococcus sp. DIV0774. The sequence continues at coordinate 1,686,076 of NZ_CP172923.1, forward strand.
ACTAAATAATGAAGCATACCAATATGGGAAAGAGGCAAACATTGCGCCGCCCGCTGTTAATAGCCAAACTTCATTTCCATCCCAAACAGGTCCAATTGTTGCAACGACTTGATCTTTTTCGTCGTCATTGTGTGCCAACGTTTGAACGGCCATTCCAACACCAAAGTCAAATCCTTCTAAGAAGAAGAAACCTGAGAACAAGACGCCGATAAGGACAAACCATAATAATTGTAGTGTACTCATTCGCCAAATACCCCCTTATCAAATGGATCCAACGCTGGTTCATTTTCTTTCGCTAATTTTTTCGCTTCATAGTCTGGTCCTTTACGTAATTCTAAAATGACCAAGTAAACCATGACACTACCTAAACCAGCAAATAATAAGAAATAAATGACATTTGACGTAATTAATGAAGCAACCGATACATTTGGTGAAACACTTTGTTCAATCGTAAATAATCCATAGACAGTCCACGGATAACGACCTAATTCAGTGACTAACCAACCTGTTGTATTGGCAAGGAATGGTGCGAATGTACATAAAGCAACAATCCACAGCATCCATTTCTTCTCGTACAGCGATGGTTTTTTCTTCCTTGTAAAGAATAGTCCTAAGGCAGCAACCAATAACATTAAGGCACCAAAACCAGCCATGATACGGAAGCTCCAGAATAAAGTGTTAACTGGTGGATAATAATTTTTATCATCCCCATATTTTTCTACCAAACGCTTGTTGACTGTATCCATCCCATCAACCGAACCTGATAATTTATTATACGATAAAATACTTAGCATATACGGAATATCGATACCAAAAACTTGTTTATGTTCCCGTTCATCTGCCCAAGCAATCAATGTCCAAGCAGCAGGATCATCAGAGTCTTCATAGGCCCCTTCCATCGCCGCAAATTTCATTGGTTGTCCTTCAATTAGAGCTTTCATTTGCAAGTCGCCAGCTAATAAAACGCCGATTGAACCGAACAAAGTAACCCATAAGCCAATGCGCATAGATGCTTTGTGGAATGAAATATCCCGTTTTTTCAACAATTGGAAAGCAGCCATACCAGCTACTGCCATGCCGCCCAATGTAAAGGCGCCCATGATAACGTGTGAAAATTCATACCAAACTTTTGGATTGCTGATGACAGCTACAAAGTCCACCATTTCAGCACGGCCATTATTGATGACATAACCTACTGGATGTTGCATAAAACTATTGGCAACTAAAATCCAGAAAGCAGACATCATTGAACCGAATACGACTAACCAGATAAAGGTTACGTGAACTTTTGGATTCATTTTATCCCAAGTAAAGATCCACAAACCTAAGAATGTTGACTCTAAGAAGAAAGCTAAGAGCGCTTCTACCGCCAACGGTGCCCCAAAAATATCTCCGACGAATCGAGAATAGTCAGACCAGTTCATCCCAAACTGAAATTCTTGAATAATCCCGGTTACAACCCCAACAGCGAAGCTTAATAGGAATATATTTCCCCAAAACTTGGCCATTTTACGATAACGTTCCTCTTTTTTCACAACGTACATTGTTTCCATAATTGCTACAACAAGTGCTAATCCTATTGAAAACGGTACGAAGAAAAAGTGGAAAACTGTTGTCATCGCAAATTGGATTCTCGCCAATGTTACAATATCAAACATATTATTTCCTCCCTGATTTGCCTCCACACAAAGAAACAAGCTTACCTGAATTGTTCATTTCCATTAGCGATGACTCCTTTTATCTACGAAACTAAAAGAAAATTCAAGTGAACTTTTCCAAAAAGTGTGAAAATGCATGTAATATAGAATAATTCCAATCTAAGTATACAACTTTCTGAGGCAGAAACCAAACAATACAGAAGCATTTCTCACAATTTTTTTAGGTGCTCCCAAGATTTCTTCCCTTTCTTCTATCAATAAAAAAAGCCCTTCCTAAAAAAAGGAAGAACTAATCTCAATCTATCAACATTTTGACTTATCACTTGATTAGTTTTTGAAAATTGAAGCAGCTCGTCTTTGATGATAAAAATTCTAATCTTGTGATGAAAATTACGGATTGCTTGAGGTGATAGTTTGTTTTTTAACAACATGGCTCTAAAACTCATGGTTCCAAGCATAATCCATTTGAAATGTTTTGGTACCATTCTAAACAACATGACTCTAAAACTTGTCAAACCGAACGCGCACGCCATAAATAGTTTTGGTACCATTCTAAACAACATGACTCTAAAACTTTTGGTGTTGGTGGTGTTCGCTCAGGATAGTTTTGGTACCATTCTAAACAACATGACTCTAAAACTTTCACATAACAGACGAAACATATACGTAAGTTTTGGTACCATTCTAAACAACATGACTCTAAAACCTCTCTCATTTTTGACAAGTTAACAGATAAGTTTTGGTACCATTCTAAACAACATGACTCTAAAACTACACTTCTCACACTACTAATTTACCATATGTTTTGGTACCATTCTAAACAACATGACTCTAAAACTGTAATTCAGTTTGTAAAAAATTAAGAACGGTTTTGGTACCATTCTAAACAACATGACTCTAAAACCTCGGAGAATTATTTTTTCTCCATGATTCCGTATTCGCATCACTTATCCATAGCTAGATTTCAGTTTAGAATGTATTGATTCGTTTCTACTCTTTCATTATACCAAACTTTCTCTTTACCAACATTATTTGACAAAGAGCCATTTTTTTGTTCGAATAAATAGAAAAAATGAAAATTTATTAAAATCCAAATTACAATGGTGGATTTTCTACCTCTTTCTTAACTTCTTCATACCACGACATAAAGAGATCATAATCAGTTAAAGCATCGTTATTGGAATATTGAAGGTCATATTTATACTTTGTATTAAAGCTTGTTGTTTCAACGTTATAGATTAATTTAAATTCTGTTGGTATTGGTTTTTTATATTCCTTACAAACTTCTTCTATTTTCATTAAATCTTCTAACCCCATGTCTAACACAGCAAAACGTCTATCCTCTGAAACATCGTATAGTTCTTCTCCTGAATTTAATACAGCGTTTACTTTCCCCATCGTTACAACTTTACCATTAATTTGAAAAAATATATTAAAAAAGTAGCCACCTTCTTCTATAGAACTATATAAATAAATTTTTTCTGCTCTACCTTCAATGAAATCGTTCGCAACGGCTACCATATCTTCTTGCCATTTCATAAACTCATCTTCAAATACTTTTGTCATCTAACTTTCTCCAACAAGTTATTAAAATCCAAATTCTTGGGGATTTTCTACAGCACTTTTTACTTCTTCGAACCAAGACATGAAGATATCATAGCTAGATAAATCATCAGAATTCGAATAAAAAAGATCATATTTATACTTCGCTTTAAGACTGTTTTCTTTAACATCATAAAACAATTTAAATTGTGTCGGCACAGGTTTGGAATACTTTTTACAGACTTCATCTATTTCTAATAAGTCATCCATTCCTACATCCAAAACTTCCCATCGTCGCTCTTCAGAAGTATTATACTTTTTTTCCCCAGGTTTTAAAGCAGAATTTACTTCATTCATGGTAACAATCTTATTGTTAATTTTAAAAAATAGGTTAAATGAATAGCTACCACCTTCTATTGAACCATATAAATAAATTTTTTCTGCTCGATCGTCAATATATTCTCTTGCATTGGCAACCATATCTGCTTGCCAATCCATAAACTCATCTTCAAATACTTTTGTCATATTATATACACCAACGAGTTACTAAAAGCCAAATTCTTGGGGATTTTCTACAGCATTTTTTACTTCTTCGTACCAAGACATGAAAATATCATCGGTATATAAGTCCTCTGTATTAGAGTATTGCAAATCATATTGGTATTTTGTGTCTAATTTTTCTTTTGTCATGTCATAAAATAACTTAAATTGTGTAGGGACAGGTTTTTGATATTTTTGACACACCTCTGCAATTTTTAACAAATCTTCTACACCTGTACGAAGTACTATATCTTGTTCTTCTGGCGACACATCAATTAAAGATTCATTTTCACCTACCACAGTGTTAACTTGATGCATAAATAATATTTTATTTTTCATTTCAAAAAATAAATTAAAAAAATACGCCCCATTTTCGATAGAACCATAAATATAAATCTTTTCAGCCCTACCCTCAACATAATCATTGGCAATCTCAAGCATATCAATCTGCCATTCCATAAATTCATCTTCGAATACTTTTGTCATATATCTATTCCTTTCTTAATTTACATTCTGAATTGTTGTAGATTTCCTTAAACCATCAATAGTATAATTCACATCAAACGAATTAGGTCGTAAAGAATTCCCTTCATAATTAATTTTCACTTTTACAAATACTTCTTTTCCTTCCTGGAGAGCCTTCTTCCAGATTCGTTCTAATCGTCCATATTCTTTCAAATTTACGTTTTTAGCTTGCGACAATAGATTGTTTAATTCTGGAGAACCGCCAAACATATCTGCAAAAATATGTCCCGCATGGTCATCAGGTTGTTTATCTAGTGTATTCGGATTGTGTCGTTTTCTACCTTGATGTGTCTTGAGTTTCAAGTTAGCATCTGCATTTGAAACCCTTCCCAACTCATCTGTCTTATACCCATAATCATGTTCTCCAGATTGATATTCATTATTTGGTTTCAAATCTTTATGCTGGTGTCCATAATTCCGTGCAAAGCTGTAATTCACCGAAGAAGTCGCCACGCCCATTTTCCGAATGGCATCTGTGACAGCAACCGCACCAGCACCCATGGTTGTTGCGCCTGCCACCATGCCTGCTTGGCTAACACCAACAGCTGCCAGCGTTCCTCCAGAGAAATACGTTCCTGCAAAGTCCAAACCGGTAATTCCTAAACCAGTTAAAGCAGTCACCACACCTGTTGCCAATTGCAACAATGAGTCATTCAAGGCTTCCCATTGTTTTTTGTCTAGTTCTTTGTTGGCTTGCTCGGTCAGTTCTTTGTCATTTTTACCATTTTTTAAAATAATAACACCATTGCCTGCTCCAAAATTCGCAGGCAGGACACGTAAAATATTCCCTTTTTCATCAAATAACAACAGCTGATTTAGCTCTTGAATGACTTTGTCCCATTGCTTCACAGGAACGTTTTTTAACGCTTCCTGCATAATTTCTTGATAATATTTCTGCGCTTCCACAGGCAAGTTCAGCTGGACCATGCCTTTGGTTAACGCAATTTGTTTCTTTTCATCAGTAACACTTTGTTTTTTCACGGAAGTAAACCAAGAATGATCAAAACCAACTGGTAATGTATACTTTCCTGTGGCTGAATCCACTTTGGTACCATTAAGTATTTGAATGGATTGTGTCACGATTTTCAATTGTTGTAAACTATTTTCAAAAAGCAAAGCAGTTTGATGGTCAAATTGTTTGAGTCCATTTAGCTTTTGTTCGGCTTCTCTCAACTTGTCCAGTAAGGCAACTTTGGCATTATGGAGACGTTGTGTGTCCATGTGAATGGCGTGAAGAAGCGGTTTCGCCAGTTCGCCAATCAAAGAAGATTCCAATTGTCTCGCCATGTCAATTTGATAATCAATGGTTCGAAGCTGACGTTGTAGCGAACGAATCAATTCTTGTTGCAGTTCTGAGTCAATCAGCGACCAGCGTTCCACCGCCATTTCAGCATGACGGTATCTTGCTAAATCCTGTTCTAACGATTGAATGGCTTGATCAGCTCGTTTGATTGTGGGAATAATGACTTGTTCAAAAAGTCCTTTGCCAGCGGTATAAACAGCTCCTGAAAGTTGTTTGCCATCCACTGACTGAACCAAATGTTGACTGCCTTGATTTAACTTGCTGGTCAATTCCCGTGCTTGCTGAATCGTGGTTTTCATACTTGAAACCAGCGCTTGAGAATCTGCTCGAACATATCTTACCATGGAATCTGCCCTCGCTCTCTGAACAATGCTTCACGGTCATCGTCTAATTTCCGTTTGAGTGAACGATAGTGTTGAGCAAGTGTCTGTTGCTGACTCTGACAGGAATTTCTGACATCACGAGTAACCGCTTGCAACAAACTGCTCGTTTTCTGAGCATCTTCATCACCTAATGAATGTAGTTGTTGAAAAATATCCGTGTATCTAGCTTCTTCTCTTTTTAATTCTTGAACCGTGCTCGCTAATTGTTCCATTTGCTTCCGTTCTTCACGGCGTAACGTCTCTTCCTGTTCTTCAACTTGGGCAATTTGGCTTGTGATTGTGGCGTGGAGTTCATCGTTTCTCTCTTTTTCACTCATACTTAACGCCCACCTCCTGAGAATTGTTCCGCAGATTGTTGGTCACGATAAGCAATTTTTTCTGCAATTTGAGGGAATTTCTCGGCTTGTTTCCAGACACAATTGGCTAAATCCGTTAAGTTTGTTAAAACTTGAGCATTCACTTGTTTGCCTTTGGTCATTCCTGAAACTGTACTTCCTGAAAAGGTTACCTTTGGGGCTTCTAAACGCTCGTTGATACCAGTCAACTTTGAGACAGCACTTTGGGCTGAACTCGTACTTGAAACAATCTTTCCTTCCATCATTGTTCTCCTTTATTAAATTTATTTCACTTAAAATTTAAGATACTTTCATTTTACTAAACTTTTTTAATGAAAGAAATAAAAATAACAAAAAAGGCTACTGGAAACAGTAACCTTTTAGCACTCCTCTTCTTCATTCGAAGATAACAACATGACTCTAAAACCAATAATTATAACATAAATTCAAAATATCCGTTTTGGTACCATTCTAAACAACATGACTCTAAAACATGCATATGGGTAAAAAATAATGCTACGTTGTTTTGGTACCATTCTAAACAACATGACTCTAAAACTGTAATCTCAAATCAAAAAAATAAGTAGGCGTTTTGGTACCATTCTAAACAACATGACTCTAAAACCACCTAGCTTTTTCATTCCTTCAAAACTATGTTTTGGTACCATTCTAAACAACATGACTCTAAAACTTATTTCTTCGTAACTAGCCACTGATCTTTGTTTTGGTACCATTCTAAACAACATGACTCTAAAACTTTGGTAAGGTGTTCCATATTTCTTTGGCGGTTTTGGTACCATTCTAAACAACATGACTCTAAAACAAATAGATGCGCGCTACGAAGATTGGGTAAGTTTTGGTACCATTCTAAACAACATGACTCTAAAACGATGCACAATATATTGCCACATTGCAATCAGTTTTGGTACCATTCTAAACAACATGACTCTAAAACTTTATTTGTAAACTCGATAGCATTGATGAAGTTTTGGTACCATTCTAAACAACATGACTCTAAAACCTCGGAGAATTATTTTTTCTCCATGATTCCGTATTCGCATCACTTATCCATAGCTAGATTTCAGTTTAGAAGGTCTAATTTTTTTCTTCACGTTTATTATACCAAACTTTTTCCTTCTTGGCGGAAAAACCCACCATTTTTCAATGGTGGGTTTTCTTTATTTAGTAGCTGTAACAGCGAGCCAGATTTCACTGTACTTAGCTTCTGCTGGTCCTTGATATTGCGTAAACGAAATTTCTGGTGCTGCAACGACTTGGTAACCAGATGAAGGCAACCATTCGGAGAATATCCTTGCCCAGGTTTCTTGTAAAGTTTGTGGGAAAGGACCTTCATTTGGAAAAACCGCCCATGTATGAGCAGGTACGCTTAGTTGCTCCAAATCTTCATAGGTATTTTCTTGCAAAGTGGCAAAGCCAATCATGTGTGTCATTTCTCCACCTTCTGTTGTTCGTCCCTCTTGAAAGTCAAAAGAAGCATTTACTACTTGATGAGGATATATGTCATCAAATGTATGCATTTCCGCTCGTTGTTGTGGTGTAATGCGCTGTGCTAATTCCATGATTGCTTGATTTTCCCCTTGATACTGCAAGGGAACCTTCTGACTAACTCCGACTATTTGAAACGCTGGTTTTTCAATCAATTTAACATCCATTGATTGTCCTCCTTTAATATCAATATAGAAAGAGAATTTAGGAAACGTTTTTTGGATTTGTGTTTTCATTACTTCAGAAGGGGCTTGTCCTGACCAATCGCGAAAAGCTCTTGAGAATCCTTCAATACTTTGATAACCATATTTAAAAGCTACATCTGTCACTTTTTCACCAGCAAGTAATGCTAAATTTGCTTCTGCCAAACGTCTCTTTTTAATATACTCAGCCAGACTCATTCCCGCAATAAACGAAAAAGTTCGTTTAAAATGGTAAACAGAAATCCCTGTCTTTTTTGCCAATTCATCGAAGGATACTTCTTCCGTTAAATGTTCTTCAATATAATCCATTGCTTGATTTAAATTTGCGAGCATCCGTGTCCCTCTCTTTCTATTTGAAAGTTTACTAAAGACCAACAAGGATGACTTGATTATTTAGAGCCAACATTCGTCAAATCGCTACTCTTGTTTCATAGCGGCTTTTAAGGCCTGTGCTAAAGCACTTTCTTCTGGTTCGTCTGGTTGTGAATATTTTTTCATCAAACGACGTTCTTCATGTTTAGTCATTTTTTGTTTTCGTTCTTTTTTATCGGGAATTTTTTCAGTAATCGAACAGAATTTACATTTGAAAGAACGACCATTTTTTCCTTCTATGATGACCATTTTTTTATGGCATTGTGGGCAACGGTGATTGGATACTTTAGGATCTTTTCGCCGACGATAAGAACATTCTTGGTTTGTACAAACGTAAATCTTCCCATCTTTTGTATTTTTTTCCCGTAAGTTTGAGCCACAATCTGGACATTTTTTGTGCGTAATGGAAAAATCTTGATATTTTTTCTCGCTTTGTTTAATTTCACGGACTAATTTTTTCGTATCCTCTTCAATATCCTTTAAGAAAAGTTGACTCTTTTGTTGACCCGAAGCGATTGCTTCGAGCGACTTTTCCCATTTTTCCGTTAGTTCAGGTGTCACAAGTGATGGATTCACCAAGTCTAATAGTTGCTTTCCTTTGGCAGAGACACTTAAACCGCTATTGGTTCGTTCCATCAATTCTGATTTAATCAGTTTTTCAATAATTTCAGCTCGCGTTGCCGGTGTGCCTAAACTGTGTTTCTCCATTTTTCCTAACAACGTTCCTTCGGTTAATGGTTTTGGCGGCGACGTTAATTCTTTGTTAATGGTAAAGTTTGGCGCAACGGTCATGCCTTTTTGCCATTGGACAGTGGATAGCGGCTGTTCGGCTGTTGTTTTCCAGCCAGCAACAACTACTTTATTTTGATGAAAGACAAATGTTTCTTTTCCAAAAGCGACTGTAACTTTTGTTTGTTTGGTTTGATTTGGCTCAGCAAACAAACCTAAGAATCGTTGAACAATCATTTGATAGATTTTTTGTTCATCATTACTTAGCTTTTCATAACGAGGACGTTGTTCAGTTGGAATCAACCCATGGTGATCTGTGACTTTTGCATTTTGGAAAACTTTTTGTTGTTTAACAACGGCCCCATTTTTAAGGTAGCCTTTCACTTCTGGTGAAAAATCAGCAATAGCTTGAAGGCGCTCTTTCATCGTTCCTTTCATATCCGTCGTTAGATATTTGCTGTCAGTTCGAGGATAGGAAACAATTTTATGGGTTTCGTATAAACTTTGTACAAGAGACAACGTTTTCTTTGCAGAAAATTGGAATCGCTGGTTGGCTTCACGCTGGATTTCGGTTAAATCATACGGTAACGGCGCATTTTCTGTTTTAACTTTTTCTTGGATATCGGTAACTAAGCCCTTTTGTTTTGAGAGTTCTTTGACTAATTGTTCTGCTTCCTGCCGTTCTTTTAAAGCGTATGGATTTTTTTGGGTCATCTTTGCTTTTTCTGATTCAACAGTTAACGAGATAGTAAAATAAGTTTGAGGCTTAAATTGTTCAATCGTTTTTTCTTGTTGGCGTACCATTGCTAAAGTTGGTGTTTGAACACGACCTGCGGATAAGTTATCTTGATATTTCACTGTCAAGGCCCGTGTGACGTTTAGCCCAACTAACCAGTCAGCTTTTGCGCGCGCCAAGGCAGAGTAATACAAATTATCGTAGTCTTTCGCTGGGCGAATTTTCTTAAACCCGTCTTTAATGGCTTTGTCTGTTTGAGATGAAATCCATAAGCGTTTGACTGGTTTGTTAAAACGGACATATTCTAAAATCCAGCGGGCCACTAATTCACCTTCACGACCAGCATCAGTGGCAATCACGGCTTCAGAAACATCTTTACGATTAGCTAATTGTTTAATCGCTTTTAATTGATGTCCCGTTTTCGGTAACGGTTTAATCCCTAAATTCTTAGGAATCATCGGTAAAGTTTCCATTTGCCACGTTTGCCATTCTTTGTTTAAATCTTCTGGCATTTTTAGTCCTAAGAGATGGCCTAAAGCCCAGGTGACAATCACGTTGGGTCCTTCATAATAATTCTTATTTTTTTGATTTGCTCCTAAAACGCGGCTTAAATCTTTTGCTACGCTAGGTTTTTCAGCAATAATTAATTGTTTTGCAACCACTAGTTTCGCTCCTTTTTGAGTGCTATCTTTTCGTATTATACCAAATATTGGTTCGATTTTCTCTAAATTCCGAGAATAGAAAAAGAGTTTAAAGAAAATTCCCTGAGGTTTTTCTTTAAACTCATGCGTTTCAAATAACTTTCCGTTTGCAGAATTTTGTTTTGCCAAAATGATTGGATATTGTGGTAAACTCAGCTTTATTTTCAAAAGTAACTGCATGATGATTTTCTAGTAATGCTAAACCGAAGTATTGTTGTAAATCTTCATCGCATTCTTCACACCAGCGTTCTTCCCCATCATTCCAGAAAGCCGTTAAATAATTAGGCTTTGTGTTGACGTATGTATAATTCTGAGAAAGTTTTTGCCAAACTTCCACATAATATGTCTCTGCATCGGTCAAGTTATCGAAGGTTTTTTCTTGAACAATGTCCTCTTGCCAATCATCAAAAAACCACCAAGGTTCATTGTCGCCATACATTGTAATTACTTGATACATTGAACCGCTCCTTTTTTTGCTACTGTAGGTATCATAGTCACTTTCTGAAAAAGTTGCAAGGATTTGGTTTCGGACTGAGAAATTTTTGAAATTTATTTTATCCTGCTACTTCTAAAGAAGCAATAAAATCTTCAATCATGCGACGATAACTTTCTTCCGGCGTGGCTTCTTCGCGTTGAAAATAACCTAAAAAACGTAAGGTAATATAGCCATGGATTAAACTACGTAATTCTCGACTTTTGTGCAGTCGTTCTTCATTATTAAATGGATAAAAAGCTAAAAGTTGTAAGATAATTTGATTGGTTTCATGGATGCCTTCAATTAATTGTTGGTTTTGCGTTTTCGGCACACTGATAAGTAATTCATAGACTGCAGAATTTTCAAAAGCAAATTGTTGGTACGTTTCAGCATATATCCGAATTGCTTCTGCGCCACTCTTACCCACTAAGGCTCTTCGCAATGCATCATTTAATTCTTGAATTAACAAGTCCACTAGAGCATTTTTTACTTCAGCAATATTTTTAAAGTGATTATAGAGTGAAGGATACTTGATGCCTAAATCAACGGCTAAATTTTGAAAGGTTAATTGTTGAACGCCCAATTCTTCCGCTAGGTTGCGGGCACTTTCAAGGATTTTGGCTTTCGTTAAATTCCGTTTTTTTGCCATCTTTCTGACGCCTCCAATTCTTAAATTTTGGACAAGTATTAGTTTATCATATCTATTGACTCTTTTTAAACTATAAATTATAGTTTATAATAATAATTTGTAAACATCATTTTTGAAAGAAGGCTGTTTGGCATGCATATTACCAACCGTTCTCATTTGGCCGATCGTTATGGCAAACGAACCAGTGCAGAATTTTTATTACACGAACGTCCTATTTTATCTTTTCCTATTTCTTTAGCGGCCATTCCTAAAGAAGCCCGCTATTTATCCTGGGAATTAATTGATTATGACACGATTCCTCTAATCGGTTTCCCTTTTATTCATTGGTTAGCTGCCAATGTTCCTGTAACCAATGAGATTCCTGAAGACTTTAGTCGAACAGCACTCAAGCCTACCATTCAAGGAAAAAATAGTCTTGCTTCTCCTTTGGGGAAACAGATGATTCCAGCGCTTGCCACTGAAACGTTACCTGAGTTAACCGAACGTTATCTGGGGTTAAGTCCTCGCTCTGGTGTGCACACCTATACGTTATATGTATACGCTACAAAAAATCCACTAAATTTAAAAGAAGGCTTTTTTGCGAATGAATTGCATCAAGCATTGAATGATCAACGACTCGCCAAAGCCAAATTTGAATTTCTTTACTAGAAAGTGAGGAAATAGAATGTATGAATTAATTAAAAGTAAAATTTTCCGTCCAAGACAACCTTGGGAAAAAAATCTGCTTGTTTTATGGTTTGGCACATTTATGGCTGGTATTGGCTTTAGCTTAGTGATGCCATTTATGCCTCTTTATATCAACACATTAGGTACTTTTACCCACCAACAATTGAATTTTTGGAGCGGAATCACGTTCTCCTCCACTTTTTTAGTCACGACCATTGTTTCACCTTGGTGGGGCCGTTTAGCCGACCGAAAAGGACGCAAGTTAATGTTATTACGCGCTTCATTAGGGATGGCTATCGTCATTAGTTTAATGGGCGCAGTCACAAGTGTTTATCAATTGATTGGCTTACGCTTATTACAAGGTGTTTTTTCTGGTTATATCAGTAATGCGACTGCGTTAGTTGCTACAGGCACACCTAAGGAAAAAAGCGGTCAAGTGCTTGGTACTTTAGCCACTGGTTCTGTTACCGGCACGTTGCTTGGTCCTCTTTTGGGCGGTGTCACTGCGTCTATTTTCGGTTATCGGCCAACCTTTTTCATTACTGGTACGATTTTATTACTCGTCTTTGTTTTGAGTCTCGTCTTTGTCCATGAAGAGTTTGTGCCAATTGAAAAAAATCAAGCCGCATCTGGGAAACAAATTTTAAAAAAACTAGAACATCCCCACGTGATTCTTGGAATGTTTATTACGACATTAATCATTCAAGCTTCCAATAATTCAATTAGTCCCATCATCAGTTTATATATTCAACAATTGTTGGGTGGTCACGGAAATGTCACCTTAATTAGCGGAGTCATTGCTTCTATTCCAGGGATTGCAACGTTAATAGCCGCCCCACGTTTCGGCCGCTTAGGCGATCGTATTGGCAGTGAACGTATCTTGACAATTGGCTTAATTTTAGCCATTTTCGTTTACCTACCAATGGCCTTTGTTCAAAATGTCTGGCAACTTGCCATGCTTCGTTTCTTAGTTGGGATTTCCGATGCCTGTTTACTACCAGCTGTTCAAACGTTGATCACTCGTTATTCCCCAAGTGACGCTGCAGGTCGTATTTTCAGTTACAATCAATCTTTCCAAGCGACAGGAAATGTGATTGGTCCTATGATTGGTTCAAGCGTATCTGCCGCTTTCGGTTATCGTGGGGTCTTTATTTCCACTTCTTGTCTGGTTCTCATTAACCTTCTATGGGTTCGTCGAAGCACCGCCGAATTAAAAAAAGAGAAAAATGATGACTAAGTTATACACAGAAAAGTTATCCACAATTTGAATTTTTAATTTTTCTCTTTTTCTTATTTTAAAAAAAATAGGCATATAAAACAAAAAAGAAAAGCGGATATTTACTGGTTTTATAACCAGCATATCCGCTTTTCTTTTGGTTAACTTCATCCTTTTTGTTTCACAACTCGTGAAACTTTTCAGACGTATTGTAGTTCTTTTTCATCTTGGTAGGCGCGATCAATTAAGCCGCCCCCTAAGCATTCCATCCCATCATAAAAAACAACAGCTTGACCTGGAGTGACTGCGCGCGCTGGTTCCTTAAACGTAACGGTTGCTTTTGTGCCATCTTCAGATAAGGAAACATGCACTGGGATATCTGCTTGACGATAACGGAATTTAGCCGTACAGTCAAACTCTTTTGGCATTGGTGTATCAACAGTAAAATGAACCTCACTAGCTTCTAAATGTGTTGCATATAGTTTTTCATGGTGAAATCCTTGTCCCACATATAATGTATTGGTGGTTAAATCTTTCCCAATTACAAACCATGGTTCTTGTGTTTTACCGCCGCCACCAATTCCTAAGCCTTGGCGTTGACCGATAGTATAATACATCAGACCATCATGTTGTCCTTTGATTTCGCCATCTTCTGTCACCATGTTGCCTTTTTTAGCTGGTAAATAATTACTCAAAAATTCTTTGAAATTCTTTTCACCAATAAAACAAACGCCCGTTGAGTCTTTTTTCTTGGCTGTGGCTAATCCAGCACGTTCAGCAATTGCACGAACTTCTGATTTTTCCATGCCACCCAATGGAAACATTGTTTTTGCCAATTGGGCTTGTGATAATTGGCTTAAAAAATAGGTTTGGTCTTTATTATTGTCAATTCCACGTAACATATGCACTACGCCATTTTCATCCGTTTCTACTTGCGCATAGTGGCCAGTTGCAACATAGTCAGCGCCTAGTTGCATAGCATAATCTAGGAATGCTTTAAATTTAATTTCTTTATTACACATGACATCTGGATTTGGTGTCCGTCCTAACCGATATTCTGCTAAAAAATATTCAAACACACGGTCCCAATATTCTTTTTCAAAATTGACCGAATAATACGGAATCCCAATTTGATCCGCTACTTTTGCGACATCTTTATAGTCCTCAGTTGCGGTACAGACACCATTTTCGTCTGTATCGTCCCAATTTTTCATAAAGATCCCAATTACATCATAGCCTTGCTCTTTTAAAAGCAACGCTGTGACAGATGAATCGACACCGCCACTCATGCCTACCACGACACGCGTTTTGCTGTTATCTGCCATTTTATCACCATCATTTCAATTAGATTCTGAAATCATCCACGATTTGAAGGTCGTAACTTTTCAGTGCTTTTCATTATACTATTTTTTTGAAATAAGTAAAGCAAGCCGGGCGTATAATGAGAAAATACTTGGAACAAAGACACAGCCAACAAGCTGTTGCTTTCAAATAAACAGAAAACCTGAAGGAACAAGCTACTTTCACTTGTTTCTTCAGGTTTCTCTAAGTTATTCTACTTTCTCTAATACACCACGGCTAATTAAGCCATCCATTAAGAAAAAGTATTTTTCTTTACTCATTTCATGTTGTTCATTCTTGAAAATATTCATTGGTTTTAAACCATTTGCCGTTGTAATGGACATTTTCAACTCTTTTAGATCAGCAGTGATCGTAATTTTTAATTTGAAGCCTTCATTTCTCTGAGGCGTTGGATCTAAGGAACGAATCAATTGAAAGTTCCCTGATTTTGTTTCAGTAAAGCCGTTATCTTTTAATGTATAGCGTTTTGCACTAGGATGTACTTTGTAAAAAACTGTTGAGCCTTCAACAGCAGCCGTTGTTGTAAATGCCATGGGTTCCACCTCATTATTTTCATTGTTATCTTCATTATAGCGAAAACCTGTAGCTGCCGCAATCAGATTATTTTTTCAATTGTTGAATCACTGCAACTAGTACTTCAGAAAAAGTCGCAATTTCTTCTGGTGTGTTCCCGTAGCCAAAACTAATCCGGATTGATTCTTTAATAGCCGAGGAATTTTCTCCATACATCGCTGTCAACACGTGCGAAGGATCCACAGTTCCCGCTGTACAAGCCGAGCCTGTTGAAATCGCAATACCTCTTAAGTCCAAATGCATTAAGAGCAAATCACTGGGAATTCCTTTTAAATGAAGATTTAAGACATGCGCTAAACGATTGGTTGGTTCACCATTAATTGAAAAATCAATATTGGCTTCTTCTAACGCTTTTAAAATAATCGTTTGAAAACTTTGATAGGCTGTTTTTCTTGCTTGCTTTTCTGCAGAAGTTAGTAATGAAACGGCAGTACCCATGCCAATAATTCCAGCTAAGTTTTCCGTGCCCGCACGTCGTTTTTCTTCTTGTTCCCCACCATGTAAAAGAGGTGGTAATTGGATTGCATCGCTTTTAAATAAAAAACCTACGCCTTTTGGACCATTGATTTTATGAGCGGAAATACTTAATAAGTCGATCCCTAATTCATGAGGTAAAATGACTTCACTTCCATAAGCTTGGACGGCATCTGTATGAAAAATCGCCGAATGATTTTTAAGAATTGCACCAACTTCAGCAATCGGTAATCGATTTCCAATTTCATTATTGCCATACATCATTGAAACCAAGATCGTTTCTTCGCGTAAAGACTTTTTGAATTGATCCATTGAAATCTGACCATTTTCATTCACAGGCAAGTAAGTCACTTCAAAGCCTAACGTTTCTAAGTATTCCATCGTTCGTAACACAGCGGGATGTTCAATTGCCGTAGTAATAATATGTTTTCCTTCCTTTTGACGAGAAAAAGCAACTGCCAAGATGGCTGTGTTATCCCCTTCTGTGCCACCACTATTAAAAATAATTTCGTGGGGTTTGGCTTGTAAGCTCTCGGCAATCGTTTGACGCACTTCTTCCAGAAGACCGTGTGCCTTTCGTCCAAACTGATGAATACTTGATGGATTGCCAAAAGTCGTTTGCATATTTTCAGTCATCGCTTGAATGACCGTTGGATGAAGCGGTGTTGTTGCCGCATGATCTAAATAAATGGGTTCCAAATGACTCGTCCCTTTCCTTATGTTCTGGCGTTATTCTAGCATAAAAAGCTTAAAACACAAAATCAGAATACTTTCTCTTCTATTTATAAAAGAGATAAGAAAAATAGGCCCAACACTATTAAAGTTGTTAGACCTATTTCTAGTTTAAGGAATCACTTATTCTCCTTTTGGTTCTAAACGGAATAATGGACTCATTGGTTTATTTTCATGAATACGAAGTAACGCTTCCCCCATTAACTCAGCGCAAGAAATAATATTCAAGGTTGCTGGTTGGCGGTCTGCTGTCGTATAAACAGAGTCAGTAATACTAATTTCCTTAATCGGCGCATTTTCTAAGGTTGCTTTTGCGCCTTCTGATAACAAACCATGCGAGGCGCAAGCATACACTTCTTGCGCACCATTTTTCATTAAAACTTCCGCCGCTGTGGCTAACGTTTGACCAGTATTCAAAATGTCATCAACAAGAATACATTTTTTCCCAGCGACATTCCCAATAACGTAACCTTCTTGGCGCACCCCATCAATCTCTTCATGGTCGACAATTGCTAAGGTCGCATCTAAGTACTCCGATAAACTACGTGCGCGTTGAACGCCACTGTTTTTAGGCGAAACAATCACAATTTCTTCCCCTACTAATGCTTGTTGACGATAATAATGAGCAAACAAAGGCATTGTAAATAAATTATCTACTGGGATATCAAAAAATCCTTGGACTTGAACAGTATGCAAGTCTAATGTTAACAAACGTGTTGCGCCTGCCTCTACTAACATATTAGCAACTAATTTCGCAGTAATGGGCTCTCTTGGTTTCGCTGTGCGGTCTTGGCGAGCATAACCATAGTAAGGCAAAATAACATTAATTGTTTTTGCGCTAGCACGTTTTAATGCATCAATTAAAATAAGCAATTCCATCAAATGATCATTTACAGGGGCATTCGTTGCTTGGATGATGTAGACATGATCGCCACGAATACTTTCTTCAATATTAATTTGAATTTCGCCATCACTAAATTGGCGCACGGTGCTTTTTCCTAATTCTGTTCCTACTGATGCTGCGATTTTTTCAGCAAGTGGTCGATTTGCATTTAAACTGAAGATGCGTAAGGTGTCATCTTGATAGTTTTCGGTCATGATATCCTCCGTCAATATAAAATAATAGTCGTTTTCATTCATATTCTACCATTTTTTGTCATAAAAATCATGGGATCCTCCTTAATTTATTGAAAGAAACGGTTTTCTTTGTGAAAAAAGCGCTTGTATTTAGGCGTGCCTAAAAATTATTTGCATTTTCTTAAACTATCCCTTATACTGATTTTAAGGCAAACCTAAAAAGGAGGAATTTCATGAGAAAAAGCTTTAACTTAGCTGTTCAAGCGTTAACCGTTCAATATCAAGGACGGACCGCTTTAAATAATATCCACGTTACTATTCCCTCCGGTAAAATTACTGGAATTATCGGACCAAATGGTGCTGGAAAGTCAACATTTATTAAAGGGTTATTAGGCTTGATTAAAACAAAGGAACGTGATGTTTTGTTAAATAATCAAGCGATTGACCAACAAAAAACAACCATTGCCTATGTAGAACAACGTAGCGCCTTGGATCTTAGTTTCCCCATTTGCGTTTTTGAAACGGTCTTGCTAGGAACCTATCCAAACTTGGGACTATTAAAACGCCCAGGAAAGAAAGAAAAGCAAGCAGCCATGGCTGCATTAAAAATGGTGCAATTAGAAGACTATGCGCAACGCCAGATTGGCGAACTTTCTGGTGGCCAATTACAACGTGTGTTTATCGCCCGTGTTTTGGCCCAAGGTGCTGAGGTGATTTTTTTAGATGAACCTTTCGTCGGCATTGATATGTCTAGTGAAAAAGTGATTATGGATATTCTCAAATCATTAAAAAATCAAGGTAAAATGATTATCATTGTTCACCATGATTTGCACAAAGTGTCCCACTATTTTGATGAATTAATCGTTTTGAAAAACCGGCTAATTGCTGCGGGTCCTGTTGAACAAACATTTACTGCAGAAACGCTCCAAGAAGCATACGGTGATTTGTTAGGTGATTTATTAATACAGGGGGTTGCAAAATGATTGCTGCATTTATTGATGGTTTATTCCGTTATCAATTTTTACAAAATGCCCTTTTGACGTCTGTAATTGTCGGACTCATTTCAGGGGTAATTGGTTCATTCATTATTTTACGTGGGATGTCTTTGATGGGTGATGCGATTTCCCATGCCGTTTTACCAGGAGTCGCTGTTTCTTATATGTTTGGTTTCAATTATATTTTTGGCGCTTCTATTTTTGGCTTATTAGCTGCATTATCAATCGGCTTTATTACCCAAAAAAGTCCACTAAAAAATGATACTGCCATTGGTGTTGTCTTTAGTTCTTTTTTTGCTTTAGGGATTATTTTTATCTCTTTTGCAAAAAGTTCCACCGATTTATATCATATTCTGTTTGGAAATGTATTAGCGGTCGCAGATACCGATATTTTAATTACTTGTGTCGTCGGCGTGATTGTTTTGATTTTTGTGGCATTGTTTTATAAAGAGTTGCAACTCACTTCTTTTGATCCCACAATGGCTCAGGCTTATGGTTTAAATATTCAATTTTTCCACTATGCATTGATGTTTTTACTAACACTAGTCGCTGTTTCTTCTTTACAAACCGTCGGAACTATTTTAGTCATTGCCATGCTGATTACGCCAGCAGCAACAGCTTATCTATTAACAAATCACTTACCGACAATGATTGGCTTAGCCTCTACTTTTGGGATTTTAAGTTCAGTGATTGGCCTATTCTTCAGTTATTCTTATAACTTAGCTTCTGGTGCGACGATTGTTTTAACCGCCGCCTTATTCTTTTTATTGGCTTTCTTTTTCTCACCAAAGAAAGGCCTAGTATTTGTAAACCGTGAGAAAGAAATGGAGGAATCAACGAATGAAAAAATTTAGTTTATTTTTTTTAACACTTTTAGCAGGGTTAACGTTAGCTGCTTGCGGGAATCAAGCAGCTGAAAAGAAAGAAAAATTAGCAATTGTGACAACGAACTCGATCCTATCTGATTTAGTGAAAAATGTTGGGCAAGACAAAATTGAGCTGCATAGTATTGTGCCAATTGGGACAGACCCTCACGAATATGAACCGTTACCAGAAGACATTGCGAAAGCTTCTGAAGCGGACATTTTATTCTTTAACGGCTTGAACTTAGAAACAGGCGGAAATGGCTGGTTTAACAAATTAATGAAAACGGCCAAAAAAGTTGAGAATAAAGATTACTTTTCTACAAGCAAAAATGTTACGCCACAATATTTAACAAGTGCCGGTCAAGAACAAACAGAAGATCCGCATGCTTGGTTAGACATTGAAAATGGCATTAAATATGTAGAAAACATTCGTGACGTGTTAGTAGAAAAAGATCCAAAAAATAAAGATTTCTATACAGAAAACGCGAAAAATTATACCGAAAAACTTAGCAAACTACATGAGGAAGCCAAAGCTAAATTTGCTGATATTCCTGATGATAAAAAATTATTAGTTACAAGTGAAGGTGCCTTTAAATATTTCTCCAAAGCTTATGATTTAAATGCCGCTTATATTTGGGAAATTAACACAGAAAGTCAAGGAACACCTGAACAAATGACCACGATTATTGATACCATTAAGAAATCAAAAGCACCTGTGTTATTTGTTGAAACCAGTGTCGATAAACGTAGTATGGAACGGGTCTCAAAAGAAGTGAAACGACCAATTTACGATACACTTTTCACAGACTCTCTTGCCAAAGAAGGAACAGAAGGCGATACGTACTACAGCATGATGAACTGGAATTTAACAAAAATCCATGATGGCTTAATGAGTAAATAAATAATAAAGAAGAAAGAACCAAGTTGACTCCCCCTCAACTTGGTTCTTTCTTCTTTATTTAACTAATTCCTCAATATCAATTACTCGATCCACAATTTCCTCATAAAAATCTGCTTCATGGGAAACCAGAAAAACCGTTCCTGGGTAAACGTGAATTGCTTCTTGTAAACTTTTTTTGGCCGCTTCATCAATATGATTGGTTGGCTCATCTAAAAATAACAAATTACTTGTTTGCATCATTAGTTCCGCTAGTTTTACTTTTGTTTGCTCACCACCACTTAACAGGGCTAACGACTGCATTGCTAGCTTATCTGGTAAACCTGCCCTAGCCAAATGACTTCTTCGCTCTTTAATCGTTGTATCTGGAAAACGATCTGATAAATAGTCTAGCGGCGTTAACTGCTCATTAGGCCACGCTAAGTCTTGGGTAAAATAAGCAATTTTTGTATTCAGCGGATAATGAAATTCTCCATCTAATGAAGGAATCACTTTCGTCAATGTTTTAATTAATGTTGATTTGCCAATCCCATTAAAGCCTTTCAATGCGACTTTTTCACCGACATGAACCATTAAATCTAACGGTTCTAACAAAGGTTCCCGATAGCCGACAACTAACTTCTGGGTCGTTAGTGCTTGCGTTGCAACTAACCCTTGATAAGGAAATTCAATCGCTGGCTTAGTCAAGGAACCTGGCGGAGTCAATCGTTCCAACCGGTCCAATTGTTTTTGTCGACTTTTAGCCATCGTTGCTCGATTTCCAGCTTTGTATTTACGAATATAGGCTTCCATTTTTTCAATTTTTTCTTGTTGGGCCTGATACTGTTTCAAATAGGTTTGTTTATTCTGCTCTTTTTGTGCAAAAGATTTTTCTACATTTCCAGTATATTTGGTTAATTTGCCAAACTCAATATCTGCGATGCAATTCGTCACTTCATTTAAAAATTGATAATCATGGGAGACTAATAGAAAGCTTCCTTCAAAATTATTCAGATAGCGAACAAGCCATTGAATATGTGTATCATCTAAATAGTTGGTGGGTTCATCTAAAAGTAACACATCAGGGGCCTCTAACAATAATTTTGCTAAAATCACTTTTGAACGTTGACCACCGCTTAGCTCCCCTAACTTTTTATCCAAACCAATTGCTTGTAGTCCTAACCCATTGGCTAAATCCTGAATAATCGTGTCGATTTGGTAAAAATTACTTTCATCTAAATCTGTTTGTAACTTGCCTGCTTGTTCTAAAAGTTTTTCCGAAGCCGTTTGACTGTATTCTTCATAAAGCTTTGTCAGTTTCGCTTCTTTATCAAAAAGTTCTTGAAAGGCTTGTTTCAAAAAATCAACCATCGTTAGTGATTGTTCTACAGAAACGTGCTGATCCAAGTACCCAATCTTGCAATTTTTTTGCCACTGAATCGTTCCTTCGTCTGGCAATACTTCCCCCGTTAAAATTTTAATTAAGGTGGATTTGCCGACCCCATTTTGGCCAGTTAAGCCTAAATGATCCCCTTTATTCACTTGCAATGAAGCCTCTTCATACAAGACCTTTTCGCCAAATCGATGCGTTAAATGTTCAATAGTTAAAATACTCATTTTCGTCACTTCTTTCTTGTTAACTGATTATTTTGGGACAACAAAAAAAGAACCACGTCTGCACGTCGTCCATCCTGACAGAAATCCCGACAACCGCTTGTACGTACACTCAAATAAGACTAGCTTTTCTAGTCAAAAAATGTCCTATCAAGCGATGAAGAAATTAATTGCTCGGCTCCACAACAGTGCTTCATCTGTTCTTAAACTATCGGGAGCTACTTTTCTTGTTAATTTATCAGTTAAAACAAAAAACATGTGAATCACCTTTCTTATGCTTGTATTCTACCATAGAATGACAAGAAAGCAAGCCACGTTGGTTTATAACGAAAGGAGCCCAAAAACCATCATTTTGTCGGCTCCCTATCCCTATTATTCTGATAAATAATTTAATGCATAGCGTACGTGGTACTCTGCTGCTAAAAGTAAGGCACGTTCATCAATATCAAATTGTTCATGATGGTGTCCAAAATGAGTAGCAGGATTTTCAGGGTTTCGTGAACCGACCCGTCCATAGATACCAGGAATTACCGCTAAGTAATCAGCAAAATCATCCGCCCCTAAACTTTTAGGATGATCGGTCACAACATTTTCAAAACCAACAATTTCACTGGCTACCTGCTGTGCACGGATGGTTGCTTGTTCTTCATTAATTAATGGATTCGCTGCTGCATAAACAGAAAAATCAGCAATTTCTGTGCGATGAGACTGGGCAATTTCATGGGCAATTTCTTCGACTCGTTGTAAAACAAATTGGCGCGTTTCCTGACTAAATGTTCGAACAGTACCTTCAATGGTTGCCTGGTTTGCTACAATATTATAGCGTGTTCCTGCTTGTAAAACGCCAATTCCTACTACGACAGAATCTAAAGGATCAATCTCGCGAGCTACAATTTTTTGTAATTCCACAACGATACTGGCCGCTGCTAAAACAGCATCTCGGCCATTCTGTGGTTGGGCGACGTGACTACTTTGACCACTGACTTCAATTTTAAAAATATCACAAGAGGCGTTGGTGGCGCCTTTGGTAGCGACTAATTTCCCGACCGGCACACTAGAATCTAAATGAATCCCAAACACTTGGTCGATTGCTTCTAAATAATTTCCTTCCACAAATTGTCGAGCGCCTGCACCAATTTCTTCAGCTGGCTGGAAGGCCAGTTTAACCGTTCCTGAAAAGGTATCCTGATGTTTTTTGAGCACTTTAGCTGCACCTAGCAATGCTGCCGCATGACCATCGTGTCCACAAGCATGATTGAGTCCTGGATTTTTAGAAGCATAGGCAGCACCTGTTGCATCTGGCAATTCCAACGCATCAATATCTGCACGTAACAAAATCGTTTTGCCAGCGCCAAGACCTCCTTCAATGGTTGCTAAAACACCCGTTTCCCCTACTTCTACAAAAGGAATAGCTAAGGCTAGTAGTTCTTCTTTAATTCGCTTAATCGTTTCATATTCTTTTAAACTTGCTTCAGGGTATTGATGAAAATGACGTCTTAAATGGATTATCCATTCCTTTTCTGTAGCAATAGCTTCTTGGATTGTTTGAATCGTTGTTGTACTCATTATAAATGCCTCCTTTATTTTTTACCAAATGTTTCCCAGGCTGGAACATTGGCGCCTTTTGATGTTTCTGCAATGACCTTTTTCGTTTCTTCTTGTTGATATTCTTCTACAACTTTTTGATAAAGTTTATTCTCTTGATCTTCTTCTCGGGCCACGACAATGTTCACATAAGGTTTCGCTTTTTCGTTTACAGGTTCTAAGAAAATAGCATCTTTATCTGGTGTATACCCAGCATCGACAGCCATGCCGCTATTAATCACTGAAGCATCGACATCTTGTAAAGCACGCGCTGTTTGCGTAGCATCTAATTCAGTTATTTTCAATTGGCGTTTATTTTCAGTAATATCACTGACAGTCGGTAGTTGCTGTTTCGCAGGATCTACTTTTATCAGTCCTGCAGTTTGTAATAAAATTAACGCCCGCCCACCATTCGTTGGGTCATTAGGAATAGCAATTTCTCCGCCGTCTTTAATTTTCGTGATATCTTTCAATTTATTAGCGTAAATTCCCAATGGTGCATTGACTGTATTGCCAATTGATACTAATTTCGTCCCATGTTCTTTATTGTAATTGTCTAAAAAGATTTGATGCTGAAAGGCATTTAAATCAATTTCTTTTTCTGCTAATGCTGCGTTTGGTTGCGTATAGTCTGTAAATTCTACCAATTGTAGATCAATATTTTTCTTTTTCAAACGGTCTTTGACCGATTCCCATTCATCATTTTTTGTTCCTACAACCCCTAGTTTAACGGTTTCTGTCTTAGTATCCTTCGCAGACCCCGATGCACAACCTGCAATCGTAAAAGCTAATACCCCAATAAGTCCAATTAATTTACTAAATTTTTTCATTTGTCATTTCTCCTTTTTTCTAATGTGATGTTTTTTTGATTAATTGATTACTAATGGCTTGACTGATAAATACCATAATTAAAATAATTAACGTGGCCATAAATGTCACATCGGTTTGAAACCGATTGTATCCTCGAGTAATCGCTAAGTTGCCCAGACCACCGGCTCCAATCGCTCCTGCCATGGCTGTTAATCCAATTAAATTAATAATTGTCACTGCTGAAACACGAATAATACTTGGTAACCCTTCAATTAGATAAACCCGAAAAATAATCCCTAAGGGACTCGTCCCCATGGCTTCTGCCGCTTCAATAACGCCAGGATCCACTTCTAATAACGCATTTTCAATTTGGCGCGCGAAGAACGGGATTACGCCAATAACTAATGGGACTAACGCTGCGGTTGTACCAATTGTTGTTCCTGCCAAAATTCGTGTTAACGGTTGAATCAGTGCGAGCATAATGATGAAAGGAATAGAGCGGCAAACATTAATAATTTTTTCTAAGACACTATACAGGGGTGGATTTTTCAAAACACCACTGGGGCCAGTACTGACAAGCACGACACCCAATAAGACTCCTAACACGCCAGCAATCAAGGCTGTCCAAAAAACCATGTATACTGTTTCCCATGTACTTTGAAGAAACTCTTGTTTTAATTGGACAACATTCGGAAAATATTTCTCAAATAATTGATACATTCTCAGTTCACTCCTTTTTTAAATCACCTGTAAATTCTGCTTTTGCTTCGTTTGCTGATAGGTTTTCAAAACATTGGTTCGCACGCCTTGTTTCGCTAAATAAGTAAGGGCTTGTTGACGCTGGGCCTCATCACCAGAAAGCACCACAATTAAATGGCCAATAGGAACGTTTTGAACAATTTCGACATTGCCATAAAGGATATTCGTATACACCTGATATTGGCTATACAATTGTGCAATTAATGGCTCGTTCGTTTGATCTCCCACATAAGAAAACTCAATTAATTCTTGATTTTTATCTAAATCAGCTAATTTAGGATGTTCAAGAATCGTGGTTAATGCTTGATCAATATGAGTTGCTGTCCGAATAAAATCTTTGGTTAAAGGTTGTTGGGGTTGACTAAAAATCGAAACAATATCGTTTGATTCGACAACGCAGCCATTTTCCATCACCGCGACTTTATTACAAATTTCTTTAACCACTTGCATTTCATGGGTGATTAAGACAATCGTCAAGTTCAGTTCTTGATTTAACTTTTTTAACAAGGCTAAAATCTGTCCCGTTGTTTTTGGATCTAACGCACTCGTCGCTTCATCACAAAGTAAAATTTCAGGATCATTTGCTAAAGCGCGGGCAATCGCAACCCGCTGTTTTTGCCCTCCTGATAGTTGACTGGGGTAAGCGTCCCGTTTTTCACTTAGTCCAACTAGCTCTAATAAATGGCTGATTTTTTGACGCCGTTCACTTTTACTTAGCCCAGAATATTTTAATGAAAAATCGATATTACTAAATATAGTCCGCTCTTTCATCAAATTAAAATGTTGAAAAATCATTCCAATCTTTTTTCGTTGTTGTCGTAATTCCTTTTTAGAAAAAGTTAAAATATTTTCTTTGTTAATAATAACGGTGCCCGCTGTTGGTCGTTGTAATAAATTAATTACCCGTACTAACGTACTTTTTCCAGCACCGGAATACCCAACGATTCCGTAGATATCCCCTTTATCAATCGTCAAAGAAACATCTTGGACAGCCTGAATTTCTTGTTTTTTTTGTTGAAATGTCACACTAATATTTTTTAGTTCAATCATTCTTTATCCCCCTTCATTCTTACCAACCTGCATTTTTTCATAAAAAAGAAAAAAGCATCCTCAACGACACAACTCGAGTTGTATCGTTGAGGACGCTTTTTTGCGTGTTACCACCTCATGTTCAGAATTTGCTCACACAAATTCCCTTTTCAAGTACGGAACAATATGTTCGATACCCTAGCTCGATAACGGGAGCCCCCGTCGCCGCCTTGTGTTTAACACTCGGAGCGCTTGCTCAATAGCCATTTTCCAAAACGTCTTTGTCACCTATTCTCAGCTACCTAGGCTCTCTGTTAGACAAATCAAGTCTTGTACTTACTATATCACTGCTTTTTTATTTCTATTCATTCTAAACTGATTTTCGTTTATTTTCAAAATCAAACAGACTAGAGTTCCTACCCCTTCAAGCATCGAGTAATCGCAGATAATAGCTGCTCTCTCTCTTTGCATCAGTCGTAGTGCCCAACAGGATTTGACTGTGGCGAGAATCGTAGGAACACTTTCGTGCAAATGACACAACCTGCCCTCCGGTCATCTTGTACTGTTCATCATCTACTCTGTCGCTTCGCGCCAGTCGTAGTGATTCACAGCAAAAAGCCCTTCACTAGCATTTTGCTAGTAAAGGGCGAATAATTCGCGGTACCACCTTTTTTCGAAATATAACTGATTCTTTATATCTCATCTCTTATCCAAGTCTTTATTAACTTGGTGCACATGGTAACGGGTGCTTAGCCGAAATTGCTTACTTATCAGCAATTTATTCTCAGAGGCCATCTTCAACTTTTCTGAACCTTGTCCCTTTTCACCAATCAGGACTCTCTTTTGAAGGTCATCAAAATTTACTCTTCTCTTCAACGAATGAATAGTTATCTGTGATGTTGATTTACACTTTACTAGAGAAAAAAGAGATTGTCAACAGTTTTTCTCAGAAAAAAATCATTTTTCTTTTTTTACGAAAGAGCAATTGACAAACTTTCGTCTATACGTTATTCTATTTCTTGTGCACGAGATTTGTACGATTTTTCAAAAGGAACTTTGACGATTACTCGTCGCAGTGTAGCCTTTGAAAGTGAACTCTATGGGTTTCACTTCGTTGCAATCCTCGAGTTAGTTTAGCCTTTGAAAGTGCCGCCTTAGCTCAGTTGGTAGAGCACCACCATGGTAAGGTGGGGGTCGCCGGTTCAAGCCCGGCAGGTGGCTTTTTGGTAAAATCCCAACTCTTTAATAAAGAGTTGGGATTTTTTTGTTTTGCCTATCCTTAGTGTTCTGTCAAGATGAGAAAATAACAAAAGCAATTTCTTCATTCCACTCGTTATGGTATATTTTAATTGTTAAATAATTATTGGAGTGGAGTACAATGATGAAACAATTACCTACAGAATCAAAAAAAATTGATTTAAAGAATTGGTGTATTGAAAATAAAGCCTATCTTCTATTGATCATTTTAATTTATCAAGTGGCAGTTTTATCCATCGGCATTATCAATTTCCCTTACTTAGATGATAATGCTCGCCAAGTCGCTGGAATGACAGATTTTGGTACGACTTACGCACGTTGGGGCAGTGAATTTCTCTCATGGTTTGTTCAAGGAAGTCGTCATTTGACAGATCTGGGCTTGACCACACCGATTCTAACAGGTCTTATCTTATCTCTCACAAGCATACTGGCAATTTATATCATCAATGACCAAAAAATTAGCTGGGGTTCCTCTTTAGTAGCTACTTTAATTGGCCTCAATCCTTGGTTCCTCCAATGTCTTAGTTTCAGGTTTGATAGTCCCTATATGGCATTGAGTATTTTTTGTTCGTTTCTTCCTTTTTATTGGTGGCAGCGTAATTCTTTTACGTTTTTCTTGGTTTCTGTCTTTTCACTGTTTGTTATGTTTAATACTTACCAAGCCTCGTCAGGAATTTATATAGTTATCGTCTTATTCCTTACTTTCAAGCAGTTACTTGCTGGAGAAAATTTCATTGCTCTTTGTAAAAAAGTCGCACTTGCTGCTATCGCTTATCTACTTTCTATAGTCAGCTACCTTATCGAGTTAAAATTTGTACCTTCCGCAACAAACAACATTGGGGGCAGTCAGGCCTTACCAAGTTTCCACGATATTCCCAGTGTGGCTTATCAAAATAGTTACCATTATTTTTCAGAGCTATTGAACCAGAGTAATCGTTTATGGCTTTTATTACTGCTCCTACTGCTTGTTTTATTTTTTATTAGTCATCTATCAAATAGCAAAATCAACTTGGGCTTAAGTTTCCTTTATTGTATCTTGTATTTAGGACTTGCTTCTCTCTTAAGTTTTGGTATTTTTATTGTCTATTCAAGAAATATCGCAGGTGATGCGCCTCGCTATATTTACGGATTTGCTGTTTTCGTTACAATCAGCATGTTAAGTTTATTTAACAATCAACAAGTGAAAGCAATTTATCTAACTTCGTTACTTGTGGCCAGCTTGTTATCTTATTATATTTTATCGTTTGTTTTGGTGTATTCTTCCACATTAAACTATCAAAAAGAAGCATTCAATCGCCAAGCAGCTGTTTTAACAGATGATTTAAAAAATGTTGTAACAAACGAACGAAAAAAAGTTTATTTAAATACGTTTTTCAAAAATTCAACTGTTTATGCTAATACAAGTCGAAACTACCCAATTCTTTCAAAAATCGTGCCACCAAATGACGGTCTATACTTCCCTAATTACGTTTGGTTCAATACTTCATCGAATTTAGGAGTAGAGATGGCACCACTGAAAGATACGGATATGTCTAAAAATCAAAAAGTAGTAAGTAATCACTTTTATGACATTTATACAAACAACAAAGAAATATTTGTGTTTATGAAATAATTTGTTCCATCCAAAAACACTTCTTTTGCAATAAACGTGACTGTATGGTTTGATTAAGATGGATTAAGTATTCTTTTCGGGTACATTTATTACTTCCTGAAACTTGTTTATTTCCCATTTTTCTTATGAAGTAACAAAATTTTTGAGAAAAAACAGCTCGTTTTCTATGTTATGATAGAGAAGTGAAAATCACCAGAAAGGTTGTTGCGGACTATGAGAACTCGTCAGAAAAAATTATTTTTATTTTCAATGATTTTGTGGTTAGTTGAATTTTTAATTACACGGATTTCTGATTCTTTTCCAGGAGCAACGCCATTGTTCGTTGTGATTTGCTTGATTCAAGGAATCCTTTTTACTTATTTCTGTCTTGCTTTTTTCTATTATCCGCAATAATCAGTCAAGAAAAGCAATTAGAGCAGATTCAGCAAATTTCTGAAACCGAAAAAATGGCACGTCCTCGCTTTTAGGACGTGCCATTTTTTAAAGCATTATTTGTGTAAAAGCTGTTCGTATCGCCTGTTGAACATTTTGAACAGCAGCGATTTGATGGCCTTTTGCTTCAGTCAATTCTTTTTCAATATATTCAGGATAGTAGGTTGCCAAATAACCCAAGACCCAGATAGTTGGATCTGAAATAACCGTCTCTGCTAATGGATACAAATAGGTAAGATGCAACCGAATTTCTTCTTCCAAATGCTGCAGCATAATTGGATCATCATTTTCTAAACGATTCCTAAGTTCAGTATAAATTTCGGAATAGATTGGCGTATTTAACGGTCCAGTTTTTCCTTCTAGTAAGACTGTCTGAGGCTGATTGTCATACCAAAGAAAAGTCAGTGGTTCTGAAAATTGCAACAGTGCTAATTCTTCAATAAACCATTCCCGAGCAAAATAACTAAGTGCTTGGTTCATAACTAAATCTTTTGCGACTTCCACAAATACTGGTTTAGGCAAATATAAACTGGTTTTAATGTTCGCTAATTGTTGATAAACGGGCAATTGATCGCTTACTAACAAGTTCCTTTTAATTGCTTGAATTTGCTGCGTTTCTAATTGTTGATACGCCTCTTCCACTTGCATTAATTGCTGTTCTAACGTTTTTTGTTGTGCTAGCGTTATTTTTTTAGTTTGAAGTAATTGCTTCAATAAAATATACCCTTCAATAAAGCGACGACTTTGACTATAAATTTGCATATAAATTGCCGCTGTTTCAAGGTTCTCAAAATAAGACTCTTGGAACGCTTCTGCCAATGCTAGTGCTTCGTCAGCTTCACCCATTTCCAACAATAATTGGACAATTTTTTGGTTTACTGGCGGCGTTTGTTGTAGCTGATAGGCTTGTTGAAAATTTTCTAAAGCGGCGATCTGATTATGTTCTACAAGTGCTTCTTCTCCTTGTGCAATAAAACGTTCATAGTTTTTTGGAAATTCATGAATGGTACTCATATCTAACCT
Source organism: Enterococcus sp. DIV0774 (assembly GCF_050539095.1). Taxonomy (NCBI): domain Bacteria; kingdom Bacillati; phylum Bacillota; class Bacilli; order Lactobacillales; family Enterococcaceae; genus Enterococcus; species Enterococcus sp. DIV0774. Next base: position 1,716,691 of record NZ_CP172923.1, read on the forward strand.
CCTTTATTTCTTATTTAAAGCAGATGAGCCTGGGACAAAAATCACTTTGGATTTTTGCTCCAGGCTCAAAACCTGATAACCGGCGGGAACAGAACCAACACTATGCGTTGCTCGGAGCTATACACTTCTGTCCCGACCTCGATTTTAACTATTCAAACGGACTTTTTTAGTAAAGATTACGAATAATAATTGCCGTTTCTAGGTCGCCCTCAGCGTTCATCTTCTCCGCCTTTTCTTCTAAACTATACCCAGCAAAACTTTCGTTTGTTAAAACATCTGCTACTGTAAATTTAGCAACTTTTTCAATACTGACCGCATCTGGGGCTACTTCTTGCACGCTATCCCAGCCTGTATCAATAAAGACCTTTGTATCTTCTGTAATCGCTTCGTTTGCTTCTAACGCCTGCATAATTTCTTTTAACTGTGCATACGTCATAACCTCGACTTGATTTTCCATTTAAACGCCTCACTTCGTCCATTCCTTTTAAGGATTAGGTTTTAATTTTAGACTTTTTCTTTAATTGTTTTTAATGCGTGATATAAGGCATATTTCATTGGTTTGGCTTTCCATTGGAAATTGCCCATTAATTCTTCGACATGACCGCCAAAGGATTGTTTGAATTTAAGAACCCCATCACTTCCATCAAAGACACCGTCAACGCCATAAAAATTATATTTGGGAATGTTATTTTCTACTGTGTAAGTTAACATTTTATGTTGAATTAAATACGGTGCATAGTATTGTTTATATTTTTCATACGTACCACTAAACAAGTAAACAACTTCTTGTGGATGAACAATGAATAAGGCACCTGCTAAAATTTCAGGTTCATCTGATGTTTTCATTTCTTTAGCCTCGTCAATCCGTTTGCGCACGGTACGAACTTCATCTTCAAATTCACGTTTCTGGTTATTTTTTTTACGGCTTTTAGGATTGGCAATTAACGCTTCATTGACTTCGTTGAGCGTCTCTTGTAATTTGCGTAATTTCTCATGAAGATTTTCTAAATAAGTAGCAAAGTTTAGTTCCGCCACCATAAATTTCGCTCGTTCGCCAAACTCTTCATAAACAGCTTGGTAATAAGCTAAATCCTTATCTTCAAAATTACGCCGTGCACTTGTTTCTTCCGTTAATTTCTTAAAGAGAGGTAACTCTTCGTAACGAAGTTCTCGGGTTGTTACGCCATATTCCCATGTTTTCTTGATGTCATATTTAGCATCTTTTCCATAAGATTTCCAAAGCTCTTCTTCTGTTAATCCAGCCATATCTTTGACAAACAGCCAACGTGGCGCGCCATCAAAATTGTGCACATCAAATCCTTGGTGTTCAAAACCAATTGATGTGAAATAGTCAAATGTTTCTTGATTGACCTTTTCAACTTCACCGCCATTAAAATCACGTAAACAAATTTGTTTATTTGGAGTAAAGGTTAAATAAAGGCCATCATTTTTTTTCACATATTTTTTTAAGCCTGTGAAAAAGGCTTCTACACATTTTTTATCTGTATAATCCATCAAAATTCCGCCGTCAATGTCGAAAGCATAACCAATTTTGACTTTTTTCTTGCTTAGGATACACGCAGCAATTAGTTGGCCTTCTCGTTTGACGCCAACGTATTCACAATGCCAGCCACGTCGTTCCAATAAATGTTTCATTTCGGGTGTTTCTAAAAAGTTACCTGCAGGATGTGTCATTGCAAAGGTAGTAAATTCTTGTTCAGTTAATGTACTAAACTGATCCATATCAAACAACTCACAATCTTTTTTTGTTAAATAAATTAGCACTTTTCAGCTTAACCTACTTTTTGCTTTCTTTCAAACAAAGTTACCTCACTGGCTAATTCTTATTTTTCGGTTCTTATTAATTATATCTAATTTTGCTAAAATGCAAACAGTTTTCAACGGAAAAAAAGAATTTCTTTGGAATCTTTCATTTTTGACTGAATATCTTTCTTTTATAAAAAATATCTGAGCGTGGGACAAAAATCACTTTGGATTTTTGCTCCACGCTCAAAAACTTATAAACGGCGGGAACAGAAGCAACACTACGCGTTTCTCGGAGTTAAACGCTTCTGTCCCGACCTCAGATATTAAAACTTATGAAAACCCGTTGAACATCTTTCTCTCAGGTTCTTGATTTACTCAACAGTTACACTTTTGGCTAAGTTCCTTGGTTTATCAACATCGTAGCCTCTTTGTAAGGTTGCATAGTACGCTAATAATTGGCCTGGAACAATACTAACTAAGGCAGAAAGTAACGGATGCACATCTGGAATAATCAGTTGGTCCTGTGGTTTTGCCAAGGATTCCAAGGCAATCACAATATTTCTTGCTCCACGACTTTCGACTTCCTTTAAATTGCCTCTTGTATGGGCTGCGACTTTGGCATCTGTCACAATCCCAATCACAGGTGTTCCTTCTTCAATTAAGGCAATCGTTCCATGCTTCAATTCACCTGCCGCAAAGCCTTCTGCTTGAATGTAGGAAATTTCTTTCAACTTCAAGGCCGCTTCCATCGACACATAATAGTCGACTCCTCGCCCGATATAGAAGGCATTTCGAGTATACGTCAGATAATCTTCCACCAAGGCTTTCATTTGTTGTTTTTCATCAATCAAGGTTTCCATGACAGCTGCTACCACGCTCAATTCGTGAGCCACATCAAATGAGACGGCTGCTAATGTTTGGCGTTCTTCGCCAATTGCTTTTGCTAAAATAGCTAAGACAGCGATTTGAGCAGTATAAGCTTTGGTGGAAGCGACAGCAATTTCTGGTCCTGCGTGTAATAACAAGGTATCGTCCGCTTCACGTGATAATGTTGAGCCAGCAACATTTGTTAATGTAAGTGATGGATGCCCTAATTCATTAACCTGTACCAGTACTTGACGACTATCCGCCGTTTCACCACTTTGACTTAAGAAAATGAAGAACGGTTTTTCAGATAAAATAGGCATGTTGTAGCCAAATTCGCTTGATAAATGAACTTCCACAGGAATACTGGCAATCGTTTCAATTAAAGATTTTCCGACCCAACCTGCATTATAACTTGTTCCACAAGCAATAATGTAAATTCGGTCACATTGATTAATTTTTTCAAGTAACGCCTCATCTAAGGTCACTTTTTCACCTTGAGTATACGCTTGAACAATTTTGCGCATCACTGCAGGTTGTTCATCAATTTCTTTGAGCATATAAAACGGATATGTTCCTTTTTCAATGTCATTTAAATCTAATTGCGCTTCAAAAGGTTCTCGGTTGATTACTTGTCCTTCTGGCGTTTCGATTACTACTTTGTCCGCTGTAACAGTTACAATTTCACCATCAACAATCTCAACAAATTGATTGGTTTCTTTAATCATCGCCATCGCGTCACTACAAATAACATTAAAGCCTTCACCTAGACCGATAAGTAACGGGCTTTTATTTTTCGCTACGTAGATAGTATTGGGGTCCATTTTATCCATTAATGCAAAAGCGTATGAACCTTTAATTTCGGCTAAAGCCGCTTTAAAAGCATCTTTTGTTGAAAAACCATTTTCAGCAAAATGAGCAATTAATTGAACGACGATTTCAGTATCTGTATCACCAATTAAGTGAGCACCACTTAAAAATTGTTCTTTTAATTCTTCAAAGTTTTCAATGACACCATTATGCACTAATGCAAAGCGTTGATCGCTTGAAACATGGGGATGTGCATTGGCGACAGTTGGTTCGCCATGAGTGGCCCAACGAGTATGACCAATACCAACTGTTCCATCAATTTCTGGCGTTAATTTTGCTGCTAAATCGGCAATGCCTCCAACTGCCTTAACTACATGGGGCTGTTGGCTTTGATCATTCACACAAATCCCAGCAGAATCATAACCTCTATATTCCAATTTTGTTAATCCTTGAATCAAACTTTCCGTGACATTTTCTTTTCCAATCATTCCGACAATTCCACACATAATGCTAATTCCTACTTTCCAATTGAAATTCTGTATTTACTAGGTCCTGTTTAACTAGCAAATCCCATTATATGTTTCTACCTGCGTGATAACCGCTTTGTTCTAACTTCACAATTAGTTTTTCTTTGTTATCTGTAGAGTGCAGTCCCTAGAGCCACCCGCCGAATCTTCGATAAGCTCTCTCCTCGTCACCTGAACGTTCAGGTCTGGCGCTATCCGATATTGGTCTATATACCTCCTTTGTAAATATATTCCGTAGAAACATAAACAATCATACAATTAAAAGTAGGTACTTGTCAACAAAAATCTAAAAAACGAAAATTGGTCTAGTTCTTTAAAGTTGTAAAAAAAGAATCTAGTACACTCATAGTAAGAGAAAGTACTAGATTCTTAATAATAAAAAAATATCCGTTCTATTTATAGAACCTTATCAATTTGTTATTTATTGGAATGGATTATAAAACCGGCCACCATTCACATGGAACAACCAGAAACTGATTCCTAATAAGCATAAGGCAAGTAACATTACCGAAAAATCACGCAGATGAAAAGGTTGTTGCGCATACCACGTTCGATTTTTCTTTTGACCAAAACGCCTTAATTCCATAGCGGTACTCACAGTTTCAATTCGATCTAAACTAGATAGGATTAAGGGTAAAACGATTTGTGCTACGCCTTTGATTCGTTGGCCTAACCGTCCCTTTTTAGACATCTCATAGCCTCGCGCTTGTTGTGCTAAAGAAATATTAAAAAAATCTTCTTGGATATCGGGAATATAACGAATAGCCAGCGCTACTGCATAACTAATCCGATAACTCACACCAATTCGATTCAAGCTGGAGGCAAATTCACTAGGATTTGTTGTTAATAAAAAGATTAATGCCAACGGAATCGTACAGAAATATTTTAAAACTAAATTAAATTCATAAAATAATTCTTCTTGTGTCAAAGTAAACCGTCCGATTCCTTCCCAAATCACGGTACGTGATTGATATAAATCAACCCCATATTCAGGTGCGAAAAGGTAAACCGTTAAGATATTTAACAAAGAAAAAATAGCAATAAATTTAATAACAAAAGATATTTGATGCCATTTAATATTTGATAATTTTAACAAAACAAGCGAAACCACAGACATTCCTAACAGATAACGAGTATCATACGTGGTCATACAAGCCACAGAGACAACGATTAAAAAGACTAATTTGCTTGTGCCGTTTAAGCGATGAATCCAGGTTGAATCAGGATGATAGCCTAACATTTGTCGTTCACTCATCCAAAACGCACCTCACGATCGTAAGCAACAAATTTTTCCGTAAATAGCAAGGGATTTTCCAAGCCTAACGCTTTAGCAAAGGTAAACAAGCTCGTTTCTTTTAAAGAAGCCGCTTGAATTAATTTTTCATCTGTTAAAACAGCAACTGGAGTCGCATCTGCTAGTAAACGTCCATCACAAACTACTAACGCACGTGTTGTATATTCCAACATTAAATGCATATCGTGAGTGATCATTAAAATAGTCACACCTAAGCGGTTCAATTCTTCTAAAAATGTCATCATTTCTGTATAATGTTTAAAATCTTGCCCAGCTGTTGGTTCATCTAAAATTAATAATTCAGGTTCTAAAACTAAGATCGATGCAATAGTTACCCGTTTTTTCTGCCCAAAACTCAATGCGGAAATCGGCCAGTTCCGGAAGGGATACAGCCCACAAATATGTAAAATATTCGTCACACGTTCCTCAATTTCTGCTTGTGGCACATCTCGTAAAACTAATCCTAAAGCTACTTCTTCAAAAATCATTTTTTTAGAAATCATTTGATTGGGGTTTTGCATCACATAACCAATTTTATCTGCACGTTCTTTGATTGAATAATTGGAAAAATCCTGTCCCTCCCATAAAATCTTGCCCGATTGAGGCGTGATGAACCCGCAAATTATTTTAGAAAGTGTAGACTTCCCGGCACCATTTTTTCCTACAATGCTAATCATTTCTCCATGATGAATAGTTACTGAGAAGTCATCTAACACTTTTTCACCGTGACGATCATATTGATAGGACACTTGTTCCAAACGTAATAGTTCAGCTCCTTTGACCGCACTAACTGAACTAGGTTGGACAGACCACTGTGTCATTTTGGGCAAAACCGTTTCGCCTGATACTTCGGCTAATTTGTCTAAATGACTAACTTGTGTTAAATCAATCCCAGCATATTTCATGGCTGTAACGTACAAAGGTTCACGAATCCCTTGCTGGGTCAACGTATCTTGACGTAACAATTCATCTGGCGTTGTATCAGAAATAATTGCGCCCTCATTCATGACAATAATTCGATCAACTGATTCGCAAAGAACGTCCTCTAAGCGATGTTCTATTATTAAAACAGTTGCTTTTGTTTCTTGTTGAATGGTGTCAATCAAAGTCATTGTTTCTTGTCCCGCTCGTGGGTCAAGATTAGCCAAAGGTTCATCAAAAAGTAAAATTTTTGATTGGTTAATTAGAACGCCCGCCATAGATACACGTTGTTTTTGACCACCTGACAAATCTTGTGGACGGTGTTGCAATAACTGATTCAGCTCAACAATCTCGGACCATTTGTGGACCGCTTTTTTCATTTCTGCTTGTTCAACTGCATCGTTTTCTAAAGCAAAAGCAATATCCTCAGCAACCGTTAAACCGATAAACTGCCCATCGGTATCTTGCAAAACAGTTCCTACATCAAAAGACAAATCAAATAGACTTGTTTCTTGGATATTTTTACCAGCAACCGTAGCTGTTCCTTGAATCTCACCTTCATAAATATTGGGAATTAACCCGTTGATACATTGCGCCAATGTTGATTTACCACTACCACTAGGCCCAACGATTAAAACCTTTTCTCCTTCATAGATGGTTAATTGAATCCCCTTTAATGTCGGTTCAGATTGGCTATGATATTGAAAGGAAAAATTATTAAAAGTAATGATTGGTTTTTTCATTCGGCCTCACCTCAGTTTCTCCATAAAAGAAAGGGTCTGAGCATTAGCAAAGTAATTACTAGGGCAGACCCTTAACCATTTAAATTATTTCGACAGCTTCTTAATCTTTTGATAAACTGCCTTTCTTTGTTCTTGTTGATGCATAAGCTTTCATCAACAATGTTCCAATAATCCCCACAGCGACAATATTTGAAACAGTCGCGAATACTCCTTGTGTAAACACTTTACTTGCGGGTTCACTATAAATCAAAATATCCAAACTAGGCGCGATTAAGCCCCAAACGACGATATTACCAAAGGCTTGGAAAATATTGAAACGCACCATGTCATTTGTTGTAAATTCACCATGTTGAAGATCCATTTTACGACCAGCGAAGCCAAAAATAATACCAATAATTCCTGAACAAATAATCCAGCTCCACCAAGCGCTACCATACGTGGTAAAATCTTTTAATGTGTGACCAATCAAACCAATTAGCCCTCCAGCTACTGGTCCAAAAACAACTGACATTAAAGCAAGAAATGGATACGACGTTTCTAAGTTCGTATTAGGAATCCCAGTTGGAATCACAACGAATCGACCTAAAATAACAAAAACTGCAGAGCCAATTCCAATTGCTACAATTGTCTTGACGGACATTTTTTCTTTCATTTCGCTCCTCCATTCTATAACTCTATTGATTTACAGCCGCTCCCTTCTTGATTTTATCAAATAAAAAAAGAAGATACGCGGTGCATCTTACTTCTAAAATAGTACCCTTTTAACCGCTCTATGTCAATGATAGACGGAGCTTATTAGCTATTTTCTTTTTTTGATTTTCAACAAAGAAACCAGACACTTAACGCAAGCTAGCATTAAGTGTCTGGTTTCTAATTTCTTCTTATTCAACGCCGATTTCTGCACGTACTACTTCGGCAATTTTATCAACGTAATAATCAACTTTTTCTTGTGTTGGCGCTTCAGCCATCACACGTAACAATGGTTCTGTTCCAGAAGGACGAACTAAAATACGACCTTCGCCATTCATTTCTGTTTCTGCTTGTTCGACAACTGCTTTGATTGCTGGAACTTCCATTGCACCATTTTTATCTGTGACACGAATATTGACTAATTTTTGTGGATAAATCGTCACTTCATCCGCTAATTCAGATAATTTTTTGCCCGTTTGCTTCATAACATTCAACAATTGAATCCCTGAAAGCATGCCATCACCTGTTGTGTTGTAATCTAAAAAGATCATGTGACCAGATTGTTCGCCACCAAAATTGTAATCATTTTTACGCATTTCTTCTACAACATAGCGATCACCCACTTGCGTTACCACATCTTTTAAGCCAATTTCTTCTACAGCTTTATGGAAACCTAGATTACTCATCACTGTTGTAACAATTGTATCTTTTTTCAAACGTTTTTTCTCAGCTAAATATTTGGCACAAATATACATGATTTTATCACCATCGATAATTCGTCCTAATTCATCGACTGCAATAATTCTATCACCGTCGCCATCGAAAGCCAAACCAGCATCTGCGCCTTTTTCAACAACCATTTCTGCCAAAGCTTCAGGATGAGTGGAACCCACACCATCATTGATATTCAATCCATTAGGACTTGTTCCCATTGTATAGAAATCTGTCTCTAAATCCGCGAAGACACGATTGACTGCTGTTGCGGTTGCTCCGTTGGCAGCATCTAAACAAACAGTCATATCCGCTAAATCGCCAGGAATACTTTGAACTAAAAATTGCGAATATTTTAGTAAGCCTTCTGGAAATTCATCTAACGAGCCTAAGCCTTCTGCAGAAGGTCTTGGTAAGGTGTCTTCTTCTGCATCTAACAATGCTTCAATTTCTGCTTCCTGATCGTCTACTAATTTGAAGCCATCTGCCCCAAAAAACTTAATCCCATTGTCTTCCGCAGGATTATGTGAAGCTGAAATCATTACGCCAGCGGATGCTTTTTGTAAACGAGTAAGATATGCTACACCAGGTGTTGAAATCACCCCTAATTGGAAAACTTCAATTCCGACTGATAATAATCCAGCAATCAATGCTTGTTCCAACATCTCACCTGAAATACGTGTATCGCGGCCTACTAGAACACGAGGTTTTCTTGAACTATCTTCATGTTGACTCAACACATAACCACCGTAACGTCCTAATTTAAAAGCTAATTCAGGTGTTAACTCCTTATTTGCAATTCCTCTTACACCATCTGTTCCAAAATATTTACCCATTTTGATTCTCCTTAGTCACTTGATTCTCTGTATTTTCAGTTGAACCAGCAGTTGTACTTTCTACTGTTGATCCCTCACTTGTTGTTTCAGAAGTATTTGATTCTACTTGACTGGATGTACTTGGTTGTACTGCTTGGCTACCTGAGCCAACCGTTGTTGAACTTGCAGGTTCCCCTGAAGTTTCATTTGTATTTGATGACTGTTGTTGATTGTACACGGGGCTCAAAGAAACGTCAACCTCATCTGGTGTAACTACGTATTCTCCATTAACGGGAATAGTCACTGATTGTTTTGTTTCTTTGCGAATATCAGAAATATCTACCGGTACCTCAATTGATTCTAGCGTATCTAAAATTGATTGCGGGCCACTGACCCTAACTTGGTACGTTGATAAACTATAATTGTAATGAGCGATCCCAGCAGGTGGCGTACCTGTCATACTAACATTCAGTGGTACATCTTTCGTTGGCGCAGTTAAGCCTACTGTTACTTTGACTTGTGGTGCTGGATTTTCGATACTTAGGACTTGACCTTTGGCATCTAGCGCTTGGACATTTACCGTTTGTTTAATCGTATCAATTGTTTGTTTGGCACTTGAGACTGGCGCAATCACTTTGTCAATTGCTTTCGCTGTTTCTTCTCCAGTTGTTACTTCTACAGTTTTTGGATCTACAGAAATATTTTTTACTTTGTAGCCTTCTTTTTCAATGTTATCAGAAAGTTGTGCTTCTACATCGAATTTTTTTGTTACTCTCTTTTCAATCGTTACAGTCACTGTTTTCGGTTCAATTTCAGCTGTAACAGCAGAACTTAGTCCCCGAACTGTCAAAGGCACTTCTGAAGTTCCTAATGGCAATTTGGTTAAGTCTGCGACCACTTGGAAATTTCGTGTGTCAGCATTTGATTCCATGTTTAATTGAATGCGGTTCGCACTACGTAAATGAACATTTACACTCTCTTCAAATCCAGAGACATAATATTTGTCTTTATCGTATTGGACTTGGACAGGAATATTATTCAATGTCTCACTATACGTTTGGCTTGAACCTGAATTGGAGGGATTATTGCCTGTTGCATTGGCATTAAAAAATAACAACAATGCAAACAGCAATGAAAGCAAACCATTAAACCAGCTTTTTTGGGAGGCTTTTCTCATTTGCGTTTAACCCCCTTTGTTACATCATCGATAAAATGCTGCAAAGCACTTTTTTTATCTTCCGATGATTCCGAAATTAACTCCTTACGCAAAATTGTTAAATACTCTTCTTGCGTTAGACCAGGAATTAATTCATTGTTCAATGTCAAACTAACGTCACCAGTTTCTTCAGAAACAACAATCGTAATGGCGTCACTGACTTCACTGATACCGACTGCGGCTCTATGGCGCGTTCCAAATTCTTTTGGAATTAAATTGCTTTCTGATAGCGGTAAATACGCACTAGCAACAGCAATTTTTTCATTTTTGATAATCACTGCACCATCATGTAGTGGTGTATTTGGAATGAAAATATTAATCAGTAATTCACCAGTAATATCGGCATCCAAATCAATACCTGTCTCAATGTATTCATCTAAACCGGTATTGCGTTCAATGGTTATCAAAGCACCAATTTTCCGTTTTGACATGTACTGAATGGCTTTGTCAAAGGCCTGAATAATACGCTCATCTTCTTGTTGCGCACCTTTATTCGGGCGGAAAAACGAACTTCTCCCTAGATGTTCCAGCCCTCTTCGCACTTCTGGTTGAAAAATAACAACCGCGGCGATTACACCATACATGATGACTTGATTCATTAACCAAGATAATGTATGTAGACCAATTATCTCACTTAGAATGCGGATAATGATAAAAACAGCGACACCTTTTAATAGTTGGACTGCTTTTGTTCCACGAACAAGCATGATTAATTTGTAAACGAGGTACCATACGACTAGGATATCTATGATATTGATAACAAAATCCTTAGATAAGAAATCCGTTGAGATGACTTGCTGCCAATAATTCAAATCTAATAATTGATTCAATTGAAACGACATCATACCCCTCACTTCTCTCTCAAGATTTCCTAACAAGTATACCACATTATTTTCTTTCATCACAGAACGCAAGCGGAAACATCAAAAAAATTTAGGAACTTTTTCAAATAACTTGAAATTTTTCATCAAAAAATCGCATTTCTAACTAAAAAACGTGTCTAAGCAAAAAGCTCAGACACGTTTTTTTGACTTCTATTTAATCTTGCTCACGTTGTTTTCTCTTGGCTGCTCGTTCTGCGCGGCGGGCAGCCCTTCTTGCTTCCGCTTCCGGATCAACTACGCGTTCTTTTTTCACTCGTGGCTTCTCGTTCTCTGGCGTATTTATTTCTGGTTCACTTTGTTTTTCAAGTTTTGCTCGAATTTTTTCTTCTTGACCAGCTAAACGAGCATAATTATAGAACCGTCTCTTAGCATCATTAATTGTTTTATTAAATAACAATTCCGCTGTATCTGGTTGACTGGATTCTAAGGACGCAAAGCGAACTTGTTGGCGCATAAACTCTTTCATTAATGAAAAATCTGGTTTTTTGAAATCCAATATCATTGGTTCTTTGCCTTTTTCTCGCAATAATGGATTATAGCGATATAAAGACCAGTAACCTGAATGAACCGCGTCTTTCGCTTCTTTCAACGTTTGACTCATCCCACCTGCTAAACCATGTGTAATACATGGTGTATAAGCAATAATAATCGATGGTCCAGGGAATTTTTCTGCTTCTTCAAAAGCTTTAATCGTCTGCATTTGGTTTGCACCTGAGGCAATTTGAGCGACATAGACATTTTCATAAGTCATTGCCATCATCCCTAAATCTTTTTTAGAGGCATACTTCCCACTGGCAGCAAATTTCGCAATCGCTGATGCCGGAGTTGCTTTGGAAGTTTGGCCACCTGTATTGGAATAGACTTCATTATCTAGAACTAACATATTTACATCCGCGCCACTAGCTAACACGTGGTCAATACCGCCGTAGCCAATATCGTAAGCCCAGCCGTCTCCACCAATCATCCACTGACTTGGTTTAACAAAAAGATCTTGATCGTCATAAATTGCTTCCAATAAAGGTTGATTCGTTTTTTCTTCAAGCAAAGCTGCACGTAATTTAGCTGCACGTTGTTGCGTACCTTCACTTTCGGACAGATGTGCTATCCAATCTTCCATCAATAAACGTAAAGAATCACTGGCTACAGAAAAAGCTTTGGTCATTTTACTAGCTAAACGTTCGCGACGCGCTTGCGTTGCTAACAACATGCCGTAACCAAACTCGGCATTATCCTCTAAAAGAGAATTTGACCAAGCTGGACCTTGTCCTTGTTCATTAGTAGTGTAAGGTGTCACACCCGCTGCAGCACCCCAAATCGATGAGCAACCTGTTGCATTAGCAATCAGCATTCGGTCACCAAACATTTGCGTCAATAATTTAACATAAGGCGTTTCGCCGCAACCAGAACAAGCACCAGAAAACTCTAATAAAGGTTTATTAAATTGCGAACCTAAAACAGTATTCGGTTTTGCTGGGTTTTCCTTTTGACGTAACGTCATAGCAAACGCCCAGTTCATAGCCTGCTCTTTTTCTTCTTCATAAGGTTTCATTACTAAAGCTTTCCCTTTAGCTGGACAGGCTTCAACACAAAGACCACAGCCAGTACAATCTTTGACTGAGACTTGGATACGATACTTCAAGCCGTCGGCACCACGTAAATCACGCACAATGAATCCTTCTGGCGCTTCAGTCATTTCTTCTTCATCGGCTAAGAATGGTCGTATCGCCGCATGAGGACATACAAAGGCACACTCATTACACATAGTACATCGATCGCTAATCCACTCAGGTACTTCTAATGCAACTCCACGTTTTTCAACTGCCGCAGTTCCCAAAGGCATCCGCCCATCTGTCATCCCATTTTTCGCTAGTGTCGCAACAGATAACGCATTCCCTTCTTGACGATTAATCGGTTCAACAATTTCATGAACAAAATCACTAACATTTTCTGAACGTTTTCGCGGTTGAACTTCAAGCGTTCTCCACTCTGCTGGAACAGGTACCTGATGCAACAATTCAACGGTCTTATCGATTGCTTGAATATTTTTTTCGACAACTTTCATGGACTTATGACCATAACTTTTCAGTGCTTCTTCTTTTAAAATTGGCAACACTTGCTCAAAAGGCATAATTTCCGCTAATTTGAAGAAAGCTGTTTCCATCGCGGTATTAATTCGCCCACCTAGTCCGACTTCACTAGCTAATTTCACTGCATTGATTGTATAAAACTGAATCTCATTTTCAGCTAGATACCGTTTTAATTGATTTGGTAAAAATCGTGCTAGTTGTTCATCATTCCAAATGGTATTTAAGAGGAAAGTACCGCCCTTTTTTAACCCTTTTACTAAATCATAGGTATGCAAATAAGCGGCTGTATGACAGGCCACAAAATCAGAATGTTCAATGAGGTACGTTGAACGAATGGGTGTCTCGCCAAAACGTAAATGAGAAACGGTCAACCCGCCTGATTTTTTTGAATCATAATAGAAAAAGCCTTGAGCATACTTGTCTGTATGATCACCGATAATCTTAATCGCTGACTTGTTCGCCCCTACTGTCCCATCAGAACCAAAGCCCCAAAATTTAGCTTGATAGGTTTTCGGATTCGTCAAATCAAGTGGTTTGCCAACTTCTAATGAAGTATAAGTTAAATCATCATCAATCCCAATTGTAAAGCGCTTCTTCATGGCAGAACGTTCTTTCATTAATTCATCAAAAACCGCAACAATTTGATTTGGCAGTACATCTTTAGAACCTAACCCATAGCGCCCACCAATAATTGTTGGGCGAATGTCCGCTTCATACATCGCACTTTGGACATCCAATAATAACGGTTCACCACCAGCACCGGGCTCTTTCGTCCGATCCAAGACAGCAATTGCTTTAACTGATTGAGGTACTTTTTCGAGAAATGTTTCAATTGGAAATGGTCGATAGAGATGGACATTAAGAAAGCCAACTTTTCTTCCTTGTTGTTGTAAATAATCAACAGTCTGTTCAATTGTTTGCGCAACTGAACCCATTGTAACGATCACTTCTTCTGCATCTTCTGCGCCATAATACGTCACTAAATCATAATTGGTTCCCCGTAACCGGTTAATTTCTGTCATATATTTTTGAACAATACCAGGTAATTTTTCATAATAAGGATTTATTGTTTCTCGTTGTTGAAAGTGAATATCTGGATTTTGGTTCATTCCACTAACGGAAGGGTGATTCGGATTCATGCTCCGACGATGGAATTCGGCTAATTTCTCTTGATTTACTAAGGGTGCTAATTCTTCATAGTCAAGAACTGCCACTTTTTGAATTTCATGACTTGTTCTAAAGCCATCAAAAAAGTTCATAAATGGAACACTCGCTTCAATCGAAGCCAAGTGAGCCACTGGTGCCAAATCCATCACTTCTTGCACACTGCTTTCTGACAACATAGCAAAGCCTGTTTGGCGTGCGGCCATTACGTCTCCTTGATCACCAAAAATATTTAAAGCATTCGTAGTTAAAGCTCGGCTCGCCACATGAAAAACAGATGGTAATAGTTCTCCAGCTATTTTGTACATATTAGGAATCATTAAAAGTAACCCTTGTGAAGCCGTATAGGTCGTGGTAAGCGCGCCTGTTTTTAAAGAGCCATGGACCACGCCGGCAGCACCAGCTTCCGATTGCATTTCGACTACTTTCACAGGTTGACCAAAGATATTTTTCTTACCTTCGGCCGACCACTGATCAACAAGTTCAGCCATCGTTGAACTTGGTGTTATTGGATAAATGGCTGCTAATTCTGTAAAAGCATAGGAAATATAAGCTGCTGCTGCATTCCCATCCATTGTTTTCATTTTCCGCATGTTTTTCTCATCCTTTATATCTAAAAAATAGAATAGTTGCACGCATATTCTTGTTTATTATAGCGTAAAAACCAAACATTTGAAACATTTTTCACAAACGTTCTTTAGAGTTTCCTTTTCCAGTTACAAATTGTCTCTATGTTTTTATATATAATTAGTTTATAATAACAACTGAAAATAACGATCTACAGAAAGGGAGAATATGTTGAAAACTCTTCAAAAAAATAAATTTATTATCCTTGCTTTTTTACTACTAACCATTATTTTTTATTTTATCCCTTACGCTCACGATGAATGGATGTGGGGAAGTCAAGAAGGGCTTGATTTATTAAAAAACGGCTTTCAAGGATACAATGGACGCTACTTTGGAAATATCTTCGCTTTAATTATTACTCGTAGTGTTTTAATTAAAAGCTTGTTCATGAGCGGCACGATTCTATTATTACTTACAGTACTAACAAAATTCACTAACCTAAGTTTAGATAGAAAAACAACTGCAAATAAAAAATTTCTTTTGATTTTTGGCTTAGCTCTACTTATATTAATTCCCACAAAACTTTTTCAACAAACTTATGGATGGCCGGCAGCTTTTGTGAACTTCGTTCCTCCTGTCATTAGTTTAGTGGTTTTTTTCATAATAGTGAATTACTTATTTACTAATGAAACAGCTAATTTAAAACACCCTGTTCTAACAGGTATTGTTTTAAGTTTAGGGACTCAATTTTTTTCTGAAAACATCAGCGTTTATATCACATTCCTTGCAATTGCTTTATGTATTTATTCTTGGAAAACCAGAAAGATGATTGATTCGTTCTTACTTGCTTTTCTAGTTACAAGTTTCCTTAGTTTGATTATTATGCTAATTAATCCAGCTTACTTAAATGCTGCCAATAATACTGATGGCTATAAAAAAATTAATTTATCGCTTTCATATTTTTACTATAAAACAATTGGACCGATGGCAGAAAATATTTTTCATCAAAATCGTTTCATTAATCTTTGTATAGCAACGTTAACTTTATTAATCTCTAAAAAACAAGATAAAGATATTTTACAATCAAAGGCAACGCAACTGATAAATAAAGGAGCTCTATTTTTTATAAGTACTTATACGGTTTTCTCTGTCTTTATTTATCCTTATTTCACAATATCCTATAATCGCAGTCAAGATTTCACTGCACTATTAGCTTTACTATACTACCTTTCAATATTTATATTTATACTCATTCAATTTAAAGGTAATTTAAAAGCAAAACTACTTTTCTTGTTCTTATCTATCGTATGTACAGCTGGGCCTCTTTTCATTGCTGAGCCTATCGGTCCCCGGTCATTTTATATTACGTACGTTTTTTGGATTATACTTATTCTGCAATTTATCGCTTATTATTTTAATTTACAAAGTGAAGAAGAAAACAACCATGAAATACTGTTTATAACGAAAATTCTTAAACAAGGAATTCTTGTCTTATTAATCTTTTATACCTTGATGTTTGCATACACCTACAGGGTAGAACAACAAAGAAAAGAAATTATTGACGAGGCAATCGCTAATAAAGAAACTTCCGTAAAATTACCTTTATTACCAAATGGAGAATACTTTTGGGAGAAAGGAACAACCTCAGAATATTGGATGCGCCGTTACAAAACATTTTATAACATTCCGCAAGAAATAACGATTACATTCGTACCGATGGAAAAAAAATAAAAAAAGAGCCCTAGGGCTCTTTTTTTAGTACAACTCCAAATATTGTTCTCTTTCCCATTCAGAAACGGTTTGACGGAAGGCTGCCCATTCCATTCGTTTCGCTTCTACAAAATTGGCAAAAATATGACGACCTAATGCATCAATCATTACTTGATCTTTACGTAATTCTTTGATGGCATTGTGTAAGGTTGATGGCAAATCTTCAATTTGTGCATGTTGACGTTCTTCCTCATTCATCACATAAATGTTACGATCAACTGCTGGCGGTGGTGTAAGTTCATTACGAATACCATCCAAACCTGCTTGTAATAAGACAGCCATTGTTAAATACGGATTCGCTGAAGGATCGACAGAACGTAATTCTAAACGAGTCGATAAGCCACGAGATTCAGGAACTCGAATGAGTGGTGAACGATTTCTGCCGCTCCAAGCTACATAAACAGGTGCTTCATAACCTGGTACCAAGCGTTTATAAGAGTTCACTGTTGGGTTACATACCGCAGTATAGGCACGGGCATGTTTTAATAAACCACCTAAGAAATGATAAGCAGTTTGGCTTAAGCCCATCTCTCCTGACTCGTCATAAAAAACATTACCTTCTTCATTAAATAATGACATATTGCAGTGCATACCAGAACCATTAATTCCAAACAAAGGTTTTGGCATAAATGTTGCATGCAAACCATGTTTGCGTGCAATAGTTTTCACAACTAACTTAAACGTTTGAATATTGTCACAAGCATCAACTACATCAGCATATTTAAAGTCAATTTCATGTTGACCAGGTGCTACTTCATGATGCGAAGCTTCCACTTCAAAGCCTAAACTTTCTAACTCTAAAACAATATCACGGCGACAATTTTCACCTAAATCGGTTGGCGCAAAATCAAAATAGCCACCTTTATCATTCAAGTCAGTGGTAATTTCACCATTCTCATCTAATTTAAATAGGAAAAATTCTGGTTCTGGTCCTAAGTTAAACGAAGTAAAGCCTAATTCTTTCATATCTGCTAAGGCACGTTTTAAATTACCGCGGGGATCTCCGGCAAAAGGGGTACCATCAGGATTGTAAATATCACAAATTAAGCGCGCAACTTTTCCATGGTCGCTTTCCCACGGAAAAATCATCCATGTAGATAGATCAGGGTATAAATACATGTCACTTTCTTCGATACGAACGAATCCTTCAATGGATGACCCATCAAACATCATTTTATTATCTAATACTTTATCTAGCTGACTCACAGGAACTTCAACATTTTTAATTGTTCCCATAATGTCGGTAAACATTAGTCGTAAAAAACGTACGTTTTCTTCTTCTGCAATATGTTTAATCTCTTCTGCCGTTTTGGCTTTTCTTGTCATCGGTCTGATCCCCATCCTTCATTTTTATTGGCTGCTGAAACGTTAAAGCCTTGGTACATTCGATTGGAACGGATTTTGCTGAGTAAGTCCTCCTTGCGAAAGGATTTCGTCGTATAAAATCTGACGAACATCTGCATCGGTTAACGGACGAGTCGCCTCGGCGGTGTTTTTTTGTTCCTCTAATTTCATTTCATACACACGCTTAATCCCTGCCATGTTCAATCCATCAGATAAATAATCTTTAATTTCTAACAAAACATCAATATCATTTAAAGAATACATGCGTCGGTTGCCCTCACTACGTTCTGGATGAATCAATCCCTGTTCTTCATAGTAGCGAATTTGTCGAGCGGTCAAATCCGTTAGTTTCATAACTGTACCAATTGGAAAAACTGACATGGAACGGCGTAACTCTTTTTCTCTCATCTCCATCCTCCTCTCTTAGTTATTTCTTAGAATAACAATAGAATGACAAATTGTCAAGAACTTATGTTAGATTTTCTAACATAAAACAAAAAACCTGATAAATATGGACTTTTCCATCTTTTCATGGCTGATTTTCTCCTGCTAACCAAAAAAATAGAAATGATTTGTTTTTACAAATCATTTCTAATCAACTTACCATTTTTTATTCTTTTTCGGATTCAGCCAACCATTTAGACTCTTTTTTCGCAAAGCCTTTCACGATATACCGATTTTCATTTTCAGCATATTCTTCTGAAATCATTAGTGTCATCCGGCGAAGTTCACTTAATATTTGTCCGTCAGTTGGGCTAATTTCTAATTGATAAGGCTCGAGTAATTCCATCATTTGGGCACGGATAGCTTGAACCAGTCGTTCTTTATCTTCAGAAATTTTAGTTGAGATCAATACATTGGGAAATAAGGTTGGGACAAATTCTTTGCTGTCCACTTGATCTCTTTTATTATAAACCGTCAAGCATGGAATATTTTCCAACGCTAATTCTTTCATCAATGTTTGAACTGTGCGTTCATGTTGTAACCGATCTGGCGCACTTGCATCCACCACATGGAGCAGTAAATCCATCGTCAGACTTTCTTCCAATGTCGATTGAAAGGCTTCAATCAGTTGTGTTGGTAAATCTTGAATGAAGCCAACCGTATCTGTCAGAGTAACTTCCATGCCTTGAGGCAATTGCCATTTTTTGGTTAAAGGATCTAACGTTGCAAACAATTGATCCTCTGAATAAGTTCCTGCTGTTGTCAACATGTTGAGAATGGTTGATTTGCCAGCATTGGTATAACCAATCAAGCCAATTTGAAATAGTTCTGAATTTTGTCTTTTTTGGCGGCTTCGTTCACGATGAGCAGTGACTTCTTTTAACTCACGACGGATGCCTAAGATTTTATTCCGAATGTGTCGGCGGTCCGACTCTAATTTCGTTTCACCAGGCCCACGCGTCCCAATACCTCCTCCAAGTCGGGACAACTGTTTTCCTTGACCAGCCAAGCGAGGCAATAAATAATCCAATTGTGCTAATTCAACTTGTAACTTTCCTTCTTTGGAGCGCGCACGCAAAGCAAAGATATCCAAAATTAATTGTACACGATCAATTACTCGCACAGCTAACGCTTCAGATAACAGTTGATTTTGACGCGGTGTGAGCTCGTGATTAAAAATCACAAGATCCGCTTCATAGGCATCTGTTAATTGAATTAATTCTTCCAATTTTCCCTTACCGATTACGGTTTGTCGATCAACTTGTGGTCGTTTTTGCGTTAAAACAAACACCACTTCTCCATTAGCAGTTTCCGTTAAATTCGCCAGTTCTTCCATTGATGCAGAAAATGTCTGATAATTTTTTTCCGTTTCAACTCCTACTAGAATCACTTTTTCATGAGTGGTCATCGCCTACTCACTCTCCTTCTGTTGTAGCCATTCTGCTACTTCTTTTTCCAACTTGGGCAAATCTGTTGGCTGCTGAACCAAATTCCACCAATGCGCAGTCATTCGATTTCTAAACCAAGTCAATTGACGTTTGGCATATCTCCGCGATTGCTGTTTGACTGTTTCAACCGCCATCTCTAATGATTGTTCACCGGAAAAATACGGGAAAAATTCTTTATAGCCAATACCTTGAGCTGCTTGTGCATGTGGTTGCTGAAACATCTGTTTTGCTTCTTCCAACAGCCCTTCTGTCATCATTTGATCCACCCGCTGATTAATACGTTCATATAATAAAGCGCGATCTGTTTCCAAACCTAACAAATAATAATCATAGAGACGAGCTGGTTTTTCCTTCGGGGTCAAAATACTATAACCGGTTTTATCAAAGACCTCTAACGCACGAATCACTTTTTTGCGATTATTAAAATGAATGCTGTCAGCCGCTAGAGGATCCTTTTGTTGTAATAACTGCCATAAGGTTTGATTCCCTTTTTCTTCCGCAAATAAATTGTACGTTTCTCTAATTTCAGGCGAGTCATCTATCTCACGACTTCCTAGTTGAAAATCATAAAGGAGTGATTGAATATACAAACCTGTTCCTCCAACGATAATTGGTAGTTTCCCTTTTTCAGTAATTTCTTTGATTTTTTGACGACCCTCTTTCTGAAAATCAGCGGCAGAATATGTTTCGCTGACTTCACGGCAATCAATTAAATAGTGAGGAATTCCTTCTTTTTCTGTTTCTGTGACTTTAGCGGTGCCAATGTCTAACGAGCGATAAACTTGCATGGAGTCACCGCTAATAATTTCACCATTAAATTTTTTTGCTAAAGCAATACTTAATGCTGTTTTCCCCACCGCAGTGGGTCCTACAATAACTAATACTTTCTCCAATTATGTTTCTCCTTCTTCTTGCCAATTTTGACGAGCAAATTTTGCTTCCTCAGGAAAATCTGTATGAACGCCTGCCAATTTTAGCTGAAAACAATTTTCCATTTCTTCCATCCGATTAACAGTCCACGGCCGCAGCGGTTTGCCAATTGCGATAAGTTCTTTTTCATGAGCCAACACCCAAGACATTTTTGGATGTAAACTATCGACAAGCGCGAATGCCGGTCCCGCTTGACTTAAATCCTCTGCAGATTCATAAATAAAGGCAATTTCTGTCTTAGGATCAGCTTTTTTTAATTTAACTAAACTTGGAAAATAAAAACTGGAATATAAATAACGAAACGGCCAGTTTTTTTGCTTCATTTGTTGGACGACTTTTTTCTCAATTCCTTCATAATGGATAATGTCCGTTTTAAGTTCAATATTCAAAAAACCATTGAATTGTTCTTCTACAAGACAATTTAAAACATCTTCCAATGTTGGAACACATTGAACAGAAGGATTTTTCTGAAACCAGCTTCCAGCATCTAGTTGTTTTAATTCGTTTAATGTTAACTGTTGGATTTCACCATGACCATCTGTCGTACGATCCACCGTTTCATCGTGCATAACGATTAAATAACCATCTTTAGATAAGTGAACGTCTAATTCAATTCCTTCAGCACCAACACGAACAGCCTCTCTGAAAGCAATACACGTATTTTCAGGATGGGTGCCTTTACTTCCTCGATGTGCAATAATATCTGTCATGCTCTCACTCCAATCTTGTTTATTGTACCATTGGAGTGAGGTGGGTTCAAATATATAAAAAACGAGATACAGTCATTCGACTACTACCTCGTTTTTTATAAGTAAAATGAATATATTCATTAATCAATCTCTTTTAACTCTGATTCTTTAGTCTCATTTTTCTTTGGTAAACTGTATATATTTTCTACAAAATACAAGGGACGTTTCTTAGTCTCTAAAAATACACGGCCAACATACTCCCCTAAAATCCCTACAGAAATCAATTGGCAGCCACCTAAAAATAATATCATAATCATTAGCGAAGGGAAGCCTGAGGTGTCCGCTCCAAATATCAATGTTTTAATTAATACATATATCATGTAAATAAACGCAACAAAAGAAACTAAAAAGCCAAAATACATTGAAATCTTTAAAGGAGCCGTTGTATAAGAAGTAATTCCTTCAATTGCCAATTTCAATAATGCGCCAAAACTCCATTTTGTTTCACCATGTAATCTTTCATCCGCATCAAATTCAATCGCAACCTTTTTGAAGCCTACCCAATTATATAACCCCTTCGTATAACGTTGAGATTCTCTCATTTGCTTCAGCGCCTCTACTACCTTACGATCAAGTAACCGGTAATCTCCTGCATCTGGTAAAACAGGCGTATTGGCTAGTTTTCCTAATACTTTATAAAACCATTTAGAGGATGTTTTTTTGAACCATGACTCCCCTTTGCGTTGATTTCTTTTAGCATAGACATCTTCATAACCTTGCTGCCAAAGATCAATCATATCAATAATTGTAGCTGGCGGATGTTGTAAATCAGCGTCCATTGTAATAACAGCATCATGTGTAGAATAATCAAAGCCCGCACTCATTGCTATCTCTTTTCCATAATTTCTGGACAAATCAATTAAAGAAACATTATCCGTTTGTTCAATTAATGATAAAACTTCACTCACAGTGTTATCTTTGCTTCCATCATTAATAAATAATATTTCAAAATCAACTTCGTTTCTTTTTTTTTCTAAAGTTTCATTTAATTTTTTATATAGAGGACGTATATTATTTGCTTCATTATACGCGGGTATTGAAATTAAAATTTTTTTTTCCACAGGTTAAATCCCCCAAATTTAATACTTGCATACAAATTTTAGCATACCATATTAAACTTTTTTTATCTATGACTACTTCGTACAAATTACTTGAAAACTTCTTGAGAGCTGATAGTTCTCAAGAAGTTTTATTTATTCTTTTAATTCATAATTAACATATTTATCCAAACCGGACTGAATACTATATTTTGGTTCATAACCAATGGCACGTAATTTAGATATATCCGCTAAGGAATCTTTGATGTCCCCAGCTCGTGCTTCTTTGTATTCAACTGGCAAAGTGACTTTCATAATATCATTTAAAGAAGAAATTAACTCATTTAAATCGGTTGCTTTCCCTGTTCCGACATTATACACTTCCCCAAGTGATTGGTCAGAATGAGCGACAAGATTCAACGCTTGAACCACGTCCTCAACAAAGACAAAATCACGGGATTGTTTTCCATCGCCAAAGATATTGAATGTCACTTCTTGATTGGCTAATAAGCGTTTGTAAGAGTCCATCACAATCGAAATAACGCCAGAATAAGGGGAATTAGGATTTTGGTTTGGCCCGTAAACGTTAAAGAAGCGAACAGCGCTTGTTGGAACATCATATAAATGACAATAGTTTAACACATATTTTTCAGAAGCAAATTTATCCACTGCATAAGGCGTTAATGGACGAATTACTGATTCTTCCTGTTTTGGTAAAGTTGGCTCATCGCCGTAAACCGCTGCAGAAGAAGCAAACACCAAACGTTTTAAATCTTTCTGGTATTTCCGAATTAATTCCAGTAATTGTAACACACTCTCAAAATTCACTTGGTGTGTTTCCACTGGACGTGCTACTGAATCTGCTACACTAGCAATCGCGGCTAAGTGAAAAATGTAATCGAACTGATACTCTTGCAGTACTTTTTCCATTAATTGTTGATCAATCACGCTACCTTCAATGAACGTGATATTTTCAGATGTGTTTAAATTTTCAGTTTGGCCCATTGATAAATCATCAATGACCACAACTTGATTGTCTTTACTATAATAATTTGCTAAGGTTGAGCCGATAAAGCCGGCGCCGCCTGTGATTAAGAATGATTTCACTTTACCCCCACTTTCTAAAATGATTAATCTATTATATTTTATCATATTTCTAACCATAGCACATCGATTCTTAGTGAATAAAAATTATTAATATATTACGAAAAAATCCCTTAGATGATTGATATTCTTCCTTCATTAAGTTATGATTGCAACTGAATAAAGCTTTATTTACCTGAATAGACCCATTTTAATAAGGAGAACAGAACATTATGGAAAAAAAATCACGTTTAGAATATTCTATCATTAATTCTAGTATTTCAACAATAATATTTATTTTGACCATAGGGATTCAATTTATTTCTAGAACGATATTCATTCGTTTCTTAGGGATTGAATACTTAGGACTAAATGGATTATTTTCAAATATACTTAGTATGTTATCATTAGCAGAATTAGGTATTGGAACCTCAATCATTTTCTCACTATATAAACCATTGCAGCAAAAGGACACCGCAATTATCAAATCTTTAATGCATCTATACAAAAAAATTTATAATAGAATTGGTGTAGCAATAGGTGTTATAGGTTGTTTACTTGTTCCTTTTTTACCTATGATAGTTGGTGAAGATGTAAGTATTCCGAACATCCAACTCTTATATTTATTATTCTTAGCAAACTCTGTTTTCAGCTATTTCTTTACTTATAATCGCTCATTGCTTAATGCAGATCAGCTTGGATATCTAAATGTGATTAACACGTTTGCTTATTTAGTTGTTGCTACAGTTATTCAAATATTCACATTATATATGACTGGCAACTACGCACTTTATTTACTTATCCAAATTATTTGTACAGTAATTTCAAACATTGATATTTCTCTTCGAGTAAAGAAAAGGTACAAACACGTATTTCAATATCCTGAAATAAAAAAACTAGATAGAGAGACTGTGACGATTTTAAAACAAAATACCATCGGAAATCTCTCTAATAAAATTGGTTCTGTCGTTGTTTTGAGCACAGATAATATCCTAATTTCCATATTTGTTAGTTTAGCTGCGGTAGGACGCTATTCCAACTATGTGTTAATTGTAAATAGTATTAAAGGCATTTTTAACCAGTTTACTAATTCTATAACAGCTAGCATTGGGAGCGTCGCTGTCTCAGATGACAGAGAAAATGGTCGCCAAATATTTTTTAGACACTATTTTATAAATTTTATTTTGATTTACTTTGCAACGATTGTCATGTTTTTATCTATACAACCATTCATATCTTGGTGGGTAGGCTCTTCTTACCAACTAGATAATTTCATTTTCACTTTAATCATCTTAAACTTTGTTATTGGTGTTTTTAGAAATTCTGCACAAGTCTTCATAGCTGCATATGGTTTAGCTTGGATTCAAAGATGGAAATCTGTTGTGGAATCCATTTTAAATATTGTATTTTCTTTAATTTTTTTATTAATTTTTGATATGGGGATAGCTGGAGTTATTTTAGCCACTATCTTATCTACTTTAACCTCAGTTTCTTGGTATGAACCTTATGTAGTTTTAAAATATGGTATACATGATAAATTTAGTAAGTATTTGCTTACTACATTAAAGTATTGCATAGCTTTAGCACTAGGTATTCTAACAACTTATCCCTTATTTAGTTTAATATCAGCTACAACTCTCTTAGAGATCATTTTAAGATCCTTAGCTGGCATTTTGATTGGGGCGATAGTCTTCGTCATTTTATTTTATCGCACAGAGGAATTTAAATTTGTTATGAGTATTTTTAACAAACTTATCGTTAAATTTAAAAATAGAAATTAATTCAATCACCATTATATAAACAAAAAAAGTTCCTATAATCCAATCGACGATAGAAGTTTCTCTTTATTATGGATAATTTTGGCTCTATACTTTCTGATGTTGTTATTTTCACCAACATCAGAAAGTATGTATTAAAAAGCCTCCCAAACTGTTAAGATAAAGTTGGTTTCCCGATCACCGCATCAAAAGTTTAGGGGGTAGTCCTTATGAAAAAGGACATATAAAAAGTTTATCACACACAAGATGGAAATGTAAGTATCATATTATTTTTGCACTAAAATATCGTCGACAAATTGTCTATAGAAAGTATAAAGAGAGTATTGAAAAAAATTTGAGAATTATGAGAAAGGAAAAACGTAGAGATAATAGAGGCAAATGCATGTATAAATCATATTCATATGCTAGTAAATATTCCTCTAAATCTCCCAATTCATTGGTTATTTAAAATGAAAGAGCAGCTTGATATTTGCTAGGCATGAGGAATTAAAATCGTTATGGAAATAAAAAATTCTGATGTCACGATTAATAAGTGGATACAGTAAGAAGAAATCAAAAGCAGCTAGAAGAATATATTCGTAATCAACTAAGGACCTGTGAGTAAATGTGGTGCGTAAGGGAGCTTTTTCGGTAAGCCTTTTAGTCTTAAGCTGGTAATAGAGTCTTATAGGTACAGAACAAACCACCCGTATGAACGGGTGGTTTTAATTTGCTTCACAAAAAGACACACATTGGAATCAGTAAAATTAAAGTCACTAAACCCGTTCTAAGAAGGAATCAAGATGTCCTATACTGAACTTATCAAAGAAACCCTAAATATTCTAGACCTAAATGTTACTTTCGAAGAAAATTGTTTACAAAAAGAAAAAAACGGACAAATTTGTAAAGTTTATGCAGAAAAATTAACCTATTCTCCAGATAACTGTGAACATTGTAAAACTCATTCCACTATTATTCACTGAGAAATGATAACTGTTCAGTTGTTACGGATACAAACATTGCAGAAAAACACTGTTTCATTAGTCAATATATCAATTAGACTATTACTACATGTTTGAAGGAAAATACTTCCATATTTGACAAAAAAATATATTCTTTAGTCTAACTTTAGAGATACACTTCATACTAAACTACTATTATTTACAAATAATATGATAAATTCATCTCTTTAATAATCAGATTACCAATCTCTTCACTCGCTTTGCCTGTTTCATATATATTATGAATTGTTTTAAAGGCTCTCAAATTGCTAATATAATTCTCTTCGGAAAAAAATTTAATTTGTCTTAACAAATCTTGTTTGTTTAAAGAAAACGGGAATGGTAATTCAGTTAAATCCATTAATAATCCACGATCTTTTATATACTCTTCATAATCATAAGCGTACAAAAAACATTTTTTTTCTGTAATCATCATTTCCCCCATAGAAGATGAATAATCAGTTATCAGAGTATCAATTGCACAAAGTAATTCTTGCATATCGTCATAAGAAGAACCATCAATAAAACCATCTGATAGTTTATTTCCTAAAATTTTTTGTTTATTTTTTGTATCATTTGGATGTAGTCTTACCAATAAAACAAAATCATCTGAAAAGCTTTTATTAAAAGTTTGTAATACTTCTTCTAGGAAACCTTGTTCTATTTCTAAATCATACTCTTGCCTAAACGTAGGCGCGTACATTACAATTTTTTTATAAGGTTTTATATTAAAATGTGTATAAACTTTATCAATGATTGCCTGATCATAATTTATTAATAAATCATTTCTAGGTAAGCCATTTCTGAATATTTCACCTTCATACCAGAAAGTATAAGATACGTTTTCAACCATATCAGAACTTTCAAATAACAACAAATCACACATTTTTGAATCTTTTTTGGCACACTTAACATATTGTTTGGTTAACTTTGCTTCAACATTCCGTTCGATTTGTTTCAATGAAAACCCTGCGTGCCAAGTTTGAATGTAAAACTGATATTTTCTTTTGGGAGGATAAAAGCTTTTTCTACAATTATCTATCCATATTTTAGCAGTATAAAGTTCAAATAACGCCCTAAAAGATCTAGCAGAAACTGTCTTAACCGCTTCTGGACATCCTCCATTTCCTTCCACCCAATTTTTATCTATCAACCATACAATCTCTACAGGTGCATTAGTCTCAATTAAATAGTTACATATATACTTTGCGTTATCACCATATCCTTTACCATTAAAATTACTAACTACAATCTTATTTTTTTTTATTGGTATAGCATACAAAAAAGGATATAGTAAATAAAATATACTTATAGCTATTAATCTAGATAAAAGTCGTGTCCTTACATATCTCCAATTTCTTCTAATTTTCTCTATCATCTTCTATTCGTCCTTCGGTATATTTATTGATTGATTTTTCTTAAATATTTTTGTTGTAGTTTAGGAAAAGGTTTATAAAAGATTGGGTGAATTTTAAGAAATGTTAGTCCTAACTTGCGATTTTTTGTAAAATATGGGTTAGCATAAATGAACTTTTGATTTTCTTTAAGGAATTTGATTATTTTTTTAGTAACTTCAGAATAATCATTTTCGCTATCAGATTTCATGATTTTATCTAACACATAAAAGTTTGCAGCGCACACACGCTTAAATGCTAAGTCTTTATATTCAGGCATAATATTCTGAATAACTTTATAAACTTGTTCCCAAGAATCAATACTATCTAAATCTCTAGTAGAGAATTTAGCTGAAGTAATACTACCTTTTCTATGGACGTAAAAATATTGTTTGGAAGTATCTGCAACAACTTTATTACACTGCTTAAGCACATCCATAATAATATAAACATCCTCGTGAGCCTTTCCTACAGGAAATCTCAATTCTTTAAAAATTGTTTTTTTATAAAGTTTAGCAACTGCATAGACAGGAATTTTTTTGCCAATTAAAATCATTTCAATTGCTTCTTTTTGATCCAATATAAATATCTCTGATTTAGTAACTTCTGGTTCTTTACCCGAATAAATACTTTCTACACCCGTAATTGATAAATCTGCATGTTCATTCTTTATATTTTTATACAGATATTCTATCATTCTATCCGAAATAAAATCATCACTATCAATAAAAGTTAAATACTCCCCCTTTGCTATATCAATGCCTGCGTTACGAGCAGAGCTAAGGCCACCATTTTCTTTATGAATCACTTTTATTCGACTATCTAATTCTTTTAATTTATCACATATAACACCAGATGTATCAGTAGAACCATCATCTACTAAAAGTAATTCAAAATTAGTAAAACTTTGCGAAAGTATTGTTTTAACACATTTTTCTAAATATTTTTCTACATTATAAACAGGAACAATTATACTAATTTCTGGCATGTTGAACTCCTTATTTTCCTAAAATTTTTCTATACATAAAATTATACAAGGAACCATTCGCTAAATATAAAATCAAACCTATTTTTTTGGCTATACTGGTTTCAGAATTTTTAATTAGTTGGCTAAAATTCTTTCTAATTTGCTTTCTTGAAAAATATAAGTATTTTTTATTAGTTTTCCCTGAATGTTTACTTGTTATTTTAAATCCAGTTGATAAATATCCATCCAATAATTTATCGGCCGCTAAGTTTGTTAGAATTGGAAATGAATTCTCTATGTCTTTTAGCAAAAGTTCCCGTTGCGTTATATTATCATACTGCCTTTCACTAAATTCTTGGTGAACAATACTAGTATGATTCTGATAATAATAAATACCTGCTACTGATAAATAATTTACTTGCTTAGCCAACTTCATAACTTCATATGTAGGCATTATATCCTCATATAGTTTTCCCTCTGGGAAACGAATTTCTTTAAAAAGAGTATGGTAATACACTTTATTCCAAGCATAAAAATCTACCCCTTTATCAATAAAAGGCAAACGTATTATCTCTTTTTTTTCTGAAATCACTTGTTCTCTTGGGACTAAGGAAATTTCTTTTTCTTCGTTACCTTTTATTAAACCAAAAACCACAATATCTGTTTTTAAGTCCTCGAAAGCTTGTAATACTTTTTTAAGAATACCTGGTAAAAAATAATCATCACTATCTAAAAAAGAAATCAGTTCTCCCTTCGCCTTATCTAGTCCATAATTTCGTGCAGATGCCAAACCACCATTCTCTTTATGAAAAACATGTACCTGTGTATATTTCTCTGATAATCTCTCTGCAAGGTCTCCACTACTATCTGTTGAACCATCATTAATTAAAAGTATTTCGTAATCCTCATTTATTCCTTGATCAATAACGCTTTCGACAGCTCTTTCCAGAGTATTAATTACGTTATATACAGGAATAATGATACTCATTTTCAAAGACTTATTTTTCAAACTCTATTTTTCCTTTCCTTCTATGCTCTTATCAATTAACATCCTTAACTTAGAACTACTTGTCCCTTGTGTGTAGTCAAAGTAAATAATTTCAGTATCTTTGTCTTTAAAAAAATCTTCATAATATTTAAAACGTTCTGTGCCTTTATAATCACTACCAACAAACAAATAATCGTAATAAATTTCATTCCAGATTGTAATATCTTCTGGTTGAGAAGGAACCACTTTGTCTACATAGCGATTACTTTTCAAAATCTCCATTCGTTCTTCAAAAGAAATAAATGTTTCTTTTCCTTTATGTGATGCATCCTGATGTACACCGACAATTAAATAGTCACAATATTGCTTCGCTCTTCTTAGTAAATTCAAGTGTCCAATATGAAACAAATCAAAAGTACCACTTAAATAACCAATTTTCAATTGTGGTCTTGTATTGATACGACCACCAGATAATTTATAATCATAACTTTCTAAGCCAAACTTATAAGGATTCCTGTGATATCTAGCAAGTACATTACCATATATCTCTAAATCAGGGATATACAATGTATTTTTCTTTTGCATTTCTTTAATAATATTTTTAGACAATGTGTCAATTACTTTCGTGTCTGTTTGGCCTCCAGAAAAACTAGTTCCTCTAATTGAACCAGGAGATACATTTAAAATCCGATTTTTTGTTCCAGATTTTTCTAATTCTATATTGACACTTTCAATCAATTTATCAATAGCAGCTTTTCCCGCACCATATACCGAAAACATAGGGGAACTAATAAACCCGGCAATACTCCCCATTACTCCACAATAAAAATCATTTTCCCCTTCAAGTTGAGGATAAAATTTATTTAAAATCCGAATAGGGGCTACTCCATTCACATTTAAGTTATTATAAATTTCTCTATCTTCAAAAGTAGCAAAAGGTGCAACACGACCATATCCCGCTGTAATCATTAGTGTATCAATTTTAAAAACATATTCATCAAATATATCAAAATCATCCAATGTTAAATCCATTGGTATATAATTTATTTTTCCATCCAAAGTCAACGCTGGTTCTCTTTTATCCATAATTGTGATTTCTTCATACCCTAACTCAATGAAATTGTTGACAATAGCCAAACCAATCCCGTTGCTACCCCCAACTACTAATGCTTTTTTCATGAAAATCCTTCCTTTGTAAAATTAATATTTATTTTCCAACAAATTTACTCATAGTATTATGTACTAATACAATTTTATATTTCATTAATACATCTCAACTATTTCAACAATAATCCTCTATGTATTCTATCATAATCTATTTTGAAATACATCTCTAAACTTAATTTATTAACGTAATTCAAATCTTTTTTATTTAATAAGGCGTCCGTCCATATAACTATAGATAGTTTTCAATTTATATAAAAGTGTTCCTAGTATTAAACTCTATATAATTTTTATAATTAGTGAATCAGAATTCATTAGTTATGTCTGC
This sequence comes from Enterococcus sp. DIV0774, assembly GCF_050539095.1. Lineage (NCBI taxonomy): Bacteria > Bacillati > Bacillota > Bacilli > Lactobacillales > Enterococcaceae > Enterococcus > Enterococcus sp. DIV0774. Next base: position 1,748,155 of record NZ_CP172923.1, read on the forward strand.
TTCCGTTTATGAATGTAGACCATCTACTTATCTAAAAGTGTTTCGATAAGAACCTACTTCTATGATTTCTAATGTTGGTATATTTGCTAACATCTTTTTATGGCTTCAAAAAAACTTGGCGTTCCGAAAAATTAAAGTCGCTGTGCCCATTCTAAAAAGGAACTAAGATATCTGATAGTTAACTTATCAAAAAATAAACAAACAAATTTACAAAGTCTACAAAAAAAATTAACTCAATATCCAGCTTTCTGTAAATGTCATAAAAGTTATCCCTGTATCCATCCGTTTATGAATCACATCTGTTTGGTTATTAGTTAAAATCTAGCCACAATATTCAAAACATAGCTAAAAAAAGTGTAAATATCAGAAGTGCTAACACTCATTTATTGCTGAAAAATGCATTTAGAAAAACATTGTTTACTAGTCACTCAGTCAAACAATCTACTAACTCACAATTGAAAAAACACTTAAATCAAATGAACAAACAAGAAATTTATTCAATATCATCGAGAGCCAACAACATTCTTAATTAGATGTTATTTTAGTGATTTTTATCCGTCTGTGCAATAAGTAATCATATTATCGACATTAGCATACACACTTCTATGATTGATTATCTAGTGAGAGTGTGTTCCCTAAAATAAAGTTGTCCTTCACCTTTGATAAATTATACCGCATATCGACTGAACTTTTTGAAATCATCTAATCAATTGAATAAACAACCTGCCAAAACTTTCAAGTTTAATTGGAAAAAGTCAAAGAAAACAACTAAAAACTCAAGAAAATTAGAAATTCTAAATCGCTAGAGAAACTTTTATTTAAAGATTGATTAGCCGAATGAGATTTTGTGACTATACATACTTGTTAAAGCCTCTACTTTATGCTTTAACAAGTATGCTTGTATTCTGTTCCTAAAAGAAATCAACGAAAATTGGATATATTTTCTTATACAAGATATTTCTAACTTAACAAATTCTTATTAGGTTACACTACTAACTGTTACAAAGTGCAAAACAAAGTTCAGATTACATTAATCATTTCAATTCATGTAAATATTCTACAGTGACTCTGATACAACATTGTATTGTTTACGAAAGATTGAACCTTTATTTTGTATACACTAAATGTACTCCAAAAAAATCACCAATAATTTATAAATTTTGTTATGATTTATCTATATCTTTATGACTAAAATCAAATACCTTTTGAGAAAATAAATTTTGAGATGCAAAAGTAATGTTTCTTTTTAAATCGATAGACATGTCTGAATCCAAAACTAATACTACGTTTAATTTTTTTGGTTTTAAAACCCAGACGAAGTCATTTGGATTTTTAAAATCAGATTGTTTAAAAAGCATTTTATCAATTAATTCATATACCGTCGGTTCTGCAAAGACATTATAACTTTCGTTAACAAGAGGATTTTTATAATTACTTTGAACAACATTGTCTTTCCACCAAACATTCAGAGGAAATTGTATTCCGTTATCTTTATATTTTTCTTCATCAAAAATTAAAAATCCAGCTTTAATTGAGGATCCATCAATTCTTTTGTCAAAATCAAATACAATTCCTTCTTTTAATCCTTCTAGCGATCCTTTCTTTATAGCCTCAACACTTTCATAAGGAATGTTTGAGTTATCAAAAGATCTAACAATATCATCAGATGTAATAGTTTCAAATTTTTCAATTTCTTCTTGTAGAATTGCTGTATCAATTTGCGCTGTTGATACAGCAATTCTACTATCATTATTTTCGATACCTAAATAAACTTTATCGTCATTTACCTCATTCATATGATATATAAATGAGAATTCGCCATTTTTTTTATTTACTAACAATTTCTTATTTTCTCTATTTATATTACTATTTAAAAATCCTCCATCAGTAGGAATTAACTTGCCTTTTATTTCAACATTACCATCTTTCGTAGCTTGAAAAATAGAGCTATCCAATTCAATAATCGGATATGGATCATTTTTACACGCAGTCAACATCCCTAATAATGAGCAAAAACCAAGAGTTAGCAATAACTTTTTCATAGCTTACCTCCTGAATAACATTTTCTTAAAATTTTTGATATTAAATATGCCCCTATAAAGCAAATACCCATAGATAAAATAAATCTTGGCTTAATTATAAATTGTATCCAGCCAGTAGCTTCAGATCTTGGCACAAAAAATATATTAGAGATTGAAATTAAAATCAAAGAAGAAAGAAACGCATTATTTCTCTTCATTAAGAAGACTAAATAAACTAATATAATTCCCAATAAAATACTTCCAATAATAACTCCAAGATAATTATAATCTGCAAATAATTCTAATAAATATGAAGATCCATTTCCATTCCCATTTAAATACTCATTTTTTCTATAAACATAAGCCAAATTGTGAGCCATACTATTTGTCATCATACCTTGTTCAGGACTATTGTTAGTAGGGATTGTAGTTCCATTAAAAAATATTTTACCAATAATACTATATTTAAAAAAATCAATAAATCCACCAAATGTGTAGTTTTTTATTTCTACAAATGGAAGTTTAGGTAACATGTTATATCCAAAACCTAGAGTATCAAAAGTTGTTCCTTGCTTATAAAAGAAATCTACTATTAACGATACGAAACCTTTAGTTTCTAAATTGGTCTGCGCTCTAATATAATTATATGCTCCCATTAAAATAATCACAGATGGGGCTGAGACTATTATTAGGACTTTTTCTATTCTACCAATCCATTTTTTTTCATCCTCCAAGTAATCACGAATGATGAAATATATAAGGGCAAACAGAACTTTTAACATAAACGGACCTCTTTGGCCCATTAATAGTAACGGAATTGAACCAATAATAGATAGAGAAAGAGCAATGTAACCATATATTTTTTTAGGCATACATGCTAAAAATATACATAATAAATAAGGATTCATAGAACTAATTAACCGTACAAAAAAAGGTAATTCAGAATTAAATGATGAATAAAAACTTTCATAATTAGTTCCTTTTACAAATTTTAATTTTTCAAGTTCAGTTAATATATTCATAGAAAATGAAAGTAAATAAGCTAAACCACTCACATATACTAAGACTTTTCGGTACCTTAAATTTTTAGGAATCACTAATTTGCTCACATAAAATTTATTAATTAAATAATTAGCGATATTCGCACCTATTACTAGAGAAATTAATGTCATATACATAACATTCATAGTAAATTCTGCTGATTCATTTCCCCAAACCCACCAACCCCATGTTCTAAACATAGTAATAAATGGATTACTCAATAAAAAAACAAAAATTGTAATATTAAAAAAGAAAAAAACTGTACGCTCCCTAAATTTATTAATACTGAAAAGTAAATTGCTCAGCCAAACTAACATTATCGCAACTAATTGCGTATTAAACTGAATATTTATCTTTCCGTAAATAAATATTGGTACTGAAACAATAATACATATTATTTGGCACATTGTCAGTTTATTTAATTTTATTCGATTATCCATAAAAATCTCCTATCTTAAAATCCAATACATAAACACCTAATACTAGGCACTCTCCCAATTTTCTCATAAGTATTAAATAGTTTCAATCAGTTTAATAGAATTATTATTTTTTTACCCAACACAATATCTTCAACTTATGCTAAATCTTAGTTTATACAGATGTGTTTAATAAGCATTAATTAAAAAAGTAACGCAGACCAAAAGCTCACGGTATGGTATACATTACTTCCTTATAAATCTATATTACTCATAAAAATATAGATGTTCTTCAGTTAACTTTATCTACATAAGTTTTATTTGCAGTTATATAGCCTTTCTCCGTTTTCAACCTAGGAAATCCTGTGGAACTATATTCAATTGCCTGTACATTAACAACTGACCCTCTTTTTATCGCACCATCACTAACTTTAAATTCTAAATCTTTATAATAATAATCGTTTACTAAAAGTTTAACGCTATTCGGATTACTTGTATAGTAGCTATCAATATTACTAATTGCTGCTGAAACGATATCTTTTCTTGCCGTTAAATATCCTTGAGGTGTTACCAAACGGGGGTACCCAGTTGATGAATATTCAATTCCTTGCACTTCTACTAGTGTATTCTTTTTCACTGCGGCACCTTTGCTTGTAAAATCGACATTGTTATAAAATGTTTCATCTTTCATTACTACTACTCGACCTGGATTAGCTGTGTAATACTTATCAATATTACTAATTGCTGCTAAAACGATATCTTTTCTCGCTGTCAAATATCCTTGAGGTGTCACTAACCGAGGGTACCCAGTTGATGAATATTCAATTCCTTGTACTTCTACTAGTGTATTCTTTTTCACTGCGGCACCTTTGCTTGTAAAATCGACATTGTTATAAAATGTTTCATCTTTCATTACTACTACTCGACCTGGATTAGCTGTGTAATACTTATCAATATTACTAATTGCTGCTAAAACGATATCTTTTCTCGCTGTCAAATATCCTTGAGGTGTCACTAACCGAGGGTACCCAGTTGATGAATATTCAATTCCTTGTACTTCTACTAGTGTATTCTTTTTCACTGCGGCACCTTTGCTTGTAAAATCGGCGTTGTTATAAAACGTTTCATCTTTCATTACTACTACTCGACCTGGATTAGTTGTGTAATACTTACTTAAGTCAGGTCCGCTACTATTATTACCCATATCTAAAAAATTACTATAGGTCATGGAAATATCAAACGGACGCCCTTCATAATTAGCTAAACCAGGGAAATACATTTGCGAAGACCATTGCCAAGCACCATGGTCATTATTCCACTGCATGGAACTATCTGGAGTATATGGATATTGCGCTACCCATACTCTGTCTCTTCCGAAGGCGGAGGTGTCGATATAGCCATTTGTTAACCACCATTTGCCAACATACAACGCATCATTTTTATACCCTAGTGCCTTTAATTGCTGGTTAAACGCAACAGAATTAGCATGGGCGTTTCGCCCATTGTTTGTAAGCGTTGGATCTTCCGCATCATTAAACATTATGGTATTTTTATCTAAGCCAGAGTTAGCCGCCGCCTGAGCGAAATATCTTGCTTCATCTTGTGCTGTCGCAGCAGAGACATACATACTATAGTGATATGCTGAAACTTTTAAGCCAGCAGCTTTGGCATTTCTAATTTGGCCAGCAGCATATGGATTAACATACCAAGTTCCTTCTGTTAATTTAACCGAGACACCTGTTACACCATAGCTTTTAATTTTTTGATACTCAGCTACTGAAATGTCTCCATTCCAACTAGAAACGTCAATAAAATTCTTGCCAGGCAAATTAGGATCATTCGCATAGACGTTCGCAACTGTTGCTCGCGCTACCCTAGAAGAAATGCCGTTTTTCATAGCATATGTTCCTTTTTTATGGTTCGTTCCTTCACGTGCTGCTTCTTGATAATCCGCTTCATCTTGGTCAATGGTCTTTTTTTCTACTTCAGAACTTTGTGAGGCTTCTGTTTTACTATCTGTTGTGTTTGTTTCTGAAACAGAAGAATGTTCTTCGGTTGTACTATTTGTTGAAGAATCAAGAGACTCTTCTTTTATGCTTGAAGTAGAACTATCTCTTTCAGAGGTATTTTCTTCTGTAACAGAAGATGTATCCTCCGTTGAATTAGTCGGTGTTTCTGACGTAGCTTGAGTGACCAAGCCAGTCTCCCCCGTTGTTTCTGTTTTTACAAGCTCTTCTCCTGATGCAATCAAACTAAAACTATTTAATAATACGGTACAAATTAACATACCTGAAATGATTTTTTTCATGAAACTCTCCTTATATATTTAATAATATGTATCTTTCCTTAAACACTTGCCATTCACTCTCAAAAAATGTGCATCCTATAACCTTCAACTAATTGTTTTCACATTTTAAAACTAACACCAATTATTATCTCATACCTTTATTTCAAATTCAATTACGCTTTTTTAACATTCCTATATCAATTTTTTACTTTTAAATGGTAAAAAGATGAAAACAGATCTTTAATCGATTGTTTTCATCTTTTATTTATTTTTTAAGATATTCTATATACGATTTTTTAGTATCAACAATTAGCGCTTCATGATGAGGTTGACGATCTTCCTCTGGTGGCAATTGCATATAATTCCCAAAAACCTGTGTTAAGTAGCGCTTGTAGCCCACTGGTATTGGCATTTTTCCTCCCTATTCATTATTCATTCTTTGCATATTTAAATGTTGTATAGAATAAAAAACGCATTAAGTAGAATGAACTCTTAATAACTGAAAACTGTTCATTTTGACGCAAAATTTTCCAAACCCAACTGATTGTATTCCATTTGTTAGAAGATGTAGAGGTGGTTAGCTTACGATAAATGGCTAATTTTTCGTTAATAAAATAAACCGTATTTATTTCTTTCAAAATGTTTAACCAAGTAGCATAGTCTTCATGTTTTAAATCCGGCATTAAATGGCGTTTAAGCAGCTTAGATTCGACTACGACCGTTAAGCAGCCGATAGTATTTGTTTTTAAAAGATCTTGATAGGTTTGTGGTCCCCCACTAAAATTACGCTCATGAGTAATGTTGCCATTTTCATTACATACAAAATAAGAACTACATGTAAATAAAAGTTTTTTTTCTTCCATCCACTTGATTTGAACTTCTAATTTATTAGGAAGCCATAAATCATCACTATCTAAAAAGGCAATATATTGTCCCTTTGAAGCTTCAATTCCTTTATTTCTGGTCTTTGCAATGCCCATGTTCTGTTCATTTTTCAGTAAAAAGATTCTTGAATCTTTTTCCATAAAGGCAAGTGCAATATCAATAGAATCATCTTTACTTCCATCATCAATGAGTAATAATTCCCACTTCTGGTAGGTTTGTTCCAGAACGCTTTCAATAGATTTTGATAAAAATTTGCCAGCATTGTACATGGGCATAATAATTGAAACAAGTGCTGTTTCCATTTGTTCACTCCTCGTTGCATTTTATGTAAGAATGTAACAGTTTATATTATCGCATAGCTCTTTTATTATTTCAACGTTCCTTGTTTCCAAAAAAAGTTTGAGACATAAGCTTAAATAACTTATGTCTCAAACTTTTAACGGTAAATTCTAATAGCATTCTCTTTACAATAATCCATCGTCAATTCTTCACGTTCTTCAGACTCATCCAATCCTCTTGATGATACTTTATCAAAGAGAATTTTGATGGTTTGAAGCAGAATTTTCATATCCAACAGTAATGAATAATTCTTGATGTACAGTAAATCAAAGTTCAATTTACTATTGTAGTCAGAAGCATACTTCCCATAAACTTGGGCATAGCCAGTAATCCCCGCACGTACATTGTGACGTAAATAGTAATTCGGGTTTTCCTGATTAAATTGATCAACAAAGAATGGTCGTTCAGGACGTGGTCCGACAATGGACATATCCCCGCGAATAACATTGATTAGTTGTGGCAACTCATCAATACGTAAAGCACGCAAGTATTTACCAACTGTAGTGACGCGACTGTCGTTACTTGTAGATAAGACTGGACCTGATTTTGCTTCCGCTGTTGCCGACATCGTTCTAAATTTTAAAATCGAGAACTCACGTTGATCTAATGTAATCCGAGTTTGTTTGTAAATCACTGGTCCCGGTGAGGTTGCTTTGACTAAAATTGCTGCAATAAGCATTAAGGGGGAGGTAATCACAAATAGGCAAACAGAGACTAAAATATCGAATAAACGTTTAATAAAATTCTCTTCTGGTTGAATTTCAAAATTTGAGACTTCGATAATACTTTCATCTTCAAAGTTCATCATGTTTGGTTTTAACATAATTAGATTTTCAAAACTTGTATCTAAAAAGATTTTTTTCTTGTGTTTGACAATTAATTGATACAATTTTACTTTTTCGTTCTCATCAACATTACTTGAAATATAAACAATATCGATTTCATCGATAATTTTTTTTAAGTTTTCATAGTAATTGCTGACAACAACACTCGTTACTTTATGCTTGTTATTTTTATCAGACATAAAGTTTTGAATTGACCGCATAACTTGATTTTCTTTACCTAGTAAAACAACTTTTCGCTCATTGCTGACCTTTAAGTAAAGATAATAAACAAGAATTCGCCAAAGACTTAGAACAATAATTCCGATTATAAAGGAATATCCTAAAACAGAACGTGGGAACGTAAACCAACGTCCGGCAAATGTCACAATCATAATCGTTAAAGTCATTAAAATTTGACCAATCACCGTGACAAAAATGATGTCACTAATTTTGCGATTATAAAAAATATACGCACCTAACAACAAATTCAAAAAGATAAAAAAGATTGAAATGTAAATTGCAGATTTTTCATAAGCCACAAAGTTAAATGAAGGAATTTCTCGGCCAAATTTCACCATAAACCCTAAGATGATTGATAAATTATAGAGCAAAACGTCTGCTAAAATAATTACAATTCGTCTTGCATTACTCCATTCACTTTTTGATGTCATTAAAAACTTCCTCTCTTCACTTCCAGTAATTACATTATTTGTAATAACATGCAACCCCTATATTACCATAATGTCAGCGGACAAGAAAGTTCTATAGGATGAAAATTATCTGCGATGTCTTTGGACACGACTTAATTCTTCAGGTTGGTCCCAGCCCTCTTCGTCAACAGGTGCTATCGGGCGCTCTTCATTGCTAACAGGACTTGTTTGTTTCACTCGTTTTCTTCTTTTAGGTGTCGTTGGTCTTTCATGTCTTCCTCGTTTTTTCTCTGGCCGGAAGTAGAAGGCTAGCCCAAGGAAACTATAAACTATCGGCATCCAATGAGGCGCTAATAAAATATCTTCCATAAATGAATGAATCCAGATTAAAAGGAAGCCTAAAAGTAAACTAACTTGCAAACGATCCAATGTTTTTTTGCGGAAACCAATCAATAAAATCATACTGACTAAAAAACCAAATAAAATCAGATAGCCAATGACACCAAAATTACTTAACGTAAATAGAAAAGCATTATGTGTCCCCAGCGGTTTCCATGAGGCCACAAAAGGCTCCATACCGACTTTAATATGTTGAGGATCAGATAACCATTTAGCAAAAAACTCATGCCAAATTCGTTCTCTTCCTGTAAATAAATCCACAGTATCCGATTCCGCACATAAGTAAAATAACAATGGTCCCAATGCAGCTACTCCGACAAAACCAAACAGCCAAACTTTCGAACGTTGCAAGAAACGTTTTGGTAAAAGATTATCCACCAGAATAAAACCAACTAAAATGGCAAAAGAGGTTTTGGATTGACTGACCCATGTACCTAAAACACCACCAATGTATACAGGTAAAAGCAGCAGGTTAAAAACCTTATTTCTATATGCTTTGATCAAACTACTGGCCATCATTGTTGAAAACATCAACGTTGCACCAATCGTATTGGTATTAATCCAAATACTTTCGAGTTTATTTGATTCTTTAAAAATTTCGTCTGCTGGAATCAACTGAGGCAACTCCACGGACATCCGATACAAAGTCGCGCTCAAAGCAACTAAAGAGACAATTAATAAAAGCGTTTGATCCAAACGATCAAAGACACAAACTTTAAAACAAAGGACCAACAAAATAATTAAAGGAATCATTGTATCTGTTTGCATTGTGCTATGACGGATTGATTCCGTAAAGTGAAACAAGAGCCAGGTGGCTAGCGCCAACGCTACGGTCAGCCAGTCAATAAATTTTAATTTCGTACAATTTAATAGCAATACAAGTATTACTGCTATTAATAATAAAATTGAACTATTGGCATACATATATTTTGTGACTGGCGCATCAATTCCTACGACCCACATCGTATACGAGCCGATCATTGTAACTAATAAAATAAGTCGACCGATTCTATTCAATACTTTTCCCATATTCAAACCTCATTCCATGAATGAATCACTAGTCGTTTATTCGATAAATATATGCCCCGTTCTGATCAGGTCCATATAATTTTTCAAAATGAATCGTTGGTGTGTCTAACGGTTCTAATGGTTTATAAACGACCGCATATTTAATCCCATATTCTTTTAATTTTTCTGGAGATAAACGAGCAATAATCGCATCTTTTTGCATCAACTCTAAAACAGGAGTCTGATTTCCTACTTCAACATTGATGTGCGCATAGCGATTATAAATAAATGTGTCTTTTCCTTTTGGATCTAATGGTTTCCAAGCCTCTAAGTCAGGTGTAAAAGCGACACCGTTAAATGTATGCACACCTAACATTGGCAAATAGCCATACATCAAGCGTTCGCCCACCCACAATTGGTTGGGGTCTTTTTTGTTAATTTCTTCCACTTCTACCGCTAATTTTTTTCCATAGACAGCAGAAACGCCACGAGAAATTGGATTTACAAAGGCTCCAGAAACCATAATGATTCCTAATAAGACAAGGACAAATAACGTGCGCCAACGTTTAAATAAAGCAACAATTAAAACGGTAGCGACAACCAAGACACCAATGATGTCCATTCGTGTAACATATAACCGTAAATTGCCCGTATATAAAACAAAGAAATACAGAACAACATTTAATCCTAGCGCCCCTAACCAGGCCATCATTGGAATTTTTGCTTGGCGATTCCATAAATAATCGATGAACCATAAACTCAATAACACAGCGGCAAACCCAAAGGATAACATCGCCCGTTGTTCTGGCACATAAGACCACAATGTCAACTTAGCAAAAATTGTTGGAAATTGCACGCTCATCCAAACTAAGTTAAATAAACAATACACGAATAAGACAAAACCGTAAATGTTTTCTTTGATTTTTTTATAAAAAATAAATGGTGAGAGCGGCAAAATAACAAAAAATAATTGATAAAAACTACTGATTTCCGAATTATTGGAATATGGAACATCTTGAAACGGCATTTTCCAATTTGTTAAAAATAACAAAATATCGCGTTTAGGCATATCGCCACCTAAACTTACCCGTTTTCCTGGATAAGCGGTATCCATTACTGCTTTTAAGGAATCCAATGAGCCATATAGCGATCCGCCAACAATAATCGCCGTCATCAAGAGTGCCCCACCTATCAGGACCCCATCCCACTTATCCAACTTAATTTTTTTACGAAATTCTAAAAAGAATAAAATTAAAAATAATAAAATCAAATAACCAAGTGGTACTTGTAACGCAGGATAAATAACTAAAACAAATCCTGAGGCCATAATAACAGCCGTTATCGCACAAATGACACGACGTCGAACACTACTATGATAATAGAAATAATTATAAATTCCCACTAAAAAACCTAAGCCAAAAAATACTAAATCTCCAACTGGCGAGACAAACCACCATTGAAGGGCCGAAGAAAACGGAATCCAAACACTTGCTAACAAAGCTAAATATTTATTCCGCCGTGTGACGATCAAGCCAATTTCAAAAGAAAATAAAATTAAGCCAATTAATTTAAGATTCCAATACCATGATAAGCCATATTCTTTGCCTAATAGTACATAGCCCCACGTAAAAGGTTTCGCTAACGTGGCCAGATTCCACGCTGGTGAATTATAGCCTACCACCATGTCTTGCCCATTTAACGTAATCACATCATTATGTGTTTTCAAACCTGTTTGTGTTTGTGAGAGGCTAAATGGGGTTTGAACGAGCCATTCATCCGAGCGAACACCTCTTGGTTCACCAGCAATTAATGAACTTTTTTGGCCATCCGCATATTCAGAAACATACGCATCCCACATGTTTAATGAACTACCATGGACTTTAAAGGCGACCAGTAAAATAAAAATGACTGCCGCTAGCAGATAGCGCCAGCGTAACAAATGATCAACCAAGCGAGCGCTCTGCTCAGCTTGGTTGCGTAATGGTTGTTTTTCTTTTCTTGTAGTTAGTTGTTGTTCCATCTTTTCGCTCCATTTCGTCATCCGCAATTGCATCTAGTCAATTCGTAATGAAAAGTTGGGAATATCCCTTGTCAGATTAGGATTATAAAATGGATCATTTTCAATTGAAGGTCCCCATTTTTCTTCCATCATCACTTTTTCTTGTTCAAAACGTTTTTTCTTTTTGCCTTTATCATCATATCCACGAGTTTGAGATTCAAAATGATAAAGCTCTGCTTCATGAAGCCAGACGTTGTCACGTCCTAAAGCTTGGACTTTCAGGCATAAATCAACATCATTGAAAGCTACGGTAAACGCTTCTTCAAAACCACCAACTGCATCAAAATCTGCTTTTTTCATAAGTAAGCATGCGGCAGTTACTGCTGAATAATTAACATTAATAGCTAACCGACCAAAATAGCCTAAGTCACCATGGGGATAACCATAATGACCATGTCCAGCGACACCACCTAATCCTAAAATAACGCCTGCGTGTTGGACCGTATTATTTGGATACAATAATTTCGCACCTACACAGCCAATCCGTTCTTGCTGAGCAAATGAAACCATCAAGGTTAACCAATTCTCTGTAATCACTTCGGTATCATTATTTAAAAATAATAAATACTCTCCGTGCGCTTTTTTCGCTGCACGATTGTTAATAGTTGAGAAATTGAATGGAATATCGATTGATTCAACGAAAAAGCGACCAGGTAATTGTTGTTCAAATTCTGCATATAATTCGTGCATTTTTGGATCTGTACTTCCATTATCAGCCATAATAATCTCGTAATTTTGGTAGGTTGTTTTTTCAATAATCGATGAAACACAACGTTGTACGTCTTTATAGCCATTTTTAGTTGGAATAATAATTGAGACTAACTTTTCAGATTCAATGTCATAATAAACATCGTATAAGCCATTCGCCGCCCCGTGCGTTGCATGGCCATTCATTCCTCGACGAACGAGCGCATCTTGCACGGCCCTTAGCCCCGCTTCAAAAGCATAACCTTTTGAGCCCTGATCCACTGCTGTTGAGGTTGGCAGCATCCGCCAATAGTAAAGAACTTTTGGAATATGTTTGATGCGTTCTTTTGTCGTTTTTTCAGTAAATCTTAAAACTAAATCGTAGTCTTGAGAACCTTCGTAACCTTTTCGAAAGCCACCAATTTCTTCTAGAATACTCCGACGATACACGCCTAAATGCGAAATGTAATTCGTTCCTAAAAGTAAATCAGGTGACCAATCTGGTTTAAAGGCTGGATCAGAACGATTTCCATCCATGTCAATCTTATCTTCATCACTATAAATTAAGTCCAGTTCTGGGTTTTCATTCAGCACTTTAACCACTTCATAAAAAGCATTGATTGCTAATTCATCATCATTGTCTAGTAAGGCGACAAATTCTCCGGTAGCAATCGCTAAAGCAGAGTTGGTCGCTTCGGAAATATGACCATTTTGTTCACGAAAGACGACCCGAATTCGCTCATCCAATTGTTGGTACTCTGTTAAAATCTTTTTGACATTGGGATCTGTTGAGGCGTCATCGGCCATACATAATTCCCAATTAGTATAGACTTGATTCAAAATAGAATCAATGCACAACCGAAGCCATTTTTCTTCAACATTATACACTGGCATCGCAATGGAAATTTTAGGTTGATAATGAAATGTTGCGATTTCTTGCGTCATCGCTTCTATGTCTAGTACTTCATTTCTAGCTAACCAGTTAGGATACGAAGCTTGATTTCTTAGTTTCTCAATTTTCGCTCGTTGAATGGTATGAGAAATACCATTTTTAGCCATATACTTAAATCCTTTTTTGGCTTTTATCCAGAGACGAGTCACTTTATCTTCTGTCCCTGGAATCACTGGATATTTTTTATTCAAGGGAAAATCCACCGTTACAACATGTGCTGATGATTGAAAATGAAAAGGGAGTACTTTTTTTTGTTTAATTCCTTCAAGTGTAACAACAAAGCCAGCTTCAATCGCAGGCTCTGTTTGATAAATTTGATTAACATCTTCACGTAAAACGCGCTGAATGTTATAAGCGGACACTTGGTTTTCATTATTAATTGTGAAAGTTGGGCTTTCTTTAGTGATTGTATCCAACGCCCAACCTGTAATGGTTAAATTATTTGTTGTTTTGTCGCGATAGATACTATCAAAGATCACCTTAATGTCTTCATTCATGTGCATTCTCCTTATAGATGTTTCGGATTTCGGTAGGGATCAACTAAAGCTTCCGCGGTCCATTTTTCCGCAAGTTCTTTATAAGATCCTTTTTTATCATGGTTTTGCATTTTTTCGTCTGCTTTCAAAATTGCATAGGACACATATACATTTCGTTTACCAGCGCTAGCAAATTGTAACGATAAATCGACACCCATCCATTCTTTTCCTAAGCTTTCGTTAATTCCTTCTAAATTTAGGTAAAGTTGTTTGTTGAATAGTAAGCAGTCTTCAGTTGCTGCTTGAATATTTCTTGGTAAAGCAATTCTGTAATAGTAACCTAAGCTTTTACCAGGGGTGCCTTTTTCAGGATAAAGTAATCGACCTTTGTCTGTATCAACTGATACTCCCACTGTTTCCACGCGATAGCGTGCGTCAACTACGCGGCCAGTCACTAAACCAGAGGTCTCTTGTTGACCAATGTTCATTAACTCTTTTAACCAATCATTTTTCGTTGGTACCAATCCAGCATTTAATAAAGCCACATATTCTCCCTTAGCAGCTTGAATCATGCCATGACGAGTTTCTGTTGAAACATAACGAAGACGGTCATTTTGGATATTTATTTGATTCTCGAAGCGTGCAGGCAATAGAATTTCATAATTTGTATAGGCAGTTTTTTCTAATAATTGACGTAAGTAACTACTCATATTCTCTGTATCATTCGTAATAATCAATGATACCATCGGCACATGATCATAAAGATAGTTAATTTTATAGGAACCATAAAATTCGGCAATCTCTACTTGTGCTTTTAAGCCACGGCGTTCCGTTGCCGCTTGGACCGCTTTTTGACCAGCTACATAGGCGTAACCTTTGCTTTCAGGGTTTAGAGCAGTCGATGATTCAATGGCACGCCAATGATACATCATACCAGGAATATGCTTGATTTTCGTTGCTTGTTCCGTTGCTCGTAATACGAAATCATAGTCTTGAGCACCGTTATATGCTGAGTTCAATCCGCCTACTTTTTCTAATAAATCACGTTTCACAACAACAAAGTGTGTAATGTAATTATGATTTAAAATCAGTTCTGGATTCCAGTCCGATTTGTAAAACGCGTTGAAGCGACGACCATTTTCTGTAATTTTATCTTCATCAGTATAAAGAAAATCAATCGTTGGATCTGTATTTAAAGCTTTAACCACTTCATATAATGCTTGTGGCGCTAATTCATCATCGTTATCCATGAAACCAATAAAATCGCCAGTAGCAATCGACAAAGCTGAGTTAGTTGCTTCTGAAATATGTCCGTTTTCTTCGCGATAAATAACTTTGATTCGTTGATCTAGTTCTTTATATTTTTCTAGCATGGGCTTAATATGTTCGCTTGGCGATGCATCATCTGCTAAACATAACTCCCAATTTTCATAGTACTGATTTTGTAAAGAAGAGACACATGCTGCAAGCCATTTTTCTTCGACATTATAAACAGGCACAGCGACAGAAATTTTAGGCTGGAATTGGAACGTTTTAATTTCCGCTAAAACTGCCTCCACGTCAACAGGGGCTTCTGCTTTTTCTTGTCGTTTAAAGTACCACTTCACTGAGCCCATCAAACCACGTGTTTGAATCGAACGCCATGCTCGATCAAATTTCGTACCTGGTTGAACCATGTTTGGACGCTCCACCACGTATTGAACCTTCTGACCTGATTTGGTGTCAATGTTTAACGTGTAGGCTGGTAAATCTTCTGGATCTTTAATCGTAATGACAAAACCATAATCTTGATCGCCTTCTAATTCAAACATATCAATAACATCACGACGATATTCTGTTTCCACCGTATAAGTGACTGATTCACTAGCTTCTGCAATGCTGAATCTTAGCGGATAATTTGTTTGTTTGTCATACGCCCACCCTCTGATAACAGAAACGTTATTTTCTACATCGCGAGCAATATCGTCGATGGTTAAATTAATCATTTTTTCAAATTTAGTTAACGTGATTCGTTTATATTTTCCAGTAGGCATAGGGGCAGTCTCCGTCTGTTTATTCATTTCTTCTAAAAATTGATTTCTTTCATCTAACAGTGCATGAATAAAGGTATTTTCACGTTCTGAATAGTTGCCTTCAAAGAAATAATCAATGTCTACTGTCAGGTCTTTGCCTGCCATTTGTGCATCGGTTACTTCGATTACAGGTACTTGCGTATCTAAGAAATAATAGATATTCTCTTGTACCAGAAAAGCATTCGTGGCTGCGACTGGGACTGTCTCGCCGTCTATCGTCATGGATAATTTAATAATTGCCCCCGTTAAACTTGGGAATAATTTTATCAGTTGGACGTCTTCTGGTATCTTCAGTTGGAACTGTTTTGTTTCAGGTTTTTGTAAATCAACCGGTTGATCCAACTCAGTCTCTTTTTCTTCGCCGCAATTAATTAAAATATGAACGTTTTTTTCATTGTATGAATTTACTGGTGTCACTCGCTCTGGCTGTTCTACTGGTTCAGCAGTCAAGGCAAAAAAGTACTGATACACTTCACCAAAGGGACGCGCTTTAAAAGCTGCTTGCACTTCTGCAGGTAACGCTTCATATGTCGTAGGAATTTCGTTGTAGCCAACTTGATTAAATGTAAAATCTTCTTTGGCAATGTATAAACCAACTTCTGCAAAAACTTTTTCAAATCCTTCTTGTAAATAGAATGATTTATGCGTAGCATCCAATAGCCCAGTTTCATTCCACGTTAAACGATTATTAAATAAATCAATTAAGACAGAATTATGTGCCAAATTAGGGAAAGTGATTAAAATTTGACCGCCTGGTTTTAAAAATGGTTTGACTTTTGCTAAGGCGCTTTGAGGATTCATTAAATGTTCCAACACATCCGCAAAAACGATATAATCAAACGTCTTACCAGCAAAGTATTCGACCCAATCATTTTCATCAATATTGCCATAAAAGGCATCTGTTGAAAATTGACTGACATGATCATAAAGTTCTTTGTCTAATTCAACAATTGAGACCTGGCACTTTTTTTCTTCCATCAAATAGCTAGTCATTCGCCCATTACCTGGACCAAATTCCAAGACATCACTATTTTCTTTGATTTGTGCTACGATTTTCCCAACACTGGTACTCTCGTCTGTTTCCATTTCAAAATCATACTTCATCTTTTGTCGTATCCTTCCATTTATGATCTAAGATGACAATTCCTTCTCCGGCATAGCGACCGGTAATAAACATCGTCACGTATTTTGTTTTGTAGACTAATGGGACTGTTGCATGTTCCTCAAAGAAAGCAATATCAAAATAATATTCACCTGTTAATAATGACATTTTTTCATATTCTAAATAAAAAACATTCCGTCCTTTTTTCCAAGGAATTTGCACGCCATCTAATAACGTATTTAAGCCACAGACATAATGATTGTCCACTGTTCGAATAGCGACCCCACAAACAGGCTTCTTAATTTGGTCGTTTTTGACAGTATATTCAATTTTTACAATCACTTTTTCATCTTGCGTTACCATTTCTAAGGGTTCATAATCCGCGTTTAAAAGTTCCGCATGATCCACTTCAATAATATCTGGCGTTGGGGTTTCATCTTTCATGGTTGCTTCGCGGTCAACCGTTTTAATTGATTTCTTTTTCAAAAAGTTTTCGTAGTTGGTAGTTACGTCCATCGTATCTCCATATTCAACGACTTTCCCGTGTTGCAACCAAAAAGTTCTATCACAAAAACGACGGATGGAGTTTACATCGTGAGAAACAAATAAAATTGTTTTACCAGAATTTTTAATTTCTGTAAATTTTTCCATACATTTTAATTGAAACTCTAAATCCCCGACAGCCAACGCTTCATCGACAATTAAAATATCGGGATCCACGTTAATGGCTACCGCAAAAGCCAAGCGGACAAACATACCACTAGAGTATGTCTTAACTGGTTGATACAAATGATCGCCGATGTCAGCAAAATCAATGACATCTTGGACACGCTCTTCCATCTCTTCTCGGGAAAAACCCAAGACCATTCCATTTAAGAAAATATTTTCATATCCTGAATATTCAGGGTTAAAACCTGAACCTAATTCAAGCAACGCTGAAATTTTCCCATTAATCACCATGGACCCGGAGGTTGGCGTTAATACTCCTGTAATAATTTTTAACATGGTTGATTTTCCAGAACCATTTTCGCCGACAAAGCCAATCATCTCGCCTTTTTTAATTTGCATCGTGACATCGTCTAACGCATAAAACAAATCGTGGTAAGATTTTTTGGTTGGACTAAGCGCTTCTTTAAACCGATCGGACGGCTTTTTATACATGTTGTATGTTTTGGTAATATGTTGGATATCGATTGCATATTCTGACATGTCGTTCTCTCCTTATAGTACATCTGAAAAATGTGGTTTTAAGCGTCTAAACACGGTTGAGCCAATTAATAGTAAAACAATAGTAACTCCCCAGAAATATAAGCTATATTGCCAATGTTCCCAGAACCATGCACCGCCTAAATAAGATTCGCGGTATCCTTGAACAATATAATATAATGGATTGATTTTTAAGATTGTCGCAATCATTCCAGTTGGTTGCCATAAAATTGGCAATGTCCACATAACTGTTTGCATAATGATATTGATAAATTGCATAATATCAGGTAAAAATGGTTGTGTTGAAGCAGTAATCCACGTAATTGCTGTTAAAAAGACTAATAAACAAGCTAAGTAGTAAATTAATTGCAAACTGTACAAACTTGGATAATAACCGTTAGCTGTAGTAATTACAAAACCAATTAGAATGAAAAACAAGTGGGTGTACAAGTTCGATAAAATTTTAGACGTTGGTAAAATTTGTACATTAAACACGACTTTTTTAACTAAATAACTATATTCACGAAACACATTCGTGGCTGATAATAACGAATCTGAAAAGAAGAACCAAGGTACCATCCCTGTTACTAAATAGACAATGAATGGCATATTGTCGCCAGCTCTAGAACGAAGGCCTACAGAAAAGACAAACCAATACGTCAAAACAGTTACTAATGGCGTTAAAAACGCCCAGACAATTCCTAGTGCTGAACCAGCATACTTGGCCTTAAAATCATTAAATGAAAATTGTAATAACAATTTTTTGTTCTGAAAAATATTCTTGAAAATTGAAAATGTTTCTTTAAACATATACTTATTCCTTCCGTAATAAACTATTTTTATCTAAAATTTTTGGATACAAAAATGCCATTTTAAACAACATTTCTATTTTATCGATAAACGCCTAGCTTTTCAATAGTAGACCCCTTTTTATAAAGAAAAATTTAACTGATTTCGCTATATTAAAAAATCTTGTCCAATTTTTAGGAGATTATGCTACAATAATGGAGGTCTTGCATTTTTTGCACGGAAACTATTTTTGAGAGAAGGGAAATTATGGTTCTTTTTATTATTTACGTATTTCTGTCTTCTGCTGGTCTGGTCTTATTTAAACTAGGTTCTAGCAGTTTGAACATCCAACTCCAACAAACAATCTTTTCAATGAATATCTCACTTATTTCTTTATTAGGTTTATTTTGTTATTTAATTAGTTTTATTTTATGGATGTTAATTATTAGTCGTTCCGATGTTTCTTACATTGTTCCTTTAGGCGTTGCCTGTACAAACATCGCTATTTTAATTGCTTCAAATCTGATTCTAAAAGAGACGATTACAACGAATGCCCTTATTGGTGCTGTGGTTATTATTGTCGGCATTGTGATTATGAATCTTAAATAAAAAAGATCGCTATTCATTGAGCTGACCCTTAAATATTAGACTTTCAGGTCCAACTTTTAAGGGTCACTACACATTAGCGATCTTTTTTATTTTCTTCAGATTTCATGATAGATAATTCTTGCAATAATGTTTTAATGCGATTTTCGTGTTTTGAAATCAACACAGAATTTTTAATTTCCATGATTAAAAGGACAATCACCGCAGCTGATAATAAGAAGTTTGATGTTGTTTCAAACCCAAAGGCCATTGCTAACCATTCTGCCACATGCGGGAAAATAGCAAAAATAATTAAGACAATTGAGATTAATAACCAAATCAAAGCATTTTTTAGGAGAAAAATATTTTTATTAATTCCTCGAATAATGTATAAGAAAAAGCCAATTGCAAATAAAAATAAAGCTAGCCATAACACGGTTGGTAGCATTAATCTCCCTCCTTCATAAAGGCAGCAATCAGAATTGCTGAGCCGACTTCCAGCATATACTTCACAGAAGCCAATGCACGAATCGAAGAAACACCACCAAGCCGTTCCATCATATTGACAGGTCTTTCAACAATCACAAAGTGTTTTTTTATTAAGTGAACAATCGATTCTGGCTCAGGATAATTTGTCGGATAACGCTTTGCAAAAAAAGCAATCACTTTCCGATTTCCCGCTCGATAACCAGAAGTCACATCATAAATTGTTTTACCAGAAGCCATTCGAATGCAAAAAGATAACAAACGAATACCAAAACGGCGCATTTTCGTACTTTGAAAAGACGCTTCGTTTCCAGGAATGAAACGAGAGCCAATCGAAAAATCACATTTACCCTCTGCTAATGGTTCCAGTAAAATAGGTAAACTATTGATATCATGTTGACCATCACCATCAAACTGAACCGCCACATCATACTCATTTTCTAAGGCATATTTATAGCCGGTCTGTACCGCCCCGCCAATACCTAAATTCAACACTAAATGAATGGCATTAATTTGGTTGGCTTCTAAAATTTGTTTGGTTCCATCTGTCGAGCCATCATTAATTACCACATAATCCAATTCATGTTGAAAATGCGTAACTTCCTGTTTAAATGTTTCAATGGAAGCAATCGTCCGCAAAATGTTTTCTTCCTCATTGTAAGCAGGAATGATTAAAAGTACCTTCATAAAGAGAAACACCTTTCCACTTTTTCTCTAACAAAACCCCTCACTTACACAAAACAATTTATTGTTGAACATTTTCTAACATTTGTGCTAAGGCTTCTTGCCAAGTAGGAATTTTAAAGCCTAACGCTTCTGTTTTACTTAAATCCATGACAGAATATTGTGGTCTTTGCGCCTTTTGTGGAAATTGAGTTGAATCCACTGGCAGTACTTCCACTTCAGTATCTTTTAAAATTTCTTTAGCAAACTGATACCAGCTACAGCTGTTTTCATTAGACAAATGATAAACACCAAATGGCGCTTTTTCTGCAATAACAAATGCCATAAATTCGGCTAACGTTCTTGTCCAAGTTGGGCGGCCAAACTGATCGTCCACTACCGTTAGTTGGTCTCTTGTTTCCGCTAATTTTTGCATGGTAAAGACAAAGTTATGACCGTATTGACCAAATACCCATGATGTTCGAATAATATAATAGTCGTCCAGGATTTCTTGTACCGCTTGTTCACCTAATAACTTCGTCCGACCATACTCATTTAAAGGATTCGGTTGATCATCAATCGCATAGACGCCTTCTTTTTTAGTTCCATCAAAAATATAATCTGTACTTACGTAAACAAGTGTCGCCCCCACTGCTTTAGCAGCTTCTGCAACATGACGTGTGCCATCTACATTCACTTTTTCATCTAATTCCTTGCCTTCGTCTTCTGCTTTATCAACAGCTGTATAAGCAGCACAATGATAAATGACGCTTGGTTGAATTTCTTTCACTTTTGCCAACGTACTATCCGCATCAGTAATATCTAATTCTGTGGAATCCGTTGAAACATACTCAATTCCTTGTTCGTCTAATAGGTGACGTAATTCTGTGCCCAATTGGCCATTTCCACCAGTAATTAAAATCATTTTTTTCGCTCCTTCTTGAAAAAAAGGCAGGGCAAAGTAGCTTTTGTACTTTGCCATCGCCTTTCGACTGTTATCTCACATGTCAGAAAAAATTACTGACCATTTTGTGCATATTTTGCTTCAACAGCTTCTTTATCTGCACGCCACCAGTCTTCATTTTCTGTATACCACTTGATTGTTTCTGCCAAGCCTTCACGGAAATTCGTGAATTCTGGTTCCCAACCTAATTCTTCGCGTAATCTGGTTGAATCAATCGCATAACGTAAGTCATGTCCTGCACGATCGTTGACATGCTCATAGGCATCAACAGGTTGTCCCATTAATTCTAAAATTAATTCCATCACTGTTTTATTGTCTTCTTCACCATCGGCTCCGATTAAATATGTTTCGCCAATTTGCCCTTTTGTTAAAATTGCCCAAACAGCCGAAGAATGGTCGTTTGTATGAATCCAGTCACGAACGTTTTTACCAGCACCATAAAGTTTTGGTGTAATGCCGCTTAAGACATTGGTAATTTGACGAGGAATAAATTTTTCAATATGTTGATATGGACCATAGTTATTTGAACAATTTGAAATTGTTGCTTGTAAGTTGAAAGAACGAACCCACGCTTTGACTAACAAGTCAGATCCTGCTTTTGTTGAAGAATAAGGACTTGAAGGATTGTAAGGCGTTTCGGCAGTGAATTTTTCCCCTTCGCCTTCTCCATGTCCTGGTAAATCTTCTCTTAAAGGTAAATCGCCATAAACTTCATCAGTCGATACATGGTGGTAACGAACATTGTTTTTACGGCAAGCTTCGATCAATGTGTACGTCCCAATCAGATTGGTTTGTACAAATGGGAATGGGTCGTTTAATGAGTTGTCGTTATGCGATTCAGCAGCATAGTGAACGACCGCATCTGTTTCAGCGACTAAACGATTAACTAATTCAGCATCAGCGATATCTCCTACGACTAATTCCACACGATCACTTGGTAGACCTTCAAGATTTTTTTCATTTCCTGCATACGTTAATTTATCTAATACAGTTACATGAACTTCTGGATGATTCTTTACAACATAATGAACAAAATTTGAGCCGATAAAACCAGCTCCACCTGTTACGATGATTTTTTTCATAATTGAAACTCTCCTACTTTTTTCTTAAATTTCGCCATAGATAAACGGATTTTCCGCTTCAAATTCTTTTAAGGTTGGATGTTTTTGATCCTTTTCTGACGTAATCGCTTTTTCTGGCGCAATTGGCCAATCAATAGCTAACGCTGGATCGTTAAAAGCAATACCGCCGTCTGCTGCCGCATTATAGTAATTGTCACACTTGTACATAAAGTTCACGTTCGGTGTCAAAGTGACAAAACCATGGGCAAAACCTTTTGGTACTAAAAGCTGACGGTGATTATGTTCTGATAAAATGTAGCCTTCCCATTGACCATAGGTTGGACTCCCTTTACGAATATCAACAATCACATCTAATACCGCACCTGTTACAACGCGAATTAGTTTTGTTTGCGCAGCTTCGCCTTTTTGAAAATGCAATCCACGCAAGACACCTGCTTCTGTTGATAATGAATGATTATCTTGGACAAAATCAAAGTCTAATCCATGTTCTGCAAATTTAGCTTTGGAATAACTTTCTGTAAAAAAGCCACGATGATCACCGAAAACATCCATTTCGATAATTTTGACATCTTGTAATTTTGTATCAATAACTTTCACGTTTCTTCGCTCCTATTCTGCTGCTAAACGTAGCAAGTATTGGCCGTAGCCATTTTTCTTCAATGGTTGTGCCAATTCTACCAATTGTTCTTTTGTAATATAGCCCATTCGATAAGCAATTTCTTCCAAACAAGCGACTTTTAAATTTTGACGTTTTTCAATTGTTTCAATAAATGTTGACGCTTCTAATAAGGATTCGTGTGTGCCTGTATCCAACCAAGCAAAGCCACGGCCCATTACCTCAACAGAAAGTTTATTTTTTTCAAGGTAGACTTTATTAACGTCTGTTATTTCTAATTCCCCACGTTCTGACGGTTTGATCCCTTTCGCAATTTCAACCACTTCATTGTCGTAAAAATACAAACCTGTCACTGCGTAATTTGACTTCGGTTGTGCTGGTTTTTCTTCAATAGAAAGCGCCCGCATCTCTTCATCAAATTCTACCACGCCGAAACGTTCTGGATCATTTACATGGTAGCCAAAGACTGTTGCCCCTGACTCTTTAGAAGCCGCTCGTTGCAACATTTTTGATAAGCCGCCACCATAATAAATATTGTCCCCTAAAACTAAGCAGACACTATCATCACCAATAAATTCTTCACCAATAATAAATGCTTGCGCCAAACCATCTGGGCTTTCTTGTACCGCGTATTCGATATGAATGCCTAAATCATGGCCATCGCCGAATAAGCTTTCAAAACGTGGTGTATCTTCTGGTGTAGAGATAATCAAAATTTCATTAATTCCCGCCAACATTAACGTTGACATTGGGTAATAAATCATTGGTTTGTCGTAAATTGGCATTAATTGTTTTGATGTTGCTTTTGTTAGCGGATATAAGCGTGTCCCGCTTCCGCCTGCTAAAATAATTCCTTTCATGAACAATCTCCTTAAATACTTCTATTTTTAGTTTCTATAAAACCAAATATCCTTCCCTATTATCGCATTAAGCATAGGGTTTGTCATGTTTTTTACGTAAATTTTACAAATCTGTAAAAGTTTAGCGTTGTTCCTTTAAACGCTGATGTAAAGCTTTTAATAAATTCACACGCCAATTTAATTTTTGTTGGAAACTTGTTTTGGTAATAATGGGGCTGACATTCGCTCCATGTCTTCGGTAAAGCACTAGTGGTTCTTTAATGAGACCCGTTTGCTTCTTCCGTGCAGCTAATAAGCCAATCCACATATCATGCATAGGAACTTCTGGCGGAATGGGTAAAATGACGTTTTTCATCTCTTGACGAAAGGCCATACCTGCCCCAATATAGCCACTTTTTATCGCATTTCGCCAAAATCCTGGTTTGACTTTTCGAAACTTAAAATAAGAGGGATTGGTAACTTGTAAATCCGCATCAACAATTTTCAAGTCACTAATAACCACTTGGATGTCAGGGTGCGTTTCAAAATATTCTGTCACCGTCGTTACTTTATTTGGCAACCAAACGTCATCTTGATCTGCTAAAAATATTACTTCGCCTTTCGTATGCGTAAGCGCAAATGCAAAATTAGCAATCACTCCTTGCCCTGGACCTTGTAACAATTGAATTTGGGGATAATTCGCTGCATACGTCCTCAAAATTTCCAACGTATGATCAGTAGAACCATCATCTGAAATAATTAGTTCATCTTCTTCACTGACTTGTAAAAGAATACTATCTAATTGTTCCGCGAGATATTTTTCTCCATTATATGTCGCAATACAAACTGAGATCATAGATTATCCTTTCATTAACTTGAGAAATTCTGCCAATGTTTGCCGCCAAATTTGGCGATTTTTGACAGTTAAAAATTGCTTACTACTGCGTAAAAATAAATGGCGTCGATGATGGGAAAACTTTTCTTGATCATATCGACGATAAAATAACGTTTCTGCTTCAATAATAGAGCGATAACGTTGAGGACTCATTGTACGATAATCTAAAACAGACAATTCTTGTTTTAGGTGGATTGGTAAGACTTCAATCTTTTTATTGGCTTGATTTAATTGATAAAAGAACCAATGGTCTAAATAGTCCAAAGGAAATTCTTCCGAAAATCCTTCCAACCAGCGTAGCGTTTCTGCCGTAATAACTGTACCAGAATTGATAGCCATCAACGGTTGGTTGGCTATCCCTGCTGCTGGCTTTGCTCCTTTAAGCCCAACGTATTGATCACTATATACTGGCGAAATTTGTTGTCCATTTGCTTCTACAATTGGAACATAGACTGCCACAGTCGGATCTAATGGCATGATGATCAACGTATCAAAATAAGAGGCTGGCACTTCTGTGTCTTGGTCAAGGAGCAACAATAATTCACATTGATTCGCTTGACTAAAAGCAATCGCTTCATTATAAGCGGTCGCTAGGCCTGGATTATCAGGATTATGTCGATAAGTAACATTTTGTTGTAAAAATAATGCATCTTCTTGAGGAAGTGGGCTGTTGTCATAAATAAATAAGTGCAATTCGGGATGATTTACCACTTCTTTTAATAACAAATAATTCGGCGTATCAGCCATTTTCATTTGATATAAGACGATGACAACCGCTAATCTTTGACTCATTAAAAGAACCTCCAGCCCCATTTGTTAAAAAATTTCCCCATTGATTGCATAAAGATTTTAAACAATTTTCGACTTTTATGGGCGCCCTTTTCATACATGTGAACAACCGTTTCAAAAGGCGTATAGAGAATCCGATAGCCTGCTTTGCCAAAACGTAAACATAAATCGTTGTCTTCAAAGTACATGAAGAAACGTTCATCGAACCCACCAATTTCAACGAATTTTTCACGATCAATCAACATAAAACAGCCTGAGCCCATTTTAATATCCGTTGTTTCTGTATCCGACAAATCGCGACATTCATAAATACTCAAACGTTTATCAAAAATTTTCTTTACAAATTGAAAGGGAATAAAACGTAACATATAATCGAAGACATCTAATTTTTGACGAACTAAATATTGCGTCGTGCCATCTTCATTTAACACTTTAGGGCTAACGACTGCAATGTTCTTATCTATTTTGATACGGTCTAATAGACGATCAAGCACGTCTTTAGTAACCAAAACATCGGGATTAAAAATAATTGCATATTTTGTCGAAGCATTGAATAACACTTGATTATGACCATGACCAAACCCTTGATTTTCTTCAGCGCGATGGATAGTAATAAATGGTTCATATGTTGTTAATTTTTCAAGATACGCTGTTTCAGAATGATTGTCATAGATATGAATATCATAAATACTATCAGTACCTAGTTCAGCTTTTAATTGGTCTAGTACATTAAAAATGTAACGACTATTATAAGTGACAATCGAGATTGTTACCATTTCTTGCATGCTCATTTCTCCTTACTACTGAAACATCGTCTTAAAAAAAAAGCATATGTTTCACACATATACTTTTTTAAGTTTAATGGAATTATATCATAGGTTTACGCTCTCGCAAAGCAACCTAAAGATTTCTTTACTTTCTCTTAGAATGCTTGCCAAGTCGCTTTTTCATTTGCTCCTGACGATATTCACGATTCCCTAAAATCCGTAACAAATACATCAACGGTTGATGTCCTTCGCCAACTAGACCGATTAGTTCAATGAATAGTTCTAAGCCAATTAAACAAAAGACAATTAATAAAATTGATGCTACTGTACTTGAATAGCTGAACAATAAAGAGACAAAGGAAAAAACTAACGCTAATGCATAAATAGTCATGACCGCCCCTTTATGGGTAAAACCTAAAGATAACAAGCGGTGATGCAAATGCATTTTATCTGCTGAGGAAATGGGCTTCTTGTTCAACAGCCGTCGAATAATTGCATAAACCGTATCCGTAATTGGCACACCTAAAATCACCATTGGCGTAATTACCGTAATAAACGTAGCATTTTTCAAGCCCTGTAACGACATTACTGCAATCATAAACCCGAGGAATAACGCCCCGGTATCTCCTAGAAATATTTTAGCCGGATAAAAATTGTATGGGAAAAATCCCGCAATGCTCGCAACTAAAATAAAAATAACAATTGGGATATAGACCGTTTTAGCATGTAGGAAAAAATACCCTGTAATACCAATCGTGGTTAATCCAATAATGGATACGCCTGATGCTAAACCATCCAAACCATCAATTAAATTTACTGCATTCGTAATCGCTAAAATCCACAATAAAGTTAGTGGTAAACTAAACCAGCGCAAATCAATCATTCCAACGACTGGCAACGTCACAAAATCTATCCGAATTCCAGCAACAAAATAAATAACTAATGCTGCTAACAAAATACCGATTGTTTTTTTCATTGGAGTAATCTCTTTAATATCATCAATGAGGCCTGTCAAAACAACCATTCCACCAGCCAAAATAATCGGCCAAATATAATCTTGTGGGATAATCGAACGAAAAATCAATAAACATGAACTAGCAAAAGCAATATAGATTGCAAGTCCTCCTGCTGTAGGCATATTTTTGGTATTGATTCGTCGCTCTCCTGGTGCATCATAGGCGCCAATCCGAAACGCTAGAAGCTTAACAAGTGGTGTTAATAGCAAAGATAAGATAAATGTCATAAATAAACGTATCAAAACTTCATAAATAAATAGTGACATAGTCGAACCCACTTTCTTCTCGTTCAGGGTATATTATACCGTAAACTGAAGCATTTACAAGCTGAAACATGTGTTCTGGCAACGGTTTAGACTTTTTTAAAGAAATCCATTTATTTTTTCTTTTTAAACCATCTAAACAAGCGTTGTTCAAAACTTGGTTGTTTTTTTTCTTTATCTCCAGATAAGTATTCATCAACGACAGCGTTGACAATTGCTCCTAAAATAATAATCGTGGCAGCAAAATTCAGCCATAACATCAAGATGATAAAACTCCCGATGATTTGATAACTTGCGATTCTAGAACTAAAATATTTTACGTACAAACCAAAAATTTGTGATAATAGCATCCAACCGACTGTCGAAAAAATAGCCCCTGGCAAAATAGAACGTAACGATAATTTCCGATTAGGAACGACCGCATAAATCAAACACATAATCACTAATAAAACAACGGTCGTTAACGGCCATTTTAACGCTTGGAAAGTATCGATCACAGATGTTGAGTAGTGGAAAATTGGTTGCAGTAATTCAATAATGTACTGACCCAAACCTAAAATTACTACTACACCAACAATCGCTACCATAAATAACAAAATAACTAAAAATGAGACCACTCTTACGAGAATAAAATTTTTCCTTTGTTCGACACCAAAAGCTTTATTCATCGCATTTTGTAGTGCATTAATGCTTTGACTGGCACTCCAAAATGCTGCTAAAGCGGAAACAGAAAGCAACCCGCCTGAACGTTGAGTCAATAGTGAACGAATCGCTGGTTCTAAGTTCATATAAACATCTTTCGGAATGGCCTCTGCAATATAAGGCAACACAGAATTAGGGTCGATTCTTAAATAAGGTAAGACATTACCTACCGCAATCAGTAATGGAAACAGCGAGAGTAATAAATAATAGGCAACAACCACTGAGCTGTTGCCTATTTCGGCTGTGACCATGTGACTTTGCGTTGTCTCAATAAAACGCATCAAAGATTGATTCTTTTTGATGTTGTCGAGAAACTTCATCACACACTCTCCTTATTAATAAGTCAATTCTTCGCCTTGTGACGTTAAGATTCTTGGACCTTCTTTCGTAATCGCTAATGAATGTTCATATTGACAACTTAGACCGCCATCTTCAGTATAAGCAGTCCAACCATTTGGGTCCATTTTCATGCGCCAAGTTCCTGTGTTAACCATTGGCTCAATGGTAATAACCATTCCCTCTTTTAAACGTAGTCCTTTACCTGCTTCACCATAGTGAGGAATCATTGGACTTTCATGGATAGTTGGGCCAATGCCGTGGCCTACAAAATCGCGAACTACCCCGTAGCCTTCTCCTTCTACATACGTTTGAATTGCATGACCAATGTCGCCAATTCTATTTCCTACTTGTGCTTGTTCAATCCCAAGATATAGCGCTTTTTTGGTTACTTCCATCAAGCGGTCAATTTCAGGTGTTGATTCACCCACGACATAAGACCAGCATGAATCAGAGATTGCGCCCTTTAAGTCGACACACATATCTACTTTGATTAGGTCGCCATCTTTTAATACTTTTTTACGAGGAAATCCGTGGCAAATTTCGTCGTTGATACTACAACAGGTAGCATATTTGTAACCTTCATAGCCAATTTGAGCCGCCACGCCACCATGACTTTCAATAAAGTCTCTCACAAATACTTCAATATCCCAGCTTGTAATGCCAGGTTTAATAAACGTCCGTAAATGACGGTGAACATCCGCTAATAATTCCCCTGATTCATCCATCATTTCAATTTCTCGTGGTGATTTTAATGTAATCATACTATCTCTCCTAAACTTGTTTCATTCAAATTATTTTATCACATTTTTTGCAAAAAAGATTGTTCAAACACCAATTTTCAAAAAGTCCCTTAATAAAAGCACTCGCTAGTCTTTTATAAGAAATGCGCATCTGCTATAATAAGTGACAGAATTGTATGAGGGGGAAGAAAGTTTATGACGTTAGCTAAAATTGTGTATGCAAGCATGACTGGGAATACAGAAGAAATTGCCGACATTGTTGCAGAAGCATTTGAAGATTTAGAATTAGAGGTCGAAATTGATGAGTGTACGCAAGTCGATGCCGCTGATTTTGAAGAGGCCGATATCTGTGTAGTAGCTACATATACGTATGGCGATGGCGATTTACCTGATGAAATTGTCGACTTTTATGAAGACTTACAAGAGATTGATTTATCAGGAAAAATCTTCGGCGTTTGTGGTTCAGGAGACACGTTTTATGATGATTTTTGTAAATCGGTGGACGACTTCGAAGCAGTCTTTACTCAAATTGGGGCAAAAAAAGGCGCCGACAGCGTTAAAGTTGATTTAGCCGCTGAAGAAGACGACATCCAACGTTTAGAAGAATTTGCGAAAAAATTAGCAACTGCCGCAGAATAACTACGTTGAAATAAATAAAATAAACACCAGAAAAAAATGGCTAGTTCCCATTTTTCTCTGGTGTTTTGATATTCCTAATTTAAAAATAAAATACTGTAATTTAAAGCTGCCGCAAAAGTAACCCAAAGAATATAAGGAATCATCAACCAGCCACGCGTTATTAATTTATAACGCAAGTAGTCCCACTGTTGAACTATTAATAATAGCCATAACAATGAGATATCAATCACAGATAATAAATTATTTTGTAAAGAAAAAAAGAAAAATGTCCAGAAAAAGTTTGCAATAAATTGTAAAATAAATAGCGTAATCATCCGTTTTTTCTGTTGTTTATTTGGATGAACTAAGATGAAATAAAAAGTAATGCCCATAAAAATATACAACACCAACCACACCGGTCCAAATAACCAGCCTGGCGGAGCAAAACTTGGTAATCTCAACGCTTGATAATATTCTCTCGCATTTACTGAAAATAAGCCCGACAAGAGCCCTAGTCCGGTAATTCCTACAATACTTAGCCATAAACGCTTATCTTTCACTCGGTTCATGTTTTTTGCCCCTTTCTATTTCTCTTCTTTACTGTAGCATGGTTGCGAATAATCTACCATTAATACACTTAACAAAAAAAGACCGTTCTTTTAAGAAACAGTCTTTTGCTGTAACCTCACAGAAGTTATCAGCATGAGGTTACACTTTTTTTTAATTTTTATAGGTCAATATCAATTGGTTCATCTCGTTCAAGAATTGCTTCAATACTATCTTTCATTAAATGAATGATTTGTTCTTCTGAAGGATGGATAATTCCAGAAGTCATCAATGCAGCCACACCAGTAGCGACCACCCATGTTCCCATGTGTAAAGAGTCAATTTGAACATCGTTTAAATTAGCATACTCAGGATCAGCTTTTACCGCTTCAGTAAAATAGTGATAAGAGAATTCTTGCATTTTTTTGCCGCCGCCATATTCTTCTAAATAAAGCGCACGGTATAACTTACTTTCACTTGTCGCAAAATGAATATAGTTTAAAGCCAAATCAACAATTGTATTCCCAGTATGTTTTACTGGAAATACTTCTTTCGCTAAGTATTTATGAATTTTTTGGAATAAAGCATCGCGTAAATCATCCATGTTTTTAAATTCCAAATAAATCGGTTGGGTGGAACATTTCATTTTATTAGCAATATTACGTGCAGTGAACTTCGAAAATCCTTCAGTGGCGACTACTTCATAGGCAGCTGTTAAAATCTGCTCTTTCGTAATGGTTTTTTTTCTTGCCATAATTCCCTATCCCCTTTATTCATTCATATACAACGCTTCCAAATAAATGCTTATGGTTATTGTAACACGATTTTTCTATTATGCAAAATTAGAACAACTCTTTGTACAAAAGTTCACTGAGCGGGAGCACGACAACTTTTACCCCAACTTAAAATAACAGTTGATAAAGGCTTTATTTCGTTGAGTTCCCTGCTCTTCCGTGTTATGATATGAGCAGTCATTACCCATCAAAATGAAGGAGGAATCACGAATGACCTTAGAGAATTTTAATGAAAATCTAAAGAAATATGCACGTTTAATTGCTGAAACGGGTGTCAATGTTCAGGACAATCATACGGTTGTTTTACAAATCAGTGTCGATCAAGCGCCCCTTGCCCGCTTAATTACGGAAGAAGCTTATCGCTTAGGTGCGGCCGAAGTAATTGTTCAATGGAGTGACGAAACCATTCAACGTGAATTTTTAGCTCATGCTGCAACTGATCGTATTGAAAATGTTCCTCAATATAAAATTGATCAAACCGATGATTGGATTGCCAAAGGCGCAAGCCGAATTAGCGTGGTTTCTTCTAATCCTGATGCATTAGCTGGCGTGGATGCACAACGTGTAGCAGCTTTCCAAGCGGCTAATGGGAAAGCATTGGTCAACCTACGAAAAGCAACACAAGCCAACAAAGTAAGTTGGACTGTTGTAGCTGCTGCTAGTGAAGGCTGGGCAGCTAAAGTTTTTCCAGAATTAGCAACAAGTGAAGAACAAGTTGATGCACTTTGGAATGAAATTTTCAAAACAACACGAATTTATGAAGAAAACCCAGTTATTGCTTGGGATATCCATGATAAAAAATTACAAGAAAAAGCGGCTGAATTAAACGAACAACAATTTACTGCTTTACACTACACAGCTCCTGGGACAGATTTAACGATTGGTTTGCCTAAAAACCATTTATGGGAAGGCGCTGGTAGTTATAACGCTCGTGGGGAAGAATTTATGGCTAATATGCCAACAGAAGAAGTTTTCACCGCCCCAGATAGTCGCCGCGTTGATGGTTATGTTTCTAGTACAAAACCACTAAGTTATGCTGGCACAATCATTTCGGGAATGAAATTTACATTTAAAGATGGAAAAGTTGTTGACTTCTCAGCTGAACAAGGCGAAGAAGCATTGAAAAATCTCTTAGCTATTGATGAAGGTGCCAAACACTTAGGAGAAGTTGCTTTAGTACCAGACCCTTCACCAATTTCACAATCCGGTTTGATTTTTTATAATACATTGTTTGATGAAAATGCCTCTAATCATTTAGCCTTTGGTTCGGCCTATGCCTTCAACTTACAAGGCGGCACGGAGATGAGCGAAGAAGAATTAGCTGCAGCTGGTTTAAATCGTAGCCAAACACATGTGGACTTTATGGTAGGATCTGACAAAATGAATATTGACGGCATTAAGGAAGACGGGACGATTGTTCCAGTTTTTAGAAATGGCGATTGGGCATAAATTTAAAAAGAAGCAAGCCGTTATTTTTTACGGCTTGCTTCTTTTTATTTCAAATAAAAAAAGGCTTCTCAGCCTTGATACGTTCCTTATTCAATCAGACACATGGCGGCACTTGCTTAGTGCTGCTTCCTTCCGGATCTGACACAATTCACTAGCCCGCCATTGTCCTAGCCTTTCGGCAAAACCTAGTATAACGTATTTTTATTCTTTTGACTAGTCTTTCTTTTGATTTTTTAAAAGTTTCTCTTCTTTTTTCTTTGCCCGTAACTTTTTAAAGAACTGAACTAACAATAAGCGACACTCTTCTTCTAAAACGCCTGCTTCGACATAGGCCACATGATTGAAGCGTTCATCTTCTAATAAATTCATCAAAGTCCCAGCAGTGCCTGCTTTAGGATCAGTTGCGCCATAATAAACTTCTGGAATTCGTGCTAAAAGCATCGCCCCACTACACATTGGACAAGGCTCTAAAGTTACAAATAATTGGGTTTCTTCTAGACGCCAATTTTCTATCCCGCGACACGCTTCTTGGATTGCATACATTTCTGCATGCGCCGTTGCTTCTTGCCGTGCTTCTCTCAGATTATGCCCGCGGCCAATAATTTCCCCTTGCCGAACAATTACAGCTCCAATAGGCACCTCAGCCAAACCTTCTGCTTTTTTCGCTTCTGCAATGGCTTCTCGCATAAAAAATTCTTTTTCTTCTTGTGTTAACGTTGTTTCTTTTTTTCCCAATTAATTTCCACCTTTCGGCTTTTTCCCACTAAACTTCTGTCTTGCTTCATGGTACAATAAATCAGTGAGGTGTGTCTATGATTATTGAAAATTTATCTCAGCTTTATCCCAAAGGCTATTTATCAAAAACAATTGGTTCCGAAGCCACCTATTCAATTCCTGTTGACGACCAATTTTTCATTGTGAATAAAGCTTTCTTAAGTATTAAAGAACAACATTTGTTGGAAGCGCTTTTCCCGATTTCTGAAAACCCAACAATTACTGGTAACCATCCTTGGTTCAGTTACTTATTTCAACAGGCAAAATTACCTGCCGAAGGGACCTTTCGTATGTTGCAAATTCAAACGAATGTCCCAAAAGAATTACAAGCTGAATGGCAATTTAATTTAACAAAGATGTTTCCAGATACAGTTGATTGTTTCAGTCCAAGTAATAATATGTATATTTTAGTTGAAGAACAGTCAAAAAATACCTTTCAACAAGAAGAAATTCAAGGGATCTTTTTAACATTAGATACAGACTTTGATTGCACTAGTG
This sequence comes from Enterococcus sp. DIV0774, assembly GCF_050539095.1. Taxonomy (NCBI): domain Bacteria; kingdom Bacillati; phylum Bacillota; class Bacilli; order Lactobacillales; family Enterococcaceae; genus Enterococcus; species Enterococcus sp. DIV0774. The sequence continues at coordinate 1,782,793 of NZ_CP172923.1, forward strand.
CTGTATTTGTTGGCAATTTTTATTCCTCTGAAGACATTCTCCGGCGTTGTTTCCATGAAGAACAACGTATTTTTTCAGAAGAACTTAATTCCTCTAGTCGGACGACTGTTTTTAGTTTAACCGATGTCGCCCTCCACTATTTTACCAAGGAAGCCATGAGTCAAAATATACTTGTTGAGTATTATCGTCGTTTATTAAATAAAGACACCGATATTCAGCCAATCATCAGCGCTTTGTGGAAAAATCAAGGCAATATCAGCTCCACTGCAAAAGATTTATTTATGCATCGAAATACTTTACACTATCGGTTGGAAAAGTTTTTTGAACAAACTGGCTTATCTTTAAAAAAAATGGATGATTTAATCTTTTGTTATTTGTTATTAAGAAAGTAGTACGTCCATTTTGTACTCGTATGTTTTTTATTCCCAATTAGAAAGTAGGCGTTCCAATGAAAATTACCGCATATGTCACTAGTGCATTTAGTAAAAACCACGAAGGTGGCAACAAAGCAGGCGTTGTTTTTATGACACAGCCCTTAACGAGAACCCAAAAAATGGCCATCGCCAAAGAACTAGGATTTGCAGAAACTGCTTTTATTTCAGACTCAAAGATTGCTGATTTCCGCCTTGAATATTTTACACCAAAAGAAGAAGTCGACTTATGTGGCCACGCGACAATTGGCGCTTTCACCATTATGAAGCACTTAAATAAATTATTGCAAACAGAATATACAATCGAAACGAACAGCGGTTTGCTCGCAATCACGGCGAACGGTGAACAACTATTTATGGAACAAACTGTCCCAACTTTTTATGATACGCTCACTTTAGAAGAATTGAGCGGATGCTTTGATTTAAACGCAGTGGCAACTGCTTTTCCTATCCAGATTGTGTCAACGGGCCTAAAAGATATTTTGGTTCCCATTAAAAATGCGCAATTATTACAGGATTTACAACCAAACTTTGAAAAAATTAAGTTACTTAGTCAAAAGTATGGAGTTATCGGGATGCATCTTTTTGCTTTGTCTGAAGAAAATATCATTTGTAGGAATTTTGCACCCCTTTATGATATCGATGAAGAAGCCGCTACTGGTACATCAAATGGTGCGTTAGCTTGTTATCTGCACCATCACCAAATTTTACAAAAAACCAATTACACCTTTGCCCAAGGTTATACCTTAAACGCTCCTTCAGAAGTCTTAGTGCGTTTGAACACTACATCCCAAAAGACAATTGATCAAGTTCTAGTTGGTGGCAGAGGCTATTATGTTGAAACAAAAGAATTATTTTTATAAAAAAAAGATGGCCTAGGCCATCTTTTTTACTTCATTGCATCTTCAATAAATGTGAAAAAGCGTTCTTTTAAAGAATCTGTATTGTCTTTAACTTTTTCGCCATATTCAGCTAATTTTGAACCGCCATCTTTCACACGATCAACAACATTTAAAACAGAATCTAATTCATCATCGGATAAATCATCGACAATCGATAATAATTTTTGGTTTCCATCAAATTTATCGTCTACAAACTTTTTAACTTTATAACGATTGGAAACATGAGATACCTTCTTAATAATTTTTTCAGAAGCGATGACTGCAACAGAGACACTTGCAACTGCAGCAATGCTTAAACCGATACCAATTTTTGTTGATGCTTTCATTTCCTTCAGCTCCTCTGTTATTTTCTACTTTAATCATAACATATTATTACTTTTATGCGTAATAGAAAGACCTTTACTAGCACTTAGTCTCGTCGGTTGTTACCACCAAATAAAATAACCAAACGTAAAAGTTGTAAAAAGGTCGAAAGCGCCGCTGCTACGTAGGTAAGTGCAGCTGCAAAAAGAACTTTTCTGGCCATTGGGACTTCTTCTTCTGTTAATAACCCACCTTCAGAAAGAATACTTAATGCACGTCTAGACGCATTAAACTCCACCGGTAAAGTCACCAATTGAAAAATCAAGGCTAATGAAAAAGCCAAAATTCCAATGTTGATTAATGTTTGATTCCAACTAAATAAAACACCAATCAAAATTAGTGGAAAGGAGATGGTTGAGCCAATGTTGGCAACTGGAACAATGGCTGCACGAATACGTAAAGGCACATAGTTCGTATGATCTTGTACCGCATGTCCGCATTCATGAGCCGCCACGCCAATAGCCGCGACCGATGTCGATTGAGCAGTGGCTTCGGATAAGCTCAACATTTTGTTTCCAGAATTATAATTGTCGGTTAAATCACCCGCAATTTGCTGAACTCCAACATCATTAATTTGTTCTTTTTGTAAAATATATTGTGCTGCCTGCGTGCCTGTAACATGTTTACTGCTTCGTACTTGATCATATTTACGAAAGGTACTGTTAACATATGCGGAGGCCGCACCAGAAATCGCAATTCCAATAATTACCAATATATAGGTTGGATCGATTCCAAAATAAAAGGGCATCATTGTCCTCTACCTCCATCTTTTTTTCTTTATTGTAGCATGATAGTGAAAAAAAGGGAGCGACAAACGTTGTCTTTTGTTTAAAAAAATGATGAATTTTTCAAGAAAGTACCAAAACTAACAAAAGTGTCACTCAATTAACGGAAAAAAATATGGCAAATTTCCCAAAAAAAAGGCATACTATTCCTTGAGGTGAGGAAAATGAAAACATTACTAAAAATATTAATCCCCTTAGTCATTTTAGCCGGTGGTAGCTGGGGCGTTTATAATTACTATTACGGCGGAGAAGCCTATTATACACAAATCACAACATCTGGTGAAAAGAAAGATGAAAAATCAGATTCTGGTGAACCGACGACCATGTATTACTATCAACAACCTGCGTTTAATAAAAACGGCGAAGAAAAGACCGTGGAATTAAATGAATACCGTGATCAACCTTTACGTATGAAAGCCTATCTAAAATTGAAAGTCAATCCCCGTAAAGGCGTGATTAGTTGGAATGAAGTGACAGAAAAAGAAGTCCCTGAAAAAGCTTTAGAAAAATTAAAATAAAGAAAAAACCGTTGGCAAACGACCAACGGTTTTTTCTTTATAATTGATTACTAATTTTTTCGATATTTTTTAGCATAATGGACACTGTGCCATCTGGATTATTGACGAATTCAATTAAATCGCCATTGCGGTAAACATCTAACGGAACAATTAATTCAATACCGTTATCCATTTTTAACTTTTGTTTGCCAAATTTCTTTTCAGAAATTTCGCGAGATTCTCTGACTGGCGGTGTTTTGTCGACAAACTTCGACTCATTCACTTCTTCTTGGTAAGCTAATTTAGCTGATACATTTTCTTTAAACACTTGCTCAGCAATTTGCTCATTGTCAATCGTTCCCGTTTCCTCAATGCTATCATATACCGCTTCTTTTACCGAAGCCATTAGTTCAAACTCATCTTCGTTAAATTTCTTTCCAATGCGTTTGACTGCCTTTTTAATTTCTTTGATATTTTCTTCCATGGAAGGTGCCGCTTGCGTCTCAATCACTTTTTCAGAGAAATACCAGATTTTTTCTCCTGAAAATTCATATCTTTTCTCTAGTAATTCAAATGCTAATGTATCTAAGTCAACCGTAATTCCTTCATCTGGTTTTTGTGATTTTGAAGACAAAATTGCTCGATTGATAATCAGTTTGTTATAAACGGATTCTTCCTCATAGTCGACGTAATGCGTGTAACTTTCTTTATAGTTTAATTTAATCATTGCGACATGTAACACCGTATCTAATTCATATAAAATGAACAAAATATCAGCACTAGGCGCATCTTCGCTTCCTGAATAAACATCATACCAATGTTGGGTAACTTCTTGGCTTTTCTTCACAAAATCACTAGGAATCCCACGTAACGTGTCAACAAAGGAACTATTTTCCGCCAATGTTCCAGTCTTTGTTTGTGCAGTCGAAAGTTTTGAAATTTTTGCAGTTAAATACGTTCGAATATACTCGGTCGTTAAATCTAGTTCCTTTTCAGAAAAAACCGGCGTCCCAGTTTCTCGATCAATAATGTGTAAAATTGCTTTTTTTAAATAAATATCCATTTTTACGCTCTCCTTTTCTCAACCTTTTTAGTCTAACTGAAAGAGAGAAAAAAGCCAATAGTTTCTATAAAAAGAAGAAGAATTCGTAGAAAAATGTCTACGAATTCTTCTTTACTTCAAAAAGCGATTACCCTTCTTCGCTGTATAACATCCCTGTTGCTTCATCAACTGGATCAACTTTATTAAAGATGCCTTTCTTTCTGAAAATATAAGTTAAGCCCATTGGTACGATAATGGCAATCACCATTGCGCCTAAAAATGGCAAGTAATATTGTGGCACAATAGATAAAATTCCTGGCAAGCCACCGACGCCGATACTTGTCGCACGAACGCCCATTAAAGTGGCAAACATTCCGGCCATTGCCGAACCAATCATGCCCGCAACAAATGGATAAACATATTTTAAGTTAATCCCAAACATCGCTGGTTCAGTCACACCTAGGTAACAAGAAATCATTGCTGGAATCGAAACTTGTTCTTCTTTTTTGTTTCCACGATGCATAAAGATAACTGCTAAAACCGCTGAACCTTGTGCAATGTTTGATAAAGCAATCATTGGCCATAAGTTGGTTGACTGAAAGTCAGCAATCAACTGTAAATCAATCGCATTACTCATATGATGCAACCCAGTGATGACTAATGGTGCGTACATAAAGCCAAAGACGGCACCAAATAACCAATTAAATGTTGACGTTAATCCTGCATTCACAATATCAGAAACCCAACTACCAATCGTCCAACCGATTGGTCCTAAAATGACATGTGCAGCCAATACTGTTGGTACTAAAGCAAACAATGGGACAAAAATCATTGAAATTGCTTGAGGAATCACTTTTCTAAAGAAAATTTCAAGATAGGCAAGCAAGAAGCCGGCTAACATAGCTGGGATAACTTGCGCTTGATAACCAATCATGTTAACTTGAGCAAACCCAAAATCCCAGAAAGGAATTTCTGCTGCTTTAGTCGTCGCAACTGAATAAGCATTCAGAAGTTGTGGTGAGACTAATGTAATCCCTAGGACAATCCCCAAAATTTGTGTGGTTCCCATTTTCTTCGTAATACTCCACGTAATCCCAACTGGCAAGAAGTGGAAAATTGCTTCGCCGATTAACCATAAGAATGAATTGACTCCATTCCAAAATTGAGAAACTTCCACGATTGTTTGACCATCAAGAAAGCCAAATGGAACCCCTTCCAAAATATTGCGGAATCCTAAAATCAATCCCCCGATAACAAGTGCAGGAATTAATGGTGTAAAAATCTCAGCTAAAACAGAAACAACTCGTTGAACAGGACTCAAATTACTTTTGGCAGCTGCTTTCCCTTCTTCTTTTGAAACCCCTTCTAAACCGGAAATTGCAGAAAAATCATTATAAAATTGTGGGACTTCATTCCCAATAATTACTTGAAACTGTCCAGCATTGGTAAAGGTTCCTTTTACAGAAGGAATATCTTCAATCACAGGTACATCCGCTTTTTTTGGATCTTTTAATACAAAACGCATTCGAGTTGCACAATGAGAAACAGCTGAAATATTTTCTTTGCCTCCTACTGCTTTCAACAACTGTTGTGCATCGCTTTGAAACTTACCCATTTTACATTCTCCTCTCAAACTTGTATATACAATTAAGTTGTATATACATCATACTTGATTATTCTTTTTTTGGCAAGCGCTTTCTTCCAAAAAAATAATTTTATTTTTTTACAAATCCCTTGTCTTTTCTTAAAGAGTCAAACAGAACGCTTTTTTAGCTGCTTCTTTATTGCTATACTACAGAGGGAAAAAACGAAAAGGAGTATGAAAAATGTTTTTTAAAGAAATTCATCATGTGGCAATCAATGCCTCAAATTATCAAGTAACTAAAAATTTTTATGTCGAAAAGTTGGGCTTTGAAGTTCTTCGCGAAAATCATCGTCCCGAAAAAAACGATATTAAATTAGATTTAAAATTAGGCAGCCAAGAATTGGAAATTTTTATTTCTGATCAATTTCCCGCTCGCCCCTCTTATCCTGAAGCTTTAGGATTACGTCATTTAGCTTTTAAAGTTGAACATATTGAAGAAGTGATTGCTTTTTTAAATGAGCAAGGAATTGAAACAGAACCGCTACGAGTAGATGATTTTACGGGTGAAAAAATGACCTTCTTTTTTGATCCAGATGGACTACCTTTAGAACTTCATGAATAATAAATAAAGGAGAGAAACAAAATGAAAGATACCTTTCGCTTAGAAAACCAGACGATTTATTTTGGTACAGAACGAGCAATTTCAGCCAGCCCTCAAACGATTTGGCGCTACCTGACTGAGACAGACAAGCTAAAACAATGGTTTCCAGAATTAGAAATTGGTGAATTAGGTGTTAACGGGTTTTGGCGGTTTATTCTGCCCGATTTTGAAGAAACGATGCCTTTCACTGATTATGCAGAGGAAAAATATCTGGGCGTGACTTGGGATACTGGTATCATCTATTTTGACTTAAAAGAACAAGCACCTCATCAGACCCTGTTAGTCTTCTCAGAATCTCTCCCAGAAAATTTTACAACACCTCGCCATAAAGATATCGCTGGTTGGTCAATTGTTCTCAACCGCTTGAAGCAAGTACTTGAAACCCCTGATGCAGCACCAGAAAAAATAGATTTTCCGCAAATAGAAAATCATTACTTAGAAAAATTAACGAATTTAGAAAATTAAAAAGTGTGGCACAACGGGTAAATCACCCTCTGTGCCACACTTTTTAAAAACGTAAAATACGCTGATAAACAAATAAACCTAAATCAATTAAGCAAACAACAAAAATTGCCAATAATACAAAAGAGACCCGCAACTCTGCGGCGTACATCCCTCGTAAACTAATTGTTGCCAAACATAACCCAAAAATCGTTGCCATTGTCACTTGTAACACGGTTCCTGGTTTTAGGGAATAAACAAAAATGCCAATCAAACTAGAAACAACGAGGTGTGTCAGTGGCAATTGAAGCCAATTGACAACAAACAGACTAAGGAAACATCCTAAAAGAGTCCCCCAAAAACGTGTCTTAATACGCGTGTTCATTTCTGCTTTCACTGGATGCAAGAGTAGAAAAACATTCATCGGAATCCAAATTATTTTAATGCCTCCTACACTCCACATTAAAATAAAACTCAGCGTAATGGTGAAACTCATACGAATAGCTAAACGAAATCGTTGCACCCTTTCGTCAGGACTTTCTAAAAATTGTTTGAAACTTGTGATCCCAAAAAAAGTCTGTTGTAAGTCGTGCCAGAAATTAACAACCGCCAATTTTTGTTGTTTCATATTTAATTGAATGCTTTTATGGCCTCTACTCTTTAAGCTGGTTAACTGACTTAATCCTGTTTGCCACCAAGCGTTTAATGTTACAGCCAATAAAAAAAGACCAATTAAAAAGGCCACAACTTGAGATTGCATCAAAAATGTATTTCCTTTAACCTGGATTAACTGACAAAACGTAAACATCATCAAATAACTATGATACCGCATGGGTGTCGCAGATGAATAAAATAAATAAACAATTAAAAATGTCACACTACTATTTAAAATAATAGACCAGCTAAAGGAACTACTAGCTATAAATGCTAAAAAACTGATCACAAATTGCCTGATACTCATTTTGAGCAGCGCTACAAACGAATAATCTTTTTTATAGTTAATTTTAAACATAATAGTAAATACAGGCACCATAATTAAATAGCTTGGGGAAAATAAAAAATCCAATGTATAAAAACTAACCAAAAAAAAGGCGATGACTGGGAAAATGGCCCAAACATACGCAAAAAATTGCTGACTTTTTGTACTAAAAAAATAAATAACAATCACTCCAATATCGATTCCTTATCCATTGTAACATGCTTGTCAATTCCCTCTCCAAATTGAATATACCAATTCGTTAAAAATAAATAAAAAAGCGAATAAATACGCTTTCATTTCTCGTTTTTTGTGCTATAATCAGCCTATATGATATATCATTTAAAACAAAGGAGCTACTTTCATGAATATTCAAGCGATTGATACGCGACACGGAACTGCCAACCAACATAGTTTTTCAAATGGGAATTGTCTACCCTATACTGGCGTGCCATTTGGGATGAACTTTTACGCCCCGCAAACAACTGACCAAAAAGGCAGCTGGTGGTTTCATCCAGAAGATCGAACATTTCAAGGCTATCGAGTAACGCATCAACCAAGTCCTTGGATGGGTGATTTTAGCCATTTATTAATGACCCCTGTCAGTGGTTCATTGTCGGAACTTTCTTTATTCCATGCCCAAAGTTCTTATCGTCCAGAAGAAAGCCTTTTTTCTCCTGTCGAAATTAACTTAACTCAATTACGCTATCAAATAACTTCTCAATTAATCCCAAGCATGTACGGTGGTATCTTAACCATTGATTATCAACAAAAAGATAATCACTTACTACTAACTCTGCCTGGACGTTATCAAGTAAAACAATTAGATGACCATCAAGTGGCTGTAAAAGTCATCAACTATTCTGGTTGTGAAGATCCAGATTTTAGTTTTTATTTCGTGCTTCATTTTGAACAGCCTTTAACCAAATGGTTTGCCCCTTCTTCAGGTGAAGATGGCAAAATCCTTCTTTCTTTTGGAAATATTGCTCAACAAGTTGTTCATTTTAGTAGTTCATTTATTTCTGAAAAACAAGCGCAGTTAAATTTAGCGCGAGAAATCTCTTTGCATTCTACTGAGATGCTGCAACAAGGAATCGCAGATTGGCATAATTATTTCGATCGCCTTAAAGTAACGCATGAAAACCCTGAACATACTAAAACGTTTTATCATACACTGTATCGAACATTCCTATTTCCGCAAACCTTTTATGAATTGGACGAAAATCAGCAGCCGATTCATTATGATACGTTCTCGCAAACGGTTCGTCCTGGTGTACTATATACCAATAATGGCTTTTGGGATACTTACAAAACGGTCTACCCATTGTTCTCACTCATTGCTCAAGAAAAATACGAAGAGATGCTAGAAGGCTTTTTAAATAGTTACAACGAAACAGGTTTCTTGCCAAAATGGTTATCTCCAGATGAGCGTGGTTTAATGCCCGGCACCTTGATTGATGCTGTCATTGCTGATGCCGCCGTGAAAAAGATTCGTCCTGACTTGATGCCTCAGTTCCTAGAAGCGATGAAAAAAGGCGCCACACAACAAAGCGAACGAGAAAATTATGGACGTCAAGGAACTCTGGATTATCTAAAATATGGCTATGTTCCTTCAACCTATCATGAATCTGTCAATCATACCTTAGATTATGCGTACAGCGATTTCTGCATTTCACAAGTTGCAAAAACACTGAATGATTCAGAGACCGCAACGTTTTATCGTCAACAAGCCTTGAATTATCAACAACTTTTTAATCCTGAAACTGGCTTTATGCAAGCCAAGGATACTGAAGGCAATTTCCGTCCTGACTTTTTAGATATTCGTTGGGGCAAAGATTACGCCGAAGGAAGTGCTTGGCAATCAAGTTTTGCGGTTTATCAAGATTTTGCAGGTTTGATTAAGCTATATGGTAGCGAGTTAGCTTTCGAAAAAAAATTAATTCAGCTCTGCAATCAAGCGCCTAACTTTAACGTTGAAGGCTATGGTTTTGAAATTCATGAAATGAGTGAAATGGCCGCAATTGATTTTGGTCAATTAGCCATCTCAAATCAACCAAGTTTCCATTATCCGTTTCTATTCAGCTACATCGGCAAACCAGAGATGGCTCAACCACTTTTAAAACAACTAATGCAAACATTTGATGCTTCACCAACTGGCTATCCAGGTGATGAAGACAATGGTAGCATGTCTGCTTGGTATATTTTTAATAGCTTAGGCTTTTATCCCGTCACACCAGGAACTGGTGAATATGTAATCGGGATGCCTTTAGTCCAGACGGCGGAAGTAAAACTATCAAATGGTAAACAGTTAACCATTCAGACATCACCAAACAAAGTCCAACAACAATTTATTCATGAAATTCAGTTAAACCAAGAAAAACATACTGCGCCTTATTTTACTCATCAAGAACTATTAAATGGCGGGACTTTAGATTATCAATTAGGGATCGTCCCGAATCCACAAAACACAGCAGAACGACCGTTTTCATTAAGTACGGAAAAATAATAAAAAGAAAGATGTTCATAAAAATTGAACATCTTTCTTTTTATTCTTCGACACCTGCGTAATTTGATTGGTATTGCTCTCGAAATTCTTTTGGCGTAATTCCATTTAATTTTTTAAACATTTTTGAAAAATAGTTGGTATTGTTAAATCCTACTTTTTCTGAAATTTCGTTGATTGTATCATCCGTGTACAATAATAATTTCTGGGCATGCTTGGTACGCACTTGATTCAAATATTGAGAAAAACTCCGCTTGGTTTCTTTTTTGAAAATTTGGCCTAAATAACTAGGATTCAAATGAAGCTCATCCGCCACCGTTTTTAAGTTTAATTCTTCTAAATAGCCTTGTTCAATTCTTTCTACAGCTTGGCTAACACTTTCTGAATATTTTTTTATTTTAGGTTTATTTTTCACTTCTGCCAAGACTTGCTGCATTAACGCATACAGTGTATTAAGATTGTTGCTGGCTCGAATTTCTTCCACGATTTTTTCATAGTTTTCTTCTAACACAGTTGGATACTGACGGGAAATATCTGAAAAAAGTAAAAAGACTACATAGCGTACATATTCTGGTGTAGCGTGTTGTTGACTTAACTGATTGAAAATGGCATCTAATTCCCGTTGAATGGTCTGCATATCCCCAATCATCAAGGCTTGGTTAAACGCTAGAAAAGTAAAATCTTCTGCCGAACGATTCATTTGTTCTTTTTGATTATTTGGCAGAAATTCTTGATAGAACGTTTCAATTGCTTGCAACTGTTTTACTTTCTCATAACTTTCATAAACCGTTTCCCATTCATTGACAGATTCCCCTACAAAAATCTGACCTTGACCAGCTAGAATCGCTTCAATTTCACGAATAAATAAGAACGCTTCTTGTCTGGCCCCTTTATAGATAAGTAACAATTGGTGGTACGTACTCATCCAACTTTCAATGAATAACAGTTGACCTTTTTTCATAAATAGTTCCTTGATTGTTTCTAAAAATGGCATCTCAGCTTCAACCAATAAAACGGTAAAATCACCTGGTTTTATAGTCGTAAATTGCTGCATTAACTCTTCGTATTCCCCTTCGCTGATTTCATCATTAAGCCAACGCATCAAGCCATTTTCTAAATATAGACGCACGCGAGCATGGGATTTTTTTTGTTGGTCCAATTCTGTTTTGATTCTTTGGATATTGGCTAATAGTTCTTGCTTATTGACTGGTTTCAAAAGATAATCTTGGACCTGCAAAGCCATGCCTTTTTTGACGTAATCAAACTCTTGATAACCTGATAAAATTAAACTAATAAATTGATGTCCTTTTTTCTTTGCTTGCTCAATTAATTCGATCCCACTCATTTCTGGCATCGTAATATCTGTTAATAAAACATCAATGGATTCTGTTTCTAAAAAAGCCAATGCTTCTTGCGCACTACGCGCTGTTTTAACAATTTCAAAGCCTAACTCTTGCCAAGGAATAATCCATTTTAAGCCTTCTAAAATCATATATTCATCATCAACAAACATCACTCGATACATCTTTTCACCCCTTATGCTACAAACGAAAGACGAATTGTCGTCCCTTCTCCTTCTTTCCCTTCAATGGTTAAACCATAACTCTCCCCAAAAAAGCGTTGTAAACGTTCATGAACATTTCTTAATCCAATGGATTGTTCCGTTTCTATTTCTGTTTGATTTAAACGTGCGCGAATTTCCTCTAACCGATTGGCGGTGATTCCTTTTCCATTATCCACAACAGCCACAATAATTTTTTCGCCTTCTCGGTAGGCGTGGACCTTAATAGCATTGTCTTGTCGTTGATAGTCAATTCCATGCACAAAATAATTTTCGACAAGCGGCTGAATGATGAACTTAGGAATTTCAACATCAGCAATTGTTTCTTCTATTTCGAACTTATAGGCAAATTGATCGGGATAACGCATTTGATACAAATACACATATTTTTCGCAAAATGAGATTTCCTCTGCCAAGGTCGTGGTTTTTTCTTGGTTAATATTATTCCTAAGTAACGTTGAAAAAGCATAGACAACATCAGCTAGTTCTTCTTGTTGCCGACTCAAGGCATACATACGAATATATTCCAACGTATTATAAAGAAAATGAGGATTAATTTGCGACTGTAACGCTCTCATGTGAGCATCGCGTTGCTTAATTTCTAAAGTATAAATATCGTGAATGTATTGATCTAAACTGTCTACCATAAAATTAATCGCGGAAGCAATATCATTCAACTCTTCCTGAACTTGATTCGTGTCAATTCGTTCTTTTAAATTGCCATCGCCAATGGCTCGTGTCGCTTCTAAAATTAATTGGACTTGTTGAGAATAGCGTTTAAATAGGCGGTTTAAGCCCACTAATAAAATAACAATCAAAAGTAACCCAATCCCTAAAATGGCCGTATAATTCATAAACAATTGCTGAAATAAGACTCGGCGGCTTGTTAATAAGAGAATGGTACTCCGGCCACTGCTTTCTATTTCCGTAATATCGTAGCGATTATGAAAAACCTGTTGAATGTCACTATCGGTGTGCATTCTTTTATCTAGTTGCCGCTCTTCTTCTTTGGTAAATTGCGCTTTTTCAGAAAAAATTTGATTTCCAGCACTATCATAGATAAACGCATTAATACCTGATTTTTTCAATAAGTCTGCTTGGTTGCCTAGCAACTCTTGACTTGAAAACACAGTGTACAATTCTCCCAGCGGTTGTCCTGTATAAGGATCGGAGATAATTCGCATTAGTTGAAAGCCATGTTTTTTAATTGATGACATATCCATTTTTTTCCCATTTGTAGCTGTGCGATTGGCGAACAAAACCTGATCAAATTCATCTAAGCGAATAATCACTTCTTCTAAGTCAGGAAAGGTGCTAAATAATGTACTTAAATTATTTCCAAAGTGGGTACTGACCCGATCTTCCGACCATTGACTGTAAGTATAGTCAAAATACTCAGGAGGAGAAAGTTCCATATATTTTCGCATGTTTTCAATTTTACTTGCAGAGCCAGCTAATTCATTAATCATATTTGTCGCCGCATTATTTTTATTCGTTACATAGCTGTCAATTTGGGAAACGGCGTTATTTTTTTGTGAATCAATTGATAAGTTAATTGTATAAGTAACATAAACGCACAAAGCAGCCACCGTTAACAAAATAATACTTGTTAACAGTAGACTGTATTTTTGTACTAATCGATTTAATAAATATTTTTTTTTAAACAGTTTTTTGAAGATTCGCTTCATTTTGTTCCAACTTTCCATCAATAAACTGGCGATTTTTGCGCGTGACATAGGCACACCACATCATAATTAAGGCAAACGAAGCAAATAGTAGCAGTCCTTTCATTTTCCAAGTTAAAGCAACGATACTAATTACACCGAATAAGACTTTAAAAAATACACCGAGGTTTAAAAAGATACTGATAAATGAAAGCTTCATTAAATCAATAGTTGAGATAAAATAGCTTCCTTCATATAGTAGCATATAAATGTAAAAAATAACGAGTATTAGGGAAACAAAAAATAAAATAAATGTAATAATTAACCACATTATTCCGGTAAATTGAACGGCTAAATAAATATTATAAAAAACAAATCCTAAAGTGAAGAGAAAAAGTAAAAAATAACAGTTACTTCTTTTAAAATGTGCTTTCCATGATTCAAATGCTCGTTTAACGGTGATTGCTTGATAATTCATGCCCTCTTCCAAAATGAAATCAGTCATCATTTGGAGTGCTGGGCCAACACCAAAAATAATCCCTCCAGCTAAACTAAATAAAACAAACAGTAAATTTAGTTTGATTACTGTCCAGGAAAGGTAAAACAACCGTTGAATCCCTGTACTTTCCATCTTCCTCTTCCTTTCTATTATGTAAAAGGCTGAGCCAAAAGCGCTCAGCTAATGCCTCAGCCTCCTGTGATTATTTTTGAGATTGGATATATTCGTCTAATTGTGTTTGCATTTCTTTTTGAACTTTATCCCAGCCAGCTGTTTTTAGGTCATCCATTAATTTTGGAAGTGTTTCTTCTGGATCAACAGTTCCTGTATTTAAGCTTGCTGCGTAACGATTCATAACTGTAGCAACGTTAGTGATTTCAGTTTTCACTTTATCATTTACAAAAGTAAAACCAAGAATTGGTGAATCTTTTGCTTCTTCGATGCTCTTATCACGTTCTTTAACCATGTCTTCAGTGACAGATTCTTCTGGCCAAATGATTAAGTTATTTCCTGTGTTCCAAGCACTCAAGTGAGTTGTTGGTGTGTAATCTTTCAATAATTTCACACGATCATCGCCAACTTTTTCATATTGTTTGCCTTCTTCACCATAAACAAGTCCGTTTAACAATTCTGGATTGCTGTTTAATAAGCCTAGCAATTCAACAGATTTTTCTTTGTTTTTAGACGTATTTGCAACAACATAGTTAGCCATTTGCGCTTGAGCTGTTGTTTTTAATGGTTCTGTTAGTGGACGAGAAACAAGTGGTTTGCCAGCAGCTTGTGTTAAGATTGTATCACCATAATCCATAGGTCCTTGTGTTTCTTGACGCATGAACCAAGTATTGGTATTTAAGTCATATGGCGTTGTACTTGTAGCAGCATCTGTTGGAATCAAGCCATCTTTATACCATTGATGTAAGACTTTTAAGTTATTAATCATGTCTTTGTCGGCATATTGGTTAATAATTTTTGGTGAGCCAGTATCAGTTGTTTTTACTGCAAATGGATATTGGTTACCAATAGGGAAGTCATAATTACCTGTTGCAAAGAATGTTTGGCCGATAGCAAAAGCAGCAATATTTGGCTCTTTTTTATGGAATTCTTTTAGAACTTCGGTTGCACTTTCATAACTACCATCAACTTTACTAATATCTAAATTGTATTTATCAACATATTCTTTATTAAAAGTTAAAACTTGTTGACCGTAAGAGTTACCTAAAATTGGGAACGCATACAGTTTTCCATTGATCGTATTTCCTTTAATATAGTTATCTGGTAATTGATCATAGGCTTCTTTGGCATATTTAGGTGCTAAATCAGTTAAATCAGCATAGGCGCCTTTTTGTGCATTCGTTGCATAATTTTGTGCTAATGAAATATCATAGCTTTCACCAGAAGCAACGATTGTTGACATTTTTTGGTCCCAATCGCCCCAACCAACAAATTCCATTTTTAATTTTGCCCCAATTTTTTTCTCGATAATTTTATTCGCATTATCGATTAATTGGTCATAATTATCTGGTTTGTCCCCAACACGATACATTAATAACGTTGGTGTACTATCATCACCTTTTGACGCTGCATCTTTTGAAGATTTACCGCACGCGCTTAATCCTACAGCTAAAGCTGCTGCGCCAGCTACGGCTAATCCTTTTTGCCATTTTTTCATTCCTTATTTCCTCCTGTACAATTTTATTCTTTCACGCCGCCGATTGTTAAACCACCCACGAAATATTTTTGGAAGAATGGGTAAGTTAACGCAATTGGTAACGTAGATAAGACAACAATCGCCATTCGAGCCGATTCACTTGGTAGAACGCCTAAGCCTTCTTGTGCTGCTGCACCCATATCCGTACTTCTTGATAAGAACTCTAAGTTGTTTTGAATTTTCATCAATAAATACTGTAATGGTACCAAGGTATCTTTTTGAATGTAAAGTAACGCATTGAACCAATCGTTCCAATAACCCAAAGCCGCAAACAAACTAATTGTGGCAATCCCTGGAACGGCTAGTGGTAACACAATGCTGACAAAAATGCGCATTTCACTTGCGCCATCAATACGTGCCGATTCAATAATACTGTCAGGCACGGTTTTCTTGAAAAACGTTCGCATCACTAAAATATTAAATGGTCCTAAAGCTAAAGGCAAAATTAACGCCCAAATTGTATCTTTCAATTGCAATAAGTTTGTCATTACTAAATAGTTCGCAACCATCCCTGGTGAAAATAACATTGTAATTAAAGCAAACAATGTAAAGAATTTTTTAAATGGAAAGTTGGAACGAGAAATGACATAGGCATATAATGACGTCATTGTTGCATTGACAATCGTCCCTGTCACCGTAATGAAGACCGTTACTCCTAAGGCATGAATAATGCGTTGACTCATTGCCCCTTGGAAAATGTAACGATAGGCCTCCAATGAAAATTCTTTTGGCCAAAACCGGTAGCCGTTTGCTGCTAATGATCCTTCACTTGTCAATGAAATCATAATAACAAAGAAAAACGGAACCACACAGGAAATAGCAAAAATCGCAATGACAATATTGAAAATCAAATTCGCTGTCGGGTTGAAGGATCGAACGTTAACGCTAGTGACTTTTTTCTTTTTCATAATCCTTCCTCCTAAAATAGTGCTGAATCTGGTTCAATTCGACGAACAACTAAATTCGCAATTAATAACAAACATGCCCCAACGACAGATTGATATAACGCTGCAGCTGCCGTCATGCCTACATCACCAGTAGCCGTTAAGCCATTGTAAATATAGGTATCTAACACACTTGTCACGTTGTAAAGCGCACCTGAGTTTCTTGGTACGATGTAGAACAAACCAAAGTCTGCTCTGAAGATACCGCCGATGTTTAAAATTAATAAAACAGACATCATTGGTAAAATTTGTGGAATCGTAACATTTTTTATTTGTTGCCATTTGTTGGCACCATCTACCATCGCTGCTTCATAGTATGTCGGATCAATCCCCATCACAGAAGCATAGTAGATAATACTGTTGTAGCCTAGACTCTTCCAAACATTTAGGAAGACAAAAATTACTGGCCACCAACGTGGATCTGCATACCAGTTAATCATTGTGCCGCCATTACCAGTAATCCATTGATTCAAAATCCCTTTATCTGGACTTAAAAAGGCATAAACAAAATAGTTAATAACCATCCAAGATAAGAAATATGGTAGCAATGACATCGTGTGATAAACTTTAACCAAGCGACGATTTCTTAATTCACTCATAATAATAGCAAAAGCAATCGCAAAGAATAAGTTAAAGGCTAAAAAGACGACATTGTACAAAATGGTGTTTCTAGTAATTAACCAAGCATCTTTTGACGCAAATAAAAATTTAAAGTTTTCAAAACCAACCCAAGGACTTTCTCTTAGACTAGCTAAGAAACCATCTGGTGAAATATGAAAATCTTTAAATGCGACCACATTGGCTAAGACTGGTATATAGAAGAAAAATATAAACCAGATAAATCCTGGTAACGCCATAAGGATTAAGGCCTTATAACGCCATACATTTTGAAAAAACCCGTTTTTCTTCTTCATTCGTTTCGCTCCTTTCATAAATATAATAGCGTTTTCATAATATCTTTTTAAGGAACAAATTATAGGATTTGAGAAACAAATTATAGATTTTGTGTCATTTAAGGTAAAAATTTGCCGAATTGACTGTTCTTTGTGAAAACGTTTATCTGATATTTTTTTTACAACTGTTTAAGAACCTTAAAAATAATTGGATAAGCCTCACTCATAAAGCGATTTTGCTAGTGTGTATTTGTTTTATAAAACCTGAGAACTTGATAGTTTCACAAAGGTTATCCTCTAATTATTTTTGAGGAGGACTATTTTTGAATTTTATCCGTAAAAACACTAGAGCAATTCGTTTAATTGTAGTTTATTTTTTTGCAGTTTTAATGCAAGCTGGTTCTTTATTATTACTAGCTATTTCACTACTATTTTTCTATTTGACTTTATGCACACACAATATGTTGGGTTTCTTGTTATAAATAAAAAAAGAAACTAGCTTAGCTACATTTGCTATTGCTAGTTCCTTTTTTTAATTGTTTTACTTTTCCCCTAAAATTTCAATCCAACCATAATAATATTCAATATATTGATTTTCCTCTTCTAGTTGTGTCAAGATATGCTCCCCGACAACGATGCCTGTTTCAAATCCTTGTTTTGCTAAACGCTTTTTTACTTCTTCGATATTATTCAAACGGGTATCTTGTGTATTGACTTTTAAAATAAAGCCTTTGTATTGGCTACTTGGTTCTTTGAGCCAAATCACTTTGTCTAAACTTTTTTTATTCACATGATTTGCCAAACAAATCCCATACGTCAATTCATTGGATTCACTTAAATCCCCGTAAATACCTAAAGTTGAAATGTGTTCCATGTAAACTTTCATCTCTTCTGGATCCTCAATATCAACAACAACAATTTTATCAAAAGGAATTGGTTCATCTGAAAAAACCAATGTTTCTAAATCAATTAACGCATGTAAATGTAATTTTCTTTTCTTGATTTCTTTGTATTTATGCTGAAGCCTTTTTATTTCTTGCCCCAGTTGTTCTTCTGTTGCTTCCATGGTGGCATAGAGATCGGTAGGAGTCTTTTTATATAAATTCAACATATCTTTGATAGGAATCCCCATTTTTCGATAAAAATCAATATCATATATTTTGAACAAATCTTCTAAATCAAAGGTTCGATATCCGTTTTCTTCATTGCGTGTTGTACTAATCAACCCTTGCTCGTCCCAATAACGAATCGTGGACTTAGGGATATTTAACAACTCAGAAACATCTTTTATTGTGTAATTTTTTTCCATACTGTTCCCTCCATCAAAAAGTTTAGCATTTCTACTGTTGACATTCAAGTTACTTGAACGTGTACAATGACTCTTTGTAACAGCTAAAACGGTATTGTTTAAGGAGGAAATTTCATGAAATTAATGAAAGAGTTTATTAAAGAAAATAAATGGATTGTTCTTGCGACAACTTTAACCATCTGTTTGCAAATCGCAGGAACCCTTGGCGTCCCTAAATTAGTTGGCAAGTTGATTGATGTGGGCATCGTTAGCGGTGACCAACAAGTAATTAAAACGATTGGCATACAAATGTTTCTTGTGGCATTCATTGGAACAATTGCCGCAATTATTTCTAGCTATTTGTCTGCTTTAGTAGCTGCTAAGTTTGGTTTTCAAGTTAGAGGATTGTTCTTTAAAAAATTTCAACAATTCTCGATGAAAAATGTTGATAAATTTGGTTCAAATTCTTTGCTAACTAGAATGACCAACGATGTAGACAATGTTCAAACAATGATTGTGCTGTTTTGCCAATTAATCTTTCCAGCGCCTATTATTAGTTTATTTGCCTTAGTGATGACATTTTCTTATTCAGTTTCACTCGCTTGGGTAACATTGGCTTCCATCGTATTTTACTTAGTCGTTGTTTATTTTTTAATGAAAAAAGGTACCCCTTTATCTTTAAAAATTCAACCAAAAATGGATCGAATTACTACGACTTTACGAGAGTTCTTTACTGGAATTAATATGATTCGTGCGTTCAATAATCAAGACTTTGAAGAGCAGCGAACCAATCAAACATTTAAAAATTATGCTGAACGCATGAGTAAAGTGAATCAAATCTTTGCTTGGATTACTCCCGTTGCCTTTTTATTAATGGGCGTTGTGTACGCCTCTATTTTGTGGTTTGGCGGTAATTTAGTTGCAGTAGGCACCCTACAAATTGGCACCGTTACAGCTGTGATTGAATATACGCTTCTAACTTTGGCCTACTTAATGATTGCGGCTATGGTATTAGTTGTCATTCCACGGTCCGTTGCTTCCTTGAATCGCTTGCAAGAAGTTTTGTCAGAAGAAATTGAAATTAGCGATCCTCATACTGAAGCAACCATTGCTTATCATCCTGAGAAAGCCTTGATTTGCTTCGATCACGTCACGTTTCAATACACAGAAACAGCTGATCCTGTTTTAGAAAATGTTAGTTTTGTCATCCCTAAAGGAAAAACAACGGCGATTGTTGGGGCAACTGGCGCTGGTAAAAGTACTTTAGTTAAGTTACTTTTACGAATAAATGAGGTCACAGCCGGCACGATTAGCTATTCTGGCACAGATATCCGCTCATTATCTCAGCAAACGATTCGCCAAGTCATCAGTTATGTGCCACAAAAAGCCTTTCTTTTCAGTGGGACAATCTTATCAAACTTATTAATGGGAAATGCCAAAGCAACTACAGAAGAAATAAGAACGGCACTAGAAATTTCACAATCTTCTGAATTTATCGATTCCTTACCACAAGGGATTGAAAGTTTCGTAGCACAAGGCGGGTCCAACTATTCTGGTGGTCAAAAACAAAGAATGTGTATTGCACGAGCCTTAATCAAACCGGCAGACGTTTATATTTTCGATGATAGCTTTTCCGCATTAGATTACAAAACTGACGCCGCTCTACGTGCCGCTTTACATGCACAAATGTCGGACAAAACTTTACTCATTGTTGCTCAACGGTTAAGTACAATCATGAACGCTGACAATATTATCGTCCTAGATGAAGGAAGGATTGTTGGTCAAGGCACCCACGCTGATTTACTTACCACTAATAGCTATTACCAAGACTTTGCTAAATCGCAAGGTATCTTACCCAAGTAACTAAAGAAAGGATGTGACTGCTTGAAAGAAAGTTTTCTTTTCAAGCCATACAATGAAAAAAACAATGAATCTTCAAAGCTTTAAACGTTTCTGGAAAATGATTAAACCTGAGCATCCAATCTTTTATGGTCTAATGATCTGCAGTTTAATTGGAAACTTATTAATTGTTGCCATGACCTATATTATGGCAATCGGGATTGATAACCTCTTAGAAGCTATCAAGCGTGTCGGGCTCAAAGGTATGACACTTCCTTTAGTTGAAGAAGCGCTCTTAGGTCCCGTCTTACTTTTAATTCTCTTTTCAATCATTAGTAGTATCACTTCTTTTATTCAGGAACGAGCAATGGCTTCTTTAAGCGAACGGGTTACTTTAAGAATTAGAAAAGAAGTGACAAAAAAGTTTAAAACTTTACCAATGGCCTTCTTTGACAATCACCAAGTGGGCGATATCATTAGTCGTTCAACAACTGGCTTAAACCAATTGTCACAAGTTCTTTTAACAGGCATCAACCAATTTTTCACTTCCGTCGTGACTATCCTTTTTGCAGGAATCATGTTGTTCTATATTGATGCAAAATTAACCATTTTAGTGTTGCTCCTAATTGGCGGCAGTACTTTCATGACGACAAAAATCGCGAATAAAAACAAGGTGTTTGCTGATCAAAGTCAAGCTGAATTAGGTCAATTAAATAATAAGATGGAAGAATATTTAGCAGGAAATTTGGTCACAAAAACCTTTAATCAACAGCAAAATGCTGAAAAAACAATTGATGCTGTTAATCAACAACATTATCGTGCCTTTAAAAAAGCACAGTTTCTAAATTTTGCGATTTATCCAGCTATTCGTTTTATCAATCAGTTGGCTTTTATTATTAGTGCTATCTTAGGCGCAATGCTCGTTTTATCTGGTGGTATTACGATTGGTTTCTTGCAAGCATATTTGCAATATATCAACCAAATTTCTGAGCCGATTTCTACCGCTTCTTATGTCATTAACTCAATTCAAGCAGCGATGGCTTCCATTGATCGGATTTTTGTTATCTTAGATGAAGCTGATGAACAGCCAGAAGCAACTCATTTAGAAACTATTTCTTCTCCTAAAGGAGCCATTGAATTTAAAAATGTTCAATTTGGCTACACACCAGAAAAAATTTTAATGAAAAATGTTGATTTTTCTGTTCAACCGAAAAAAACAGTGGCCATTGTGGGACCCACCGGCGCTGGTAAAACAACATTAGTTAACTTATTAATGCGTTTCTATGAAATAAATCAAGGCGCCATTACTTTTGATGGGATTGATATTACGAAACTTTCTCGACAAAATCTAAGAAATTTATTTGGCATGGTTTTACAAAACACTTGGCTATTTGAAGGAACCGTAGCAGATAATATTGCCTATGGAAAAAAAGATGCTTCTCGTGAAGAAATAATTGAAGCAGCTAAAATTGCTCAATGTGATCATTTTATTCGGACCCTTCCTCAAGGATATGACACAATTATTTCTAGCGAAAATGGTGCATTATCACAAGGGCAACAACAGTTATTAACCATCGCCCGAATCATTTTAGCAAATCCGCCCGTTGTTATTCTCGATGAAGCAACTTCGAGTGTGGACACACGAACAGAAGCCCATATTCAAAAAGCGATGGAAACTGTCACAGAAAATCGAACAAGCTTCGTTATCGCTCATCGATTATCTACGATTGAAAATGCTGATTTAATTTTAGTGATGAAAAATGGCGATATTATTGAAAAAGGAACGCATCAGGAACTATTACAAGCTCCGACTCTTTACGCCAGCTTATATAATAGTCAATTTCAAACCACTTAAAAAGAACTGGAACAAGTCATTCTTCTTTTGACTTGTTCCAGTTCTTTTATTGCTTAGAAATATTGAATTCCCATCGCTTTTTTGACTTCTGTTAAGGTTTGTGCTGCCACTTTTTCAGCAGCAAGACTTCCTTTATGCAACATTTCCATAATCGCTTCTGGATTTTTAGCCAGCTCTTCACGACGTCGACGAATCGGTGCGAGTTCTTCTTCTAGGACATCAATTAAGTAACGTTTAATTTTCACATCTCCTAAACCGCCATGACGATAGTGCTCTTTTAATTCTTCAATATATTCTTTCTCTTTCCCAAAGACATCCAAGTAAGTAAAGACCATATTTCCTTCAACTTGTCCTGGGTCCTCTATACGAATATGATTTGGATCGGTATACATACTCATTACTTTTTTCTGTACCACTTCAGCTGGATCTGAAAGATAAATACCATTGCCTAAAGACTTACTCATTTTTCCGTTTCCATCAATTCCTGGCAAGCGTCCCATGCCTTTTGGTGGTAACACAGCTTCCGGTCTAACTAAAACTTCACCGTACGTCTGATTAAAACTATGCACAATTTCTTGCGCTTGTTCCAACATTGGTTTTTGGTCTTCCCCAACTGGGACTAAGTTCGCTTGAAAGGCAGTAATATCAGCAGCTTGTGAAACGGGATAAATAAAGAATCCTGTCGGAACACCTTCCCCAAATTTTTTTTGCTCAATTTCTGCTTTGACCGTTGGATTCCGACGTACACGTGACGTGGTCACTAAATTTAGATAGTACATTGTTAATTCAGCTAACTGTGGAATTTGCGATTGGATAAAAATTGTTGTTTTCGTAGGGTCTAAACCAACTGCTAAATAGTCCAAAGCAACTTCTAAAACATTGGCTGAAACTTTTTCGGGATTTTTTGCATTATCTGTCAATGCTTGTAAATCTGCAATCATGACAAATAATTGATTTGTAGGGTCTGCTTGCATTTCTACTCGTTTTTTTAAGGAACCTACGTAATGTCCTAGGTGCAATTTACCAGTTGGACGATCACCTGTTAAGATAGTATTCATTGTCTACACACCTTTATCGTTTACTTTCATTTATTATTTTACCTTGTTTTAAAAAGAATGAATAGTAGGCAATAGAATATTTATTGATTCTAGATAATCGAAGAGACTAGAAAGATTGCAAGCTACAGCAATTCTTGTTCCAGTCTCTTCAAACAGTTTATTTATTTTGTGACTTTAATTGAAAATTGTGCAGTCACTACCGGTAAAACTTTGCTTGTTACTTTGATTTGATAATTTCCTGCAGCAGTCGTTGCTTCTGTCCTAATCAGACCGTTCTCATCTACACTTACTGTATTGCCAGCATCTGGTGTAACCAACTCATACGTTACTTGCGAGCTCCAAGCATCCGTTTCTGTGTGCGGCGCTTGACCAATCACTTTAGATTGAATTTGATAATTTTCGCCTGATTTTATAGTGGCTGTTTCTGTAGCAAATTGAACTCTTTCAGGAATCGCATGAGTTTGCACGACTTGGAAGATTTTTCGTTCATCAGGATTCGCAATTCCTATTTTTTCTTCTACTGCAGCAGGGAACTGGTAAGTACCTGGCGGGCTACTTGGCGAATAATTACTAACATCGTCATCCCAAGAAATAACCTTCAATTTCGTTTCGCTACCATCATCTAATTTTGCAATTACTTCAGTTGGCAAATTCAGTTCGCCTCGCGAGGTGCCTGTTAGTCGATCCAGCGTAG
This sequence comes from Enterococcus sp. DIV0774, assembly GCF_050539095.1. Lineage (NCBI taxonomy): Bacteria > Bacillati > Bacillota > Bacilli > Lactobacillales > Enterococcaceae > Enterococcus > Enterococcus sp. DIV0774. Next base: position 1,806,982 of record NZ_CP172923.1, read on the forward strand.
GCAATTCCTTGAATCCAACAATATGTTTAGCGGTGACTTTTACATTGGCAATAATTGGCATTGAGACACCTGCTGCTCGTCCTACAACAGTGAATGTTCCTTCTTTTTGATAAGAAGATGCTGGAACTTCTGACCAATTGACAGTCACTTCTCGTTGTGAACCATCCGAATAAAAAATAGTTGTTTTTTCTGGTAGTTTAGGGGCTTGACCCGCTTCTGTCGCAACCTCAATCGACTCATGTTTGACTTCGAAAACATTCGATAAAACAATTTTAGGAGCTAAACTATCCTCTGTTAGCTGTTGACCAGTTGGCAAGGTCAATTTGCCTGCTAAAAAGTCTTGATAGGCCTTTTGTGCGCCTTCTTTTGAAAAAGCATCAAACCCAGCATTATCAGAATCATAACCAGGCAAACGACTGTCTGTAATCGCTAATAAGAAACTTAACTTGGCTGGAATTGTCTCACCACTTTGAATTAGCTTCCGTAGATAGTTACTAATATCAATAGAGATTGTATTTTGATTATTCATAATTGAACTATTTGTAAAAGATTGTCGAGCAATAACTTCTTCATTTGGTACATTTAAATTATTTGGACCATTATTCCAAGTAATGGTGTTACTCATCCAATTAGTATCTGTTCCATAAACATCTACTTGGAACTGCGTATTTTTCAAACGTTCATCATTTGTATTGCCAGCACCATTCCACACATCATAACGCATCACATTTAGTTCTAAATTGGCACTTTTTAGTGATTGATAGTTCTTCAATTCTTGTGTATCAATTTCAACGTAAATCCGGCGATTATACCCCGCAGAACTAGCATTTTTTAATTTTAATGCGTAATTGCCCGTATAGTTTACTCCATAAGGATATTTATAGGCGTCTCCTGAACTAATGGCAGCGGTACCGCCTGCTATAGCAGAGTATGCTCGGTTACCATCACTCTTTTGAACATAGGCAGTTTGAGCTGTTTTTAGTTTAACGGTGTCTTTTCCTTCACCAAGTTCACCCTCAAAAGAGACCTTGGCTGTTACTTTGACAGCATCTATCGGTAAGCCGATAACTGTTGCTGCAACTTCAACTGTACCTGCTGTATTAATTTTTTCTTGAGGGATTGCTTCCCATTGTAACTTAAATTCTTTTTTGCCTGTCGCAACCACTTCCTCATTAACGACTTCTTCGTACGTTAGTTCAACTTGCTCTGGCAAATTAGGATACACACCTGTTGCCGAACTAATTTCTAACACTTGATTTTGATAACGAATACTTTTTTCAATTGTGGATGCTTGTTGCGCACCAATATCTAAAACTTTATTTTTCAAGCTATTTCCAAAGAAGTCTTCGGCCGCACTGTTCACTTCCGACAAGCCTTTACCAATCGCTGGCGAGGTTTCTTTTAATTGGAACATTTGTGCTCGCTGACGTAAGCGTTCTTTGGAAGTAAATTCAACCACATTATCTTTTGTTGGTTTCAATGTCGTAAATTCTTGCTCTGCCAACTCTTTCACTTTTTCAGGGTTATCTGTGATTTCTAATTGTGGTTTTTCAAAAATGTTTCCACTTGATACTAATTTTGCAACAGTTGCACCACTTTTTTCTGTAGCAATTTCTTTTGGCCAAATAACATTATTTTTGAAATATTTTTCTGGATTATCGACCATTTTACGTTCAATTGGTTGTGTCCCATTTGTTGGATAATTAGATAAGAATTTTAATTGTCCGGTACCTTCTTTGTATAAAATATTATTGTAAAAATTGGCTACTGTACCACTGTTGTCAGAACTATTTCCTTCACCAAATAATGACGTTGAAATGCCGTCGCCAACATAAATCGTATTATTGTGGATAGTTGGCATTGCCGCTCCATCATTTTTTACCCAATAATGGAAAATGCTTTGTTCTTTATAATTGTAGCCACCAGCTCCGCCTGGATTGTCTTTACCTGTTCCTCGGTTACCACCGCCGTCATTAGCTGAGATATTGTAACGAATAACCGAATTTTTTTGATCAGACATAAGCAATAAAAAGCCGCCAGTATTATGATGTGAATAGTTATATTGATAAATAACATTGTTTGACTGCATGTCCACATCATAAGCTTCGGCATCGTTAAATCCATATTTGATTCCGTATACTTCGTTATATTGGAACAGTCCGTCATCTACAGACATTGCCCAAACGCCCGCGTAATTTTGTGTACCATAATCGGCATTGCACATTCGGACAGCAACATTTCCTTCGACGACACCGCCACTTTTGGCTTCTGACAAGACAATTCCGTCGCCAGCAATATCTTCTAAATAGTTATTACGAATCGTAATATTAGAAAACGTTTTGTAGAAAGTGTTGCCTCTTGAGGTATCTGAATCAGCTTTTGTTCTAATTCCTTCAAGTCCCACTCGCTGAATCACATTATTTTCAATCAAAATATCATTAAATCCAGTCGTTGTTCGATGATCATTAGCTGCCGTTACTACATTGCCATTCTCATCAAACCAACTTCCTAAAACAATAATTCCACCTACCGCTTTTAATCGTTTGGTTGCAGTATTCCCACTTAGATTCAAATAATATTCTGTTTGAACATCATGAACATAGTTATTCCTTATCGTGACACTATTGAACGTTCGATTTTGTTCATATCCTAGGACTAATATCCCCGCTCTTTGAGCATCTCCTGGTTTCTTATAGCCTTCGAGATTATCTAGCTCTGGTGTATTTGTCACTTCTAAGTTTGAAATATCCCAATATTCTTGGTTCACTAACTGCACGGCCCCTGAGATTGCACGTTTGAAAGTCCCTGTGCTGTAGGTGCCACCACCGTTAATAATCGGACGCCGTGTTGTTTCAAAAATGGTTTCTCCTTTGTCATTCGTATCATAAAAATCAATGACAATCTTTTGTGCCGCTGTCCCATTCCCTTTTGGATGCAACAATTGGTTATTCCAGGTACTTTGCGCATTCAGCAAAAGATGGTCGCCTGGCTGAAACTCCGTCTGATTCACTTTTTCAAAATCACGCCAAGCACTGGCTGGAGACTGCCCATCATTGGCATTATTTCCTCCTTCCCCATCCACATAGTAGGTCGTTCCATTTTGAGCGACACCTACTGAACGAAAAAGTAACGGTTGATCACTCACTGTTTCCCCATAAGCAGGAAGACTAAATAATTGAAGCTGGGAAAAAACAAGCAAAATAGAAAGGAAAATGGTTACACTTTTAAAATACGCTTTTTTTCTCATTTTCTGCTCCTTAACTGTTTTTATTTTGATAATTTTGAAAAAACTTTTCTCTGTCTTTCTCCAACAAGTCTACTTTGGTTGCTTGTTGATACGTAGCTAATTTCTCTTTGTAGCATGTGTTGATATAGGCATTTTTGCCAAATTGTGGTGCTTCTTCAAACTGTAAAAGTTGCCCTCCTTCCTTATTAAAAATATAAAAGTATTGGTTTTCGTGGTATCCTTTCACCACGGTACCAACAGCTTTTTCACTAAGAATCTCCCCAACAGACAACGAATAAATATCCTCTTTTTGGATTTCTGCACTCTTCAATTGATACGATGCAATAACAAGATTAGGTAATTTATTTTGCCACTCCAATAACGTCTCCTCATAAGATAGATTCGGAGAGATTGCTTCGGCTATTTTTTCTAATTCTGCTTGCTTACCTGAAAAAGTTGGAATTTCAATTGCTTCAATAAAGTAATCGGTCTTTTTATATTTATCCTCCAATTGCTCAAAGGCCTGCCGCAATTCTTTTTGCGTTGGCTTTTCTTTCTCCATTAATTTCTCTTTTATTTGGTCCTGTAATTGTTGATCTTTTGCATCTAGAAATTGCCAGAGCGTTAAACTGCTCTTTTGGTCTTGCCATTCTTTTTTTTCTTGCCCAAATGTTTGTGAGTGGGCTATTTCTAACTCCGTCGCCAGCTGTTTAATCATTTTATGTTGTACTAAATCCTTCGTTGCAACCTTCAGTAGTTCCTGAGTGGGTGATTTTCCGTTATACGTTTTGCGCCAGAAATTTTTCCCAAACGAAGTTAAATTATTCTGATCAGAGAATTGCTTCGCTACACGATTCATATTTTTATCACCATAAACAATCAATTCTTCGACTTGGATTGCTTCGTTATTAATCATACTTTGCTGGCTGGTAGTAAAAATAACGAGCACAAAAATAGCACCTATCAAAAAGCTACTTAAAATAATTATTTTTTTCTTCATTCGTTCGCTCCCTCCACTTTAATAAACAAGGCAAGAACAAAATAAGCAATCCCACCTTCATTCATTTTCCTGAAAATCGAGATTACTTATTAGGTAAAAATTATTTATTCTTTTTTTGCTTTTCATGCAATTTCCCAGTATTTAAATAAATAATCCCTAGGAACAGGACAGGGGTTACAACAAACCCAAACTGTGGCTTCAAAAACATCATTGCAAACATTGAGAATAGTAAAAAAACATTTAGACAGCTGACATACCATTTCCGCAGTCCATAGTAAATTGAAATCCGAAACACATCTTTAAAAGAAGCTTGCGGGTTTCGTACTTGAAAATACCAAGCATTCAGCATAATAGCTAACCCAAAAATTAACAGAAGGACCATCAATGGAATAAACCATTTACCAATCGTTGTTTTGGCAAAAAAGAATATATCTGTCACACTGATGATGCTACTTCCTAAGCCTAGCAAGCTGATAAGAAAGCCTCTTAACCCAAACTGACGAAACTTTTGGAAAAAAGTTTTAAACGGATCCAGCTCTTTTTCTTCTTTAAAAGTATCGATTAAACCTAAAAGTGCAATCATCCCTGCCCCCATCGGCAGCAACGTTACTACAAAAAGTGGGAGGTTTCGTGGATCAATGTCTAAGCTAATCACCGCTATGAAAAAAGGAATGTTCACTAAGAGAAGCCCTAGATTACCGATAAATAAAATGTAAAGCCAGCGAAAAATTTTCATATAGATATTATTATCAAAGGTTTGCTTAGTAAACATTCAAACTTCCTCCTAATTCTTCATTCCAGATGTAGCAATACCTTCAACAAAGTATTTTTGCATTGCTAAAAAGACAATCCCTACTGGTAAAATAGAAACCACTGATGCGGCCATGATTAAGGCATATTCAGCATCAAATAAACCGACGAACATTTTCAAACCTAACTGAATCGTTTTATTCTCAGTAGAAGATAAATAAATGAAAGGTCCCATATAGTCATTCCATGTATTCACAAAAGTAATAATCGTGAGACTGGCTAAAGCTGGTTTGGTTAATGGTAAAATAATTTTCCAATAAATTCCCCACTCACTTAACCCATCAATCCGCGCGCTTTCACATAGTGAATCTGGAATACTGCTGTAATATTGTTTCAGTAAAAAGACCCCAAATGCATTAAATGCTTGTAATAAAACAAGTGACCATAACGTGTCAGTCAAACCTAATTGACGCATCATAATAAATTGTGGAATCATATACGATTGCCAAGGAATAGCAATTGTTGCGATGTACGTAATAAAAAGTGTATCTCTTCCTCTAAAATTCATTTTTGAAAAGCCATATGCTGCAAAGCTTGAAGTAAATAGTTGAATAATCGTAATCACAATACTTAAAAATAACGTATTTTTAAAGAAAGTTAACAATGGAATGCGTTCCCAAATAACGGAATAGTTTTCTGGATGCCAACTTTTAGGAATCCATTGAATTGGAATGGTGAAAACTTCATTGTTTGTTTTAAATGATGCTGAAACCATCCAAATGAAAGGCACCAAAGTAATTAACGCAAGTAAAGTTAAGAGAATGATTACAAGGATCCCACCAGGTGTGACTTTTTCTGCTTTTTTCGTTTTTGCTTTTCGAGTATTTTCTTTTTTTGAAAAAGTTGCTTCCATCTTTTCTCCTCCTAAACTTTCTCTTGATGTTGATTCCATTTAAATTGAGCCACAGTAATCGCTAGAACGATGATGAATAAGACCATCGCAATGGCTGATGCATAACCAAAATTAAATTTGACAAAGGCTTCATTGTAAATTTCGTAAACTAACACATTCGTTGCACGTCCTGGTCCACCACCAGTCATAACTTGAACTAAGTCAAACACTTTGAAACAGTTAATTACAAGCATGATAGTCACGAAAAAGGTCGTTGGTCGTAGTGAAGGTAAGGTAACATTTAAAAATTGATTCCATTTACCCGCGCCATCCATTGACGCTGCTTCATATAATTCTCTTGGCACACTTTGTAAACCAGCTAAATACAAAATCATATAATACCCCATAAAGCGCCACACACTAACGATGATAATTGCTGGTAAAGCCCAAGTAGAACTAGATGTCCAGCCAGGAGGATTTTCAATAAATAATTTCAAAAATTGATTAATTGGTCCCATCGTTGGATGAAATAGCATATTCCAAACGACCGCAATCGCAACTAATGACGTTACATAAGGAAAGAAAAAAGCCGTTCTAAAAAATTTCATCCCTCTAATTTTACGATTCAACAAAATCGCTAGTCCTAATGAGCAAATCAATGTTAACGGAACAACACCAATCGTATAGATAAACGTTTGTTTTAACGAAATCCAAAACGTATCATCATGAATCATTTTGGTGAAATTTTTCATTCCGACAAATTCAGGAGTTGAAAAAGAATCCCAACTCATAAAAGCTAAAATCAGTGAACAGATAACCGGGATTAAAGTGAAGAGGAAAAAGCCAATAAAGTTTGGTGCGATAAAAGATAACGCAGTCCACGTATTTTTTCGTCTCAATTTATTTGCTGTTTTTGTTTTTGAAGTAATTTCCATAATTGTATTCTGTTAAGTGAACTTAACAGGCCCTCCTTCCAAACTCAAGCTACATTCTTTATTTAAAAAAATAAGCTGAAATTCATTGTAGGTTACTCATTTCAGCTTATTTTTTTCATCAATCTTTTGTGTTTTTGCTGGAAATAATAATTAGTCTATCTCTGCTTTGACACGTTTTTCCATGTTAACAATACCATCTTTTGGTTTTTCGTCGCCGACCATAATTAAATCATGTTCTTCTTGTAATACTTTATCAATTGCGGCACCGTTTTTATCAGATGGGAATTCTAAATTAATTGTATCTGGGTTAAAGGCTTTTTGTGAGACTTCATCTGAAGGCATTCCTTTTCTTGCAAAGTAGATTTTATCAATTTCATCTGTTTTATAAGAAGGAACCACCCCTACTTCTGCTAAAAGTTTTGCACCTTCTTTACCTGAAGCAAAGTCTAAGAATTTTTGAGCAGCTTTTTGTTTTTTACTGTTTTTATTAATTGCAAAACTTGTCGGTGAGCCAAAGGTAGTTGCTTTGCCTTTTTCTTGTTGTGGTATTTCGGCAATCCCCCATTCGACATTTGTTTTGCCATCATCAATGTTGGTTAATAAAGTCCCCATGTACCAGCTACCCATGTACATCATCGCCGCTTTTGAATTTTCAAATTGTGATTGATACGTTACTTTTGTTGATTTTGCTGTTCCAAAATCCATTTGTGATTGATCTTTTTGCATTCTCAATGCGCGATCATAATAAGTTTCCATATAATTGTATTTCGGTTCAATCAAATTGGCATTATTTTGAGCAGCAGCAATCGCTTGAACGGTTGAGCGCCAAGTATGTTGATAGGCACCATATACTTGTTCTTCTGGTTTAGATAATTTTTTCGCTAACGCTTCATATTCGTCCCAAGTTAAGTTATCGGGATAGGCAATTCCGGCTTCATCAAACATTTTTTTATTGTAATACAATACCCAGAAATCTGTACGGTAAGGCTGAGCATAGGTTTTACCATCGATTTCATACATCTCGTAACTTGCTTTGGCAGGTTCGATATCTAAATCTTTAACGTGATCGGTTAAATCCACCAATTGATTGCGTAGCGCGTAATTAGAATATGAAAGTAAGTTTTTCATGGTTAAAATATCCGTCGTATCTCCTGATGAAAGCATCGTTGTTACTTTTGTGTCATAATCATCTGAAGCAATGTCCACCGGTTCAATAGTGATATCAGGATTTTCCGCTTCAAAAGCTCTGAATAATTTCTCAAATTCTGGGGTCGTGTCATAATTCCAAGTAGTTACTGTTAATTTTGTTTTGCCATCTTCACTCTTTTCAGTTGCTTTCTTTTCACTTGAACCACCACATGCTGTTAAAGTTACTGCCGCCACTGCTAACAACGCTGCCGCTGTTAAGCCTTTTTTCCAAAATTTCATTTGTACTACCTCCGCTATTTATTATTTTTTAGGAGTTTTCCTCCATGAATTACCAAAAAGAATACCAGCTTTTCGCTAAACGAGTTAACGCTTCCAAATAAAAGTAGTCGCCCCAAATCATGCATTCATCGACTCCTGTATTTGTTTTTTTATCATAGACACCATGAAGCAATAGGCCGTTCGACTCTGGTCGTAAAACCGTTGTATACTTTTCCGCTAATGCTTGTAATAGTTCTAGCGCAACCTTTTCATAATAGCCATGTTTTTCATCATTTAATGGAAGCTGACGAGATAATTCTAGTAAGCCACATGCAGCAATTGCAGCAGATGAGCTATCACGTTCTTCTTCACTCCCTTCATTGAAAATTAAATCCCAGTAACAGATTTTGTCCTCTGGTAATTCTTGAATAAAGTAATCAGCAACATTTTTGGCTGTTTCCAGAAAACTACTATCTCCTGTATATAAATAACTTAACGTAAAGCCGTAAATTCCCCAGGCTTGGCCGCGAGCCCAACAAGAATCGTCTGAGTATCCTTGCTGCGTCTTACCGTATAAAGCTTCGCCTGTTTCCGTATCAAAATAATACGTATGGAACGTGGTGTGATTTTCTCGCACAATATATTTTTGTGTTTGTTTCGCATGATTGTAGGCAGCTTCATAATACTCTTGCTTGCCAGTCATTTTTGCTGCAAAGTATAATAATGGTAAGTTCATTAAACAATCAATAATCATTCTACCTCGTTGCTCTGGATCGTCTAAATTCCCCCAAGCTTGAATAATCTTGGCTTTTGGTGAATAACGTTTCATTAATAAGTCCGCAGCTTGCAAGGCCATTTCTTTTGAGGCCTCATGACCATTGACTTGATAATCAGCAATGGCTGTTAAAATATACAAAAAGCCTATATCATGTGTTTCCAGCTCAATTTGTTCATCCAAGCGATGTTGAAAAGAAGCCATCTGTGTGGCAATCACCTCATCGAACTCTGTTGAATTTGTTAATTCCTTTGCTAAAAATAACATTCCTGGCCAAAAGCTGGCCGTCCAGTCAATATTTTCTTCAGGATAATAAATTTGATTTAAACTTGCCGCGGGTGGAACTAATTCTTTAAATGTCTCTAAATTTCCTCTAACTTTGTTTAAAGCAAAACTGATTTGCTTCGGCAACCACTCAATCTGTCCATTTTCTGTCATTGTGTATTTCTCCCCCTAATTCCCCAAAATTACAACTTTCTCTTCAACTAAAAGCTGATTTTCTTTTAACCTAACTTTAACTGGCTCAATTTGTTCATTCGGTAGTACGCCTGTCACCAATGAAATTAAAAGATGTTTCCCTTTCGACAAGTTTGCTTTCAAATATGGCAACTCCGTTAACGGATAAAGTAAATTTGTATTCGGTTCTGTTCGAATAATCGCAGCTTCAGAAAAGCCGTTGATATTTTCTACTTTTGACACACCTTTTGCATTTTTTACCTCAGCCATTTGATCAGAAACGCAAGTGACCTTTTCATCGAAGAGCGGGATTGAGAAGCCACCTTCATAAGCCACTAATGCACGTTGTGTCTCAATTTCGTGGATCCGTAAATGTTGGCCTTCTAATGGTACAATTGTCGTTTTGATTGCTACATCGGACCAAGGATGCCATTGATGAATGATACGATCATCAAGAATTTCGTACTGATCATCTAATCCTTTCGTGCGGAAATAATGGTCGTCTTCAGCTAAAGCCAAGCAATTATCATAAGCACCTTCGTAATACCAATAATCACTCTTTATAGTACTGAAACCAAAATGGGAAGAATAAACAAATTTACTATATTTATCATGCGCATGAGCTTGATAATTAATAAATTGTCCCGCTGGAAACATTAAACCATGTGTCCCTGCATCATTTACTTGATAGTAGTTCCGACTTTCTGGTGAAGGTAAGTGTTTTTCTGGAAAGCTAATAGGCTGTGTTTCTGCTTGCCAATAAGGATGATCTTTTGGAACCGCTAACAAAATGAATGTTTTAAAGGCCCAATAAGGTGAACCAGGACCATTATAGCCTTCGGCAAAGACCATATTTTGATAATCATAACCTACCGACAATAATCCATCTGTTGTAAAAATATCTTTGTTCATCCATTGATGAAGATGTCGGCTGATTAGACCTTTGATCTCACCCCACGGCAATGCTTCAACATCTGCAAAAACTAAGGCACTAAAAAATGACACTTGAGCAAAACGATACGTTAAGCTACGTCCAAAGGGAATCGCTTCTCCTGGCTGAGTAAACCAATATTTAAACTCTTGCGCGAACAAAGTTGCTCGTTCCTTCATAATAGCCACTCTTGCGGTATCTTCCGGGGCAAAACGACAATACAATAAACTATAATAATGAATAGCGAAAGAAACATAATAATCAACTTGTGTCTCGACTCCGTCATAATACCAACCATTACCGACATAAAAACGATCAATTACAGCCAAATCAACAGCGATCTGTTCTTTTGAATACGGCATTTCACAATGTTTCATCGCTAAATTCAGCAACACTCTAAAGAAATGCCAATTATTTGGCGGAATAATGTTTTCATTGGCTTGTATCAGCCAACTGTGTAAATTATTTTGCTGTTCTTTTGTTAGCTGGTCCCACGTTTTTTCTTTGTTTAACAAAAGAAATGTACTTAATGCTGCCATCTCAACAATCAATTGATCATAATCTTTTGTTTTTCCCCAATAAGATGAACTCTCAGGATCGGTGCCTTCGATAATTCCCGTTAGAAAGTCATTCAAATACTCACTTTCATTTTGCGTTACATAAGGACCTAGTCCCCATAATGGTCGTAAAAATGCCTCCGCATCACGTGTTCCTTTAGAATAAACTGTCCCGTGTGTCCCTAAATCCAGATGACCTTGATATTCTCGATCAAAAAACAATTCCAGTGGCGCTAATAAATCTTCAAATCCTTCTGCAACTTCTTCGTATGTTTCAAAAGGATTCTGTCTAATTCGTGGCTGAATCATGATTCTCCTCACTTTCAATTAATGTCCCTTTCAAAAAGCCGTAATATTCTCCGTAAACTGTCACTTCGTCACCAATTTTCAATTTTTTCTTTTGCTCATTAAAAACTTGATATTTACTAGAACCACTTTTCAAAATAAAACGATCACCTTTTTTTATTAAACTGGAACGACTGTCGCTCTCAACAATCTCCCCTTTCAAAGAAATATATTCATTTAAACGAACGTCACCATTTTGTAATTCTGTTTCTGAATAAGACTGTGCCGTTTCCTTTAGATTTTGAAGAGATTCTTCATCAAATTCTTTTTCACCGGATTTACAACCTGTTAAAGCAAGTAAAATTAGTAAAAAAAGTGAAAATCTTTTCACTAAACCACCTTCTCCATCGAATTAAAGCGCTTTCTTTGACTTTATAGTATATTTTTTTAGTCAAAAAATCAATAGTTTTTGCTAAAAAAAAGTAAAAAAAGCTTTTTCTTGCTTTTTTTTACTAAAAAGAAATATACTATATGCTATAATAGTACTTGAGAAGGAGGCATTTAGAATGGCAACTATCACAGATATCGCAAAAGTCGCGAATGTTTCAATTTCAACTGTATCGCGAGTTCTGAACTATGATCCAAACTTATCCGTTACAGAGGAAACCAAGCGAAAAATTTTTGAAGCAGCAGAAACCCTGAATTATACGAAATATAAAACTAAAAATAAAAACAAACAGCAGGAGCAACTGACACCTAACCTTTCCGTACAAACAGCTCCGCAAGAGCCTTCGATTGCCGTCGTTCAGTGGCGTTCAGATGACGAAGAACTAACGGATATTTACTATATGTCGATTCGTTTAGGCGCTGAAAAACGGGCCGAAGAGTTAGGTTACAATATTCTAAAAGTTTCTCAATTGGAACAACATAACCTTCAAGGGATTGATGGCATTTTGGCAATTGGCAAATTCACTCAAAAGACGTTACAAGAGTTGCAGCAACTGCATCCAAACCTTTGTGTAATTGGCAGTAATTTCCCACTGGAAGAATTTGATTCTGTAAATACTGATTTTTATCAAGCAACCGAGATTGCCTTAACCCATCTTTTGGAATTGGGCCACGAAAAAATTGCCTTTATTGGTGCCGAAGAAAGCGAAAATATGTATGGTTTCCGTCGCTATAAAACACCGACAACCAACGCTTATCTTGACATTATGCAGCATTATCGCTTGTTTAACGAAGATTATTTTATCTTAAAAGAAAATGGCATGTTGGATGTCAAAACGGGGGAACAATTGACAGAAGAAGCGTTAGAGAAATGGGGAAATGATTTACCTACTGCGATTCTTGCTTATAATGACGCCTTTGCAATCGGTGTGATACATACGTTAGCCGCACACGGTATAAAGGTTCCTGAAGAAATTAGTGTCATGGGGATCAATGATATCTCTATTTCTCAATATGTCTCACCACCGCTATCCTCTGTCCATGCCTTTACTGAAGAAATGGGCGAGACAGGCATTAATTTATTGCACAAACGAATTCAAATGCCTAGCATTCCTCGTAGAGTCCTGTTAAACACAGAATTGGTTGTCCGCCAATCGACAACTAGCCCACGCCAGAAATAAAAAATAAGGACCGCTCCTATAAAGGAACCGTCCTTATTTTTTATTTGTTTTGACCAAATAATTCAATTTGTGTTAATGCTGGAAATGGTGATGGTTCATCTGCTTGAATTAACTCTGTTAGTATCACCCACTCCGCTGCCCGTTTCGCAAAGGTAAAGCTCTGGCGTTGCTCAGTCTTAACAGTTTTAAAAACTTCATGTGTACCGTCGGAAAATTTTAAAGTCACTTGTTGCCAATAATTATCATGGGGAAAGTCCGCTCGTAATGTTAAGATCACTTTATCCAACAAGACTTCACGCCCAAATTCAATTTTTAATGCGGCATCTAATTGCTGATTAATCCCCCATGATTGATAAGGATACGGCCCATGATAAAGATTAGCAAAGGTACCGTCAATCGCATTGCAAGCAAAAAAAGTGGCATCATTTCGCGTTTCCACGTTGGCAGATGCATGAGGATACGCACCAGTAAAATGTTGTAAATCATGTGGATTTAACGCCCAATTACGATAACTCTTAATTTCTTCTTTAGTGGCAATACGCACACTTATATAAGGTTTCTTGGTTTCAAAACGATACGCTGCTCGCGCTTCGATAGCGTTTTCATTTTTTATGATTGGAAACGTCCATTTTTGTTCTGGAACATAAATCAAACTGCTATCAAGCGTAGCATCTAACTTCACCATTAAATAAGTATTGGGCGTATCTAAACAAACTTGAATCACATCGCCGTCTTGTAATTGACAATCCCGAGCAGCTAAACAAACAAAATCTTTTCCTGTAATAGTTAACTCTTTCAAAGAATCTGAATCATCTATCTTAGCTTTTCTAACTTCTTGTTCTTGATTTAAAATCGATAATGAAATACACGTCATATGCTTCCCTCCTAGTTTTACCTTTATTATATATTATTTTAGTAAATTAATCTATTTTTTACTAAAATAATGACTTTAGCTTTATTTCTATAAAAGCATTTGATATTCACTATAAAACGTAAGATTTTGATTCTGCTCTTTTTGAACACAATAAAAAAGCAAGACATCAACCAAAGTTGACTGATGTCCCACTCTCTAAATCTTACTTTTCGATACTTGCGAGTATCTTCTCTGTGTTCATATAACGAAAATCTTCTTGATCGATAAAAACAACCTGCCCCTGACAGCCTTCTAAATATTTTTCCACTTTTTCTTTGACACGAGCGACTTGTGGGGTCAACATTAACACATCATACTCTTTATAACCAAGTTTTTCCTCAATCCGACAAACAGGTGCATAATCTAAATCATAAGATAACTCTTTTTCCCTAATTGCTTCAAGTAATTTTGAAACTAACAGCGATGCACTAATTCCTGTCTCACAAATAATCAATATGTTTTTGCTCATAAACCTCTCCTCATTCATGAAATATTTTTATCTAGCAAATCCGATTGGTGAAAATGCTGCATAGGTTAGGATAACCACGACAACTAATATACTTGCGACAAGTTTTGTATATTTCCAAGGTTCAATATTTACTTTCGTATCAAAAGAATTTAAAACAAATTCGCCATCTGGTTTTATTTTAGAAACTACTATTAAAATAAGAATGTCTAAGAAGAAGAGCAGGCTTAAGACATATAAAAAATGGATATCTTTCAAAAATACTTTTGATAGCGCATACAAAACAATATGGATAGCAATTGTCATTTTTGCTCCAAAAGCAGTTGCTTTTTTGGAATAAAATGCAAAAAGTATAATCACTAACAATGGCATATTGTATAATCCATTAAACTCTTGAACAAATTGATACAATCCAGCTGGTGCAAAAGAAATAAACGGTGCAACGATAATCGAAATAATCCCTACAATAACTGTAACTGTTTTTCCCGCACGAGCAATTTGTTTGTCATCTGCTTTCTTATTGATAATTGGTTTGTAAAAATCTAGCGAAAATAGAGTGGAGGTTGCATTTAAAGCCCCCGCAAAGGAAGATAAAATTGCTCCAAAAATAACTGCAGCAAAAATGCCGAAAAGCATTTTTGGTAAAACTTCAGTTACTAAATATGGATATGCGTTATCAGGATTGGACATCAACGCATTCCCAAAAAGATTTCTTGCAACAATTCCTGGAAATACTAAGAATAAAGCACCAAACACTTTGAAAATCCCCACTAAAAAAGCCCCTTTTTGTGCTTCTGCTAAATTTTTTCCTGAAAGTGCTTTTTGAACAATCATCTGATTGGTACACCAGAAATACAAATTATTAAACAACATCCCTGTAAATAATGTTGGCCATGGTACAACAGCAGAATCAATTGCACCTACAGAGTTCAGTAACCATGGTGTGTTTTCAACAACCTGTTCAATCCCACCAATAAAACTGCCATCACCCAGTTTCATTAAACCTAGTATTGGAACCAACAAACCACAAACCAATAAACCAACGCCATAAATCGAATCGCTATTGGCACTTAAAGATAGGCCACCAATCAGCAGATAAAGAATCCCAACAATACCAATCACCATCGCCACAAGAATGATTGCGACAATAGGTTCGACACCCAGCAGCTCATCAATATGAAAAATCTTATTGAATACTAGTGACCCAGAATAAAGAACTACTGGTAAAAAAGAAATCATATAGGTAACAATAAACAAGATTGAAATAATTCGTTTTGTAACTGTATCATAACGAATTTCAATGAAATCTGAAACCGTATTAATACCGTATTTAAAATATTTTGGTAAAAAAATGACTGCCAATGCGACAATTGCAATTGCAGCAGTTACTTCCCAAGCCATAACTTCCATTCCTGCATGATAGCTTTGACCGTTTTGTCCAACAATTTGCTCTGTGGATAGGTTGGTCATAATAATTGTCCCAGCAATCGGTAAGGCTGTTAAGCTTCGGCCACCCATGAAGAAACCTTCTGATCCAGAAGTATCTACACTTCTGGATCGAGAATAGGCAAAAATCCATACGCAGATGACAATTACTAGGAAACTGATTATTGAAAATAGATTCATTGTCTAGCTCCTTCTCGATTAGATTAAAGATCGGTGACCTTTCGGATATAGTTTCGTGCTTTGACGGCATATTCAAACGGATTGGCTTTGGCCGGATCTTGTTCCGCTTCAACCACAATCCAACCTTCATAGCCACTCTCTTCGATTGCTGACCAAATTGGTTTGAAATCAATCATACCATCCCCAGGGACTGTAAAGACGCCTTTTTTCACGGCCTTTAAGAAGCTATCTTCTTCTGTTCTAACTTTCTCTGCCATTTGTTGGCGAATATCTTTGAAGTGAATGTGTTTAATCCGGTCTTGATAGCGCTGATAGATTGCGATTGGATCTTCTCCTGAGAAGACAAGATGGCCAGTGTCAAACAATAATTTAACTTTTGTCGGATCCGTCATTTTCATTAATCGATCGATTTCTTCAGTCGTTTGGACTCCTGTCCCCATATGGTGATGGTAAACAATCTCCATACCTTTTTCATGTGCCAAGTCTCCTAGTTTTTCTAATCCTTCAGCTAGTTTTTGCCACTCTTCATCAGAAAAAATTGGTTTTTCATTAAAAACAGGAGCCGTCATAATTCCTTGTATGCTGTGTCCTTGTTCAGCCACAACAATAACCTTAGCATCCATTGCATGTAAGAAATCTCGATGTTTTTTGAAGTCTTCCGCGGTTTCTTCGAAAGGTTTTGTTGTTAAAAATGTACTAAACCAGGCACTCGCTACTTTTAGTCCACGAATATCTAAATATTGTTTTAAAACCTGTGGATCTTTTGGATACTTGTTGCCAATCTCCGTACCTTTGAATCCAGCTAGCGCCATCTCACTAACGCATTGTTCAAACGTATTTTCGCTTCCTAGCTCTGGCATATCATCATTTGTCCATGCAATCGGCGCAATAGCTAGTTGAATTTGTTTCGCCATTATGTCACTCTCCTACTTCATTTATAGTTGTACCAAACGATTCGTATCAAATGATTCTTGACAAGCTAATGCAATTTTTGTTGATTGTAGACCATCTTCTGCATTAACTGCTGGTTGACGTTTTTCTTGAATACAGGAAATAAATTCTTGTGCTTCTCGAATGAACGCTTCTCTAAATCTTTCTGGAAAGTTTTGAGAGCAAGGTCGCACAACCCCTTGATTATTCATAACAGTCACTAAATTTTTTTCAGGTACTTGCGCTACTCGTAACATCCCTTTGGTGCCCATAATTTCTGTTTCGACATGGTAACCATGTGCAGCATTTCTTCCAGCAACTAGTAAAGCCATTGTTTTATCTTTAAGACTCATCATAGCTGCTCCGGTTTCCAATTCACCGACTTGATCTAATTCTGGATATGCAGCATTTTTACCAATTGCCCAAACTTGTTCTACCTCTTGACCAGTAAACCAACGAACCAAATCAATATCGTGAATCGCCATATCTAGAAATAAACCGCCACTATCATTGTTCATTGCAAACTTAACGAAGCTTTCCAGCCCATCACTCGGATCAATTCCATAACAACGGATTAACGTGACTTCCCCGATTTCCCCATCTTCTACCATTTTTTTGGCATACTGATAAGATTCATCGTAACGGCGCATGAAACCTAACATAAATACTTGCTCGGGATATTTTCCAATAACCTCTTGTGTCTTTTTTATGTCCTCAATTTCAATTCCCAATGGTTTTTCAGTAAATACGTGTTTCCCATTTTCCATAGCTAAACGGACTTGTTCACAGTGGAATCCTGAAGGTGAAACAATAAAAACGGCATCAATTACAGCGCTTTGAACCATTTTTTCATAACTAGAAAACGTATACTTAACACCTAACTCCTTCTGTGCAAATGCTAATTCTGATTCAACTAAACTACAGGCGGCCGTAAGCTCACAGCCACTAACAGCAGAAGATAAATTTTTTGCGTGTACCTTGCCTAATCTACCTAGTCCTACGATTCCTACTCTAATATTTTCCACAAAACCCCTCCTTTTTTTAAGAATTATTTGGTATATAACGCTGGTTGTTCATCTATTTCAATCATTACTTTTTCCCCTGACTCACGAGATTCATGACAAGCCATCATTGTGATTGCTGCCACGTAGCCATCCCAAGCAGTTGGACCAACAAGTTTATCGTTTTTAATTGAATCAACCCATAACTTAAATTCGTAATCATACGCATCTAAAAAACGCGTTTGCCAGTCGGGCGAAATTGGTGTGTAATTTTTCTCCGCAGCTTTAATTTTGGTATAGGCTGGATCCGTCATTCCGACTTCTGCCGTTTCAAAAACCACGTCACACTTAATGTCGTAGCCAAAACGACAATTAACAAAAATTTCTAAATCAATTGTTACACCTGATTTCGTCTGGAAAATCAGTAATTGAGGATCATGTAAATCTGCATGTGTATGACTGGTTTTCTTTGGTAAAATCATTTGCACTGAGGCATAATCTTCGGCTAATAGCCAACGAAGAACATCAATTTCATGGATTGCAGTATTACTGATTGCCATTGGCGTCTTATAATTTTCATCAGCGCTTGGATTTCTATGCGCACAATGGAGCATCAGAGCTTCACCATACTGTTTTGATTCAATTGCTTCTTTCAACTCAATGTAGCCACGATCGTATCGACGCATGAAGCCCACCTGTACCAATTTTTTACCATAAGCGACTTCTGCATCTACAATTCGGCGACATCCTGCGGCATCCATTGCTAATGGTTTTTCGCAGAATACGTATTTTCCATGCTTGATTGCTTCCAAGACATATTTTTCGTGTGTTGGGTCCCAGGAAGTAACAACAACAACTTCCACTTCTTCAGAAGCAATTAATTCTTCGCCTGTTTTGAAAAATTGAGCCCCAATCTCCTCAGCAATTTTACTTGCCGCTTCAACATTAATATCTGATACTGCTGTTACAAAAGCGCCTTGTGTCTTGTGATTAATTCTGTTAATATGTTCGATTCCAATCGCCCCTGTACCAATTACGCCTACTTTTACTTTCAATTATTTGTCCTCCGATTTCTTTATTTTATGCGCATTATGTATACGCTTACAATTCAATTCAGTCAATCATTATTTTCAGAAAGTCCTGTCTTACATTTGTACTAACAAAAGATACTTTCACCGCTTTAATCATAGAATCCTCGAAGCTCCTTTGACAGAGCTTCGAAGTAAAACTAGTTTATTTCGCTAGGAGCGTATCGAGCGGTCACAACTTTTCGATGTGTATAAAATTCTACACTGTCTTTTCCATTGGCGTGTAAGTCACCATAGAAAGAGTGTTTCCAACCGGAAAAAGCAAACCAAGCCATTGGTGCTGGTACACCTAAGTTGATGCCTAACATTCCTGCATCAACATTCTCTCTAAAGTAACGGATAGCTGAAGCATTACTCGTATAGAGGCATGAACCGTTAGCAAATTCTGATTGATTGGTCAGTGTAACTGCTGCTTCTAGATTTTTCACACGAACAATTGAGGCAACGGGTGCAAAAATTTCATCTTGCCAAATCTTCATGTCCATCGTGACACGATCAAAGATCGTAGGTCCCACGAAGTAGCCTTTTTCAGGAATATTTTCACGGCCATCTAACAATAAGTCCGCTCCTTCATCAATACCTTTTTGAATGTAATCAAATGTTCGTTGCTGCGCCTCTTTTCGAATCACGGGGCCTAAAAAGACTCCTTCTTCCAGACCATTTCCAATTTTTATCGTCTGTGCTGCAGCCTTAAATTTTTCAACGAATTGATCTGCAATAGTTTCTTCTACAACGATCACCGAAGCAGCCATACAGCGTTCACCCGCTGATCCAAAAGAGCCACCGATAATGTCTTTTACTGCACGATCAAGGTTGGCATCTTTTAAAACGATAACATGATTTTTTGCGCCAGTTAATGCCTGGACTCGTTTCAGATTTTTTGTTCCTTCTTTATAGACATATTCACCAACATTTTTTGAGCCCACAAAGCTAATTCCTTTTACTAATGGATCACGCAATAAAGTATTAACAACATCGTGTGCCCCATAGACAACATTAAAGACGCCACTTGGAAATCCTGCTTCTTCTATTAATTCAACAATTTTTTCCATCAATAATGGCGTTTTTTCGGAAGGCTTCAGCACCACCGTATTCCCTGCTGCTAACGCCATTGGGAAAATCCAAAACGGTACCATCATCGGAAAATTGAAAGGAGTAATTCCCCCAACAACACCGATGGGATAACGGTAATTGGTAATTTCAATATCTGTAGCCGCTGTGGATAGAGAATCACCCATTATTAAATTCGTAATGCCCGATGCATGCTCGACATTTTCAATCCCTCGCTGAACCTCACCTAATGATTCTGACAAAGATTTTCCATTTTCAAGCGTAATTAATCGTGCTAGCTCTTCTTTATTCGTCATCAATAAATGATGCAATTTGAAAAGATAGCGGCCACGAACTGGAACACTTACTTTTTTCCATGTTTGAAAAGCCTCATCCGCTACTCTGATTGCTTCTGCAGTTTCTGCTTCACTAGATAATGGAACATTTACTAATGCTTCTTCTGTTGCCGGATTGACCACTTCTTCAAATTCAGTGGCTGCACTTGTTACCCAGCGGCCACCTATATAATTCTTTAAAAATCGAGTCATTTATTTTCCTCCTAAAAAAGTCTACTTATTTTTTTATTTCTAATTGTTAGTCAATTCGTTCCGATTTAAAATCCACTCGTGTTTTTTCTCGTTATGAAACTTCCAAATTCGTTCAGGTCCTGCCATCACATTTAAATAATAAGAGGTGTAACCATCTGGCACGCCGACAGGATGATATCCCTTAGGTACCTCCACAACATTTTGATGCTCTACAGTCATCGTTTCATCTATAGAACCATCCTCTGTATATACTCGTTGAAAAACAAAGCCTTGCTCTGGATTCAGCTCATGATAATACGTCTCTTCTAAATAAGATTCGTCAGGTAAATTTTCTTGGTCATGTTTGTGTGGTGGATAGCTAGAAAAGTTACCACCTTCAGTGTAGACTTCAACCACCAACAAACTACTGGCAGTATCAACATTGTCTGGTAAAATGTTATGCACTAGTCGTTTATTCTGATATATCCCTCGTTTTTCAACCGTATTTTCCTCAGCGGTAATCACGTGCACTGGCAACGTTTTTTTAGCTGGCGAATAACAAAGGGCCAAACGAACAGTGTCAGAAGTTGCTATTAGTTCAAACGACGTTTTTGCTGGGATATAGATACTATCTGTCGGAATTTTTTCAAAAACAGAGGTTCGTTTACCTAAATTCTCGTACCATTTATCGCTCACCTTAACATTGATTTTGCCAGTTAATACGACGATACAAACTTCCAGTTCATTACCAGCTTCTTGATACATTGCTCCATTATCTAATTCAAGAACTTGAAACTCAATATACTGTAAATCAGTGTTGTTTTTTCGAATATTTTGAACTTGTCGAACACCGGGAGCTAGTTCTTTTATCAACGGTTGATGTTTCAATGTTTTTTTCAATTCATTCGCTCCTAACTTTTTGGTTGTATGACGAATACCTAATATTTTCTAGCAGTTGCAAGTTTTTCTTTTTTAACTTGGTATGCTTCTTGAATCGCTGGTTTTTCTGATACTTCAGCAACACCGACATTCCACCAACTACCATCGTAACCAGCAGTCATCGTTTTAGGAAGAACATTTATTTCAATCAATGTCGATTGCGTTTGGTTTTTCGCGTCGACAATCGCCTGTTTTAGTTCTTCAATCGAATGGACTTGATACGCTTTGGCACCATATCCTTCAGCGATTTTAGCATAATTGATATTCATAATTTCGCCTTTTGTATTTCTAAATTCCGTCCCTTGACTTATGCCGCCATTCTCCATTTGCAGATTATTAATGCATCCGAACCCAGAATTATTGAACAGAACAATATTGATTTTTTTGTCATATTGTAATGCAGAGACCAGTTCGCTATGCAACATCAAAAAACTACCGTCACCGACTAATGCGTAAACCTCTTGATCAGGATTAGCAAGACGTACCCCCATTGCACCAGCAATTTCATAGCCCATACAAGAATAGCCATACTCTAAATGATAGGTATTTTCCTTTACAGGATTCCACAATCGTTGCATATCTCCTGGTAATGACCCTGCCGAACCAATCACAATCGCATCATCTTCGACAAAATCATTCAAATGAACGAAAACCTCTGTTTGTGTCAGAGTTGTATTCAAAGAATCAGCATAATCATTTAAAATATCCTGTGTAAAGTGGTTTTTGATTTCCGGATCAAAATCTTTCCGTTTAAAATGAGTTGTTTTTAATCGCTCCCGCTCTTTCACCCATTCGTTCTTCAGTTCAGTGATTTTTTCACCATAAGCCGTTCGATATCCTTCTATCATTGGCAGAATTCCTTCTAAGGTTGCTCGAGCATCTCCCACAATTTGAAACGCTTCCATTTTGTAAGTCTGTGGTCGACTTACGTTAATATTTATCATTTTTGATTGTTCAAAATTAAAAATACTTTTTGATGCAGTGGTAAAATCCGTATAACGCGTGCCAATTCCAATAATCAAATCCGCTTGCTGAACAGCTTTATTAGCAGCTGAGGTACCTAAAATTCCCAAGCCTCCAAGATTATTTTCAAATTTCCATGAAACAGTTGATTTACCAGCATGTGTTTCAACCAAAGGTATCTGATGAACTTGAGAAATTTTCTGAAGGCTCTCACCTGCTTCTGAATACTTGCAACCGCCCCCCACAATAATTACTGGGTGTTTACTATCCTTTATCAAGTGACTAGCTGTTTCAAGCTCACGAATTGTCGGCATCCGTCGATCGATATAATGAACTCTTTTTCTAAAAAACTCTACTGGATAATCATAGGCTTCTGACTCAACATCTTGTGGCAAACAAATGGTGGCAGGTCCTGTAGTTGCAGGATTGGTCATAACTTCAAATGCCCGTAGCAATGCTGACATCAGTTGTTCTGGCCGATTAATACGATCCCAATAGCGAGAAACTGCTTGGAAAGCATCGTTGGTAGAAAAAGTTACACTTGATTCATGTTCCAACTGCTGTAATACGGGATCTGGTTGCCGAGTAGCAAACGTATCTGCTGGCAGAAACAATACAGGTATATTATTAGCGAAGGCGGTTCCAGCAGCAGTCAATAAATTAGCTGAACCTGGACCAGCAGACGCTGAAACTGCGAATATTTTCTTACGTAAACTTTGTCTAGCAAAAGCGATAGCAGCATGAGCCATCCCTTGTTCGTTTTTTCCACTGTAACTTTTTAAATGTCCCGGATCTTGTTCCAACGCTTGACCAATCCCTAAAACATTCCCATGACCATATACATGAAAGATTCCTTCCACATAAGGTGTTTCTTTTCCATCAATGCTAATATATTGTTGATTCAAAAATTTTAATAATGCTTGTGCTGTCGTTAAACGAATCGTCTTTTCCATTTTATCCACCTTAAATCCTAGCGATCATTTCGCCGTATATTTCCTTCTCCAGTTTAATGAACTCTTTTACTTCTTGCGTCGTTGGTAAAGAATCTGAGCAATTGTTACTTTTGACCATCATCGAAGCTTCCGCTGAGCCAAACTCCAAGCAATCGATAATTTCCCAACCTTCAAATAAACCATATAAAAATCCAGCTGCATAGCCATCACCGCCACCAAATCCCTTGCGTGCCTCCACTGGAAATGGTTTAATTGAAAACTGTTGTTGATCTGCTGTATAAGCTGTTGAGCCTTTCATCCCGTGTTTAATAACGACTATTTGAGCGCCACAATTATGCCAAAAAACAGCGCTTTCATTATCTGTCATATTTGGTTGAATCAATCTTTCAGTTAAATCAAATTCTTCTCTCGAGCCCATAATAATATCTGATTCTTTCGCAACTATTGAATAATAAATAGCGATTTCATCCACATTTTTCCAATTGTATTCTCGATAGTCTATATCAAAAATAATTTTGACGTTGTTTTTTTTCGCTAACATCACAGCTTTTAACACGGCTTCTCTTGAAGGGCTTTCCGCCAAAGCAGTCCCTGAAATTAATAAGGCTTTTGAACGTTTCAAATAATCTTCATCGATATCTTCGACACTTAGTTGTAAATCCGCAGCTTGGTTCCGATACATTAAAATACTACTTTCTTTAGGTGATAGCATTTCTGTAAAAGTCAGACCCAACTTTTCGCCATGCTGCGCTTTACTTATCTGAGAAGTATCAATGCCTTGCTCATTAAAATAATCAATAACATATTCTCCAAACTGGTCATCGGATACTTTCCCAATGAAGCCAGCTTTCATCCCATGTTTGGTGATACCCACGGAAATATTTGCAGGAGAACCTCCCACAAACTTTTCAAACATATGAACATCTTTTAAAGGCTTAAATTCTTCTTTAACTTGCTCATTATAGGCAGGGTTAAAATCGATAGCCACTCTACCTAAAAGAACTAGATCAAATTCTTTTGATTGATCAAAGCTAATATAACTCATAGATCCACCTCTTCTTCGTTCTTCTATTATTTACAAACGAATTATAGCACGCTTTCAAAATGCGTGCAACATTAAATTAGCACATTATTTTGCGTGCATTTTAAAAGAACGCAAAAAAAGAAGCATGAATTGCTTTACAGCAAGCTTCACACTTCTGTTAAAGATTATATTTTGTTTTAATAATGATATCTGTAAATAACATCTCTTCTGTCATAAATTTATTATTCTGTAGTTGATTCGCTAATAATAGTAAAGAACGATAGCCTTGCGTAAAACCATCTTGATCAATTAGAAAATCAACTTGATTTTTTTTCAGCATCTCGATATTTTTCTCAGTTAAATCATAGATAATCACATACGGTCTGTCTTTCCCTGCCCTTTTTTTCAACACACGAGCAATTCCTGCTTGACCTCCTGAAAACACAACGACACCTTTTAAATTAGTGTAGTTCTCTAATGTATCACTTAAAATCTTTTCGACTTCATCGCTCGAATCAAAACTGCTTTGAACACCTGTTAATTTCAATTGTGGAAATGACTGTTTCAATTCTTCAACAAAACCAGCAACTCGTAAACTATTCACACTATTTCCAAAATATCCAGTAATAGCTAGGACATCTCCCTCTCCTTTTGTCAACATTCCTAATAATCCAGCAGCTGTCTTCCCGCTTTTAAAGTTATCCATTCCGACAAAGCATTGACGTTTACTACCAACAATGTCCGAATTGAATGTGATGACCTTAATGCCTTGTTCCGTAAGCTGATTGATTTTTTCCCTAATCGCCACACTATCAACTGGCATGATGGCAATTCCTTTTACACCAAGTTCTAACAAGCGTTCAAGTGCCTGTAACTGCGCCGCTTCATCGACCCCGTCTATTTCCTCTAAAAAGCAATCGATATTTCTTTTTTTTAGATCACCTATAACTGCTTGTAAACCTGATCGAATTGGAATCATAAAAGAAGATTTTGCCAATTGTGTCACAACACCTAATTTGATTGGTTCTTCTTTGGCCATCTTTTTTTTCTTCGGAACATAGTTCATTTCTTTCGCTATTGTTTTAATTTTTTCAGCAACCTCAGGATTGATTCGGCCGCGATTATTCAATGCTCGATCCACAGTTCCCCTAGATACTCCTGCTTTTTCAGCAATTTCTTTTATTGTTCCAGCCATTTGTTCTCTCCTTATTTACTTGATTTGCAAAATTATTTTGATTATTTATAAGCTTTTGTATGTATATTCTATCACAATATAAAAAAGCACGCAATTTTGCGTGTTTTATTTTAAAATGTAGTTTACTTTAATTTATATTTTCAAAAAAAGCACCTCAGCTCAGACTGAGGTACTTTTTTGATAAGTTATTTTTTCTGATCATCTTCATCCATTTTCAGAACCGCCATAAAGGCTTCTTGAGGAACTTCCACGGATCCAATTTGTTTCATCCGTTTCTTCCCTTCTTTTTGTTTCTCTAACAATTTACGTTTACGAGAAACATCGCCACCATAGCATTTAGCCAGTACGTTTTTGCGTAAGGCTTTAATATCTGAACGAGCCACAATTTTTTGACCAATTGCCGCTTGAACTGGGACTTCAAACTGTTGACGTGGAATTAGTTTTTTCAGTTTCTCAACAATCGCTTTACCACGCTCAAATGCGAAATCTCGGTGAACAATAAAGCTTAACGCATCCACTTTTTCAGCATTTAATAGAATATCCATTTTCACTAGGCGGCTAGTACGATAGCCAGCCATTTCGTAATCTAAGGATGCATAGCCTTTTGTACTTGATTTCAATTTATCGAAAAAGTCAAACACGATTTCAGATAACGGAATTTCATAAACTACGTTTACACGATAATCGTCTAAGTAATCCATTGTAATGAATTCGCCACGTTTACGTTGTGATAATTCCATTACTGCTCCTACATAATCGTTTGGCACCATGATTTGCGCTTTAACATAAGGTTCTTCCACAGATTCAATCGTTACTGGTTCTGGAAATTCAGCTGGGTTGTCAACAACAACGGTTGTTCCGTCAGTTTTATTAACGTGATAGATTACAGACGGTGCTGTTGTAATTAACTCTAAATTAAATTCTCGTTCCAAACGTTCCTGAACAACATCCATGTGTAGCAAACCTAAGAAACCACAACGGAAACCAAACCCTAAGGCTTGCGATGTTTCCGGTTCAAATTGTAACGCCGCATCATTTAATTGTAATTTTTCTAATGCTTCCCGTAAATCATTGTAGCGCGACGTATCAATTGGATATAAACCACAATAAACCATTGGATTCATTTTGCGATAGCCTGGTAGTGCTTCTGCTGCTGGATTGTCGGCCAAAGTCACTGTATCCCCGACCCGTGTATCTTGAACCGTTTTAATGCTAGCGGTGATATAGCCCACATCACCAACCATTAAATAATCACGAGCAATTGGTTTCGGTGAAAAAACGCCGACTTCTGTTACATCAAACGTTTTACCGTTACTCATCATTTGGATTTTATCCCCAGGACGAACGACACCGTCAATTACACGGATGTTTAAAACGACCCCCCGATAACTATCGTAAATAGAGTCAAAAATCAAAGCCTTTAAAGGAGCCTCAATATCGCCTGATGGAGCTGGTACATACTCCACCACTTGTTCTAAAATATCTTCAATACCAATCCCTGCTTTGGCACTTGCTAAAACAGCTTCCGATGCATCAATTCCAATTACGTCTTCAATCTCTGTCCGAACACGCTCTGGATCAGCGGCGGGTAAATCAATTTTATTAATAACAGGTAAAATTTCTAAGTCATTATCCAATGCCAAATAGACATTTGCTAGCGTTTGCGCTTCAATTCCTTGCGCCGCATCAACAACTAGAACAGCCCCTTCACAAGCTGCCAAGCTACGAGAAACTTCATAGGTGAAATCGACGTGCCCTGGTGTGTCAATCAAATGGAAAGTATAGGTTTCACCATCTTTGGCTGTATAGTTTAATTCAATTGCGTTTAATTTGATGGTAATGCCGCGTTCTCTCTCTAAATCCATTGAATCAAGTAATTGATCTTGCATTTCTCGACTGCTAACTGTATTTGTTTTTTCCAAAATCCGGTCGGCTAAAGTTGACTTCCCATGGTCAATGTGGGCAATGATCGAGAAATTACGAATTTTCTCTTGTCTTGCTTTCATTTCTTTATTGTTCATTTTTTGCCTCATTTCTTTTAAGAAAAGCTAGCTCCCTGCTAGCTTCATCAATCAATTGTTATATTTTAGTTGCCTTTTTTATCAAATTATCATGTTTAAAGGTCTAGGATAATCAGCACTTTTCATTATACCAATTTTTGAAGAAGATTTAAAGCACTTCCCTTTTATTCTTTTGGTTTCGAAAGGCTAACAGAGTTTCGAAAAATTTGGTATACTAAAAACAGTAAATTTATTGGAGATGGAAAAATGGATGAACAAGAATTTCGAAAGCAACTGACCTTAAAGCCTGTTGAGGAAGGACACATTGATCAATTTAATGAACTTCTTTCCTATGTTTTTCAAGTAACTGAAGCAGATATTGAAGAAAGTGGTTTTGAAAACAAACGCGCATTTATCAAATCAAAACAACCGATTTTAGAACTTTCAAAAGTATTTGGCTGGTTTCACGAAAATCAATTAATTTCACAAATTGCTATCTATCCATGCGAAGTCAATATCCATGGTGCTTTGTATAAAATGGGCGGCGTTACTGGTGTCGGTACCTATCCTGAATATGCCAACCACGGTTTAATGAAAGACTTGATTCAAACGGCATTAGAAGAAATGCGCCAAGATAAACAGTGGATTTCTTATCTTTTCCCTTACAACATTCCTTATTACCGACGTAAAGGTTGGGAAATCATGTCCGACAAGTTATCTTTTAAAATTCGGGATACGCAATTACCAAAAACCGTTCCTGTTCCGGGAATGATTGAACGGTTAGCTGTCGATCACCCAGATGTCTTTGATGTCTATGCGCGATTCGCTCGTCAAAATCACGGCGCGCTCATTCGTAGTGCCTTCAACTGGGAAGAATATTGGCGTTTCGAAAACGAGGAAGAGCGGACTGCTGCTGTCTATTATGGTGCCAATCAAGAACCTTTAGGAGTACTTTTCTATTGGGTGGCCGATGAGGTATTTCATATTAAGGAAATGTTTTACTTGAACCAAGAAGCCCGAAATGGCTTGTGGAATTTTATTACTGCGCATTTTTCGATGGTTTATTGGGTCAAGGGCGATATCTATAAAAATGAACCACTAGCCTTTCTTTTAGAAGACAGCCAAATTAAAGAAAGCATTGAGCCCTATTATATGGCTCGAATTGTTGATGTCAAAGCCTTTTTAGAAAATTTTCCTTTTGAAAGTACGGCTAAGCCCTTCCATTTTGTCGTTAAAGATCCTGTGGCTGAGTGGAATAATGGTATTTTTGGCTTAATTTGGGATGAAAATGATCAAGTGACCATTACGGATGAACCTTTAGGCACCGCCGTTCACTTAGATATTCAAACACTAACTTGTTTAGTCATGAATTACCGACGCCCTTCGTACTTACATCGAATTGAGCGCATTGATACAGATAAAGAAACTTTAAATTCTTTGGAACGGATTTTTCCTGACCAAGAAGCTTATTTCAGTGATTATTTCTAAACCCTTGGATTGGAGACAGACAAATGACAAAAATTTATTTTGCAGGACCTTTATTTTCGCAAGCTGACTTACGTTATAATGCCTATTTAGTCGAACAAATTCGACAATTGGATAAAACAATCGATCTTTATTTACCACAAGAAAATGCGGCGATTAACGACAAATCTGCTTATGCCGATAGTAAAATGATTGCCTTAGCAGATACAGAAAACGTCCTTGCTAGCGACTTATTGGTTGCTTTATTAGACGGCCCAACCATTGATGCGGGCGTAGCTTCCGAAATTGGTGTTGCTTATGCCAAAGGAATCCCGGTAGTTGCCCTTTACACAGACAGCCGCCAACAAGGTGCTGATAATCACCAAAAGCTGGATGCTTTGAACGAAGTCGCTGAAAATCAATTCCATTATTTAAACCTTTACACAGTTGGTTTGATTAAATTGAATGGTCGGGTTGTTTCTTCAGAAGAGGATTTGTTGGAAGAAATTAAGCAACGATTGTCATAATAAAAAAGAACGAGCGAATTCGCTCGTTCTTTTTTTATACTTCTTCTATTGGTTCATTTTCAAAAACTAATTGATTGTCTAATAGACTAATCGTGACTTTTGTTTTTGGCATTACTCGTCCAGAAACAATTTCTTTTGCTAATGGTGTTTCGACTTCGCGAGTAATGAAACGTTTTAACGGACGAGCTCCATAAGCTGGCTCATACCCATTTTCAGCAATCCATGTTTTAGCTTCATCAGTGATTTCCAACACAATTTCTTGTTGCTCTAAACGATGAGCAAGTTGTGCGGTCATTTTACCAATGATTCCTTTCACATTATCCAAGCTCAATGGTGTGAATAAAATGGTATCATCAATTCTGTTTAAGAACTCTGGTTTAAAGTGTCCTTTTAGAATATTCATGACTTGATTTTCAACTTCTTCTGGAATTGTTCCTTCAGGTGTCACACCTTCCAATAAAAGCTGAGAGCCGATGTTACTTGTCATAATTAAAACCGTATTTTTAAAATCAACGACCCGACCTTTAGAATCTGTCAAACGACCATCATCTAAAACTTGTAATAAGATATTAAAGACATCTGGGTGCGCTTTTTCAATTTCGTCTAATAAGACAATTGTATAAGGGTTTCGACGAACAGCTTCTGTTAACTGGCCACCTTCTTCATAACCAATATAGCCTGGAGGGGCACCAACCAAACGAGACACGGCATGTTTTTCCATGTATTCACTCATGTCAATCCGTACCATATGATCTTCAGAATCAAACAAATCTTCAGCTAAAGCTTTAGCAAGTTCTGTTTTACCAACACCAGTTGGTCCTAGGAAAAGGAACGAACCGAGTGGGCGATTTGGATCTTGTAAGCCTGCTCTTGAACGAATCACCGCATCACTAACAGCATCGACGGCTTCATCTTGACCAATCACACGTTTGTGTAATGTTTCATTCAGTTTCATTAATTTTTCTCGTTCGCCTTCAACTAATTTTGTCACAGGAATGCCGGTTAAACGACCGACCACTTGCGCAATTTCGTTTTCAGTAACCGATTCTTGTACCATTTTGACGTTATCTTTAGCGTTCTTTTCTTCCAATTCTTTCAATTCATGTTCTAATTGTGGAATTGTTCCATGACGCAAAACAGCCGCTCGTTCTAAATCATAATTATTTTCAGCATCTTCTAATTCGTGTTTTGCTTTATCAATCTCTGCACGTTTGTTGGAAACCGCATTAACTTCTTCTTTTTCCGTTTCCCATTGCATTTTCATTGAGTTGGCTTCTTCACGCAAATCTGCTAATTCTTCTTGCAAGTTGGCTAACCGTTTTTTACTTGCATCATCTGATTCTTTTTTCAAGGCCGCTTCTTCAATTTCTAGTTGCATTAACCGACGTGTTACTTGATCGAGCTCTGTAGGCATCGAATTCATTTCCACTCGAATCGTTGCGCTTGCTTCATCGACTAAGTCAATCGCTTTATCTGGTAAGAAACGATCAGTAATATAGCGATCGGATAAAGTAGCGGCAGCAACTAAAGCATTGTCATGAATATTCACGCCGTGGTGAATTTCAAATCGTTCTTTTAAGCCACGCAAAATAGAAATGGTATCTTCTACTGTTGGTTCTTTGACTAATACTTTTTGGAAACGACGTTCTAAGGCTTTATCTTTTTCCATATATTGGCGATATTCATCAAGCGTTGTGGCACCGATTAAATGCAATTCACCACGTGCTAGCATCGGTTTTAATAAATTCCCGGCGTCCATACTGCCTTCAGTTTTACCAGCTCCGACGATATTATGAATTTCATCAATGAATAAAATGATTTTGCCATCACTTTTTTTCACTTCTTTTAAAACAGCTTTTAACCGTTCTTCAAATTCGCCACGGAATTTTGCTCCCGCAATTAAGGCGCCCATATCTAAAGAAAAAATAGTTTTATCTTTTAAGTTTTCGGGAACATCTTTACGAACGATTCGTTGTGCTAATCCTTCAACAATCGCTGTTTTACCAACACCTGGTTCACCAATTAAGACTGGATTATTTTTAGTTTTTCTTGATAAAATCCGAATAACGTCACGAATTTCTTCGTCACGACCAATGATTGGATCTTGTTTTCCTGCTTTTACTTGTTGTACTAAGTCAACACCGTATTTTTCTAGTGCTTTATATTGTTCTTCCTGGTTTTGAGAAGTCACACGATCTCCTCCTCTCATCTCTTCAATATTTTTTCTTAACTCTTTTTCTGTAATGCCTTGTTGCATTAAATATTTTGTTAAACGATAATTTTTCAATT
This sequence comes from Enterococcus sp. DIV0774, assembly GCF_050539095.1. Classification (NCBI taxonomy): domain Bacteria; kingdom Bacillati; phylum Bacillota; class Bacilli; order Lactobacillales; family Enterococcaceae; genus Enterococcus; species Enterococcus sp. DIV0774. The sequence goes on from NZ_CP172923.1 coordinate 1,838,779, forward strand.
TCATTAAAGCTAAAAGTACAATTTCGGTTGATAAAAATTCATCTTGGAATTCTTCTCGAAGTGAATCAGCTTCTTGCAATAAATGGAACAAATTTTGACTTAAATTTTGACCATATTGCACATTACCGCCTGCCACACTTGGATATTCATCTAACGCGTTATCTACTTCTCGTTCAAATGCATCAACATCTAAACCAGCATCTGTGTAAAAATTACGCCCAAAATGGTTTGGTTGAAGAAAAATTTTCCATAAATGTGCAATATCAATTTCTTGATGTTGCCGTGTCACCGCAACTTTTTGAGCTTCAGCAATCGCCTCTTGTAGCGTTGTTGTCATTTTTTCAATATTCATAAACGATCCCTCCCGTTTATTGTTTTGTCTTTTTTTATTTTAACATTCTTTACAATTATTATTATCCGACTTTTGATGGATTTCTTCAAAAGTTAAGGTATTCGTAAACCTTATAAATTTATTATACCCTATTGGTCAGTAAAGGTCAATAAATAAATTGACCTTTTTTGACCTTTTTGATAAAAAAAAACCTAAAACAGTTAAATATCACTGTTTTAGGGCTTTTTTCGCAATAACAACTAGTTTGACCAACTCTTTATTACATTGATTTATTAAAAATAAAGTTTTAACGTAAGATACTTTTTATCGGCATGGCTAACCAAAATAGCCAAACTGGTTATTGCTAAAAATAATTCGTACTCATAACCACTAAAACCACTTGCCAAACCAAAAGAAAAAATAGCTCCGACTAAAACTGCTATGAATCCTACTGATACCAATGGAATTAAAAAGCCAATAATCATAAATAATCCACCAATTAATTCAATTGCCGCTACACCATACACGAAAAGGCTTGGCAAACCAATACTAGCAAAAAACGCTAAAGTATCTTCCAATGACGTTACTTTCATCACTCCATGAATTAACATCGTCGCCCCTAGCCAAATTCTAATCACTTGAATGCCTCGCTGTTGTTTATCCATACTTCTCCTCCTTTGTTTGCATTAAATAGTTAATGTAACTATTTAAGTTACATTATAAAGGATAAATCGAAAAAAGTATAGAAAAAAACAAACGTATTTAACAATACGTTTGTTTTTTAATATTACTATAAAACTTATATTTTTTCTTAATACAATTAACTTTCCTTTCAAGTGAAACATACTAAGATTAGACTACATCGTCCAATGACCAGGTTACTGTCGATTGATATACTTTTGATATTTCTCCTACATTTGCAGGCACAGTTAATTTTATCTCTTCAAAAGGAAAATATAGTTGCCAAGTTCCACTTCCTTGTGCTCCAGTTGCTGTGATTATTGATTGGGCTGTTGCACCCGATCGAAAAGCTTGAGAACCTAACATCGGTCCATTGGTAAAACCAGTCGTTACTGATTCCTCGGCTGTATTAGCATATTGAACTTTTTGAAGTTGAGTGTCCGCAAAGTTCAAGGTAATTCCTTCTCCTTGTGGTAAAGATTTACCAGTTTTATCTTTAAATTCAGATAAACTAACGTTTAATTTCCAACCTGTGCTAGTTGGTCGATTATCTTCTAGACGTAACATAAAACCAGCTTGTTGTAATTCGGGACTTCCTACATAGCTAGCTGAATTTAGTCCATAACTTTTTGCCGTTGGCGAAATCGTTTGTTTGCCAAAATCAAACGTACTTGGTGTCCCCATCAATACAGGTCGTTGCCCACTCCATTTCGCATATAAAGTTACAGTCCCATTATTAGTAGCAGTTAATGTCGAAATTATTTGTTTATCCGTATAGACAACTGCACTTGTCCGTGTCCTTGACCAACCAAGGAACGTATTACTCTCTTTCGTAAAGGTGTTGGCTGGTAATGGCTTGCCTGTTCCATAAATAAAACTAGCGTTAGGCATAGTACCAGTTCCCCCATTCGCATCAAACTTTACGGTATAAGCGTTCCCCTTCCAAACAGCATAATAGGTCTTAGCTGAGGCATAATTAACGAGAGGGTTTGTTGTAATATCTGGTGTTGTGGCACTGGCTGTTGTAGCCCAACCTTGAAAAATATAGCCTGTTCTTGTTGGCTTCACAACCGTGCTTAAATTAACTACTGTCCCAAAAGTATAGGCTTTAGCAGCCGTACCACCCGAGCCCCCATTGGCACTAAAAGTCACATTCACTGAGATTGGTTTCCAAATAGCTTTCAGAGTTATTTTTGTGGTAGTTGACGTAGACGTAAAGCTAATCGTTGCTCCAGGTTGATATTTTTTGGTTGGTGTTTCAACATCTTGCCATTCTACAAAAGTATAACCACTAAGCGTTGGTTTGGCTGTTGGAATGACAATTTTGCCGGCATCATTCACATCTAACTGGATTGTTTGCGGAGAAGGTAAATCTTTCACTCCACTTCCAGGAACTGTAATACTCGGTAAATTTTGTTCATAGGCTACTTGAGCAAACTCTGTGCTAAAGGTAATTTCATCACTAACTGCTGTTAAAGTGGCTCCTGCCTTAGCTTCTTTAGCAGAATATTGAAATTGGTTAATTGCTTTTTGATTCTCTGCATCTGGCACTAAAAAACTCATAATCGCATCTAATGTCTCACTTGGTTTGATTGTCGTTGCGCCAAAATCGACATAGATTGCTGTGATTAAAGCTGAATTAGCGGGTTTAGTTGTAGTGAACCCTAAACTGGTTAGTTTAGTGGCATTCCACGCTTGCAAATCATTGTTAGCATAACTAGGCAATTGTGAGACAGGCTTAGTTGTATAGTAAGTTTTGGCTGTCCCATTATTACTGGTCAAGTTTGTAAACCCGATGCTGCCTGTTGAACCACGACCATCACTAGAAGAAGGTAAAATATTATACAAGCGAACGTTATTGAAGTTTGTATTTCCAGAATTTTTAATGACCGTTTGCATTTGCGGGGTGCCTTTGCGATCTACCGCAAAGATATTCGTATTTGACCAAGCTTGCGTCGCGGAGCCACGAGCATTAGTAGCGCTGTCTAACTTAGAAGAATCCACAACAGAAAAGCCGACATTAAAAGGAGATGAGTTGATCTCGTAGCTATTTTCTTTCGTGTTGTCTACACCGATTTTTTTAGCCTCTGCAGCGGATAATTGAGTAAGTACACCATGAAAGAAATCAGTTGGCTTAGGGCTACTATAGGCGATATAAGGAATTTGATAGCTTCCAGAAGCAGCTGAACTATCCACTACAAATTCTAAAGGAATCCGAAAAAAACTAGCCTCTCCCGTTATTTTAGATTTATAAGCCGTGCTGGACGTCTTAAAACGATAATAATTGTAAGTTGTATCATTTGTAGCTAAGGTTTCAACGGTCACCGAAGCTGGATAGGTCACTTGATTACTCTCATCAATAAAATCTTTTTTCGTAGTCGCTTTTAAACGTAACTGTTTGGGAACTTTAATTGTAATAATGGGATTCTCCCAATCCCCAGAAGAAGTATCTGTATAGTAGCCACTATTTCTCCCGCTTATTTCATAGTTAATCGTGTCCCCAGGCAGTTTATTTTCACTATTAACACTGGTAAGTCTAGCAGAAACACGTAAGGCCACGCCTTTATTATAATATACTACATTATTGTTTAATTTAAGCTCTGTAGGAGTCCCCGTTGCATCTTGGTACTGCATTGTGGCTCCAAAGGTGATTGGATTAGTCATCTTAGAAAGTACTGTCCCATCTGGCCACCGCCCATTTGGCCAACTTTTAATGCCATATCGAAAAATCATTCCGTTCCCTGGAGGTAACGAATTGGCGGTTGTACCATCGGTTCCCATAGGAATAATATCAATGGTTGAAATATACTCATTGGTTGCTAAAATTGGCAAAGCAGGGCTAAAATAGCCAGTAGTAGCGGGCGTACTGCTCCAACTAGAACGACTCGTTCCAGTTACGGCATTTTTAATATGATACAAAGGCCGATAATAGGCGGGGGTACTCACTCCATCAGTAACACCATAAATATAGAGATTATCAAAATTTCCCTTAGCTGAGCCTGCAGTTAATTCTTGTAATTTGTATGTCACTCCTTGAATTGGTTTAGCGCCAGTATTCTTAATAGTAGCAGAGCGGCTAAATGAACCATAGCCAAAAGTGTAAAAAGTTCCAGCTGTCGCTAAATTGTCTAAGTTATTAACTGTGTTAGTAGAACCTGTGACAGTCGAATGATAGCCTGTTCCTGACAATTGAAAATCTGGCCGAGAACGTTTTACATAACGTTTCGTAGTGGTAAGCGTATTTATTTTCCCATTTAGGAATTTTACCTTCATTCCAAAATTGACAGAAAAAGTACTCCCTTCTGCATACGTTTTATTCAAAGTAACCCTTGTGTTAGTATAGGCTAAATCAATTCGAGTTGCTGGGTTTTCTAAAATATTTGGTGAGAGAGTTACTAATTTCTGATAGTACCGAGTAAAACCCGCTGGCACACTAGGGTCTTGTGCATTTGTGACCCCAGTTTTTAATAACGCATTAGCTAAAGTTCCCGTTAATGTAGCTCCTGTGGGAATTTCAACATACACTTGATGCTCATAACTAGTGTCTAAATTCGCTCTAGCTAAATAATTAAACCGATAAGAGTTTGTCACAACAATATCACCATCAAAATAATTGTCATCACTAGGAACTGCGTAACCAGAAAGCACATATGAAGCACTAGAAACAGCCACATCAGTTTTTAACACTTTATTTGCCGCTGAACTTGCTATTTGTGTCCCCGTATTATCAAACACCTTCGCTTGGAGATTATTCCACACAATTTGTTCAGGTGGGATTTTGGCATCATAGACATTATTAAATTTAAAACGTAAATTAATCGTCTCTAAAGTTGTCTTGGTTTCTTTCAAGCGAATAATTAATTTTTTATTGGCCGTATCGTTTACATACGAAGCCACAATGGAGTTAGCACTAGGTGTACTAGGTGTCACCAACGAAAATATCGGTGCTGTACTATCAAAGTCTTTAAAAATCGGGTCACTTTTACTTGGATAAAAGCCATAAGGAAGCTCAATCGAAGTACCAGTGAGGCCCGCTTGGCTGATGGAAACTGGTAAAGAAACAGTTAAGTAATCTGGTGCTGTTCCTGTCGCAGGGTCAGTATATGTACGATAAGTGGCTGGTGCAGTCAAACCGACCGTAATCCCATTCGCTTTAGCGGCAATGTTTTTAGACTTAACGACAGGGTTGCTTTTTTCATTTTCCTTTGTTTGCTTCTGCTCACCACTCTTCTGGGTCTCTTGTGGCACTACTACTTGCTCTTTCACAATCGTCACGTCTAAATTATTAGCCAACGTTTCTTGGTTTTTATCTTTGACTGACAAGGTAAAGGTTCCTGCTTTTGTTGTCGTTAACAGCAAGTAACTCTCCCCCAACTGGGCTAAGTCTCTTAAAACCAAGCTATGTTGTTCTTGATTATAAGAACTATACTCCTGCAATTGTTGGTTCTTTTGGGGATTATATTGAATTTCCTGAGGCAATTGGATTTCCGCCCAAGTTACATTACTAGTTATTTTTAGATAAAAATCCGCTCCGGCAGTTACTTGACGTTCTGATTCTTGTTGTGACCAAGTAAAGGAAACAGTTTCTACTTCTTTCGTTGCTTCAGTTGCTTGAGTTTTTTCAATTGAAGAATCGGTTGTTTCAGTTGTTTCTATCGTTTGCTTGGACGGTTCTGATAGCTTAGGTAATGAATCTTCAATAATTTGTTGCATTTCACTCGTTACTGTTGTTGACTCAGTCCTCTCAGCTAAGCCATTAATTGGTAAAATCATCGTGCCTAATAATATGACACAGATTAGATTAGTCATTTTCTTGTTCATAACCAACACCTGCTTTTCCTTTTTATTTCTTTACTATTTAGTTCTACTCTTTTTAAGGTAAAAATAAATGCTAACTACAACGAGGACCATTGCACTACTCCCCACTAACAAAAACGGTTGCCTTTTTGCTGAAGGTGTATTCGTCGACCATTGTTTTATTTGCGTTTGTGTAATTGTAAAATCTTTTCGCCACTGCCATTCGCGATTACCAGCGCTTACTTGGCTGTGAACAGTATAAGTTCCCGCTGGCAGGACAACGTCATTCAATGGCAGATCCATAGCTAATAGCGAATTAGGTGCCACTGTCACATCTGCTTGTACTTTTTTTAGTAACTCTTTTGTCTGACCTTTTTTGGTTAACCAATTGGTAATTGTTGCTTCTTTCATAACTTTTGGTTGCCGATTTTGGTATGTTACTTGAACCACAGGTTGGCCAGCACTGATCGTTGTACCAACTTTTTTTAGTTGCAATTCTGCTCCTTCATCAAATGGTTGTTTATCTTCTGTCAACATGACGGAAATAGTATACGCATAGGTTGATGTAAACTGATTACTTGTTAATGATTCATCCTCTAATTGTTTAATAAACCGTAATGCGCCTAATTTAACTCCAGAAAATGGCTCTTTGGGTATTTTGATTTCATAATTCACTATTTTTTCTTCAAAGTTTTTTACAGTGACCGTAGCTTCCTTATTTTGCAAATGAACAATTTGTGTGATGGAATTTGTCAAACTAGAATCTAGTTTGGGGCTCGTCTGCGTATAGTCAATCTGTCCTTCCGTTCCGTTCACTGCATCATGAATACTTAAAGCGACAGTTACGGGCTCTTTTTGCAAACTTCTGATTTTCACTTGAATAATCTGCTGATTACTTGGCTGAACACCTAAATAAAAATAAGTTTGGTTCTTATCTAGCTGATTATCTGGTATCACACTTTCAACTGTGAAACCCGCCAGTGGCTGTGGCTCTGGTTGTTGGGATAAAGCAACTTCGAAGCGTAAAAAGATTAGATAACAGCTAACTATAAAACAGAGATAACAGAATATTTTTATTCCATTCCCCGTCGTTTTATTTGGGACTTGTGACAATTTCATTACAATCAACTTTCCCTCCATTCTTTTAATAATTATCGTTAATAGACTCATTATAGCTAAAGATACACAAAAAAAAATTTTGAATTTTTAAACCCATAATTAAAAAATGATATATGCTTATCCTATAAGGGTTTGATAGCGCTTTACACCTATGAAAACACCTAAATTCCATCTTTTTTTGAAAATATCTCCTTTATAATCTAAAGAAAAACCAAACAAATAGCGAGCAAACGTCAAAAGGTAAATAAATGAATTATACCTTTTGACGTTTGCTCGCTAAAAATTAATACTTTTTCTTCTCATTTCTACTAAATAACTTTTCAACTTTTTTTCTGAAAACAAAAAAAGCGCTCAGGAAGAAACTGTTTTTTCCTGAACGCTCTTTTTTATCCTAAACCAACACGTTCAAAAATCGTGTCAACATTTTTTAAATGATAATGATAATCAAAGGCATCATCTAGCTCTTCTTTTGATAAGACAGAAGTAATTTTTTCATCCGCATCTAGCAACGGACGGAACGCCGTTTGATGATCCCATGCGTAAGCTGTTTTTGGTTGGACCAGATCATACGCTTCTTCACGTGTCATGCCATGGTCAATCAATTTTAACAAGACACGTTGGCTATAAATTAGTCCATAGGTCGCATCCATGTTACGCTTCATATTTTCTGGGAAGACCGTTAAGTTTTTGACAATATTACCAAAACGATTCAACATGTAATTTAGTAAAATCGTCGTATCGGGAATAATAATCCGTTCAGCAGACGAGTGAGAAATATCTCGTTCATGCCATAAACTCACATTTTCAAAGGCAGTAATGACATGACCACGAATCACACGTGCCAAACCAGTCATATTTTCAGAACCAATTGGATTCCGTTTATGCGGCATTGCCGAAGATCCTTTTTGTCCTTTTGCAAAAAATTCTTCTACTTCACGTGTTTCTGATTTTTGTAGACCACGAATTTCTGTTGCAAATTTTTCAATACTTGTCGCAATTAATGCCATGGCAGAAACATATTCTGCATGTAAATCACGTGGTAAAACTTGTGTCGAAATCTCTTGAGCACGGATCCCCAAATGTTCGCAAACATATTCTTCAACAAATGGTGAAATATTGGCAAAGGTACCTACGGCTCCACTGATTTTACCTGCTTCGACACCTTTGGCTGCATGTTCAAAACGTTCAATATTGCGTTTCATTTCAGAGTACCACAACGCTAATTTCAAACCAAATGTAGTCGGTTCTGCATGAACACCATGCGTTCTTCCCATCATGACCGTATGTTTATACTCTTTAGCTTTGGCTCCGATAATCTCCGTAAATGTTTGTAAATCTTTCCGTAAAATATCATTCGCCTGTTTCAATAGATAACCATAGGCAGTATCCACAACATCTGTGCTGGTTAAGCCATAGTGCACCCATTTTCGCTCTTCACCAAGCGTTTCTGAAACGGCACGAGTAAAAGCGACAACATCATGACGGGTTTCTGCTTCAATTTCTAAAATACGTGCAACATCAAATGATGCATTTTCTCGGATTTTTTGTACATCTTCTTTAGGAATCTCGCCAAGTTCTGCCCAAGCTTCATCCGCCAAAATTTCAACTTCTAGCCATGCCTTGTAACGGTTTTCATCTGTCCAAATTGCGCCCATTTCGGGTCTTGTATAACGATCAATCATTGTGCCTTATCCCCTCTTTACTCCTCAATTTTTGAAAAATAATTACGACCAAATCTTTGTTTCTTTAATTTCTTCCAGTGTTTCATCGATTTCTTTGGTTAATATAGTAATATGCCCCATCGCTCGTTGCGCTTTTGCTTCACTGTGGCCATAATAGTGGAAATGCCAATCTGGATGTTCATTAATAATGTCCATCGTTTCATAGGCTTCATTCCCAAGTACATTGACCGTGATCGCTTCAGACAACAGTTGAATCGTTGGCATTGGCCAATTACATAAACCACGAATATGCGTATCATATTGGCTAAAAGAACAAGCATCTATTGAAAAATTCCCAGCATCTTCTGGACGAGGTAAAATTTTATTTACATAAATCCCGCCTGTTTCTGTATAAAACATTTCAATTGAAAGGGTGCCGACTAAACCAACTGCTTTAGCAATCACCTTAGCAATTCGTTGCAACTCACCACTGACTTCGTCATCAATTCGGGCTGGTGCAATCGTTTCATGTAGCTTACGCTCTTTTTTAATTGTTTCCACAACTGGAAATGTCGCAAATTCGCCACGACCATTACCAGAAATCAGAACAGATAATTCTTTTTCGTAAGGAATCCAAGCTTCCAAGACACAGGTTCCTTCTCTCAGAAGATTCATGGATGGCGCTAAGTCTGAAGTACTATGTAGTACATAACGACCTTCCCCTCGCGTATTCTTCAAGATACACGGATAACCAATGCCATCAATTGCTTCTTGAATATCAGTCGGACTAACAATCGTTGCATAAGGTGCAATCACAATATTATTATCTTCCAAGAAACTTTTTTCCATTAAGCGATCTTGCGTAATCGCTAAAATGTCTGTTCCTTGTGGTATATTCGCTAAATGTTGAATCGCTGTTAACGCATCAACATCTGCATGTTCAAATTCATACGTAATCACTTGGGCACGTTTTGCCAATTTCTCTAACGCTTCAGGATCATTATATGCTCCTAATAATTGCCAATCGGCAACTTGTGCAGCAGGACAATCAATTTGTGGATCTAGCACACCCACTCGAAACCCCATTTCTCTTGCACTAAGGGCCATCATTTTTGCTAAATGTCCGCCACCAATGATACCAATCACTTGACCAGGTAATAGTGGTTTATCCAAGTTCATCACAACTTTCCATCACAGTTTTATCCTTAAAATCCTTCTGCGGTTTCTCGTCGCAGTCTAGCCTTTAAGAGTGCTCTTTTTACATGATACAAGGAAAAAGGCTCAACTTCAAGTGCCAGCAGTGTTTCCCTTAGGTTTTCTCATCAGAATTTATTAACATACTTTAGGATAAAACAGCGGTAACTTACTACTCGTCTCTTTGTAACCAAGCTTTTTTCTCTTTTTCTCTTCAGATTGATGAAAACATTAAATTTTTCTAAACGATGATGAGGTCAAAAAAGTATGAAAGAAAAGCCACCTGACCTTATCTATCATACTTTTTTGAAACTATTCGTTACTTTCTGAGGTTTCTTTTAAACCATTGAATAAAAGATTTAAAATAATTGCGGTAATGCTGCTCATGACAATTCCATTACCAGTAAACATGCTAACAGTTTCTGGTACTTTATTAAAGAGCGTCGGCATAATATTAAAGCCTAAACCAAAGCCAATTGAGATGGCAATAATTAATAAATTTTTGTCATTTGAGTAGTCAACTTTTGACAACATGCGCATTCCTTGGACAGCCACCATTCCAAACATAACCAGCATTCCGCCGCCTAAAACTGGCTCTGGGATAATTTGGGCCATCGCACCAATTTTTGGTAATAAGCCTAAAATAATTAAGAAAAAAGCAGAAAAATAAATTGGTCGACGTGTTTTGATCCCAGATAATTGAACTAACCCGACATTTTGAGAGAAACCTGTATAAGGAAACGTATTAAAAATCCCCCCTAAAATGACGGCTAAACCTTCTGCATGATACCCACGACGTAAATCATCTTCGCCAATTTTCTTCCCTGTAATATCTCCTAAGGCAAAATAAACACCTGTTGATTCAACCATACTAACAATTGAAATAATAATCATCAACACAATAGAAGAAAGATCAAACGTTGGTTTGCCAAAATAAAATGGCTGTGGAAAATGAAACCACGTAGCTTGACCAACAGGAGATAAATCCACTAATCCCAGAAACGCAGCTAAAATTGTGCCGCCGACTAGGCCGATTAACACGGCAATTGACTTGATAAAGCCACGTCCCCAAACTTGCACAACAATGATTAAGGCAATTGTTACAAATGCGAGGAGCAAGTTTTTAGGATCACCAAAACTTTTGTCCGTTGCTAAGCCGCCACCCATTTTTTCAACAGCAACAGGAATTAAGGTCAAACCAATAACTGTAATGACTGTGCCGGTGACTAAAGGCGGAAATAGACGTTTAATTTTTGAGAAAAATCCTGCAATAAGAACGACAAAAATGCCCGAAGCAATAATTGAACCGTAAATTGCCCCAACCCCTTTGTTCGTACCAATCATGATTAAAGGCGCAACTGCTTGAATGGCACAACCTAAAACGACTGGCAAACCAATCCCAAAAAACTTATTCACCGTTAATTGTAAAAGTGTCGCAACGCCGCACATAAAAATATCGATTGAAATCAAATACGTCATTTGTTGCGAATCAAAATTCAAGCCGGTTCCGATTAATAAAGGTACGGCAACTGCTCCAGCATACATCGCTAATAAATGTTGCAATCCTAAAACGGCGGCTTTCCCATTTGGTGTTTCCGTCTGTTGTGGTGTATTCAATTGTTTTGTTTCCAAGATTATGCATCCTCCTCTAAAAACGTCACCGTTCCTTCACTTAATGAAGCAATACGTGCTAAAGAGACTACATTTAAGCCCATGTCTTCTAATAACTGACGACCATCTTGGAATGATTTTTCAATTACGATACCAATTCCTTCAACCTTTGCACCAGCCTGTTGGCATAATTCTACCAATCCTTTAGCAGCTTGTCCGTTAGCTAAAAAGTCATCAATAATCAACACTTTATCAGCATCAGATAAAAATTTTCTTGAAATGGAAATTTGACTTGTCACTTGTTTTGTAAATGAATAAACTGAAGCCGTTAAAAGCTCTTCATCCATGGTTAAACTTTTTGCCTTACGAGCGAAGATCATTGGCACGCCTAATTTTTGCGCTGCGTATAAGGCAGGAGCGATTCCTGATGCTTCAATTGTAATTACTTTGGTAATGCCTGCTTCTGCGAAAACCTCAGCAAAACGATTACCCATAGCCTCCATTAATTCTGGATCCACTTGGTGCGTAATAAAACTATCTACTTTTAAAACACCTTCACCTAATACACGGCCATCATTTTTGATACGTTCGACTAATTCCTTCACAATATGAACTCCTTTACTTATTTTTCGATAGATGCTTTGTTCTCATCCTGAGGAAAGGACGGTTCGTTAAAAACGAACGAAATAAAACAAAGTGCTATTTATATTCGTGTTCTAACAAAAGAAAAAAGCCCATTTTGCCAAAGCAAAAAAGGGCTATCCGCTCTTCTTCACTTATAGACCAGCATTTACGGTGCTGGGTAGAGACGGTCAACCGTATTTTGACCTTATACAAGCTTCTATGTTTCTCTAGGATAGTACAAAAATCTCTAACTTTCAATGGTTTAACAACTTTTTTTCATTAGAATTTTCAAATAATTGGTTCATTCTTCCATTGTTCCGTAAAAGCGAACATTAAATAGCCAAAAACGCTTTGGCAGGATCAGCTGCCAAAGCGTTTTTTATTCTTCATCGGTTGCTTTTTCTTGTTCACGATATTTTTTCATTTTTTTGCTGAATAATTCACCGTTACTAGGGGGCGTATATGTAATAGCATTCGCTCCGGCGATAATGGTTTCATGGATACTCGATTCAGTTGGTCCTCCTGTTGCAATAATCGGTAATTCTGGATACTTGCCACGGAAATAGCGTACAGTGGCTGCAGTGTCTTTTCCTGCACTGATATTAATCATATCCACGCCAGCCGCAAGTTTTTCATCAATTGGCGTATGAATAGAAGTTACTGTGCTGATAATAGGAATATCGATTGCTTCATCCACCATTTTAATTGTTTCAATTGGTGTAGGACCATTCAAAACAACACCCATTGAGCCTTGTGCTTCTGCAAATAAACTCATATAAGCAGAACGCATGCCTTGCGTTAAACCGCCGCCGACTCCTGAAAAGACAGGAATATCCGCTGCTTCAATAATGCCTTTTGTAATCGCTGGATGCGGTGTAAAAGGATATACAGCAATCACTGCCTGTGCATCCGTATTGCGGATAATCGCAATATCTGTCGTAAAAATAATTGATTTTATTTTACGGCCAAAAATTTTAATGCCACTGGCTTGCCGAATAATCTCTGGCATTTTTACAATATCTTGTTTCAGCGGTGTCATAATTTCTGGAATCCACTTTTCGCTCATTGTCATCGTTCCTCCATGCTTAACGGTCGTATTTATTTAAATTGTATTCTTCAATTACATGAATGATCTTATCAGCGTATGTAGGATCCGTTGCGTATCCAGCATCTTGAAGCGCTTGTGCAGCCTCTTTATAATTTTTGGCTAACAAGACTTTTTCATATAAATTTGGATCCCAATCGACCCCATCAACAAATAACTTGGTATGATCTCGCATGGATTCTTCCCAATTGTCATAAACTCGAAAATCACCCTGAATCGTAATCCAGACCTCATTGACATACTCTTTTGTTTCTAAATTGACTTTTGGTTGATTGCCATATGCTTTAATCCCAAAAAGATTGTTATATTTCGATGCTAATTGACTTTGTCCAAAATTTGATTCTAAAACTGCTTGCCCCATAATAATACTTGGTAACACCCCGTAAGATTCTTGTAATTCACGTGCATACGGTGTGATTTCAGCAACAAATTCTTCTTTTGAGATGTTTTCATTTTGGCGATTGACTGACTCGCTTTGTCCCTTATCTGAATCAGAAAGGACAGATAACGAAAAGACAAAGGCCAAACCGACGACAACTACGCCTAAGAATAACTTTGGCAAATTCAGCTGCTTTTTTCTTTTTTTCTGATAGTTGCTCACTTCATTAATTCCCCACTTCATCTTTTATTTTCCGATAAAATGTTTCACTATCTTTCACTTTCGTGATTGATTTCATTTGTTACTATAACCGAATAATTGTATCATTTTCACAGAAAATTATCAACTTTCATCACTGCTTACGCTCGTGATTTCAGTACTTGATTCAGTGGTAGCAGTTGAAGAAACTGTACTACTTTCAGAAATTTTAGTGGATGATTTCACTGTTGTTTCAGTTGATGTGTGAACAGATTCTTCAACTGGCTTTTTGCCAAAAAAGACAAAAATTACCGCACCAAACATAATAATCACAGATAAAATCCCAGCAATTGTGTATTTCAAAAGACCATCCTTCCTATTCGTTATTCACCTACGTAAGTATCCATCAGATTTTCATTGACCCAATCTAATAATTCAACTTTTGAACCTTCCAATTGTCGTTGAATCGTAGCTGGTAACCGGAATGTAATAATATCATCAAAACCCCATTCGCCATAGGCCAGCGTCACTTTCAAATCAATATAACCAGCAGCAATTTCTTGTTCCTGTTTATTGTTAGGAATTAATTCTACAACGCCCAAATCAGATTGTAGCCATTTTTTGGCAATTGTTGTTTTTAACCGTTTATATTCCGAAACAGCTAGGTTACGTTTTTCCGGAAATAAGATGGTTTGGCGGAGTATTTTTTGAGTCAGCATCCACTCATAATCCGTAAACAAATTCTTAATTTTTTGCATGACTTCATTGTCCAAACCAAATTGGCCTTCTTTCCAAGCTTGCCAATCGGCTGCTTGAATTTGATAAGCGGAGTAAAAATTTTCTTCTGTTTGGTACTGTTCAATAATTGCGTCAACAATAATATCTACATAAACTTGATGCATAATCATTCGCCTCCATTTTCTATTTTACTGAAATTCTCTAAAAAAAGCATCTTTTTATCTCTGGATTTTATCATATTTACAAAATTGTCCTTGTTTTCTAATTTCTCTTGTTTACAGTATAATAAATAATGAAGAAGATTTGAAGAAATTGCATAGATTAGGAGGACTTCTTTTGACAAAAAAATTATATCAATGGGGCATCGTAGGATTAGGTGGGATTGCCCACGAATTTGCTTCAACGTTTAAACAAGAAACTAGCCAACTTGCAGCTGTTGCTTCACGGACATTGACTAAAGCAGAACAATTTGCCGCTGATTATTCAATCCCTAAAGCCTATGGTTCTTATGAAGAATTGCTAGCAGATGAAACAATCGATGTTGTCTATATAGCAGTGCCAAATAAACAACATGCTGAACACATTTTAAAAGCGCTCCAGGCCGGAAAACATGTGTTGTGTGAAAAAGCTATTACGATGAACGCAGCAGAATTAAAACAAGCCTTGGCAGTTGCAGAAAAAAATGACCTTATTTTAGCAGAAGCCATGACTATTTTTAACATGCCACTATACGACGAATTACGTCGCTTGATGGATGCTGGCAAATTTGGTCAGTTAAAAATGATTCAAGCACCATTTGGAAGTTACAAAGAACCCGATCCTAAAAATCGCTTTTTTAATCCTGACTTAGCAGGCGGCGCATTGTTAGATATTGGTACTTATGCGGTTTCGTTTGCTCGTTGGTTTCTCAGCTCACAGCCAGACGTTTTAGCTTCTAGCATGGTTCCCTTCTCTACTGGCGTTGATGAACAATCGGTGACATTGCTTCGGAATAAAGAAAATGAGTTGGCTACTGTTTCATTAACATTCCAAGCAAAAATGCCAAAGCAAGGAATTGTTGCTTTTGAAGATGCCTATATTACCATTACAGATTATCCACGTGCAGATGAAGCAATCGTTCACTACAATGACGGTACGGTTGAGACCATCGTTTCTGGGTACTCAGCTGAAGCCATGAATTATGAAATCTACAATATGGTTGAAGCAATCAAAGGTACTCAACCCAACCGCTCCTTATTTTTCACGACAGAAGTCATTGATATTTTGGACCAGATGCAAAAATTATGGCAGAATTAAAAAAAGAACTTCGGCTTTTGCCGAAGTTCTCTTTTTTATTTGTTCTCTATGGATAAATACGGTTTAACATACGTGGGAACGGAATCGCTTCACGAATATGTTCATTACCAGTAATGAACGTAACAGCACGTTCTAAACCTAATCCGAAGCCAGAATGTGGCACAGAACCGTATTTACGTAAATCTAAATACCAGCTGTATTCTTCTTCAGATAAGCCAAACTCAGCTACTTTTTCTTTCAAATAATCATAATCAGTTGCACGCTCTGAACCACCGATAATTTCACCATAACCTTCTGGTGCAATTAAATCGGCACAAATTACAACATCTTCACGTGTTGGATGTGGTTTCATATAGAAGGCTTTAATTGCTTTTGGATAATTTAAAATGAATGTTGGAACGCCATAGTAATTTGAAATAAAGGTTTCATGTGGGCTACCAAAGTCTTCGCCCCATTCAATGTGATCATAATCATTGTTTGCTTCTTCTTTTTGTAATAACTCAATCGCATCATCGTAAGTAATACGTTTGAATGGTTCCGAAACATATTTTTCCAGTAACGCTGTATCACGTTCTAAAACATCCAATGGATATTGTTGATTTTTCAATACTGATTTAATTAAATGTTTTACGTAAGCTTCTTGAATATCTAGTGATTCTTCATGAGTTGTGTATGCCATTTCTGGTTCAATCATCCAGAATTCCGTTAAGTGACGACGAGTTTTGGATTTTTCCGCGCGGAAGGTTGGTCCAAAAGTAAAGACTTTTCCAAATGCCATCGCACCAGCTTCTGCATATAATTGACCTGTTTGTGATAAGAATGCTGGTTGTCCGAAGTAATCTGTTTCAAATAATTCTGTTGTGCCTTCTGGTGCTGAGCCTGTTAAAATTGGGCTATCAATTTTAATGAATCCTTGTTCGTTAAAGAACTCGTAAGTAGCACGAATAATTTCGTTACGAACTAACATGATTGCATGTTGTTTGCTTGAACGTAACCATAAATGACGATGATCCATTAAGAAATCTGTGCCGTGTTCTTTCGGCGTAATTGGGTAATCTTCTGAAGCGCCAACGACTTCTAAATCAGTGATATCCATTTCATAGCCGAATTTAGAACGGCTATCTTCTTTGATAACACCAGTAACCATGACTGCTGTTTCTTGTGATAAATGTTTAATTTCTTGGAATTTTTCTGTACCAGCTTCTTCACCAAAGGCTTCAATGAAGTTTGGTTTGAACACGACACCTTGGAAAAAGGCTGTCCCGTCACGTAATTGTAAAAAGGCAATTTTTCCGCTTGAGCGTTTGTTAGCAATCCAAGCGCCAATTTTTACTGTTTCTCCAACATGTTTGTTTGAATCAATAATTTGAATTTGTTCCACGTTTGTCTCTCCGTTCATTTCTTAGTTTATTCTTTTAGGCGTTGTGCTGAATCCGTTTCTTTTCTATAAAGTCGTTCATTCGCTCAATCGCTTTTTCTAACGTCATTAAATCTGTCGCATAGCTCATCCGCACATGTTCTGGTGCACCAAAGCCTTCTCCTGTTACCAGAGCAACATGCGCTTCTTGTAATAAATCTTCCACCCAATTAGTCACGTTATCATACCCACAAATTTCTAACGTTTTTTTGACATTCGGGAATAGATAAAATGCGCCTTCAGGTTTTATTAGCGAAACACCTGGCAAAGCTGCTACTTTTGGATAGATATGATTCAGGCGTTTTTCAAAGGCCTGACGCATGTCTTCAACTGTCGACTGTTCACCTGTTAAAGCCTCAATTGCCGCATATTGGCTAACCGCGACTGGATTACTGGTGGATTGTGAAGCGAGTTGTGTCATTGCTTGAATAATTTTTTCATCACCGACTGCAAAACCAATGCGCCAGCCTGTCATTGCATATGTTTTGGAAACACCATTAATAATGATTGTCTGTTGACGAATTGCTTCTGAGATGGTTGCAATTGGTGTGAACCGATGTCCATTGTACACCAAACGACCATAAATATCATCTGCAATAATGAGGATATTATGAGCAACTGCCCATTCACCAATTTGGCGTAATTCTTCTTCCGTATAAATAACACCAGTTGGGTTAGATGGTGAATTTAAAATGATTGCTTTTGTTTTGTCCGTTCGTACAGCTTCTAATTGTGCGACTGACACTTTAAATGATTGCTCTTGCGTGCTTGATACAAATACTGGCTTGCCTTCTGCTAACTTGACTTGTTCACCATAACTTACCCAATAAGGGACAGGGATAATCACTTCGTCCCCAACGTTCAAAATGGCTTGAAATAATAGATACAGCGCATATTTGGCACCATCTGTCACAATAACTTGCTTGGGTTGATAACGAAGTTGATATTCTCGTTCCACATAAGAGACAATTGCTTGCTTTAATTCAGGAATGCCGCCAGAAGGTGTGTAATAACTTGCTCTTCCATCCTCAATTGAAGCAATTGCTGCTTTTTGAATATTTTTCGGGGTTACAAAATCTGGTTCCCCAACCGTTAAGCTTAAAACATCTACACCTTTTGCTTTTAATGCTTTCGCTTTGGCGGCAGCTGCTAATGTAACAGAAGGAGTCAATTGCTGTGCTCGATTTGATACGTTCATACACCTTTCACTCCCACTTTCATCAAAACCTATCTAAATTAAATATCTTTGACAACGTTGATCTCTTCGCCTTTATCAAAGCTCATCAGATAATACGTCAGTACTCCTTGATCATTTTCGGTGACCACTTCCCATGCAGGGCGCTTATCATAAAGCCCTAACGTAGCTTTCATCACCGATTCATCGGGATGGGCTTTAGCAACAATGTCTGTTATTTGTTGTTCAGTTTGACCATCTTTTTGATTTAAGACCGTGACTTTTTCTCCCGATTTAGGGACAATCACGACAATCTCTGTGCCTTTATCATTTTTGCCGGTTAAAGTAAAATACGTATTTTTGCGTGTAAACCAGTAAAATTTATCAACTGTTTCTAAATTAGCAGAAGTTTTGGCAATTGCGGTTGCTTCTTTTTTGGCTTGAGCCATTGGTTGATTGGTTCGTACAAAAAAGATAATTATTGTTACAAGAATTGCTAAAAGGATTGCCAATAGGGTTAAAAGGACAGTAATCCGTTTCTTCTCTTTCTTTTCTTCTAATTCCTCCAAAAATCCTTCCATCCTCTCTAAACTTACTGGGTCTTATTATAGCAGAAAAATAGCGGCCTTTCACAAATATGACCTAAAAATAATCGATTATTTGTTTAAAAATTCCTTTAATTCTTCTAAAATTTCAGGCATGGGCGCTTCTTTTACTGAGAGTCCCTTGGGAAACGCTTTGATTAATCGTTTGCCATATTTTGCAGTGACTAAACGACGATCCAGAATCAGCAATGCCCCTCTGTCTTCTTCAGAACGGATTAAACGGCCCAGTGCTTGTCGCAAACGTAAGGCTGCTTTCGGTACCGCTTCTTGAGCAAATGGTTGTATCCCTTCTGCTTCTAAATACGCATATTTTGCTTGCACAAGTGGTCGTTTCGGGTTTTCAAAAGGCAAACGCGTGACTATCAATAACTGTAAAGCTGTTCCTGGTAAGTCCACACCTTCCCAAAAGCTATCGGCTCCTAGCAAAACATTCGGTTTTCCATTAGAGAACCGTTTAAGAATTTTTTCACGACTGCCGCTAATCCCTTGGGCGAGGACCTCTTGTCCTTTTTCCAATAATCTTGGCTGGACTTGATGATACACGGTGGACAATAATTCATGCGAAGTAAAAAGAACCAACATCGAACGTTCCTCTTGCGCCATCAATTTTTCAATGGTATCTGAAATGTATTGACCCATCTCATAGGAAGAGGCATTTTGAATGGCTACTGCTTCTTCCGGTACATAGACTCGCGCATTTTCTGCATAGTTATATGGCGTTGGCAGGGTTTTGAACGTCACCTCTGTTAAACCTAACCGTTGCGGTAAATACTTTTTATTGTTGCCAAACTTCAATGTGCCGCTTGTATAAATAATTCGTTCATACCGCGGATACCACTTTGTTTCAGGAAGCAAACTAGCTTCTAAGTCATGAATTTCAATCAAGCCATGGTCTTCATTTTGTGGTAAATATTCTTTTACCCAACGTGGACGCCAATCATCAAGATAAATGGTAAAACAGTGATGAATACGTTCAATTTCATCAAAAAATTGAAATAAGCGAACAAAAACGATGCGATCAGCCAAACTAAAGGTTTCCAACTGACTCATAATTGTTTGCTGTAACTTACTTTGAATAGTTAACAACTCCTGCAGTAAAAGCTGGAGCGTTTGACTATGTTTTTCTCCCGCAGCAGATAAATAATCAATACGTTCTTTGGTTAAAAGCAACTCCTGATGGTCTATCCGCTTCTGCGTTTTACTAAATAAACGATGCAATTCAAAAAGAAAATCTTGCCATTCATCCACAAAATCCAGTAAACCTTGCTGATAAATTTTTACAAACCGCTGCTCTTCAGAAAACTGTTGAAAAATTTGCTGTAAAGCAACAAAAAGTTGTTCTTTTTCAATAAAATGCGTGACTTGTTTTTTTAGTATCACACTGTTCACTCGTTCGCTCGCCATCCGACTAGCGATGTCTGGTAAATGATGTGCTTCATCAATAATTAGCCACGGACTTTCAGGTAATAACGGTTGTTTTCTTAGCGACTCTTGCGCCAAAAATGCATGATTAACAATCAACACGTTACTTTGAGCGACTTTTTTATACAGATGTCTTAAAAAGTCAACTTCATAAAGTTCATCTTTTTTTGAAAGAAAATCCAATCCGCGATGTGTAACTTCTTTCCAGAATAAATGATTTAAATTCGTCAATTGTAGTTCATCTAAATCGCCCGTTTCTGTTTCTAGCAACCAGACGAGAACGCCCATTTGATAAAGAGCGTATTGTTTTTGCGGAGTTGGCTGATTCAACGTTGCCTTAAAGCGTTGTAAATCAAGATAGTGTCGATGGCTTTTAATAACAATGCCTCGTAATTTTCCTTGGCAGATTTGATTGGCTAATGGTAAATCTTTTTCCACTAATTGATTTTGTAAAACAATCGAAACTGTTGAAATGATGACTGGTTTTTCTGGCGTTGCTAAATAGCTCATCGGCAACAGATAGCCTAATGTTTTTCCCGTTCCAGTCGCTGCTTCAATAAATAAATCTTTTGTCGTTCCTTCTGTAAAATGATCATAGACTAAATTCATCATCCGACTCTGTTCCGCACGATAAGCGAAACGTTCGCCAAACAGTTTTTCTTTGGCTTTTTTAGTTTTGGGATACGTGCTAGTCTGATAGAACGTTTCTTCAAAAAGAGGAACTTCTTTTTTGCGTAAAGCAATGCCACTGACCACTTGATAAGCTGGATTTAATGGTGTGACTTGTTTTTTCATTTGTTCATACGTTTGTTGAATAAAAGTACTGGTTTCCCGCGCTGTCTGTTGACTTAATTCCGCAATTTTTTCCATAGTGACTAATGGTAAAGATTTCATTTTTTCTTGAATTAATAACAAAAGTTCGGCTGTAACCTGCGCATCACTATCTGCTTGATGGGGATTCTCATGAGACAAACCTAAGCTTTCCGACAAATCACTTAAACGGAAACTTTTTTCTGTCGGTAAAAAAATCTGTGCCAATTCCACTGTATCAATGGCTGGAATGGTAAGTGGCGGCGTGCCACACCGTACCAGTTCACGAGCTAAAAAATTATAATCAAAGTGGACGTTATGCGCCACAAAAATAGTATCTTCCAGATAATGATAAATTGTATGTGCTACATCTTCAAAATAAGGCGCTTTTTGAACTTGCGTATTACTAATCCCCGTTAAACTTTGAATTTGTTTTGGTACTACTTGATTGGGATTCACATCTGTCGCAAAGTTCGCAATAATCTTTCCATCTTGAACGAGAACGCATCCAAACTGAATGATCCGATCACTTGTAGGATCTGTTCCAGTCGTTTCAAGGTCAACTACTGCATACACTTGTTTGTCTTTCAATGACTTCACGCCTTTCATTCATCTTTGAAAATTATACTACAATTTATAGGATTTTCACTAGTATTTCAAAAATTCTCTTGAAATCTTTTCCAGAGATAATAAGAAAGAGCCTGAAACAAAAATCCAAAGTGATTTTTGTTTCAGGCTTAAAAGCTGATAAACTGAACGGTTTTGTCTTACCTTCTCCTAAATAAGCGATTAATAACAGTCAAGGATTTTCTGCATATACTGGTTTAATTGCCCATAGCCTTCCAATTCTCTGATTACTGGTAGCGGACAACGAACCTTTTTATTAAATAGGGTCCGCTTTTCAACATATTCTGTAACTTCGTCTAAAAATTTATCTAATCCTTTTTCTAATTTCATACAACTTAACTGATTGCAAATTCGCACGTCTCCTGCCTTTTTCTTTTGAACTTGTTTAAATGATTGTGAGAATGCTTTTGCTTCAAACATTTGTGCTTCTAACTGTCTTTTTTCAATCGTTATTTTCGGTACTGCTTGATTTCCATCAGTATCCTCTAACTGGCGACTCATAAAGCGACGATAAATTTCCTCTTCTAATTCGTCCAATTGTCGTTGAAAGTCCGCAGGAATTGTCCGACTTGATGAATTTTCTTTCTCACTTTCCATAGAGACAGCTTCTTTTTCTGGCTTCTGCTCCTCTTCTTTTTCGGCAGACTTATCCACTGAATTTAGCGAGCTTTTTTCTGTTTCTTGTGGAAAAGTAAATAAAGGTTTTGCCGCAGTGCTCTGCTGGTTTTCTTGTTTTTTTTCTAGCTGCGCTTCTTTAATTGGCGCTGGTTCAGATAACACTGGTTCTTTCGCTGGTTCTTCAAGCACTAGTTTGTTAACGGGAAGCACTGCTTCACTTGTTGCTACAGTTGTTTCACCTTCTTGATTTTCCAGATTATCAGGCGAGAGATTGACGTCTGGTTGTTCCGGATTAGTATCCTCTGATACTTTTAGCGATGCCTGTTCTGCGGCTATCACAGGAGAAGCTCTTTTCAAATGGATCGTTTTTATTTGTCTAGAAATGACGGGATTTCTCGTTTGCTTAACGGCTTCATTCAAGGAGGCTAAATTTTCTTTTAAAAGTGTCAACATTTCACGTAAGACAGCAATTTCACCAGCTAATTCCGTTAATTGATTTTCTTGCGGCACTACTTGTACATTGGTTTCATTCATACGGACTGTTTTTTTATTTTTAGTTGTCGGTATTTCATACATCCATTGTTTCAGTGCGAATCGTAAGTCACGAGTGGTCGGCTCAAAGCTTCCAAAATAAACAGTGTAGTACATTAACTCCGTTTCAACATAGACATAAATCTTTTTAACAATTAACTCTTCAAACTGTTCTGATTCATCCCAACTTTCACATAAAGCCTCAAAAAATTGTTCCCCTTCTGCTAAATTTTGGTACTCTTTCGCTAAATAAAGCTTGCGAATTAAGTAAAAATTATACGGTGTTTCAACATTATCCGCATAAATTTCTCGTCCTAAAAAATCTGGATTCGTTTCTTTACAAAGAAAGACCGTTTTCTCTTCTGGTTGTGTTTCAAGTGTTTTAGTCATGAGGTTCACTTCCTTTTTCTCCGTTAATAACCATTTTTAATGATAGATACCTTTAGTATACAGGAGAAATTCTTCTGATTTTCTCATATTTTTAAGAGACAATAGAAATTTTAGAGAAAAATCGACAGAAAAAAAACGTGAGATAAACAGTCCTATTGACCATTTATCTCACGCAAAATACTTATACTGACTATTTTATTCTTGGGACATGTAACCAATTATTCTGCTGAATCAATTGGCAAAATTTTGTCTTTTTTCTCGCGACGTGCAATTGCTGGTAAAATCATTCCTAATAGAATTAAGACGATTGGTGTCACAATGTTAGAAGCTAATTGGAACAACCAGCCTTGAGGGTCTGAGGCATACTCAAATTTAGGCACCATTCCTAGGATACAAGCAAAGGCTGTAAATAGGAAACACCAGAGACCAAACACAAAACCAATTTTAGGATTTTTAACAAATTTATATTCTGAATTAAATTGTTTGTATGCTTTGTTTAGAAGCATATAGGCAAAGAAGACCCACAAGTAACGCATTGGCATAACTACAGAATTTAAGTTAGTTAGCCATTTAACCACTTCGTTCATGTCCTTCAACCCAAACATCGGTAAAGCGATAATAATACTTACTAAAATACCTGTTAATAAGTAACCATTAATTAACGTACCTTTTTTCGTACGTTTACGTAACCAACTTGGAACAAATTCTGGATCTGCTTCAGCTAAAAGAATTTTCAGTGGAGCATCAATTGAAAAGGCTAATGCAGCCACTTGACCCACTGTATTCGTCAAAGCATAAACAATCATTAAGAGATTACCGACACCATAATATGCGCCTAATTTTTGGAAGGCACTGTAGGCACCATTTGCCATTAAATCTTTAGGAATATTGTCACTTGAGAATAACATGCCCATTGCAAATGAACCTAAAACAGCCGATAAACCAACCATTGCTGCTAGGAAAATCATTCCTTTAGGGAACTCTTTGGCTGGATTTTTAGTTGCATTTACGTAAGGAGAAATTTTTTCAGCGCCACCTACCGCAAAAACTAACATTGATACGGTTGTAAAATAACTAAAGTCAAATTTAGGAATGTAGGTGCTGACTTGTGACATGTTTGGCGTCGCAAATTCAACCGTTGAATTAATAAATGGTGCGCCTACCGCTAATAAAATGAATAAAATAGACATCACAAACATGGCGGTTCCAGCTAAACCACCAATAACTTTTAAGGTGGTTAACCCTTTTGTTGATAATAACAAGAAAACCAAGAAAATTATTAATGAAATAAATGATACCGTTACGATTGGCATCGTATTGACTAAGTTTCCATTCCCTTGAACTGCCCAACCTAAGGCAATTAAAATTGCTTGTGGTTTTTGTGCCAAGTAAGGAATGTGCACTACCCAATAAGTCCATGCTGCATAATAGGCTAGACGTTTAGTACTGGTATTTTGCACCCACGAACTAACCCCACCATTACTGTCTTTAAATGTTGAACCTAACTGTCCTACGATTAACGCATAGGGAATAAAATATAAAACTAAAATCAAAAGCCATGAAGTGACCACTGAAATCCCTTGTTGTGCATAATTATTCACAACATTTCCAAGACCCCAGACCATGTTAAAGGCAATTAACCCGACGGTGAACCATCGTAATTGCTTTTTGTCCATATAACCAATTCCTTTCTTATTAAAAAAATAAAGCTCTTCATTTATCATAAGCATTTTACTTTTTATGCACAAGCTCAACATAATTAAATAAAGATGGCTTTTTAATAAGTAATTAAAACGCTTCTAGCAATGATTTTCTAATTTATTTGATGACTAAAAAAGGCCGGTGAATAAGTTGCTTCACCGGCCTTTTTCTAAGAGATTTTTCTTTTATAACATATCAAATAATGATAATTGGTTTTCATCTGGCAAGTCTTTTAAGACACCATTTTCATTCATGTATTCAATTAACGTTTTAGAAACTTTGCCGCGTGTTGCCAAATCTTCTTTCGACAAGAACGGTTGCTCTTCTCGCGCAGCGACAATGGCTTTCGCTACGTTGAGTCCTAAACTTGGCACTGCTCGGAAAGGTGCAATCAAGGTATCCCCTTCAATCACAAAATTTTCAGCATCTGATTTGTACAAATCAATCATGCCAAATTTATAGCCCCGTTCCAACATTTCATTACATAATTCTAAAACCGTTAATAAGTTTTTCTCTTTAGTGGAGGCGTCCATCCCTTTGTCCGTAATTTCTTTCATTCGTGCTTTCACAGCTTCTTTCCCTTGTGACATTGCCACTAAGTCGAAGTCATCCGCCCGAACGGAGAAAAATGCACAGTAATATAAGATTGGGAAATAAACTTTAAAGTAAGCGACCCGCAATGCCATTAATACGTATGCTGCCGCATGGGCTTTCGGGAACATATATTTAATTTTAGAACAAGAATCAATATACCAGTCAGGGACGTTGTTTTCTTTCATCGCATTTAAATACGTATCCCGTAGTTCATCAGGAATCTTATTCCATTGTCCTTTACGTACCGTTTCCATAATCTTAAAGGCCATCCCACTGTCCAAACCAGCATGAATTAAATATACCATGATATCATCCCGACAACCAATTACTTCAGCAAGATTGGCTTCGCCACGGCGAATCAACTCTTCTGCATTCCCTAGCCACACATCGGTTCCGTGAGACAGTCCAGAAATTTGAAGTAATTCTGCAAAAGTTGATGGATGGGTCTGCTCTAACATGCCTCGAACGAAACGTGTTCCAAATTCAGGAATTCCTAACGTTCCTGTTTTAGAATAAATTTGCTCTGCATCCACACCTAGAACCTCAGGTCCTTCAAAAATACGCATCACTTCTGGATCGTCTGTTGGGATGGTTTTTGGCTCAATCCCAGATAAATCTTGTAACATCCGAATCACGGTTGGATCATCATGTCCCAGAATATCAAGTTTTAAAATATTATCGTGAATGGAATGGAAATCAAAGTGCGTCGTTTTCCATTCTGCCTCTTGATCATCAGCAGGGTATTGAATTGGCGTAAAGTCATAAACATCCATGTAATCAGGAATTACAATAATACCGCCGGGATGCTGCCCAGTCGTCCGTTTAACCCCTGTTGAACCTTTGGCTAAGCGATCAATTTCAGCACCACGCAAATGTAAATTATGATCTCTTTCATATCCTTTAACAAAGCCATACGCTGTTTTGTCAGCTACTGTACCAATGGTTCCTGCCCGATAGACATATTCTTCACCAAAAAGAACTTTCGTGTAGTTATGGGCTTCGGCTTGATAATCGCCAGAAAAGTTCAAATCGATATCGGGAACTTTGTCGCCATGGAACCCTAAGAACGTTTCAAAAGGAATGTCGTGACCATCTTTAAACAATCGAGCACCACATTTTGGACAGGCTTTTTCAGGCATATCAAACCCTGAACCATAGGAACCATCTTCATAGAACTCAGAATATTGACACTCAGGACAATAATAATGTGGCGCTAAAGGATTTACTTCAGTAATCCCTGTCATTGTCGCAACAAAACTCGAACCGACAGAGCCCCGTGAACCGACTAAATAGCCGTCTTCATTACTTTTATGCACCAGTTTTTGAGAAATTAAATAAATGACCGAGAAACCATTCCCGTTAATCGAATTCAGTTCCTTTTCTAACCGTTTTTCGACAATTTCTGGTAAAGGATCGCCATACAATTCGCGCGCACGATTGTAGCTTAAATCAGTGATCTCTTGTTCAGACCCAGGAATTTTTGGCGTATACAAATCGTCTTTTACTGGAATAACTTCTTCACATAAATCAGCGACTTTGTTGGGATTTTCTACTACAATTCGCTTAGCGACGTCTTGTCCTAAAAATTGAAATTCCGTTAACATTTCATCGGTGGTTCGGAAATGAACCTTTGGTAAACTATGGCGATTTAACGGATTAGCGCCACCCATAGACCCGACTAAAATTTTCCGATAGATGGCATCTTCTTCATTTAAATAATGAACATTTCCAGTGGCGACAACCAGCTTGCCAAGTTCGTCACCGATTTTCACTAGATTACTAATAATTTCTTCCAAATCTGCTTCATTTTTCACCAATTCTTGTTCAATTAATGGCGCGTAAACTGGTTTGGGCATAACTTCAATATAATCGTAGAATTTGGCACGATTTTTTGCTTCTTCGACACCTTTTTGCATCATTGCTTCAAAAATTTCGCCGTTTGAACATGCGGAACCGATTAAAAGCCCTTCTCTTAACTTCGATAATTGCGAACGAGGAATCCGTGGTACTCGGAAAAAATAATCTACATTGGACATCGAAATCAATTTAAAAAGATTTTTTAATCCTGCTTGAGTTGTTGCTAAAATCGTTGCATGGAAAGGTCGAGCTCGTTTGTATGAGTCTCCTTCGCCAATATGACGATTCAAATCATCATGGAAATGCATATCATGATTCTCTTTCGCTTCTTTTAAGAAAATCCAGCACAAATGACCCGTTGATTCCGAGTCATAGATGGCGCGGTGATGTTGTTCTAAGTTGACGCCAAATTTTTTCGATAAGGTATTTAGACGATGGCTTTTGAAATGTGGATACAAGAATCTGGATAATTCTAATGTATCGATGACGGGATTAGCCGCTTCAGGTATTCCATGTTTGCCATAACTTGTGTTTAAGAATCCCATATCAAAAGAAGCGTTGTGGGCCACTAAAATAGTTCCTTCTGAAAACTCTTTAAACATGCGTAAAACTTCTTCTTCGGATTTTGAACCGCGCACCATTTCATCTGTAATCCCAGTTAAATTGATCGTTGTTTGAGATAATGGATGGCCAGGATCAATAAATTGCTCAAATGTCTCAATGACATTTCCTTTGTGCATTTTGACAGCGGCCAA
Source organism: Enterococcus sp. DIV0774 (assembly GCF_050539095.1). NCBI lineage: Bacteria > Bacillati > Bacillota > Bacilli > Lactobacillales > Enterococcaceae > Enterococcus > Enterococcus sp. DIV0774. Next base: position 1,867,014 of record NZ_CP172923.1, read on the forward strand.
TTCAATAATTGTATCATAAACAGCGGAAAGCCCCGTTGTTTCCACGTCAAAGACCACATAGGTAGCATCTGTTAATTCAATATGTTCTTCGTTGTAAGCAATAGGTACACCATCATCAACAATATTGGCTTCCACGCCGTATAAAATTTTAACGCCTGCTTTTTTACCTGCAGCATGGGCATCAGGAAACGCTTGGGCTCCGCCATGATCCGTAATTGCGATGGCCTTGTGCCCCCATTTCCCCGCTTGCGCCACCAAGTCACCGACTTTATTGGTCGCATCCATTGTACTCATGTTACTATGCATGTGTAATTCTACACGTTTTTCACCTTCTGGCGCGTAGTCTTTTCTTGGCGCATGGGCGACTTCCATCAAATCTTGGGCATTCATGACTAAATCACGCATGAAGGTATCTTCTTGTACACTACCACGAACACGAATCCAACTTTGCGGTTGAATCGCATCAAAAACTTGTTCATCTTTTTCCCCATTCGAAAATTTCTTCACCACGAAAGAGGAAGTATAATCAGTAATTTTCAAAATTAAAATTTTTCGTTTAGAACGCAATTCACGCACTTCTTTATCAAAAATAAAGCCTTCAATCGTTATCCGACGTTCTTCTTCCAGTATATTTCCCATTGGCATAATGGGTTCATCATTGGGAATATTCCGCCCTAAACGAATTGGACCATCAAACGCAGGCGCTTGTTGTTGTTTTTCTTTTTTCATTTGTTCATGTTTAACAAGCGATTCAGCAGCTTGTTGTTGAAAGGCTGCGGCTTGTTCTAATTTTTGCTCTTCAAACTTTTTCAGCACTTCTGCAGCTTGCTGTTGATCCATTTTTGGTTCAATATGAAATTTAGGAAACCCGTAAGAGAAATAAAGTTCCTCAATAATTGGTAAATATTGTTGCTTCAAATAAGGAATAACTGCTTCATTATCAACAGGTAAGATAATTTTCCGATCTTCGAATTGTGGTGTCTGTGTTTTTAAGACTTTCTGAACTAACGGTGTATTGCATTGACTATTTAACAAGGCCAACTGCCAATAATCCGTTAATTGTTCCTCTGTAAATGTTGTCTGATTTGTGGTTATTTGAACGGAAACCTGCGCAATTTGTTGAAAAGCTAGTTCCAATTGTTGCATAAATGTTTGATATAGCATCACTGGCATCAATTCATCAAAACTTAAATGAAATTCCCATAAGCGACTTTGTTGGTGAACAATGACCTTGTCAATCCGGCCATTTTGAATTAAGGGATGTTCTTTCGCTGTGTCATCTAACTGAATTTGCGTCATCAGTTTATCAAATAAATCGCGTGCTTTTTCTGTCACAAAATGAACCTCCTTCTATCATTGAAAAAAGGCCCTCAGACAAATCTGTCAAGTGCCTTTTTTCGGTTTCTCTGCATTCGCTTCTCTATTAAGTATACTCGTTTTTTGTAAAAAAACAATCTTGTTCCGTCACTGGCTTGCTAAAAATTAGAGAACAAGAGTAATGTACTCGTGAAGAATCCCATTATTTGTATGAACATATTGAAAAAAACATCCTTTAACTCCGTATTTACCAATCCCTTACAAATCCATTCTTGCCATTTCTTCCAATTTCTCACTCTCTTTTCGATAATTTTTTCGCATGGTTTGTTCTGTTTCTTCTAGGATTGAAACAAACCGATTTTCTGTTCGTTTCACTTCATCTAAACTGGTGGCTATTTGATGATGAAACATTCGTTTGTCCCAAGTATCATTTCTAGTAAAATAAGCCACCTTGTCTACTAGTTGGTTCGTTTGTTGTCTAAATCGCTGGATTTCAGCGGAAACATGTTGCTGTTGTTGATTGATTCTGCGCTTTTCTTGATAATAGTTGTCTTCAATCATCTGGTAACTGCGGCGTTTTTCTTCCGGTGTCATCTCTTAACCTCCTTTTGCTGGTGTTTTTAAATTTGCGTCAGGAATCGTTTTCAAATAATGGCTCGCTGCGTCCGCCACTTGCCCTTGGAACGCACCTTTTAAGGAAGTAGGCAACGTAGTTTTTGATTGTTTGCTCATCAATTCTGAAAGTTTCTTGATTGTATGTGTGGAGGTTTGTTTGATGGTTGTGATTCTGGTTTGTTTTGCTGTAATCACAGCTTGAATGGCTTGGCGTTCTTGTATCTTTTGTACGCGTTCTAATTCCAATTGAAGTTCTCTTTCCAGTTCATCCATGTGCGACATCCTTTCATTTCTGTGCAAATAACTGATTCCCTGCTTGGCGATCGTATTCTTGAATATTTTTAGCCGCAGTTGTTAACTTTTCACTAAATGTCATCAGTTTTTGATTATATTGTTTCACTTGTTTCCGATTGTGACTGGCCTGTGCCTCGTCCCACAAACGACTTTTTTCATAGGGTGCAATCATTGCTTGGACCTCAGAATAAGACAAATATTGTCTTATTTCATTGGCACTTGTTAAAATTTCCTTGGAAATTTCTGCTAACGCTTGTTCTGTGTCTTGCTGGCTTTGTTTCAACAATTTCTCCGCTTCTTCACCGATTGTCCTAGCCTGATTAGCTACCTGTAATGCCAAGTCTGCTCGTAACTTGATTTTTTGACCGCCAGAAGCACTGGCAATTTTTGTATGTAAAGAACGAATAGCTTTATCAGTACCAGATTTTAATTTTTCCAAATTCGCATTCGTTTGCGCAAATTCGCCATAGAGTTCTAAGTACTCCTGCACTCGTTTTTTCGCTTCGGCTTCATTATTTGTGGTGGGATCCCAGTCGCCATTTTTCTTTGCCCAGACTTTCGCTGCTAACTTGACTTGCTCCAAAGTCATATTCGGTGCGAAAATGCCATCTTTGGCTAAACGATCCAAATCCAAGTCGTCTCCATCAAAATAGTTGGCTAAAGTATTATGTTCACCAACCCCTGAAATCGAAGAAAGCGTGCCATATTTACTATCACGTCCTGACAGTGCTGCCCATGAATCATTTTGGTAGCGAATCAAAAATTCTGGATTTTCTTGTAGCCACTGTTTTTCACTCGTCGTTAAACGTTCAAATTGATTGCGGCCCCAATCATCAAAACTGGTGGTACGAAAGCCCATTTCTTGCCCGTATTTCCCTGCCATTTTCATCATGTAGCCACCTGATTGACTAAAGCCTGCAACATCGGTAATTGTGCCGTTTTGCGAGGCGATTTTTTGCTGCGTTTGTTTTAAAAATTTTTCAGCTTCCTGATATTCTTCAGAAAGTCCACCTACAAAAGCTGTCCCAGCTGTCTCAAAGCCTTTTTTACCTTCATCGCCAAATGAATTGGTACCAGCGTACACGACAGCGACGTTGTTATAGTCAGGTTTGCCTTGGTCATCTAAAGGGGCGATGGCCATGGCATTTAGTTGGCTGGATTGGGTGCTGGCGGCTTTGTGGATGATTTGATAGTCTGTTTTTCGTCTTTGAATATCTAAAGTCACAGTATCAGTTTCTTTTTGAACTGTCTTTTTAATGGCATCAATTGCCTTTGCCAATTCTTCTGTTGTAATTTCCTTTGTCAAAATCTTTTACCTCCTAATAAATTAATTCGTGAATTTCTATGTTATAAACTACTTTTGCATTTGGACTCCCTTTAGTAGCTTTTTTAAATTTGTCAAAAATTTTATTTTCATTCTGACTTAATTTATTTATCGTACTTTTTAATTCTGCTTCAATAACAATATCTATATTTTTAGAATTTAATGAATCTAGTACAACATATTTTTCCAACTCATAATCATATTCTGCTTCATCAGCCAATCGAAAGTAAGGCATAAAGTATTTATCTTCCGAAACATACACTTTCACATCACTATCCACATAATTCCCCAACAGCGAAGTCCCATATCCTTTTGCATTCCGCCACTCTACACCAATACCTTGCCACTCAATCTTCTCAATGCCTTCATAGTTTTCTACCAAATAGTTTGATACATATTTTTGAATTAAATCGATTCCTTGTTGGTAATCTTTTTCTATTGCTTTTTTATCCATGTATTGTTTGCCTCCGATTCCTATTATGATTAGTACTGCAGCAGCTAAGGTAATTAGCCACCATTTTCTTGTTTTCACTGGCTTTCCTCCTTTCTTTTTTATGTACACTAATTTTTCAAAACTTCTATGTTAAGATATTCTGGCTTCCTTATATTCAGCAGAAAGTCCACCTGCAAAAGCTGTTCCAACTGTTTCAAAGCCTTTTTTACCTTCATCCCCAAAGGAATTGGTACCAGCGTACACGATAGCGACGTTGTTATAGTCAGGTTTGCCTTGGTCATCTAAAGGGGCGATGGCCATGGCATTTAGTTGGCTGGATTTGGTGCTGGCGGCTTTGTTTATAAGTTGAAAGCTCTCCTTTCGTTGATTAATTTCTAACTTGAATTCTTCTCCGATTCTAATCTCTTTTACTCTATCTTTGGTGTCATCAATTGCTTTAGCTAACACTTCTGTTGTAATTTCATTGCTCATTACAATAACCTCCTAATACTTCAATTCATAAATATCTAAATTATAAATAATTTTAGGTATCGATAGCTTTACTGTTTTTTTCCTAACTTGCTGAAGTTTTATTTTTTCTTTGTCATTAAATCTTCTATTAGCATTCCGGATTTCCATTTCTAACATAGAATCTATGTTTTCAGAATTAAGAACATCACTTTGAACATATTTTTTTAATTCTTCGTTGTATTCTGTTTCATCAGTCAAGAGAAAATGTAATTTAATGTAACTATTTTGAGAAACAAATAACTTAACATCGCTTTTCACATAATTCCCCAACAACGAAGTCCCGTATCCTTTTGCATTCCGCCACTCTACACCAACGCCTTGCCACTCAATCTTCTCAATGCCTTCATAGTTTTCTACTAAATAGTTCGATACATATTTTTGAATCAAATCGATTCCTTGTTGGTAATCTTTTTCTATTGCTTTTTTATCCATGTATTGTTTCCCTCCAATTCCTAAAATGATTGACACGATACTAGCTAAACCAATTAACCACCATTTTCCTTTTTTCACTGGCTTCTCTCCTTTCTTTTTATGTACAATCGTGTTTTAACATTCTATTGGATTCGTCCCATAAATCCCTTTCACTAGTACAGCGCCAATGCTACTGGGTTCCCTTTACTAACCTAACTTCATTCAATCGTTTCTATTCTGAAAGAGTATTTTCTTTAATTTTCTAACCTATTTTTTATTGGTTATAACCTCCTCTATTTAATCTAATAAATTAGCCACCATTTTATAATATCATTAAAATATAATTACTGTAAATATAATTTTAAATCCTATATATATATGAAAAATTTGTTTAAAAACAAAAAAATATCATTTAATCAGCTTAAATCACTTATTTATTTCCTCTATTATTAAAAACAATAAATGAAATAATTTTATATAGATTAATCTTTAAAATCGAATATTGTTTATAGCTTGAGACATTTAAGTTTTTTATTACATTAAAAAAGCTTAAAACAAAATCAGAGAAACTTTGATTTCGTTTTAAGCTTTATACTGTTATTAAGTTTGTTTATTTATTCCACTTCTGATGTTGTGTTCATCAAAATAGAAAGTGTGCTTTCTAATTCTTCTTTGCGTACTTCCAACATTTCACCAGTACGTTTGATTTTGACTTCTACCACACCATCGACTGCTTTTTTCCCGACTGTGATACGGATTGGACAACCAATTAAATCAGCATCAGCAAATTTTACGCCTGCGCGCTCGTTGCGGTCATCAACTAATACTTCGTAGCCCGCTTCGATCATCATTGCTTCAACTTCTTGTGATAGTTTTGTTTGATACTCATCTTTCACATTCATTTGGACCACGTGTAAATCAAATGGCGCAATTCCTGTTGGCCAATTAATACCGCGCTCGTCTGCATTTTGTTCAACGATTGCTGAAAGTAAACGACTAACGCCGATGCCATAGCAACCCATGATCACTGATTTTTCACGACCGTTTTCATCTAAAACTGTTGCGCCCATAGCATCACTGTAACGCGTTCCTAATTTAAAGATATGACCAATTTCGATTCCTTTAGTAAAGGCTAAGACACCATTGCCATCAGGAGAAGGATCGCCTTCTTGAACAAAACGTAAATCTTCGTAACTAATTGGTTGGAAATCACGATCTGGATTTACATTTGTCAAATGATAGCCATCTTCGTTAGCCCCAACAATGGCGTTGGCTAAATCTTGAACAGCTAAATCTGCATAAATTTTAACATCTTCGGAAACATTGACTGGACCAATTGAACCAAAGCCCGCTCCTAAGACACGGCGAGCATCTTCTTCTGTTGCTTCATCTAAGAAATCAGCGCCTAAGAAGTTTTTCAATTTGACATCATTGACATCATGATCGCCACGAACCAAGACCATTACTGGCTCTTCATCGGCAATAAATAGTACTGATTTAATAATTCGTTGTGGCTCAACTTCAAAGAAGTTTGCCACTTCGGCAATTGTACCCACTTCTGGTGTTGCAATTTTTTCTAAATCTAATTGTGTTTCATGTGATTTTTTCGGCGTATAAAGACTTGTTGCCATTTCTAAATTGGCAGCATAATCACTTTCTGTTGAATAGCAAATAGTATCTTCCCCAATTTCAGAAATCGCCATAAATTCTTTAGAATCTTTACCACCCATGGCACCACCGTCCCCAATAATGGCACGGAATTCTAGTCCACAGCGTTCAAAAATGCGTGAGTAAGCTTTTTCGTAATCACGGTATGATTGATCTAAACTAGCTTCATCGGCATGAAAAGAATAGCCATCTTTCATGATAAATTCACGGCCTCTTAATAAGCCAGAACGAGGGCGTTTTTCATCACGATATTTTGTTTGAATTTGGTATAAATTCAAAGGTAATCGTTTGTAAGAATTGATTTCATCACGAATTAATTCTGTGAAGGTTTCTTCATGCGTTGGGCCTAAGATATAGTCACGGTCATTGCGATCTTTTAAGCGATACAAGTTAGGTCCATAAGTTTCATAACGGCCTGATTCTTTCCAAAGTTCTGCTGGTAATAACGCAGGCATTAACATTTCAACTGCATCAATTTTCTCAAATTCTTCTCGCATAATCGTTTTTAATTTTTCTAAAACACGATTGGCTAAAGGTAAATAAGAATAGATCCCTGCAGCGACTTGACGAATATAGCCTGCGCGCAACAGAATTTGATGACTTAAGACTTCTGCATCATTTGGTACTTCTCTTAACGTTGGAATTAACATTTTTGACTGTTTCATTAAAACTCTCCTCTATTTTAAAATCAATTATTTTTGATTTCTTTACACACTTTTTTACTTAAGCTTTCTCCTTAAAAGAAAAAGCGTTGAATATCGTTCCAAGTAACTAACACCATTAACACCATGACAAACCCAAAGCCAATTAACGTAATGATGCCTTCTTTTTCAGGACTAATTGGTTTTCCACGTACACCTTCAATAATGTTTAAGACAATTTTCCCGCCATCTAAAGCTGGGATCGGCAACAAATTAATAATCCCTAAGTTCATTGACAACATGGCCATTAAGAATACAACTGTACTTACTCCAGCATTGGATGCTTCTTCCGATAATTTAAACATCATGACTGGCCCACCTAGTTTGTTTAAACTAAAGCCTGTGAATAGTGAGCCCAGTGCTTTAAAAATCTGTGTCGTACTATTTAAAGTATCCTGAATACCGCCCATCAATTTTGACGGTAAATCGGTTTTCATATAAGGATAAACGCCGACTTTACCAATCGTTTGTTTTTCCACTTTTTGTTTTTCTGGTGTCACTGTTAGTTGCTCTTCTTTGCCGTTACGCTCAACTATGAACGTCAACGGCTTTTCGGGGTTCTTCTGCACAATGGTTGTAAAATCTTCGTATTTTTTGATTTTTTGATTATTAATCGATAAGACTTTATCGTTTTCTTTCAACCCAGCTTCTGCCGCCGGGCCATTAGGAATCACTTGTCCAATTTGGTTCGTGTTTAAATCAGTGACGCCTCCTTGTAGAAAGACCGCTAACGTAAACAGAATAAACCCTAAGATAAAGTTATTCATGGGTCCCGCAAAGTTCGTCAAAATGCGTTGCGATAATTTCGCTGATTGAAATTGAACGTCAAGTGGCGCAATCCGCACCTCGGTTCCATCACTTTCAATAATCGTTGCATCATGGTCAACTTTATAAACGGTTTCTTCTTCCTCGTTTCCATTGACATAGCCCTTGATGAATAATTCTTTTTCAAGATCAAAATCAACGACTTCCATCGGAATACTATGAGGTAATTGTACTTTTTTACTTGTATTAATTTTAACCACATTACCCACGGCATTTAACTCAACAGATAGAGGCATACCTGGTGTGATTTCTGTCATGTCTTCGCCCATCCCAGCCATTCGCACATAGCCACCAATTGGCAATAAGCGAATCGTATAAGTGGTGCCATCTTTTCCACGATGCGCAAAAATCTTTGGTCCCATTCCGATTGCAAACTCACGAACTAAAATACCCGCTCGTTTTGCAAAATAAAAGTGGCCAAATTCATGTACGAGGACAAGAATACCGAAGACAATAATGAATGTGATAATTGTTTTCATAGATGTCCTTCTTCCTTCATTCACTGACGTTCAGTGCTTTTTATTATTACATGGGAAAGTCTCGTAAAACTTGCTCTGTTCCCTTCCCGATAAACCAGCGCAACTGTTTACTGAGAACAGTCGCCACTGTTAGTGAACAAATCTTTCCTTATGTAAGACAAGTTTTATTTTAGCATATTCACTCATAAATAACCATTGGACTTGACCACTTCGTCTGGATATTTTGTGTTTTTTTAGAAAACTGTATAAATGAGAGGAATTGATTACTACGACCAGTATTTATTTTAAAGACCTTCAACAATAGTAGCTAACTTTAGAGCCTAAACTTTTCCGACAGTTTGTCGTATTTTATCAACACGCTGATTGACATGTGCTACCATGAAAGTATTAATAGTAATTTTAGGGGGAATGAATCAATGTATGGAGAATTACATGGTAAAGTGGCCGTTGTCACTGGTGCAGCTACGGGTTTAGGATTATTTATTACTCTGCGTTATATCTTAGAGGGCATGAATGTTGTTGCTGACTATGTCGGTGAGCTGCCTAAAGAGTTTGAAGATGTCCAAGCCAAGCACGCAGACCGCGTAAAATTCGTGAAGGCTGATGTCTCTAATGAAGAAGATATTAAAGCGTTAGCTGAAACCGCTTTAAAAGAGTTTGGTCATGTTGACATTTGGGTAAATAACGCCGGTGTGGAGGCTTCTTTTCCGACAATTGATATGCCATTAAAAGAATGGCAACGTGTCATTGATGTCAATTTAAACGGTGTCTTTTTGGGTTCTAGAGAGGCACTCCGAATATTTAGAGATCAAAAAATCAAAGGGTCAATCATTAATATGTCCTCCGTTCACCAAAGAATTCCTTGGCCAACGTTCGCCCACTATGCGGCAAGTAAAGGCGCCACCGAAATGTTCACGAAAACAATCGCTTTGGAATATGCGGAATATGGTATTCGTGCCAACTGTATTGCGCCTGGAGCGATTAACACACCTATTAATGCTAAAAAATTTTCCGATCCCGAACAGTTAAAACAAACAACGAGCATGGTTCCTATGGGCATTATTGGTAAACCCAATCAAGTAGCTGCTGCGGCCGCTTGGTTAGCTTCTGATGAATCCTCATACGTAACCGGAACAACACTCTTTGTAGATGGCGGGATGTCTCTATACCCTTCGTTCCAACACGGAGCTGGTTAAAAAGTAGTCTGCAACAAAATTCTCTATGAATTTTTGTTGCAGACTTTGTACTATCACACACAAAATCTATTCAGGAGGCTTACCATGAAACTAGTCAAAAATGTTCTTTTAATTTTAATTGGTTTAGTTATTATCGGGATTGGCGCATCCACTTTAAGAGTGGCAGGTTTAGGAGTTGATCCTTTCACTGCTATGAATATCGGACTTTCTTCGATGTTTGGTATGCAATTAGGCATTTTTCAAATTATTGTCAATGCGTTTATTTTATTCTATGTCTATTTAAAAAACAAAAAAGCCATTGGTCTAGGAACTATTTTAAATATGCTTTTAGTAGGGATTTTGATTCAACAGATTTCTACTTGGCTTCAACCTTACGCCAATAGTTTAGGAGGCTCAACAATTGGCAAACTACTTTCTTTATTCTTCGGAGTCCTGATTTTTACATTTGGCTGCGCCTTATACATGGCTACAGATCAAGGCGAATCCCCCTATGATGCGATTGCGCCAACCATCTGTCAACAAATCAACAAACCTTACGCTTCTGTTCGAAAAGCACAAGATTTGTTGGTCCTATTAATTGGCTTTATTGCTGGTGGTCCAATTGGGATTGGTACAATTATTTGTGCATTTGGTGCTGGCCCACTCATTAGTTTCTGGAACAAGTTACTTCAACCTTTAGTAAAATAATTTTTTAACTAAAATATAAGAAAAAGCGATGACTTCATAGAGACTTTCTTCTCGAGTCATCGCTTTTTTATTTGTGCTTCTTTGAAGAAGCATGATTAGTATGTTTCTTGTTTGGCTTTCCGTTGTTGTTTTGGTTGATTATTTGTTGGTAGAGTGAAAAACTAGCCGACAGAGCCTTCCATATTGGAATCGAGGTTGCAACCAGTATCATTCATTGTCAAAACAAGCAATTAAGGTCACTCATTATAGTTTGATTAATCATTAATTATCAATGATTATCAAATTAGGATGGTCAAAATCTGGTCAATTTGGATATGTTATTGGGAGCAAAAAAAGTTGGTCAGTTTAATTTTTGACCAACTTTTTTTAATTATCATGCTAATAAAATACTTCCTTCATAAAATTCTTTACCATTATCCCCAACAGTTTCTTCTAAAATAACAACTTTTACAGGTAACTCAACTAGCTCTTTTCCTTTTAAATTATGTCGGACTTTATTTGAATCTCTCAATAATTTTAATAATACATTGCTCTCCACAGGTTTTCCCGGTATAACTTTTTTTGGAGTACTGTATAAAACTTTTTTTCCTGAACAAACAATTAACTCATAATCAATTTTAATTTCTTGATTCTCAAAAATAGTATTTTTATTAAAGTCAATTTGAGCTTCTGACATTTTTATTACTGAGATAGCATGTAATATTCCTGAGTGCAACTGTTTAGGGATTTTATCAAGATGTTTAGTAATGTCTCTTTTAATTTCAATTACATATATTTTGTATTCATGTTCAGACAGCTTTTTAATAAATACTCCATCTGGAAACTCATTATAATGCAAAAATTTAATCTTAGAATGTTCATCTTTTGGTTCAATAAGATGATAGACTGGTACTTCTACTTCATTATTTAATTCTACATTCAAGATCATTTTAAAATTATTGTGCTTTAGCTGATCTTCTACAACTTCTGTTTTCCTACACATTAGACATCTTAAAAATTCATCTTTAAATATATTAACACTCATATTTATTAGTCAGCCCTATCCTTTTCATCTTTTATAATCTTATTTTGAGAGACTTCTGTATTTTGATACAATAACTCTAATTGACTTGTAATAAAATCAGAAGAAACACCATATGAATCAGAAACCTCCAATTTTTTTATAAAGAATGGAAAAGTTGTATCAATTATCTCGTACCCAGATACCTCTTTGATTTTCTTATTTTCTAAATATATATTATTAATCTGCGCTAAAAAAACATCGCTATGCGTAGAAAGTATGATTTGATATTTTTGGTTTAATTCAAAAATATATTCAGCCATTTCTAAAATCCCTTTGGTAGACAAATTTGCCTCCGGTTCTTCTATAATCACAATTTTCTTATCAAATCTTCTTCTAAAAATTCTTTGATTAAACATATTATATGATTTATTTCGATAATTTTGATTTAACATAAAAAAAGGATATATTTTATTTTGTTTTGTCGAAAATAATGTTCTATTAACTATTTCTCCGTTTTCAGTCTCTATTTTAGTAATTTCACCTGACTCATCAAATAAAGGAGTACCGCCCAAAATTTTCTTATAGGAATCTTCAAATATCATTCTATCTTTCATATTACTTGATGTTAGTGTATAGTATTCCTTGAATCCCATATACTCTTTAGCAAATTTTTCTTCACTATATCTTAAACCATTGTAATCATTTGCTAAAAGTTGTTTTTCCATAAATCTACTCATAGATACAATTCTTTCTGATGGTATATATGATATTTCTTTTAAAGAATTGCTTTGTATAGTCATATTTCTCAAGACATTCGATATTACCTCTTTCAACATGTTATGAACAAAATCATAATTATTCGTATCAATATATTCTCTATTCAATTCATTTTCTTCTCTGGTAATAAATCTTGTACTACTTCTAAACCCCTTAAAACCTTTCTCCCCTGTGAAACTCAAACTTAGGTAGTCATTATCATCAGAAGTCTCATATACCTTTTGCTTGTCAGTATTAAAAACTAAATCATCTGAAGATGAATCTACAAAGTTTAAACAAATTTCATACTCTATTGTACATTCATTAAGACACTCAGAAAAAGGAATTGAAATATCAGGTATGAAACTCTTTAACAACTCATCTTGGCTATCTTTATCATCCATAAATAATATTTCTTTCTTTATAATAACTTGTAATTCTTGTATCAATCCATTTATTAATGCCTCTATGCCCTCAGCTACATCTTTTTGATTAGTTATAGTACTTTTTATCTCAAAAATATATGATTTACCTGGTTGTTTTTTTTCATCTAATTTAGAAAAAATTTTACCATGATTTAAACTAGTATAATTTTTTATACTTGATCTTACAACTTCTGTTTTAAATTCTAGATTTCTAATTAATTTATCTATAAAACTGCTATTTAAAATCTTTTCCACAATATAATCATTTGTCTTTGCATACGCCTCTAATAATAAAGTTTTTCCAACACCATTATTTCCTATCAAAATCGTTAAAGGAGTGTTTACACTAAAACTACCCTCGCCTATGTTGACAAACTTTTCAAATTTTATATCCATGATTTCATTCCTTCATCAACTTATTTACTTAATAATACCATATATATATCAACTAACAAAATAGTATTCTAGATGAAACATTTGTAGGTCTGTTTCATCTGCAATAACTGCCACAACTATGTAGTACTTTTTAACTATTTTTAGCAGAAAACTATTTTTTTATTTCCACATAAATGAAACAGAACATCCCTTTGTATCAGCATTCTTAACCCTAATTTCATTTAGTTTCATCTATCAAAATTTATTAACCTTTTGCAAAAGACAAAAAAAGAGTATCCCAAGTGAGCCGTGTAGCTCAATTAAAGGGTACCCTTAGTACGGTCAAATATCAACGGGGTGGGTTTCTCTATCCTATTCAATTCCTTGTATGATTCTGCCAAAGATATGATTAGCTTGGGTTGGTTGTCCATCAATTAGAGTAAGAGTGTACTCCGTTTCCAGCGGCTCTTTTAAGCTTACTGTAATCCCTTCTCCACCTTCTGCTGAACAGATAGGCAATTGCTTTCAGATGTTCAATTGCTTCTGATATAGCTTGCTGATCATTTGGAATAGACTCATCAACATAAATAGAAAAGTAACGTAATCTATCTATACAGATATTGCGAACAGCGCCCCTAAGAAAACTGGTCAAGAGTTTGCTGATATGATGGCTCATCAGTAAAAAGCTGGTCATTTCTACTATCAAGACAAAATAAAAAAGCTAGAATCCTTATACATCAAGGGTTCTAGCTCCTATAATAGGTTTATCCAACACTGCCTTCCATCTCATAACTAATCAACCGATTCAACTCAACCGCATATTCCATCGGTAATTCTTTCGTAAATGGTTCAACAAAGCCCATAACAATCATTTCTGTCGCTTCGGCTTCAGATAAGCCGCGACTCATTAAATAATATAATTGTTCTTCAGAAATTTTTGAAACTTTGGCTTCGTGTTCTAAGGACACTTGGCTGTTATGGATTTCGTTAAACGGAATCGTATCTGATTTTGATTTTTCGTCCATGATAATCGTGTCGCATTCGATGTGGGAAATCGAGCCTGCGCTGTCTTTGCCAAAAGTCACTTGGCCACGGTAGTTAACTTCGCCGCCGTCTTTAGCAATTGATTTTGAAACAATTGAGCTAGAGGTATTCGGCGCATTGTGAATCATTTTGGCCCCAGTATCTTGGATTTGGTTAGCACCAGCAAAGGCAATCGATAACATCGTGCCACGGGCGCCTTTACCATCTAAGTAAACGCTTGGGTATTTCATGGTTGTTTTAGCTCCTAGGTTACCATCAATCCATTCGACAGTGGCACCTTCGTAAGCTTTAGCACGTTTGGTTACTAAGTTGTAGACGTTATCTGACCAGTTTTGAATAGTGGTATAACGACAATAAGCATCTTTTCTTGTAAAAATTTCTACGATGGCCGCATGCAAGCTGTTACTTGAATACGTGGGGGCCGTACAACCTTCAACATAGTGAACGCTAGCCCCTTCATCGACAATAATCAAGGTCCGTTCAAATTGGCCGGTATTTTCAGCGTTGATTCGGAAATATGTTTGTAATGGTACATCAACTCGAACGCCTTTTGGTACATAAATAAAGGTTCCACCTGACCAAACAGCTGAGTTTAAAGCGGCCAGTTTATTATCTGTTGGTGGCACAAGTTTTGAAAAATACTCTTTGAATAAGTCAGGATATTCTCTTAAAGCAGAGTCAGTATCTGTAAAAATGATGCCTAATTTTTCAAATTCTTCTTTCATGTTGTGGTAAACAACTTCTGATTCATATTGAGCCGAAGCCCCAGCTAGATAAGCACGCTCAGCTTCGGGAATCCCAATTTTTTCAAAGGTTTCTTTGATTTTATCAGGTACATCATCCCAATCGCGTGCGGGTTTGTCACTCGGTTTTTGATAATATTTAATTTTACTAAAGTCAATATCTGACAGGTCTGGACCCCATTCTTGCATGGGCATTTTATTGAATTGTTCTAACGATTTTAAACGGAAGTCAAGCATCCATTCTGGTTCGCCTTTCACGCGAGAAATTTCGCGAACGACGTCTTCTGTTAGGCCGTCTCCGGTACTAAAGACTGGTTCCACATCGTCGTGAAAGCCAAATTTATATTCTTCTAATTCAGGTACTGTACTCAATTCGTCGTCACCCTTTCTTTATTTTTCACAATGTAAATGACCGGCTTCGCCTTGGCCGTTATTAGCAACAGCCTGCTCTAAGGCTTTCCAAGCCAGGGTTGCACATTTAATCCGAGCTGGAAATTTAGCTACGCCGCTTAACATTGCTGCATCGCCTAATTTTTCATCTTCGGCCACTTCATTTCCTTGAACAAGTTGAGAGAAATCCTCTGCTAAGGCCGTTGCTTCGGCGATTGTTTTTCCTAAGACCGCATCAGTCATCATACTAGCACTTGCGGTACTGATGGAACAGCCACTTCCTTGAAAGGCGATATCTTTAATCACACCGTCTTCAATGGCCACATCCAGTTCAATCACATCTCCACAAGTAGGATTATTCAGTTCAATTGTTTGGCTAGACGCATCTAGCGTTCCGTGGTGATGTGGGTGGCTAGAATGGTCCAAAATGACTTGGCGATATAAGTTATCTAATTTAGAAAGTGCCATGCTGGAAAAACTCCTTTGTCGCTTTAATCGCTTCAACTAAGCGATCTGCGTCTTCTTTGGTATTGTATAAATAAAAACTTGCCCGTGCAGTTGCTGGCACGCTCAGATAGTTTAATAACGGTTGCGCGCAATGGTGACCCGCTCTGACAGCGACCCCTTCCATATCTAACGCCGTAGCCACATCATGTGGATGTAAACCTTCAATATTAAAAGCAATCACACCTGTGTGGTCTTTTGGATCCTGTGGACCATAAATCGTCAAGCCCTCGATAGCTTGCAACTTCGGCAAAACATAGTGAACAAGGGCTGCTTCATGTTGATGAATGGCCTCTAAACCAATTTCAGTTAAATAATCAATGGCGGCACCTAAGGCAATTGCCCCGGCAATATTAGGTGTGCCAGCTTCAAATTTCCAAGGAAGCTCTTTCCAAGTACTTTCTTGAAGATGAACAAAGTCAATCATTTCGCCACCAAATTCCACAGGTTCCATTTGTTCCAATAAATGACGTTTGCCATAAAGGACACCAATTCCAGTTGGTCCACACATTTTGTGACCACTAAATGCATAAAAATCAGCATCGATGGCTTGAACGTCCACAGGCATATGAGGAACTGCTTGCGCGCCGTCTACCACCATCACAGCGCCATTTTGATGAGCTAATTGTGTTAATTCTTCGATTGGATTAATGACCCCTAACACATTTGAAACATGAGCAATCGAAACAATTTTCGTTTTTTCTGTAATTTGTTGACGTGCACTTGCCATGTCTAAAAAGCCGTCTTCAGTGACGTCTATATACTTCAAAATGGCCCCTGTACGTTGAGCTAATTGTTGCCAGGGAATAATGTTTGAATGATGTTCCATGTAAGATATGACGATTTCATCCCCGGCTGTAACTGCCAAGTCACCATAACTTTTGGCAATCCAATTCAAACTGGTTGTTGTTCCTCGTGTAAATAAAACTTCCGCTGTTTCTTTGGCATGGATAAATTGGCGAACCTTTTCGCGGGAGGCTTCATAGTCCTTCGTTGCTCGTTCGGCTAACGTGTGCACCCCACGATGAACATTGGCATTATCGGTTTCATAATAATGTCGTAAAACATCTAACACTGCCGTTGGTTTTTGGGTTGTCGCAGCATTGTCTAAATAAACTAGCGGTTCATCATTAACTTCTTGAAATAAAATAGGAAACGATTGACGAATGGTTGCTGCATCCATCATGCGTTTAACTTCCCTTCAATTACTTCTACAAATTCATTTTGTACTTCTTTAACTGGAATTGCTGTAATGACAGAACCTAGGAAGCCACGAATCACCAAACGTTCCGCTTCTTCTTTACGCAAGCCGCGGCTCATTAAATAATACATTTCTTCTGGATCTACTCGACCAACGCTGGCTGCGTGTCCGGCAGTCACTTCATTTTCATCAATTAAAAGAATTGGATTGGCATCACCACGAGCTTTATCAGACAGCATTAAAACACGACTTTCTTGCTGTGCGTCGGCTCCTTTTGCGCCTTTTAAAATGTGGCCAATTCCGTTAAACGTTAAAGTACCACGTTCACGAATGACTCCATGTTGTAAAATATGACCAATCGAATGTTGCGCTTTGTTTGTCACTCGTGTGTCGATGCCTTGTGTTTGTTTACCTGCACTAATTGCAACGACTTTAACTTCTGAATGAGCACCTTCGCCAACTAAATCAGAATCAAAATCAGCCACAACATCGCCATCATTCATGACGCCTAGAGCCCAATCAACAGAGGCATCCCGCATAATATAGCCACGACGATTCATATAAGTCGTTACAGTTTGCCCTAATTGATCCACGGCTGAGTATTTAACTTTTGCGCCATCTTTCGCAATCACTTCCACAACGATATTTCCAGAAGCTTTCTCTGCGTGATGACCAGTTGATTGAAAACGTTCTAAATAACTGAATTCACTATGATTATCTGCAACGATTAAAACATGTTTAAAGAAAGGTTGGTTGCTATCTGAATCCTGAATAAACAAAGATTCAATGGGCTCTTCAATCACTACGTTTTTAGGAACGTATAAGAAAACGCCACTATTCATGAAAGCTGCATGAGCTGCTGTCAGCTTATCTTCTTCTGGTAATACAGCTTTAGTCATATAGTATTCTTTAACTAATTCTGGGTGCTCTTGTAAAGCAGTAAAAATGTCTGTAAAAATTACCCCTTGTTCCGCTAATGAGGCTGGCAATTGCTCAAAAGCATGAAAAGATCCTTGTTGAACAATTAAAGGATTGTCTTTCATTTGATCAAAACTTGCGACATTTCCTTCAGAAGGCACATAACTTTCCATGTGAACATTTAATAAAGGCCAACGATGAAATTTCACACGATCAATATGTGGTAACTCACTTTCGTCAGCGTTTTTTAAAGCCGTTGTTCGCAATTCAGTCATCCAAGCTGGTTCTTCATGTTCTAGTGAAAAAGCGGTGACTTCGTCAAGATAATCCATTAGATTTACTTTTTTCATTTATCTTGTCCTCCTTACGCTTCTTCTTTGTAATCAATACCTAATTCTTGGCTGATACCAGCATAGCCTTCTGTTTCTAAACGTTTTGCCAAATCAGCCCCACCGGTTTTCACAACGCGGCCTTCCATCATGATATGAACAACATCTGGCGTGATATAGTTCAATAAGCGTTGGTAATGGGTAATAATTAACGCACCAAAGTTCTCGCCGCGCATTTCATTAACCCCTTTAGAAACTACTTTTAACGCATCGATATCTAAGCCTGAATCAATTTCATCTAAAATGGCAAACGTAGGCTCTAACATCAATAATTGTAAAATTTCATTTCGTTTTTTCTCGCCGCCAGAAAAACCTTCGTTTAAGTAACGCTCAGCCATTTCTTCAGGCATATTTAATAATTCCATTTTGCTATCTAATTTTTTTAAGAACTGCATGACTGACATTTTGTTGTCTTCGTCACGTTTTGCATTGATTGCTGCACGCATGAATTCAGCATTGGTAATTCCTGGAATTTCGCTTGGGTATTGCATTGCTAAGAATAAACCTAAGCGAGCGCGTTCGTCTACTTCTAAATCTAAAACGTTGACGCCGTCAAATAGAATTTCTCCTTCTGTGACTTCATAGTTAGGATTTCCCATAATTGCTGCTGATAAAGTAGATTTACCAGTTCCATTAGGTCCCATAATTGCATGGATTTCTCCAGTATTAATTGTTAAATCGACTCCTTTTAGAATCTTTTTATCTTCAATTGATACGTGTAAATTTTTGATTTCTAACACAGACATGTACAATTCCCTCCAACTTGTTTTAATCGTTTTTCCGTTCTCACTCATTTTAGCCTAATTGAGAATGAATCGCAAATTACAATTGCTAAAAATAACAACTCTTATCATCAAATTTTAGGATTCAATTTGTGAAGGAAAATTTTAAAATGCTGATATTTCAAAGTTTCTCTATATTTTCAAGTGATCCTCCCTACACAAAGAAAAAAATTCTGGTAGAATAAAAAAATTTATTAAAGAAAGCGTTTTCTTAAATAATTACTTTAGAATGACTTTCGCAAAGAGAGATTTGAGATACGCCTTCCTCATCTATACAAAAAAATCCAGAGCATTTGCTTCTCTGGATTCAATAATTTTTATTAGTGATTGGTTTTATACTTCTAAAAGTTCTTGTTCTTTTTCAGCAGTAATCGCATCGATATTTTTGATGCTATCATCTGTTAATTTTTGAACATCTTTTTCAAATGAACGTAATTCATCTTCAGTGATGTCGCCATTTTTTTGAGCTTTTTTCAACTCATCCATTGCATCACGACGAACGTTACGGACAGCAACTTTTGAGTTTTCCGCTTCTTTTTTCACGTCTTTGGCTAATTCTTTCCGACGTTCTTCCGTTAATTGTGGAATCACTAAACGGATGACATTTCCATCATTGGTTGGGCTAATGCCGATATCACTCATTTGAATAGCTTTTTCAATGTCAGCGATAGAATTTTTGTCAAACGGTGTAATCATTAATACACGAGCTTCTGGGATATTGATACTTGCTAATTGGTTAACTGGTGTTGGTGCACCATAATATTCTACTTGAATACGGTCTAATAGACTTGCGTTCGCACGACCAGCACGAATTTGACCTAATTCACGGCGTAAGCTTTCTTCCGCTTTTGTCATTTTTTCTTTGGCTGTTGCTAAAACTTCTTTAGACATTCTTTATTTCCCCCTTACAGTTGTTCCGATATTTTCACCAAGGATGGCACGACGGATATTTCCTGCTTCATTTAGGTTAAAGACAACTAAAGGAATATCGTTATCCATACTTAATGAGCTTGCTGTTGAATCCATTACTTGCAGCCCTTTAGAAATAACATCTAAATGTGTTAGTTCTTCAAATTTTGTCGCTGTTTCATCCACACGTGGATCCGCAGAATAAACACCATCAACATTGTTCTTCGCCATTAAGATGACGTCCGCATCTACTTCTGCAGCTCGTAACGCAGCCGTTGTATCTGTCGAGAAGTAAGGATTTCCTGTTCCTCCGGCAAAAATAACAACGCGGCCTTTTTCTAAATGACGTTCTGCACGACGACGAATGTATGGTTCTGCAATTTGACGCATTTCAATTGATGTTTGAACACGTGTAGGCACACCAAGATTTTCTAATGTATCTTGCAATGCTAAGGCATTCATCACAGTAGCTAACATGCCCATATAATCTGCTTGTGCACGTTCCATGCCCATTTGAGCACCAATTTGTCCACGCCAGATGTTTCCGCCGCCAACCACGATGGCCATTTCGATACCTAATTCATGGACCTCTTTAATTTCTTGGACGATTTCTTTAATGACTGGTGGTTTAATGCCAAAACCGTCTTCTCCGGCTAGCGCTTCTCCACTTAACTTTAATACGACACGTTGATACTTAGGTTTAACCATCATAATTCCCTCCAAGATTCTCTAAAAATCATTCAATTCCTCATTTAGATGACTTTTCACCAAAATGATTTTTTAGACCAAGCAGTGCGATCCACTGGTTTTGCCTAAAAAAAGGGAGCGCATATCAAAGTTATGCGTTCCCAAATGGCTGAAAGACTGCCTTGAATCAAGCAGTAATCAATTTATGCAGCTTCCTTTGGGGAGCGCTGTCTGTTTAGATACTTATGATTCACGGCTTTTCAACCGAGCGTTTGATGCTCTTAGTTTTTCATTTGGCTCATTACTTCATCCGCAAAGTTATCTTCACGTTTTTCGATACCTTCGCCAACTTCAAAACGTACGAATGATTTCACTTCGCCGCCTTTAGAAGCAACAAATTTTTCGACAGTCATATCTGGATCTTTAACAAATGGTTGGTCAACCAAAGCGATTTCTGCTTTGAATTTTTGTAGACGACCAACAACCATTTTTTCAACGATATTTGCTGGTTTACCTTCGTTTAATGCTTGTTCAGTTAACACAGCTTTTTCGTGTTCTAATTCTTCTTGAGGAATTTGAGATTCGTTGACATAGCGAGGGTTGATTGCCGCGATGTGCATAGCAACATCTTTCGCTACTTCTTCGTCAGTTGTGCCATCGATAACTGTTAATACAGCAATACGGCCACCCATGTGTAAGTAAGCGCCAAATGCAGCATTGTCAGCTTTTTCGACAACTTCAAAACGACGGAAGCTGATTTTTTCACCGATAACAGTTGTTGCTTCGATTAAATCAGATTCGATTGTGCCTTTTTCAGTTTTAATAGCCATTGCTTCTTCCATCGTAGCTGGTTTGTTTTCAGCAACTTTAGTCGCAATATCTTTAACTAAATCTTGGAACATTTCGTTTTTAGAAACGAAGTCAGTTTCTGAGTTTACTTCAACGATTGCTGCAACGTTACCTACAGTTGCTACGTTTGCTAAACCTTCAGCCGCAATGCGGTCATTTTTCTTCGCTGCTTTAGCCATACCATTTTCACGTAAAAAGTCTACGGCTTTTTCCATGTCGCCTTCTACTTTTACTAATGCTTTTTTAGCGTCCATCATTCCAACGCCAGTCATATCGCGTAATTCTTTTACCATTTTAGCTGTAACGTCTGCCATTATTTGTGTCCTCCTCGGATATTATCAATTCTTTTTAAAAAAGCTATCTCAAAGGAGAATCAGGCTTTTTGTCGCCTAGCCTTTGAGACAGCTCCGTAATCATTATTATTCAGCTGATTCGTTATTTCCTTCAACAACATCAACGATTTCTTCGATTGAAGTTGCTTCTGGTGTTTCTTCAACGAATAACTCTTCAGTTGCTTGGTCTTCCCCTTGGTTACCTTCGATGAAAGCGTCAGCCATTTTAGCAGTGATTAATTTCACGGCGCGGATTGCATCATCATTTGAAGGGATTACAACATCGATCTCATCAGGATCACAGTTTGTATCAACCATTGCAACGATTGGAATGTTTAATTTGTGTGCTTCTTGAACAGCAATGCGTTCTTTACGTGGGTCAACGATGTACATTACATCTGGAATTCTTGGCATATCAGCGATACCACCTAAGAATTTTTCTAAACGTTCACGTTCTTTGTTTAAGCCAGCAACTTCTTTCTTAGGTAAAACTTCGAAAGTGCCGTCTTCTTCCATTGCATTGATTTTTTTCAAGCGAGCAATACGTTTTTGGATTGTATCCCAGTTAGTTAACGTACCACCTAACCAACGATGGTTTACATAGTATTGACCAGCGCGGATTGCTTCATCTTTGATTGCTTCTTGTGCTTGTTTTTTAGTTCCTACGAATAAAGCAACGCCGCCTTCTTCTGCAACGTTTTTCATGTAATCGTAAGCTGCATCTACTAATTTCACTGTTTTTTGTAAGTCAATGATGTAGATACCGTTTCTTTCTGTGAAGATATATTTCTTCATTTTTGGGTTCCAGCGACGAGTTTGGTGACCAAAGTGTACGCCGGCTTCTAGTAATTGTTTCATAGAAATTACTGCCATGTTGTGTTTCCTCCAGTTTGGTTTTTATTTTCCTCTTCTTTTCGTCAACTCCTTGAAGAACTACCGTAGTAGCACCACTTCGCAGATGGAAAAGAATGTGGATTTCGTGTGTGAAAATCACACCTTTAACAGTATAAGATATTTTCAGAAAAATAGCAAGCCTTAAAACTAGAAATGTCGCTCCTACTGCGCTTGCCAAACAAGATGACATTCTTCGTTTCCCGTTTCATCGATGGTTCGCTTTTGTTGGACAAAGCCTTGTTTTTGATAAAAGGCGTAAGCTGCTTGATTTTCCCTGTAAACAGCCAAAGATAAGATGTCCTGTTCTTCTTTTGCTACTTGCAGTAATTTCTGACCGATGCCCTTCCCTTGAAACGCTTTTTTTATAAAAATTCCTGCGATATAGTTATCCATTAAGCCTAAAAACCCAATTATCTGACCCTCTTCTTCCGCTAAGATCAGTGTTGCTTTTGGCAACGCAGCGCGGACAAATGCCTTATTTTCTTGCCAATAAGTTGGTGCGACAAATGGATGAGCTTCTAGATTCGTTTGCAGCCAAATAGCCATAATGGTTTCTAATTCTTTTTCTGTTAACTGGGTTGTCTTTTTGATAGTCAGCATTTTTTGACACTCGTTTCTGTTATTGATTATTTTCAAAATAAAACATTAACACGCCCGCTGCGATAGCGACATTCAATGATTCTGCTTGACCTTTCATTGGAATATAAAGATTTTTCGTGGTTTCTGCTAACAATTCTGGCGAAACTCCACTACCTTCATTGCCTAAAATCAACGCATAATTTTCCACTGCCTCTTGTTCATAATAAGCAATCGCAGCTTCATTTAGTTCTGTACCGAAAACTGGTAGACCTTGCTTCTTGAATGCCTGAACCACTTCAGTCAACTCTCGTTGGAGAACTGGTAAATGATAGTGGCTTCCCTGCATTGAGCGCAACACTTTTGTATTGTAAATATCTGCTGTGCCCTTACCTAAAATCACGCCTGCTAAACCTGCTGCATCAGCTGTGCGAATCATCGTACCAACATTGCCAGGGTCTTGGATATTATCTAAAAGTAACCAACCACCTTTAAAAGAAAGCGACTGCTCTTGTTGCGTTTCCAAGGTGACAATTGCCAAAATTCCTTGTGAAGTTGGTAACTCCGACAAACTATTTAAAACCTCATCACTAACAAAAATTAATTTTTCTGTTTCTTGTTCAGCTAACCAAGTTCCCCATTCTTGTTGACCTCTTTGGTTAAACAAAATCCACTGGACATCGGCATTGGCCTTCACAGCTTCTTCAACTAAATGAAATCCTTCTATTATATATTGGTTCAGTTCTTCTCGGTACTTCTTTTTGTGTAATTTTTTCCATTCTTTTAATTGGTTATTTTTCGTTGATGTAATTTCTTTCATAAGTCACCTCGCCTTTGTATTATAGCATGCTTCTAGCTTGCTTGGATACTTGCTAGAACCAAGAAAAATCGCTATCATAAAGAAAAAAGCAAAGGAAGTGTCTCTCATGGAAAAACTAAGAATGAATGTACAAGGGCGTGTCCAAGGTGTTGGCTTCCGCTACATGACCAAAATGGTGGCAGATCAATTAGGTGTCACTGGTTCAGTGAGGAACGAAGACGACGGGTCCGTTTCAATCACAGCAATTGCACCTGAAGACATAATGGAAACATTTATCAAAAAAATCAAAGATTCCCCCAGTCCGGCGGGACGTGTAACGTATGTTGATATTCAAGAAGACCCTTTGTTAGAAGAAACGGAACAATTTAAAGTGATTCAATAAACTTACTTTCTAACGATTGATTTCTTTGGGAAGAAGCCTTGAACAGCAAGTAGTTCCTGCTTTTTATTGATTTTTGTAAGAGCTTCTTTTCGATTTTGATTGAAAAAGAGCGCTGTTTCAAGTATAGTTAACCATGTAAAAATTTTTTAGAAAAGGACCGAATTACATGCGTAAATTAAACCGATGGCTTTACGGCTCTGGCTTACTATTTTTAGTAATGTTTTTATCAGGCTGTGTGAAAACAGGAGCAGATGGACAACCAACTGGTGAAGGTTTTGTCTATAACTTCCTTGTTTTACCGATGAGTAATGCAATTACTTATCTTGTCGATAACTTTAATTGGAACTATGGTTGGGCGATTATTTTTATCACCATTATTGTACGGATCATTATTTTACCGTTAGGCTTACATCAATCGAAAAAAAGCTTTATCCAAACGGAAAAAATGCAAGCAATCAAACCCCAAGTGGATGTTGCACAAGCAAAAATGAAACAAGCAAGTACGCGCGAAGAACAAATGGCCGCACAAGCAGAACTACAAAAGATTTATAAAGAAAACAATGTGAGTATGGTTGGCGGAATTGGTTGTTTGCCTTTATTAATTCAAATGCCTATTTTCTCATCTCTGTTCTTTGCTGCTCGTTATACAAAAGGTATTGCCACAGCAAGCTTCTTAGGAATGAATTTAGGGCAACCAAATATGATTTTAGTGGCATTAGCTGGTTTAGCCTATTTAGCTCAAGGTTATATTTCAATGATTGGTATTCCTGAAGAACAAAAGAAAACAATGAAATCAATGCTGATTGTTTCACCATTAATGATTGTTTTCATGTCCTTTAGCTCACCTGCAGGCGTAGCGCTTTACTGGGTAGTTGGTGGTATTTTCACATGTATTCAATCTGCCATCACAAATATCCTCTTACGTCCAAGAATTAAAAAACAAGTACAAGAAGAATTGAAAAATAACCCACCAAAACAAGTGGTTACTCCTATTAAAGATGTGACACCAAAAGAAACAAACAAAGTAACGCAAAAAACGAACCAACCAAAAGCAAACGGCAATAAAGGTCGTAATGCTGGAAAACAAAAACGTAAATAAAAAAAGGATCGCCTCTAAACGGCGATCCTTTTTTTACTTCAATTCTTTCCCAGTCATCTCTTCAATAGTTCGAATAGACTTTGGACCAAAGCCATGCAACGAAAGTAACGCTTTTCGGCCTCGTGCGTAGAGTTCATCCACACTGTCGATTTTTTCATTCGTTAGCGCACGAACAGCTGGCTTTGATAATTGTGTTAAAATTTGTTCAAATGTTGTTTCTAGCATACTGTCTATTCCTCCTTAGCGGTCGAAAAACAGCGCTTTTTATTTCACAATTAATAAATCTAAGCTAGCAATTGATAACGCCATTTTAGCAATTTGCATTAATTGTTTTAATCGGTTTTGTTTGACTTTTTCATCCTCAACCATAACCATCGTTTCATTGAAGTACGCATCAATTAACGGACGTAGATTTACTAGTGCTTCATAGTTTTCTGCAATCGTGCGTGTAGCAAAAGCTTCAGATAAATCGTTAACTGCTTGATACAGTTCTTTTTCTGCCTTATTTTCAAACAGACTTGGATCAATCCCTTCTTCAGTATCACCTAAAAGTTCTTGACCTTTTTTCGCTAAATTAATAACACGCGTTAAGGCTTCCATTGATGGTTTAAAATCTTGATCTTCAAAACGGCTTTTTAAAATATTTGCTGAAGCAAATAATTTCGATAAATCGGCTTGCTCAGCAGACACCACTGCATCGATAATGTCATGGCGAACATTTTTCGTCATTAATAATTGACGTAAGCGAGCTTTCACAAATTCAACGACTTCTGCTTGTCCTTCGTTTAGTAAAACGCCATATTTCTCAACATCTTGATTCACTGCTTCATCAACTTCTGTTTGTAATTGGACTAACGGGAAGGTCCAGCCTTTATCTTCAATAATTCGGATAACGCCATAGGTTTGACGACGAAGTGCATAAGGATCGTTAGAACCTGTTGGAATCATACCAACTGAGAAGAATGAAAAGACGCTGTCAAGCTTATCGGCTAAGGCCAAAACAGCCCCGATTGCTGTTTCTGGCAATTCACCTTCACTGGAAGTTGGTAAATAATGTTCTCGAATCGCCGTCGCTACGGCTGGTTTTTCACCTTGTAATAAGGCATATTTTTCTCCCATAATTCCTTGTAATTCTGGGAATTCACCAACCATATTTGTTACTAAGTCAAATTTATAAATTTCAGAGGCACGTTTTAAATCTTCCAATTCCTCCTCAGATAAGCCAACTTTTCTACCAATGATTTGTGCAATTAAAGCAACCCGTTGCATTTTTTCATAAATTGAACCAATCTTTTCATGGAAAGTCACATTTTTTAGTTTTTCAACACATGCTTCAATCGTTAATTTTTTATCTTCATTGTAAAAGAATTCTGCATCTTCTAAACGAGCAATTAACACTTTTTCATTTCCTTTAATCACGTTTTCAAGGTGAACATTATCCCCATTGCGAACAGCGATAAAATGCGGCATTAATAAGCCTTGGTCGTTACGAACTTCAAAGTAACGTTGGTGTTCTTTCATAGAAGTCACTAATACTTCATCTGGAACAGATAAATATTTTTCATCAAAACTGCCTACAAATGCAGTTGGATATTCCACTAAATTCGTAACTTCTTCCAGTAACTCTTCATCTAAAGCTAACTGCCAATTTTTTTCAGCAGCGAGTGCGTTCGCTTGATCAACAATCATTTGTTTCCGTTCATTCGGTTGAACCACTACAAATTGTTCTTTTAATTTTGCTTCATATTCATTAGCATGTTGGAACGTCACATCGTCTCCCAAGAAACGGTGGCCACGAGAAGTTTGTCCTGTCGTCACGTCTAACACTTTGAAAGGAATTACTTCATCATCAAGTAGTGCCACAATCCAATGAATTGGACGAATATATTCGAAATCATAGTTTGCCCAGTGCATTGTTACCGGGAAAGTTAGACTTGTAATCACGTCATTTAATTTTGTTAATACCTCTTTGGCACTTTGGCCTTTGGTAAACTTCGTCACATAGACATATTCGACACCATTTAATTCTTTGAAAACAATGTCCTCAGTTGTAACTCCTTGGCCGCGTACAAAACCTTGTGCAGCTTTTGACCAATTTCCTTCAGCATCTAAAGCAATCTTTTTCGCTGGACCTTTTACTTCTTCTTCAACATCTGCTTGTTTTTCAGGAATCGCAGTTACTTTCACGGCTAAGCGACGAGGTGTGGCAAAGGATTGCACTGTTTCATAGTCTAAATGATGTTCATCTAAAAATTTGATTACTTTTTCTTCAAGTTGGATACGGCTTGGTGTGACAACATGTGCGGGCATTTCTTCTAAGCCAATTTCTAATAATAAATCTTTTGCCATGTTATTCTGCCTCCTTGGATACACTTTGATCTTTATTTAATAATGGGAACCCTAATTTTTCACGTTCAGCCACAAAAATTTTCGCTACGGAACGAGCCATATTCCGAATGCGGGCTAAATATCCTGCACGTTCCGTTACAGAGACAGCGCCGCGAGCATCTAATAAATTGAATGTATGGCTACATTTTAAAATATAATCATAGGCTGGGTGAACTAAGCTTTCTTCAATACAGCGTTTAGCTTCTTTTTCAAATTTGTCAAAGTTTTCTAAAAGCATTTCTTGGTTACTAATTTCAAAGGAATATTTTGAATGTTCATATTCAGGTTGCACAAAAATTTCACCATATTTAACGCCTTGTGTCCATTCTAAATCATAGACACTTTCGACTTCTTGGATATATGATGCCAAGCGTTCTAACCCGTAAGTAATTTCAGAAGTGACAGGATGACATTGTAAGCCGCCAACTTGTTGGAAATACGTAAATTGGGTAATTTCCATGCCATCTAACCAAACTTCCCAACCTAAACCAGCACAGCCCATTGAAGGATTTTCCCAGTTATCTTCTACAAAACGAATGTCATGTTCTAATGGATCAATTCCTAATAATTTTAAACTTTCTAGATAAAGTTCTTGGATATTTTCAGGAGAAGGCTTCATTACAACTTGGAATTGATGATGTTGGTATAGACGGTTTGGATTTTCGCCATAGCGTCCATCAGCTGGACGACGAGAAGGTTCTACGTAGGCAGCATTCCATGGTTCAGGTCCAATGGCACGTAAAAACGTGTAAGGACTCATGGTGCCGGCTCCCTTTTCTGTATCATAGGCTTGCATTAACATACAGCCATTAGATGACCAAAATTTTTGCAAGGTTAAAATCATTTCTTGTACGGTTAACTTGTTTTTCATTGTTTTCCTCCTTGGAATATTTTTTATAGACATAGGGATTGGCTTTGCTTCGGGAATGTAAATTTAAAAAGGGCTACAGAAAAACAATTTTGTAGAATGGGATAATTTTTATGCTGTTCATCATCTACTCTGTCACCTTTGCGCCAATTGAGCTTTTTTGAATAAACGTTACTATTTTTTCTTTTGGTGTTAACTGTTTGCTTTTTTTATTCGGTTACAACGTTCCCTTTGGTCACCTTGTGCTGTTCATCATCTACTCCATGTTTTTGGCTAAGCAGTTTGTTTTAACATAGAGGAGACAACGTTCCCTTTGGTCACCTTGTACTGTTCATCATCTACTCTGTCGCATTTGCGCCAATCGTAGTGATTCACAGCAAAAAGTCCCCATGCCTATTAATAGACATAGGGACGAATAATTATCGCGGTTCCACCCTACTTCCGATGTGTTCATCGGCAGCTTCGTTTGTCGTACTCCAAAGTGCCTTTCAAAAGTTCCGTGTTTCTGGCTCCCACTCTCCCAGATTCGCTTAACAGAGGGTTCTTTTTACTTCTCTTTTTCTTCGTACGTATTTAACTTCTCTATCATAATACGGTGTCTGAGGGAAGTTGTCAAATTTTTTTTAGAAAAACGTCTGCTTGTTTACGTTTATTTTTCTTCCTTCTTTCGTGGTAGAATTTTTAACGTATTTTCCCACGTTTTCATTTGATCAATAAATTTTTTGCTTTTTAAGTGCAACCCGACATATTCATCGTATAACATATCAATCGTTTCTCTAATACTTTTCTTAGTTTCTTCTTTTACTTGAATGTTTTGGACTTTTTCATAGGAGACTTGCGAAAATAAGCGAATAAAATGAATTGCTCTAGGATCTGCATGGTAGCGCTGTTCATCTAAATGCCAATGTTTTTCACAAAGCACACCGCTATACTTTGAAGAGTAATCAAATTTCCCTTGTGTTTCGCCACAAGCCACACAATGATGCCATTCTGGTCGTACACCAAACCGTTCTAACAATTGAATTTCAAAAATATTTGTAATGATTTCCGGATCTTTTTGCTCATTTAAAGCGGATAATGCCATGTGGGTAAATTGAAATAAATTAGGGTCATAGTGCTGATCTTCAATTGCTGCATCGACTAAGTTTAAAATATATGTTCCATATGCGTTAATAAATATGTCTTGTTGAATGTTTCGAAAAGGTTGAACTTCTTTGCTGCTATTGAGAAAAGATAAGCCTTCTTCTCTAAAATTTCCGATGTAGACGGCTTCTGTAAATGGCAGAATCGCTGGCAAAAGAGGATTATTTTTTCGATGCGCGCCTTTCACAAAAAACATCAATTTTCCATAGGATTCTGTAAAAATTTTGACGAGTTTATCCTTCTCTTTAAAATCCTTCGTAAATAAAATAATGCCTTTGGTCTCCCCTAATGCCATTCAATTCACTTCCATTTCTTATGTAAATTAGTGTAGTGTTTGGAAAGTTCGTTTATACACTCGCTTCCCAAACACTACTTTCTTAATATTCTTCTTTGCGATAACCAAAATCTTGTAAATAGATTTTTTTGTCACGCCAGTCTTTTTGGACTTTTACCCAAAGCTCCAAATACACTTTGTCATCTAATAAATATTCAATATCTTGACGCGCCTTGGTACCAATTTGTTTCAGCATTTTTCCGCCTTTGCCAATAATGATACCTTTTTGACTGTCCCGTTCCACAATAATGGTTGCTTGGACATGGACTTTATCGTTTTCATCCCGTTTCATTGAGTCCACAACGACAGCGACAGAATGAGGAATCTCATCTCTTGTTAAAAGTAACACTTTTTCACGAATTAATTCGGAAACGATAAAATATTCTGGATGATCCGTAATTTGGTCATCAGGGAAATATTGTGGTCCTTCTGGCATTTGCTCAACGAGAACATCCATCAAATGCTCAAAATTATTTCCTTCAGTGGCAGAAATGGGAATAATTTCTTTAAAGTCCATTTGTTTCGAATAGTCTTCAATAATACTCAATAAATCATCTGGATGGACTTTGTCAATTTTATTAATAATCAAGTAGACTGGACTATTATTATTTTTCAATCGTTCAATAATAAAGTCGTCACCTTTCCCGCGTTTTTGATCAGCACTTACCATAAATAAAGTAGCATCTACTTCACGCATCGCATTATAGGCACTTTCCACCATGAAATCGCCTAAGCGGTGTTTAGGTTTGTGAATCCCTGGAGTATCGATAAAAACAATTTGTGCTTCAGGAATTGTATAAATTCCTTGAATCTTATTACGAGTTGTTTGTGCTTTGTCACTCATAATTGCAATTTTTTGGCCGACAATTCGATTTAACAATGTTGATTTCCCAACATTTGGTCTGCCGACAATGGCTACGAAACCAGATTTATGTTCAGTTGTCATTGTATTTCTCCTTTTATTTCCACATTTGAATGATTTGTAAAATTTTTGGTACAAATAGAATTAGTCCTACTAGCACTGCGAAACCGGCTGTTAATAAAACAGCTCCTGCGGCCATGTCTTTAACCTTTTTTCCGATTGGATGAAAGTGAAAATCCGTAAACATATCTACGACATTTTCAAAAATTGTGTTGATAATTTCTGCCAACCAGACAAGAAAAACGGCCAATAACAACCACAGCCATTCAGCAAGTGTTAAAGAAAACAAGAAACCAAACACAATGGCCGTGACACCAAACGCCACATGTTTGCGCATATTACGTTCTTCTCGAAAAACTGTTTTGATTCCTTGCCAGGCAAATTCTAATGAATTAATAAAATGTTTATTCTTTCCTGTTTGCTCATCTTTTAAGGCCATACGCATCTAAAATCTCTTTCTGTAAACCAAACATTTCTTTTTCATCTTCAGGTTCCATATGATCGTACCCATTCAAATGTAAAAAGCCATGTACTGCCAAAAAGCCCATTTCTCGCTCCAATGTGTGCCCATATTCAACTGCTTGTTCTGCTGCTCGCTCTGTTGAAATAATTAAATCACCTAGATTACGTGGTAACTCTGCCAACTCTTCATCATCAAAAATAATTGGCAATTCGTTTTCCCCTTCATCCTCTAAAGCAAAACTGATGACATCTGTAGGCATATCTTTGCCCCGATAGTCACGATTAATCACTTGGATACCTGCGTTATCTGTAAAAGTCACCGACATCTCCGTATCTTCGGCAATTTCTAGAAAACCCGCTGCAAATTGCAGCAAGTTTTCGATTTCTTTGATTTCTTCTGTTGGTACTTTCTCGGTTTCATCAATGAAAGTAATATCCATTAGTCATCTCTCTTTTCTTGTTCATCTTTCATTTCTTCTGCTTCAGCTTTCATTTTTGGATACTTAATCCGTGAATGGAAGGTACTGCATAATCCATTAATTAATGATTTTTCAATGATGCGAATCTCTTTCATCGTTAACCCACATTCATCTAATTGGCCATCTGAAATTCTATCTTGAATCACATTATGCACAAAGGCTTGAATTTTTTCGTTGGTCGGATGATCCATCGCCCGCACAGCAGCCTCACAAGTATCAGCAATACTCACAATCCCTGCTTCTCGTGTTTGTGGACGTGGCCCAGGATAACGGAAGTCGGATTCTTTAATTTCAGGATTGCGTTCTTTTGCTTTCACATAGAAAAATTTCATCAATGTTGTGCCATGATGTTGACGACAAATGTCAATCACCATTTGCGGCATATTGTACTCTTCTAAAATTTTGGCGCCATCAATTACGTGGCCAAAAATAATTTGTTTACTATCTTCTGGTAATAAAAAGTTATGTGGATTTTCTGCACCAGCAGGTAAGTTTTCCACAAAGAAATTGGCGTGTTTAATTTTGCCAATGTCATGGTAATAACAAGCAACTCGTGTTAATAGCGACCGCCCGCCAATCTCAGCAACAGCGTTAGCGCTCAAACTAGCCACCATCATGCTATGATGATAGGTACCTGGCGCTTCTTCTAACAGTTGTTTTAACAACGGATGGTTCGGATTACTTAATTCATTCAAGACAATCATACTATCATCAGTCACTAATAATTCGATATATGGATGCAAGCCCATTGTTGCTAAAAATGAAAGTACCGTTCCTGCACCTGCACAAATTAAAGCTGTCCACGTTTTACCATCTGTTAAACTCATTCCTTGATAAATCATTAAGACAACTGCCATGAAAACAGGAAAGACCACTACCCACATTAAAGCTGGGAAAACTTGCTCACTCATTCGTTTCCGTTTAACAACTGTTGCTAGAAATCCTGAGAATAAGTACATAATCAGAATAACCGTCAACGAGTTTGTACCAATAGAATTATAAAAGATAAATAACGCAAAAACGACTTGGAAAATGGCAGCGATTATCCCTGAACGACGATTCACAAAATGATTTAGAATCAGCGGCGCAAAGGCTGCTGGATAGAACAAGGGAATATACATCAACTGCTCTGTTTGGAAAATCTGGAAGAATTTCATTAAAATAACACTGATTAGCATAGCACCCGTGTAAAAGATAATAAACGAGCGTTGTCGCGAAGGCTCAGTCACTTGTTTTGTAAAGAAAATTAACACTTCAACTTGAAGTAAAATAGCTAATGCTAATGCCACCATTGGAAAAATAGAGGTATTTTGACTAGTCATTCCTAGTAGCTCAAGTTTTTCGACCGCTTTTGCATCAATTTGAGTACCTTCACGAACAATAATTTCGCCTTGATAAATCATTGCGGGTTGGACAGCATTCATCGCTTTTTGGCGTAGCTCTTCTGTTCGTTTTTCATTGGCAATATCGTTTACCACAATCCCTTGGTTAACAATGTAACGAATGACTTGTTGCATGGTACTCGTAATATCTAAGTATTGAATTTTACCGTTAGCTTCTTGGCGAATTTTATCCAAATCAGATTCTCGAACGTGATTTTGCATCGCATCGTCCACCAACATCAAACTTTCTGAACGAACCTTATCCAATTGCTCAGAGGTTAATGTAAAGATTGTTTGATAAAAAACATTAGGAAAACTTTGATAAAACGTAACTTCATCTTGCGGTAAAGATTCAAACAATGATTTTAAGCTAGCTACTCGTTCTTCTACGGTCGGCGCAGGAATCGTTTCTTCCTTTTTGGCCTTCGCTTGCTTATTGCTGTACTCTTTGTCTACTTTTTCATTCGCAGAATCAATCAATTTAAATAATTTATCAATACGATTATGTTGGACAGATGCCGTATCTTCTTGATAAATATATTCGGGTGTGACAGCTTCTGCTGCCAATTTTTTTCTTTGTTCTGTTTCGTAGGTATTCTCGATATTTTTATTTGCACGAATAGTTTTCTCGGCCAGTTGACCTTCTTTAATTTCTACTCTTTTCTGATGGACACTGCCAAACATAATCATAAATAAAAGAAGAGAAAAAACGGCTAATAAAATAGGTAAATAGGCTTTACCTAAACGATCCCCTAACTTTGTAAGTACTTTTTTCAAAAGGTACTTTCACTCCTTCCCTAACTGCTTAGGAATGCTTTTGTTGTTCTTTTTCATAGGCTTGAATAATTTGTGCTACAACCGGATGACGCACAACGTCACTGGCTTCAAAATTTACAAAGGCAATTTTTTCAATGTCTTTTAACGTACGCTCGGCGTTAACTAAACCACTTGTTACACCACGTGGCAAGTCAATCTGACTAGTATCTCCATTAACAATCATTTTTGAACTAAACCCTAAACGAGTTAAAAACATTTTCATTTGGGCAACCGTGGTATTTTGTGCTTCATCTAAAATGACAAAAGCATCATCCAATGTACGACCACGCATATAAGCAAGCGGGGCAATTTCAATAACGCCGCGTTCCATTAAACGATTTGTATGATCCATACCAAAAATTTGATACAAGGCATCGTAAACTGGACGTAAATAAGGATCGACTTTTTCTTTTAAGTCACCTGGTAAAAAGCCCAAGCTTTCGCCAGCTTCCACCGCTGGACGAGTTAAAATAATTTTTTGTACTTCGCCTTTTTTCAAGGCTGCTACTGCCATCACCACGGCTAAAAAGGTTTTTCCTGTCCCCGCAGGTCCCACCCCGAAAATGACGTCATGAGTTTTAACTGCATCGATATATTTTTTTTGACCAACATTCTTAATTCGGATGGCCCGACCATGATGGTCCTTCATAATTTCTTCTTCATACATGGCAATAAACGCCTCTAAATTTCCAGCTTTGGCCATTTTTAAAGCAGAAACGACATCTGGCGTATGCACTTTGATGCCTCGTTGAATTAATGTTTGTAGCGCTCTTAACACGGAAGCGACTAACTCTACCTCTGATGATTCGCCAATTAACTGAATAACTTCGCCACGACTATTAATCGTTACGTGGGTATTCTCTTCTAAAAATTTGATATGTTTATCATGTGTTCCTAAAAGCATGTGTGCATCATCAGAATCAGTAAGTATTAATTCCAAAGATTTTGACTGATTATCTGTCAAAAAACGTCCATCTCCTTTATTATATAGTCCTTTACAATGATACCACATTCTTATCTGTTTAAAAAGAAGTCGTACCTGATTTGACTTTGAAAGTCAAAAAAGAGAAAACCGTAAAAAGCTACCGGTTTTCTCTTTACATAAAAAAACTAGGACAGTATCCTGTCCTAGTTTCGATAACGCTCTTAGTTTTCTTGTAATAATTCTTTCACAATTGCGTTAACTTGGTTGCCATCGGCTTTGCCTTTGACTTTCGGCATCATAGCGCCCATCACTTTACCAAAATCTTTTGGTGAAGTGGCGCCAGTTTGCGTCATTACCTCTTGAACTAGTTGACGAATTTCTTCCTCCGTTAGTTGTTGAGGCATATATTTTTCAACAATTGCTATTTCAACTTTTACTTTTTCAACAAGATCGTCGCGTCCCGCCTTTTCAAACTCTGATAAAGAATCTTTTCTCTGTTTCATCTCACGAGACAATACAGTGAGTTCTTCTTCTCCGTTCAATTCACGGCCCGCTTTAATCTGATCATTTTGAATGGCAGTCTTTAACATACGAAGTACGGCTAAAGTTTCTTTGTCTTTAGCTTTCATCGCTGTTTTAATGTCGTCATTCAATGTGGTTAGCAATGACATACCACCAACTCCAATTCATTCAAAACTAGAATTTTTTACGTTTTCTAGCTGCTTCAGATTTTTTCTTACGCTTTACACTTGGTTTTTCGTAGAATTCACGTTTACGTGATTCTTGTAAAGTACCCGCTTTTGAAACGGAACGTTTGAAGCGACGAAGAGCATCATCAAGAGATTCGTTTTTACGAACGACTGTTTTTGACATGTTATTCCCTCCCTCCGAGCTTAAAAAGTAACCGTTTTTCTTATTTGTGGGAAAAACCCACAAATTAAAATACTGTCCTTGTTATATTATAGCTAAAGCATAAATAACCGTCAACCACTCTACTGATAAAATACGAAATTTTTGTTTGATTTTTCGTCTTATTCGCTATTTTTCGCAACAATCGGCACAACGACCAAGTATTTCAAAGCGATGTCCTTCAATTGAACAACCTTTTAACTGTTCTTCAAAAAAATTCATCGGACACATGTGAATTTCTTCCGTTTTGCCACAAACCGTACAAATAAAGTGATGATGATGTTCCACCTCTTGGCAACAACGGAAGCGAAACTTTTGCTCGCCATTTAATTCTGTTTTTTCCAGCAATTCTAAGCGCTCAAAGTCATGCAAGTTACGATAAACCGTATCATAACTGACTCCTTTAAAGGTTTCATTCATAAATTCATACACTTCACGTGCAGAAACATACCGATTTCGCTTAATCAAATAGCTCATCAGTAATTCTCGTTTTTTAGTATATTTTAATCCACTGGCTTTCATGGTTTCTAAGGCTTGTTCAATATTGGTTTTTACTGGTGCCATCGCCATTTCCTCCCTCACCAACCTAAATCAGAATCATTACGAAATAGATTCTGGACTTATGGTATAATAAAATTATTAAAAATGCAAGAAAGGACTTACCCTCTATGACTATTTCTGAAGAAAAAAAATGTGTGACGATTTTTGTCATCTCAGATTCTGCTGGCGAGACCGCTTCAAAATTGGCGGCTGCTTCAATGGCCCAGTACCCCACTGTTGATTTTACTTTGATTAGACGAACATTCGTTAAAGACGAAGATAAACTGGTGCAAGCGTTAGAAGATGCCAAAAAAGCAGAAGCCATGGTACTGCATACTATTATTAATGATCATCTCGTGGCGATTGCTAATCAATTTTTCAATGAGCATCAATTGTTCCATTTTGACATTTTGACACCACCAGTTACGGAAATCGAACGATTAACAGGTGTCGCACCCATGCGGGAACCAGGTGCCTTACATCATCTGAATGAAAATTATTTTAAACGAATTGAAGCAATGGAATTTGCTGTCAAATATGACGATGGCAAGGACCCACGAGGCTTTTTAGAAGCGGATGTGTTACTTCTTGGCGTTTCCCGAACTTCTAAAACACCGCTAAGTCTCTTTTTAGCCAACAAGAACTTAAAAGTTGCTAATTTGCCACTGATTCCTGAAGCACATTTACCGAAACAATTATTCGAAATGGACCCTAAAAAAATTGTTGGCTTAACCAATGATCCCAATGTTTTAAACGGGATTCGTAAAGAACGAATGCGCGCATATGGATTACCTGAAAATACTTCTTATTCAGATATTGAAAAAATTCGGCGAGAACTGGCTTTTGCTAATGATCTTTATCAAAAATTAGGTTGTATCGTTATTGATGTCGCTTCTCTTTCAATTGAAGAAACTGCCTCAATGATTCTTAATGCTTTGAACTTAGAAGATCATAGTTATTATTCCACGGAAACCTCCGAGGATTAAAAAAAAACGAGAAAAAATCACTAGTGATTTTTTCTCGTTTTTTTAAAAGACTTGAACGCCTTCTTGATCAATATTGAAAATTTGGATGCTCGCTTTGGTAGATAATTTCTCCAAGCTTTGAACAATTTCGTTGGTTCGTTCTTCTGGCGACAAGATTAGCACAGTTGGACCAGCACCGCTTAAGAAAGAACCATAAGCACCTCTTTGCTGAGTTAAACGACGAATTTCTTTTAAGTGAGGAACCAATGAACGACGATACGTTTCATGCCATTTATCTTGTTCCATCATTTTGCCTGCTAAAGGTAAATCCCCGTTTAAAATTGCGGCAATCATAACATTGGCAATTGAACTGGCCGCGACCGCTTCTTTATAAGTCAATTTTTCGGGCAAAACAGCGCGACTTTTTTCGGTAAATAATGGTTCCTCTGGAATAAATGCAATGACATCACACATTGGAAAGTGATGTTTGACATGGTAGACTTGGTTTTCTACATGGCTAGCCACCACGAAATCTCCTAAAATAGCTGGGGCAACATTATCCGGATGTCCTTCCATCTCTGTGGCCAAACGGACTTTTTCTTTAGGGGACAAATTTAAATGTGCTAGTCGGTTAGCTAATTCAATGCCTGCTACAATCACACTTGAGCTACTGCCTAGTCCTCTTGCAAGGGGAATGTCAGAAACCATCCGAATAACTTTTGGTGTTAATTCTGGTGCAATTTTCAATGCCGTTTGAATTAATAAATTCTCTTCATTAGTAGGAATCTCTTCTCCCAAAGTATGTTGAATTTCCCAAAATTCACTTTCACCTAAAACGTTGATTGTTAAATAAGCGGATAATGCAATGCCACATGAATCAAAGCCAGGTCCTAAGTTGGCACTAGTGGCAGGTACTCTTATTTTCATAGTGTTGCGACTCCTTTTCGTAAGTGCAGACGCATTTCTTCCACGTCACTCATTTTTGAAATAGCTACTTCTGTCTCCATTGCTGTATCAGGATCTTTCAGCCCGTTACCAGTAAAGACTGCCACGACGGTTTCACCTGCTTTGATTTTACCGCTTTTAACATGTTGAATAACTCCAGCTAATGAAGCAGCCGAACCAGGTTCAATGAAAACCCCATCTTGAGCAGCAATTTTTCGGTAAGCCGTTAAAATTTCTTGATCTGTCACGGCATCAATGAAACCACCCGATTCATCACGTGCCTGTTCTGCTAATTGCCAACTAGCAGGATTTCCAATCCGGATCGCTGTTGCCACGGTTTCAGGTTGCTCAATCACTTGGCCTTTCACGATCGCTGCGGCACCTTCTGCTTCAAAACCATGCATTCTTGGTAAAGTTGTTCCTTGTTTTTCATGCCATTCTTTAAAGCCTTTCCAGTAAGCGGAAATATTGCCGGCATTTCCAACTGGAATCGCTAAGACATCGGGCGCTTGACCTAATTGTTCACAAACTTCAAAAGCTGCTGTCTTTTGCCCTTCTAAGCGATAAGGATTCACTGAATTAACTAGCGCAACTGCCTCAGTTTTCGCAATCTCTCGCACCGCTTTTAATGCTTCATCAAAGTTACCTGGAATCGAAATAATGTCCGCCCCATACATAATAGCTTGCGCCAATTTTCCCAGTGCGATTTTTCCTTCTGGAATCACTACATACGCTTTAATGCCTGCTCTTGTGGCATACGCAGCAGCGGCGGCACTAGTATTTCCTGTAGAAGCACAAACAATCGCTTTGGCACCTTCTTCTACCGCTTTTGCTACAGCCATCACCATCCCGCGATCTTTGAATGAGCCAGTGGGATTTAAGCCTTCGTATTTTCCATATAATTGAATACCTAATTCTTTGGATAAATTAGGTAAAGGAATCAGTGGCGTATTTCCTTCGGCTAAAGAAATCATTGGTGTTTTTTCTGTTACGGGCAAATACGCTTGATACTGTTTTAACAAACCTTCATACATGTTTACTCATCTCCTATAACCTTCATTACATTCAATAACTGAAAGGCTTCCGTATTTTGAATAGCTGTCACAACTTGTTGCATTTGTGCTTTTGATATCTGGTGTGTAATGGCAACAATTCTTGCTCGCTGTCCATCTGATTTCTGTTGAACTAATTGATCAAAGCTGACTTCTGCTTTAGTCATTAATTGCGTCAACTGCAAAAATTGTCCTGGTGTATCTGGAACATCTAATGAAAAATAGTACTGCCCAAATACATTTTCGGAACTCGTCAATTGGGTTTTATGTTGATACGAATTGAACATATGGCCAGTCGTTGCCAAGCGAATGTTTTTAGCAATCGTAATTAAATCACTGACCACACTGGTTGCTGTCGGTTTAGCGCCAGCTCCTGGACCGTAATACATTGATTCCCCCACGCCTGCACTTTTAATAAATACTGCATTGTACTCATTCCGAACAGATGCAATAGGGTGCTTTTGATTGACTAGCATAGGCGCCACTTCTACCGAGATACTATTCTCATTTTGTTCAGCAGAGCCAATCAATTTGATTTCATACCCCAGTTGTTTAGCCATAGCGACATCATCTAAAGACAATCCGCGAATTCCACGAATATCAACTTGTGGTAATGAAACATTCATCCCAAAAGCAAATTGACTTAAAATAACCATTTTATAGGCTGCGTCAATTCCATCGACATCATTTGTCGGATCCGCTTCAGCAAATCCCAACGCTTGCGCTTCTGCTAAAGCTTCTTCATAACTTTTATCAGCAGAAACCATTTGCGTAAGCATATAATTCGTCGTACCATTCACAATCCCTAAAACTTGTTGAATATTGTCTGCCGCTAAGCTATTAGCAATTGTTCTTAAAATTGGAATCCCGCCAGCAACACTTGCTTCATAATATAAATCACAATGATGTTTTTGGGCTAACGCTACTAATTCACTCCCATGTTGCGCCAGTAAATCTTTATTAGCAGTCACAATATGTTTGCCCTTTTCTAAAGCTTTCATGATATAGGTTTTGGCTGGTTCAATGGTTCCCATTAATTCCACAACGATTTGAGTCTCTTTATCTTCTAAAATATCATCAATTGAAGTTGTTAAAGAAAGACCGTATTCTTCCGCTTGCGCTTGTTTCGTTTCAAGATTTCGGACAAATGCTTTTTCAATGACTACATTCATTCCTGTCACTTGTGAAATTTTCTCTTGATGTTCTTTCAAGAGAGTTAAAACGCCAGTGCCTACAGTCCCTAATCCTAGTAACCCGATCTTTAAGGTATCCTTCATTTTTACCTCCATCAACAGCGCTATTCTAGTTACGCTATTTTTTCCTACTTTTTATCGATGTTCAATATGCTCAAAGGTCTGATTTAAAATATCTATTACATGATGATCATCTAATGTATAAAAAATCGTTTTTCCTTCACGACGTGCCTTGACAACCCGGCTATCTCTTAATAATTTTAGTTGATGAGAAACGGCGGACTGTTCCATTCCCAATTGTTCACTAATCGCCGTTACGTTATGCTCGCCTTCTTTTAAAAGTAGCAAAATTCTTAAACGTGTTGGATCACTTAATACTTTATATAATTGACTTACTTGTTTGATTTCTTCCATTTGTTTCATTATAGTCGCCTCACTTTGCACTCATTATAACACAGAGTTTTTTAAAATAAGAACTGCGATTGTTCTTTCCTACGAAAAATATGGCACAAAGAAAGTTGGAAAAATGACAAACTTGTCGATTTTCCAACTTTCTTCATCTATTCGTGGTTGGCTTGCTGAACTGCATCCATCACGGCATAACGGAAGCCATTTTTTTCTAGAGCTACGACACCGCGAATCGTACTTCCTCCTGGAGAAGTCACTTCATCTTTCAATGCTCCTGGGTGTTTTTTCGTGTCTAAGGCTAAGGTCGCCGTTCCTTTTATCATTTGAGCGACAATTTCATAAGATAAGTCTCTTGGTAACCCTTCTAAGACTGCTGCATCTCCCAATGCTTCCATAAAGATATCAACAAAAGCTGGACTGCAACCAGCCACAGTACCAAAAGTTTCCAGTTGCGCTTCACGAATTTCTTTGACTAACCCTAAAGTAGCAAGAAGTTCCATTACCAGGTCCTTCGTTTGGCCTTCAATTGTTGGTGCCAAGGCTACGCCAATCACACCCTGATTCACGCTAACTGGTGTATTAGGAATGGCATGAACAACTTTGGCTTCTTTATTGCCAAGAGCCATTTGTGCTTCTTGTATGGTATGACCTGTTGCAACAGAAATCAATAAACTTTCGTTGGAAAAATGAGGGGCTAATTCCTGAAGGACAGGTAACACGACCTTTGCTCCTGTCGCAATAAAAATAACCTTACATTCTTGGAAAAGTGCATAATCTGTGACAAGTTGAAAGCCCCACTCTTTTTGAAGTGCTTCTGCGGTTCCACTTGAGCCGCCTTTCACATATAAATGTTCCTTCTTGACTGCCTCAGCTTTCAGTAACCCTTTAATCATGGCACCGCCCATACTGCCAGCACCGATAAAGCCAATTTTCATAGCATTCCCTCCTTAGTTAAATAAAGTGTTTGTGTCAAAAGTCAATTAGCTTTTGACACAAACACTAACATTCGTACTTTTTTCCGTACAGCCTGTTTCGTTTATTTTATTTTGTTAATTCATTAACGACTGCTTCAAACGCAGCAATTTTTTCAGAAGCTTCTGAACTACTTTTTGCTTTTGTCGCTAGATAGAATTTAATTTTTGGTTCTGTTCCTGATGGTCGGATAGCAATCCAACTGCCATCTTCTAAATGATATTTCAGCACATCAGAAGGAGGCGTTTGTAATTGTTCTGTTTGACCATCTGCAAAAGTGCGTGTTAATTCTTTAAAATCTTCCGTTTGAGCAACTTGAATCCCGGCAAACTCAGTTGGCGCTTGTTCACGACATTTTGCCATTAAAGCTTTGATTTTACCGCTGCCTTCAATTCCGCTCATTGTTACGGAAATAGTTTTTTCTTCAAAGTAACCAAATTCTTCAAAGATATCTTGTAAGCCATCGTATAATGTTTTTCCTTGTTTTTTGTAAAAAGCCGCTACTTCTGCTAATAAAACTAACGCTTGAATCGCATCTTTATCACGAACAAAAGGTTTCACTAAGTAACCATAACTTTCTTCAAAACCAAACATAAACGTTTGACTATGGTCTTCTTCGTATTGTTGAATTTTTTCAGCAATAAATTTGAAACCTGTTAAAACATTAAACATCTTCGTATTATATTTCTCAGCAATCGCTGTAGCAAGTTCACTAGAAACGATTGATTTTAGAACCGCAGCATTTTGAGGCAACGTGCCTGCTTGTTGATGGGCTTCTAAAATATAATGAATCATAATTGAACCTAATTGATTTCCTGTTAATACTTGGTAGTCTCCGTTTGGCATCCGCACAGCAGCACCTAAACGATCAGCATCTGGATCTGTTGCAATCAATAAATCAGCGCCTTCTTTTTCCCCTAAACGAATCGCGTATTCAAAAGCTGAATGTTCTTCAGGGTTTGGTGACTTAACTGTAGTAAAGTCAGGATCAGCAACGGCTTGCTCAGGTACTAAAACAAATTTTTCAAAACCGGCTTGTTTTAATGCCTTTTCTCCTAACATTTTCCCAGTTCCATGTAAGGGAGTGTAAACTAATTTTAATTCTTTACCCATTTCGTTAATTAATTCTTGATTAATCGTAACTGTTTTAATTTCTTTCAAATACGCATTATCGACTTCTTCACCAACAATGTTAATTAAACCGCTGTGGGCAACTTCTTCATCTGATAAGACATCAATTTTCAAAGGATTTTCGATACTACGAACATATTTAGTTAATGCATCTGCATCAGCTGGCGGCATTTGACCACCGTCTTCACCATAGACTTTGTAGCCATTATAGGCAGCTGGATTGTGAGAAGCCGTAATCATGATTCCCGCAAAAGCTTTAAAGTAGCGGACCGCAAAAGATAATTCTGGTGTTGGTCGTAAGCTTTCAAACACAAAAGAAGGAATATCATGTTTAGCTAATGTTTTAGCTGCTTCCATTGCAAATTCTGGAGACATATGACGTGAATCATAGGCAATGGCTACACCGCGACGTTTTGTTTCAGGATCTTGCGTATCCATAAAACGTGCAAGCCCTTCTGTCGCTTGACGAACCGTAAAG
Source organism: Enterococcus sp. DIV0774 (assembly GCF_050539095.1). Classification (NCBI taxonomy): domain Bacteria; kingdom Bacillati; phylum Bacillota; class Bacilli; order Lactobacillales; family Enterococcaceae; genus Enterococcus; species Enterococcus sp. DIV0774. Next base: position 1,910,885 of record NZ_CP172923.1, read on the forward strand.
ATATTCATCCGATTAATACCGGCGCCTAAAATTCCGCGCATCCCGGCAGTCCCAAATTCTAATGGTGCGTAAAATGCATCTTCACATTTTTCAGGGTCTGTATTTAAGTCCTTTAATTCATTTTTTAAATTTTCTGGAATATTTTCTTCATTTAACCATTGTTGGTAAACTTGTTCCCAAGACATGGAAAACACCTCATTTGTTTTTTTGTTTTTACTTTTTAAGTATAGCATTGGATATTCGTTTAGAAAAGGGAAGTTGTAGCGTTTTCTCTCAGCAAATGATTTTTATAAGAAAAATCTTACTTACTGTTCTATTTTTGTTTGTCTATTTTCAGAAAGTTGTCGTGTAATCCGTACCATTCGCTCACAAAAAAGAGGCATTTCTTCTGGTGAAATTCGGGAACAGTTCAAGCGAATACTTCCACGTTTTTCACTAAAAGCGACACTTGGTGCTACCAAAACACCTTCTCGTAAAAACACTTGCCAATCTTCTGGCTTAAGTGCCCCTTGACGCCAATGCGCCCATAAATAAAAGCCGCCTTTTACTGGCGAAACTTCCCATTCTGACAACGATTTAAATACTTGATATACAGCTGTTGCTCGTTGTTCCACTTGTTTATTTAATAACATAATTTTTTCAGAAAAAGAAGGATCTTCAATCGCCATTTTAGCGAGCATCTGCGGAAAAATACTCAACGAAACATCCATCATTTTTCTGGCTTCTGCAATTTGTTTCGTCACGGAGGCGGGCGCACTTAACCAACCAATTTTCGTGGTCGAACCTAAAATTTTTGACAACGAACCGATATACAAGACATTGTCTGGATCTAATTTTTTTAAAGGAGGAATTTCTGTTTTCGGGATAAAACTTAGCTGCCCAAAAACATCATCTTCTAAAATAGGAACTTGATACGTTTGACAGACTTTCACGAGCTGTTCTCTTTTTCTTAAAGGCATCACTGTCCCAGTCGGATTTTGAAAGGAAGGATTAACCATAACCATTTTGATGCGATGTTGTCGGATTGTTTGTTCTAGCGCTTCAAGATCAATCCCTTCCTCTGTCATGGGCACACCAAATAAGCGCACACCAGCAGCTTGGAAAATTGGTAAGGCATAGAAGAAAGATGGATCTTCTACGGCAACACTATCTCCTTGTCTCAATAAAACTTGCAAAACTAAAAAAAGTGCTTGTTGCGCACCTGAAGTAAGCAATAAACTTTCACTTGGTAAATGAAGCTGATATTCCGTTGCTGTAATGGCTTGGATTTCTTTTCTTAACGGCAAATAACCTAATTCATCTTGTGCTTCCTCTTTTAAAAATTGTTTCCAGTTTAATGCTGGAAAATCAAAACTGGGAATTAAGTCTAACGGCAATTCGCCTGTATACATATCTAAGTCAGTTGGTAAATTTTGTTTAGCTCGTAACTCAATCTCTGCCACCAAGGGATGAACTTGTTTGAACACATTTTGTTCTAAATAACGATGCCAATCCGTTCGTGGCGTCATCATTACCCCCCATTTTCCTTCGTTGACGATCGTTCCGCTCCCTCTTTTTCGCACAATCCAGCCTAAGTCCACCAGTTCATCTAATGCATGAACAACGGTTGAACGATTGACAGACAAGTATTCTGCCAGTTTACGTTCCGAAGGGATTTTTTCACCTGGTAATAATTCGCCTGTTTGAATCTTTTGAACAATCATTTCCATAATACTCCGATAAATGGGAACACTTTGTTCTTTTTTAAGTTGCCACATAGCCATCACCTCAACAATTGGATGAGTTAAAAGTAATCCAGTTTAATGCTTTTGTCAATCGAAAATACAAGAAAAGTGGGGCAGCCGTTTTGACGAATGTCCCACTTTTCTGTTTTACTATTAACAGGTTTGTCTCAATGTTTGTGTAAAAATGCTTGGATGGTGTTATAAAAGATTCCTGCGAACATAAAGATTAACCAACTAAACCGCCAATCCCCTAAAACAAAACTAATAAATAAATAGAGTGCAACAACTAAGGGCCAATAAACGGATGCAATAATTGCACCGACAGGATTTCCCACAGGTCCTTCCTCTGTTTTTGTTTGCTGAGGGGCAAAATCAGGATGACCAACATGTTCTGAATAAAAATAAGTTTCATTCAACAATTTATTAAAACTTCCTTTAATTACTCCACCAAATATAAACAAGAAGACGCCAACCGATACTAAAAAGAAGAGCCAACTAATCCCCATCGTTCCATTATAATACTGTCCGCCCATCATTTGATGCATGGAACGGCGCATCATCAGATGAAGGCCACTACTAAAGACAACAACTGGGATTAAACCCAAAATACAAAAAACGACGCCCGCTGCCATACAAAAAATAAATGATCGTTGAAAACTTTGTTCTCTTTGTGCAACTTCTTTTTTTAACTTAATCGGAATCAATCGTTGCCCCAGTTGTTTGTCCATTGCAACAAACCGATTACCAGCAACAATAAATAATGGAACGCCGATTGCCACACCTATGAAAAGACAAACTAAACCAAGACCGTTAGAAAGAACACCACGCATACCAACCAGCAAGCCAACACCCACCATGATTGCAACAACACCAAGGCCAATTTGAATAGCACCTTTACGTTGGACAGCTAAATAGTCAAGTCCTTCCTCCACTGAAATTTCTGGCAAACCGTTCATTGAATCGTTTGTTTCATCCACTTGTTTATTTTCTAAATTCAATTCTTCCATTAATTCATCAATAGTACCAAATTCAGAAATAATTGTACCAATTGCTTCATTTTCCGATTTTCCTTGGCTGAGCAAATCTTCATAACGATCCTCAGCATTTGCTAATAAGTCCGCCTTTAATTGTTTTGTTTCAGGTGTTTCAACAACGCCTGAAAATAAGCTATCAATAAATTCTTCTATAATTTTCATTTTCCCATCTCCTTTACAAATGCTTCGACGACGTCTTTTGTTACTTCCCATTCTAGTAACTTTTCCTCTAAATAACACTCTCCTGCATGGGTTATTTGATAATAGGTCCGCTTTTTGCCATGCGTTATTTCTCCTGGAAATGATTCAATGTAGCCATTTTTCTCTAAACGTGTAAAAGCAGAATAAAGTGTCGTTTCTTTAATCGAATATTGTTCTTTAGAAATTTCACGAATGCGTTTAGAAATCGCATAACCATATGAAGCGCCGGATTGTAAGATTGAGAGAATAAAGGTATCGTTGTATCCTCGAATTGCATCACTACCAATCACATAAATTCCTCCCTCAAGTACTTCAACTATCGTACTACGTCTGTCGTTGTAATTATCTTAACACGATTACTACGATAGGTAAAGTAAAAAAAGCACGTAATGCAGAAATCATTTTAATTTCTGCACTACGTGCTGTCTTCTTTTCAGTCTATAGTTGAATGTTAAATGGTATCACCATTAAAAATAGAATTTTTTACAATCACATAATCAACTTTACGAATCGCTTCTAAATCACGACCTCCCGCGTATGAAATGGAAGATTGTAAATCTTGTTGCATTTCGACTAAAGTATCTGCCAACTTCCCTTTATGGCGTAACCAGATTTTTTTGCCTTCAACGTTTTTCTTTTCGCCTTTTTGGAATTCAGAGGCGCTACCAAAGTATTCTTTGTAAACAACGCCATCTTCCACTTTTGTTTCACCTGGTGATTCTTCATGTCCAGCAAATAATGAACCAATCATGACCATAGTTGCCCCAAAACGCACAGATTTTGCAATGTCTCCATGGGTCCGAATTCCACCATCTGCAATAATTGGTTTCCGAGCAGCTTTGGCACACCAACGTAAAGCCGCTAACTGCCAGCCACCTGTCCCAAAGCCAGTCTTAATTTTAGTAATACATACTTTTCCTGGTCCAATCCCCACTTTGGTGGCATCGGCTCCAGCGTTTTCTAATTCGCGAACGGCTTCTGGCGTTCCAACATTGCCCGCAATAACGAACGTTTCTGGTAAAAATTTTTTCAAGTGTTGAATCATATTAATCACCGCATTTGAATGACCATGGGCGATATCAATTGTCACGTAGTCAGGAACTAAACCTTCTCGGGCTAACGTTTCAACAAAAGCGTATTCCCCTTCTTTCACACCCACACTAATTGACGTGATTAAGCCCTTTTGTTGCATTTTTTTAATAAATGGCACTCGCGCCTCTTCATCAAACCGATGCATGATATAAAAATAACCATTTTCAGCAAGGGTTTCCGCAATCGTTTCATCAATAATTGTTTGCATGTTCGCTGGAACGACAGGCATTTTAAACGAATGTTTTCCTAAAGTTACTGTAGTATCACATTCAGAACGACTATTCACGATACATTTATTGGGAATTAATTGGACATCTTCATAATCAAAAACTTTCATACTTACTGCCTCCTAGTTATTTACAAAAATAACGTAAAAACCGAACATTCGGTCATTTAACGTTCGTGTTTACAAACACCATTGTTAATTTACACTATTTACCGCCACTTGTCAAAGGCGTTTTAACGAAAATTAATCTTTTACCCTTCTTGAACGTTTGGTAAAATGGCCTGCAATAAAATAGCAACAATTGAGGCAGTTGCCACGGGTGAACTAAATAAATATTGTAAAAATTGTGGTAGAGTTTCCAAAAACTCTTTTGGTAACAATGTCAACGCTAACGTCATAATAATTGGAACGGCAATTACATACATCTCTTTTTCATGAATTGTTACATCACTCATAACTTTCATTCCACTTACAGAAATGATGCCACAAACAACCACAAAAACGCCGCCGATAACTGGTGCCGGAATGGCCGAAATCAAGGTGGAAAGTTTTCCAGATAAGCCAAATAAGACAAACCACGCACCTGCAGCCACAAAAACCTTGCGACTAGCAACTCCAGTGATTGAAATAATCCCAGCATTTGTAGAGTAACTAGTTACTGGCGTGCCGCCAATGAATGAAGAAACTAAGCAACCTAAGCCTTCACCAATTACGCCGCGATTAATTTTTTCTTCGGTCAAAGGTTCAGCGACAACATGACTCACAGCAAACCAAGTGCCTGTTGTTTCCGCCATTAAAACCAGATAAATAACTAACATCGTGGCAATAGCTGACCAATCAAATTGGAAAGAAAAGTTAACTAATGGTAACTGAGGCAAACTAAACCAAGCCGCTTCACTAACGGCTGATAAATCAAGTACCCCTAATAATTGTGCCGCGATGCTCCCAAATAATAATGCCAAAATGACAGAAGAAACGCGGAAAATCCGCCCTTTTTTCAAAGCAGAACCTAAGAGCGCAAAGAAGATCAACGTCCCCGCTGCTATAAATGCTAATAAAATATTTTGTCCTAATTCCCCTTTTGCGTGGTAAATATTATCCGATAAAGCGACTGGCATTAACGAAAGACCCACCACAAAAATAATTGTTCCTCCCACAATTGGTGGAACAAATTTAGTGATTAAACGATTAAAGATACCAGTAAATCCTAATATAATAACAACAATTGCCCCCACTAAACTAGCACCTAAAACTGCGCCCCAGCCATTTCCTTGTTGGTTATTGGCAAAATAAATTCCTGCAATTGCCCCGATTGGAATAAATGAAGGGCCTTGCGCAACTGGTAATCTCATACAAAAATGAGATTGAATAATCGTGGCAAGTCCTGCTGCTATGAATGTTGCTTGGATTAAAGAAGACGTTTGTGCTGTGCTAATCCCAATAATTGAAGCAATGATCACAGGTACGACGTACACGTCCATTGCTAAGACATGCTGAATCCCTAACATAGTGGCCTGCCCAAAAGATACTGAATCTTCTGGCCCCACTGTTAAATGAAGATTATTTTGTTTCTTTTCACTCATTTTTTATACTCCTTTAGTTGCTGACATTAAATTTTTATCATGTACTTTTTCACCTTGTACCCAGACTTCTCGAATATTTTCTGGTCGTGCTAAATATAAGATTTTTTGGAAAATATCAAGCAATGATTCCCCTGGATTTTTAGGGATTCGTGCTTGTGACAAGCTTGTATTAATAATTTGAACATCCCAAGCATACCCTTTTTCTAATTTCCCAATTGGCAAACTTAGCGCTTGACCACCACCAGCAGTAGCTAAATAAAACGCTTCATTTACGGTAATCCGTGCTGTTTTAACACCTCGTACTTCTGGTTTTTTTGTAGCATCGACGCCATCTTCTAACATTCTAGAAGAAATAACCGCTTGCTTTAAATTGTCAAAAAGACTTGGTGAAAAACCACCTGAAAGATCACTGCCTAAACCAACTTCTACTTGATGTTGATGTACTAATTTTGCAATCGGTGTCACTGCATTGCCAAAATAAGCATTAGAGATTGGGCAGTGCGCCACAGCCGTCCCTGTTTCATGGAATAAATTCATATCTGCTTCTTCTAAAAAGCCTGCATGTGCCATCACTGCTTTTTCTGTCAATAAACCAAAATCATTCAATGCTTGGGCATCATTTTTTCCAAAACGTTCTTGAACAAATTGATGTTCCCAATCACTCTCACTACAATGACTTTGAACATGGACTTGATATTTCGCTGCTAATTCTCCTAATCCTTTAAGTGCTTCCTCTGTACAACTTGGAATGAAACGCGGAGTTACAACGGGATACACGCCTTGTTTTGTTTGCTGCGCTAATGTTTGAATTTCTTGAATAAACCGTTCCGTTTCTTCTAATGCTTGTTGCGTTGTTTGATCACGATAGTATTCAGGATTCTCATTAAGATCATCCATTACAACTTTGCCAATTAAGCCACGCTGCCCTTTTTCCGCACAAATCTCTGCCAAACGACGGCTAGCTTCATAATGAATGGTTGCAAAATAAAGGGCTGTTGTTGTCCCATTAGCTAACAATTGGGTTACCAATTCATCATAGACTTGTTGGGCAAATGCTAAATCTGCAAATTTGGACTCCAAAGGAAACGTGTACGTATTCAGCCATTCATACAATGGAATATCCAAGGCGGTCCCAGATTGTGCCCACTGAGGTGCATGGACATGTAAATCAACAAAGCCGGGTAAAAGATAAGAATCTTGGGGCAATTCTTGAAAACGTTGTGCCTCTTTTTGTTCTGCTAGCACAGTTTCATACGCTTCAGCATCTGGTTCAATTATTTCCTGAATTACTCCGGCCTCATCTATACAAAAAAGTGTCTCTTCATAAACTTTAATCTCTTGCAAATTTTTACTAGAAAAACCTGTTCCTTTTATTACAAAATGAAACATTTAATACTCCTCCTTACTATCACATGAAGATTATACATAAACTTTCGCTTAATAACTATAAAAATGTGATTTTTTTTTAAAAAATCCGTGTTAAAACAAGTAAAAACCGAACATTCTAAGAATGATTTATTTTTTCTTTGGATAAACAAGAAAACTTTCTATTCTTAAGATTCTTCGGTATACTTGAAGAGAATCGTTAGAACTTTAGGAGGTCCTGAGATGATACAGATCGAACAAATTAGAACAGGTGTTATTCAAGAAAACTGTTATCTTGTTTATAATGAAGAAGCATTATTAATTATTGATCCAGGTGCAGAAGGAGCAAAACTAATTCAAGAAATTACCCGTTTAGGGAAGAAACCAGCCGCTATTTTATTAACACATACTCACTATGATCATATTGGTGCGGTAGAAGAATTGCGCCATCATTATCAAATCCCTGTTTATGTTAGTCCATTAGAACAAGCGTGGCTTTCCAATCCTATTTTGAATCTTTCAGGATTAGGCAGACATGATGATATAGCAAATATTATTGTTCAACCCGCCGAACATGAATTTAAACTAACCGATTATGAAATTGGCGGCATGAAATTTTCCGTAGTCCCAACACCTGGTCATTCAATTGGTAGCGTCAGCTTTGTCTTTGATGATTTTGTTGTTGTTGGGGATGCATTGTTTAAAGGTAGTATTGGTCGTACCGATTTACACACTGGTGATATGCAACAATTATTACACAGCATTACGACCTATCTATTCACTTTACCAGAAGAATTTCCTGTTTATCCAGGCCATGGTGATGCCACGACCATTCAACATGAAAAAGCCACAAACCCATTTTTTAATTAGAGATTTATTCACTATTTAAAGAAACTTAGGAGGAGTAGCAATGACTGAAGCAACGACACTTTATATTATTCGTCACGGAAAAACGATGTTTAATACGATTGGCCGTACCCAAGGCTGGTCAGATACCCCCTTAACCAAACAAGGAGAAGAAGGCATTTATCATTTAGGCTTAGGTCTTAGGGACATAGACTTTAAGGAAGCCTATAGTAGTGATAGTGGTCGTGCCATGCAAACAGCTCAGATTATTTTACAAGAACATCAAAACCACCAAAAGATTCCTTACCTAACCGATAAACGGATTCGTGAGTGGTGTTTTGGTTCTTTAGATGGTGGCTATGATGGTGAACTTTGGGGTGTGGTGCCACGCATTTTAGCTTTTAAAAGTTATGAGGACATGATGACCACGAAGATTACCTATCGCGAGTTAGCAAATGCTATTATTGAAGCCGATACGGCTGACTGGGCGGAGCCTTATGAAGTTATTCGTGATCGTGTTTGGTCTGGTTTCGAAGATATCGCTCATCATCGAGAAAAAAATGGTGGCGGCAAAGTCATGGTGGTTTCCCATGGACTAACAATTTCCTTTTTACTTTCCTTAATTGATGCAAGTTTGCCTATGCAGATGGCGCTGGAGAATGGTAGCGTGACGACCTTAACTTACGAAAAAGGAACATTTACCATTCAAGGAATTAATGATATTTCTTATATTGAAAAGGGAAAAAAGATCGCTGAAAAGCGCCGTTGATAGTAAAAAAAGAGAAGGTTATTTGTCATTTTGACAGATAACCTTCTCTTTTTATTTATTCTTTTAAACGTTCTACATTTTTTCTTGAGATTTGAATTTTTTCTAAGGTTTCCTTATAGTTTTTTGCTGCATAAGCAAAAAATAAAACATCGACTACATACAATTGTGCCACCAAGGAAACAGTAGCCGCACTTCTCAATGGCACGTCTTCCCCACTAGAGGTTTGAAGGACGATATCACTTTTTTCACCAATCACTGATTTTTCATCTTGTGTGATACTAATAATAGGAATCCCTTGCTGCTTCGCTAAATCAGCTAAAGTACTTGCTTCTTTATTCGTTCCAGAATTAGAAATAACAATAAAAACACTAGGCTTTTCTGTTGAGCCTAACATAGAAGCAAATAAATGATGGTCCAATGTTGTAAATACCGTTCGGCCTAAGCGCGTAAACTTTTGATAAATATCTTGAGCAACCAACGAAGAGGCGCCCAACCCATAGACAAAAATTACTTCTGTTTTTTCCAACAAATCAACGGCTTCATTCACTGCGACATCCTCTAATGTCTGACCGCTTCGCTCAACCACATGAACAAAGCGCGCTTGTAACTTTTGTTTAATATCAGCTGTTGATTCCCCTTTAGTAACTTCAGTGTACATTTGCTGCTTCATTTGACCAAGATTTGCAGATAATAAAAGTTTCAACTCTGTGAAGCCATTCACATCCATAGAATGACAAAAGCGAATAATTGCCGCTGGACTTGATCCTGCTTGTTTCGCTAGCTCTTGCGCATTCATTGAAATAACTGTTTCTGTATTTTTTAAAATATATTCTGCGATTTTTCGTTCTGATTTTGGTAATTGTTGTAGACGATCTTGGATAGATAAGACAATATTTTGTTGCATAAACACCCCTCCTGATACACCATTTCCTACGCAATTAAATTTTAACAAAGAAAAAGGGAGAAGCCAAGTTCTCCTTTTTTCTATTTATTATTTAGTTGTTTGCATATCTTTAGGAATCCCAAAGAATAACGTTGCTACAAAACCACCTGCGTAAGCAGCCAATAAACCTAATACATATGCAAGCCATTGGTTGTTGGCAATTAATGGAATTAAAGCCACCCCACTTGGTCCAATAGCAATCGCACCAACATTACCGAAGGCACCAATTACTGCACCACCAATACCACCGCCGATACAAGCAGTAATGAATGGACGTCCTAATGGTAAAGTAACTCCGTAGATTAATGGTTCACCAATACCTAAAATCCCAACTGGCAAGGCACCTTTAATCATTTCAACTAATTTTTTATCTGATTTACAACGAATCCATAATGCTAAAGCTGCACCGACTTGTCCCGCACCAGCCATGGCCAGAATTGGTAATAACAAAGTCATCCCTGTTTGATTAATCATTTCAATGTGGATTGGCGTCAAAATTTGATGTAAACCAAACATTACCATTGGCAAGAAGGTTAAACCAAGAGTAAAGCCAGCAACCATGCCACCTTTTTCTAAGACAACATTGATAATACCAACTAAGCCATTAGAAATAGCTCCGGCTACAGGCATGATTAAGAAAATAGTTGCTAAGCCAATCACTAAAAGTGAAATGGTTGGCGTTACGATAATATCAATTGATTCTGGGACAATTTTATGCAATTGTTTTTCTAACAATGATAATAACCATACGGCAAAAATAACACCGATAATTCCGCCTTGTCCTGCAGATAATGTTCCCCCAGTGAAAATATTACTGATTGGTGCATCTGGATTCATTCCTGTCAACATTGTGACTGCCCCAATAACACCACCCAACGCTGGCGTTGCACCAAAAACGCTGGCACTGTTAATCCCAGTGTAAAGAGCTAAATAAGCAAAAATCCCATTTTTAATGATATTTAAGACATCAATATATTGTTGCCATGAAGCTGAAATATCACCAGCAACAACTAAGTTAGACATAACAGCTGCAATCCCGCCAATAATACCAGCCCCAACAAAGGCAGGAATCATCGGAACAAAGATACTAGAAATAGCTTTTAATACTTTTTTAAATGGTGAAGTGTTATTTTGTTTCGCTTTTTGTTGTGCTTTCATTTGAGCGGCTTTTTCTTCTACTAAATCTTTTCCAGATTTGCCTGCTGAAGCATCAGTTGAGGTGTCATGATTAAATGGTTCTCCCAATTTGACACCTGCTTGATCTACCATTTCTTGTGCAACCTTGTTAACAGTCCCTGGACCAACAACTACTTGCAACGTATCATCTTCTACGACGCCCATAACGCCATCAATTTTTTTCAATCCTTCAATATTCACTTTGTCATAATCGCGGATATCCATACGAACACGAGTCATACAATGAATGACTTTGTCCACGTTTTCTTGACCACCAACTTCTTTATAAATCCCATCAGCAATGCGTTTAATTCTTTCTTCTGCCATGTTAAAACACCCTCCTAATTCCTTAATTTAATGTATTCTTGATAAATTGATTCCCGTCAATTAATTTTTGTGTTGCTTCTTCTTTAGTACTATCAGTTAAAATCATTACAATTGCTAACTTCACATTTTCTTCTGCTTCTACAAATTTTAGTTCGGCAACTTCATAACTACAACCCGTTGCTTCCATAATAATCCGTTTGGAACGCTCCACTAATTTTTCATTGGTTGGTTTTACATCAACCATTAAGTTATTGTAGACTTTCCCAATACCAATCATGGAAATAGTTGATAACATATTTAAAATTAATTTTTGAGCTGTCCCAGATTTCAAGCGAGTCGAACCTGTTAAAAATTCAGGTCCTGCATCTACTTCAATCGGCATTTGCGCATATTTACTAATTTCGGCATTTTTATTACATGCCACAGTTGCGGTAGCTGCTCCCACCGTTGTAGCATATTCTAAACCGCCAATTACATAAGGCGTCCGACCACTGGCTGCAATCCCAACAACAATGTCATTTGCTGATAATTTTAGATCAACTAAATCTTGACGACCTAGTTCTTTTGAATCTTCAGCACCTTCTACTGCGACAGTCATTGCTTTTTGACCACCAGCGATGAGGCCTTGAACCATCTCTGGCTCGACGCCAAAAGTTGGTACGCATTCGGCTGCATCTAAGACACCTAACCGACCACTCGTACCAGCGCCCATGTAGATCAAGCGGCCGCCTTGATTGAAGCTTTTGATGATGGCTTCTACCACTGGTTCAATGGCTGCTAATTCTTGACCCACTGCCATTGCAACTTTTTGGTCTTCTTGATTCATTTTTTGTAACGCTTCTTTGACACTCATCTCATCTAAGCCCATTGTATTTTCATTTCTACGTTCAGTTGTTAAGTTTTCTAAATTCATTCTCTATCGTTCCTTCCGTGACTAGCGTAAATTGATTGCCTGCCTTGATTAACGGCAATATCGTTTGATCTTTTTCAATAATTCGTGTAATCGTATTGACTTTTTCATCTTTCGGCAAGTCCACAAGTGTGACTTGAATTTCTCCCATATAGCGACCATATTTTTCATTATCAATCGTTACGGTTCCCACTGGACGTGCTTCAGTCTGCTCTGACTCAATCGTTGCAATTTCATCTTTTCTGAACATTTCACTCGTTCTTGATAATTCACTTCGCAAAACATCTCTTGCAGCATCTAAACGATTGGTATGAGTCCCAAGTATTCGCTTCAAATAGCGGCTCTTGCTAGGTGCTACTTCTAACAGAAATTGATTGGTTTGGTGATAATAACCAAATTGAGCCATGGTTCGCTCACTAATTGTAGGATCACCAATATAAACAGCATCGACATAAGGATCAGCCATCAAACCAACGGCAGCGGCGAAAGGATTTTGCCCACGATGTTTTTCTAATGTTGGTAAACCAGCAAAAATTGGGCCTCTTGTTTGCCCATCTCCTGGCACAAAAGTAAAAACTTGTAAGCCTAATTCTTTAAGCCAGCGGTTCTTTTCATTAAAAAATGTTGTTCCAATACCTGTTTCAGGTCTTGGATAATAATTATGCCAAGCTTCTAAGCGAGAAAATTCCGCTTGGTGAGCCTTTAACTCAGCCACTTCTTCCAGTGTAATGGTACTAGCATTCAATCCTATATCAATCTTATGTGAAGCATGAGCCATTTGTTCTATCGTAATGCCATAGTCCATCCGGAGGCCAGTTACGCCCAACTCAATTAAAGGCTCTAATTCATCGAAAGAAAAACCCGCTCTTTTTAACGCTTCACCTGAAATATCTACCATAATTTTCATTTTTTCTGCCTTAGCAATTGCCCCTAAATCAGTCAAGCGTTGGCGGTAAAGGGAAGTATCATCTTCTGGAATGTGTAAAGAAGTGAAAATACCATCAAATCCAAGCGCTTTCATCTTTTTGATATAAATAATTGTATCGTTTGTAATCTCTTCACCAAGAAAAACTGAAATACCATACATCTTTTTAGCTCCTCTCTAATACGCTTTCATTATAACTTGTTTGAAATAAAATTTCAACTATTTTTCTAAATATTTTTTAATTCCAAAATAAAATTTTATTTCTGTTCAAAAAAAAACAGATATTCCTTTATAGAAATATCTGTCTACTACATTAATTGGCTGTGGCAGAGCCAACTGGTGTACCAGCTGTAACCACGCCAGTTTTCTCTAACGAAAATTGTGCTACTTTATCCATGTTGGTAATGATGACAACCATTTCAGTTCCTTTACCAGCTGCTTTAATTGCTTCTAAATCAGCAATTGCGACCACCGTATCTGCAGTCACTTGGTCGCCTTCTTTCACTTTAATAGTGAACGGTGCCCCGTTTAACTCCACCGTATCGATACCCATGTGTAATAAAATTTCAAGACCGTTTGTCATTTTTAAACCAATGGCATGTTTTGTTTGGAAAACGCTTAAAACTTCTCCTTCAATAGGTGCATAAATTTCACCATTTTCTGGAACTACTGCGTAGCCATCTCCCATCATTTTTTGTGAAAAAACAGGATCATTCACTTCACTAATTGGGATAACGGTTCCATTGGCAACGGCATACATTGTATTATTTTCGACAACTTCATTCTTTTTCTTCAAAAATCCAAACATTTCTCTTCCCCCATTTTTTAAAGTATCACTAGTATAGAAAAAAGTTTCATGAATTACAAGTGGCACCTTTGTATAATTCTAAAATTTATTTTAAAATAAGAATTTGCATTGGCATTTACTTTGTCAGCGGGTATACTTATACTTGATGTATTTTGCATTTATTTCAGAAAGGAATGGTGACATGCTTTTTGCTAACCTATGGAAAGCAATTATTCTTGGTATTATCGAAGGAATTACCGAGTGGCTTCCAATTAGTAGTACCGGACATTTAATTTTAGTGGATGAGTTTATTAAACTCGATCTAAGTAAAGATTTTATGGAAATGTTCAACGTCGTTATCCAATTGGGAGCAATTATGGCGGTTGTTATTTTATACTTCCACAAATTGAATCCTTTCTCACCAAAGAAAAATGGCGAAGAGAAAAAAGATACTTGGATTCTTTGGTTTAAAGTCTTAGTCGCTTGTTTACCAGCGGCAGTTATTGGTCTAAAATTTGATGATTATTTAGATGCACATTTTTATAACTTTTTAACAGTATCGATTATGTTAATTGTTTATGGGATTGCTTTTATTATCATTGAAAAACGAAATAAAAATGTTGCACCGAAGTGTACTAATCTAAAAGACTTCACTTATAAAGCCGCTTTAATCGTTGGTGCTTTCCAAGTACTGGCATTAATTCCAGGAACTTCACGTTCAGGAGCGACCATTTTAGGGGCAATCTTAATTGGGGCCTCACGTTTTGTTGCAACAGAGTTTTCATTTTTCTTAGGAATTCCAGTAATGTTTGGAGCAAGTTTTTTAAAGATCTTTAAATTCTTGGCCAAAGGAAATACGTTTGGATCAGAAGAAATCATTATTTTATTAACTGGCTCTATTGTTGCCTTCGTTGTTTCCATCATTGCGATTAAATTCTTATTGAATTACTTGAAGAAAAACGATTTTACAGTTTTCGGTTGGTATCGTGTAATTTTAGGTGCGATTTTAATTGGCTACTGGTTATTCTCATAAAAATAAAACCGTTGCTTTCACTGTTGAAAGCAACGGTTTTATTTTTTTAAATCGCCAAACGTTATTCGCTCAATCCCCTGTTCTTCAAACCACTGACGAACACGAGGATCACAAATCGTTGCTAATTCTTTGCAGCGTAAAGTGGTATATGAAGAATTATCTAACACAAATTGATCCAAATACCCAACATCAAAATGCATCTCAGCAATTGCCGATTCCGGCATCCGTAATAAACCAAAGTCATCTTCTAAAAAATTCTCCACTGATACGCCTTCGTGAATATAAGATAGCGCCCCAGACTCTAACAAATGTGTCACCTGGAAATAACCTTGTTGCGGTGGATATTCTTTTTCCCCACTATATTTCAGGGTTGTATGAAGTCCGTACTCTTCTGCTAATTCTAAAAATACTTGATCAACCACTTCATCACCAATCGAATGGCAATCAAAATGTTCAGGATAATGTCCAGTTAGTTCCTTAAAGCGTGTCAATTGCGCAATCGTTTCAAGTCGTACTTCTTCATATACGAAGGTTACTTGCTTTTGTTGACGATAATAAGAAGAGCGATGAAAATTGCCTTGTTCATCTACCAGTGAAGGAATCATACATGGGTCCGCACAAGGTTTCCCTAATAAAAAATTCGTATGCTGACCTACAAATAAGCCTGGATAATTTTTTGCTAACGCAACGGCGTGTTCTGCTGTTGGTAAATTGGGCATCAAAAGTGTCGACGTCGTTAAACCATCGACATAACTTTTGATAATGCCATGATTAATCGCTTCTGACATCCCAAAATCATCAGCATCAATAATTACTTTAACCAACAGCTCCCCCCCTTTTCTTTACGTATTTTTGATGACAATTCCGACAATAATATTAACAGCTGATTCACAATCATTAATCGTGCGCTCAAGCTGATCGTAAACATCTTTCCACTTGATAACTTTTAATAAATCTTTTTCGTTAGTCATCAAATCTTTCATGGCGCTACTGTATAATTTATCGCCTTGAGATTCAATCGTATTCACTTCATCAATCAATGAAACTAACGTTTTAGAATTCTTAAATTTTGCAAATTCCTTCGTTGCTGATTTAACGCCTTCTGTCGCTTTAACAATATAAGCAGTTAATTCTAGCGCGGGCGCAATCATTTCTTCGACAACTAAATGATCAAGTAAATAAGACAAACTATTAATGCTATCGATAATGTTATCTAAGTGATCCGTAATATCGACAATATCTTCTCGATCAATCGGCGTAATAAAGGAAATATAGAGTTCATTTAAAATTTTGCGAACAATTTCATCATTCTCTTTTTCCAATTGATGAATCACTTCTGATTTTTTTACTAAGTTTTCTAATGAATAATTGTCTACAATTTCTTGCAAAACCTTTGCCGCTTCATAAGCATTTGTTGCTAACTGGTTTAATTCTCCAAAATAATCAAATTGTTTTTTACGTGCCATGTTTTTCTCTCCTTAAAAAATTGCAATAAATAATTTTGACATCACATAAGCGATCAGCCCACATCCTGGGAAAGTTAAAATCCATGCTATCAGCATTTCTTTCACGATACGCCAGTCAACACTTGAGATTCGCTTAGAAGCACCTACTCCCATAATCGCTGTTGTTTTTGTATGAGTAGTTGAAACTGGAATCCCAAAAGCCGATGCTAAAAATAAACAAATAGCCGTGCTTAAATCTGCAGTGAAGCCTTGATAGCGTTCAAGTTTTACCATATCCATCCCGACTGATTTAATGATTCTCATGCCGCCCACAGAAGTTCCAATGCCCATTGTAATGGAACACAGAACCATAACCCATAACGGAATCACAAAACCGCCACCTGTTTTTTCGACTAAATTATTATAAAAAAGCACTAACATGAACACGCCCATAAATTTTTGCCCATCTTGCGCACCATGTAAAAAAGCATTAGCTCCTGCACCAAAGGCTTGTCCAACTGTAAAAAATTTGTTGGCTTTTCTTCTAGGCACAGCCGAGAAAGCTTTCACAACAAGTTTGGCAATCAAATAACCGCCGCCAAAGCCCATAACGGTAGAAACAACTAGACCAACAAGCACTTTGATCCATTCCGAGCCATTGACTGCACCCAAACCACCTAATGCCATTGCCGAACCAGTCAAGCCGGCAATTAACGCATGGCTTTCACTTGTGGGAATACCAAAATACCACGCAGCAACTGCCCAAACCACAATTGAAAAAAGCGAAGCAGCCAAAGCCACCTGTGAAGCGTTTCCATTTGCGTCAAAACTAACAATGTTGCTAATCGTTTCAGCTACTTGGGCATTAAAAAAGGTCATGACTAATGCACCTAAAAAGTTCATCACAACAGCCATCCAAATTGCGACATTCGGTTTTAACACCCGAGTCGAGACAGCGGTTGCAATTGCGTTCGGCGCATCCGTCCAACCGTTAACAAAAATTACACCCATTACCAAAGTAATCGTTACCAATAATGCAATACTCACAAAGACACCACCATTTTTCATTTATCTATTTTATCATAGCATGTTTTAAAAAAAATGTATGCTTTTTTCTTAAGGCTCTGGCAAATTTTCTTATTTTTTTCTTGAAATTGTCTGTTAAGGAAAAAAACTTGTCGTCTTTTATTGCAATGGAACAATGGATTAGGTATAATGATTACTGTTGAATTACATTGGCTGACCAGTGTAAAACCTAAATCATCGGAGGTGAAACAAATGCCAAATATCGAATCTGCAATCAAACGCGTACGTACAAGTGCTAATGCGAATGCGAAAAATTCATCTCAAACAAACGCAATGCGTACAGCAATCAAGAAATTTGAAGAAGCTGTAGCTGCTGGAGCTGATAACGTCGATGCTTTATACAACGAAGCTGTTAAAGCTGTTGATATGGCTGCAACTAAAGGTTTAATCCATAAAAACAAAGCTAACCGCGATAAAATTCGTTTAAGCAAATTAGCTAAATAATGTGAGATAGAAGTTAGCATTCATGTTAGCTTCTTTTTTCATCAAAAAATGTCCAAGTCTGTTTTCACAAAGACTCGGACATTTTTTTATAAAGGTGAATCAATCCACGGTAAATCTGTTGTGAGATGTTGACTAAATAATTTAGTCTCTTCTCGCAAAGCTAAACGTTGTTGTCTTCTCGTTTCATAATTGGAACAAATCAACTTTTCTTCTGCAGTTTCTGGGACGACTGCCGCTAATTGGAAGTCACTTTCGGGATTCATATGAGACGGAATGGCTACAAAAGTTGTAAAACAAGTCGCCGCTAAATAACGCTCTCCAGTTGTTAAATCTTCTCCTACAACTTTAACAAATACTTCCATCGATTTATGATGCACGCCAGAAACAAACGTTTCAACACACACTGAGTGATTTTCTTTTAAAGGTTTTAAAAAATTCAAGTTATCTAAAGATGCTGTAACTGCCCCTCTCCGACAATGCCGTGAAACGGAAATGGATGCGGCGTCATCAATTAAAGACATTAATTTCCCACCAAATAGTGCACCAAAGGGATTTAAATCAAAGGGAAATACACGATGTGTTTGAATCACTCGTGATTCTCGACAAAATTTTTCTTTCGTCATTAACGATTCCTCTACTTTCATTTATAAACTTTTCCACGCTTTACTTTAGCTTACTTTACCATTTGATGCAATCCTTACTTTTTAGGAAACATTTAAAAAATAACAAATTTGCAAGTCCCATTTATTCATTTTTAGGAAAGTTGCTGTATAATAATAACGGTTAAAGAACTTTTAAGGAGATGGATACACATGAAAATTGCAATTGCTGGTGCCGGCGCTATGGGCAGCCGTTTAGGAATTATGTTGCATCAAGGCGGAAATGATGTAACTTTAATCGATCAATGGCCCGCGCACATTGAAGCCATTCGTGAAAATGGTTTAATCGCTGATTTTAATGGAGAAGAAGTTGTCGCAAAACTACCAATCTTCTCACCAGAAGAAATTGACCATCAAAATGAACAAGTTGATTTAATTATTGCTTTAACCAAAGCACAACAATTAGATGCAATGTTTAAAGCGATTCAACCAATGATTACTGAAAAAACGTATGTACTATGTTTATTAAATGGCTTAGGTCATGAAGATGTACTAGAAAAATATGTGCCAAAAGAAAACATCTTGGTTGGCATTACCATGTGGACAGCTGGTTTAGAAGGACCGGGACGTGTTAAACTTTTAGGTGATGGCGAAATTGAATTAGAAAATATTGATCCTTCTGGTAAAGAATTTGCTTTAGAAGTCGTTGATGTCTTCCAAAAAGCTGGTTTAAATCCAAGCTATAGTAGCAATGTTCGCTACTCTATTTGGCGGAAAGCCTGTGTCAATGGTACGCTAAACGGTTTGTGTACAATCCTTGATTGTAATATTGCCGAATTTGGCGCACTACCTGTTAGTGAATCCCTTGTTAAAACATTAATCAGTGAATTTGCAGCAGTCGCAGAAAAAGAAGCCATTCATTTAGATCAAGCAGAAGTCTATACACATATTGCTCAAACTTATGATCCAAACGGTATTGGCTTGCACTATCCGTCTATGTATCAAGATTTAATTAAAAATCATCGTCTCACAGAAATTGATTACATCAATGGTGCCGTTTGGCGCAAAGGACAAAAATACAACGTAGCAACACCTTTCTGTGCCATGTTGACACAGCTTGTTCACGGAAAAGAAGAACTATTAGGAGCTAAATAATAAGAAAGTACCAGAGACAATCGTTGTATGACGATTGTCTCTGGTACTTTCTTATTTTGCTTGCGCAGTCAATTTTAAAATAAATAATTGGAATAGTAATTCTTTATCCATTTGGCCCGTTTTCATGCGGTAATCATTTTCAACTAATTCATCATAAAGTCTTTCTAATCGAGACAATTCAAATCGTCGGACTTGTTGTAACGCTAACTTGACTCGATAAGGATGAACCTTTAATGTATCAGCGATATTCGCTTGTTGATAGCCCATCTTAGCCAAAATTTTTGTTTGTAGAAAAAGGCGAATCTGATTCAATAAGATTGCATTTAACTTAATGGTTTCTTCTCCTTGTAAAAGTAAATCTTCATACAATTGAACAGCTTTTTCACTGTTTCCAGAAAGTACTTCGTTGGTTAAGTCAAAAACATTATGTTCCAAAGACTTAGGGACTAATTCTTGAACCGCACCTCGTGTAATTGTCTTCGTTTCAAGGGCATATAAATACAGCTTCTGTAATTCTCCCATAATTTTTGATAAGTTCAAGTCTGTCAATTGAAGTAATAAATCAAAAGCATCGGAGCGAATAGTGTACCCTTCACTCTCAATCGTTTGAGAAATGTACTGACGAATAGCCTTTTCATCCATTGGATTGACGTCAACCACTGTGGCATTTTTTTTCAATGCTTTGGTAATTTTTTTGCGTTCATCTAATTTTTCATAAGAGGCCATAAAAACAAGAACAGTTGTTGGTGATGGACTTTCCAAATAATTCAATAAAAGATTGACATCATGTTCCACACCGTTTGTTTTTCTTTCGGCAGTTAAAAAGTAAGGATTTTCCACAAAGACAAGGCGATAATCACCAAAAAACGGAATTGTTTCCGCTTCAGCAATCGCTGCACTTAAAGGTGTTTCCTCCATATCAAATGAGAAAAAGTTAAATTGATCATCCTCTTCCGCCAACAATTCTTTCATCAATGTTGTTTTAAATAATTCAGTTAAATAAAGTTCTGTTCCTATTAATAAATACACTGGAGCGATTTTTTGCTCTCGCACTTCTTTCAAAGCTTTTTGTAACTCCATTGGCTCGCTCCTTTTCTCGTTTCTCTTGTTTATCCTATCATGTTACTTCTGGAAATACTAGTCTTGTTCTTTAACAAATTTGGCCTTAGAAAGCCCTTGCCAAAGTAACCATTGATAATAAATCATTCCTTGAAGATCGGTCCGATAATAATTTATTTTTTGCTCCTCCAGCGTCGCTAATGTCTCCTGATGAGGATGTTTAAAACGATTATTCAGTCCAGCTGAAATCAATGCTTCTCGCGGATTAAGCTGTTTGATAAATCTTTTAGTAGACGACGTTTTACTACCATGATGACCGACTTTCAAGATGTCGATTTTCAACTGGGGATAGCGAGCCAACACTTGTTCTTCTCCTTCGGCTTCCAAGTCACCAGTAAATAAAAAATGCCGTCCACCTAATTGTGTGGAAAACACTATCGAGTCATTATTGCCCCCAATACTGCTCTTATTTGGTGATAAAATTTGAAAAGAAACGGGCCCATTAATTCGCTTGGGCGCTAAAATTGGCCGACAGTCTGTCCCGCTTTTTTGGAGTTGTTTCAAGACTTGGCGAAACGAAAAATTGGCTTCAGCTGCTCCTTTAGGGAAATAAAGAACAGAAATTGGAACCTTCTGCGCAATGGCTAATAAATCGCCAAAATGGTCTTCATGTGCGTGTGTAATGATCACTTCATCTAAACGTTTGACCCCTTGACTTTTGAGAAAAGGAATCACTGAATATTCCGCTCCTGATCGACTATTTTTCCGTTGCCGCCAAGCTTCTTTGTCAAAAGACAACCGCCCCCCTGTATCGATCAATGTATTTTTTCTGTGAAAAGGCGCTTGGATAAACAAACTATCCCCTTGGCCTACATCGATCATTGCAACAATGCCAATTGGCGAAAGGTATTTACTATTTATCAAAACAATTAGTAGTCCGATTGAGAAAAAAATTTTTTTAGACTTATCTGCTAAATAAATCATTGAAAGTCCGATTAGTAATAACAAACTAATTTGTATCCAAGCATTTAAATAGCCGATGGTCAGCTTCGGATTTAAGTGAACTAGCACCCACTCAAATAAACCATTCATTGTTAAAAATAGTGGTTCGAGCAAGGCTGCTAAATAGCGTGCTGGCATAATAATCACTAGAAAAAAGCTCAACGTCAAAAGCGGTAACAAGAACCGTTCAAAAATTGGTAACAAGAGAAAGGTTAAGAAACTCCCTAACAAGGGCCATTCATAAAATGATTGGACTAAAATAGGTAAGGAAGCCACAGCCAATAGGAAAGAGCCTACACAATTTTTAATGAAAGGCGAAGAATAACCGACTAATGTTTGCTCTAAAAACAGCAGAACAAAGGAAAGTAAGTAACTAAATTGACCGCCGACTGAAAAAAAGAGGGTTGGCTGAACAATCAAGTGCACTAAGAGAGTTAAACTCCAACAATCGAGGGCCGGAACC
The DNA here is from genome assembly GCF_050539095.1 of Enterococcus sp. DIV0774. Taxonomy (NCBI): domain Bacteria; kingdom Bacillati; phylum Bacillota; class Bacilli; order Lactobacillales; family Enterococcaceae; genus Enterococcus; species Enterococcus sp. DIV0774. The sequence goes on from NZ_CP172923.1 coordinate 1,933,079, forward strand.
TGCCAATTAAACCGTCGATTGAACGTATTGAGGTTTGTTTGTAAAAGCGCCCGCATGACACTGACTGAGAATCCTGTTAAACCAGCATATATCAGTGAAAAAGCGCATTGCCACAAAAAATAACTTTCTTGCGTTCGGCGAGCAATTCTTAGCATTAGCAAGCGAAATAAACGAAGGAAAAAAGAAACATGCATCCCTGACAAACTAAAAAGATGCAAAATGCCTAATGCTGAAAATTTATCGCTTATTTCAGCAAATTCTTCATTACGAAAACCTAAAAGCAACGCATTCATGTACATTGCACTAGTATCACCAAAATTTTTCTGAATATGTACCATCGCCCACTTCCGCCAGCCGCTAATGATTTCTTTAAACCGCCAAGAAAAAAAGGAACGCTGTTGTCCTATCTCCTCAATGAATAAAATAGCTTCGATTCCTTGATTCTTTAAAAATAGTTGATAATTGAAGCCATTTTTGTTGGTTTGACCTTGGGGCGAGTCTAAAATACCTACAGCGGTTGCCTGAATGGTTGTGGTTAGTTGTTGCCATTGCTGTTTTTCTTTCACACTTTTTAATTGATAAAATGCCAGTACTTTCTGCCTTTTGCCTTTTACGATCCAATTGGCAGGAAATTTTACTTGATCACCATCTACTTGTATTTCATCTGGTAATATCGTTAGCTGTCCTGACAAGCGGACTTCTTTAGGCAACAAAGAGACTGGCTTTAACCACTGGAAAATCAATATGCCCCCTACTATTAAAAAACTGCACAAAAAACCTCCCAATATAACAGGAAAACTTTTTGTACAGACAATACGGATAACAGTGATAGAAAAAAGAAGAGCTCCTAATAGACTAGGTGCGAAAAAACACCACAGCCCACAACTAGTCAGCAGAGCTATGAAGAACCAATTATTCCTCAGCTGAGGAAGGATTGTCCTCAAGTGTGGCAAATTCTTCTCCCCATTGTAATTCGGCAAAATATTTTGGTACTAAAGTCACTTTTTCAACCGTGGCTCCTACTTGTTCAATTAAATTTAGGGCGTACGCATCATTACGGTAATCCTTTAAATAATAAATCTTTTTAATCCCTGCTTGTAAAATCATCTTTGTACATTGCAGGCAAGGGAAATGTGTCACATAAATTTCTGCCCCTTCTGTAGGGACGCCAAACTTCGCACATTGTAAAATTGCATTCATTTCTGCGTGGATTGTTCGAACGCAATGATTATCAACAACATAGCATCCTTCATCAATACAATGCGTTCCGCCACTGACTGAACCATTGTAACCTCCTGCAATAATTCGTTTGTCGCGAACAATGGTTGCTCCGACAGTTAACCGTGTGCAAGTACTTCTTAATGATAATAAGACGCTTTGTCCCATAAAATATTGGTCCCATGGAATTCGTTCCATAATAAACCTCCTTTATTTTTAATGACTCCTGTGTTCGATTTGCCAAATCATTTAATCTTATTACAAATAGTATGTTATCCGCATCCCATAGTCAAGAATTCTCAGGAATTTTCTGTTAAAAGTTAGCCAGTCACTGTCAACATGTCTTTTAAACGTTCTACTGTTTTCTCTCCAATACCTGGAACATTTTTCAGTTCCTCGACGGTTTTAAACGGTCCTTGTTCGTCACGAAAGCGAATAATCTCTTGTGCTTTTTTCGCACCGATTCCTGAAATCGTTTGTAGCTCTGCTTCTGTTGCCCTATTAAGGTTGATTTTTTCCTCCTGATTTTGCTGAGCAGGTGCTGATTCCTGCAGCGTTTCTAATGACTGTGGCACTGCTTCTCCTTTTTTGGGCACATAAATAATCATTTGATCTTTTACTTTTTGAGCGTAATTGACCTGGGCAGTATCAGCTTCCTCGCTCACTCCTCCAGCTAAAGCTAAAGCATCCCAAATCCGCTGCTGATTTTTTAGTTGATAGATTCCTGGTACTTTCACTGCGCCTTTAATATCAACATAGATCATTGTTTCTGCCCTTTCTTTTGTGGCATCTGTGGCGACCTCTGCCGTAGTGGTCAGACTTGTCTCCTCCCACATTGTGGTGTCTACTCGTGGCTCCTTATTAACCATCAAATAAATGCCCACTAATAGAGTTATCAAAATAACTATAGACGCGCCACTACCTAGCAATAGCCACTTTTTGGGTAACTGTTTCAACCAATCCATCGTTTGTCCTCCCTTCAAAATATAATTACGCATTTTTTAACAAAAAAATGCGCCTGGACCAAAAATCACTAGTAATTTTTGGCCCAGGCACACTTTTATTTTAATTTTTCTAGATAGTTCAAGGCATCTTGAACCGTTTTTACTGGGACAATTTTCATTTTTGTCCCAATTTTTTTCGAAGCTTCTTGTGCTTCTTGATAATTCGATTTGATTTTTGGCTCAACTTTTTTCATTTCTGAAGTTATTTCATCATCGGGTGCAAAGAAAATTTCTGCGCCGTTCTCACTGGCAGTTACAACTTTTTTGTCAATGCCACCGATTCTACCAACGATTCCTTGACTGTTCATCGTACCCGTTCCAGCAATTTCATGACCTTTACGTAAATCTTTATGACTTAATTGTTCATAGGTCTGCAAAGTAAACATTAAACCAGCCGATGGCCCACCAATATCACCCGCTTCAATAGATACTGGGATAGAAGAATCAATTTCTGTATGATCGGTCAAACCAATACCAATCCCCGCTTTTTTATCTGTTGGCAATTCAATTAATTTGCCGGTCGCTTCTTTTGCTTTGCCATCTTGAGTAAATTGAACAGTGACTTTTTGATTCACTTTTTGTGCTTTAATGTAGTTCATTAATTCTTCACTGCTTTTAAAAGATTTGCCATCCACGCCTGTCACGGTATCGCCAACTTCAATTTTTCCTTTAAAACTTGAGTTGTCTTCCATCGCTAACACATAGACGCCTTTAAATTTCATCTCATATGGAACCTTCGCTAATTTTAAGGCTTGCTCAATTGCGGCGTTTTTTGAGGAATCCATATAGTATTGTTGAATTCGATTATATTCGCTATTACTACTATCTCCCATTAATTCTTTTTTGGACATGACTTCTTGAAAATCCGAAAAGTTTGCTTTTATGGCAGAAAAAATAGTGGCCGAACGAATGCCCACCGTTGTTAAATAAAAAGCACCAGACTGCGTATCTTTTTTCCCATCAACAGTTACAAACTCTTTTAAATTTTCTGTCGTTCCTGGTCCTTCAATATAATAAGGGATTGGGACGATAAACAAACCAATTAGCAGCAATGCCAATACCATTGGAATGAGTGATTTAAACGAAAATTTTTCTGTTTTTTTATTCATTATTTTAGCTCCAGTCATTCTTCTTTTGTTTTAACGCATGATAAATATTGGGAGGAAGATAGTCAGACACATCGCCTCCAAAACGTAAAACTTCTTTTAGTAAACTGGAGCTTACATGTGCATATGGTTCTTCTGCTAATAGAAAAACCGTTTCAATTTCTGGCGCCAGATGTTGATTCATTTTAGCAATGTCTTTCTCGTACTCGTAGTCTTTGACGTTTCTAATGCCACGAATCAAAAAATTAGCCCCTAATGATTTTGCACTTTCCACAGTTAACTGGGTTTCTTGCATAATAACACGCACATTTGGCATTTCTTTAGTTGCTTCTTCAATTAAATATTTTTTCTCTTCTGGCGTAAATAATGTTTGCTTACTTGTATTTATAAAAACGCCAATGATGACTTCGTCAAATAACTTCGCACTGCGTTCAATCAAATTTAAATGACCATTTGTCATCGGATCAAAACTTCCGGGAAATAGAGCAATTTTACGCATCTTACGCCTCCTGACGATAAATCGTTACTTGAGTGATTCCGTAAACGGTTTCTCTTGTTTTTTCTAGTGTACCAATCGTTTCCGGTAATTTGACAGTTTTATCTGTTTCACAAACGATAACGGCTTCGTTTGTTAATAACTGCCGTTCTAACATCTTTTCTAATTGTGAAACAATTTCTTGTTTGGCATAGGGCGGATCCAATAAGACCAAATCAAACTGTAGCTTCTCTTCATAAAACTGTTCTAAGGCACGATTAGCATCCATTTTTCTAACTTCAAATTTTTCTGGTTCTTTTGTAATCGCAATATTTTCTTTAATTACTTTTAGTGCAGCAAAATTCTTTTCAATACAAATACTTTTGTCCATTCCACGAGAAACGGCTTCAATCGCTAACCCGCCACTTCCTGAATATAAATCCAGCGCCATTCCACCGTCGAAATATGGACCAATCATATTAAAAATAGATTCTTTTACTTTATCTGTTGTGGGCCTAGTATTGTCGCCATCTAACGCTTTCAAGCGTCGGCCACCATATTCTCCAGAAATAACACGCATTGTTTCTACTCCTTTATCAATCATTCTTTTATAATTCATTATAACAAAAAGAGTGAAAAATGTTTGAAATTTCTCATAACATTTCTCACTCTTTTACATCAGACATTCTCTGCTAAGCGAATCTCTGTAGATAATTCCTCTACTACATAGCCATCGTCTTCTTGTTCTTGATAAGCCGCTTTGGTACCAATTTTTTCAGCAAAATTCATTTCGACATCTGGTCGATACGATTTATCGACACTACGAACAAAATGTAACTGATTAATTTTTTCCATGTTACTTTCAATATTTTCTTCATTCATGTAAATCACCACATATTTCATTTTTCGTGAAACATAGTGAATCAGTCCATATCGGCGTAACTGTTTTAACGGTTTTAATGTGTATACCCAAACAATTAGGCAACGACGCTCTTGAAGCGTAAATTCTTTTTCTTCTTTAGCTTGCATGGCAGCTTCCTCCACAACCTGAATGTTTCTTTCCTCGTTCAAAGAAAGGATTTCCAGCATCTACTTTAATATCTTCAGAAATTAGTTGCGCAATCTTTAAACCAATTGTATCTAGCAACGTTTGAACGTTTGTCTCAGCAAAACGATAATTTGCAACGATTTCATTTAAATCAAGCGCCCGCTTCGCTTTACGTAGGGCTCGTTGTTTCTCCCGAAAATCGGGTGCATGAATTCCATAAGCTTCTACTCGTTCAAAAGCTGACTTAGCTTCTAAAAATGCTTTTTGTAACTGAGCAACTTCCCTTGAAGCATACATGGCTTTTTTTGTTTCTTTATAGTTTTGAACAGCATCACTTTCTAAAAGTGCTGAAATTAAGCATTCTGTTTGATCTTCAATTGCAAATAAATGTTCTGTTACAATCATAACTTTTCACTACTCTCCGTGATTTGCCTATTTTCTGGTCGTTTCTCTAATAAGACTAACACACCTTCATTGGAAAAGGCAACGCCCAATTCTGTCGTTTCTGACTCAGCAAAATAGCTATCATATTGCGGGTCCGAAAACCATGACAAAATAGTAAAGGTACTATCATAAACAGGTTCTTGGAAAATACCTGCTGGTTCTCTCAACGAAAGTTTGCTCGTTTTAACTAATAAAGAAAATTCGTCCTTAGTCAAATGAAATGGATGAATGGCTGTATGTTCCTCTCTCGTTTGTAACAATTCTGCTTGTCGATTTGCCGACAAAATTGTTGGTGTATGATTAGCCAGCGTTTGATACAATGTTTGGGCATCTTTTTGACTTTGTGTGGAAACTGAAAAAGCAGCTTGATTTTCTTGCTGTTTAACCAGATTCATGACATAAATCGCTTGGTTACTTTGAACAGGATCGAAGGTCATTGACTGTGTTATATCAACTGGCAAAGGAGAACCTTCATTTAATTGATACGGCATTTCCGTGAGCAACGTTTCTTTATTGACATAATTAACTGCCATTAAACCGCCTGTCCGCTGATTAAAAAATAACACTGCAAAACTGCCATTATCAAAAGCAACCAGTGGTCGATAGTTCATATCTTCTTCCATCAGCTCGACATCGTAAGCTTCATGATGAAAATTAAATGCAAAATTCGAATAAATCGTCATTAAATCAGACAAGTCAGCAAGCTTCATATCTATCTTAAACGGTTCTATCATTTTGTCATTGTTAAAGGCCTTAATTGCGATGACTTTATTTTCTCGAACGTTGACTTCTAAGTAATCATTCATCGTCAAACCGAACGTCCATAATTCATACGTACGACCTGTTTTAATTTTTTCTTTAGGATTGCCAAACTGGCGGATAAAGGTTTCCACATCTTTCCCTATGTATGCTGCGTAGCCAGAAGCTGGCAATTCTTCATGAGGAACAGCGGTGTGAGCGCTGGATAAGCGCCCACTTTGAGCTGTTTCGGTTGGTTTTTCAGCAGGGAAAAAAACTGGCTCTAAATATCCGATGAGTAGAACTGTTAAAAAAACAGCAGTAAAGGCCCAAAATCGCTTCATTTTTTCCCCTCTCATCTTATTTTTCTTTCACTTCTAATAACAAATCACCTGAGCTGATTGCTTCGCCTTCTTCAACATAAATGTGATCAACCGTGCCCGCAAAACGTGCTTCGATAGTCGTTTCCATTTTCATGGCTTCTGTAATCAGCAACGGCTGACCTTTTTCTACTTTATCGCCACGTTTGACCAATACTTGTAGAACAGAACCAGACATCGTTGCGCCGATTTGTTCTTTATTAGTTGGTTCCGCCTTTTGTTTTACTTGAACAGCAGACTTAATGGAGGCATCTTTAACTAAAACCTCACGACGTTGCCCATTCAAATTGAAGAACAAGACACGGTTTCCGTCAATATCAGGTTCGCCAATTTCATCTAAACGAATAATTAACGTTTTTCCTCGTTCAATTTGAACTTCCAATGTCTCTCCTTGACGAATACCATTAAAGAATGTTGGCGTATCTAATAAGGTTATATCTCCAAAGGTTTCGTATTTTTGACGATACTCTAAAAATACTTGTGGATACATTAAATAACTTAAAACTTCTTCCAATTTAGGTTGATACCCAATTTTTTCGGCTAATTCTTCTTGTACTTTCGCAAAATCAACAGGTGCTGCTAAGTCACCTGGCCGCTCTGTGAAGGCTGGTCGACCTTTTAGAATAATTCGTTGGAGCTCTTTCGGGAACCCACCAACTGGTTGACCTAAATCACCTTGGAAAAAAGTCACAACGGATTCAGGAAAACTTAGTTCTTCACCACGCGCATAAACATCTTGTTCTGTCAGATTATTTTGAACCATGAAGAGTGCCATGTCTCCCACGACTTTTGAAGATGGCGTCACTTTTACAATATCGCCAAACATCAAATTCACTGTGTGATACATTTTTTTGATTTCATCCCAACGGTGCCCTAAGCCTACCGCTTTTGCTTGCTGCTGTAGATTAGAGTATTGACCACCAGGCATTTCATGCATATAGACTTCTGTTTGCGGGGCATTTAACCCATTTTCAAATGGTTGATAATACATGCGCACATCTTCCCAATAATGATTGATTTTCTGTGCATTATCAATGTTAATAGTTGGCGTCCGTTCACCATTGACTAAAGCATAATATAGACTGTTCATACTTGGCTGGCTAGTTGCACCACTCATCGCACTCATTGCGACGTCAACAATATCAACGCCTGCTTTAGTAGCTGCTGAATATGTGATGATCCCATTACCACTAGTATCGTGGGTGTGGAGATGAATTGGTAAATCCGTGGCTGCCTTTAATTCACTAATTAAACGATAAGCAGCTTGTGGTTTCAATAAGCCAGCCATATCTTTAATCGCAATGATTTGTGCACCTAAATTTTCCAATTCTTTAGCCATATCAAGGTAATATTGAACATTATATTTTGCTCGGGCTGGATCATTGATGTCCCCAGTATAACAAATTGCTGCTTCCGCAATTTTTCCGGTATCCCGAACGACTTGAATACTTTTTTCCATTTGAGGAATCCAGTTTAAGCTATCAAAAATTCGGAAAACATCGACTCCTTGGCGAGCAGATTCTTTAATGAATTCTTCAATAACATTATCAGGGTAATTTTGATAGCCTACCGCATTAGAACCTCTGAACAGCATTTGTAAAAGTGTGTTTGGCATCAACTGACGAATTTTTCTTAAACGTTGCCATGGGTCTTCGGTTAAGAAGCGATAGGCAACATCGAACGTAGCGCCACCCCACATTTCACTAGAAAACAGCTCAGGCAGGGCTGCATCAGTTAGACCAGCAATTGCTTTAAAATCTTGTGTTCTCACACGAGTAGCTAATAAACTTTGGTGCGCATCACGGAACGTGGTATCTGTCATTAACACACTTTCTTGATTCTTAACCCAATCGATGACGGCGGTTGCTCCTTGAGCGTCTAGAATATTTTTAGCTGTGATCACTTTTTCTGGAACTTCAACATCTGTCGGCACGCGCGGAGCTTCAAAATATTTTTTCTCCGTTCGTTCAATGCCAGGGAACCCATTGACCGTTACTTCTCCAATGTATTTCATCGTTTTATTGCCACGATCGCGCATACGAGGAAATTCAAATAATTCAGGTGTATTATCAATAAAGGTTGTTTTGGCTTCCCCAGATTGAAACGCTGGATAGCTCACAACATTTTGTAAAAACGGAATATTTGTTTTCACGCCACGAATCCGAAATTCTTTTAAGCAGCGTTGCATTTTACTGATTGCCTGTTCAAAAGAGAAACCATGCGTACAGACTTTAACCAATAAAGAATCAAAGTAAGGCGTCACAGCGTAGCCAGAATAAGCATTCCCTACATCTAAACGCACACCAAAACCACCTGGTGAACGATACGTATCAATTTTCCCTGTGTCTGGCATAAACTGGTTCAGGGGATCTTCAGTCGTAATCCGACATTGAATAGCCGCGCCTTTTAATGTCAATTCGTTTTGTTTTGGCAAATGCATATCTTTATGCAAATCAAGCCCTTGCGCAATTTGTAATTGAGAGATCACAATATCAATATCTGTAATCATTTCTGTGATAGTATGTTCTACCTGAACACGAGGATTCACTTCAATAAAATAAAACTGATCCCCTTCTACTAAAAACTCAACCGTTCCCGCATTCACGTAGCCGACATGCGCCATTAACTGCACAGCAGCCGAACAAATGGCTGCTCGTTGTTCTTCATTCATTGATACACACGGTGCGACTTCTACCACTTTTTGGTGGCGCCGTTGAACGGAACAATCACGTTCAAATAAATGCAAGACATTCCCATGATGATCGCCTAAAATTTGTACTTCGATATGTTTAGGGTTAGAAATATACTTTTCAACATAAACCTCGTCAGAACCAAAGGCTGCTTTCGCTTCGCTTTTTGCTCTTTCGTAACCTTCTCGTGCTTCCTTGGCATCGTGGGCAACGCGCATCCCGCGACCGCCGCCACCTAAAGCAGCTTTAATCATGATAGGAAAGCCATGCGTTTCACCAAAAGCTACGACCTCTTCCACCGTTGCTACTGGCCCATCTGAGCCTGGAATCGAAGCAATCCCCGCAGCTACAGCTGCTTCTTTCGCTTTAATTTTATCGCCAAAAATATCTAAATGGTGTGTTTTAGGTCCAACAAAAATGATTCCTTCTTCTTCACAACGTTCGGCGAAGCGTAAATTCTCTGATAAAAAGCCATAACCAGGATGAATGGCATCTGCTCCCGATTTTTTGGCAATTTGGATAATATTTTCAATGTCTAAATAGGCTTCAATTGGTTTTTTCCCCTTACCAACTAAATACGCTTCATCTGCTTTGAAACGATGAACAGAATACTCATCTTCTGCAGCATAAATCGCTACTGTACGGATATCTAATTCTGTACAAGCTCTAAAAATTCGAATCGCAATTTCGCCACGATTGGCAACTAATACCTTTTTCATAACGTCACTCCTACCATCAATTTCCTTCAAATTTATTGGTTCTGTTCTAAAGATAAATAGTACTCATTTTCTAATTTCTGACGTGTTTCATCTGCACTGATATTCAGGACAAAGGCCACAGCAATCGAAATAATCAGCAAACTATTCCCACCTTGACTCAAGAACGGGAAAGTAATTCCTGTTAATGGAATAATCCCAGTAATCCCACCAACATTAATAAAGACTTGAATTAATAACATTGTACCAATTCCAATACACATTAGTGAATTAAAAGGTTTCTTCGAGCGTACACCGACTAAAATAATTCGCGCAATCATAAACATCAACAATCCTAAAATCGCTAGACCGCCGATAATGCCTAACTCTTCTAAAGTAATCGCAAAGATAAAGTCCGTATGTGCTTCTGGTAAAAAGCCTTTTTTCTGAACACTATTCCCTAGACCTTTGCCAAACCAGCCGCCATTACTGATTGCATAATAAGAATTAGCTAACTGATGGCCTAAGTTCCGTTCATCTAAAAATGGATTTTTAAAAACAGCAAAACGATTATAAATATATTGGTAACGCGCTGGGAAAATTTTTCCTTTCGACATAATTAATAACTGAATAGCCGTGATACTACCTAAAATGCCCAAGCCACCAACCAAGTAGGTATACATATAATTAATCCCACTTGCTAAAACCATCACGATGGTAATTAATGTTAGAATGGCCGCATTCCCGAAGTCAGGCTGGATTGCAACTAGAGCAATTAATACAAAAACGAGCATCAACGGGCGCCCGGCAGCTTGTTTAAATTGATCCATGCCTCCATTAATTGTCTTTTGTCGCCGTGCTAAAATATAAGACAAATACCAGACAACCATGATTTTTAAATACTCAGCTGGTTGCATCGAAAATCCACCAATCTCAATCCAACCACGTGCGCCGTTAATTTCTTTCCCGATACCAGGAATCCGAACGGCTAAAACCATAACCGTAATTACTGCAATGGCAAACATGATAAAACTTCGATTCTGAAAAACGGATGTTTTCATCTTATAAATAAAAAACATTGCAACTAACCCTACTACCCAAAAGGCAACCTGGTTAATAACGAATGACGTAGGTGAAAAACCTTTCATTACTTGTAATGCGGATGTGGAACTATATACCATAATCAATCCCACGATACTTAAAATTAAATATGGAATAAAAATACTATAGTCTAGCAAATGCCGTTTCTTTACTTTGTTTGGCAAAGCTTAACCCTCCTTGCCAATCTCGTTTTTTTCTTGTGTTTCTTCATAAACATCTGTATATAATTGATTCAATTCGCGTTCTAAATCACTTAGTAAGCGATGTCCTTCATCATTAGTTAAAATCCCCAAACGGGTCGCATAGGTCACTTGTCTTGAAAAACCATACATTTGTGTATCCACCACTTCTTCAAATGCTTTACATTGAGAAATGCACAAACTGTTTTTTTGATTACGAATAAGCATTTTAATGCGTTCTGCATCGTCTTCTAATAATTGAATGGCAAATTTCTTTGAAATTCCTTCGTCCATTTGTACAGAACCTCCCTATCTTAATTAAATAATTATAACATAATTCTCAGTTAGATACATGATGATTTCAGAAAATTTCCTTTAAGAAATTTTCTAAAACCAAGCGATATATTAAGTAAGAAATCTCTTTATATAACAAGCTTATTTTATCAATACAACAACAAATACATTAAAAGACTTTTTTCTTATTTTCTGCTTTTAATTTTAAATAAAATAACAAACTATATCATTTTTTCGTCTCTTGATATTCTTTAATTACTTCTAAAAAGGCGGTGCCATATTTATCTAATTTATTTTGGCCGACCCCTTTTATTTGCAATAATTGAATCGTTGTTTGCGGTAATTTTTCACACATTTCTTTAAGTGTACTATCGGAAAAGACTACATATGGCGGCACGCCTGCCTCTTGAGCCATGTCCATACGTAATTCGCGTAATCGTTCAAACAAGGCATCATCCACTGCTACTTTTCGAACTTTTTGGTCTTCTTTTCGGAAGACTTTCCGTTCCCCTAAAAGCACCTGAACACCTTCTGTCGAGACTGATAACAACGGAAATTGCCCATCAGAAGGAATTAAATAACGTTCTGCTGTCAAATAATCAATCAGCTGTGTGACTTCTTTTTGTGTGCGACCTTTCATTAGTCCGTATGTTGGCAAACGATCAAAATGCCATTGATCAATTTTTTGATCTTTTGAACCAGTCAAGACTTTACCAACTAAGCCCTTACCGAAACGTTCTCCCATACGTTTTACACAAGACAAGACTTTTTGGGCATCGACCGTAATATCGACTAATTCTCGATTATCCAGACAATTCGAGCAGCGACCGCAGTCCGTCCCTTCTTCACCAAAATAGCGTAAAATATATTTTTGTAAACACATTTGTGCATTCGCATATTGTGACATTTCCCGTAATTTCAAGTACTCTTTCTGCTTATAATCAATGGTCATTTCAGATTGTTCAATAAAGTATTGTTGAATTTGCAAGTCTTGTGGAGCAAACATTAACACAGCATCACTAGGCAGACCGTCACGACCAGCTCGGCCGGCTTCTTGATAATAAGATTCAATATTCCCTGGTACTTGTGCGTGAATGACAAAACGAACATTACTCTTATTAATCCCCATACCAAAGGCATTTGTTGCTACCATCACTTGCACTTGATCATACAAGAATGCTTCTTGATTTTCACTACGTAACTGTTCACTCATGCCCCCATGATACATCCCAGCCGCAATTTTTTTATTCTCTAATAAATGATAAATTCGTTCAACTTCCTTCCGCGTGCTTGCATAAATAATACCTGATTGCCCAGTATTCATCTTTAAATATTCCAAAAGAAAAACGTCTCTGTTTTGATCTTTCACGACTTGAAAAGATAGATTTTCTCGAGCGAATCCTGTTTTGATTTCATTTTCTGGTGGAATGCTTAATTGCTTGACAATATCCTCCGCTACTTGTGGCGTTGCTGTAGCTGTTAGTGCAATCACGGTTGGTTGTTGTTGAAATTGATCGATAATCTCTGCTAAACGCAAATAGCTTGGACGAAAATCATGCCCCCATTGTGAAATACAGTGTGCCTCATCTACTGCCAATAAATCAATCGGTACATGTGTCAGCATCTGTTGAAAATCATAAGATTCTAATCGCTCTGGCGCAACATACAATAGCTTGACTTCTTTGTTAACCGCTAATTGAATACGATGATTCATTTCTTGATAGGAAATGGTACTATTGATATATGTAGCTGGAATCCCCATTAAATTCAGGGCATCTACTTGATCTTTCATTAAAGAAATTAATGGTGAAATCACCAATGTTAAATTATCCAGAAGTAAGGCTGGCAACTGATAACAAATCGATTTGCCTCCACCTGTTGGCATAATGCCTAAGACATTTTCTTGTCGCAATACATGACGAATAATCGTTTCTTGTCCTGGCCGAAAATCATCATAGCCAAATGTATCTTTTAATAATTCTTGTAATGCACTCATTTATTGCGCTCCAATCTTTGTTCTACAAGTCATTTTAACACGCTAATCTAACAGGAACAAGGTGTGTTAAAACAAGACACAATCGTGAAACACCAGTTAACGTGAAACATCAAAAAAAATGAAAAATTGTGAAAGCTTGCTATCAAAAGCTTTCAAAAATAGCGACATTTGCTTGTTGTGGATAACGAGTAGTTATCCACACATAAAAAATATCCTTATCTTAAAAATACGCATTAATCCGTTTTTTTCATAAAAAAACCAACTATTTTCGTAGTAAAACGAGCATAGTTGGTTTAAATGTTTATTTGTCGAAAAATTATTCAGCTTTTTTCTTTTTCTTGCTTGCTTTTTCGCGTTCGTTTTTGTTAAGAATTTGTTTTCTTAAACGGATGCTTTCTGGTGTTACTTCACAGTATTCATCTTCATTCAAGAATTCTAATGATTCTTCTAACGTTAATTTTTTCGGTTTTTTGATGACTGATGTTTGGTCTTTCGTTGCCGAACGAACGTTAGTCATTTGTTTAGCTTTTGTGATGTTCACAGTTAAATCGTTGTCGCGGTTGTTTTCCCCAACAATCATTCCTTCGTAAACTTCTGTCGTTGGTTCAACGAAAACTGTACCACGTTCTTCAATACTCATGATTGAGTAAGTCGTTGCTTTACCAGTATCGATTGAAACTAGTGCACCTTGATGACGGCCACCAATCGTTCCTTGAATCATTGGTAAGTATTGATCGAAGGTGTGGTTCATAATACCATAACCACGAGTCATTGATAAGAATTCTGTTGAATAACCAATTAAGCCACGAGCTGGTGCTAAGAAGATTAAACGCATTTGTCCGTTACCGGCATTAATCATATCTTGCATTTCGCCTTTACGTAAACTTAGGGATTCAATCACGCTACCCATGTATTCTTCAGGTGTGTCAATTTGAACACGTTCAAATGGTTCACATTTAACCCCGTCAATTTCACGTTCAATAACTTCTGGACGAGAAACTTGTAATTCATAGCCTTCACGACGCATGTTTTCAATTAAAATTGATAAATGCAATTCGCCACGGCCTGATACAGTCCAAGAATCTGGGCCAATTGGATCAACACGTAAAGATACGTCTGTTTGTAATTCAGCCATTAAACGTTCTTCGATTTTACGAGCGGTGATGTATTTTCCTTCACGTCCCGCAAATGGAGAATTGTTAACTAAGAAAGTCATTTGTAAGGTTGGCTCATCAATGTGTAGAATTGGTAATGCTTCTTGATTGTGAATATCTACAACTGTTTCCCCAACGAAAATGTCTTCCATTCCGGAAACGGCAATTAAATCGCCCGCTTTTGCTTCATCAATTTCCACACGTTGTAGGCCAAAGAAACCTAAAATTTTCGTTACACGGAAATTTTTCACGCTGCCATCTAATTTCATCAACGCAACTTGGTCGCCGACTTTCATTGTGCCACGGAACACACGGCCAATCCCAATACGTCCAACGTAATCGTTGTAGTCTAGTAATGAGACTTGGAATTGAAGTGGTTCGTCTGAATTATCAACTGGAGCTGGCACATGTTCAATAATTTTATCAAAAATTGGGGCCATTGTTGGCTCTTGATCTGCTGGATCATCTGATTCACTTGAAGTTCCGTTTAAAGCAGAAGCATAAACAACTGGGAAATCTAATTGATCGTCGTCTGCGCCTAATTCGATGAATAACTCTAAAACTTCATCTACTACGTGTTCAGGACGAGCAGAAGGTTTGTCAATTTTGTTAACAACCACGATTGGTGTTACTTTTTGTTCTAATGCTTTTTTCAATACGAAACGTGTTTGAGGCATTGTTCCTTCATACGCATCGACAACTAAAACAACACCGTCTACCATTTTCATGATACGTTCTACTTCACCACCGAAGTCCGCGTGTCCTGGTGTATCTAGAATGTTGATACGTGTACCGTTATAATCTACGGCTGTATTTTTTGCTAAGATAGTAATTCCACGTTCACTTTCAAGTGCATTGGAATCCATTGCACGTTCTTGTAATTGTGTGTGTCCATCTAAAGTGTCAGATTGTTTTAAAAGTTCATCTACTAAGGTTGTTTTACCATGGTCAACGTGGGCGATAATTGCCACGTTACGAATATCATCTCTGTATTTCAATTTAATTGCTCCTTATCTATATACGCTTATGTTACTTAAGTCCATAAAAGCCGACTGCTTATTATAGCAAACTTTTTTCATTAAAAAAAGGCTTTCGCCTGCAAAAATAATGAAAGTTTTAGAAATTATTCGGCTTTTTCTGAAAACAAGGACATTTTTTTACAAATTTTTCTCTTTTAAAAGAGGAAGAGCCTTACCTTTCAGCAACGCTCTTCTTTGATTATTCCGATTCATTTAAATATCGGGTAAATACTTCATCATAGGTTTCAGGAGTTGCTGCAATAAAGTATTCACGGCCAGCAAAAGTTAATGGTTTTCCTGTAATACCAGAGTATTTAAACCCAAATTCTTCCAAAAGTACTAAGCCTGCTGCATAATCCCAAGGACTTAGATTAGATAAATAGCCATGATGGTTGCCTTTTAACATGGCAATAATTTCCAAACCTGCACAACCGCTAATACGCACGCCCATGCTTGCTTGTCCGATTTCCGTTGCGTGATGAATATTTTTTCCATGCATGTAAGCATTCATGCCCCATAATCCATCTGCCAAGGCTTTCATAGTAGGCGCTTTTAATAATTGATTATTCCGATAAACGCCAAGCCCTTTGCCGCCCCAATAAAGTTCTTCTCGCATCACATCATAGATAAAACCTAATTTACCAATGCCGTCTTCATAAACAGCTAACATAATACAAAAATTTTCTCTTTCCATCACGAAATTCATTGTGCCATCAATCGGATCGATGATCCACACGCGACCAGCAAAGCTTTTTAAAGTATTGTAGCCTTTTTCTTCCCCTAAAATTTGATCTTCGGGAAAATTTGTTTGAATTTTATTCATTAAAAATTCTTGGGTTTGTTCATCCATATTTGTTACTAAATCGGTGCGGCCATTTTTCTGTTGAACGGTTAACTCTGATTCCAAGTTCATTCGAATCACATCGGCTGCTTCAAAAAGCCAACTTTGAATTGTTTGAACAAATTTTTGCGTTTCAGTCATCTAATCATCCCCCAGCTTTAATTTACCGCTTCCCTGTTTTTTAGCTTGTTGAAGCGTACGATATAACGAATATCCTGAAGCATTTTCAAATTCACGACCTAAGCGTTTTTCTTCGCCGATACTTTTAACGACCGTTTTAAATTGTTGATAGGTTGTTAAAAATTTGTCAACAGGCAAGCCTGTTTCGTTGGCTTGCTCAACTGCTGTCCACATATTAGTGACAATCACCATTTCTTCTGTCGTCCAATCTAAATCTAATGGATATTGATAGTCTTTCATGTCTTCACCTCATCTTCTCTAGTTTAGCATATTTTCATAAAAAAACATCTTATTTACGTCGATTTTTTAATGCGTTAAAGAGAGGATATTCTGCTGTTCCTTTGCGATACAAACTTTGTTGTGAAGCATAAATACCACTATTTCCAGAACACATAAAACTGATTAAGCAAACCATGAAAAAATAGACCGCCGCTTCACTACCAAATAGTTCAATGCCCATAATGAAACAAGCAATCGGCGTATTCGTGGCGCCAGAAAAAACACCAATAAATCCTAACCCTGCTAAAAAAGGAATTGATAGATGTAACAAAGGGGCCAAAGAACTACCTAACGTAGCCCCAATTTCAAACAATGGCGTTACTTCCCCTCCTTGGAATCCGGCACCCAAGGATAACACCGTAAAGAATAATTTCCCAACAAAATCAAAAGGCTGCGCATTGCCTGCAAATGCATCTTCTAATAAAGGTAAACTCAAGCCTAAATAACGTTGGTTGTTTAAGACGAGCACAAACAGAACGACAATGGACGCCCCAAGAAACGCACGAAGGTAGACATTAGCAAACCAATTTGCGTAGGTCTTTTTTAAAAAGACAATGGAACGACTAAAAACCCAACCTGCCAAACCAAAACAAATCGATGCCAAAAATAATTTTACGAATAGATCAACCGACCAAGTCGGAATTTTGCCCATCGGATAATGCGTATGTGTTACACCAAAACTTTCAGTCACAAAATTAGCAAATAAGCCTGCAAAAAAACTTGGGAAAAGTGCCTCTGCACGAACTTTTCCAATCGCCAAAACTTCTAATCCGAAAACCGTTCCCGCTAATGGTGTGCCAAAAACAGAACTAAAACCTGCACTAATTCCGCTAATAATAATTACTTGTCGTTCCAAAGCGGACAGTTTAAAGACTTTTCCTACAGCATTTGCGATTGCGCCCCCCATTTGCACCGCCGTCCCTTCACGACCAACAGAACCACCAAATAAGTGCGTAGTAATCGTGCCAAACAATGTTAAAGGAATTAAGCGCAAGGGAATATCTTCTTCCCCGCCATTGCCTTGTTCAATCACTAAGTTATTTCCTCGGCTAGCATTTTTCCCAAAACGCGTATAGAAATACGTAAAAACAACACCGCTAATGGGGAGGATAAAGAGTAACCAAGGATTTGCTAAACGAACATCTGTTACATAGGTGAGACTCTTTAAGAAAAAGGCGGATAACGCCCCCATAAATAAACCCATAATTGCGGTAATGAGCAACCATTTTGCCATATAACCGCCGATTGATAGTAGTTGCTTTGTTTCTTTTTTCACTTTACATGCTCCTTTACAATTTTCTTATCGCCAATCCTAGCGTACAGAAAAAGCCTACCAAAGGGTACACTTCTCCCGTTTGGTAGGCGTCATTAATTTATTCGTCCGATAAATAGTTCGTGGTGAACACCATCACCATGTTGCTATTAAACTATTAAAAATAATACCACGCAACTCTGGAAAGTGCAATAAAAAATCAATTGCGTTCCGTTTTTATCCACGTGCTATTCCCTTTAATAAACCGATAATAAGCCATTACCACACTAACGAATAAAATTAAGTACATGTAGGAAATAGTAAAAGGTAAACTAATTAACCCCACTTTTGCCGGTACTTCTAATTGAAAATTTTTCAACTCGCGATAATAGTTGATTGTAAAAAAAATGCCGAAAACTAGCGAAATACTGACAGCCAAAGCAAAACTAATACCTAGAGATAACGAAAAACCTAACCTATACAAGTGTTGCAGTTGAAGCCCAGTTAAAACAAAAACGAGGATTCCTGCGACGAGATTAATAAAGGGTTGCGCTAAAAAATAATAGATGCCGCACTTCTGCCTTAGCGTTAATGACTTTGATTTAATCACCCTGGGTAAATACGCTAGACAATCTAAATTCCCTTGAACCCAACGGCTTCGTTGCCGAATAAAACGTTTCACATCTCTCAGTGCTTCTTGAGCCATAAAGGCCTCGTCAATATAAGCAATCGATAACTCTTTCAGCATTAATTTAATGGTTAACTCATAGTCATCCAATAAAGCATTTCCCCAAGGCTGATAACCTAAGTGTTCGGTAATCATTGATAACCGAAAAAACTGACCATTGCCACCAAGTCCGATGGTTTTTGTTGCCCGACGTGCCTTTTGAATAAAATTATTAATCGTAAAAAACTCAACATCTTGTGCAATAAACATAAAACTTGTAACATCTTTCATTTTGATTCTTGTTTGCGCAGCACAGATTGTCGTATCTGCGAAAACAGCAGTTAGTTCATTGATAATATTCTCACTAAAAAAACCATCTGCATCCACTACTCCCACCAATATTTGATTTCGTGAGTAGTCTTTTTTTTCTGCATCTGCTAATACAATTTGGAAAGCATGGTTCAAAGCGGCGCCTTTGCCTTGTTGCGCATTAGGAAATTGACGAGACAGAACTTGGATTGGACCAGCAATACTGTCCATCATTGCTTTGGTTTGGTCCGTTGATCCATCATCAATCGCAATTATTTTTTTCTTAATTGGTAAAGCAACCAGTTTTTTTAATGTTTCTCCGATGACTTTCTCCTCGTTTACACACGGTACAAGAAAGTAGCAGAAAAATTCTTCTGCTACTTCGACTTCTCTTCTTGTTTTTTTTCTTGTTCGAAAACTGAGAAATAAACTTGTAAATAAATAGGTTAAGAAAATGAACATAATTACTTTGTATAACTGATACAAATAAATCATGTAATTTGTCCTCGTTTCAAAAAATAACGATATAGAATGTAGGCAGTGACAATTGAAACTAGAATAACACCAATTAAATCAGTCACGAAAAGGGCGCCCGTTGAAATTACCCCAAGTTTCGGTAAAGCGGATTGACTCATTAGATACTCCTTTCTCTCTATTTGTTTTTTACCAACACACCACCACGATAACCATGACACATCCCCCATAATAATATCTTGGCGGATTATAGTACACAGGTGGATTATAGTTAGTGATGGGTGGCACATAGGGCCAAACTGTTGGTGGCGGTGGATTATAAACTGGTATTCTGCGATTTTCTCGAACAATTGCAATTGTTTGCCCCGCATGATTTTGCATCAGACTGACACGTGTTGGCGTAGTATTTCGTGAATAACCAGCTGGCGCTTGAACTTCTCTAATTTCATACACTCGGTTTACGGATAGTCCACTGATAGTAACTGTACCATCTCCCCCAGTTGTCACTCTTTGTGTATAGCCGTTAGTTGTATCTTTCCATTCAAAAACAGCGCCTGCTAAACGTACTTTTGTTTCAACATCTTGTTTAATAATTTTAATAGCACCATAGTTTGCTTTATTGTTTAACACTAACGTATACGTTTTTGCGCCTTGGCCTCGTAAGTCAATCCGATGGACCCTACTATCCAACGCATACCCAGTTGGCGCTTGAATCTCGGTGATTTCATAAATACGATCTGACGATAATCCTGGAATCAGTACTTCACCATTTCCATTTGCTGTAAATGTTGCCGTATAGTTATTGGTGGTATCGCGGAATCTAAATTTTGCGCCTGCTAAACGTTGTTTTGTATCCGTATCTTGCTTAATAATTTTGATAGCGCCCTGTTGTGATGTATTATTCAAGACTAGTGTATAGGTTTTACCACCTTGTCCACGTAAATCAACTTTATGAACACGTCTATCTATAGTATAGCCGTTTGGTGCTTTAATTTCTGTGATCTCATAGATACGATCACCGGCTAATCCAGGAATCAGTACTTCACCGTTTCTATCCGCTGTAAACGTTGCTGTGTAATTGTTGGTTGTGTCTCGGAATTTAAATTGTGCGCCTGCTAAACGTTGTTTCGTATATCCATCTTGCTTAATAATTTTGATGGCACTTTTTTGTGCTTGATTATTTAAGACTAATGTATAGGTTTTACCACCTTGTCCACGTAAATCAACTTTATGAACACGTCTATCTATGATATAGCCATTCGGTGCTTTGATTTCTGTAATCTCATAGATACGATCACTGGCTAATCCAGTAATCAGTACTTCACCGTTCCTATTCGCTGTAAACGTTGCAGTATAATTATTGGTTGTGTCTCGGAATTTAAATTGTGCACCTGCTAAACGTTGTTTCGTATATCCATCTTGCTTAACAATTTTGATGGCGCCTTTTTGTGCTTGATTATTTTTGGTAAACGTGTAGGTTTTGCCAGCATAATTCGAAGGTAAAAGAACTCTATGCACCGTTTTGTCAAGTATATAACCATTTGGTGCTTTTATTTCTGTAATTTCATAAATCCGGTTGACGGAAAAATTATACAAAGTTGCTTCACCATTAGCATTAGCAGTTACTACGCCTGTATTCCCGTTCACTGTGTCACGCCATCTAAATTGTGCACCTGCTAAACGTTGTTTTGAATAACTATCTTGTTTAATTAATTTTAAATTGCCACGTAGCGCAACATTTTCAATGGTATAATAACCAATCTTGTCAGCAAAATTAGTCGTTAGGGTAACTCGGTAAGTCTTGTTATTTAAGATATAGCCGTTTGGTGCTTTAATTTCTGTAATTTCGTATACACGATTGACTGGCAAATTCGTTATCAGGGCTTGTCCATTTTTGTCGGCTACAACTGTTCCTTCTTTTCCTGTCACCGTATCACGCCATTTGAACTCTGCACCTGCTAGACGTTTTCTTGAATCTTTGTCTACTTTGATTATTGCTAGACTACCTTCTTGCGCTGTATTTTCAATGGTATAATAACCAATTTTATCTGCAAAATTAGTCGTTAAGATAACTCGGTAAGTCTTGTTATTTAAGATATAGCCATTTGGTGCTTTAATTTCCGTAATTTCGTATACACGATTGACTGGCAAATCTGTTATCAGTGCTTGTCCATTTTTGTCGGCTACAACTGTTCCTTCTTTTCCCGTCACCGTATCACGCCATTTGAACTCTGCACCTGCTAGACGTTTTCTTGAATCTTTGTCTACTTTGATTATTGCTAGACTACCTTTTTGCGCTGTATTTTCAATGATTACTGTCACTACTTTATTTGCCTGTGCAGTTGTTAAAGTGACTTTATGCACGGTTTTGTCTAGTACATAACCTGTGGGTGCTTTCATTTCTGTGATTTCATACGTACGATTGACGGATAAGTTGGGAATTGTGACCGTTCCATCGGTTCCAACTGTCACTGTTCCTGTTTTTCCTGTCACCGTATCTTTCCACTGAAATTCTGCGCCTGTTAAACGTTTTTTACTGTCTTTATCTTGTTTAACAATTTTGATGGACCCTTTTTGCGCTACATTGTCAACAGTTACAGTCACTACTTTATTGGCTTGTGCAGTTGTTAAAGTGACTTTATGCACGGTTTTGTCTAGTACATAACCTGTGGGTGCTTTCGTTTCTGTGATTTCATACGTACGATTGACGGATAAGTTGGGAATTGTGACCGTTCCATCGGTTCCAACTGTCACTGTTCCTGTTTTTCCTGTCACCGTATCTTTCCACTGAAATTCTGCGCCTGTTAAACGTTTTTTGCTTTCTTTATCTTGTTTGACAATTTTGATGGAACCAATTTGTACTTGCTGCTTATTCTTCACCCGATATGTTAAAGTGTAGTCGGCTTTTCCAGCAAATGAAATAGGATGTTTAGTATCGTCTAATTCATAGCCATTAGGCGCCTTCGTTTCAACTAAATAATATTCTCCATCAGGTGATAAATTTGAAAATAACAGCTCGCCATTTTCATTCGTGACACCTTTTTCTATTAGATTATTTTTTTGGTCATACAACGAAAATTCAGCACCCGCTAAACGCTTCGCCTCATTATTTTCATCTACTTTTTCTACTTTTAATTGATTTTCTAAACGTGTATTTTCTTTTTTCAGACGAATCGTCTGAGTTTGGCCTGATTTAATTTCAAATGATACTGGCGTTGCATCTAATTTATAGCCGGGTGGTGCTTTAACCTCAATTAATTCATATTGATCAGGTTCTAAACCAGCTAAACGGATTTGTCCAGATTGATTGGTCCTTAAATTCTCTTGAATAACTTGTTGTGTTTTTTTATTCACAAGTTTGAAAATAGCGCCTTGCAGAACTTCAGCTGTCTCTGCGTCTATTTTTTCTAAAATAACACCACCTTGACCTGTTCCTCCACTATTTTCATCCGCAGTGATATAAGCGATGTCTTCATCTTCCCAAGCATCGAATCCCTCATTAGAAATACGCATATAGGTGTAATTTGATAGTAAGGCATCACTTGGAATATTTTCATTTGGAATTGTTTCTAAATAAATATAATAGGCGTTTTTGTTAGAAAGATAACTGCCCGTAGCCGTTGGTATTCCTTCAAATTTCTCCGCTTCATAATTAAGTCCGCTTTTAGAAGCATGTTTTTGGAAAAATTGACTAGCATCGTAACTGTATTCATCATGCTCTAAATTCCGAATCATTTCACCATTTACTTCTAAAATAGGCTGCTTGGTGAGATACGCGGCAATACTGTCAACAGCTAATGTTTGGTTTGGACCTACATTATCTAAAAATTTAAAGGTTGTTTTTTCTGAACCTGAAAGTCCTGCTTGGTTATAGTTAAAATAGATGACCCAAGCAACTCTTCCTTCTGGCGTAAAACCTAAAGGAACTTTCCGAACGAGCTCAGTTTCTGGAACTTTCTCAACATATTGCCCAATGTTAATCATTGCAACTTTTTGTGAATCTCCAAAAGTAAAAGTCACTTTATCTTCAAAATTTTCTGACAAATTTTGGTTATATCGTAATTTTAATTCTAAATCAGCTGAATAGTCTACAATATTTTGCAACGCTTTAATCGTCCAAGTTCCATCATCATTTGGAGTCACTCGAAGCCCATCACTGATTTCAAAAGGTGTCATTGAATAGGAATATTTTTCGCTATCCATTCTTAATGTAATCGTCTCTCCAATTGCTAATTCGGAAATTGATAACGCCAAGGAAACAGTTGCCCAATCTTTTGTCGCAACAATTTCCGTCTTATTTTCTGGATACTCCACAGATACAGACCGAATTTGCGGTCCACTTTCATTATCTATCGCATAAGAAATAATACTTGTATTAGATCCTAAAATAATAAAAATAATTAAACAAAGCGAAAATAACTTATTAATAATTTTTTTCATTCATCACAATCCTTTCAACATCAATATGTGTCTTTTTAGACACTAATTCACTAAAAAAAATAGTCATAATTTCTTCATTCTTCAAATCCAACAACTGTGAAATCAATTTAATATCCGCTGCTTTGAAAACAACTTCTCCTTTTAATTTTTTGTAAATCGTTGAAGCGGATACGGGCTGCCCGTATGCAGTCATTTCATTTGCCAACCATTCAACATTTTTTCCTTTCATTCTCAATTTTGAGTGAATTAAATTTGATTCCATTTTACTCTCCCCCTTTTCCACTCTTCGTGTCTAATAAGACACAGAAATTATATCATTTTGTGAAAAAAACGTCAATATCATTAAAATCAAATAACTTTTTTGTTATATTTGTTATATCTACTTTCAAAAAAACATGTTTCTTTTGCGACACTTTTTGTGCTAGAATGTTTTTACGGAGGTGGTTTTTTTGAAAGAAAATTTTTTGAAGCAAAAACGGATGGAGAAAAATCTTACATTAGAACAAGTTGGAAATTTTGTTGGTGTTGGAAAAAGTACCGTCAGGAAATGGGAAACTGGAATGATTGAAAATATGGGGAGGGATAAAATTGTCGCCTTATCTAAAGTTTTAGATGTATCACCTCTTGAAATCTTAGGTATTCCTGAAACGGAAGAAACGCCACTTGTTGTCCCGACCAATATTATGAATGTTTACAAACAATTGACAACTGAAAATCAAGAAGCAGTCTATCGATATGCTCAAAAGAAATTAACAGAACAAAATTACTTTTAATATTTATTTTAAATAGATGAATGTTAGACTTTTTAGTCAACGTCAAACAAAAAAAGCTTATCCTTCCGGATAAGCTTTTTTTAGATTGACTGTTGGCCAAAATACTGACGCCATTTGGTTTTCATGGCTGTCGTCATCGGCAACGCTGCTTCTTTGACAGCACAATATTTGTCAACAAAGGTTACAATGTAACTTTCTTTGTATTTTGGTGGTGCAATAGTTGCGCCCCACATATGTTTAATAATAATGTCTCGTTCTAAATCAGACAACTCTGTAATTTTTTCAGCATTTTTGGCTGCAATTCGTGGATGAACATAGGCATGAGAGCCTTCGTCAAACTTTGTTGTGCGCCAATCATAGTAAAACAAATCATGCAATAAACCAGCACGAGCTGTTGCACGAGCATTGCCGTTCCAACGCTTTGCTAATTTATAGCTATGATAGGAAACACTAATTGAATGTTCTAAACGAGTTGAATGCATATGTTGTGTGTATTCTGCTAATTTTTGGACTTCTTCGGTTGCTAATAAATCTTCTACATAAGAAAGATATTCTTCGTCTTCACGCCATTTTTCTGTCATATAATTGGGTGCCACCTTTTCTAATCCTTTTATAACTTGACTCGAGTATAGCACCCCAGCTATTTAATTACTATGAATTTCTCAATCTGTAACTTAACTTTAATATTTGCTTAATAAGTTTAGCGTTCAACGCAGTAAAATTTTCACAAAAACTTCTACATTTCTTCTGGTGCATGTAATCCTAGTAAACGTAAATCTTCTTTTAAAACAGTAGCTACTGCATAAACTAACGCTAAGCGTGCCTCTTTTTGAGCATCTTCATCCAAAATCCGAACATGGGCATAATATTTATTGAACGCTTGTGCTAAATGAATGCTATGTTTCGCAATAACAGATGGTTCATATTTTTCAGCAGCTTGCATCACAGTTTCAGGGAATTTTTGTAACAACTTCACGACTTCCCAGCTATCCTTGTCATTTAGTGCATAACGTTGTGTAGCGTCTGGTGTAAAGTTTGCTTTACGTAAAATACTCATCGCACGAGCATGTGTATATTGAACATATGGGCCAGTTTCGCCTTCAAAACGAACAACTTCATCTAATACAAAATCGAAATTATTTAGACGATCATTTTTAAGGTCATGGAAAATAACTGCACCTACACCAACTTGTTTCGCCACTTCTTCACGATTTGCTAAGTCTGGATTTTTCTCGTTAATTTGATTTCCTGCTAAAGTAACAGCTTCATTCAATACTTCTTCTAATAAAACAATTTTCCCTTTACGTGTGGATAATTTTTTACCGCCTTGAGTAATTAAACCAAACGGAATGTGTTCCATATCATCTGACCAGTCAAATCCTAGTTCTTTCAAGACTGCTTTTAATTGTTTGAAGTGATTGCTTTGTTCGTTGCCGACTACATAAAGTGATTTGGCAAAATCATACGTCCGTTTACGGTAAAGCGCAGCAGCTAAATCCCGTGTGATATATAAGGTCGCACCATCTGATTTACGAATAAGTGCTGGATTTAAATTATATTCTGTCAAATCAACAATTTCTGCACCTTGATTTTCTGTTAATAAATGTTTTTCTTCTAATAAAGTAACAATTTCATCCATTTTATCATTATAAAAGGCTTCGCCATTATAAGAATCAAATTCAACTTCTAACATGGAATAGATTTTATCAAATTCTTTTAGAGACTCGCTACGGAACCATTTCCATAATTCATTGGCTTCTTGGTCTCCTTCTTCTAATTTTTTAAACCAAGCACG
This sequence comes from Enterococcus sp. DIV0774, assembly GCF_050539095.1. Lineage (NCBI taxonomy): Bacteria > Bacillati > Bacillota > Bacilli > Lactobacillales > Enterococcaceae > Enterococcus > Enterococcus sp. DIV0774. Next base: position 1,959,630 of record NZ_CP172923.1, read on the forward strand.
TGCTTCGTCTTCTAATTCTGGTTTTTCTTCTGCTTCTTCATGAAATTGCACATATAAGCGCAATAATTCATTAATTGGTTGTTGGCGGACTGCTTCTTCAGAACCCCATTTTTTATAAGCTACAATTAACTTACCAAACTGTGTACCCCAGTCACCTAAGTGGTTAATCCGAATTGGCTGATACCCAATTTTTTCTAAAATAAAGGCAATTGAATTCCCGATTACCGTAGAACGTAAGTGCCCCATAGAAATTGGTTTAGCAATGTTTGGTGAAGACATATCAATAGGAACATTGCCATTATTGCCAAAGGTACTGTTTCCGTAGTTGTTTTTTTCTTTGACTACTGCGCCAATGACAGCTTGACTGACTGCTTCTTTATTCATGAAAAAGTTTAAATAAGGTCCTACCACTTCAATTTTTTCAAAATTTGTGCCATCAATTTTTTCTGCTAATTCTGCTGCAATTTGTTGTGGTGCTTTACGATAAATTTTAGCTAATGAAAAGGCTGGAAAAGCAACATCTCCATGATCAACAGATTTAGGATTTTCCAATAATTGTTCGATTTGATCCATCGTTAATTCTTCATTTAAAACATCATGTAACGCTTTTGCTACGATTTCTTTGTTGTTCATAAGAACCCTCCTGATTAATTTGTAAGTATAAAAAAACAAAAACGTCTCTGACAAAACAAAATGATTTGTTTTGTCAGAGACGAGAATTTACCCGCGGTACCACTCTAATTGTCTATACTACTTGGATAGACCTGCTTCATCGATAACGGTGATTGCCGTCTGCTTTCAGCAGAATTCTAAAAGTGCGCTTCCTCATTCCGATCACTCTTGGCTCCCACCTTCCCAAGATCGCTAAGCTGACGTTGAAATAAGTACTCTCTTTATCATCGAATGTCATTGTTAAACTGGCTTCATTATAGCAAATTTTTGTCTAGCTGGCTAGCCTTCTTCACTAATTGTCATAAAACTAACGCCAGGTTCTGCATTTAAGTTATACGAAGCAAAGTGATTCTTTTCAGCTTCGATAAAGGCGGCAGCGCCAATCATCGCCGCGTTATCCCCACAAAGTTTTAATGGCGGAATAAGTAATGTCACTTCTGGTAATTGTTCACTGATTGCATGTCTCATTGCTTCTCGTAATCCTTGATTCGCAGCAACGCCCCCAGCAATTAGCAATTGTTTAACAGGATATTCTTGACAAGCACGAATGGTTTTAGTCACTAATACTTCTACCACACTCGCCTGAAAACTTGCGGCTAAATCCTTTGTAGACAGTACTTCACCACGTTGCTCTGCATTATGAACCGTGTTAATAAACGCACTTTTCAAACCACTAAAGCTAAAGTCATAGTTATCCTCTTTTAGCATCGCCCGTGGAAATTGATAGGTATCTGTGCCTTCATGGGCCAAAGCATCAATCTCTTTGCCACTAGGATAAGGCAACCCTAACACACGTCCGACTTTATCATACGCTTCACCAGCTGCATCATCACGTGTTTCACCAACAATTTCGAAAGAGCCATCTTCTTTCATGTAGACCAATTCCGTATGTCCTCCACTAACGAGTAAGGCCATCAATGGAAATTCGAGCGGTGCCACAAAACGGGCAGCATAAATGTGCCCAGCCATATGATTGACTGGAATAAGTGGTAATTGGTGCGCCCAAGCAAATGCTTTTGCTGCAGAAAGTCCTATTAATAAAGCACCAACTAACCCAGGCCCATAGGTCACAGCAACGCCACTAAGCTCTTCTGGTGTGACTTTTGCTTCTGTTAATGCTTCTTCAATACAGATCGTCACTTGTTCAACATGATGACGGCTCGCAACTTCCGGAACGACTCCACCAAAACGTTGATGGCTCTTAATTTGCGAAGCTACGATATTGGAAAGAATTTTGTCGCCATCTTCAATGACAGCCACACTTGTTTCATCACAGCTACTTTCCACAGCTAATAATAATTTACGTTCTTTTGTAAAAATTGTCATTGGGCTTCCTTCCTTAATTTCGCACACATTACAAAGGCATTTTCTTGAGGTTCTTTATAATAATTTTTTCGAACAGCTACTTTCCGAAAACCTGTTTTCTCATAAAGTTTTTGAGCTAATGTATTCGATTCTCTGACCTCTAAGAAAATTTGTGTAATGTCACGACTTTTAACATATTCTTTAAAAGCTTTCATTAATTGACAACCAATTCCTTGGTGTTGTTTCTGACCATTCACAACAACGTGACTAATTTCTGCTTCATCTAAAATAAAATGATAGGCAATATAACCTAACCACTGGCCATTTTCAACTAAAAAAAGATATTCGCTATTTTCCTGAGCAAAATCTTCCGCGAATTGTGTTTCTGTCCAAGGGGAGCCAGTTGTATAAGAAGAATTACTAAAACGCCATAATTCTTCACCAATATTTGCTATAGATATTTCTTTTTTTGTTACTAACATTTTTTCTTCACTCTTCTTTTAAATCAATTATCATTTCTAGTGCGTCTTCATTATTTTCGTCATAATAGCCTTTTTTCACCGTTTGTGAGGCAAAGCCAATTTTTCGATATAAACGTTGGGCTTTAACATTACTCATTCGTACTTCTAGCGATAAGGTTTCACAACGATTTTTCTTGGCAAAAATTCGCGTTTCTTCTATTAAAGAACGACCTAAACCTAAGCCTTGGTATGCTGTGTGAACAGCGACATTCGTAATGTGTGCATCCGTTCCTTGAATCCGACAGCCAATAAAGCCAACTGTTTTTCCGTTAATTGCCGCTAACAAATAGAGATGCGGCGCTTTTGAGCCAAGTTCTGCCATGAAAGCAGACATCGTCCAAGGAAGTTCCCCAGCATAAACTTCGCGTTCAATTGCAAGTAAATCCTTAATATCTTGGTAGGTAATTTCACGCAATTGAAATTCTTGCTGGTTCATTGCAATGGTTTTAGTTATATACCGTTGCCTTCTTTTTGTAAAGTATTTTGTCACAAAATTAAAGTTTTTCCACATAGCTTTCTCCATTAGGCGTGTGTGTCTTCAACCAATTTTCTTCCGCTTCTACTTTTTTCAAATACGCAGGTAAGAACCCATGAACATTTTCAACAGGTTCAGCCACACTACCTAACGCAGCCAAAACTGCGGCATTAGGAATTTGCCATTGCGGGACATCACAAATTTCTCCATGAGGAATGATTTGAGCTATTTCTTCAGTGAATTTTTCAACATCTTCACCAACAAAAAAAAGATTTGGTTCATTTTTTAGTTGTTCTAATAACTCCCGCAGGGAAATATGTTGGTCCGGTAACTCATTTTGCCACATGCCATTGACAAACCGATAAGCACCAGCATAGACGTTTTTACGACGCGCATCAAAAAGAGGCACAACTAAACCGGTTTGTCCAACACAATTGGCAGCTAACGTTTGTAGACTGGAAATGCCTACTAGCTCTTTCTTTAAAGTATAGGCCAATGTTTTGGCAGTCGTCACGCCTAAACGTAAACCAGTGTATGATCCAGGTCCTTCTGCTACGACAAAACGATCAATTGCCGTTGGCGCCAAGTTCAATTGACTCATCAAATAGTCAATTGCCGGCATTAATGTTAAGCTATGATTTCTTTTAACCGTTGCTGTATAACTTCCCAGAATTTTTTGATTTTCACACACAGCAATACTCAATGTTTGGTTAGATGTATCTATTGCTAAAATTCGCACACGAATCCCTTTCCTTCTACAATTTAGTCGCTTCATTGTAGCACACTTTCCTTTTTCTAAAAAGGGAAAACGAGGTTTCTTTTTACAGAAACCTCGTTTCGTTCATTTTCTCTTTTTATTTAATGGTTGCTTCTAAGTAATCAATTAATGGTTTACTGATATCTGTTGCAGAACCATTTTCTCCTGAATTTTCAACCATAATCATTGTTAAGAATTTATTGTTACTACGATCTAACGTTAGAAGGAAACTGTTTTCTTTGCCATCTGTATCTTGTTTATCTTTTATTTCAGCTGTTCCTGTTTTGGCAGCCAATGAGAAGTTCGGATTGTACATATTATAAACATAACCTGAAGGATCTTCCACACTACCTAAAAGATCTGTGGCAATTGTATTCGCTGCGTTGGCGCTGATTACATTGTCTTTTTTCTTCGTTTCTTTGTCTAAAACTAATTTTGGATAGACTAATGTCCCATTATTTTGGAAAACACTATACATGGTAGCTTGCTGGATTGGCGAAATTAACAATTGGCCTTGGCCGTAGCCCGTATCTGCCAAAAGAATTTCAGAATTAAATTTATCTTCATTTGAAATTTGAGCAGGCGTCATGGCAATTGGTAAATCTAGTTCCTCACCGAAAATGAATTTATTAAGACCCGCTCTAAATTTGTCTTCTCCCATCCGTAATGTTTGTTGGGCAAAATAAATATTATCTGAATTAACTAAAGCGGTACGCAGATTGACTGGACTTGCTTCTTTTACACGTGTTGCAAAATAGCCGCCCCAAGATTTATCTTTTTGCCATTTCAAGCCATTAATTTCTAGCTCTTCATCTGGCTTCAATGTCCCTGCATCTAAACCAATGGCACCGGTAATTGTTTTAAAGGTAGAGCCTGGTGCATAGCCTGTCGCAAAACGTGCTGTGAATGGTAAATCTTTGTTGTTATTGTAAGCATCATATTCTTTTTGAGAAATACCATTGGCCATTTTATTAGGATCATACGAAGGTGAACTAACCGTTGCTAATAAATCGCCTTTTTGAGGATCGGTAATGACCGCACTACCAGGACGTTTGTCAAATATAGCAAAAGCTTGTTGTTGTACGCCACTGTCAATCGTTAATTTAATCGTTTGACCATCTTTTTTCTCTTTGGTTTGTAAAGCTTTTTTGACATTCTCTTTGTCATCTAAAATAACTAGTGAGCCACCATCTTGCCCTCTTAATTCTTTATCAAACGCTCGTTCTAAGCCAGTTTTACCAATTACGCCCGTACTACTTAACTCTGGATTTTTTTCAATATCTTCTGCAGTAATGGTGCCCGTATACCCGATTAATTGCGCAGCTGCTTCCCCCAGCGGATAATAACGTGACTCTGTATCTTTTGTCGCAGCCCCTGTTGGTAATTCTGTCACTGGTTCAGAAGCGACTGTGATTGGTACAAAGGAGTCTGCTTGGACCCATCCTTGGCTTAACTTTTGATTGATTTCATCAACAGAAACGCCGAACTTATCACTAAAAGCTTTGATATTGGCTGTTTTTTCTGCGCCAGAACCGAGTTTGCCAGGCACTACGCCCACTTCGTCAAACACTTTGTTAATTGCTAGCCCACTACCATTACGATCGACAATTTCTCCACGTTTGGCATTATCTACTTGAATCGAAATTTTATCATTTCCTGACATATCTGGAAAAATTAAAGACGGCTTCCAAGCGATTTGGTAGGTATCGCCTTTTTTGGCGATACTTGATTGATAAGACAAATCTTTCATTTCGCCTAAAGGGGTACTCATCGATAATTTATAGGTAAATGTGTATTGATTGTCTTTCGCTTTTTTGACTTGAACATCACTAGCTTTGACTCCTTCAGCTTGAATCCCTGAATAAATTGCTTGGTATTTTTCAACAACAGATTTAGTATCATAGCCATTTTTCTTTAAGCTAGCTTCTTGAACAACGGACGGTAACTTATCAAATTCCTGTTTTGACAATACGTTTAAAAATGTAGTAGCTGTTTTCTTCGCTTCGGCTAATTCTTGTTTGGCTTGCCATTGACTATAAGCATAATACCCGCCACCGGCAGCAGCGATTAGAACCAAGGCAGAAACACCAAGAATAAGTGGTTTTTTTGAAGATTTTTTATTACGATTGCTTCGTTCCATTCAATAATCCCCTAACTATATAATATGTCTTTTCTTCTATTATACGTAACTTTTTTTAAAATGCTTGTGTTTCACCTATACTTTTTTTAATTTCTTAATAAAGTTTGATCAATTTTTTCCATTTCATCAGGCTTTCGTTGGATTTCTCTGCATTCATTGTGTGGTATACTAGCTTTAACAATTAGTTTTTTATTAGGAGGAATGAACATGGGACTTATTAAAGCAGCAACAAGTTCAGTTGGCGGTGGCTTGGCCGATCAATGGCTAGAGGTTATTGAACCTGATAATATGGGGGACACAACCGTCATGACAAAAGGTGTTTTTGTACGTAAAGATGATAAACGTGGTTCTAATCGTAAAGGAACGGACGATGTTTTAACAGATGGTTCTGTTGTACATGTCTATCCCAACATGATGATGCTTCTTGTCGATGGTGGCAAAATCATCGATTACACTGCTGAAGAAGGCTATTATACAGTCAAAAATGATTCTGCGCCTTCAATGTTTAACGGTTCTTTAAAAGATGCGATTGCAGAGACCTTCAGTCGTTTCAAATTTGGTGGCGTAACTCCACAAAAACAACAAGTTTTTTATATTAATTTGCAAGAAATTAAAGGCATTAAATTTGGAACACCTGCGCCATTAAACTATTTTGATAATTTTTATAATGCCGAACTTTTCTTACGTGCACACGGAAATTACTCAATTAAAATTACAGATCCTTTGCTATTTTATACTAATGCGATTCCTAAAAACCAAACGCAAGTAGATATTAATGATATTAATGAACAATATTTGGCGGAGTTCATTACAGCATTGCAAGCAGCAATCAATCAAATGTCTGCTGATGGGCAACGTATTTCTTATGTTCCCTCAAAAAGTGTTGAATTAAGCAAATATATGCAAACTGCGCTTGATGAGGATTGGCGCACCAATCGCGGCATGGAAATTGTTTCTGTAGCAGTTGCGAGCATTTCTTATACAGATGATTCAACAAAATTAATCAACATGCGAAATGAAGGAGCTATGCTCAGCGATCCAGGTGTTCGCGAAGGCTATGTTCAAGGTTCCTTGGCTCGTGGTATGGAGGCTGCTGGTAAAAATGAAGGTGGCGCTATGAGCGGCTTTATGGGCGTTGGTATGGGCATGAATGCGAATGGCAACTACTTTGCGCAAGCGTCTCAAACAAACCAACAACAAATGCAAGAAAAACAAAACCAGCAAAACGCACAAGGGTCTACAGACACTTGGACTTGCCCACAATGTGGGACTGAAAACACTGGGAAGTTTTGTTCAAACTGTGGTACACCAAAACCAACAAACGAGAAACCAAAATTAGAAATGAAATGTAGTGAATGTAGCGAAATTGTTGACTTAAGTAATGGTATTCCTAAGTTCTGTCCACATTGTGGTAAACCATTCCAAGGGGTTCCTTTATAAGCAAGTAGTGAACAATTAAAGAAAAGGGTCAGGCACAAGTCTACCCTTTTTCTTTGAATCAGATTCCTGTTATTTACTCACTCTATTAGAAAGGACGGTTGCAATGGAAACAACATTTACCCATAAATGCCCCAACTGTGGCGGCCCGCTCTTATTTAATCCCAAAGATCAAAAATTTCATTGTGAATATTGTTTAAATATTTACACGGAAGAAGAAGTGACTCGTTATGAGCAACAGCAACATGAGGCGCATTTAGAGAATCCCTCAACAACGACTGCCGAGGAAAATTTGACTTTCACGGCGGAAGAAGAATCCTCCGCTACGCAACAAACAGAGACCACTGAGAATGAAGCAGCTGCAGATGCAGGCACAATGGAAATTTTTAATTGTCCAAGCTGTGGCGCTCAAATTGTCACCGATGCAACAACGGCTGCCACATACTGTTATTATTGCCATAATCCTGTTGTCTTGGCTGGTCGATTAAGTGGCGAATTTTTACCAGAAAACGTCTTACCCTTTACAATTGAAAAAGACGAAGCGATTGAAAAATTTCTCGCTTGGACCAAGAAAAAATGGTTCATTCCCCGAGATTTTTTCAGCAAAAATCAAATCGATAAATTAACTGGGGTTTACTTCCCCTATTGGGTCGTTGATGCAGAAGTCGATGGACAACTGCAAGCTACTGGCACAAGTATTCGCATTTGGCGCGTAGGTGATATTGAATACACCGAAACAAAACGTTTCAATGTGGGACGTTCAGGAAAATTATCATTTAAAGAATTAGTTAAAAATGCCTTGTCAAAAAACGTCCAACAAAAAATGGTGGAAGGCGTTCAACCATTTTTAATTGATCAAGCGGTGCCTTTCAAAAGCCAATACCTAGCAGGTTTTCAAGCAGAAAAACGCGATATTGAATATGAAGCAATCAAAAAACACGTCCAACAAGAATTACAAGATTATTCGGAATCATTGTTACGGGACTCTGCTTCTGGTTATACTACGTTGACAAATGTTCGCACGGATATTTCTCTAAACCAAGAAAATAATCACTATATGCTTTTGCCAATTTGGTTAGTCACCTATCGCAGTCAGGAACAATCAAAAAAAGTTTATTATTATGCCATGAATGGACAAACAGGTAAAGTAAGCGGTGTGCTTCCAATTAGTTACACTCGTTTAGGACTAGCAACGTTAGGCATTTTCGCTGGACTCTTAGCACTCTTTTTATTAGGAGGTTATTTCCTATGAAAAAACGACTTTTACCTATTTTTTTCCTAATACTTCTTACCTTTGGCCTTGCCCTACCCGTTTCGGCGGCTGAAAATTCAATTGATGATGGCGCACAATTACTGACACCTGATCAAATCAACCAACTAAAGCAAGAGATACAACCTTTAGAAGAAAAAACAAAAGCCTCTGTCTTTATTGTGACCACAAATAATAATACCTATGGCGATGAACAAGAATATGCAGATCATTATCTTTTAAATAAAGTTGGCAAGGACCAAAATGCGATTCTTTTTCTCATTGATATGGACTTACGGAAAGTCTACATCTCTACTTCTGGAAACATGATTGATTATATGACGGATGCACGAATTAATGACACCTTAGATAAAGTAATGGATGGGATGAGTCAAGGAAATTATTTCGCGGCTGCTCAAACCTTTGTTCAGGAAACTCAAGCATTTGTTAATAAAGGGGTTCCTGGGGGGCACTATCGTGTGGACAGCGCAACAGGTAAAATCACTCGTTATAAAGTCATTACCCCGCTGGAAATGGTAATTGCTTTTGCTGCTGCTCTGATACTCAGTTTGGTCTTCTTAGGCATTAATATTTCTAAATATCAATTAAAATTTTCAAGTTATCAATATCCTTTTAGGGAAAAAACAACTTTAAACTTAACCTCCCGCACAGATCAGTTAACCAACTCTTTCATCACTACGCGTCGTATTCCTAAAAACAATGGCGGCAGTGGCGGAATGGGCGGTGGTGGCAGCACCACCCACTCAACTGGCGGCGGCACATTCGGTGGCGGCGGTCGAAGTTTTTAGATTTTTTATCTTTTTTAATTATTTCATAAAAATAATGGTGTTATTTTTATGAAATAATGATAAAATAAGTATACTGTGGTGTGTTATTTTTACACAGGACGGTATACTTATTTTCATTTAAACTAAGTGATTTGTAGTCCAAAGTTATTTAATTGGGGATTGTTTTCAACTATTTAGTAAGCGCTACAAATCATTAACTAAACTATGGGAGGGAAAGTGAAAATGAAAAAAATGATTCAAATGAAGGAAAAGTAAAAAAACCATTTTATAAGAAAATTTGGTTTTGGGTTGTAGTAGTTATTGTACTGGGGATTGCTGGTAGTGGTCTTGGCAAAGAGGATAAAAAAGCAAGCAACGATACCAAAGAAGTGAAAACAGAAGCCTCTTCTTCAAAAGCTACGAATAGTTCAAAAAATGATACAAAAAAAGAAAGCTCTGAAAAGAAATCAGAAGATAAATCGAAAGATAACTCTGATTTAAAAGCAACTTACGATAAAATTAATGTCGGTGATATTATGAACAGCAGCGAAGGCGGTTCTACAGAAGATGAAGTAAAAGCAATTTTAGGTGAACCAGCATCTTCTTCTACAACAGATATCCAAGGCATCTCTACCACTACTCTATCTTGGACAAATGTCAAGGGTGGTGATCTTCTTGCATCTATTACTGTTTCATTCTCTGATGGCAAAGCAGCGAGCAAATCTGTAAGTGGCTTGAAGGTTGCAAAACATGATAAAGTTACTGCAGACCAAGTAAATAACATTGCTACTGATGGTTCATATTCTGAAGAACAAGCTAGAAAAGATTTAGGAGATCCAACAGGGATTACTTCTACAAATATCAATGGTGAAAAAAATGATACTTTAATCTGGATGAAAAACTTAGATGGTGATTTAAGTGCTACTGTTACTGTTTCTTTTTCTAATGGAAATGCAATTTCTAAATCAAGTTCAGGATTAAAATAAGAAAAACTTGTCATTGTAAAATATTAACAACGAAGTCGGGATATCTTAATCCTTAACTCCGAGAACCACGTAGTTAAGGATTAAGATATCCCGAACACTTGTGTGAGAAAGTCACTTTCGGATTATTTCCGAAAGTGTTGCTTCTGTTCCCGCCGTTTATCAGTTTTTGTCCCACGCTCGTTTTCTATTTTAGTTGTAATTTTTTTCTTATTGAACAAAAATCTGTGAGCTGAAATTATAAAACCTATGAACATCATGGTATTTTATTGAAATACACTAGTATGCTTGCTTAGATACTCGAATAAAAGAAACGTTTTTCACAATACTTATATCAAAAATAATAGATTTTTTTCTTCTTGGTATTTTCCCATAATTCTTGATAAGGTATTTCATGGATATCACGGAAATAGGCTACTTCAAACTTTTCAAAATCAGTTGACTGGCAGTTGCCTGTTAAAACACCAATTCCTGCTTTGCCATGACAAGTTCCCATGAAAACATCCACGAGCGAATCCCCCACCATAATTACTTCTGTCGACTTCAATTGACATGACTGACAAAAGGCTTGGAGCATGTCCGCATCTGGTTTCGGTAAGTAACGATCTCCTGTCGCAATAAAATCAAACATTTCTGTTAAACCAAGATATTCCATAATCAACATAGTCGCTGGCAAAGTATCTGAAGTTGCTAATCCAATTTTATAGTTCTTCCGTTTTAGCTCAAGAAATAACTGTTTTAAATCACCAATTGGTTCAATCTTTTTCAGATTTTTTCGTAAATAATCATAAAAAAATTGCTCCAGCCATCGACTGCTGATTCCCTGTTCGACTAATTCCTCAAATTGCGCCAATTCCTGATAAAGTTCCTGATAAAGGACTTCATCAAGTAAATGTTTTTGCAAAAAACGTTGCTTCTGAATAGCTAATGTCTTTTTTATTTCTGCTGAATGATGAGGGACTAACATACTTAGTGTTTCAAAACAAGCTTTCAAACCTGCTTGCCAAAGAGTATCAAAACGAATACACGTACCATCTTTATCAAATAAAATTCCTCGATTTTCCATGAAAGAACACCTCAAAACGTTTGCTTTGCTTCCTATTTGTTTCTTCAAGTATACTAATCATTTATTTGATTTTGATATTCTTTTTGTATCATTTGTGTAAAAAAATATAAAAAAGCAACGAATTTAGAAAAATTCGTTGCTTTTTTTTAATCAATCACTTTTTTTACTTTGAATTCTTTTGTTTCAGCAGACGGTTCTGTTTGATCAGCTAATTCAAATAAAATATGGGTACCATTTTCTTCATCTTCAACGATAATCAGTTTTCCTGGAATCTTTCGAGTATCTTTCGCAATTTGGGCTTCTTTAATTAATTCTTTTTGATCTCTTTTTGAAGCAAGGGCATTTCCTAAATTAAAAAAGACAGTTTCTTCCATAATTAACCACTCACTTTCTCTACTTTTCTTAAGTCAATTATAGCATATCGCTAGAAAAAGTGGCAGCTTGTGTCCTTTTACTTTCATTTAAGCATCAATAATCAAAGAATAAGCATAAGGACTTTCATAAATTCCTGAAGTATAATAATTGAGCCTCTTTTTAAATAGCGGGCCGTCAATTACCAACGTATGGTACTCCCCGTTTTCTCCGCAAATATCTAATTGATGCTCTTTAAGGTACGTGATAAATGTTTCATTTAACGGTTCTCCTAAAAATTTTATTGGAATACCTGCCTCTTTGCTGACCGTTTTGATAATTGCTGTGTACCCTTTTGCCAAGAATTCTTTGACAAGTGCTTCGCGATTCTCCTGCCAAAGAGGTAATTGTGGCTCAAGCCCAGCACTTAATGCAACTTGGCGATCCCAAGCACCATTTTGTTCAATATCTATATCGCCAAAACAAACCGTTTCTGCACCCAATTTTTTAGTTTCATGCAGTGCCTCAACCACTTTTTCTGTGTAATTTGTTTCGTTGTTATGTGATATAACAAGTGGTAAATCTAACGCTTCGGCTGCTGATTCTAAGACGGAGATTGGTATCCCGTGAAACCAAGAACGATTAATTTCATCACTTAATGTTGTCACTAACGCAACTGGCTGATTTCCTGCTTGTACCAATCGATCCATCGCCAATAAACAATCTTTACCAGAGCTATAACTTAAACAAAATTTTTTCATAAACGTTCCCTCTTTTCTCTATGACTATACCTCAAAATAATACATCCGTATACATATTTATTATTTAAGTATAACTAATACTGAATAGTTATTTGAATCAAAACATGGTATAAAATAGAGGTAAAGCAAGCTTTATTCACTTCTTTATATCTCTTTTCAACGGATGATCAGCTGGCGGAAACCAGCTGATCTTTTTTTCAAAAAACACAGCTATCTTTTGCAGTTTTCTTTTCCTCATGTTATAAAGAGAGGGTAGGAAGCATTTATTCACTTCTTTACAAATCTATCTTAATCTTAGACAGTCGGCGGAAAACGGCTGTCTATTTATCTGGAAAAATTATGAACTCGTCAGCTAGTGGTCAGTTGACGAGTTTTATGTTATAATAATTAGAACACGAAAAATATTTTTAAACGAACCATTCAATTGTTTTGATGATTTTATTCAAAACTGGCGTGTCTAGAGAGACACAAGGATGTATTAGAGGTAGGGAATACATCGCTTAAATGAAAAATACTTGAATACTAGAAATAGTCTGATCCAACTTTAAAATAATAATATTGATTCGTTAGATAGCCTTCTCTTTAAAGAGAAGGCTATTGTCAATTAAAGAGTAAAACCACCGCATGTTTAAAATTAAACTTATCTCAAACATACCCTGTCAGTGTTTCACGCATTATCTCAATAAACAGCAAAAATCCAGAAGAGAGACTCTTCTGGATTTTTGCTTATTTGACGATACTTTTTTAAATTTTGTTAATCAATTTAAAATAATCCACATAAGTGCATAATTGGGAAAACAAATAATAAACTATCAAAACGATCTAAAATACCACCATGTCCTGGCAAGATGTTACCAGAGTCTTTCACGCCATAATGACGTTTGATAGAAGATTCAACCAAATCACCGAATTGACCTACTATAGAAAATAGAACCGTCAATACAAGCATCACCGGCATCGGATAAGGAAATAGCCCTTTATTAGCTGTGAAAACTAAAAACAACGCTGCTACAACGACGGCTGATAAAATACCACCAAGTGCACCTTCTATTGTCTTGTTGGGTGAAACATCTGGCATCAATTTATGACGACCAAATCGGCGTCCAAATAGATATGCACCAATATCCGTTGCCCAGACAATGAATAAAGCAAATAACAAGACTTCAAAACCTGCGGAACGGGCACTAATAAAGTTCTGGAACCCCATCCCTACATATAAACTGACAATAACTGGAAAGCCAGCTTCTTCAATTGTATATGTATTTTTAGAAATTACCGAAGCACCTAACAACAACATTACAGTGACATAAAATAAAATGAAATTTGTTTGCATTTCCGGCAAAAAGTTTAACCATTTAATTGTTGGGATAACTAAAAAAACGGCCCCTAATGCTGATAAAATACCTTCAAAACTTAATAACGTTAATCCTTTCATACGGAATAACTCGTACACGCCGACTACTGCCAAAGCAACAGCGGCAATCTCAATTGCAAAACCACCATACCAGATAATTGGAATAAAGATGATTAATGCGACGATAGCTGTGATGACACGTTGTCTCACTGCGGATCGCTCCCTTCTGTTTCTGTAGTTTCTTTTAGACCTCCAAAACGACGATTACGATTTTGGAAAGAAGCAATCGCGGTTTCTAAAGTGTCCCCTGAAAAATCAGGCCATAATGCTTTTGTAAAAAACAACTCGCTATAAGCAATTTGCCATAGCAAGAAATTACTAATTCTCTCTTCCCCACTTGTTCGAATCAACAATTCTGGATCACGAAGTTCCGTGGGTAAAAAGCCAGTCATTAAGTGATCTGCGATCGTTTCTTCTGTAATCTCATCTGCCGTATATGTTTTTTCTGAAACCTCTGCAGCAATCTGTTTCATGGCAGTTAGTAGCTCCGCACGCGCCCCATAATTTAAAGCAAAGTTCAAAACCATGCCCGTATTGTCCTTGGTTTGCTCAATGGCCCGCTTAACAGCATCTTGCGTATGGCTTGGTAGAAACTCTTGGTAGCCCATTACATTGACTTTAACATTTTCCTTAATTAATTCAGGCACGAATGTATCAAAAAAATCAACAGGCAATTGCATTAAGAAATTGACTTCATCTGTTGGTCTCTTCCAATTTTCCGTTGAAAATGCATAAAGTGTTAAAACTTTAACGCCTAAATGACTAGCATGCTTCGTTATTTTTTTAACCGTATCCATGCCTTCTTTATGTCCAGCAATTCTCGGCAGTCTTCGATTCTGTGCCCACCGGCCATTTCCGTCCATAATAATGGCAATGTGCTGCGGAATTTGGCCTTCTTTATCAAAGGCGTACTGGCTTGCTTCTTCTACATATTTATTTTTTTGCGGAAAAAAACGTAACATCTTTTTCCCTCCATTCCAAAAAATCTATCTTAATTATTATAACAATAACTAATGCAAATGCCTATGCATAGTCCCTGAATTTTCCTGATAATTAAGAAATTCCTTGTAACTTTATCATTTATGGTCCTTTTTTAAAAGAAAAAAACTTAGACTTGGCAGGTAAATCAACATGATGTATCTGCCTAGCCCTAAAATTTTAAATAAACAACGGGACAGGAGCAGCTTCTTCGGAAATAAGCTGAACGTCCTTGAGAGACAAAAAGCATCTTTCAGAACTTTCTTCTTATTTCTTGAAGCTTAACACGCCTGTCCCGACCTCAAGTTTTTATTCTATTGTCTTTTTCTTTTTATTCATTGACTGGAACAATGGCACCGTTCCATTTTTTCGTAATCCAATCTTGGACTTCTTTGCTACGTAACACTTTGACTAATTTTTTTACATTTTCGTTGTTTTCGTCTTCTTTACGAACCGCAATAATATTGGCATAAGGTGAACTTTCTTTTTCTAAAGCAATCGCATCTTTTTTCGGATTTAATCCTTGATCCACGGCAAAGTTTGAGTTAATTAAAACCGCAGCCCCTTCTTCATTGTCATAAAGAGTGGTCATGATTGCTGGATCACTTTCATGATTGAATTTCAACTTTTTAGTATTTTTATCAATATCATCGAAAGTAGCAGTTGTCCGGTCTACCCCTTCTTTCAGCGTGATTAAACCAGCATCTTCTAAAATCGTTAAAACACGTGGCCAATCTGAAACGGAAGAGCTAACGTAAATCGTTGAACCATCAGGAATTTCTTGTAACGATTTGTATTTTTTCGAGTAAAGCCCAACTGGTTCTAAATGAATCGCACCTGCATTCACAAAGTCATAATCATTTTCTTTAACCGCTTCATTAAAGAACGGCACATGTTGGAAATAGTTGGCATCGATATCGCCACTTTCCAACGCCTTGTTAGGTAGCACGTAATCTGTATAAGTCGTCACTTCTAATTTTACGCCTTCTTTTTCTAATAAAGGTTTTACATGTTCTAAAATCTCTGCATGTGGAACTGGTGAAGCTCCAACTTTCAAGACCGAGTCATCACTCTTTTTATTGCCGCAAGCCCCTAAAACTAAGACAGCTACTGCTACAGTAATTACTGACCATAATGTACGTTTTTTCATCTTATTCCCTCCATTTATCGTTTATCTATTTTTTTAGCGACTGTATCCCCAAGCCATTGAATCGCAAAGACAATAATTAAGATACAAATCGTTGCTACTAAGGTAACTGTATTTTGACCACGTTGGAAGCCATCTTGATACGCCAAACTTCCTAAACCGCCCGCTCCAATAGCAGCTGCCATTGCAGTGTAGCCCACTAAAGAAATGGTTGTAACGGTTAAGCCAGAAACAAGCGCTGGCAGACTTTCTGGTAATAAAACTTTCCAAATTATTTGGAAACGATTGGCCCCCATTGCTTTGGCTGCTTCAATCACGCCTTTATCGACTTCACGAAAAGCAATTTCGACCATGCGAGCATAAAAAGGTGCTGCGGAAATAATCAATGCTGGTAAGGAGCCTTTGACACCAGACATACTCCCTAAAATAATTTTTGTAAAAGGAATTAACAGAACGATTAAGATAATAAACGGAATCGAACGGAAAATATTTACAAAAATGGCCACTAGCCAATACAGTAATCGGCTCAAAATCCCTTTTCTGCCTGACGTTTCAAAAAGTAGTAGTCCTAAAATCAGCCCTAAAATGGCGACCACTATGATTGAAATCCCTGTCATATAAAGTGTTTCAATCGTTTTTTCTTGTAGTTTACTTATATCAATTTGGGAAAAATCAAAGAAACTTGCTAAGCCACGATTATTCATTTCCAATCACCTCTGTTTCTACACGAAGTTTACGTAATCCTTCAATGGCTGCTAGAA
Source organism: Enterococcus sp. DIV0774 (assembly GCF_050539095.1). Taxonomy (NCBI): domain Bacteria; kingdom Bacillati; phylum Bacillota; class Bacilli; order Lactobacillales; family Enterococcaceae; genus Enterococcus; species Enterococcus sp. DIV0774. The sequence continues at coordinate 1,976,435 of NZ_CP172923.1, forward strand.
TATTTTGCTCTTCGCCTAATAATTGAATATAAAGAGAACCCACTGCACCCTGCTTTGTTTGCTGAATGTTCCCTTGAATAATACTGACTTCTACTTGATATTCTTGGACAATATGCGAGATAATTGGCAATTTCGCTTGTTCGCCGTGGAAAAGTAGGCGAACAATTTTTCCATTCGGATATTGTTCCAACATTTCTTCAACAACCAGTTCCGTTTCTTCAATGTTTTTATCCGCTTCTTGTTGGATAAAGCGTTTCGCAATTTCTGTTTGAGGCTTTTTGAAAATATCGATTACTTTACCTTCTTCAACAATTTCACCATATTCCATCACGGCTACGCGATTACAAATTTTACGAATCACGTGCATTTCATGGGTAATTAATACAACCGTTAAATTTAATTCTTGGTTGATTTTTAGTAGTAATTCTAGCACTTCATCGGTTGTCTGCGGATCCAAAGCACTCGTTGCTTCATCACAAAGCAAAATATCAGGATTGTTAGCTAAGGCACGGGCAATCCCCACTCGTTGCTTTTGCCCACCAGAGAGTTGACTTGGGTAGGCATTTTCCCGTCCTTCTAAACCAACCAACTTGATTAACTCTTCTGCGCGGCTTTTCCGATTTTGTTTTGGAACGCCAGCAATTTCCAATGGGAGCATGATATTTTCTAGGACCGTCCGTGACCATAATAAATTAAAATGTTGAAAGATCATCCCAATTTTTTTACGGAAGTTTCGTAGTTCTTTATTTGGCAACAATGCAATATCTTGTCCTTGAATTTCTACTTCACCTTCTGTAGGTGTTTCAAGTCCATTCAATAGGCGAACCAACGTACTTTTTCCTGCACCTGAATAGCCAATAATGCCATAAATATCTCCTGATTCAACCGTTAAATCAATATCTTTTAAAGCCGTGACTTTACCCGCTTTACCGGAAAACTCTTTTTTTACATGACGTAATTCAATTAATGCCATTTTGTTCTCCTCTTCTTTCTGTTCTACTTTCTTATTTTGAAGGTTTCGCACTTTTTATGAAACGAATTTGCTTAATAAAAACAAAAAAACTTCCATCCTTTTGCTATTACAGCAAAAAGGACGAAAGTTTGTCATTTCGTGATACCACCTTAATTCGCTATTATTTCTCAATAATAACCTCATACGGTACTTGATTCTTCGCATACCGTTGGCTGTAACGGGCGCCCCGTAGTAAGTTCACTGCTTCGCTCACTTACTCTGCTCAAAGACCATCTTCCATCTTAAATCTGTTACCCATTCTCAGCAAACAGGGCTCTCTTCAAACGTCCTTAACATGTACTCTTCTTTTCAAAGCTTTCTTTTGATTAGATTGAGAAAATTATAGCAATAAACATTGACCTTGTCAACGTAAGACTAAAGATTTTCAAATTCTGTTGGTTCAACATCTGCTAAAACAGCAATCCAGGCATTTTCTTCATCTAATGCACTTGGCTCTTGATCAGCCGCTTCATTAATCGCAACTACCTTACCAGATAATGGACTACTGAATTCACTGACTGCTTTTTCTGCTTCTAATTCAATTAAAGAATCACCTTTAGCTAATGTTTGTCCGACTTTTGGAAATGTTGCAAAAGTAATCTTCCCTAAATCCTCTTGGGCTTCGGCAGTTAAACCAATTTTATAACCTGCTTCTGTTGGTAAAATCCATAATTGATCGATTTGTTTCATTTCACTCATTTTCCAAGCACTCCTTCGTAATCTGCTTCTTTAAAACCATTCGTTAGAAATGTATTGTCTTTTAAGAGAATTGGACGCTTAATCAACATGCCATCCGCAGCTAAACGCTGACTTGCTTCTTCAATAGAAAAACTGTCAACCAGATCTTTTAAGCCTTGTTCTCTATATAAAACCCCGCTTGTGTTAAAAAAACGACGAACAGGCAAGCCGGTCTCTTTCATCCATTTTGCTAATTGTTCACTACTAGGCGGTGTTGCTTTAATATCAATTGCTTGGTATTTAACGCCTTGTTGGTCTAACCACGCTTTCGCTTTTTTACAAGTTGAGCATTTAGGATATTCATAAAGTGTGTACATTTCTACCCCTTCTTTCTTCTTTCTTTAACGACCACTTCTGGTACGAACCGTTTCTTGTTGGTAACGCATGGACATAATTAAGCCCACCCCAATCATGTTACCTAAAATGGAAGAACCACCTTGACTAATAAACGGTAATGGAATCCCAGTTAATGGTAGTAAACCAATATTCGCTCCAATGTTTTCAAAAACATGGAACAAAATCATCATGATAATTCCTGTGGCAATGTAGGCATAGAATTCATTATTTGTATCAAAACAAACGCGAATCATGCGGTAGATTAAAATAAAATACAACAAAATAATGAAACAGCCACCAATAAAGCCAAAGTTTTCACCAACAACTGTAAAAATCATATCTGACTCACGAACAGGGACATACACATCACTCACGTTAAAGCCTTTTCCGAAAAGGCCCCCAGAACCAATTGCTGTTAATGCTAGCGCTGGTTGGAATGAGCGATCTGGATCTGTATGGAAAGGATTTAGCCATAAATCAATCCGATCAAATTTATAGGCTTCGACCCCTAACTTAGACAATAAATCTCTACCTGTTTCTGTTGTAATCAAGTAAATAGTTCCTGCCCCCACTAGAGCAGCTAAAATAAAAACTGGCACAATAATTTTCCAAGTAATGCCAGACATTAAGAAAACTCCCCCAAAAATGGCTAAGAAAACTAACATCGTCCCGAAGTCTTTTTGTAAAAGTACTAAAACAATTACCGGAATCGCGACTAATAGCATTTTAGCGATTAGCCAAAAGTCGCTTTTGAGTGTTCGGTCCACATATTTAACATTATGCATGGTCACTATATAGGCCAACATCAAAATAAACGCAATCTTCATCAATTCCGATGGTTGGAATGTGGTGCCACCAAAGCGAATCCAGTTTTTAGAACCTGTTTGCTCTGCTAGCACGGGGTCATAGAATTTCAGTAGTAATCCCATTAATACTAATCCAAGTGCATAAAAAACGGGCGTTAACCGCCAGAGTAATTTTGAGCTAAAATGCATAATAATGACAATACTTAATCCTCCGACTAAATACCACAGTCCTTGTTTCATTAACAAGCTACCAATTTTAGGTTTGCTTGGATCATTGTAAAGCGCTACGTAAAGCGATAGCATACCAATTAGTGATAAAAGAAAAACTGGTAATATCACGCCGTAATCAATTCGACTATCTAAATTTGTTTTCTCTTTTCTATTCATTCGTCATCCCTTTTCCTTTGTTCATACGTTTTTTATTATATCTTTCTCACAGAAGAAAAGAAAGGAATTCTACTATATTTGAGAAAAACTTTAGAGAATTGGTCCTTCACTAGCAATTTTTTCTTTTTCTTCAATCCTATTTGGCTTTTATTTAAAATTTTTCACATCAGTGATAATGAGAAAGTTTACTATAATCATTCAGTAACAAAAAACAGTCGCAACTAAAACACGTTGCGACTGTTTTTATTCGCTTTTTCTTTGTTTCGTTTGTTGTAGCTCTTTATTAATTCGGACAATTTCGTTGCCAAAATTTTGCCAGTCACTGGCTCGCGGGGGCGCTAACCAAATTAAACATTTTACTGAAAATAATGTTTTTGGTAAATAATCTGAAACTACTAAATCAGTATCTGGTCGAATCGCTGAATGAAAGTGAATGCTGAAAGATTCGAATATTTTGATTTGTTCTTTGATAAACTGAGTATATTTTTCTCCTTGCGTAAAATTAACATAAAGATTGATCGTGCTTTTTTCATTCCTTTGGTCATAAAGACGGGATAACACTAATAGCAAATCAAAAAATAAAGAAAGCTTACTAAACTCAAACGCCGAGCAGTCCAACGCAAATAAAAACTGATGACAGCTATCAAAAACAATTGGGTAGCGTTCCTGAAAAAATTCTAAATCCATAATTCGTAAGGTGATATCGATAAACGGCGTAATAAAACGATGTTGATAAATAATCGGAACAATTTCTTGATAAAATTCTTCGTCCGAAATTGTAAACGGCATATAAGAAAAGAATAATGTTTTCGTAGCCGTAATTGCCTCATTGTGAGAACTCAGCAAATGTTCCGAAATAAGTTCACTTTGATAGACCGATAAATTGCCGATAATTCCTTGAATTTCTGCGTTTTTCTCTGCATGAGTCGCCTTCATCACTTCGTTGATCCAACATTGAATTTCTTGATAAATCGAACTTTCTTCATCAAAAGCGAATGGATTTTCTTCTTGGGATAAAAAATAATTAGCTTTTCTTTGCGTTCGTTCTAACGCCACCAATACATAATGTTTAAATAAATGAAAATTAGTGATATTTTCATAAGAGCCTTTCAATTGAGCCAATAATTGGTTCACTGCGCGAAGATCTGTTTGATTATATACTTCTTCAGAATCTTTGTAAATTCGGTAATAAAGCATAGTAAAATATTGTCTAATCGCCATTTCATTGCCGCTAAGTTGTAAATTTTTGGATAACTTGATACCGTATTGACCTAATTCTTTCCGGATATGGTCAACAATTTTGTACACAACCGTTCGACTCATCCCGTGCTTTTCACCGTATTTTTTGATTGAGGTAAACTGATGAAAGAAAATCGTTTTTAATAGATTAAATTCTAACGAGTCTTTTAAATAATATTCTTCAATAATACTTGAAGAAATACGAAGGCTTTGAGATAACAAAATTTCATTATTTTTTTCACTGATTTCCATCTCATTAATCAGACCAAAGCGTTGCAAATCTGCATTGATTTCTGTTATGTTCCGTTCTAGCAAATAAGGAGAAATAGCTAATTGCTTACATAAACGATCTTTTCGTTCAGAAAATGAATATTGTTGCTCTAACTTTCTAATAATCGCTAATTTTAAATTTTCCCGATCATCTAATAACAAGAATTCCATTTAAACTCTCCTTGTTCCATACAAAAGTGAGCCTGACAGGAAGCTTAAAGTGGTGCCAAATTGAGAGGACCCACTTGCCGCTCCTCCAGTAATTTCCACTGGGGCTATCGTATCTATTTTTTTCAACAACTCATCATTTAACAGCACCTTTTTATTTACTCGTTCCTGTTCAATTTTATTTTTCTTTTTCTCCTGTTTTGTTTGTTGCTCCTTGTCCTGTCTCGAGGCAATAATTGGTCTTTCTGGGCCAATCATTGCTTGACTATAAGGAAGCTCTGCAAGCATATTCCCCTCTGCAGCAAAATTAGTAGGGTTGACATACACCTTCGCAATAGAAAGGTATGACTCGTAACGGAAGGTTACAAAATAAAGGCCTACTTTTTGAGGATTTACATTATTTTCTATAATTACATTTTCTAAATTTAAAGGGCGACCCTCTTTATCTTTTAGAAAAACGACATTGTCTAAGGGTGACCATGCTTGATTAACTCCTAAAAACGTGTCTTTTAATTTAAGTTCCGTTTGATTTTCTTTGACCGTAATGGTTGCTGTTTCAATTTTGCCATCCACTTCATAAGTCACGGTATATTTGCCTGGTGTTGTCGCTTCGTTTGCATAGCTATTCACTGAAGCAATCAACATTCCTGAAGAAAGAAATAAGGCTGTGCCGATACTACCATAATAAATAGTTCGCTGGTTCATCTCGTTTATTATTCCTCCAAACTATTTCATAAAAATAACTATCTTAACAGAAAAACCTGCTAATAGGTGTTCTTAAAATAAAAGTCACTTGTAAAACTTCCTATTTTCCAAGGAAACAGCTACCCTCATTCATGCACTTATTCATCTTTTAAGCGTGGAACAAAAGTTACTTTAAACTTTTGCCCCACGCTCATTTAATTATTTTCGTTTCTTCTTGATGACTATACCACTAATAATCACAATAAGTAACACAACAAGTCCTAGCACACGATATAGACCATTAGTTTGTTCTCCCGTTTTTGGATAACGTCCTTGCTTGTCAGGTTTCACAATATGTGTGACATACTGACTACGTTTTATCGTGGTTTGATTCGTTGAGGAACTAGTCTGGTTGTTCTCATTTTTATCTGGTAGTGGTGTAGGATTACGATCAATCACATGAACAGTTGCTACTGTCGTCAATTGACGAGGTGTCTCGTTTGAAAACATTGAGAAAAGTCGTGACTGCACAGCTGGTTTGGTTTCATTAACTGGCTCAGTGGTATAGGAAATCTGGTACTCTCCTGTTTTCTTTGTATCAACTTTCCCTTTCACTTGAACTTTATCAAAGGATATAGCATGACCGTCACGATCTGTCGCTGAAACGAAATTATCTTCTGGTTTCCACGAATCACCAACATAAATCGTTGTATCTTTAACCTCTAACTTAGATTGGTCGGGTTTGACGGTCACATGGGCTGTTTCTTCTTTACCTTCGTAACTGTATACGATTGGATAAACGCCTGCTTTGCTAGTATCAACTTGACCTGAAACAGTGATTTTTTCGAAGGGAACGTCTTGGCCTGTTTTGTCTGTTGCCGAAACGAAATTATCTTCTGGTTTCCATTTATCGCCCACATAAATCGTTGTATCCTTGACTTGTAAACGACTATCATCACGGACATGAACGATTGCTTTCGCTTCTTTTGTGCCATTTTTATAGACAATTTCATAATCGCCTATTTTATCAACATTCACTGTTCCCTGAACATCAATTTTTTCAAACGGAACGTCTTGACCTGTTTTGTCTGTCGCGGAAACGAAGTTATCTTCTGCTTCCCATTTATCACCCACATAAATTGTTGTATCTTTGACCTCTAACTTAGATTGGTCGGGTTTGACGGTCACATGGGCTGTTTCTTCTTTACCTTCGTAACTGTATACGATTGGATAAACGCCTGCTTTGGTGTTATCAACTTGACCTGAAACAGTGATTTTTTCGAAGGGAACGTCTTGACCTGTTTTATCTGTTGCTGAGATAAAGTTCTCTTCTGGTTTCCATGAATCGCCGACATAAATCGTTGAATCTTTGACTTGTAAACGACTGTGATCAATTGTTTTCGTTAATGGAATTTTTAGTTGATTGTCTCCTTTGACCAGCTTAATAGCTTTTCCTGTCAAATACTCTTCATCCACGGAATATTCCTGCGGTACATTCGTTACTCGCAAAGTATAATCACCTGTCATGATGGCATCAAAGGAGTATTGACCTTTTTCATCTGTTGTAAATTCGGTTGCTGTATGCGTGACATTATCAATTAGTTCAAAAGAAACCTTCGCAATTGCTTGGTTTTCATCCTCTATGTTATGCGTATAGAATGTGGCAGTTGCTAAATAAACAATGCCTTCCGCATCACCTTCTGAGAATTTCAATGTGATTGGCGCAGTGGCGACTTTTTTCTTGCTAGCAGACATCTGGTTCAATGTTTCAGAGTCGATTGTTGTTTCTGTATAGATTTGGCCAGCGTTTGCAGAGACAGTATTGTATTCAATCGTAATGTTTTCTGTCAATGTATAGTCTTTAAAAATGACTTTCGCACCGTTTGTAGTCTTCTCTAATGAATAAGCATCTTCTGGCACGCCTTTCACGGTAATAGAATTCAAATCGATTTGAGCATTGGTTGTGCCTTTTGGTGTTAATTCAATCGTTGGATTTTTCACACGATGTGTTTTATTATCAATATTTTTTGTTGTTACTGTTGTTTTTGTTACATTTTTTAATGTTGGATTCGCCGCTTGTGTTGCACTCAAAATGTCTAACGCTTCATTTTGAACAGAAACCGAAGCAGACCCTTCATTATTATTCGATTGTGGTTCTTTAGCTGTCCCTGTTATATAAAGAGTTGGCACGTCGATCCAGCCATTGGCATTTTTATACTCAATAATGTAACGTTTGTTGGTTTTTCCAAAATCAAACGTGTAACTATTGGTATTTTCGTCAAAAGTAATCGTTGGGTATCCAGGACTGTCTGGTGACATTGGTTTATCAAAATAATAGCCACGATCCCAGTATTGTGGATAAATTGAATCTACCTGATCGTTTGAAACATCATAAATGTCAAAAAGAACATCGGCGCCAGCTGGAATTTTTGTACGGACGCTTAGTGAGTCAAAAGAATCATTTCGTGCATTGACAAGGAATTGATTTTTACTACTTTGAAGTGTTCGTTCAGAACCACGCTTACTATTAGTAGTTACTGTCGTATCAACTGGAGTTAAACCTTCAGCACTCATTGTTATCGGTATCGTATCGACTGGGATACTTTTATCTTTTGGCAAACTATCGGGCACATAATTAAAACCAATTGGAATTTGGATTTCGTTGGTTATTGGCGTAGTGAACTTAATAACTGAACCATCTGACGTTGGCGTTACTGTATAATCCGTTCCTAACTTGTAATAAAAATAAATTTCTTTTGTAGCTCGCAATGAAAGATAATTAGGATGCTTTACTTTAATTTCTAAATTTTGAATCGGTGTCTCTTTGCTTCCCATAACTGAGACAGTTGTTCTTGATGAATAGGCACCATTTTGATCATAATTACCCCAAGCAGTTTCAGCATTCAAAGGATTAACAACACTAATTGGTTCAATATATTGATCAGATACTAATTGAATGGCTTTATTGGGACCAATTACAGGTGTACTTAATGATAGATTAATGTCCTTCTTGTCAAAATCCATTGTTAAATCAGAAATATTTATTCTTAAATAGCTATCTTTTGTGGCCGTTAAGGTAAGCTTGCCACCTTCAGTTTTAATATCAAAATAGTCTTCCAATTTTACATTTTCATATAAAGGACCATACGCCGTAAATTTAGGATTCTTAATTTCTTGACCGTTTGTACTCTCTAATACGATTTGTTGACCCACTTTTGTTTCTGTTAATGTGCCATAAATTGTTACATAATATTTCCCTTTGCTTTGAAAACTGATATAGGACATACTACGCATTTCACGATCAGCAATTACTTTACTTGTTTGACTCGTCTTAGCAGTAAAATCGGTTGTTTGTTTAGTTCCTGTCGTACTTTTCAAAGAAATTGAACCAATTTTTGTGGTTGGATACTGCTGCGAATATAAGTAGTTATAGTCCGAAGCACTCTCTAAATAAATTGTCCGATTAATCGATAAGGAATAGGCTTTTTGTTGATTCATGTTTGGAACAGTTACAGCAATCCGCCCGAGTGAATTATCGCTTAATGTATAATCTTTGCCAGGTGTTAACAGGGTTTGCGTTTCTGGTAAAATTTGACCATTAATGTCGACATCGTAACTGAAAACTTGAGGTTCCAAGTTATCTTGTTTTCCAAAGACAGCGCCTGGCGTCTCTGTTGTCAATAATTCTAATGTTTGATTGCCAGTTAACGTCCGGTCTAAATTATAAAAAATTTCGCCATCTAACCCTGTCGTTCTGGTTCGTTCGTTATATTGAATTGGTTCCACTTGTTCATATAAATCAAACGAGTAAGTTTTTTTGTTTTTTCCTGGAGTTTCAATTTTGATTAATGGTTCCGCCTCTGTTGTTAGATAACTTTTTAGTTCTACTTTAAAGGAAGTATCTGAAACTCGTTGATTAAACGTAATACTTAATGTTTTGGTTGCCGCATCGACTGCCCAAGTTGCGCCAATGCCCGTCACATCTCCGCTAACAGTTGAATAACCTAAATGTTCTGGTAATTGAACTGTATAAACTGATCCAGGTGCATAACCTGTGTTTCCAACAGCAAATTGGAACGTAGCGGTTACCGGTGTTGTATTTAATTCGCGGTGAACCTCTGTTTGGCTGTATTCTGTTCCACCAATCGGCGCAAGACTCATACTGTCAAGTAGTTCATCTGTAATTGGCGCTTGAACATCTGGTAGGGCTTTTTCATTAAGTGAGGTGTCCTTGTCCTCCGTTGTTTGTTGTTCAGATGGTGTAGCAGCATCACTGGAAGCTGTTGTGCTCGCCTCTGTGGTTTGCGATTCAGTTGTTGCAGTTGGTTGATTCATTTCTGAAGTATTCGTTGTTGCTAAAGGTAAAGATGGTGTTGAGTTCGATAACTCTGCCTCTTTTTTTGCTGTATCAGTGGTCTCTGTTTGTGCTTCTGTCGTTGTTACAGCATAGGCATTTGCGGCAAACCCGAAATTTTGTGCGAGAAGTATACTCAACATCACAAAAGAAAAAGTTTTTTTCTTCATACTAATCCCCTTTCAATAAAATTCATATAACCTAATAATAGCTTGTTAAAAATGAAACAATTGATTAATTTTTTTTGAATCTTCGAAAAAAAAAAACAGCTTTTCATAAAAAAATACTTGGAAAATCAGCCACAATCACTGTTTTTCCAAGTATTTTTTTATGAATATTTGTAAATTATCGTTTCTTTTGACGAAAAACGACCACGAAATAAACTGCAATAAACAATAACACTAAGAGCGAGTTACTATTTTTAATGAAAGTTAAAAATTGACTTGTTTGCATTGAAATGCCTTTGCCGCCAGTCAATTCTAATAAAAATTGTGTCGTGCCACCTTTGCCTACTACAGTGACTAACATAAGCGCCATCAAAATAAATTGATGGAATAAACTCCCTTTTGTTTGTGTTGTATATTTGATAAGGATGCGGCTATCTTTAGGCAAATCTGTCTCTTGATAATATCGCCTAGCTAAAAAGCTATTCAATGTGCTTTTGAAAAAACTCAAGAGAAACAGGCCTAAAATAGTCCACGAGGTAAAAAGGAATATTCCCAAACTTCCCGCCAGACCAATCATTGGTATGTTGTTTGACCATTGTTTCGTTTTACTAGCTACAATCATTGCAAAAATCATCCCTAAAACATAAGGTAAATAGAGATAGATACCCATATGAGCTCTGCCATAAACCCCTGCAACATAAATGGAACCAAATAAAAATAAATAGTTCCCGACAATCCCGTTAAGCAAGGTCGCAAGATTCATTTCTAATGATACTTTATACGCACCGCGTTTGCCATAATGACTAACGAAAAGGACAGCCACCACAAAGAAACAGCAGGCGCCAACAATCGCATAATCAAATTCCACCGCATTCGTTAATAAGCGACCACTTCTTAATAAAAGTAATAACACAAAAAAGATAACAAACAGAATTAATTCTTTTCGTGAAACTTCTGCTGATTCTTCTTCTAGCTCGTTTAATGAAACAGGATAGCTCTTGATTGCTACTAAAGCAACCAGAAAATAGAGCGCGTACACCAATAACGCCAGTCCAATCTCAGTCGCTTTAAAAAATAAAGCGCCAAATAAAACAGCGGTCAATAAGACTGTCGTTAAAAGATTGCTATGACTGATTTTTTGACCTTCTTCTTTTAAGAAAAAGCGAATTGATTGATTACTTGGTGGCAACAATGCCCCACTAAGTCCTAACAACATTCCTGAAATACTATAAAGCGGGAAAGAAAAAGCGCCGGCGATCCCAATTAAGGAGCCTGCCAAGCCTAACAATAGAGAAATCTTTAGTAGACCTAGACTAGTTAAAGACAAATTAATTCCTCGAACCAGAAAAATGCCTGTCATACGCAATGTATAAAATAAGACAAATGGTAAAATTGTTAAAAGGTTGTGTCCATCACTCAATTGAATGTAAAGTAAATAAGGCACAACAATAATCGTATTACTTAGTAAACTTAATGCTGTATTACCAAGACTTTCAATTTTTTTATTCATTTTGACCTCTTCTTTTATCTTTCATTTTCTATTATTTTTAGGGTAGCATTGTTTACTTTTTTTGTCCATAAAATAACAGATGTAGCAATTTCCTAATATTTATTTTCCACTGTTACGTATAATAGTTAATGACGACAGCTTGGACTTTCTCTGTTCCATCATTTATATACGTGTGTACTTGATTAGCATCAAAATACATAGCGGCGTCTTTTGGAAGAAGGTATCTCTGACCGCCCACTTCAAGAGCTAATGCTCCTTGAATAACCATGACATATTCTGTCGAACGTTTTGAATGCCCAACAGCTTGATACTTTTTCCCTGGATCTAATTCAAACTGAAAGAGTTCAAAGTTTCTTTCCTGGTTGTCCGAGTAGTAATTAAAGACTCGATAGGAGTGATCTTCAGAATGTTGTGTTACCGTCTCAGTTTTTTTAACCACGGGATTTTCTTTAACATAGTCATCTTCTAATAAATACGTATATGGAACATTGAGTCCATTACTTATTTTCCAAATTGTATTTATGGTAGGATTGGTGGTTCCTTTTTCAATCTGCGAAAGCATCCCTTTACTCACTCCGGTTATCCCAGCTAGTTCATCTAACGTAAGTTTTTTTTCTTGTCTAATTTTTTTTAAATTATTGCCAATAATTGTATTAATCTCCAAAATAGTTGCTCCTTCTGTTTCTTTTTATTATCCAAAAGTTTAATATATTGAACAAAAGTATTCTTTATTGTATTATACAATATATATCTTAGTTGTTCAAAAGGAGTGGTTAATAATGAAAACGCTCATTCGCTCGTTGTGTCTTATTATCGAAGGTCTAGATTTTCATACACACGTGTTTAAATTTTATACAGAAAGAAGGAAAAAAAGAGAATGAACCACCAATTAGATGCACGCACTGGCATTCGTGAAGCCTTGCCAACGGTTTTTGGCTATATTGGTATTGGCATTGCTTTTGGTATCGTAGGACAAGCAGCAGGTTTTTCCCCTCTTATTGTTAGTGCGATGTCGTTTTTTATTTTTGCAGGATCTGCTCAGTTTGTAACAGTTAGTATGTTGACTGGTGGCAGCCCTATTTTATCCATTGTGTTAGCGACTTTCTTAGTAAATGCGCGTATGATTCTTATGGGAATGACCATTGCGCCTTACTTTAAAGCCGAATCTCTCGGTAAAAATCTCTGGTTGGGAACCTTACTGACGGATGAAAGTTTTGCACTAGGAATGAATAAATTAAACCACACCAAAGGACGTTTAAGTTTTGAGTGGTTTAATGCTGCCAATTTGATTTCCTATGCGACTTGGGTTTTTTCGACGATCATCGGTGCCTATCTAGGGCGCTTTATTGCAAACCCTCAAGCATTAGGTCTTGAGTTTGCGGTCGTGGCTATGTTCATTGGTTTACTCTATCTGCAGATAATTAGTGATCGTTCCATGAAAATCGCTTTACAACTCATCATGGTCCTGATTACTTTTGGTTTGATGTCTATTGGTCTAATTTTTATTCCCAGTAATTTAATTGTCTTAGTTGTCACGTTAATCGGGTGTGGAATAGGAGTGATGATAAAACATGCCTTCTTCTGAGTATCTCTTTTTAACAATTTTAGGCTGTACCGTTGCAACCTGGCTTTCAAGAATACTGCCATTTTTACTTTTAAAAAAAATCAGTCTGCCACAGAAATTATTAGAATATCTAAGTTTTGTTCCCATTGTGATTATGTCAGCCTTATGGTTTAGTAGCTTATTTGAACAAAGAATTGGGCATTTACCAAGCCTCAATCTTCCTTATTTATTCGCTTCATTTCCTACCATTTTAGCCGCAATACTTACTAAAAACTTATTGCTTATTGTACTGGTAGGCATTGCTTCATTTGCACTAATCCAAAATTTTATCTAAAAAAACAGACAGGCACTACCAGATGGTAGTGCCTGTCTGTTTTTTTAGATGCCAGCTGCAGGGATCGAACCTGTGACCTACGCGTTACGAGTGCGTTGCTCTACCAACTGAGCTAAGCTGGCCTGAAACAAATCTATTATAGGACTTTCTACTTTATTTGTAAAGTCTGTTTGTTATTTATTTATGCAAAATCTCTTTAAAATAAGCCAAATAGCGACTTTACAAACTTTTTTCTGAAAATGTGGTATAATAGAGATATCAAGAAAGGATGGTTTTTTGTATGTCAAATTTTAATGGTATGGTTACTCCTGTTGTTCCATCGGATGCTGGTAAGGATTTCGCCGTTGACACCCATGTTACTTTTCTTGTTCACGGACAGCCACAAACAGGCGTTGTTACGAAACAATTAAAAAATGCCGCTGTCGTCGAAATTGACGAAACGCAAAAAAACAATCACTTAATGGTGCACAGCAATGGTGTGATTGTTATTAATTACAAACAATTGAAAAAGATTTAATTCTTCAAGCGTGGGAAATTTCCCCCGCTCTTTTTTATGTACAGAATTGGAATACTTTCCAATTCGTCGGAAACTATAATGCTGTAATAAACGCAAAAAACCCAAAAATAATTCCGGGAACATTAGCAAAAATAATGGACTTATCTCGTGTTTCTCCATCGTCTCCATATAACCCATGAATCGTCCAAAAAATACAATTAATCATTGCCACTAATGGTTGCGTCGGATTGCCTTTTTCCCCATGTAAATTTCCATAAATTTGTGGAATATATGAAACATACATCAAAACTGACATCACACTAGCAATCACAGCGATAGCGTGTAAGACTTTTTTATTCTTTTTCATAGCTACTCCTTTGTTTTTTTATTTTTTATTATACCCCTAGAAAAGTTCTTTAAGCAAAAGAAAACCGTTAGTAACCATAATCGGTTATCTAACGGTTTTTTGTTATTATTTTGTTCCGAATAAACGGTCACCAGCATCCCCTAAACCAGGAACGATATAGCCGTCTTCGTTTAAGCGCTCATCTAAAGCTGCTGTATAAATATCTACATCTGGGTGCGCTTCTTGTAAAGCTTTCACACCTTCTGGAACGGCCACTAGACATACAAATTTAATGTTGCTAGCACCACGTTCTTTTAAGGAATCGATGGCCATAATTGCGGAACCACCTGTTGCTAGCATTGGGTCAACAACAAATAATTGACGACTTGCAATGTCTTCAGGTAATTTCACGAAGTATTCATGTGGTTGCAATGTTTCTTCATCACGGTAAAGTCCAACGTGTCCAACTTTCGCTGCTGGAATTAATTCTAAAATCCCATCAACCATGCCAATTCCGGCACGTAAAATAGGAATGATTGCTACTTTTTTCCCTGAAAGTGTTTTTTGTGTTGATTTACCCATCGGTGTTTCGATGACAACATCCTCTAAAGGCATATCCCGTGATACTTCATAAGCCATTAACATAGCAATTTCGTTGACAACTTCGCGGAAAACCTTTGTCCCACAGTTCTTTTCGCGAATCATTGTTAGTTTGTGTTGAATTAGCGGATGATCAATTACTTGAAATTTTCCCATATCTATTCTCCTTCATTATTTTATTCTTTCTTATTGTAAAACAAAAGAGCCTAGGACACAAGTTGAATTCCTTAAATCCTAAGCTCCGACTCTTATTTGTACAGAGAATCGCGCTTCAGCTATCCCTGATGTTAGTTATATAATGGATATTTTTTAGTTAGCGCTGCTACAGCTGCTTTGACTTCATCATGAACTGCTGTATTTTCTGGATCTTTTAAAACTTGAACGATTAATTTAGCAACTTCTACCGCATCTTCTTCTTTAAAACCACGTGAAGTAATCGCAGGCGTTCCAATACGGATACCACTTGTTTTAAATGGACTTAATTGTTCAAACGGAATTGAATTTTTATTGACAGTAATATTTACACTATCTAAAATAGCTTCTGCTTCTTTTCCATTTAAACCAAAACCTGTCACTTCGATCAGTAATAAGTGGTTGTCTGTTGCCCCACTAATTAAACGAGCTTCTGGCGCTTGATTGAAAACTTTCGTCATCGCTTGTGCATTTGCAATCACTTGCTGACTATATTCAGCAAAACTTGGATCCAAAGCTTCTTTAAAAGCTGCGGCTTTTCCGGCAATCACATGTTCCAATGGACCACCTTGAATGCCTGGGAAAATACTACTATTTACTTTTTTCGCCAATTCTTCGCTATTTGTCAAAATTAAACCGCCACGAGGACCACGCAATGTTTTATGGGTCGTACTTGTTACGATATCAGCATACGGAACTGGATTTGGGTGCAACCCTGAAGCTACCAAGCCTGCAATATGCGCCATATCAACCATTAACTTGGCATCTACTTCATCAGCGATTTCACGGAAACGTTTGAAGTCAATCGTTCGTGAATACGCACTTGCGCCAGCAACAATTAATTTTGGACGATGTTCTCTTGCTAAAATTCGCACAACATCGTAATCGATTACTTCTGTTGAAGGATCCACTCCATAACTGACAAAATTATAGGTTTTGCCACTAAAGTTAACGGGCGAACCATGTGTTAAGTGACCACCAGCTGATAAATCCATCCCCAAAATGGTATCACCTGGTTCAACCAATGAAAGGTATGCCGCTGTATTGGCTTGAGAACCTGAATGGGCTTGTACATTCGCAAATTTTGCACCAAATAATTCTTTGGCACGATCGATAGCTAAATTTTCTACGATATCGATAAATTCACAACCACCATAGTACCGTTTGCCAGGGTAACCTTCTGCGTATTTATTCGTTAAAATACTTCCTTGGGCAGCCATAACTGCTTTTGACACGACATTCTCAGATGCGATTAGTTCCAAGTTATTTTCTTGGCGCTCTTCTTCTCTTGCAATTGCATTCCATAAATCTGGGTCATACGTTTTGTAATCCATTCAAACAACACTCCATTTTGTTTTCTTTTGTCTGATTGTATCATACTTCTGTGTCAGCTTCGTTACAAATACCTCTTATTTTTCAAAAAATTTTTGATTAGCTGATTTTTTCAAGCGATTCATGTAAGCAGTGCCTAAACCAGTTTCTGCAAATCCTTGCGCAAAAATCGTGGTAGCTCCTTGCTCATCTAACGCTCTTAACCCTGCAAATAGTTCTTTTGTGGCATTTTCAACCGTTTCTGCACCATAAGAATAAACAAACGCATTTTCTGTATCTAGTTGTGCTGCCTGTTCATCACTTAAAAATAAGCCGATTTTTTCCTGTTGTTCTTTTGCTTGCTGAATCGCCGCTTGCCATTCTGCTGTTTGACCGCTTATAATCCAAACTTCCGCATCAGGAGAATAGTGTTTGTATTTCATCCCTGGCGCTTTGGGTGCTGCATTTTCGCTAATTAAATGTGTATCGATTTTCACTTGGGGAATAATGCTTTCCAACTGCTCTTTGGTAATTGCTCCTGGTCGTAAAATAACTGGCACACCATCTTCCGCCGTTAAATCTAAGACCGTTGACTCCACCCCAATCTGCGTTGGGCCATCATCTAATATGGCAGCAATTTTCCCCTGCAAATCATGATAAACATGCTCTGCAGATGTTGGACTAGGCTTGCCAGAAGTGTTCGCACTTGGTCCGACCAATGGAACATTGGCTTGTTCAATCAAAGCTAAGGTCGCTTGGTTATCTGGCATACGAAAAGCGACTGTCTCTAAACCACCTGTTACTGTTTTAGAAAATGTATCGCTAGGCACATTAAAAATTAAAGTTAATGGTCCCGGCCAAAAGGCAGACACCAATTTTGTAGCGACTTCTGGTAAGGTCGCTACGTATTTTTTGACCATTTCAACGTTGTTCACATGAACAATCAATGGATTATCACTGGGGCGGCCTTTTACTTGGTAAACTTTTTTTACTGCCGCTTCATTTAAGGCATCGGCACCTAAGCCATAAACAGTTTCTGTTGGAAAAGCCACTAGCTCGCCTGCTTGAATGGCTGCTGCTGCTTGGGCTATTTCTTGTTTGGTTAATTTTTTTGTTTCCATTGCAAATCGCTCCTTCTAGAAAAGTGGCGACGAAGAACCTTAGTTACTCGGCTATCGCGAGGCGATCGTTGCCAGATAAATCTTTTTCAATTTTAATTGTTTTTTGTGGATAGGCGGCGCTCAATAATTCTTGGAGGGCTGCGCCTTGTTGAAACCCTATTTCAAAATAAATTTTACCGTCTGCTTTAAGCATCGTTTGACTTTCATGAATTAATTGTTGGTATAAAGCCAAACCGTTATTTTCAGCGAATAAAGCGGTTTTAGGTTCATACGTTCGGACACTTGCATCCATTAAATGCCATTCTTGTTCACTAATATAGGGCGGATTAGAAATAAGCAGATCAATTTTTTCAGAAGCAACTGGCTGTAAGCCATTCCCATGATAAAATTCGATGCCAGCACCTAATGCTTGCGCGTTTTGTTTAGCGACAGTCAACGCTTTCTCTGAAAGATCAATGGCAATAACTCGCCAGTTGGGCCGTGCCAGTTTCAAGCTAATCGCAATGGCACCTGTCCCTGTTCCGACATCCACGACCGTCAAAGGAGTATCTGGATTGGCTTTTAAGCAACGCTCGACTAATTCTTCTGTTTCTGGCCTAGGAATCAAAGTATGTTCATTAACAATAAAGGAATGTCCATAAAATTCAGCTTGTCCTAGTAAATATTGTGCTGGGTAATCTGTCAATAATTGGGCTAAATCCGTTTTTAATTGTTCCTCTTCTTCTTTGGGCATTTCTTCTTGCATATGCAGGAGCCACTGCGTTTTATCCCAACCTTTACGTTCTAAAAAAACATAGTGAATAGCATAGCCTTCTTTGCCTTGCGCCTCTAAAAAAGAAGAAGCCCAGTTAAGGACTTCAAAGTAACGTTTAGCCATTTTACATCTCTTCTAATTTCGATGTTTGATCATATAAGACTAATGCATCAATGATTTCATCTAATTTGCCAGCAAGAATCTGGTCTAGTTTTTGGATGGTTAAACCAATACGATGATCCGTTACTCGATTTTGTGGGAAGTTATACGTTCTGATTCGTTCTGAACGATCTCCAGTCCCCACCGCCGATTTACGGTTAGCATCATATTCACTTTGTGCTTCTTGTTGAATTTGGTCATACACACGAGCACGCAAAACTTTCATTGCTTTTTCACGGTTTTTTAGCTGTGAACGTTCATCTTGCATTGCGACTACGATTCCTGTTGGTAAATGGGTTAATCGAACAGCCGAAGCGGTTTTATTGACGTGCTGTCCACCAGCGCCACTTGCATGATAAATATCGACACGGATATCTTTATCAGCTAATTCGATTTCGACTTCTTCCGCTTCCGGCATAACTACAACGGTTGCTGTCGATGTATGAATCCGTCCTTGTGATTCTGTTGAAGGAACTCGTTGCACGCGGTGAGCGCCACTTTCATATTTTAATTTTGAAAAGACGTTATCTCCTGAAATCATCATAATTACTTCTTTATATCCACCGATTCCAGTGACGTTCGCTTCTAAAACTTCCGCTTTCCACCCTTGTGCTTCTGCATATTTTTGGTACATATTAAATAAGTCGCCAGCAAAAAGTGCGGCTTCATCGCCACCGGCTGCACCACGGATTTCCATGATGATATTTTTATCATCATTTGGGTCTTTTGGTAATAATAAAATTTTAATGCGGTCTTCTAACACTTCTTTTTCTTTTTTCAAATCAGAAAGTTCTTCTTTCGCCATTTCGGCCATTTCCGCATCTAAGTTTTCACTTAAAAGTTCTTCGGCATCGCTAATCCCTTCAACAACTTGTTTATATCGGCGATAAACCTCAACCGTCTCACGTGTATTAGCTTCTTCCTTCGATAATTCCATGAAACGTTTTGTATCGCTAATGACTGCTGGGTCACTTAATAATTCGCCCAATTCCTCATAGCGATCTTCAATAGATTGTAATTGATCGTACATAGTGTCTCTCCTTACTGTTCTTCATTCACTGTTTTTGGATGAAAATAATGTTTGCGACAAACAGGATAGTAGGCTTCATTCCCACCAATTTGGACTTGATCCCCTTCATAAACGGGTTTGCCATCAATATAGTGCAAGTTCATAGTTGCTTTTTTATGACAGAACCAGCAAATCGTTTTTAATTCTTCTAATTTGTCTGCATATAAAAGTAAATACTTTGAGCCTTCAAATAATTCATTTCTAAAATCATTCTTTAGCCCAAATGCCATTACTGGAATATCTAATTCGTCAACAATTCGTGCAAATTCAATGACATGATGCTTGTTTAAAAATTGACATTCATCGACTAATACGCAAAAAGGTTTGTAAGACAAATCATTAATCAAGTCAAAGACATTGGTTTCTTCAAAAATTGGAATAGCATCTCTGCGTAATCCGATGCGACTGGATACTTTCCCGACACCATCACGTGTATCTAGTCCACTGGTCATCAAAACAACTGGTTTGTCTTGTTCTTCGTAATTGTGTGCTACTTTTAAGATTTCAATGGTTTTACCACTATTCATTGCGCCATACTTGAAAAATAATTGAGCCATGTTCACTACACCTTTCCGTTAGTTCCTTACGTATTTTACTATATTTTCAGCAAAAAAGCAGTATTTTTAGCTAAAATGGTCGTGCATTTTTCTGAAAAAAACAGAATCTACGCCAAAGTCATTTTAGCAGAGCTGTTTATACTACAACTAATGATCCTGCTAGTATGCAATAAAAAAGCCCGAAATTGTAGTTATTTGACTACAATTTCAGACTTTTTAATGCTAGTTATTTTTGAGCAGAGGCAAATTCTGCTGATTGCGTACCTGCTTGACGACCATAAATGATAATATCGGCGATGGCATTGCCTCCGATACGGTTTTGACCATGTAAGCCACCTGTTAATTCACCAGCAGCATATAGACCTTTAATTGGTGTGCCATCTTCACGTAAAACTTCTGTTTTCGTGTTGATTTTCACGCCACCCATTGTGTGGTGAATCCCTGGTGCAATTTTAATTGCGTAGTAAGGGGCTGTGCTTAAGTCAGCTTCCATGCCAGTTGTCCGGCCAAATTGTTTGTCATCTTTGGCATTAACATCTTGGTTCCAAGTATCAATCGTTGCTTTCAATGTATCGGCAGGCATGCCAATTTTTTCAGCTAATTCTTCAATCGTTTCACCTTTTTCCACGAAACCTTTTTGATCATAGAAATCAATGGCTTTTGCACGGTCGCGAACGCCTTGGTCAAAGACTAAATAAGCTGATTTTTCTGGTAAGGCATTGATTGCTGCGGAAACTTTGTCGCGTGTATCTAACTCATTAACAAAACGTTCTCCTTTTTGAGAAGCCAAGATTGCGCCTTCTCCACGAACTGCTTCACCAATTAAGAAAGCATCGCTTTGTTGAACAGTTGGGTGAATTTGAATTTCTTTCATATCTACTAACGCACCGCCAACTTTTTGAATCATTTGGATACCGTCACCTGTTGTTCCTTCTTGGTTCGTTGTAACATAGTTTTTCAATTCTGGTTTGTATTGTGTAATTAATTTTTCGTTGGCACCGAAACCACCTGTTGTGACAACGACTGCTTTTGCTTTAACTGTTTTTTCTTTATCATCTTTCATTTTCACTTTTACGCCATCAATTTGACCGTTTTCTTCAACTAAGTCTGTCACGTCAGCATCAACAAACAATGGAATTTTTTCTTCGCGAACGTTACGTACTAAACCGTCAACTAGATAGCCCCCAATTGCTGATCCGTCAGCAGGTCGGTGTGTGCGTTTTTCGCTCATTCCACCTGTAATCGTTAAATTGCTCAATGTAATTCCTTTTGTATCTAACCAATCAATTGCTTCAGCTGAATGATCAACAAAATAACGTAGTAATTCTTGATCGTTGGTTCCTTTACCGCCTTTTAGTGTTTCTTCAAAGAATTTATCGTTGCTATCTTTAATGCCTTCTTTTTCTTGGAATTTTGTTTGTGAAGCATTCATTCCTGAAGAAGATTTAATTGTATTCCCACCTGCAACAGGCATTTTTTCTAAAATAACTGGATTCATGCCAGCTTCTTTGGCTTGTAATGCAGCGGTCATCCCCGCACCACCTGAACCAACAATAACAACATCATAACTGTCTTTTAGTTCACTTGGATCTGTATAACCATTAGCAGAGGCACCAGATGTTGCTTCTGTTTTTTCAGAAGATGCTTTTGTTTTACCAGCAGCTTTTTCTTGATCGCTTGTACAACCTGTTGCTGCACCTAATAATAACCCTAGGGAAAGAACTCCCATTAACACTTTTTTCATTGTTTTCCCACCTTATAAACTATTGATTTCTACCAACACAATTTCTTATTTTTCATTTGAATAAAAATAACAGTTTGTTACATAAAGTGAACACATTCACATATCAACCGAAATAAAAAAGCTACCACTACTTTTTAAAGTTGTATCGTTAGACAAACTGACCAATTAGCAATAAGTTGTTTGGGGAACAACCTATTTTTCTATTCTTTCATAAAATATCATGTTCTCGCTTGTTTGTGGATGTTTTCCAATTATTTCTAACGAATTTCTTATTTTTATTTGTCATTTCAAGGATTTTCTGGCAGAATTATTCGTTTGAGGCGAAAAGTTTTGGTATACTTAGTTTAATTAGAATTGGGAGGTTATCTAGTGAACCATACACGTTTGCTGTGGCTGGCACAGCGAAAAAGCGATCGATTTATTCGCAAAAATTTTTCATCTATTCAAATCATCGTCGCTTACTACATATTAATGACGGTTATTTCTTATTTATTGTTTTGCCTCCCTATTTTCAGAGAACCTGACTCGCATGTTCCTTTTATTGATTTATTTTTCTTAGCAATCAGTACAGTCAGTGTTACTGGACTCACCACAGTCGATATTAATTCGGTTTTTAATGATCGTGGGATTGTCTTATTGGAGGTTCTTTTCCAAGTTGGTGGCTTAGGGATTATGATGATTTCAACGGTCTTTTTTATTTTATCAAAACGGCGAATCACATTAAAGCAACGTCAGTTAATTATGACTGACATGAATCAGCCGCGACTGAGCGGAATTGTTCGACTGATCCGCACCACTTTTTTGATTTTAATTTGGTTCCAAGTAATCTTCGGCTCGCTCTTTTCGCTTTATTTTTATATAAGTGGTTATTATACGAACTGGCGAGATGCGATATTTTATGGCTTTTATCAAGCTATTTCTGCAGTGACTAATTCAGGCTTTGATATTTCAGGTGATTCAATTATCCCTTTTGCTCATGATTATCTCTTTTTACTGGCAATTATGTTCTTAATTTTTATCGGCGGAATTGGATTTCCCGTTTTACTGGAAATTCATGAGTGGTTACATTTTAAGAAAAAGAACTTTCGCAAGAAGAAACGAGGCTTGCCTTTCCGCTTTTCATTGTTTAGTAAAATTGCTTTGCTAGCGTTTATTGTTCTGTTCATTGGTGGGACTATTTTGATTTACTTATTAGAAAAAGATCACCTATTTTTGACAATGAATGAAAGTGGCCGTTGGGTAAGTTCGATGTTTTATTCGATGACTACACGAAACGCTGGCCTCCAAATTAATGATTTAGGGGACTTCCAAATCACAACATTGATTATTTTTTCTGTGTTAATGTTTATTGGTTGTAGTCCTAGCTCTGTTGGTGGTGGTGTTCGAACAACGACTGTTGCGATTATTGGTTTGTATTTGTTAGCCTTTTTAAAAAGTGAAGATGATATTAGCGTCTTTAGCCGTAAAATAGATGACGATGATGTCAAAAAATCGATTGTCGTCTTCATGTTATCTTTGATTATGTGCTTTTTCGCTGTCGTCTTTTTGTCAGCCACTGAAAATCTGCCCTTGATTTCAATCATTGTGGAAGTCGCTTCTGCCTTTGGGACAACCGGTCTTTCTTTAGGCATTACAGACGATTTAACAACAGTAGGTAAATTAATGATTGCCTTATTAATGTTTATTGGACGTATTGGTATGCTTTATACCTTAATGATTTTTGTACCAAAAGAAACACGTGACTTAGGCTACGAATACCCTTCAGAAAAAATTATTATTGGATAAAAAAAACAAAGCCTCTCAAGTAAGAGGCTTTGTTTTTTTATTTTTTCATGTGTGTGACTAGTTTGTTATAACTTTCAGAGCGTTCAATTGCATCTTCTTTAGTTTTATCAAGTAAATGTTCGACTACTTCTTGATTCTGTTTAATTGTATGCAACGCAGAGTAACGTGTTTGTTTTTCAAGGAAATCACGCATTTTGTCAAAATCTGTTTTCTTGTAGTCAATGACCATCGGATCTTTGCCTTTCTTAACTAACTCTGGATTATAGCGATAAAGTGGCCAATAGCCAGATTCAACGGCTTCTTTGGCTTGATCTAACGTCCGAACCATTCCACCTTTGACCCCGTGATTAATACATGGGGTATAACCAATGATAATTGATGGGCCTGGGTACCGCTCCGCTTCGTCAATTGCTTTAATCGTTTGCATTGAGTTTGCGCCTAAAGCCACTTGTGCAACATAGACATTCCCATAAGTGATTGCCATCATCCCTAAATCTTTTTTAGAGGTATGTTTCCCACCCGCTGAGAATTTGGCAATGGCTGAAGCTGGTGTAGCTTTAGATGTTTGTCCGCCTGTATTGGCATATACTTCGTTATCCATAACAAAAATATTAACATCTTCCCCACTGGCAAGAACATGATCAATGCCGCTAAACCCGATATCATAGGCCCAACCATCGCCGCCGACAATCCATTGACTCGTTTTCACTAGTAAATCTTTTTGTTCGTAAATTTTTGTTAAAAGTGGATCTTCATCGGCTTCTTCACTTAATGCCGCCGCTAGTTTGGTTGCTCGCTGTTGTGTTCCTTCCCCTTCAGCCATGTGTTCCAACCAATCATTTAACAAGGCTTGAAGTGAATCTGATCCGACGTTTTTAGCAAGACTTTCTTCAACCAGACTAGCTAAATGTTGCCGTTTCGTTCGATTGGCAATATACATACCATAACCATATTCCGCATTATCTTCAAACAGCGAATTACTCCAAGCTGGTCCTTGGCCACATTCGTTCGTTGTATAAGGCGTCACCGGTGACGAACCACCCCAAATTGATGAACAGCCTGTTGCGTTAGCAATCATCATTCGATCACCAAATAGTTGCGTCAACAACTTAATATAAGGTGTTTCGCCACAGCCTTCACAAGCACCTGAAAATTCCATCAATGGCTGATTAAATTGGGAACCTTTAACAGAAAGTTTTTTGACTGGGTTGGCTTTTTGTTTAAGAGTCATCGCAAAGGCCCAATTCATTGCTTGCTCTTTCTGAGTTTCATAAGGTTTCATTAAAATCGCCTTGTCTTTCACAGGGCAAGCCTGAACACAAAGACCACAACCTGTACAGTCTTCTAAAGAAACTTGGATACGATACATCAATCCATCAGTGCCACGCATTTCGCGCATGGCAAAACCTGCAGGTGCTTCTTTCAGTTCTTCTTCATCCGCTAAAAATGGTCGAATAGCCGCATGTGGACAAACAAAGGCACATTCATTACACATCGTACACTTATCCATTTGCCACTCAGGCACTTCTAACGCAATGCCACGTTTTTCATAAGCCGCAGTGCCCATTGGAATGGCACCGCCCTTCATTCCGTTTTCAATCAAATCTGAAACGGTCAGCTGATCCCCTTCTTGACGATTGATCGGTTCTAAAATATTTGTCACAAAAGCTGGAGCTTCCGACTCTTTATTTTCTGGCTCTAAAACAATGGTTGCCCAATCTTCTGGAACTACAATTTCTTGCAGCGATTCAAAGGTAGCATCAATCGCTTGGTAATTTTTTTCAACAATTTCCATTGATTTTTTTCCATAAGTCTTTTTCACTTCTTCTTTAAGTAACGGTAAATATTGCTCTTTCGTTAAAATATCTGTTACTTCAAAAAAGGCAGTAGACATCACTGTATTGATCCGACGACCTAAGCCTACTTTGCGAGCTAACTCAACCGCATTGATAATATAAAATTTGATTTGGTGCTCCCCAATATATTTTTTTAACTTAGCCGGTAATAAACGATGAACCTTTTCTTGATCCCAAATAGTATTCAGTAAAAACGTTCCGCCATCTTTTAAACCTTTTAACAGGTCGTATTTATGCAAATAGGAAGCATTATGACAAGCGATGAAATCTGCTTGTTCAATTAAATACGTGGAAGTAATTGGCTCTTTACCAAAACGCAGATGCGAAACGGTTAAACCGCCTGATTTTTTAGAATCATAACTAAAGTAAGCTTGTGCATAAAGGTCGGTATGATCTCCGATAATTTTAATCGCTTGCTTGTTTGCTCCCACAGTTCCGTCAGAACCAAAGCCCCAAAATTTTGCTTGGAAGGTAGTATCTGGCGTTAAATCTAAAGTAGGTTCTTCTGGCAATGATTGATAGGTTACATCATCAACGATCCCTACCGTAAAGCGTTGTTTTAATTCTTTAAATGGCAATAACAAATGATCATAGATCGCTTTAATTTGATTAGGCGCTACGTCTTTAGAACCTAACCCATAACGTCCACCAATCACAATTGGGCGATTTTCATGTTGATAAAGAGCGCTTTGAACATCTAACAATAACGGTTCTCCTTCGGCTCCTGATTCTTTTGTTCGATCTAAAACCGCAACCTTTTCTACTGTAGCTGGTAATTTTTCAAGAAGGTTTTCGGTAGGAAATGGACGATATAAATGAATATTGATAAAACCAACTTTGCGTCCTTGTTGATTGAGATAGTCGACTGTTTGTTTGATTACTGGCGAAGCCGACCCCATTGAAATAATGACTTCTGTTGCATCTTCAACCCCGTAATAATCGGTTAAATCATACGTTGTTCCACGAAGATTGTTAATTTTTTTCATGTATTTTTGAACAATTTTTGGCATTTCTTCGTAATTTTTATTGACTGTTTCTCTTTGTTGAAAATGAATGTCAGGATTTTGAGCGGTCCCTGAAACAGTGGGATGATTAGGATTCATGCCTCCCATTCTAAAACGAGTTACAGCTTCCTGATTCACCATTTCTTTCAGGTCATCATAATCAATCACTTCGATTTTTTGTAGTTCATGGCTCGTTCTAAAACCATCAAAAAAGTTTACAAAAGGTAAACTACCTTCTAAGCTAGCTAAATGAGCAACTGCCGACAAATCCATCACTTCTTGAACACTCGATTCTGCTAACATACAAAAACCTGTTTGGCGGGTAGCCATCACATCGCCATGATCACCAAAAATACTCAACGCACTTGTCGTTACTGCCCGAGCCGCCACGTGGAACACAGAAGGCAGCAATTCTCCTGCGATTTTATACATGTTGGGAATCATCAACAGTAAACCTTGTGAAGCAGTATAAGTAGTGGTTAACGCACCTGTTTTTAACGAACCATGAACTACTCCCGCTGCCCCAGCTTCTGATTGCATTTCAATAACTTGAACTTTTTGACCATAAATATTTTTTAAACCACTTTCCGCCCATTCATCTACCAACTCAGCCATTGTTGAACTTGGTGTGATAGGATAAATAGCGGCAACTTCTGTAAACGCATATGAAATATAAGCCGCTGCGGTGTTTCCATCCATTGTTTTTTTCATTTTTTCACCTTTTATCTTTCCTAAACATTGCTTGTGACTGTTGTTTTTTGTGTTTTGACATACTGATCAATTGCATTAGCTGCGATTTTCCCAGCGCCCATCGCTAAAATAACGGTGGCAGCACCTGTGACTATATCGCCCCCAGCAAAAACGCCAGGTATTGATGTTGCTCCTGTTTTAGGATCAGCTTGAATGTAACCCCATTGGTTTAGTTCTATTTCTGGATATGTTGATAACAAGACGCGATTTGCCCCTTGGCCAATTGCCTCGATTACTGCATCAGCAGGAATGGTAAACGTGCTGTCTGGAACCGGTTCTGGCCGTCGTCTTCCAGACGCATCTGGTTCACCTAAAACCATTTTGACACATTCAACACCGGCTAGATTTCCTTGTTGGTCATCTAAATAAGCAATTGGATTCGTTAACCAATAATAGTTAATTCCTTCTTCAAGGGAATGGTGGTATTCTTCAATTCTTGCTGGTAATTCTTCTAACGAACGACGATACACAATGTTCACATTTTCAGCGCCTAATCGTTTGGCTGAACGAGCGGCATCCATTGCAACATTCCCGCCGCCAATCACAACAACATTTTTAGCACGTTTAATCGGTGTATCATATTCTGGAAACTCATAGCTATGCATTAAATTGATTCGTGTTAAAAATTCACTAGAAGAATAAACCCCATTTAAACTAGTTCCTGGGATTCCCATAAAGTTTGGTGCCCCTGCACCAACCGATAGATAACAGGCATCAAACTCTGACATTATTTCTTCCATCGTAATCGTTTTACCTACTACCACATTGGTTTCTATTGTTACACCTAAGGCTTCAATACTCGCAATTTCTTGTTTAACAATTTTTTTCGGTAATCGAAATTCAGGTATACCATAGGTTAATACGCCACCAGCTTCATGAAGCGCTTCAAAAATAATTACTTCGTAGCCGAGCTTTGCCAAATCCCCCGCAACTGTTAACCCAGAAGGACCAGAACCGACCACTGCGATTTTCCCTTTTGTTGGTTCCGCTGTTTTCTTAGGAAACTTGTGATTTTCTAATGCCCAATCGGCAACTAAACGTTCTAATTTGCCAATTGCCACTGGTTCAAAGTTTTTGGCTTTCCCTAATTTACAAACTTGTTCACATTGTTTCTCTTGCGGACAAACGCGTCCACAAATAGCAGGTAAATTCGTATATTTACTTAAAATATCGGCTGCTTGTTCCATGTTTCCTTCACGAATAGCTAAAATAAATCCAGGAATATCAATCATCACGGGGCATTTAGCAATACAAGGTGCATTTTTACATTGTAAACAGCGAATCGCTTCTTCTTGCCCTTCTGCTAATGTATAGCCTAAGCAAACCTCTTCAAAATTATTCTTTCTGATAGTAGGTGCTTGTTCCGCAATCGGTGTTTTTATACGACTTTTTCTAGCCATTTTTCTCCACCTGCTCTTTCAAACGATCTGTAAAGCAAACTGCTTCTTCTTCCTGATATTGCTTCATTCGATTAATGAATTCATCCCAATTTACTTCATTGCCTTTAAACTCAGGTCCATCAACACAGGCAAATTTCATGGTGCCATCAACAGTGACCCGACAACCGCCACACATACCTGTTCCGTCAATCATAATAGGATTCAAGGAAACATAAATTGGTAATTGATGTTTTTCAGCTGTCAAGGTACAAAATTTCATCATGATGCTGGGCCCAATCGCCCAACTGCACGCTACAGATTCACGTGCAATAACTTCTTCCATCGCTTCTGTTACTAAGCCCTTTTTACCTAATGAACCATCATCCGTTGTAATGATTAGTTCATCCGAATAACGACGGCATTCTTCTTGTAACAGAACTAACTCAGCTGTGCGTGCCCCCAAAATCGTAATCACTCGGTTGCCTGCTTCTTTTAAAGCCTTGATAATTGGATAAATAGCCGCGATGCCAACCCCGCCACCGACAACCATCACCGTTCCATATTGCTTCACTTCTGTGGGCATACCTAAAGGTCCAGTGATATCTAACAAAGAGTCGGAAGTTTTAAGTTGGGAAAGTGCAGCTGTTGTCTTACCGATTACTTGGAAAATAATTCGAATACTGCCTGCTTGTGGATTTGTCTCCGCAATCGTTAAAGGGATCCGCTCTCCTTTTTCGTCAATTCTTAAAATAACAAACTGTCCAGCCTGGGCATGTGTCGCTATTCTTGGCGCTTCCAGCCAAAAATCAAATGTATTACTAGATAATTGAGTCGACTGAAGAATATTAAACATTGAAATACCTACCTTCATCATTCCTTTTCATTCTGACTCCTACTTTCTTAAACCTTTAGGCAACGCTATCAGATAAAGTTGTGGCAACACTTTTAACAAATGTTTTTAGCATTTCGATGTCTTCTTCTTCTGCATTGTTTTCAATTTCAACTGTTTCAGCTACTTTTTTAGCACCAGCTTTTTCAAAAGCTCCTACAAAATCATGCGCTGATTTACAGAAAAATTCACCATATTCACGATCACCGGAACCAACAACGCCAAATGGCTTACCTGCTAAATCCTTTTCAGTTAATTCATCAAAGAAATCTTCAAATTCAAAAGGCAGTTCCCCATCACCATAAGTATACGTTGCGATAATACAAGCATCTGCATCATCAAAGAAGTCTACATCAACTTCTGAACATTCTTCACGTTCTACTTCAACTCCAGCTTCTTGAAACTGTTCTTCCAAAATCTCGGAAATTTCTTCTGTGTTTCCAGTCATACTTGCATAAACAATTTTTACTAGTGCCATCTTCATTCATTTCCTTTCTTTTTTCCTAAATATTTCAATGCATTCAAATGCAATTGTAACCCCTTACATTAATTCCTAAAAAAATAACTTTTACAAATGATTTTATTCACAAATTAATCTAACTAAGTATGTACTCTTCCCCTTTCGAGATAGAGTATTTTTTACTACGTCTTTACTATACCACATTCCAAACCGTTTTAACAATATTTTTAAGGTAAAAAAAATATTATTTAGGTTCTTTTTTATAAAACATTTTTCCTTCTTCCAATCATAAAAATTGCTTCTAAAACCGCTCCCCCTAATGCACGAGCTTTGTCGGAGATCGTCAAGCAATCGACTTTCTCAACTGGTCGAGGATCTACATCTGCACACTTCAACCCTTGACAGCATATTACCTTTTCTGAAATCAATCCTCTCAAAGTCCCTGTCAAAGGCGAATAAACTGGAACCTGATCGATTAAAAATAATGCTTCCCCTTTCAACACGAGATCCCCGATGTTTTTAAGGTGGATAACTTGTCCTGAAGCAGGGGCATGGACAACTCGTTCCGCACTTTTTCCGCCAATTTCACCTGGAATACCTGTATTAGGTAAAGCTGTTCCTTCAAAGTATAAACGTCCCAACCTATGTCCACGCATTGTCTCAATCACAACATCGACATCTTGCGGTGCTGAAAAGCCTGGTCCTAAAGCAATCGTAATCGGTGCCATTCCTCGATGCGTACCTAAATTTTTCTTAGCCAAAATCGCATCGATAACAATCAGTGGTTTCAATTGTTGAATAGCACTTGCTGTTTGATCGACAAAAACAGGCAGCTTATTTTGCTGCCAACATTTCGCGCAATCCTTTAATGAAGTAATTCGAACAGCAACCAAATCTTCCACTCTTTGTTCTTTCTGGAAAATAGCATCACAAACTGAAACAGTCCGCCGAATGGCCAGAGGACATTCTGTTTCTAATACTAGTATTTTAAAGCCAACGTGCCATAATTTTTGGATAACACCTGTCGCTAGATCGCCCCCTCCGCGAACAATCACTAATTTTTCTTGGATGTTTTGACTGATTTCTCCCATAAAATAAGTCCTTTCTCTAATTCCATATTGCAAGCAATAATTTTGTCTAATTTTTCAAAACAGCTTTTGGGTAACTGAAGACAGACATTCATCGCTTGAACGAACTCTCTTCGCGTATGGGTTTGATTTAAACACAAAATTCGTTTGCCTTGGCTCTCTTTAAACAATCCTTTTGGATGAGCAATGAGTTGAGCTAACAATGTTTCTGTGATTGGTTCTTGTTGTTGCGCATCGGTTAATTCCAAAAAAAGCGGCAACCGATGAATGGTCGTTTCATCTATCTTTTGACCAATCACAGAAATCGGAAGCACACCAATTGTGGTGGTTGTTTCTTTTAATATCACGGGTTCATAAGAGGACCAGCCTTTCAAAGGTCGTTGTTTGGATCCATCCGCTTCTAAAAAAACTTTCGTGAAGTGCTGAAACAATATTTGAAGCGAGGTCATTGCAGGCATCGTTAGTTTTGTTTGGTTGTTGATAGCGGTTCCTGCTAAAGTGATTCCGCAGATATTCGGCGTTATTTTTTCAAAATGGTTTGTATAAAAATAATCATACAATTGACGTTGGGGAAACCCAATTTTTGTAGTTGTACTAACCAGAACAGCTTCCTTTCGATATGTTTTTGCTAGCGCCCACATTAAGCTTGTTTTCCCACCACTACCAACAATCGACACAATCTCCTTTCCTTGTAAATCAAAACACTTTTTTAAGGACTCCACAGTTGGTACCTCCTTTCCCCAAGGTCATTTTTCACAGAAAAAATAGAGGCTACGCGTACTTTTGCTTCTTCTAAAAAACATACACTGTGAGTTATTTCCGCTTCATTAATGAGTAAACCGATCCCACAGCCATCCGTCAATGATGGTGGCAAAGTAAAGACGCGAACAGCCACCTTTCTTGCCAATAGTACTTGTTCCGCCTGAACAGCATAATGTGTATTCGGAAAGGTTAGCAAATACTCCATCTTTTCACCTTCTTTTTTTGTTAAAGCGTAATTACTTTAGCCGCTTGATTCATTGTTTCAACAATTTCGTACATATTAGTAATAGAGCCGATAGCTAAGGTGTCTGTTAAATGATAAAAATCTAAACAGGCCCCACACGTTTGAATCGTGGTTCCCTTCTCCGCTAATTGTTGCAAATCAGCTAAGGTATTCGCTGCTTGATTCGTTAAAAACGCCCCTCGATTAAAGAATAATAGCTGTGTAGGAACAGTTTCTGCTTCTGATAAGGATTGAAGATAACTTTTCATTAATAGTCGTCCTAGCTGCTCGTCTCCAGTACCTAATTGATCGGAGCCAATCGTAATTACTAAATCTGTTGCTGACTGACTTGTTTGTTGAGTCGCTTCTTCAGGTACCGTAATTTTGACAGAGAAAACCGTGGCTTCTATCTGCTTCGCAGTCAAAGTGGCCTGTTTTTTAGCAGCTAATTTTTTTAAATTTTCAATGGCTACTTCGTTATCGACTAAAACCTCGATAGTGCCTCCAGCTAAACCTAGCTCCGCCAAAGCTTTTTTCGTTTCAATCACAGGTATTGGGCAAGGTTTCCCCAATGCATCTACTAATTTCATATTTGGCCCTTCTCTCTATAAAAGTACTACTGCTTGTTGTTCTTTTGGCAGAACCTCACCAATAATTTTGGCAACAGGGTCCTCTTTTTGAATAGCTGCTAAACAGGCTGCCGCTTCGTCAGCAGCAACACTAATTAACAGTCCGCCAGATGTTTGTGGATCAAACAAAAGTTCTTGCATTTCCATAGAAATTTTTGAATAATCGATTGTCGTTCCGATTGTTTGTCGGTTTCTTTGCCCAGCTGCAGTGACTAAACATTCTCCGGCGTAGGCCAACGCTCCTGTAATGGTTGGTAACGCTTCTGTATCAATCAGTAACGTTACCTGATTATCAGCCATTTCTTTTGCATGAATT
Source organism: Enterococcus sp. DIV0774 (assembly GCF_050539095.1). Lineage (NCBI taxonomy): Bacteria > Bacillati > Bacillota > Bacilli > Lactobacillales > Enterococcaceae > Enterococcus > Enterococcus sp. DIV0774. The sequence goes on from NZ_CP172923.1 coordinate 2,009,494, forward strand.
AATAGACCAAACCCAGTCACATCAGTACAAGCATGTACTGCGTAGGATCGAGCATTCGCAGCGGCATATTTATTTAAACGTTCCATCGAATCTTGTGCGATTTTTTGTTCCGTCTGCTTCGCCAATTGCCCCCGAACAGCCGCTTGAATAATTCCTACACCTAATGCTTTAGTTAAAATCAAGACATCCCCCACCTGTGGCGTATTATTATGCCACAAATTTTCTGGATGAACTTCTCCAGTTACCGCTAAGCCATACTTAGGTTCATGGTCATAAATCGAATGGCCTCCCGCCAGTAAAGCACCCGCTTCCTTTAATTTTAAACTGCCACCCAAGAGCATTTGTTCCAACCATTCTTTTGACATCTTTTGTGGAAAACAAACAAGATTTAGCGCATAAAGGACTGTACCGCCCATGGCATAGACATCACTTAAAGCATTAGCGACCGCAATTTTTCCAAATGATAACGGATCATTGACCATTGGTGAAAAAAAATCAACCGTTGAAATCAAAGCTTTTTCAGGCGTTATTTGGTAAACCGCGGCGTCGTCGGCATGTTCAAATCCGACGAGTAGCCGCTCATTTGCCGGTGTTTCGGGTAAGTGTTGCAACAATTGGTTCAGTACACGGGATTCAATTTTTGCCCCGCAGCCACCTGATGTACATTGTGATAAAAAATCCATGCTGTCCGCTCCTTCTCAAATTAGTAGTTCTTGTAAAGCGTGAATTGTCCAAGTAATTTCTTCAGGCGTTGTCTGCCAACCAAAGCTAAAACGTAAGGTGCCAGTTGCTAAAGTCCCAGCTGTTTCATGGGCTAATGGTGCACAATGCAAACCTGCGCGCGTCATAATGCCATGTTGTTCTGCTAGTTGCTGTGCCACCACTGTTTCTTCCTGATTCCACAGTGTGATAGAAACAACAGGGACAGTTTGTGCCACGTCCTTGGTTCCTAAAATTGTGACAGGTAACCCTGATAAACCATTTAAAAAATTCTGCATTAAGGTTCGTTCGTGCTTTTGAATCGCTGCTAAACCAATTTTATTCAACTCTTTAACAGAACTATTTAAGCTTAGAATACCTAAACTGTTTAACGTACCAGCTTCAAATTTATCTGGTAAAAAAGAGGGTTGATCAAAGGAATTAGAATGGCTACCAGTGCCGCCCGTTATCAGTGGTTTGACCGCTTCAGCCCCTCGCTCACTAAAAGCTAACCCACCAATACCTGCTAATCCATATAAGCTTTTATGTCCAGTAAAGGCTAACACATCAATGGCCATCTGGGTCATTTTTATTGGTAAAAATCCCGCCGTTTGAGCTGCATCCAAAACGGTTAATAATCCTTTCTGTTTGGCCCATTGAAAACATTCTTCAATGGGTAAAATGGTGCCTAAGACATTGGATGCGTGTGTCATCACCAAGGCTTTTGTATTCGTTCGCCAGGCTCGCTGAATATCTTCTACATCTAACAGACCCGTTTTTTGACAAGCAACATACGTCACTGAAATGCCTCGTTCTTTCTCAAGTAAGTGAAGCGGTCTAGCTACTGCATGATGTTCTAACATGGTCGTAATCACATGATCGCCAGGTTGTAAAATCCCCGCTAATGCAAGATTTAAGGAAGTTGTTGCGTTATTCGTAAACGTAATCTGAGCCGCACTGGGTGCCTGAAAAAAGTCTGCTAACAATTGACGTGTCTCTAAAAGAGGAAGCCCCTCTCTCAGCAAAGGGGCATTTCTTCCGTAATTCATGAACTGATTTTCTGCTAAATAGGCAGTCAAAGCCTCAATGGTTGCTGGAAATTTTTTATAGGAAGTCGCTGCATAATTTAAATAAACCAAATCCTTCATACGATTTTCCTCTCTAACTATTGGTTTCTTGAATTAATTTTCTGTACTCTTCTGGCGTATCGATATCTTTCAAACGGCCAGGAGTCGCTATTCTCAGCATCTGAACTGCTTCTGGAAAGCGTTCATAAATCATGCGTCCGCCTTTTTCACCAGTCAATGTTAATAGTTCTTGTCGAAATTGATTACCGAATAATACTGGACTACTAGGACAGCCATCTTTTTGTAATGGCACTACAATTTTATTTCTCTGACATTTATCTAACACGGGTTGTAGCATTTTAGGTGTTAACAATGGTTGATCACTAGGTAAGTATAAATAGCCAGCTCCCCGAGCTTGTTCGGTTCCTAAACGAATACTGCTACTTTGCCCTTCTTGCCATTGATGATTGAGAATCACCTGAATGTTCTTAGGTAAAGGAAACGCTGGCTGATTCTCAGGCGAAACAACTAAAATCCGTTCTAATACGTCTAATTGATTCACTAAGGTTAACGTGTGCTCTAAAAATGTTTTTCCTTGATATTTTAAGAACAATTTATTTTGGCCCATCCGTTGTGAATTGCCCGATGCTAGAATAATGACACTAACGAGTGACATGAGTTGTCTCCTTTTATCTTTTTTTCTTTTGATAAGGGGTATTTTCTAAAGGCAGACTTGGTCGTAGCTGACCATCCAAGGCAAAATATGCGCCTGCTAAAGCTGGTGCGGTAGGGATCGTTGCTAACTCACCTACGCCTTTAATTCCATAGGCTAAACCTTCGTGAAGATTGTCAGCATGAACCAAAATTGTTTCGATTGGTGGTACTTGAGTGGCGTTCACTAATCCTAGCGTTGCATATTTTGCTTTAACATAGCCTTCTTCTAAGGCAAATTTTTCAGTTAAAGCATACCCCATGCCCATCGCAATCCCACCTTCAATTTGACCTTCAGCAGCTCGTGGATTCACCACTTGCCCCATATCATACGCAGCCACAAATTTAGCTACTTTTCCTTTGTCATCTAGAATAGCTACTTCAGCAGCATAACCATAACCAGCATGACTAACTGGACTTTTTTTATCATTAATTAATGGATCCGTTTTCGCTGAATATTCCCCATAAAATTCTTCGCCTTCCAAATCACTTAAAGCACGTCCCATATCAAGCTCATACCGTAATTGCATTGCCGCTCTTCTAGTTGCTTCTCCTGTGAAGAGTGACTGCCTCGAAGCCGTTGTCGTTCCTGAATTCGGCGTTCTTCTCGTATCAGGTGCTTCCGCAACAATCATTTCTGGTGGTAAATTTAATGTTTCACAGGCAATTTGCGTCGTAACGGTTGCCATCCCTTGACCGATACAAGCAGCACTTGTGCGGACATGTATTTTTCCTTCTTCAACAGAAATAATACAACGCCCTGTATCAGGTAGCCCCACACCCACGCCACTATTTTTAAAGAAACTAGAAATTCCAGCAACTTCCGCTTGTTCATAGACGTCTTTAACTGCTAACAAGGCTTCTTTTAACGCCGCATTTTTCGAGACCAATTGTCCATTCGGTAAAGTATCTCCTGGGGCGACGGCATTTTTAAAGCGTATTTCCCATGGTGATAGTCCGACTTTTTCTGCTAACAAGTTTAAATTACTTTCAATTGCAAAAGCCGTTTGGCAAACACCAAATCCACGAAATGCACCTGCTGGCGGATTATTAGTATATACAGCAAACCCTTCCACATCAATCGTTTGATACTTGTAGGGACCTGCCGCATGTGTACAAGCCCGTTGCAATACTGGTCCTCCTAAAGAAGCATAGGCCCCAGTATCCGCATAAATCACTGCTTTCATTGCAGTTAAATTGCCTTCTTCATCACAGCCGGTCGTAAAGTCCATTTCCATGCCATGGCGTTTAGGATGAACCATCAAACTTTCTTCACGGCTTAGCAGTACTTTTACTGGTTTCTTCAATAACCAAGCGGCTAAGGATGCATGATGCTGAACACTCATGTCTTCTTTTCCACCAAAACCACCACCAACAAGTTTTGATTGAACATGAATTTTTTCCTTGTCCAGTCCTAACATCCGAGCCACTTCCCGTTGTTCATCATAGATACTTTGACCCGCACTAAAGAGCAAAATGCCCTCACCTTCAGGCTGTGCAATCGCACACTCGGGTTCCATAAAGGCATGTTCGTTAATTGGTACGGAATAATGTTCTGTCACTATAAACGCAGAATTTGCTAATACTTCCTCTGCATTGCCACGTACCAAGTGTTCATGAGACAAGATATTGCCCTTTTCATGAATAGCTGGTGCACCTTCTGCTAAAGCAGCTTCACAAGAAGTAAGCGGTATCATTTCTTCGTAATCAACTTCCACTAAATTTTTTATCTCTGGTAAGGTTTCTTTTCTTTTTGAAACAACGAGTGCCACTGCATCCCCAACGTACCGTGTTATTTCTCCTTCTGGAATCATTACATCCCAATCGGAAATAAATTCTAAATGACCAATTTTATTATTTCCTGGAACGTCTTTAGCTGTGAACACAGCCACACAGTCAGGATGCGCCAACGCTTGGGTACTATCGATTGATAGAACTTTTGCACGAGGATAGGCACTCCGCAAAGCAGATGCATGAAGCATTCCTTCTATGTCAATGTCATCTACATAAATCCCTGTGCCTAATGTTTTCTCTACTGCATCGACCCGTTGGAAGTCTTCCCCTAATTTACCATTTGAATGTTCTTCCGGAATGCTCGTTTCTTCACAAAACATTTTAGCAGCTAACTGAATGGCTTCTATTATTTTCACATATCCTGTACAACGACAAATGTTTCCTCGTATAGCTTTTTGAATGTCTTCTTTTGTGGGTTCGGGTTTCTTGTTCAATAATCCTTGTGCCGAAATAACCATCCCAGGGATGCAATACCCGCACTGAACTGCACCCGTTTTTGCAAACGCATAGGCATAAACATCTTTTTGCCGTTGGCTTAAACCTTCGATTGTCGTGACTTCTTTACCAGCTAATTTTTCTAGAGTAAACAAACACGCTTTGGAAGCCTTTCCATTTACTAGCACCGTACATGCGCCGCAAGAGCCTTGGTTACAACCATCTTTTGTTCCAGTTAGGCCCAGATCCTCCCGCAAAAAGTCCATTAATTTTTTGTTTGTTTCACAGGTTTCACTTTGACCATTTACAATAATTGAATACATTTCTTGCACCTCGATTTCTGATATAGTTTAGTGTTCAATCACCTAGATTATACCACAAATCTTCGTTCTAAAAATTATTTTTTAGCAAAAAAACTTTTTTATTTAACTCAAAAGTCCTCATTATTGATAGCGCTGTTGAATTAATTCTCCCGCGATGCTAATCGCTAACTCTTCTGGTGTTTCGGCTGCAATGTCTAAGCCAATTGGCATGAAAATTCTTTCAATTTCATTCATTGTATAACCGACCTCTTTTAACCGTCGAACTTGTGAAGCAATTTTGTGTTTGCTCCCCATCACACCAATATATTTGGCTGGTGTTTCCAATAACTGTTTGGCAACGATGAAATCAAAATTGTGTCCTCTGGTAATTACTATACCATAATCGTCCGCCGTTATTTCAATAAACGCAGCTAAATTTTCTAAAGGAATAACCCGTAGTTCCTCAGCTTGTGGAAAAGCTTGTGCCGTTAAAAATTCTGGACGATCGTCCACTACAACGCAATAAAACGATAAATAGTTTAAAATAGGTACCAATGCGCGTGCGACATGACCACTTCCAAAAATATACACTTTCCCTACTTGGAGGATCGCTTCTGTTAAAAAAATTATGTCCTCTTTTTGCTCACAATGGATACCTTTAGGTAGCAAACTTAATTCCCCCTCCCAAGAAGTGGAACCAATCAATTCGCCTGTTTCACTATAAAAGGATACTTTTCCTAAATTGTTTTGATCTAGTTCAGTCATTAACCAACCTTGTTGATTATTTTGAAATTGCGTTTCTATGGACTCACACAACTCTTTTAAAAATGGCGTTTCCCATGAAAGATAATGGAAAAAAATCGTGACATTTCCGCCACAGACCATGCCTAAATCAGCAATATTATTCGGGGCTAAAATAAATTGACGTTGTGCATTTTCTTTCTCAATAAGTAGCTTTTTTGCCACTTGTTCAGCCTGAAATTCAACCGCGCCACCACCAACAGTTCCGGCTATTCTACCTTCGGCGGAAACCAGCATTCTAGCCCCTTGACTTCGTGGTGTAGATCCTGAACTTGTACCAATCGTTAATAACATCGTGTCTTGCTTTTCCAATATTGCCTGTTTCAAACGCTGAAATACTTCTCTCATTTCAGTTCCTCCGATACTACATCCTGTTCTTTAAATATTTCTTCAAAGCATGCCTCTACCTGTTGATACACTTTTTTCTCAAATAAAAGATATTGATCAATCAACTCTTTTCCTTGATCCGTAACAATTGACCCGCCACCATTACAACCACCAACACTTTTGATAATTAATGGAAAAGATAGCTCTTCTTCAGCTACCCGCACAATCCGCCATGCCTTATTATAAGACATTTTCATCTCTTTTGCCGCTAAGTTTAGTGACCCAGTTTGCTGAATTTTTTGTAAAACTTCGACAACGCCAGGACCAAAAAAGTTCCGATCTGTTTTTAATTTTAAGTTTAAGGAATACGTAAACATCTTCTCCTCCTTTATTCGTTCATTTTTTTATAGATAACGTAAGGGAAAAAGGATACGAAAGCTTACTCACTTTCGTATCAAAAAAAGCAATCTTCACTCAAGTGCTACGCGCTTTTTTGGTTTTAAAATGACATTTAAAAGGACTGCTACCAAAGTGGTTAAGATAACTTCCGAATTACCGAAAATCGTTGTTACCCAAGTTGGAAAACCAGCTAAGCTTCCAGTAGACAATGTGACACCAATTCCAAATGCTAGAGCTGTTCCGACAACCCCAGTATTTCGAGGAGTCATTTCCTGCGAAGCAATCATCCGAATACCTGTTATAGAAATAGAAGCAAAAACTGAAATCGTTGCGCCACCAATTACCGCGTAAGGAATCGTAGTTAATAACGCAGCTACTTTCGGAACAAAACCAGCAATTAATAATATAACTGAAGCGAAAACCAGAACATACTTATTAATCACTTTTGTTACCGTAACCAGACCAACATTTTGTCCAAAAGTTGCCACTGGGATTGATCCAAATAAACTACCAATAAAGTTAGTGAAACCACTCCCCATAATTCCGCCAGATAATTCTTCATCCGTTGCATCCCGATCCATTGCCCCAACCGTTGTTGCTGTAAATTGACCGATGGCTTGAACAGCATCAACAATAAACATCACCACAAGCGTAAAGATAGGCACCAGTTGAAAATCCAGTCCAAAATGAAACGGGGTAATTACCTGAACGATTTTAGCATTTTGAACTGGCTCAAAACTAACCATCCCTAAAGCTAAAGAAATCAAATAACCAATAACCATTCCGTTTAAAATTGCTGATAACTTCAAAAATCCTTTTGCAAAATAATTGAAGTAAAAGACAATCGCAAAGGTTAATAATGCAACTAACCAATTCCGGGCTGAACCAAAATCAGCACTACCAGCTCCTCCTGCCATATACTTAATCGCAACAGGAAACAGGGATAGGCCAATACTTAAAATAACCGTTCCTGTTACTAAAGGCGGAAACAACACACGGATTTTTTTAATGAACAAACCAACAATAATAACAAGAATACTGCCAACTAATTGGGAACCAAAAATTGCTGCAATCCCAAAATCAGCTCCGATGGCCATCAAAATCGGTACATACGCAAAACTTGCCCCCATCATAACTGGTAACCGTGAACCCACTTTTCCAAAAATAGGGAAAAGTTGAATTAACGTGGCAACTGCTGAAAAAATCAATGATGTTTGAATCAAAATAGTCGTATCACTAGGACTTAATTGGCAAACTTTGGCAATCATAATTCCCGGTGTGACAATCCCTACTACTGCTGCGACAACGTGTTGCAATCCCATCGGAATTGCTTCAGAAATTGATAGTTTCGCATCATATTCAAATAATGCTTGCTCTTTTTTTTCATTCATAGGATCGTTTCCTTCTTCTTTTTATTCTAAAAGGATTGTTTCCCTTAATCAGTAAAGAATGCAATCCTTTTTCCCTCAGAAACATCTTAAAAATTATCCTTTGACAGCAACTGCTTCAATTTCAAATAAACCATCTTTTGGCAACTTGGCTACTTCTACACAAGAACGTGCAGGCAAAACTTCTGAAAAGTAATTCCCATAGATTTCGTTAATTTTGCTAAAATCAGACATATGTTGTAAAAACACCGTTGTTTTCACAACATTATCATAGGTCATCTCGACCTCTTTTAAAATCGAACCTAAATTGATAAAAGCTTGTTTTGCTTGTTCTTCCACTGTAGTCTTCATTTCGCCCGATTGCGGATCTAATCCTAGTTGTCCAGAAATGTACAACGTATTTCCCGCTAAGACAGAATGTGAATAAGGACCTACAGCAGCTGGTGCCTGTGCAGAATTAATCATTTTGTTTGTCATCGTTTTCCTCCATTCTATGATTCTTTATTTTCAATTAAAGTCCCTGTTTTTCCAGATAATCCTTCTTTGGCTTTTTCTAATAACGTAATCAATGTTTTTCGACCTGTCTTAGATTCAGCAAACTTAATCGCTGCTTCAACTTTTGGTAACATTGAACCTGGAGCAAACTGACCTTCTTGCGCATATTGTTTCATTTTTTCTGTTGAAATATTCCCTAGGGCTTCTTGATTTTCTTTACCAAAATTAATACAAACTTTTTCAACTGCTGTTAAAATCACGAGCAGATCAGCATCCACTTGTTCAGCCAGTCGTTCACTACAAAAATCTTTGTCGATAACTGCATTTACACCTTTTAGTCGGTTCCCTTCTTGAATGACTGGGATGCCACCACCGCCGCCAGCAATGACTGTTTGGCCAGCATCAACCAATGTTTGAATCGTGAGAAGTTCGACAATATTTTTTGGTTTAGGAGAAGCGACGACTTGGCGATAACCACGGCCAGCATCTTCCATCACTTGTATATTTTTTTCTTTGACTAATTGTTCTGCTTCTTCTTTTGTCATGAAGCGACCAATTGGTTTCGTTGGTTTTTTGAACGCCGGATCATTTTCATCCACGACCACTTGAGTGACTATGGTGGTGACGGCTTTACTTATATTTCGTTGACGCAACTCTTCTTGTAGCGCATTCTCTAAATCATAGCCAATGTAACTTTGACTCATGGCTACGCACATGGATAACGGAACAACTGGATATTGTGGATTATTAAAGGAAAATTCTTCCATAGCTAATTGAATCATCCCCACTTGAGGACCATTGCCATGAGATAAAATAACTTCATATCCTGCTTCAATCAAATCTGCAATCGCTTTGGAGGTCTGTTTTACGGCAGTCATCTGCTCCGTCAAATTATTTCCTAAAGCATTGCCACCTAAAGCTACTACGACGCGTTTGCCCATTGCTTCACCTCATTTTCTGTTTTATAAAAAGGACGATGCTTTTTCTTTTTCACAACGAGTTTTCGTATTAACTGTCTGTTGTCGTTGCATGAAGTCAACGCACATGACTAAGCGTTCTTGACTCGAGACAATCACACATTCATGAATAGACTTGGGAAGGTCTTATTTGTTCATGTTGAAGAGGCAACTTCTAATGATTCATTGTGTAAAGAAAAAGCATCTGTCTTCATGCCAAATTCATTATTTTACTTCTCTTGGTATCGCTTTATCCGCTAAGTCTGTTAAGGTTTTTTGCGGATTTTTTACTTTACTTAAGAAAATCATAGCCGCAATAACATACGGTTTGTAGCTAGCTTCTTTGTAAAGTTCGACCCGATAACGATCGAAAACAGAAGCTTCCACTTCGCCTTCTTCACAACTAACGCCAGTAATATCAGCTGGTAGACAATGCATATACAAAGCTTTGCCGTCTTTTGTTGTTTTCATCAATTCTTCTGTACATTCCCAATCTTTGTGCTTTTTATTTTGAGAAAGTAATTCTTGTTCTAATTGATCAATTCCTGCTTGGTCACCATTGCCATATAATTCAGTTCGCTTTTCCATTGCCGCAAAAGGTGCCCAGCTTTTCGGATAAACAACATCCGCATCTTTGAATGCTTCTGCCATACTATTCGTTTTAGTAAAGTTTCCACCAAATTCTGCTGCATTTTTCTTCGCAACTTCTTCTACTTCTGGCATAATTTCATAACCTTCTGGATGTGCTAAGACGACATCCATTCCTAAACGGGTCATTAGACCAACAATTCCTTGAGGAACAGATAATGGTTTTCCATAAGATGGTGAATACGCCCAAGTCATGGCAACTTTTTTCCCTTTCAGGTTTTCAATGCCACCAAATTCATGAATTAAATGCAACGCATCCGCCATTGCTTGCGTCGGATGGTCAATATCACATTGTAAATTCACTAACGTTGGGCGTTGTTCTAATACCCCATCTTTATATCCTTCTTGGACAGATTCTGATACTTCGTTCATGTAAGCATTGCCTTTACCAATGTACATGTCATCACGAATACCAATGATATCAGCCATAAAAGAAATCATGTTTGCTGTCTCACGAACAGTTTCTCCGTGAGAAATTTGACTTTTTCCTTCGTCTAAATCTTGAACTTCTAAGCCCAAAAGATTACACGCTGAAGCGAAACTAAAACGTGTTCTTGTAGAGTTGTCGCGGAATAAAGAAATTCCCAAGCCACTATCAAAGATTTTAGTTGAAATATTATTTTCTCTTAAATAGCGTAATGTATCGGCAACTGTGAAAACAGCTTCTAATTCATCTCTTGTTTTTTCCCAAGTTAGGAAAAAGTCATTTTCGTACATTTTTTCAAATTCTAATTTATCTAATTTCTCAATATATTCTTTAAACGTTTCCATTCCATCTGCTCCTTTTTTCTTGTCTAATAATCCTTTACTTAACCACAATAGACCGTTGGTAATGCCGCATAAACGGCTGCACAACGAACCAAATCATCTTTCCAAGTTTTTTCATTTGGTGCATGTGCTTGTGCTTCCGCCCCTGGCCCGAAACCAATACAAGGAATGCCATTACGTCCCATAATTGAAACGCCATTTGTTGAGAAGGTCCACTTATCTAACAATGGGCGTTCTTCACGCATTTCCACTGTTTCTACAGAGCCTTTCCGTGTTTCTCCATAGAGATTTTTGTGCGTTTCCATCAAGGCTTTTGTTACATCATGATTTTCTGGAATTACCCACGTTGGGAAATAACATTCAATTTCATAAGTTAAATCCGTATAAGAAGGACGATCATAGTTGTACATTGAAACCGTCACATCATCTCCATATTTTTTAACAGCTGGTAAATTGCGAATTTCTTCTAAACAACTTTCCCAAGTTTCTCCAGCAGTCATTCGACGGTCTAGTGAAACGGTACAGCCATCCGCAACAGCACACCGACTTGGTGAAGAATGGAAAATTTGCGAAACAGTCACCGTACCACGACCTAAGAAACGGGCTTCTTGCCACTCTGGATTGTACTTAGGATCTAACATACGAACTAAACCACGAATCGCTGTGCTTTCTGTATCTCCATTGTTGTTTAAGGCACGAACATCTTGTAAGATATCCGCCATTTTGTAAATGGCATTATCTCCACGTTCTGGTGCTGAGCCATGACACGAAACGCCTTTGACATCAACTTTAATTTCCATTCGGCCTCGTTGACCACGATAAATCCCACCATCTGTTGGCTCTGTTGAAACAACAAATTCTGGACGGATACCGTCTTCTTTGATAATGTACTGCCAGCATAAGCCGTCACAGTCTTCTTCTTGGACAGTAACTGTTACTAAAGCAGTGTATTTTTCTGATAATAGACCTAAATCTTTCATGATTTTAGCGCCATAAATAGCCGAAACAATCCCGCCCTCTTGGTCAGACGTACCGCGACCACCGATCTCAGTTTCTGTTTCATAGCCATCGTAAGGATCAAATTTCCAGTTACTCATTTCACCAATTCCGACAGTATCCATGTGCCCATCAAAAGCAATTAATTTTTCACCAGACCCCATATAACCAAGTAAATTCCCTTGAGGATCAATGTCAATTTTATCGAAACCTAATTTTTCCATTTCGGCTTTTGCTCGCGCAATTTTGTTGCCTTCTTCTGCACTTTCTCCTGGAATTTTGACAAGGTCTCTTAAAAATTTGACCATATCTTCTCTGTAACCTTCTGCTGCTGCATTTACTGCATTAAAATCCATTCCTTTTACCTCCATAAAATTTTTTTATAATTGTCTGGATCAGTGTCCCCTTCGGTAGAAAACATTAAAACGTTTGACGTCTCATCCAGTTGCAATGCCTCACGTAATTCTTGATAGTCGGGATCTTGCATCACTGTAGCTACTAAGCCCATTGCTACTGCCCCAGATTCGCCTGATACAACTTGCGGATCCCCTTTTAATGGTGCGCCCAACATACGCATTCCTTTTTCAGAAACCCAATCTGGTGCTGAAACAAAGAAGGATGTATGATTTTTTAGAATATCAAAAGAAATCGTATTAGGTTCTCCGCATGCTAAGCCAGCCATAATTGTCTGTAAATCACCATCGACAAAGCGAATTTCTCCGTCTTTTTTAATTGCTGATTGATATAAACAGTCAGCGGCCTGTGCCTCAACTACGACCATAACCGGTGGGTTTTCTGGAAAAGCATTAGCAAAATAACCAATCACTGCACCAGCTAAACTGCCGACACCAGCTTGAACAAAAACATGACTAGGTCGTTCAGAGCCAAATTTTCTTAATTGTTGAGAGGCTTCTAACGCCATCGTTCCGTATCCTTGCATAATCCAAGTCGGAATTTTTTCATATCCGTCCCAAGCGGTGTCTTGAACCATGACACCGTTTTCAGTTTCTTCGGCCATTTTATTAGCCATTCGCACACATTCATCGTAATTAACTTCTTCGATTGTGACGGTTGCGCCTTCTTTTTCAATATTTTCTTTTCTCGTCTGTGTTGAACCCTTCGGCATGAGTACAACTGATTTTTGACCTAATTTATTCGCAGCCCAAGCGACTCCTCGTCCATGGTTGCCATCAGTTGCTGTAAAAAACGTAGCTTGTCCAAAAGCTGATCGTAATTGATCAGAAGTTAATTCATCATATGTTAGTTCCGAAACATCTTTCTTTAATTTTTCGGCAATATAGTTAGCCATGGCAAACGAACCACCTAAGACTTTAAAAGCATTTAAACCAAAGCGATAAGATTCATCTTTAACAAAGAAATCATTTAACCCCAGATACGCGGCCATATGATTCAATTCTGCTAATGGTGTTTCTGAATACTGTGGAAAACTTTTGTGAAAAGCCAAAGCTTTCTCAATTTTTTCTTTAGACATCAGAGGTAAGTACTTATCCTCCGTCTTCGGCATTTCATTTGCTGTCCATTTAATTTTTTCCAAAAATACTTCTCCTCCTTCTATTTTTAAGTTGCTTTACGAAAAACAAATTTTCCTTGATTTGCCAAGATGACTTGCCCAGCTTCAGCAACTTTTTGACCTCTTAAATAAACCATTCGAGCCTGTCCTTGTGTTTCAAATCCTTCATACGGCGTATAATCGACATTTTGTAACTGCGTTCTCGCAGCAATCACGCCGGTTGTTCTAGGATCCCAAACAACTAAATCGGCATCACTGCCTTCTTGCACCACACCTTTTTGTGGATACATCGAGAATTGTTTAGCAATATTTTCAGAAAGCAGAGCAACCATTTTTTCCAAGGTGATTCGGCCCTTCGCCACACCTTCCGTGTAAATTAATTCTGGTCTCGTTTCAACACCTGGCATCCCATTGGGAATTTTACTAAAATCATCTTCGCCAACTGTTTTTTGTCCGTGAAAATTAAAACTGCAGTGATCTGTCGATATTGTATTGATTGCCCCCTCTTTAATCCCTTGCCACAAAGCCTGTTGATCCTCTCGTTTGCGTAGTGGCGGTGAGCAGACATATTTTGCTGCTTCAAAATTAGGCGCATCATACAAGTGATCATCTAGTAAAAGATATTGAGGGCAAGTTTCTACATAGACTGATTGTCCTCTTTGACGAGCCCGTTCCACCGCTTCTAATGATCGTTTTGTGCTTAAATGCACAATGTTAACCGGCAAATCAGCCATTTCCGCTATCATCAAATATCTTGCTACCGCTTCTGCTTCAACAGCCGCCGGTCTTGATAACGGATGATAGTGCGGGGTTAGCTTTCCTTGAGAAACATATGATTGGATTAATTCATCTACTAAATCACCATTTTCACAATGAACGCCTAACATTCCATTAACTTTTTTTATTTCTTTCATCGCTTCAAAAATTTCCGCATCTGTGGTCCGCAAGTTATCATAAGCCATATACATTTTGAAGGAAGTAATACCTGCAGCAATCATTTCCTGAATTTCAGCAGCTATCGTTGGGTTCCATTCGATCATGGACATATGGTAAGTATAATCACATGAACTCTTGCCTTCAGCCAATTGATTCCAAGTAGCTAAACAGTCTTTCAATGAGCCACCTTTATTAGGTGTAGCCATATCAATAACCGTAGTCGTACCTTTGGCCACCGCCGCTTGGCTGCCAGTAGTAAAGTTATCCGCCGTACTTAACGAACCTTTGCCATTATTTAATTCCAGATGCGTGTGCGCATCAATAAAGCCTGGTAATACATAACACCCCGTAACATCCTCAATCTGAGAATTTTCTACTGGTAAATTTGCCCCCATCTCTACAATTTGCTCGCCGTCAATTCGAATATCCAATTGACGACGATTATATGCAGATACGACGGTTCCACCTTTGAGCAGAATAGACATTTATTTATCCCCCAGTCGTAAATTTCCTTTTATGCTTGCATACAATAAGCATATTCTTCAATCATAGTTACCATTAATGCGATTAAATCTTCTGGTACATCTAATCCTTGATCTGTTAATTGAATCGTTGACACCGTTCCCCATAGACGCAGTAAACAAATTTTATCCACAGGATTTTGAACATAGAAACCTGAATTAGTACTGTCATAAAAATCAGCTTCACTGTTAAATAAGGTAAATTTGTCTTTGTAAGGGGCACTTGCATAAGGGCAAAATGTTTCACAGTTGCCACATTCGTTACACATCCGATCAACATGAACAATTTGTGGTTTTCCTTCGACATACACAACAATATTTGCTCGGTTTGGACAGACATCCATACAAGATTCACAAATTGTGGAGCATTCTAAGCAACGACTAGCTTGACTACAAGACATCTCGTCTGTCACAAGGATACCCCGTTTGTTTCTAACAAATGCGACATCACTATTTAAATTATCTTTTTCATAGTGATGATTGTGGACAAGACAAATATTATTGGCCGCTTTGGTTGCATCAGCGATTGCTTCAACAATTGTGGCTGGTCCTAAATTAGCGTCACCAATGACATAGACGCCTGGTATATTTGTTTCCAATGTTTCTTGATTTGAAACGACTTTCCCATAGTTGTCTGTGTGAATGCCTAATGCTTGGTAAAACTCTGTATCTACTTTTTCACCAACAGCGGCAATCACTGTATCAGCAGGAATATCAATCATTTCTCCTGTACCAATCGGACGACGGCGTCCAGAAGCATCTCGTTCACCTAGGACCATTTTTTCACAAGTTAATTGTTGATTTTCATGTTTAATTGGCGAAAGTAATTCTAAAAAGTCGACACCATCTTCTAAGGCTAAATAAAGTTCTTCTTCATCTGCTGGCATATTGCGTTTATTCCGACGATAAACCACTGAGACTTTTTTAACACCAGGTAATGTTGTGGCTGCACGAGCACAGTCCATGGCTGTATTTCCGCCACCAACGACGACAATCTGTTCTCCGTAGGGATTAATCGTTGGATTTTCTCGGTTTGCTTTTAAAAATTCTAACGAGTTCAATGCTCGACCAGATTCTAAACGAAGGACCCCATGTTTCCATGCACCAATGGCATAAATAACATTCGTATAGCCTTGGTTTTTCAATTCTGCCAATGATGGCGCCTCTTGTCCTGTACGGAATTCGGCTCCCATAAATTCCGCTAACTGAACGTCTTTTTGAACAGATTCCATAGAAATTCGAAATTCTGGTACAATCTGGCTACAAACGCCCCCAATTGTCTCGGATTTTTCAAACACAGTAACAGGCATGCCTTCACGTGCTAATAAATACCCAGCAGAAATCCCTGCAGGGCCTCCACCCACAACAGCTGTTTTAGGTGCATTTTCTTTTGGCTGTGGCTTTTCTAGTGTCGTCAATAATTCATCATAAGCATGTTCAGCTGCTTCTAACTTCACTTCCCGAATATGAATAGATTCTTCATAAAATTGACGTGTACATTTAGTCATACAAGGATGTGCACAAATGGTTCCAGTAATAAAAGGCAACGGATTTTTATCGACAATTACTTGCAAGGCCTTTAAATAATTGCCTTCACTTACATAACGAAGGTAAGCAGGAATATCCTGATTGATTGGACAACCGCCGTCACTTCGACAAGGAGCGATATAACAATCTGTTAGTGGAACTGTTTTTCTTAGTTTGGTACTTTCTGGTAATTTAATTGATTTTTGGTAACGCGCTTGTGTTTTAGCTTTCTCAACAACTTGGGCTAATTTATCCAAGTTGACATGAACCATCTGAGGATATTCTGCTGCGCTTAATACATTAGCAACTTGATTCATTCGTTGATAGCCACCGGGTTTCAACAGAGTCGTTGCCATAGTGATTGGCCAAATCCCAGCATCAAATATTTCTTTACTATTGAAAATATCTGCACCGCCAGAATAAGAAATTTGTGGTTTCCCATCAAATGCTTCTGATAATTTTTGTGCCAATGAAATACTAAGAGGAAATAGCGAACGTCCTGACATGTACATTTCATCACCAGGTAATTCATTTGCTGCAATCGTTACTGGGAAAGTGTTCGTAATTTTAACTCCGAAGCTTAGATTTTTACTATTGGCTAATAATTGCAGACGTTGTAACATCGGTACTGCTTCTTCAAATTGTAAATCTTCTTTAAAATGGTGATCGTCAAAAACCATATAATCAAACCCTAGCTCATCCATCGTTTGACGCGCATATTCATAACCTAACATGGTTGGATTACATTTAATAAAGGAATGGAGCCCTTTTTCACTTAATAAATAGGCCGCAATTTGTTCAATTTCATCTGATGGACAGCCGTGTAAAGTCGACAGCGTAATAGAATGACAGACTTTAGGACTAATTGCTTCGATATATAAGTCATCTACTTTTTTAAAATAAGATAGATATTTTTTGGCAGCTGCTTGGCATTCCGCCCAAATCGGCGTTCCTTCTGCGTTCTGCATTTCGTTAATATAACGATCAATTTTTGGTGATTGAATCCCTGCCAAATCATAGCCAACACTCATGTTAAAAATGAAACCATTCGGGTCACCTAGCTCGAACTCTTTACTCAGTAACTTCAAAACGAACCATGCTTTGACGTATTCATCATAAGCTTGGGGAACGCGCAATTCTGTGGACCACTCAACGTTGTAACATTCATCCGCTGCTGCGATACATGGTTTACTCACCGGTAAATCTTCTCCATCCAGTATCTGGACTGTCTTAACTTCAAAAAAACGAGAACCTGTTAAATAGGCCGCAATAATATTTTGTGCTAATTGTGTATGAGGACCTGCTGCTGGACCACAAGGGGTTTCCATTTTTTCTCCAAATAACGAAATCGTTTTTGTAGGATCCGCATGATAAAATTTACGAATGCCAAAAATTGTGCCATCTTGTTGATACTCACTAAAAATCCAATTTAATAAAGCCTCAATTGAGATGGGATGCATAATATCACTCATTAACGTCACTCCTTTTATTTATAATGAAAGCTATTGATTTACTCGTTTCCAGAAAGATTGTGCTTGCGTTTGCGCATCATGCCAAACTTTCTCTTCATCAATTCCTTGAACTTCACGATTACGCATCCGAATTTCTCCATTAATCACCGTGTCAGTGACCATCCCACCATTCATACCGAATAAAATGTGCATGTTATAATTCTCTTTTGTCATTGGTGTCGGGCCATGATAATCAACAATAATGACGTCTGCTGTTGCATTAGGTTCTAAAACGCCTAGCTTTGTTTTAAAATAGCGATTAGCCATTTGCGGATTATTATCAAACAGCATTGTGGGAATTTCTGCCCAAGCCGCATTTGGATCAGCTAAATGATGTTTGTGGATAACATTTCCTACCTTATAAGATTCCGTCACATCATTCGTATAACCATCTGTGCCAAGACCCATCAAAATACCATACTCATTAAACATACGCATCGCAGGTGGGCAGCCGACCGCATTCCCCATATTCGACTCTGGATTCGTGACCACCATTGTGTCTGTTTCTCTTAGTAATTCCATCTCATGAGGGCCAATATGGATGCAATGGCCTGCCATTGTCTGTTTTCCTAAAATTCCTAAATCAAATAATCGGTTCACAATCGGCTTCCCATATTTTTTCAAAGAATCATGAACATCGGCTAAATCCTCTGCAATATGAATATGATAACCAATCCCATCTGGCGTATTGGCTGCACATAATTCTAAAGAAGCATCTGATAAAGTAAATGCTGCATGCATACCCATCATCGCTTTTTGCATATCATCATTTCTTAAGGAACTGGCTTTAATAAAGGCGGCATTTTCTTGAACTGCTTCCCGCATTTTCTGCTCACCATCGCGATCAGAAACTTCATAACAAAGGCAGGTTCGAATCCCTAACTCGTCCGCTGCATTAGATAATTGGGTTAAACTCCCTGTAATTTCTCCGTAACTAGCATGATGATCAAAGACAGTTGTAACACCGTTGCGAATACTATCTAAATAAGCAACCTTACCACTTTGATAAGTGTCTTCTAATGTCAAGGCACGATCAATTCGCCACCATTGATCTACCAAAATATCCATGAAATTTTTAGGATGATAATTCGTTAAACTTAACCCACGTGCAAAGGTACTATAAATATGATTGTGCATGTTAATAAAGCCTGGCATAATCACTCCACCTTTAGCATCAATAAATGTCGCTTCTGGATAAGCTTGTTTTAATTCTTCTGTCGTTCCGACTTGTTTCACAACTTGACCATCAATCGCCACACACCCATTTTCAAAAAAATGATTCTGCGCATCCCGAGTGATTAAACGCCCATTTCCAATTAATAACATGTATTCTCCTCCTATTTTCCAACCTATTCCCCACATGTAGCAAACGCTTACAAACCAATCGCTCAATCATTCACGAATATAGCTTGTCTAGCTTTTCTAATCTATATTCCCTACGAAAAGTATTTGAAGCGCTTGCATTTTTTTACTAACGAACTCATTAACTTGATTAAAGTATATCACCTTACCTTAAAAAAAACAATGCTACCTAAAAAATATTTTTTAGAATTTTAACAGCCGTTATCTTGTATTATTATTTTTATCATGCTATCATTATTTTTCAGAACAGGTAGTACGCGACATTAAAGGATTTAGCCCTGCCTATTCCATTTAAAAATATTATGTTAAATTTGACACAATCTTATAAAAACTGTTTGTGCCAGGCACATTAGAAAGGAGCTTATTTATGTTATCCGACGAAAAACTTACTTTTTTAACACAAATTGCTAAAGGTTTAGCTGGTCAATTTGGGGAAAACTGCGAAGTCGTTATCCACCAAATCAATGAAGACAATATTAACAATTCTATTGTTTCCATCGAAAATGGTCATGTCTCTTCTCGTCATCTGGGCGATGGACCTTCTCAAGTAGTTTTAGAAGCCTTAAAAAAAGATCCCAGTGAGTTGAATGATCATATTAACTATCTAACCCGTACCCATGATGGTCGTATTTTAAAATCTAGTACAATGTATTTTAAAGATGAGAATGGTCAACTCGATGGTATTTTTGCTATTAACTACGACATCACTACATTGATCGCTGCAGAGTCAAACTTAAAATCTTTGATTTCCACTGCAGAACCTGAAGAAGATAAAGACCCTGATTACATTCCTCAGGATGTTAATGAGTTGTTAGACGATTTAATTCATGAATCAGTCAAATTAGTTGGCAAGCCGGTCCCATTAATGACGAAGGACGATAAAATCAAGTGTATTCAATTTTTAAATAATAAAGGCGCCTTCTTAGTCACTAAATCTGGAGACAAAGTTTCTAACTTCTTCAATATTTCTAAATATACGCTATACAGTTATATTGATGCGAAATAAAAATGGAAATCGATGGACGATTTGTTGTTAAGACAAGTCGTCTATTCTCTTTTTTCCTTCACTATTCTACTTTTTCTAAAAGACTTTTTAAATAATAGTAAGAAAAAGTAAAAGGAATTAATTTTTTATTTTAGTTATGGTATGATAGATTGAGTTTAATTTAAAATAACGAAAAATTAAAGATATAGAAATTGGGGGACAACAAATGGGGATTCGAAGTCATTTAGCAATTGCTGCAGGAAAAACTTCGCAATGGGTTTTACAAACATTTTTTAAAGGCGGCAGTAGCTACCCAGGGAAATTAGCCCTAAAAATCGATCCTAAAATTTTAGATACATTGGCAAAAGACTATGAAATTGTCGTAGTCACTGGAACGAACGGCAAAACATTGACAACTGCTTTAACTGTTAACATTTTACGCCAAGAATTTGATGAGGTATTAACAAATCCAACGGGTGCTAACATGGAGCAAGGAATTGTCTCTACTTTTTTAAATGCCAAGGCGAAAAAAGGACAAAAGAAATTTGCGGTTTTAGAAATTGATGAAGCAAGTTTAAGCCGTGTCACTAAATATATTCAACCAAAATTATTTGTTTTTACGAATATTTTCCGCGACCAAATGGATCGCTATGGTGAAATTTATACGACGTATCGCTTAATTATGGAAGGCGCCGCTGCTGCTCCTGAAGCAACTATTTTGTGCAATGGTGATTCGCCAATTTTTAATTCAAAAGAAACTGTAAATCCTCGCAAATACTATGGATTTAATCATTTACCACCGAAAGAGCAATTGGCTCATTACAATACAGATGGGGTTTTATGTCCAAAATGTAATCATATTCTTCATTATAAAATGATTACGTATGCTAATTTAGGTGATTACTATTGCCCAAATTGTGGCTTCAAACGCCCTGAGTTGGATGTGCAGTTAACGGAAATGGTCCGGATGGATAACACATCTGCTGATTTTGTGATTGATGGCGAAGAATACGGCATTGCTGTTGGTGGGATGTATAATGTTTATAATGCGCTAGCGGCCACAGCGGTAGCAGAATATTATCAGGTGGCACCAGATAAAATCCGAGCAGGCTTAGCTTATGATGAAAAAGTTTTTGGGCGTCAAGAAACTATTAAAGTTGGCGATAAAGAATGTACATTAGTTTTAGTAAAAAATCCCGTTGGTTTAAATCAGGTCATTGATATGATGGGCTTAGCCCCTTACTCTTTCTCGCTGGTTTCATTATTAAATGCCAATTATGCAGATGGAATTGATGTCAGTTGGATTTGGGATGGTAATCATGAAGCCTTTGCTGATATGGACATTCCAAAAGTAATTGCTGGCGGTGATCGCCATGAAGATATGGCCTTGCGTTTAAAAGTTGCGGGTATTCCTGAAGAAAAATTACTAGAAATTCCTGATTTGGAGCAAGTAATTTCAGAAATTAAAACGTTGCCGACAGATCATGTCTATATTTTGGCAACCTATACTGCTGTTTTGCAATTAAGAAAATCATTAACAGCCCAAGGGTATATTCAAGGGGGAATGAATGGTGTCTAAAGAATTAGTCGTTTGTCATTTATATGGCAACTTATTAAATACTTACGGAGATAACGGAAATTTATTGATGCTTAAATATTTAACCGAAAAAATGGGCGTTACCTTCCGATCAGAAATTATCAGTATCTACGAACCGTTTGATCCCGAAAAATATGATTTAGTCTTTGTTGGTGGCGGTCAAGACTTCGAGCAATTGATCATCTCAGAAGACATTCAGAATAAAAAAGAAGCTTTGACTTCTTATATTGAAAATGACGGCGTCTTGTTAGCTATCTGTGGTGGTTATCAACTTCTAGGACATTACTATGTCGGCGCACAAGGCGAAAAAATTAAAGGAATCGGTGCATTAGATCATTACACTTTGAGCCAAGACAACAATCGTTTCATTGGTGATATTGAAATTTATAATGAAGAATTTGATGAAACGTATTATGGTTTTGAGAATCATAACGGCATGACTTTTTTAGGCGAAGGTGAACGACCTTTAGGAACAGTCAAACAAGGCAAAGGCAATAACGGTCAAGATAATGGCGAAGGCGTTGTCTATAAAAATGTGTTTGGCTCCTACTTCCACGGTCCAATCTTAGCACGCAACAAAAATCTAGGGATTCGGTTAATTCGGACCGCTTTAGAGAAAAAATATGGTGAACCGATCGCTATTCCTGAAACGCTTTATAAATAAAAAAAGAATCTAGTTCCTACATATAGGACTAGATTCTTTTTCATTTCTCCGACAACTATTTACATCTTTACAAAATATAGTAAGATAAAGAGGTGCATTTAAAATCGAGAATTTCTCGGACTGGTTCGGAAACTTCCCAGAATAAAAAACTAAGTATCTCTCAATACTAACTCAAGTCATAGCTTTTTTAACAAGAGTTATCATTTGCAGTTAACGAAAAAGGAGGATTGGAAAAAATGCAAAAAGTAATTATTGATTGTGATCCCGGAATTGATGACACACTTGCTCTCTTGTATGCACTTGCTTCACCAGAGCTAGATGTCCAAGCGATTACAGTTGTTTGCGGAAATGTCCCTGTGGAGATTGGCGTGGAAAATGTTTTTAAATGTTTGGAAAAAGTTAATCGCTTAGATATTCCTGTCTACCAAGGGGCTGCTAGCCCTTTAAAACGGCCATTTGTTAGTGCACAAGATACACATGGCATGGATGGTTTAGGTGAAACATATTTCCCCAGAACTAGCAAAATCCAAGCACAAGCGCTTTCCGCTGCTGACTATTTAGCACAAACCTTTCAACAAGCTACCGATTGCTCAATCATTGCCCTTGGTCCTTTAACAAATATTGCGTTGGCTTTAAAAAAAGAACCTCTTCTGGGACGAAATCTTCAACGTTTTGTCTCAATGGGTGGTACCTTTAAAAGCCACGGCAATTGCTCTCCTGTTGCAGAATTTAATTATTGGTGTGATCCTGATGCAGCAGCTTGGGTTTTTGAGGAATTAGGTGCAAAAATCGAGATGGTCGGCTTAGATGTCACACGAGAAATTGTTTTTACACCAACAATTCTCAACTATTGTCAACGACTCAACCCCAAAATGGGGAATTACCTCGCTGAGATTACTCAATTTTATTTTGATTTTCATTGGAAATATGAACGTATTTTAGGGTGTGTTATCAACGATCCCTTAGCGGTTGCTTATTTTATTGATCCTACGCTCTGCCAAGGCTTTTCCAGTTACGGACAAATTGTTCCTGACGGCATTGCTATGGGGCAATCAATGATCGATCAGTATCATTTCCAGCAGCAACCAGCTAATTGTCATGTCTTGACTACGGTTGATAGTCAACAGTTTTTCGTGAAGTTTCTATCCATTCTTTTAAATGTACAAATAGATGAGATCGAAAGAGATTTCAAAAATTTAAGGATGGGATAACCATGAAAAAAATAACACCACGAATCATTACAATTATCGCTTTTAGTGTTGCTTTAAATTACCTCGGCAGTACCATTGCGTTACTCCTTCGTTTACCAATTTATCTTGATAGCGTGGGAACTATTTTTACAGGTGCGTTATTAGGCCCACTCTTTGGTGCACTGACAGGTATTTTAACAAGTCTATTAACTGGATTGACAACGGATATCTTTTCTCTGTATTATTCACCTGTCCAACTCTGCACAGGAATTTTAGCAGGCTTGCTCCTTCATCAGCAGTTAAAAGTAACCAAATTACCATTTAAAACGTTGTGGTTAACGATACCAGGAACAGTGATTTCTTCCTTAATCACAGTTTGTTTATTTGGTGGAATTACTTCTGCTGGCTCCAGCATAATTGTCCAATTTTTATATGGTTTAGGCTTAAATCAGTTAGCAAGCGTCCTGTTGGTTCAATTGATAACAGATTACGGGGATCGTCTGCTATCAGTCATCATCGTCACAGCTGTTATCGCTGCCTTACCTAAACGTTCCTTTATAACAAAATAAACTGTTTTAATGCCAAAAAAAGAGGAAATCATCTGTTGATGATCCCCTCTTTTTTTAGCGACTACCAGGTTCTGAAGCTATAATCGTTAGATCACCTTCAAAACGCCAGCTCGGAATATCTGTTGGAAAGATAAAGCTATCACCTTTTTTCAAATCAAAAGTAGCCACATCTGCTTTTGCAGCATCTTCTGTAATCAATCGACCCACACCTTCAATAACTGTTGCTAATGTATAAGGTGCTTGTTTTTTAACTTTTAGAATCCCACTGACACGCCACTCATAGACATTAAAGAAATCTGTTTTTACATAAGTAACAATGCTTGATTGTCCTTGATTTTCTTGTTGAATAGAGAGGTCAGGATCCTTCGCCGGAACGGTTGTCACATCAATGGATTGTTGAATATGCAATTCCCGGGTCTTTCCTTGATCATCTGTTCGATCATAATCATAAACCCGATACGTAGTATCACTGCTTTGTTGCGTTTCTAAAATTAAAATACCCGAGCCGATGGCATGAATAGTGCCGCTTGGTACATAATAAAAATCGCCTTTTTTCACTGGTACTTTTCTTAAAAGATCGTCCCAACGACCTTCTTCAATCATTTCTGCAAGTTCTTCTTTTGTTTTCGCGTGATGTCCATAAATGATTTCAGCGCCAGGTTCTGCATCAATAATGTACCAACATTCAGTTTTGCCTAGCTCGCCTTCATGTTTTTGACCATATGCATCATCAGGATGAACTTGCACGGATAAATCATCTTCAGCATCTAAAATTTTCGTTAATAATGGAAAGACAGCGCCACCTGCATGGCCGAATAACTCTTGATGGTCTGCCCACAATTCATCTAATTTTTTTCCTTTAAATTCGCCATTTAAAACAGTACTAACGCCATGTGGATGTGCACTGATGGCCCAATCTTCACCAATTTTATCGCTCGGTAAATCAAAACCAAATAGCGTGTGTAGACGATTGCCGCCCCAAATTTTTTCTTGAAAAACAGGTTGTAAAAATAATGGTTCTTGCATTGACTGTGACCTCCCAAATTGAATTCGCTCTCATTATATCACTAAAAACTAGTCATTTCATCTGAAACTGATGATTTCTCTTTTAAATAGGTTGCCAACAACTGATCTCTTTCTTCGATATAAGTATTCCGGTGGTCCTCTGGATGGACTCGATTAGATAAAAAGATAAACGCTGATTGTTGTCGCACATCAATTAGCAAAAAAGTGCCTGTATAGCCTGTATGGAATAATAATGGCCGTTGCGTAGCTACATCATATTTAAAATCCCAGCCTAGAGAACGTGGTTTATCTGCAGCTGGCACTTGGTTAACTAGTAACAAATCAATTGTCTCTTTTTTCAAGAATTGGTGATTGTGATAACTGCCTCGATTTAAATACATTCGAACAAATTTTGTTAAATCATAGACATTGCTAAACAAGCCAGCATTCCCTGCATGTTCCCGTAAAACAAATGCCTTAGGATCATGGGTTGCACCTCGAATCAACCCTCGTTGTTCATGTAATTCTGTTGGCACACAGTTTAAAGGATTCTTTGGTAGAAACGTACTTTCGTTCATCCCTAAAGGAAGCAATACTCGCTCAGATAAAATTTCTATCATTGATTGTTGGAACATTTCTTCTAACATAAAGCCTAATAAAATAGTCCCTGCATCTGTATAGACGACTTTTTCACCTATTGCTTTGCCTGCGTGAAAGGAATGATTGTAGGCGTCTTTTAATTCTTGGGCATTCAGCTGATCACGATTAGGAATATAGCCTTGTAAATCTGCCGTATGTGTCAACAAATGCCGGATTGTAATATTAGAATCTTGAAAAGAGGGATAATAAGTTTGTAATGATTGATCTAGAATAATTTTTCCTTCTTCCACTAATTGCAAAATAACGGTGGTGGTGCCGACTACTTTGGTTAAAGAAGCCACATCAAACAGCATGGCCGAGGTTAATTGTTCTTTGGTGGGTTTTATTTGTGCGAGTCCCCAACAATTGCTCTCCTCTTTTTCACCTTCAATGAAACAAAAACTAGCCCCCGAAAAAACACCTTTTTTCATCATTTTTTGAATTTTCCACTTTGTTTTTTCGTACATTTTTTCACCTTCTATTTTTAATATTAAAGGAAAAGTCTAGAATAAGTCCCGAACAAAAGTAGCGTTAAACTTTTATTCCGACTTTATTCCAGACTTGCTAAAACAAGCTTATTTTGTCTGTCTAAGCGTTTATTTTAAGACAAACCACCATTCCAAGCCAATTGGATCAAACACAGTGACAATCGCTTTTTTCTGGTCAATAAAGAACTCTTGATTTTTTGCCGTTAATTGTTGCTCCATTGCTAAAATATGTTCTTGATCAGAGAGCTTAATGGTAAAGAAATCTAAACCTAAGTGTGGATCAGGTAATTGATCCACTTCACTTGTTTCAGGTTTTTGGAATCCAATAGTTGCTTTGCCATCTTCTAAAACAAATTGATCTTTTTCATTGCGTTTTAAACCCAGAACTTCCTCATAGTATGCTTTTATTTCTTTTTGATTGTTTGTTTTTAATTGCACATGCGCTAAATATGACCCAGCGGCTAACCCTTGATGTGGCTCTAAGTCCTCACTGATAAGATCTTTAAGCACAATTGGTTGCTTTTCAGAAGTCGAATTTGCTGTTGCTTCATCGTGAAAAATCTCAAATTGATTACCTTCAAGATCAGTAATGAACATGCTTTGTCGTGTGCCAATTTGGAAACTTTCATCAATTGGGTAGTCTTGCTCAAGCACTCGTTGAGCAATTTGTAAAAATTCTTTTTCCGTAGGAACTTTAATTGAAAAATAAGCCATTTGCTTTTCTTCATTATGAAAATCTTCGGCTTTTCTAGTTTCTTCTAAAATTAATAATTGCGTTCCTGCTTCACGTGTACCCCAGATAGACAGGTTATTTTCTTCTGACTTTAAAACAAAACCCATTACTTTTTTATAAAAGTCGACCATTTCGCCAACTTTTTTCGCACGAATGGCAATTGTTTTTAATGTCGCAGCTTTTTCTAATTGAAATTCAGTCATTTTTTCTGTTACCTCCATTTTCTTCTCTCCCATTTTATACATCTCTTGCTATTTCATCAAGTAATATCCTGTTTTTCTCAAAAGAAAATAGAAATTTTTCAATTTCGCCAACTTTTTGTCAAAAAAATAAGGCTTCAGGAACCAGTCTTTACGACTATGGTTCCTGAAGCCTCATCATGAATTACTATTTTTTGCTTCGCCTTTTAGGCTACTTCTTCTGAAAACTGACTGTTATATAAATCAGCATAAAAACCGTTTTTCGCCATTAATTCATCGTGGGTTCCTGTTTCCACAATTGAACCTTCTGCCATAACGATAATCGTATCAGCATCACGGATAGTCGACAAGCGATGAGCAACTACAAAGCTGGTCCGATTTTCCAATAAACGATTCATTGCTGCTTGAATCAGTATTTCTGTTCGAGTGTCCACACTTGAGGTGGCTTCATCCAAAATTAAAACGTCTGGATTTGCTAAGAATGCTCGAGCAATTGTAATTAATTGTCGTTGACCTTGAGAAATATTGCTGGCTTCTTCATTTAAAATCGTTTGGTAGCCTTCTGGTAATTTTCTGACAAAATCATCCACATGGGCTGCTTTCGCCGCACGGATCACTTCTTCTTCGCTCGCTTGGTCATTACCATAATGAATATTGTCATAGATACTTCCAGTGAACAACCAAGTATCTTGAAGAACCATTGAGAAGTGTGCTCGCAACTCTTCGCGAGATAAATCGCGCGTATCTACGCCATCATATTTGATGCTGCCGCTACTAATATCATAGAAGCGTTCCAATAAGTTAATTAGGGTTGTTTTTCCAGCACCTGTTGGGCCCACGATTGCGACCATTTCCCCAGGTTTAACATTTAAATTGAAATCTTTCATTAATAATTTCTCTGGTGAATAGCCAAAAGCAACATGTTCAAAAGAAACACGATAAGGACTATCTGTTTCCACTGGTACGCCAGAAGGTTCATCCACCATTTCTTCTTCATCTAATACTTCAAAGACACGTTCTGCCGAAGCCACCGTAGCTTGGATTGTATTCATTAAATTAGCGATTTGAGTAATCGGTTGTGAAAATTGATTGGTATATTGAAGAAATGCTTGGACATCCCCTAAATCCATCATACCATTCGCTACTTTTACGCCACCAAGGACTGCAACAAACACGTAGCCTAGATTTTTGATAAAGTTCATTAAAGGCATAATGATCGCTGAAATAAATTGTGCTTTGCGACCAGCATGATATAATTTTTCATTTTCTTTTTCAAATACTTCTTGATCACTTTCTTCGTGGTTGAAACTTTTTACTACTACGTGACCACCGTAGGTTTCTTCGACTTGGTTATTCAATAATCCTAAGCTTTTTTGTTGAGCCGCAAAATGTTTTTGCGAGCGAGGTGCCACAACCATCACAACAATTAAACTTAATGGCACTGTTGCTAAAGCAATTAGTGTTAACTGCCAGCTAATGGTCAGCATCATCCAAAGTACACCCACAAATGTCACGATACTGGTAATTAATTGGGTTAAGTTTTGTTGTAAAGTACTCGCAATATTATCCATGTCGTTAATTGCCCGTGACATAATGTCCCCATTACTATGAGTATCATAATAGGAAATTGGAACTTTGTTCATTTTCGCTTCTAATTCTTGACGTAATTCATAAACTGTTCGCTGTGAAACACGTGTCATAATTACTTGCTGCAAGAAATTAAAGACAGCAGAAATAAGGTACATGGCAATAACAATTAATAAAATTTGACCGATTTTGTCAAAATCAATTGGAAAAGAAGTTATTTTTAAGCCTTGTTTCATTTCAGCAGCGCCTTTCATGACGCCTTTAAAAATTTCAGTTGTTGCCTGTCCTAATACTTTTGGTGTTTGAATTTGGAAAACGACGGCTGCGATTGCTAATACTAAGACAGCAATAATTGACAGCATTCGTTTAGACATGTACCGAAATAAACGTTTCACTGTTTTCCAGAAATTTTTTGGTTTTGGCCCTTTTGCGCCAATGTTACGTCCTGGTCCCCCGCCCATTGGTCCGCCTTTTGGTCGACTACTCATGCAAGGTCCTCCTCTCTCAATTGAGAATGTACAATTTCTTGATACGTTTGGTTATTCGCTAATAACTCTTCATGCGTTCCTTTACCAACTAATTTCCCTTCGTCTAATACTAAAATTGTCGATGCTTCCATAACCGTACTTACACGTTGGGCTACTAAAACGACAATTGCATCCGTCATCTGCTCTTTTAAGGCTTTTCTTAAATTAGCATCTGTTTTGAAATCCAATGCAGAAAAGGAATCATCAAAAACATAGACATCTGCTGGTTTTACTAAAGCACGAGCAATAGCCAACCGCTGGCGTTGTCCGCCAGAAAAATTACCGCCGCCTTGTTCGACATGACTATCCAAACCTTCTGCCAATTCTGAAACAAACGCCTTCGCCTGCGCGATTTCTAAGGCTTGCCAAATTTCTTCATCGGTCGCATTTGGGGCGCCGTATTGCATATTTTCACGAATCGTTCCTGTAAATAAAACAGCCTTTTGCGGTACAAAGCCAATCATTTCTCGTAAATTATGCTGTGACGTTTCTTTAATGTTTTTACCATTTAGCAAAATTTTGCCAGATTCAACATCATAAAAACGTGGTAAAAGATTAACCAGCGTTGTTTTCCCAGAACCTGTCCCACCAATAATTGCGACCGTCTCCCCAGATTTTGCTGAAAAATCTATATCTTCCAGTGCTAAGTTTTCAGCATGCTGGTAACGATAATTAACATGTTCAAACGCCAATGTTGCTTTGTCGCCTTTTAGAGAGAGTAGTTCTGGATTGGGTACATCTTTGATTTCTGAATCAGTATTTAGCACCTCATTAATCCGATCAGCAGAAGCTTGCGCCCGCGGTACCATGACAAAAATCATGGATAGCATCATGAAACTCATCAGAATTTGCATGGCATAAGTCATAAAGGCGATTAAGTTCCCTACTTCTAGTTGCATTTCCGCAATATAATGACCGCCAAACCAGGTGATTGCAATATTGGTACCACTCATAATGAGTGTCATTAAAGGAATCATCAAAGCGACAATCGTATTCACTTTAATCGCCGTTTGTGTATAATCCTTATTGGCTTCATCAAAACGTTGTTCTTCATAGTTTGCTTTGCCAAAGGCCCGAATCACACGAACCCCTGTCAGTCCTTCACGAAAAACTAAATTTAAACGGTCTGTTTTCTTTTGCATGCTTTTAAATAACGGAACCGCTAAAAACATGATACCACCCACTAAAACAGCCATAATTGGTAAAACATATAGAAAAATTTTCGTTAATTGTGGGTCCTTGTTATACGCCATAAAACTTGCACCAATTAACGTTAAAGGTGCGTTAATCATTAAACGTAAAAACATTTGCATAACCATTTGAATCTGATTGACATCATTGGTTGTTCGTGTAATTAGCGAAGCTGTCCCAAATTTGTCAAATTCATTATTAGAAAAATTTTCAACTTTTCGATAAATATCAGTCCGTAATTTTTTACCTAAACTTTGTGATTCTTTGGTGGCAAAAAAGGTATTTCCAATAGAAGCGACAATGCTAATCAAAGAAAAGCCTAACATGACAACTCCTGTACTCCAAATATAGTTAATATCTCCTTTAGCGACACCGTCATTAATGATATTAGATGTTAAAGTGGGCAGATATAAATCTGCAATAATTTGTACAATCATAAATAAAACTGCTGCAAAGACCGACCATAACGACATTCGTTTGACTAGTTTAATCAACTAACTTCTCCTCCTTTTTGTTACTTATAAGCGCCATTTTTCAACCAATTTAATTTCATTTTTAATTGTTTGACTGCTTCAGTTGAATCATAGGCGGGATTTTCTCTTTGTTGACGATACCCATCAACAATTGTTGAGAAAACGGCATGCATCGCCGTCTGCATAAACCATGTGAATTCTTTTGGCGTTTCAATGGTTAATTTCGAACGATCAATTATTTGATAAAGATGTTCTGCATAGGCAGCATGGCCTTTTCTTCCTCTATGCTTATGACAGTGCTGTTTCCTATTTTTTTCCTCTTCCCCAGTCGCTAAATTATCCGTCACCCGACGTGAAGCACGATAGTCCATGTTGACAAATAAATTCCGATAGAAAGAAGCATTCTCCCCAGTTAGCACTTCGACAATCATTTTGGAGAAATAGACATCCATGGCTTCGATTAAATCACCATTTTCTGCAATAATTTGTTTCTCTAAATCTCGTTCACTATTTTTTCTTAATGTCGCAAAGTAATAAAAATACAAATCTTCTTTGTTCTCAAAATATTGATAAAAGCTACCGCGAGGAATTTCCGCTAATTTAACAATATTTGCAATTGACGCTTCTTGTAAAGAATGGCGTGAAAATTCAATTTGCGCAGCATCTAATAAGCGTTGTTGCTTTTCTTCTGGCAAATGAAAAAACGTATTCGTAGGCATATTTGTGTTCCTCCCTTTTATGACACATTGTCATATGACACCATGTCATTATAGCACTCTCTATTCAGAATGCAAGTTTTTTACAAAAAAAATCAAGCACCTAGCAAGACAAAATTGATGTTAGATTCTGTCTCACCAGTTGCTTGATTAATAATAGTGTTTGATGCATTCTTGTAACAAGCCAGCGACCTCTTTTATAGGTCCATTGGCATCTATTCGTTGATAATTAGGATATTGTTCCAATTGGTTTTTGATAAGAATTTCTTGATCATAAAGGTTTAAACGTTCTTCAATAATTTTAGGATCAGATTCCCGTTGCTTTAAACGTTGATAAATATTTTCTTTTGAAACGTCAAAAAAAACTGGAATGACGGACTCGCCGAAACGCTCAAAGACCGCTTGAAAGCCCGGAAAAGTTAACGCATTATAGGCTGGATGCTCTTTCGTTGTTTCAACGATGGCAGCTACACCGACACCGTAATAGTTTCCATGGTAAAAATCATACTCCACTAACTGATTGGTTTCAATCAAGGTTTGAAAACTTGCTTTTGTTTCAAAATAGTAATCCACACCATCCACTTCATCCAACCGTTTTTTCCTCGTAGTATGCGAGATAACTTTATAGTTTTTCGGAAAAACCTTACTTGTAATTGCGGTCTTGCCAGAACCACTAGGACCCATAATAACAAAAAATGGATGTTGTAATTGCTTAATCATTAGAAACGCTCCTCTCAGTTGTTTCTATTATAACGTATTGTGCACTATTTTGAAAAATTGACAAAAAAGAGCTTGGGCCAAAAATCACTTTGGATTTTTGGCCCAAGCTTAAAAATTAATAAACGGCGGGAACAGAAGCAACAACCTGCTACGCTTATCTTGTTTTGTTTAATTACAATAACTAGTCTAAGTTTTGTCCATTAGTTTCGATAACTTGTTTGTACCAATTAAACGATTTTTTTTCATAACGGTTTTTAGTACCATTTCCTTCATCGTCTAAATCAACGTAAATAAACCCATACCGTTTACTCATTTCACCTGTGGAAGCACTGACTAAATCGATACAGCCCCACGGCGTATAGCCCATTAAATCGACGCCGTCTGCAACTGCTTCTGCCATTGCTTCAATATGACGACGTAAATAATCAATCCGATAGTCGTCTGCCACATAGAAATTTTCGTCTACTTTATCAATTGCACCTAAGCCGTTTTCCACAATAAATAAAGGTTTTTGATAACGATTATATAATTCATTTAGGGCAATTCGTAAGCCTTCGGGATCAATTTGCCAACCCCATTCACTTGCTTCTAAGAAGGGATTTTTAACGCCGCCTAAAAGATTCCCATTTGCTGTATCGTTGGTAGTGCCAGTAACATCGACAGCAGTCGACATATAATAACTAAAGCCAATGTAATCCACTGGGTATTCTTTTAATAATTCTAAATCTCCTTCTTCAATAATTAAGTCTTTCACAGCATATTTTTGATACATGCGTTCTGCGTATGCTGGATATTCACCACGAACTTGAACATCTGTACAATAATAATTAAACTCTTGGTTTTCAATCATTGTAGCAACTTGATTGACTGGATTCGAATCAATGCCATACGTTGTTGCATAAATAATCATACATCCAATTTTTAATTCTGGATTTAATTCATGGCCAATTTTTACAGCTTTACTACTTGCAACAAATTGATTATGCCAGGCTTGGAAAATGTTTTGATAATCATTGGCTCCATTGCTTTTCACCAATCCTTGACTAAGTGCTGGGAAATGAAAAGCTGAATTAATTTCATTGAATGTCATCCAATAGTTAACTTTTTGGTGGTAACGTGTTAAAACAGTTTCCGCAAAACGTTCATAAAAGTCAACTAATTGACGATTTTTCCACCCGCCGTATTCTTTCGCTAAATGCAGTGGCATTTCATAATGAGAAATCGTAATTACTGGTTCAATGTTATAGCTTAAACATTCATCGATAACCGCATCATAAAATTTCAAGCCGGCTTCATTCGGTTGTGTTTCATCTCCTTGTGGAAAAATACGCGACCACGCAATTGAAAAGCGATAACATTTGAAGCCCATTTTAGCAAACAACGCAATGTCCTCTTTAAAGCGATCATAGTGATCAATTCCTGTATGATTAGGGTAGCGATATTTCGTTTCGTCAATCGTCCAATCAAACGCTTCATCTCCTAAAATAGCGAAACGTTGTTTTCCTCCAGGCATCGCATCTGCCACAGATAACCCTTTACCATCGGCTAAGTAAGCCCCTTCTAATTGATTGGCTGCGGTCGCACCGCCCCATAAAAATCCTTTTGGAAATTTTGTCGTTGTTGTCATACTTGTTCCTCCTCCAATTGTCTTTTATTTAATAATGGCTAAAAAGTCTTCACCATGTAACACGTCTGTTTGGTTCATATCCAAAACATCTAAATAATCATTCGTATTCGTTACCACAATCGGTGTAACTACTGGATAACCAGCTTCTTTAATGGCAGCAATATCAAAAGTAACCAGCAAATCTCCTTTTTTAACAGAATCACCTTGTTTCACTGATAATTCAAATCCTTTACCATCTAATTCGACTGTATCCATGCCAATATGCATTAATAATTCAACGCCCTCTGTTGTCGTCAAGCCAACAGCATGTCCTGTCGGAAATAATGTGGTGATTTCACCATCTGCGGGTGCATACAGTTTGCCTTCAGTCGGCTCAATTGCAACACCTTTTCCTAAAGCACCTGACGCAAAAACAGGATCTTGTACTTTTTCTAGCGGTAAAATTTCACCTTGAAGTGGACTTGCTAAAATAATTTTGTCTTCTTGATTCGTTTTTACAGGTGCCACCATCTTATCAGTTTCTGTTTTTTCAGTTGCTGTTTCTGGATTAGGTTGATCTTCAAAGCGTAAGACAAACGTTAAGACAAACGCAATGATAAAGGCAATTCCGGCACCAATCGCACCAGTAATCATCGGTGCAGTATCTTTTGTCTCTGCAGGAATAAACCCAGGTAAACTCAACATACTAACCAAGCCAAACGTAAAGTTTTTCACGTGATTCATAGCCACAAATGCACCACCGATACCGCCACCAATACAAGCTGCAATAAATGGTTTTTTCAATGGTAAAGTCACGCCATATACAGTTGGTTCAGTAATTCCAAAAATAGTCGTAATACTTGAAGACAAAGCCAAACCTTTTAATTTCACATTTTTTGTTAGGAAAAAGACAGCTAAAGCAGCCCCGCCTTGTGCAATAACGGCTGGTAATAACATTGGTACCATCGTATCACCACCTTGTGTTAAGTTTAACATCATAATTGGTACAAAGCCCCAATGCATACCAAACATTACCAAGACTTGCCACAACGAACCCATTAATAACCCTGCGATAATTGGACTAAAAGCGTAAATTGCGTTGTATCCTTGTCCCAACCAATCGCCGATGACCGTCCCGATAGGACCAATAGCTAAGAAGGTAACAGGTGCCATAATAAGGAAAACAGCTAACGGAACGCAGATAATTTGTAGAAAACTCGGAATTACTTTTTTGAAGAAATGTTCCACATAACTTTGTGCAAAAACAGCCAAAATAATTGGTAAAACCGAAGAAGTATAGCCACTTGGCCCAATAATCACTGGAAGACCAGCAAAGCTAATTGTTTTGCCTGCTAAAGCAGTAATGCTGGGATGAACTAAGGCCATCGCCAAAGCAACCGCTAAAAAGGGATTAGTATTGAATTTTTTAGCAGCCGTAAACGCTAACATAATTGGTAAGAAAGTAAATAAACCATCTGCAATCGAAAAGAGAACAAGATATACGCCTGAAGTGTCAGCTAACCAGCCCATAGTTACAGCCAATGTTAAGAAGCCTTTTAAAACCCCAGCGCCGGCCATTGCACCTAAAAACGGTGTAAAAATAGAAGAAATAATATCAATTAAACGGTTAAAGATATTTCCGCCACTTTCTTTTTCTCTATTATCAGAATCATTACCTAGTCCACTGTTGGCCATCAAATCCTTATAGACATCACTAACGTGACTGCCAATAACCACTTGATATTGTCCTGCACTTTGAACTACCTGAATAACATCTGGGTCAGCATTCAATGCAGCTGTATCTGCTTTATTCTCATCTTTTAATTTAAAACGTAAGCGTGTAGCACAGTGAACAACACTATTAACGTTGCCTTCGCCCCCAACAGCTTTTAACACACGTGCTGCAATTTCTTGATTTTTACTCATCTCTAGATCCTCATTTCCATTAATTTTTAATATCAAAAAAACCTACATTGAAAAAGAGCCAGATCCTTCTCTTCACAGCTGCGCAGTCTGCGAAAATTGTTATCGGTTTTTTCAATCTAGGTTTTGCCTGCATTATCAGTAACAATCCGCGATTATTGGTTGTTATGCTTTTTTATCATTGACCACTCTTTGGATATGAATGGTTAAATAAATCATTTCCGCTTGATCAATTGGTCGATCATAGCTTTTTAATAAATACTCATTAATACGTTGGACCGCTTGAAACGCCTTAGGATACTTTCCTTGGACCAATGCAAAAAGAAATTCGTCCTCCTCATCATGCGCTTCTTGTTTTAAATAACGTTGCGCAAAATATTGAAGATGTGTAACAATTCGTTGATAGTTCAATGAATCTTCATCAAACACCTGTCCAAAGTAGCGACTAATAATCGTTAAAATATCACGAACCATCTTGGTTGCTTCCATGGTAACTTCCATATTGCCATTTCCTTGTTCAGCATTCACAATATGAAAAGCAATGAAGCCCGCTTCATTTTCTGAAAATTGAACCCCTAGCTTTTCAGCAATAATCGCTAATGCTTGCTTTGCGATTTCAAATTCTTTAGGATAAAATTTGCGTGTTTCGAATACAAGAGGATTCGGAATATCAATTCCTTCTTTGGCTCGAAGTAACGCATAGTGAATATGATCCGTTAAAGTTAAATAAATATTTGATGAAAGCTCAATCGCTAGCGTTGTTTCTGCTAAATCAACGATTT
This sequence comes from Enterococcus sp. DIV0774, assembly GCF_050539095.1. Taxonomy (NCBI): domain Bacteria; kingdom Bacillati; phylum Bacillota; class Bacilli; order Lactobacillales; family Enterococcaceae; genus Enterococcus; species Enterococcus sp. DIV0774. The sequence goes on from NZ_CP172923.1 coordinate 2,046,263, forward strand.
GTTTGACGACTTCTACTTCTTTGGTGGGGACGTCTTCAAACAGCTGCTGGAATTGTCCTGCCATAGCGGAGTCCTTTAACACGAATTCCTTTTCAACATAATCTGGATTGATCGTGTCTCCAATCTTCTTTTGAAAGGCTAAGCCGCGTCCCATATAAACAATTTCTTCGCCTTGCTCATTTCTTGAAAGCACGACATTATTATTTAAAACTTTTTCAATCCTCATGATGAATGCAACCTCACTTTTTTATAAAAAAAGCCCAGAATCCCTCCACTGATTGTGTTAATGGAAGACTCTGGTTTTGCCTGCAAAGCAGTAACAATCCTTATTTACAAAGTAATAATAGCATGCTTTTTTTTAATATGCAAGCCTTTCCAAAAAAATATTTTTATTTATTTTTTACTCTGTTGATCCATTTTAAAAAAAAGTTTACTAAAAGTAAAAAAAAGACTTGCTTTCTCTTACTTTTTATTAGTAAAATAGAGATGTTGAATTTTTAAACTATTTATTTTAAGGAGATTACACAATGTCAAAATTATTAGTTGTTAAAGCACATCCATTAACAAAAGAAGAATCACGCTCAGTTCGTGCGTTAGAAACATTTTTAGCTTCATACCGTGAAACAAATCCATCAGACGAAATCGAAATTTTAGATGTTTATGCACCAGAAACAAACATGCCGGAAATCGATGAAGAATTATTATCTGCTTGGGGTGCACTTCGCGCTGGCGCAGCATTTGAAACATTAAGCGAAAACCAACAACAAAAAGTGGCTCGTTTTAATGAATTAACTGATCAATTTTTATCTGCAGACAAAGTAGTAATTGCTAATCCAATGTGGAACTTAAACGTACCGACACGCTTAAAAGCTTGGGTAGATACAATCAACGTTGCTGGAAAAACATTCCAATATACTGCAGAAGGACCAAAACCTCTAACAAGTGGTAAAAAAGCCTTACACATCCAATCAAATGGCGGCTTCTACGAAGGAAAAGATTTTGCTTCTCAATACATTAAAGCGATTCTAAACTTTATTGGCGTTGATCAAGTTGACGGATTATTCATCGAAGGAATCGATCATTTCCCTGATCGCGCGGAAGAACTTTTAAATACTGCCATGACCAAAGCAACTGAATACGGTAAAACATTCTAAATTTTCCGAGTGATTTACAGCAAAAAGAGACAAGCAGTTCGTTCACTGCTTGTCTCTTTTGTTACGTAGATTCTTGTTGATCTGGCTTATCTTCATCATACAAACCGGAAACAATTTGGTACCACTCAAAAATGTGTGTAATTATCACCTTAGCTGCGGCATAAACAGGAATTCCTAAAATCACCCCGACAATCCCAAATAGTTTACCAGACGTTAATAAAACAACCAAAATGGTGACTGGATGAATGGATAACTGACTGCCTAGGACAAGTGGTGAAATAAACCGACCTTCGACCGTTTGCTCAATGGCAAAAACAATCAAGACTTTAATTAACAAAGCTGGCCCGCTGACAATTCCTAAAAAGACTGCTGGAATCATGGCTAAAAATGACCCTAAATAAGGGATTAAATTTAAAAAGCCTGCTGCAATACCTAAAGTGACTGCATAATCTAAGCCAATGACAGAAAAACCAATCATAAACATAATTGCCACTGCGAAAGCGACAGTTAACTGTCCTCTAATATAAGAAGAGACTTGATCATTGACTTCTGCAAGAACTTTTAAGGTTGGTTTACGCATCTTCACTGGTAAAAACTTCATTAAATATGGCGCTAAGTTTTTGCCATCTTTCAGTAAATAAAATAGAATAAACGGCATCGTAATGATGGCGACAAAGATCGTAGCCACCGCCCCAAAGAAATTACCAATTCCTTGTACTGTGAACGTTGAGACGTTTTTAATGATGGTACCTAACGAACTGACAACTTTATCGCCTGCCGCTTCAAGTTGTTCTCTAAATTGCGCGAAAAGTGGATCACTTAATATTTCCTGCGATTTTTGATCAATTGTATCAATATATTGAGGAAAATGATTTACAAAGCTGACAGATTGCTCACGAATTTTAGGAACGATTACAATACCACCCCAAATGAGTAGTGCCACAATTAAAATAAATAGGCCGATAATACTCCAGACACGTGAGATTTGTTTTTTCTCTAAATAATCGACAATCGGATTTAATAAATAATATAAAATCCCCGCCATAATTACTGGTAAGCCGACAACGCCAAAAAACTGCCAGACGGGCTTAAATAAATAAGAAACTTTCGTAAAAGTTAGAATAATTAACAGCACCAATAAGACAATCAGTAAGGCTGTTACTACTTGATTATTTAAAAACCAACGCCAAAACCAAGACAGGCGTTTATCAGTCGTTTGTTTTTTATCCATTGATTCACGCTCCATTTACTAAGTAATCAATTGTTGTTCCAATCGTTATCTTTGGTAACTGATGGGGCGTTAAATAAACACCATTTCGGATAACATCATCCTCATCGGTTGGTGCATCAGCAAAGATTAAAGTGCTGTGAGCGATACTTTGCAAGTTACTATTGGCAAAAGAACCCACTTTTGTAATTGTATAGTTTGTATCGCCAATTTTCAGATGATCTCCTTCTGCCAAGGTAACTTGGTCTTTTTCTGGGAATGATTGAATAACTGCATGTTGCTTCAAGGTATCGGTAGCAGTTTCACCAAAAAGAATAATCATTTTTTCTGAATCATCGATTGCATGTTTGCCTATTTCTGTTACGGTTGCTTGCATCTTCCATCCCACTCCTTCATTATCTTACTTCTATTATTATAGCATAGAATAAAATAGATATTCAGGAAAAAGAAAAGGCGATGAACAATCGTCAATTGACTTTTGTTCACCGCCTTAAAATAAGTTTTTATTTAAAGAAGTTCATAATATGAGTCCAAATTTTTTCATCAAAGACATCCATCGGATTCCCATTTCCAATCAAACCATAACCAATCATTGTTCCCACAACAAATAAGATAATGACTAACGAAATGACCACTAGAATTTTCAATAATGTTACTAAAATATAGCGAAATGAACTCATACGTTTGACTCCTTTAGATTACTGTCGTTGCTTGTTTTTCTTCAATTTTTTCATCATTGACACGTTCAACGTTTGCGCCTAATTTTTGAAGTTTTTTATGGAACTCATAATAGCCACGATCTAAATATTTCAAATTAGAGACACGTGTAATGCCATTTGCACGTAACCCTACTAAAATCAATGCGGCAGCTGCCCGTAAATCAGTGGCTTCCACTGCTGCTCCTTGTAACTCGTTGCCACCATTAATAACGGCGATGTTGCCATCAATTTTTAAGTCAGCGTTCATTCGACGCATTTCCTCTAAGTGTTGGTAACGATTTTCAAAGACTGTTTCTGTCACGATGCTTGTTCCTTCAGCAAACATTTGGATCGCTGTCATTTGCGCTTGCATGTCTGTTGGGAAACCAGGATGCGGCATTGTCTTAACATCTGTTGGTTTTAGATGTTTTGGTCCAATTACACGGATGCCGTTTTCTTCTTCTTCAATGATTGCACCCATTTCAGTTAATTTAGAAATTAGCGGACGATTATGTTCAGAAATTGCTTCTTCAATTAAAACATTGCCCTCAGTCATTGCTGCAGCTACCATGAACGTACCTGCTTCAATTCGATCTTGAACGATTGAATGCTCTACGGCATGTAATTTATCGACGCCTTCGATACGCATCGTTTCTGTCCCAGCACCGATAACATTGGCACCCATTTTGTTTAAAATGTTTGCTAAGTCAACGATTTCAGGTTCACGTGCAACGTTTTCAATGATGGTTGTTCCTTTCGCACGAACAGCAGCCATCATAATGTTTTGCGTAGCGCCGACACTTGGGAAGTCTAAGTAAATAGTGTTACCGATTAGTTCATCCGCAATTGCTTCAATATAACCATTTTTTTGAATGATTTTTGCACCTAATGCTTGGAAGCCTTTTAAGTGTAAATCAATTGGTCGTTTGCCAATGGCACAGCCACCTGGCATTGCCACTTTGGCATGACCATTACGAGCCAATAAAGGTCCCATTACAACGATAGAAGCACGCATTTTACTAACGTACTCATAGTTTGCTTCGATCCCTAAAGGTTGTGTTGCGTCTATTGTTACTTCATTCGCGTCTTCATCAAAATCAATGGCTACATTCAAATGCTTAATTACTTGATTCATTGTAAATACATCAGATAAAATTGGTACATTTTTTAAAGTAGTAACGCCTTCTTCAGCTAAAAGAGTAGCTGCTAAAATTGGTAAAACAGCGTTTTTGGCGCCTTCAATTTTTACAGTTCCTTCTAATTTTGTATTACCACCATGAACAATAATTTGTTCCATTTTGTTCCCCCCAAAAAAATGAGAATAGGTATTCCTATTCAAAATCTTTACTATTATACCATTATTCAACTAAAAATTGTACCTTTTTTTATTTTTCAATTTTTAAGGAAAATACACAATGAAAAGATTTCGACAAAGCGCAATCAATTCTAAAGCAAAAGAGCTAACTGTGTATCCGATAGCGATGGCGAAAAATACCATCAACATTCTAATTTGCGGTGTAAATTGGGTTTTGAAAAATTGCTCAATACGCAATGATTGCAACGCCCAAAAACTTATGTAAATGAACATAAGATGACTAACGATTCGAACAATAGCATCTACTCCATAGTATTGCATAAGGAGCCTCCTTTTTTCTAACGTAGGAACATTTTATCACAAAATAATAAAAACCGATAATTAATCCACTTGAAATGCCAAAATTTGACACTATTTATTAAAAAATACGAAGAAATAGAGTTTAAGGCACCTAACTCAATAGCAAGCGCCTTAAACTCTACAAAAGTGACTGAATCCTTCAGCCTTTTTTACCCATGTTTCGATACGTTGATCCGGTTGATTGCACGATGCAAAGCAACAGTCGCACGACGTAGTTGATCGCGGTCGTCTTTTGCTTTGGCTTCTTCAATTAAACGTTCTGCTCGTTGTTTTGCTCGTTCAGCACGAGGTACATCGATATCTCGTTCACGTTCGGCACTATCGGCAATAATAGAAACGACATTATCACGGACTTCCATGATACCACCATTTACAGCTACCCAGTCAACATGTGTATCTGAATCGGTCCGTTTGATGCGGACTTCATCAATCGCTAGCGGAACGATGATTGGCGCATGTTTTGGTAAAATACCAATTTCACCATCTGTTGTTTTCGCCACAACGATTTTTGCATGGTGGTCATAAACTAGACCATTAGGCGTTACTACATTCACAGTAAGACTATCCATTGTGTTTGCCGCCTTTCTAGTAGTTTAATTGTTTCGCTTTTTCGATGGCATCTTCAATTTTACCGACACTACGGAAGGCTTCTTCTGGCAGATTGTCATGTTTACCTTCAAGAATTTCTTTAAAGCCACGAACTGTTTCCGCAACTGGTACATAAGAACCAGGTTGACCTGTAAATTGTTCAGCAACGTTAAAGTTTTGAGATAAGAAGAATTGAACACGGCGTGCGCGACCAACAAGTACTTTTTCGTCATCTGATAATTCGTCCATCCCTAAAATAGCGATGATATCTTGTAATTCACGGTAACGTTGTAAAATATGTTGCACTTCGGTAGCCACTTCGTAGTGTTCTTCTCCAACAATTTCAGGAGCCAAGGCACTAGAAGATGAAGCTAACGGATCTACCGCTGGATAAATCCCTTGTTCGGTTAATTTACGTTCCAAGTTAGTTGTTGCATCCAAATGGGCAAACGCTGTTGCTGGCGCTGGATCGGTATAGTCATCGGCTGGAACATAGATTGCTTGAATAGAGGTAATTGATCCTTTTTTCGTTGAAGTAATCCGTTCTTGTAATTGTCCCATTTCAGTCGCTAAGGTTGGTTGATAACCAACGGCTGACGGCATCCGACCTAAAAGGGCAGAAACTTCTGAACCGGCTTGGGTGAAACGGAAAATGTTATCAATAAATAATAGCACGTCTTGTCCTTCCACATCACGGAAATATTCAGCAATCGTTAACCCAGTTAAGGCGACACGCATCCGTGCACCTGGTGGTTCGTTCATTTGACCAAAAACCATGGCTGTTTTTTCAATAACGCCTGAATCTTTCATTTCATAGTACAGGTCGTTCCCTTCACGTGTCCGTTCACCAACACCAGTAAAGACGGAAATCCCTCCATGTTCTTGGGCAATATTATGAATTAATTCTTGAATTAAGACGGTTTTACCAACACCGGCACCACCGAAAAGTCCGACTTTACCACCTTTTAGATAAGGCGCTAATAAGTCAATAACTTTAATCCCTGTTTCTAAAATTTCATTACTGGTACTTAATTCATCAAATGCTGGCGCTTTTTTATGAATCCCACTACGTTCAGCATCTGCAGGGAATGGCGCTTCTAAGTCAATTGTGTCTCCTAAAACGTTAAACACACGACCCAATGTATCTTTACCAACAGGAACTGAAATTGATTTTCCTGTATCGATAACTTCCATTCCACGTTGTAAACCATCTGTCGATTCCATGGCGATAGAACGAATCACTCCATCACCTAGTTCTAAAGCGACTTCAAGTACTACTTTTTGTTTTGCTTCGCCATTTTTATAAACGACTAAAGCGTTGTTAATATCGGGTAAGGATTGATCTAATGAAAATTCCACGTCAACAACGGGACCGATTACTTGAACAATCTTTCCTGAACTCATAATTTCTTTCCTCCAGTCTTCATAAAGTCACACGCTTTGAACGTTTTTATACACGTTCAAACGTAAGACTAGATTATTCTAGTGCAGCTGCACCAGCAACAATTTCTGTAATTTCTTGGGTAATCGCCCCTTGACGAGCACGGTTATAAGAAATTGTTAAATCGCTAATAATATTTTGCGCATTGTCAGTGGCTGTTTTCATGGCGGTCATCCCAGCAGCATGTTCTGCTGTTTTCGCATCAATGATCGCCCCATAAATTAAGCTTTCTGCATATTGTGGTAATAATTGATCCAAGATTGCTTCAGGTGAAGGCTCTAAAAGATATTCTTGTTCGTAAGAGGTCGCCTCTGATGGATCTAAATCAGTAATTGGCAACATTTTTTCCACACGAAACTGACTCGTTAGTGAGTTAACGTGGTGATTATAACAAACATACAATTCATCAAACACTTCGTTTTGGTACATAGTCGTTGCCGTTGTCACAATCTTACGGACTTCTTCAAACGTTGGTTGATCCGTTAAGCCTCTTAGCTCATAGGAAACATCGATTCCGCGTGCTTTAAAGAAATCCGCCCCTGTACCACCAATGGCGATTAAGGCATATTCTTTATTAGAATCGTGGTCTTCTTGAATCATACTCATGGTTTGTTTTAAGATTGAGCTATTGTAGCCACCAACTAACCCTTTGTCAGAAGTGATAACGATATAGCCTGTTTTTTTGACAGGTCGTTGTGCTAACATCACATGATAGTTCCCTTCACTAAGAGAAGATTGCTCTGTTTCACGTAATTCACTTAACTGAGCAGCTACTAAATGCGTAACGACACTACGAATTTTTGAAGAATATTCTTGAAAGCTTTTAGAGGCGCCTTCTGACTTTGTCAATTTGGCTGCAGAAACCATTTGCATCGCTTTGGTAATTTGGCTTGTCTTTTTTGTTGATGCAATGCGTTGTTTGATTTCATTTAATGAAGCACCCAATGTTGCTCACCTCTCTTATGCGTTATCGATTTTTTCTAAAGCTTCTTTGGCTGAATCTCCGCTGTTGTTTGCCGCTGCAAACATTTCAGAAAACTCTGTAATCGCTGCATCTAATGCATCAGTATCTGGTAAGTCTTTCGTTGTACGAATGGTTTCCAATAAGTCTGCATGTTTGCCATCAAAATAATCGAATAAATCTTGTTCAAAGTGTAAAATTTTATCTACGCTCACGCTATCTAAAAAGCCGTGTGTTAACGCATATAAAATTAAGACTTGTTTTTCTACAGGCAGTGGCGCATGTAGTTTTTGTTTTAAAATTTCTACCGTACGACGACCACGGTTTAATTTAGCTTGTGTTGCCGCATCTAAATCAGAGCCAAATTGTGTAAAGGCTTCTAACTCACGGTAACTAGCTAAGTCTAAACGAAGCGTTCCGGCAACTTTTTTCATTGCTTTGATTTGCGCTGATCCTCCGACCCGAGAAACAGATAACCCAGCATCAACGGCTGGACGAGTGCCTGCATAGAACAGGTCGCTTTCTAAGAAAATTTGTCCATCAGTGATTGAAATAACGTTTGTTGGAATATAAGCAGAAATATCGCCTGCTTGTGTTTCAACGAATGGTAAGGCTGTCATTGAACCGCCACCTAATTCATCACTTAATTTAGCTGCACGTTCTAATAAACGTGAGTGTAAATAGAAGACATCCCCTGGATAAGCTTCACGACCTGGTGGACGGCGTAATAGTAGAGAAAGTTCACGATAAGCCACGGCTTGTTTTGATAAGTCATCAAAAATAATTAAGACATGTTTGCCGTTATACATGAATTCTTCACCCATTGCAGTTCCTGCATATGGTGCAATGTAAAGTAATGGTGCTGGTTGTGAAGCCCCTGCAGTCACAACGATTGTATAATCTAAGGCACCAAATTTACGAAGTGTTTCTACTTGGTTACGAACAGTAGATTCTTTTTGACCAATCGCTACATAAATACAAATTACATCTTGTCCTTTTTGGTTAATAATTGTATCAATTGCAATCGATGTTTTCCCTGTTTTACGGTCTCCAATAACCAATTCCCGTTGTCCACGACCAATTGGTACTAGGGCATCAATGGCTTTTAAGCCAGTTTGCATTGGTTCAGCAACAGATTGACGTTGCATAACACCGGGAGCTGTTGCTTCCACAGGACGTGTTTTGTCTGTTTTAATTTCGCCTAAACCATCTAATGGTTGACCTAATGGATTAACAACACGGCCAATCAAAGCTTCCCCAACGGGTACTTCCATGATTTTGCCTGTGCGTTGTACTTTATCTCCTTCACGAATGGTTTCAAAATCGCCAAGGATAATAATCCCTACATCATTTGTTTCTAAGTTTTGTGCCATTCCGTATGAACCGTTTGAAAACTCAACAAGTTCTCCACTCATGGCATTTTCTAAACCGTGGGCGCGGGCAATTCCGTCACCGACGTAAGTGACTGTTCCAACTTCTTCAACAGCAAGCTGTTGTTGATAGTTTTCGATTTGTTCTTTAATCAAGGCACTGATTTCTTCTGCTTTGATAGCCATTCAATTCACCTCTTTGTAGTCCTAAAGATTATTTTAATAACTTCTGCTGCATATGTTCTAATTGTTTGCGGATGCTGCCATCGATTACTTGATGGTTTGCTTCAATAACCACTCCGCCGACAATTGACGGGTCAATTAAATTGACTAAATGCGCTTGTTCATACCCTAATAATTGGGCAGCTTTTTCTTCCATTGCTTGATGTTGTTCTTTTGATAAAGGAATGGCTGTTGTCACTGAACCCAAAATTAGTCCTTGGTGCTCATCATAACGTCGTTCATATTCATCAATCATCAAGAGCAGATCGTACATGCGACGATATTCGTAAACCACTCGCAAAAAGTTTTGCATCATTTCACTAAAACCTGTTACTAGTTTTTCCATGATGCTGTCTTTTTCATAAGGTTCTAAGCGATCATCGCTTAAAATATCGCCAATACCAGGTACTTGGTGATAGACTTCGCGAAGCGTCAATAATTCTTGATAAATTGCTTCAGCTTGGTTCTTTTCAACTGCCAACTCAAACAAAGCCTTGCCGTAGCGTTTACCAACTGTATATTTATCTAGTTTCATTTGCTTTACCTAAACTTTCAATATAAGAATCAATCAATGCTTCATGTGCATCTGGTGTTAATTCTTTATTTAAAATTTTGGCTGCAATTTGAAGAGAAAGATCTGCCACTTCATTTTTTACTGAAGACAATGCTTCTTCACGTTCTTGAGAAATATCTGTCCGAGCTTTTTCGCGTAAGCGAGTAACTTCCGCAGTTGTTTCTTTTAATGTTTTTTGGCGAGTCTGTTCTCCACTTTCTTTCGCGTTTTTAATAATTTCAGCTGCTTCTGATCTGGAAGAAAGTAATTGTTGTTGACGTTCTTTTTCCATTTTCGCTGCTGCTACGCGAGATTGTTCTGCAGAGTCTAAATCGTTGGCAATTTTTTCTTCACGTTGTGTCAAAATATCTACGATTGCTCCCCATGCATATTTCTTTAATAAGAGCATCAAGATTAAAAATGCACCACTGACAACAATCATCGTGCCTAGTGTGGTACTAGGAGCCGTTTCACCGACTACCAATGTAGTAAGTAGCATGAAGTCTCAACTTCCTTTCCTGCAAAAATCGATTTAGCTTCTTCAACTGCTTTATCACCAGCTATTGAAAAGGCTAAAGATAGAAGAAAGCAGTGACGGTCCCGATAATAATCAGCGTCCTGCCTCCATTTTATTGCTTATCTGAATAAAAGTAATAAAGAAACAACGACACCTAAAATTGGCACAGCTTCGATTAAAGCGACCCCGATAAACATTGTTGTTCTTAATTGACCAGACATTTCTGGTTGACGAGTCATTGACTCGATTGTTTTTGAAATAACTTGTCCGTTACCGATAGCGGCTCCGATAGCTGAACCGAAAATTGCAATTGCTGCTGCGATAAAATTTAATCCTTCCATTGTGTAAAATCCTCCTAAAAGATAATTTTTGTCCTTCGTATTTCTTGATTATTCTTCTGTTTCAATTTTGTGTGACATATAAACCATTGAAAGTGTCACAAAGATAAACGCTTGGATACATCCAATAAAGATTGAGAATGCTACCCAAATCATTTCTAGCGGAATTGCTAGTGGGATAACCCATAATCCGACGCTTGCTACGGTTCCAGCAATTAAGCCCAATAGAACTTCGCCGGCAAAAATGTTTCCGTACAAACGCAAGCCTAATGTTAATAGATTCGTGAATTCTTCCATTAATTTTACCGGTAGTAAGAAACCAACGGGTCTTAAATAACTATTAACTAGATAGCCTTTAAAACCAAAGCGTTTCATACCAAAGAAGTGTGTTAAGACAATCATCATCATCGCTAACGTTAAGGTTACGATTGGATCGGCGGTTGGACTTTTCCAAACGCTGAGATCGTCGCCCACAACGATTTTTGTAACGAGACCCAAGATGTTTGAAACAAGTACAAACATGAAAAGGGTAAACGCCATTAAATGAAAATTGCTCACTTCTTTACGAGGTAAATTGTCTGTAATGATTCCACGAATAAAATCCACTAACCATTCGATGACCGTTTGTTTGCCTTTAGGTCGTAGCTTCATATTTCTCGTACAAGCATAGACAAAGGCGAAAACAATGATACACGTCAACAGCACCATCAAAACAATGGTTCCATCAAACCAAATTGGTCCGATATTGAAGAGTAATTTCTTCTCTTCCAAATCAATTCACCTCTTTTCCAACAATCTTTCAGAAGTTTCATCCTACTCCTGAGTGATAATCCCTGGCAAAGCTATCGTACCACCACTTGTTGATAATTTACAAATAGTTTACTTTTAAAATTTCATGTGTTGAAAATTGGTTGGAAAACCTTTTCCATAAACCAATCTAATGCAGGGTGGTACTGCTTTCCGAAGCGATTAAAAAATGAATCATTTACATTCATTTACTCAACACTTACCAGATTTTACACCTAATCCGAAGAAAGGCAAGCAAATATGCGAAAAAGAATAAATTTACATTTTTAACGTCGGTTATTTTTTAATGTTCGGCTGATTTGTCGGTCAACTTCCTTACGTTTCAAGTCTTCACGCTTGTCGTACTGCTTTTTCCCTTTAGCTAAACCAATCAAAACTTTGGCATAGCCGTCTTTAATATAGACCTTCAAAGGTACTAATGTGATACCTGTATTTTTGGTTTCGCCGATTAACTTATTAATTTGTTTTTTGTGTAATAATAATTTTCTGGTACGTAATGGGTCATGATTAAAAATATTGCCCTGTTCATATGGACTAATATGAACATTATACAAAAAGGCTTCTCCGTTTCGAATTCGTGCAAAACCATCTTTTAAATTGATACGACCATTTCGAATAGATTTGATTTCTGTTCCTTGTAAAACAAGCCCAGCTTCAACCGTATCGATAATTGAATAATCATGTCTAGCTTTGCGGTTTTGTGCGATTAATTTTCCTTCCCCTTTTGGCATAAGCGACCTCCTCTACTTCTTCTTTTTCCCTTTTTTATTTTTTTGTTTCATTGCTTCTTTATAAAAAGGTTGTTTTTTGCCTTTGCCTTTTTTCTTATTTTTCTTTTTCTTACCATCAAATGATTCATCTTTTTTATTTCTTCGTTGATTATTTGACCGAGTTGAAGAATTGGCTTTACCTTTTTTACGTCCTTTTGGTCCTTCGACTGGTGCGACTTCCTCAGCTGAAATCAATTCAAAATCAACTTCTCTTGTTTCTGGATCAGCTTTTTCAACACGGATTTGAACTTTCTGACCAATTTTCAAAGTCATTCCCGTCCGTTCACCAACTAACGCCATATGATTTTCAATAAAGTGGAAATAATCTTGTTTTAAGTTGTTCACGTGAATTAAGCCTTCTATTGTATTAGGCAGTTCCACAAAGATACCAAATTTTGTGACTGAGCTGATGATCCCGTCATACGTTTCTCCCACTTTATCTACCATAAATTCGGCTTTCTTCATAGCGTCCACTTCACGCTCTGCATCAACTGCGCGACGTTCCATACTTGAACTATGATTGGCAATTTCTGGTAATGCTTCGTTCCATTTTTCTTGATTTTTTTCAGATTGATCTTGGCTATAGCTGCGAATCAAACGATGCACAATTAAATCTGGATAACGACGTATTGGTGAAGTAAAATGCGTATAATATTCAGCGGCCAACCCATAGTGTCCGTAGTTGTCTTCTGAGTATTTCGCTTGTTGCATACTTCTTAGCAACATCGTATTGATAACCACTTCTTCCGGCTTATTTTCAACTTGCTCTAAAACTTTTTGTAAATCTTTCGGTGAAATGTTTTCTTTTGTTCCTTTAACAAGAATGCCAAGTACTGCAGCAAAGTCAAAGAAACGTTGCATTTTTTCTTCTTTTGGTTGTTCATGAATCCGATAAATAAATGGCAGTTTTAAGTCATGATAATGACGTGCCACAGTTTCATTGGCTGCCAACATAAAGGATTCAATTAATCGTTCACCCACGCCACGCGTGCGTAAAAGAATATCTTGGGGATGACCATTTTCATCAACTAGGACTTTGGCTTCACGATCTTCAAAAGAAATCGCACCACGGCGCATACGCATCTCTTCTAATATATGGTGCAGCTCACCCATCTCTTTAAACATGGGAACTAGCTCTTTGTAGCGTTCTAACGTTTCAGGTTTTTGCTCTTCTAAAATTTCATTGACTGCTGTATAGGTCATTCGCTCCGTTGTTTGGATTACACTTTGGAAAATTTCATGCGAAATAACTTCTCCTTCTGGTGTAATTTCCATCTCACAGCTCATGGTTAAACGTGGAACATGTGGGTTTAGCGAACAAATCCCATTTGATAATCGCTGCGGAATCATTGGCACAACTCGATCTGTCAAATAGACACTTGTGCCGCGTTCATACGCTTCCATATCCAATTGACTTCCTTCAGTTACATAATAAGAAACATCTGCAATATGCACCCCTAAAAAGAAATTGCCATTTGCTAACTTTTGTACCGTTACTGCATCATCTAAATCTTTCGCATCTTCTCCATCAATCGTCACAATCAACTGATCACGTAAATCCCGACGACCGACTAAATCGCTTTCTGCAATAGTTTCTGGTACTTGGTCCGCTTCAGCCAAAACTTCATCAGGAAATGCTGTGGGAATTCCATGAGCCACCACGATTGATAAAATATCCATTCCTGGATCATTTTTATGACCAATCACTTGTTTGACTAGTCCTTCCATACTTGTTGGATATTCTTGATCTGGATAATAGGTAATTTCAGCAATGACAATGCTACCATCTACTGGCTTAATCCCTTCAGGTGCAATTGATACAGTATACTGATTCAATTTCTTATCTTTGGGAATCATGTAGCCATACAGTCCCATTTCTGCCATTTCTTCTTCACTATATGCCACAAATTCTCCGACAACTTGGCTCACTGCTCGCTCTTTAATTTCTTTGACTTTACCTTCTGCGCCGCGATCTGAAAAAGGATCCGCATGTTGGATCACGTCGATTAAAACCGTGTCCCCATCCATTGCAAAGTTCGTTGCCTCTTTAGGAATATAAACATCTGGTTCTTCAGGATCGATGGTCACGAAACCAAAGCCTCGTTCATTTGCACGAAACGTTCCTTCTATTAATAAGTCTTTCATTGGTAACAGGACTTTGCCTTTTTTGTTGAAACTAACTGACTTTTCTCGTTCCATTTGTGCAATGGTTTGCACTAAAATTTTAAAATCTGAACTTTTTTCTAAATTCAAGCCTTGTGCAATTTCTTCCATTGAAAAGCTTTTCTTTTTTTGGCTTTCCATGAAATGTAAAATTTGCTCTTTAATTGTTTGTTTTGTCATTATTTCTCCTCATTCCAAGGTAGTGTTGCTAAAAATTGCACCACATCTTGCTCTAATTGTTTGTGTTCTCCACTCACCGTAATGACATGTCCGCTGTTTGGGTACCATTGTAAGGTCAAACGTGCTTGTGTTAGCGCTTGGGCCGTTTGATAGACGCCCATTGGCTCAATCATTTCATCTTTGCCAGCTTGCGCTAAGAAAAGAGGTGCGTGGATTTTGTTTAGTTTGTCTGCCGTCTGACTAGCAATTGTTTCAATCGCTCCTAATTGTTGTTTGACTCGTTGCTCAATCGATTGCAACCGGCTTTGTTGTTCCTCTGCAGGAACTTCTGCGATTTTCATCACGTTTTCTGCGTATAATACAAAATTTTCTGGGACTTTATTTTCGACAGGGTAGATCGGTGAACAGAAAAATCCACCACCAATTAATCCTGTTAATTGTTCCGTTAATGCATGCATACTGAAAATCCCGCCCATTGATAAACCAAAAATGGCAATTTCTTGGTAACCTCTTTCTCTCAAAAAAGCGACTGCTTCTTGTGTATCTTGCCACCATTGTTCCGTTGTTTGATCTAAAATATCTTCAGGAACTAGCGTGCCATGTCCTGAAAAATTAGGCGAATAGACAGTATAATTTTCTTTTTCTAAACGTCTGCTTAACATCCGTACATCATTACTGCTGCCAGAATAAGCGTGTAATAAAAGGACCGCCCGTTTTCCTTTTTCTGAAAATAACGGCTTCGGTAAATTGATTTTTTTTGCCACTTCGCTCACCTCAGCTTCATTCTATCATATTCTCAAAAGAAAACCTTCCGAAATGATAAGTTTCAAAGACTTTTTCAGAAAGAAAAAGAACAGAAAAATAAGTGTTCGCACTCATCTCTCTGTTCTAAACTTGTCATTTTAAAAGATTACGTACTTATTTTGAAGATAAGAACGCCAAAACAAATAATAAAATCATCCAAATTGCGCCAAGAACTGCTGTTGAGCGTTGCATAACAGCTTCAAAACCGCGCGCTTTTTGCTTCCCAAATAATTTATCTGCACCGCCAGTGAAGGCACTTGCTGCACTGTTTTGTTTGCTTGGTTGCATCATAACAGTAATGACGATTAAAACAGATAAAATGATGACCAACGTTAAGATTAGATTATACATGCGTTAATTCTCCTTTTTATACAAATATGCGAAATTCATCTACTTTAATGTAGCATATTTTATCTGTAAACACCAGTGAAATTTAATGTCTTTCCTTATTTGTCTCTAATAGCAACAGCCGCAAGTAGGAATCTGATTCCTACTTGCGGCTGTTGCTAACTTATTTTTTATTTTCTCAATACGTCTCCGTATTCAGGTTTAGTATCAAATTCTTTTTTGGCAAATGGACATAGCGGAATAATTTTTTTATGCTCTTTTCTCGCTTTTTCAACACCGGCTAAAACAAGTTTTTCAGCTAATTTTTGTCCACGATAAGTTGGATCAACAAACGTATGATCAATAATCATCATGCTTTCGCCAGCATCTGACCAAGTCATTTCACCAATTTCTTGGTTTTCATCGTTATATAGAGCAAAACGATTGTTTTCTTCTTTAATTTGCATATTCGTTCCCTGCTTTCCGAATATATTTTAGAGCACCACTTGGACATGAATCTACCACAATCATGTCATTTTCAACACTTCCGTTATCTGGAATAATCCATGGTTTCCGACCAACTTCAAAGACTTCTGGATTTCCACGAACACAATTACCAATATGTTCACAAATATCTTTATTATAAAAGAT
Organism: Enterococcus sp. DIV0774; assembly: GCF_050539095.1. NCBI lineage: Bacteria > Bacillati > Bacillota > Bacilli > Lactobacillales > Enterococcaceae > Enterococcus > Enterococcus sp. DIV0774. Next base: position 2,062,710 of record NZ_CP172923.1, read on the forward strand.
ATCAATTCCTTCCCCCGTATATTTACGGTAGCCTTCTTTTAATAGTTGTTCTTCCGTGACTGGTTGCCCATCTATTTGGTTTCCTTTCATTGCACAATCTCTCCCCTGTAACTTATTAATATTAAAAACGTACCTTTATTTTACCACTAAGCTGGACATTCAGGCAATTAATTGTTCCACCTTACTTGCCAATTCGACGAGCACGCAAAGCAGATAAGATTGACACAGTGTCCACGACTTCTTGTAGCATAGCCCCGATTAGCGCCGGAATGATCCCGGTACTAGCAATTAGCATTAGTAAAACGCAGATAAAAATTCCGATTAATACAGATTGTTTGGCAATTTTCATGGTATCTTGGGCAATTTCGACCGCTTGGCTGACTTTACTTAAGTCATCTTTTAAAATAACAACGTCAGCAGTTTCACTAGCCGCAGTAGCTCCATGAGCGCCCATAGCAATACCTACGTCTGCAGCGGCAAGCGAAGGTGCATCATTTACACCATCTCCTACCATGATGACTGGATGGTTTTCTTTGGGCAATTCTTTTAGAATAGTTAATTTATCTTGTGGTAAACATTCCCCATGTACTTCGGTAATTCCTACTTCTGCAGCAATCGTTTCTGCGACGGATTCTTGATCCCCCGTCAGCATTAAAATTCGTTGAAGATGTAATTGGTGTAATTTTTCCATAGTCTCTTTTGCTTCTGGTCGTACTGTGTCTGTAAAAGTAATTCGGCCTAAATATGTGCCATTACGTGAAATATGAATGGTCGTTTTATCAATTTTTTCAGTTGCTTGAGACTCTTGTGTCACAAAATTCTTTTTACCTACCCGTATCTCAGCACCATCCACAAATGCCTTCACGCCAGCACCAGAAACTTCCGCTAGATCTGTAATATTTTTTAATGGGACATCTTGCTTTCTGGCATAAGCAACAATTGATCTAGCTAAAATATGACTTGATTCTTGTTCCACGCTTGCTGCCAATCCCACTAATTCAGCAGCAGTTATTCCAGCATTGATTGGTTGGACTTGATCAACAGAAAGTTGTCCTTGCGTAATCGTGCCTGTTTTATCAAACGCAATCGTTTTTGCAGAAGCTAATTTTTCGACCATCGTTCCCGATTTAATAACGACCCCATGACGACTTGAACGACCCATCCCTGCCACTAAAGCAATTGGGGCAGATAGAATTAAAGGACACGGCGAAGCAACAACTAAGACTTCCGCAAAACGTGTCGGACTTTTTGAAACAAACCAAGCAACACCTGCAATTAAGTAGGCAACTAGTGTAAAAGGTACCGCATAGCGGTCTGCTAAACGTACAAAATGAGCTGGACGTGCCGCAGATTCTTTCACTAAGTTCACAATCGTTTGATATTGACTGTCGGCTACAGTTTTTTCAGCAACCATTTTCAAAGAGCCATCACCATTCACGGAACCCGACATTAATTCATCACCAGGATTTTTTTCAATTGGTTTTGATTCTCCTGTTAATGAAGATTCATCGACTGTTGATGTCCCGGTTTTTACCAAGCCATCAACTGGAACTAGTTCCCCTGGTTTTACTACTAATTCATCGCCAACATTGATTTCCTCAACAGAAACATCTTCTAAATTTTCGCCATTCAAGCGATGAGCTTTTTGTGGCGAGTTATCCAATAATGACTTCAGCTCTTGGTTAGCTTTTCCAGCGGCATAGTCTTCTAATGAATCACCACCAGTCAACATAATTAAAATCATCAAACTGGCCCAGTATTCTCCCACAGCTAAGGTTGCAACGATAGCGGTAATCGCTAAAATATCGACACCATATTTTCCTTCACGTAAGGTTTGAATCATTTCCCAGAACATCATTAACGCCATTACAGAACCTGTTATTAAAATAATGCCATACGCCCAATTCGGCTGATGTAAAATAAATTCAAATAATAATGCCAAAACTCCTGTTATAATTGTAATCCCCAATTTTGTTACATGCTTCATCTCTTTTTCTCTCCTATCATTCACTTTACATTATTGAGCGTACCTTTTCTGTTTTGAAAAAGAAAGTGAAAACGCCTAAATGAAAACGACTTTCATTATCATAGGATAGTTGCTGTAGCAACGTTTACTTTCTGAAAAGTAGTTATGTAAAAAAAACACAGACCATCGTTCATTCGCCGATGGTCTGTGTTTTTATTTCCAAAAATCATCAAAAATTGTAATGGGTAAATGCCGTTTGTGTTGTCCTTTTTTATACCAGTTTTCAATTGTTTGTTGATCTGTTTCCGAGACTTTTTTGCCTTCCAAATAATCATCAATGGCATCATACGTGACACCTAAGGCAACTTCATCTGCAACTAACGGTTTGTCATCTTCTAGATCAGCTGTTGGTATTTTTAGATACAAGGCTTCTGGTGCCCCAAGTTCTTTCAGCAAAGCTTTTCCTTGGCGCTTATTTAAACGAAATAACGGTAAAATATCCGCTCCGCCATCGCCATATTTGGTGAAGAAAGCTGTCACATTTTCGGCTGCGTGGTCTGTGCCAATTACTGCGCCAGCATTTTCGCCAGCTACTGCATATTGTGTAATCATACGTTGACGTGCTTTCATGTTCCCTTTATTAAAATCGCTAATTTGAACGCCAGCGTTTTCTAGCGAACCAACCATTGCATCCACTGCTGGTTTAATATCCACTCGTAAAGAAACATCTGGCTGGATAAAGGCTAGCGCGGCTTGTGCATCAGCTTCATCTGCTTGCTCACCGTAGGGAAGGCGAATCGCAATAAATTGATACGACATATCTCCTGTTTCTTCGCGCATTTCGGTCATCGCTAATTGTGCTAAGCGTCCGGCTAATGTTGAATCTTGTCCGCCACTAATTCCCAAGACAAAGGTTTTTAAAAAAGGATGTTTAGTTAAATAAGCTTTCAGAAAATCAATACTTTTACGAACTTCTTCTTTTGGATCAATTGTCGGTAAAACACCTAACTCTTGAATGATTTTTTCTTGAAGTGTTGTCATTTCTAGGCCTCCTTATTCACCGTTTCCGTTAAATGTTTAACGTCTTTACGCACTTTTTCCAATAAATTCATTTTGTGGTTCCAACAATCTGTTGAAAGGTCCACTGGATATTTTTGCGGATTCAAGTCCCGCTTGTATTCTTCCCAAAGTGAATCTAAATTTTCTTTTGCATACTGTTTAATTTCATCTAAAGTTGGTAATTCGTACACACGTTTTCCTTCAACGAAAATATCTTGGAGTACTGGCCGTGCTTCAAAATCACGGACATACTTATTAATAAAGGTATGAACGGGATGGAACATATAAATTTCTTCTTCTTGGCGAGGATCTTCGTTCCAAAGTGTCACATAGTCCCCTTCTGACTTTTTATCAGATTTACGTGTAATACGCCAAACTTGTTTTTTTCCTGGTGTTGTCACTTTTTCAGCATTGCTAGATAGTTTAATGGTATCTTTCATTTGACCATCTTCACCTTCAATTGAAACTAATTTAAACACCGCTCCTAAAGCCGGTTGATCATAGGCCGTAATCAGCTTGGTACCCACGCCCCATACATCAATTTTTGATTTTTGCATTTTTAGATTCAAAATCGTATTTTCATCTAAATCGTTCGATGCATAAATTTTTGCTTCAGTAAAGCCAGCTTCGTCCAGTTGTTCACGAACTCGTTTAGAAATATAAGCCATATCGCCACTATCAATCCGCACACCTAGGAAATTAATTTTATCCCCCATTTCTCGAGCTACTCGAATTGCGCTTGGCACTCCCGCTTTCAAAGTATCATACGTATCAACAAGGAAAACACAATCCCGATGTGTTTTGGCATACGCCATGAATGCTTCATAATCATTTCCATACGACTGAACCAATGAATGGGCGTGAGTCCCACTAACCGGAATACCAAAAATTTTACCAGCACGAACATTACTTGTCGCGTCCGCCCCACCAATATAGGCGGCTCTTGTGCCCCAAATGGCAGCATCTAATTCTTGTGCCCGGCGTGTTCCAAATTCCAATAAAGGATCATCGCCTATCACGGATTTAATTCGAGCCGCTTTTGTCGCAATTAATGTTTGGAAATTCACCATATTTAGCAAGGCAGTTTCTACCAATTGACATTGTGCCAAAGGACCTTCAATTTGAATTAACGGTTCGTTATTAAAAACCAAATCCCCTTCTAAAGCAGAGCGTACAGTACATTTAAATTCAAAATTTGTTAAATACGTCAAGAAATCTTCTGGATATTCTTCAACTTCTCGGAGATATGCAATATCAGATTCTGTAAACGTTAAATTTTCGAGATAATTGACTAAACGTTCTAAACCTGCAAAAATTGCGTAGCCATGATTAAAGGGCATCTCTCTAAAGTAACATTCAAAAACAGCATGTAAATCTGCTCTCCCTAATTCCCAGTATGTTTGCATCATATTGATTTGATACATATCTGTATGCAATGTCAAACTATCATCTGCATATGTATAGTCCATCGTTTTCTACCTCTATTCTTTGTATTAAAAACTTGTTTATATTATAACAAAAAAAATTTTTTTAGCCTAAAATCTGCTTAGACCTCTTTTTCTTTAAAAATGAAAAATTTACTGAAGAAATAATTTAAAATCACTACTACAACTTGTGTAATCATTTTCGCCCAAAACGATGAAAAATGAATGCCATCAATTAGGAGAATCATTAAACCCATATCAGCCACAAAAGATAAAATTCGGTACCAATAAAATAAGCCCATTTCTTTAAAAAAACCAGCTATGCTTTCATGCTTACTTGCGAATACCCAATATTTATTCGTGAAAAAGGCAAATAGAACAGATAAAAACCAACTAATTGTGTTACTTATCTTGTAATCCAGCCCTAACACATTTTGACAAACAAAAAATACAACTAAGTTGACGACCGTCGTTGCACCACCAAAAAATAAATAAGCCAGTACTTCTCGGTATTTACGAAATAATTCTTTCAATTTTCACGCATCCTTTCAACTAATCATTTTATCAAACTTCGGCAAGAAAACCTATCTATTTTGCGTAAAGACACAATTCTCTTGCTAATTTTACTATTTATTAAGTATTTATGAAAAACATAATAAGAGTAGAGGAAAAGTTCATCCATGAATGAACTTACCCTCTACTCTTACTCTAATAATATATTGACTCCATCGACCGATAAGTTAAATCAGCATTAGTCCTTTAGCTTAGGAAGTGCTATCGTTTGTCCTTCGGTTAATACAGAATACGTTAAGTCATTTGCCTGCTTGAGGGCGGTTAAGGAATAGCCCGTTTTTTTTGCAATTTTTGCGAGTGTCTCTCCTCTTTTTACTTCATAATACTCAGTAGACTCTGTTTTTGAGTCATTCGCTGTAGCATTTGATTGCTCTGCTGTTTCCAAAGCATTAGTCACCGATTTACTGATTATTAGTGATTGAAGTAACGCTTGTTCTTTCGGTTCTAGAGAAGTCGCCGCTGTATGCTGAGGAATCGTGATTTTTTGGCCAATATAAAACATTTCTTGAGTCTTTGAATTTTGTTTTAAAATGGCTGTTGCTGACACACCAAACGTCTGGCTAATGGTGGCGAGAGAATCTCCTTTGCTTACTTCATAGATGACTGCTTCTTTTTTTAGCTGTTCTTTGACTGCTTCCTTATCAAACGAAGGTTTCTTTTCTTCTGCCAAATTAGTCACTACTGGTTTCTTCTTTTCTTGATCGTATTCAGTTAATTGATAGGTTTCAATCAACGCATTTAATTTTTTATCGTAATATGTATCCGTTGCATAGCGACCTGTTAAAAATTTTGTTGCCTGCTGATAATTCGTCGTGTTTGCTTTCAAAACGCCGTGATAAAACGTTGGATTACCCGCCAGCCCATTGATGATTAATTTACTATAGTCTGTTAAAGACTCTTTATAGGAAGGATACTGACGAAAATCGGCATGAATGGTGGTCATCTTCCCTTTACCATCATCTTCTTGTGTGGGAAAGCTGACACTTTGACCTTGATAAGCGCCTTTAATGCCAAACAAATTATAATTTGGCGGCGCCGCTAACGCACTATTACCCGAGCCACTCTCTAAAATAGCTTGAGCTATCATGACAGAAGCGTATAGATCATGCCGCTGACCAATAACTCGTGCTTCTTCACCGATTTTTCTAATAAACTCAGAAGTAGAAGCATTCTCTTGAACAACAAAATTTGCCTCGGCTTGTTGTTGAATTCCTGCTTGCTTTTCCTTTTCTTGACTATTGTCTATCTCTGAATGTACCAACGGCTCTTTGGTCTTTTCAGTTAATGTAGAATTTTGTGGTTCCTGATTATGAGGTGACTTCTCAGTGAGCGCTTTACGCTCTTCAGATACTGGTTGCTCATTTTGTAACGATTCGGTTGGTTTAGTACTAGCAATTGGCTTTTCTTGTGGCGGTAAACTATTTTCAGATTCTGAAGGTTCCACATTATTTTCCTGATGGTCACTGCTGTCATCTTGTATTGAACTTTCTTGTTGTTCAGACGAACTTATTACTGTTTCGTTCAGCGTTGAAGAAGTAAGAGTTCCTTGGTCTTGATTGACTTGGTCCGCTCTTTTTTCTTCCAGCACTAGCTGTCGGTTTTCGTGACTCGTTTCGGTCTCCTCTTGAGCGATTAATGGTTCCGAATTGTAGTAACTGGCGTCAGCATAAGTCCCTAAGACTCCAAGACATACCAACTTCAAATATCTTGCCTTTCTTTTTTTCATCGCATTTCTCCTTCATTTACCTCTTTATTTCTGCTAATAATTGCTCTATCTGTTGGTACATTCCTGTTGATTCATTCTTGATGGTTAGCATTTGTTCACAATAAGCTTGGTACTCTCTTGCCACTTGCTTCATGCGCGTTAAAGTTGCTAAACGTTGTTCCATTTCTTCATGAACCGTTGCAACTTGTTGGTTAGCTTGAGCAATTGTTTCTTTTGCTTGACGTTTGGCTTCTAATAAGACTTCACCAATTTCTTTTTGAGAAAGCGTAACGGCTGTGTCTAAGTTCTCTTCGCTAGTCTGTCTCGGTTGCATCTTTTCTTCAGACAATTGTTTCTGTAAAGAAGTGATAGTTGCTTCTTTATCACTTAACGTTTCTTTAACATGTTTAAGTTGAACATCTTTTTCGACTACTTGTTTTTGTAATGCTTCCACTTCATTGGTTTGCATTAATAATTGCTCCGTTAGCTTTTTAATGGATTGCTGATATAGTTGATTTTCTTCTTCTAGTTTTTCAACAAAAGAAAATGACTCTTCTGACAGTTCAGTCGGCACTTCTTGCTGGACCTGTTTTATTTTTGCGGCTTGCTCTTTTGCATAAACGACCTCGTCATCAAAGATTGCTTCTTCTGTTACCTTTGGTTGTGCTTTCTCCGATTGTTCATTTTCAAAATCCGGCATCTTCTCATACTCCTCATCTTCATTGTTTTTAGTCAAAAATTGCCACATTTGTTTCTCCTCCTTCGTACCTTTTACACCGTTAACATATAGCCTTTTGAGCGAATTGTTTTGATATATTGTGGTTTGTTCACATCTTGTTCAATTTTTTTACGCAAATGGAAAATCACATTAGCGACACGATATTTTCGTTCATTCGCAGTATCTTTCCAGACATTTTTGTAGAGTTCTTCATATGTAATTGTTTGTCCTGCGTGTTTGTATAAATACTCTATTGTGAAAAATTCCAATTTTGTTAAAAGAATTTCTTCTCCACTTCCCAAGCAAACACTTAAGTTTGGCGCAATTAAATACAATCTCTCAGAAAGATTCTTAGTAACTGTTTGTTTCTCGTTTGCAATAGCTAATTTAGGATAAAAACGTCTTTTTACACGTTGCAATAAATTACTCATGCTTAACATGCATTCTTGACGATCATAAGAATGATCAAAAACACCATCTGCACCTAATTGTAAATAAATAATTCGATTGACTTTACTAATTACTTCTGTCCGAGAAAATAACCAAATCGGTAAATCTGACTGTTTGCGAATCGTCATTAATAACTCACAACAAGTATTTACTTGCTGGTGGTCAGTAACTTCAATCACTAACCCATCAATATGGTGCAAATGAAGAAGTATATTTGTTCCTTGGATGATCTGACATTCTACTTGATTACTAACAAACCAATTTTGACAGCATTCTTTTGTTTCAATTGTCAAAGGAACGACACCAATTGTATATTTTTCCATTTTTCCACCTCAATCTTCCTAATATTCCCCTTCAAAATATAATAATTTTTATTTATATTCTATTAATAAATAAAAATTACCAACTACTAGTTTTCAAAAAATGATTGTTATTACTAAATTTTATCGAATAAAAACAAGGCTGTCTAGCTAAAACGAGGCCTTTAAATTATCATCTTTTTTGTTAAATGAGTAAATATTTGAGAAAACACTACAAGTAAAGATATTATTTAGATTATTTATTCTTTATGTAAAAAAAAGCTTACGATTTTTCAATCGTAAGCTTTTAGAATACTTTTTTATTTTTACATCATACCGCCCATGCCCATTGATGGATCCATCATAGGAGCTGGTGCAGCTGGTTCTGGTTTGTCTGCAACAACTGCTTCGGTTGTTAATAATAAAGCTGACACAGAAGCTGCATTTTGTAAGGCAGAACGAGTTACTTTTGTTGGGTCAACAATACCGGCTTCAACCATGTTTACCCATTCACCGTTAGCTGCATTGAATCCGATACCTAAGTCAACATTTTTTAGTTTGTCAACAATCACTGATCCTTCATAACCAGCATTTTCAGCGATTTGACGGATTGGTTCTTCTAATGCACGAACGACAATCTTGATCCCTGTCGCCACATCGCCTTCAGCTTCTAGCGCAGCGACTTTACCAATTACATTGACAAGTGCGGTACCACCACCAGAAACCATGCCTTCTTCTACAGCGGCACGTGTTGCGTTTAACGCATCTTCAATTCGTAATTTTAATTCTTTTAATTCTGTTTCAGTTGCAGCACCGACTTTAACGACAGCAACCCCGCCAGCTAATTTAGCTAAACGTTCTTGTAATTTTTCACGATCAAAATCAGACGTTGTTTCGCCGATTTGGTTTTTAATTAAATGAACGCGGGCATCAATGGCTTCTTTTGAACCAGCACCTTCAACAATTGTTGTGTTATCTTTGTCGACAACTACTTTGCTAGCATTTCCTAAGTTTTCAATAGTTGTGTCTTTTAACTCTAATCCTAAGTCGTCAGTGATTACTGTACCACCTGTTAAAATAGCAATATCTTCAAGCATCGCTTTGCGGCGGTCACCAAATCCTGGCGCTTTTACTGCGACAACATTAAATGTACCACGGATTTTGTTCAATACTAATGTTGGCAGAGCTTCCCCATCAACATCATCCGCAATGATCAATAGTGGACGGCTTTGTTGTAGAATTTGTTCTAATAAAGGTAAGATATCTTGAATATTTGAGATTTTTTTGTCGGTAATTAAGATATACGGATTTTCTAAAACAGCTTCCATTTTATCGTTGTCAGTAACCATGTATTGAGATAAATAACCGCGGTCGAATTGCATTCCTTCAACCACATCTAATTCTGTTTCAATCCCTTTTGATTCTTCAATGGTAATTACGCCGTCGTTACCAACTTTTTCCATTGCATCAGCAATTAATTGGCCGACTTTTTCAGAACCTGATGAAACAGCAGCGACTTGTGCAATCGCTTCTTTTGAATCAACTACAGATGAAATATTGTGTAATTCTTCTACTGCTGTTTTTGTTGCTAATTCAATCCCACGACGAATACCTAATGGGTTAGCTCCAGCAGTTACGTTTTTTAAGCCTTCACGAACAATGGCTTGTGTCAAAACAGTCGCTGTTGTTGTTCCGTCACCAGCAATATCATTCGTTTTAGAAGCAACTTCTGAAACTAATTTTGCGCCCATGTTTTCAAAATGATCTTCTAATTCAATTTCCTTAGCAATTGTTACTCCATCGTTAGTAATCAATGGTGAACCAAATGATTTTTCTAAAACAACGTTACGACCTTTAGGGCCTAATGTCACTTTCACTGTATCTGCTAATACATCTACTCCGCGTAGCATTGCTGCACGTGCATCTTCTGCAAATTTAATCTCTTTTGCCATGATTTCTTCACCTCATAATTTTTTTCTTCTATTATATTATTCTGTAAAAGTTGTTTATTATTCAACAGTGGCAATAATGTCTTTGGCTGATACAATTAAGTATTCTACGCCTTCGTATTTCACTTCTGTTCCTGAATATTTTTCAAACATTACTGTGTCACCAATTTTTACTTCCATCGGAACTTTTGTGCCATTTTCAAGCACACGACCTTCACCTACTGCGATAACTTCACCTGTTTGTGGTTTTTCTTTTGCAACGGATGCAAGAACAATTCCTCCAACAGTTTTTTCTTCTTCTTTCGCGACTCTAATTACGACGCGATCGCCTAATGGTTTTAACACAATAAATCCCTCCAAATAAAAAGTTTTCGCTTATTTTAGCACTCGATACACAAGAGTGCTAACTCACACTATTTATAATACTCATTTCACTCTAAAAATGCAAGTCTTTTCTCTCTTTTTCTTGTCAATTATAAGATACGCATTTTTTATTGCGTATTCTTTTTTTCATGGAATGTTTTTCCAATCCTTTAATTCATGGTAAAATAAGTTGACTACGATTGGAGGCGAATAAAATGAAACAACGTTTACTTACAGCACTAATAGCAACATTCGTTTATTTTGTGATAGCGAATTTAGGAAATCTTGTTTTCAGTGTCACAGAAGGAATTGTTTCGACACTTTGGGAATCTCTTTTCTTTTTCTTATTCGTTTTTCTTTTATTAGGATATCGCAATAATCGTAAAAAATAATTATAGAAAGGATTAACCATGACCTTAAGAAAATCAAGTTTATTTATTTTAGTCACATACATTATCGCTTTTTTCGGGCCGTTACTTTTTTCGGGTATTTCCCCCAATGCAGCGATTAATGTGACAACTGCTCTCTACATTATTGGCGCCCTTGTAATGATTGGCATCTTTTTAAAAACCACAGAACCTTCTCCTTTAGAGGAAACCGCAACCTTGAAATCACCTATTTTTATTTTTTTACTAGGTGTTAGTGGGATTTTCATTGCCATGCTGATTCAAGGGGTTACTTTTGCCATTGAAGTAGCCATCACAGGAGAACAAGCTACTTCTCAAAATACGCAAGCTATTGTAGCGGTGATTTTGGCAAATCCTTTATTTATTTTGGCAACTACTATCGGTGGTCCGATTATGGAAGAATTCGTCTTTCGTTATGCATTTATCCATTTAATCCAGCCTTTTACAAATTTCTGGATTGCGGCTACTGTTAGTTCGGCGATTTTTTCACTCGCACATGCCGATGGTCACTTTTTTGTTTATTTCTTTATGGGATTTTTCTTTGCTCTTTTGTACAAGCAAACTGGAAAAATTTGGACCTCAATTATTGCCCATTGCGGCATGAATACGATTGTGATTATTGTTCAATTACTTTTGCATAATGGTGCAATTCAATAAGAAAAGGGCCTTCGTCTAAACGACTAGGCCCTTTTCTTTTGCTTATTCTTCTTCGTCAATCAATTCGTTGTCATGATGTAAGAAATAAATTAATGTTTGTAATTCGTTGGTTAAGTCAACATTTTGAATTAATACTTCAGGTGGCGCTACTAAACGCGCAGCCGTAAAGTTTAGAATTCCTTTAACCCCTGCTTCGGCAAGTTTGTTTACAACTTCTTGCGCTTTGCGAGCTGGGATAGTTAAAATAGCTACTTCGATTTGTTGAACACGAATTTGTTCCATCATATCTTCCATTGGATAAACCGGAATACCGTCAACAATGCGTCCCACAATATCTTCATTCACATCAAATGCGCAACTTACACGAATACTGTTGCTTTGATGGAATTTGTACTTTAATAAAGCACTTCCTAAATTACCAACCCCGATTAATGCGACATTGGTTAACTCATCTTCATTCAATGTTTTTGCAAAAAAGTTCATTAAGTTTTCAACATCATAGCCGTACCCACGTTTACCTAATTCACCAAAATATGAAAAGTCACGACGAATAGTCGCACTGTCTACTTGTACCGCTTCACTTAATTCAGTTGATGAGACTTTATTTTTTCCTGTATCATGTAACATTCTTAAGTAGCGATAATATAAAGGAAGGCGTCGCGCCGTTGCTTTTGGAATAACTTGATCTTTCACAATTGGACCTCCAATACTTTCACTTAAATCTTATCCATTAACATAATAGCAGTTTTTCACAATAAAAAGCAATTCTATGGCTCAAAAATAGCATTTTTCTTCAAAAGTTTGTGATAAAAGGTATAAACCTTCACAAAGCATTTTTTGATACGTGCTATTTTAGCAGATTTTATGCTACACTAAGGGCAATGAATTTAGAAATGAGGACTACTGATGATTTTATTACAAGCAAATCAAGTTGCCCGGCATTTTGGCTCGGAAACATTGTTTGAAAACATACATTTAGAAATTGCAACAAAAAGTCGGATTGCCTTAGTTGGTCGTAATGGTGCTGGAAAATCGACTTTTTTAAAAATCATTGCAGGCATTGATGCTCCCGATAGCGGAACCATTGCCAAAAATAAAACTGCTACGTTAGGTTATTTAGCTCAAAATACCGGCTTAGAATCAGATAAAACCGTTTGGGAAGAAATGACAAAAGCCTTTGCTGACATCCTAGAAATGGAACAGCGTATGCGAGAATTAGAAACCAAAATTAGTGAAATGGAGCCAACCACTTCCGTTTATGAAGGAATTTTAAAAGAGTACGATCAATTGCAACATACGTTTTCTGAAAAAAATGGCTACGGCTATGAAAATGAAATTCGCTCAGTCCTTCACGGCTTTGGCTTTGATGAATCCTTTTACACGAAAGATATTCAAACCTTATCTGGTGGTCAAAAAACCCGGCTTGCATTAGCGAGAATGCTTTTACAAAAACCAGACATTTTAATTCTGGACGAGCCTACAAACCACTTAGATATCGAGACGCTTTCTTGGCTGGAATCTTATTTGCCAAGCTATGCCGGCGCCCTATTGATTGTTTCCCACGATCGTTATTTTTTAGATAAGGTAGTTAATGAAGTTTATGAACTGAGTCGCAAAAAAATGACTCACTACAAAGGAAACTATTCCAAATACTTAGAGTTAAAAGCAGAGCAATTAGCCAGTGAATGGAAAGCGTATGAAAAGCAACAAGAAGAAATCAATAAGTTAGAAGATTTCGTTGCCAAAAATCTGGTTCGTGCATCTACAACGAAACGTGCACAAAGTCGCCGAAAAGTATTAGAAAAAATGGACCGTTTAGACCGACCTCAAGGAGATGAAAAATCGGCGCATTTTCTTTTCGATAGTGAAAAAGTCTCGGGAAATGTTGTTTTACAAGTCGAAGATGCCGCCATTGGTTACGACCAAGAACATATTTTATCCGAACCTATTCACTTGGATATTCGTCGTAAAGAAGCCATTGCCTTAGTCGGACCGAACGGAATTGGTAAATCCACTCTCTTGAAATCAATTATTGACCGCATTCCTTTCATTAAAGGAAGTAAAACTTTTGGCACCAATGTTTCTGTAGGTTACTATGACCAAGAGCAAGCCAATTTACATGGCAATAAAACGGTCTTAGCGGAATTATGGGATGAACACCCAACCACACCTGAAAAAGAGATTCGAAGTATTTTAGGCGGCTTTCTCTTCAGTGGAGATGATGTTGAAAAAACGATTCCTTTATTAAGCGGTGGTGAAAAAGCACGTGTGGCATTAGCAAAACTAGCGATGGATCGTGACAATTTCTTGATTCTCGATGAGCCAACCAACCACTTGGATATCGATAATAAAGAAGTTTTAGAAAATGCGCTGATTGATTATGAAGGAACCATCCTCTTCGTTTCCCATGACCGTTACTTTATCAATCGAATTGCAACAAAAGTTGTTGAGCTTTCTGAAAAAGGCAGCAAACTTTATTTAGGCGACTATGATTATTATTTAGAAAAGAAACAAGAGGAAGAAGAAATCGCTGCCCTCTTAGCTAATGAAGAAGCGGCGAAAAAACCCGAACCAGTTACAGCCAAAAATACCTTTTATCAAAACAAGGAGCAACAAAAATTACTCCGTACTTTGCAAAGAAAAATAACACAAGTCGAAGAAAATCTTGCTCAGTTAGATACGACAATTGCACAATTAGAAGCACAAATGAGTCAACCAGACATTCTAGAAAATCATGTTGAATTGCTGGCTTTAAACCAACAATTAGATGACGCTCGTCAGCAACAAGATGAACTACTTGAGCAATGGGAAAATTTCAGTTTAGAATTAGAAGAAATGGAAAATAACAATTAACGGAGGGATTCACTATGGCTTCCAAAAAAATCAGTTTAACGAAGCCCAAATATCAACAAATCGCCGTTGATGTTGCGGAAAAAATTGCAGAAGGCAAATTACATGTTGGAGATAAAATCCATGCCCGTTCCACCCTAGCTAACCAATACCAAGTGTCGCCAGAAACAGCTCGCAAAGCCATTATCGTTTTAGTCGATTTAGAAATCGTTAAAGCCAAACACGGCAGCGGCTTCTATGTGGCATCAAAAGAAAAAGCGCAGGACTTTGTGACACAATATCAAGACGTTCAAACGATTGCTGAAATTAAAGAAGAATTGCTAGATAGCGTAGCGAAACAAAAAGAAGAACTTACTCATTTTTCTAGCATTCTAGATACTCTTGTTGAACAAACAAAGCGTTTTGATTCTTTCAATCCAATGAATCCTTATTCATTAGTTTTAACAGAAGAAGCTGCTTATCTTGAGGCGACGATTAGCGAAATGAATTTTTGGCAAAACACTTCGGCAACGATTATCGCCATCAAACACAAAGAAGAGCTTCTGGTCTCACCTGGTCCATATGCAAAGATTTCGTTGAACGACACACTTTATTTTGTTGGACATGACGAATCAACCTTACAACGAGTGCAGAATTTCTTTTATCCTTAAACAAAAAAGTGACTACTTATCTTGCGGTAAATAGTCACTTTTTTTATTTATTATTTCTATTTTTCATAAAAAACCACTATAAAACCTAGTTAAAATACTGTTTTTCTTCATTTTCAGAAAGATTTTCATCTAATTTGACAAAGTGACAACTTTATAGTAGTCTGATGTAGTCACTTTTTTTAATGAGGAGGAACAATGATTTGCCAAAAGTAAAAGTAAATCACCTTACCAAGATCTTTGGTAAGAAAACCAAACCGGCACTTGAAATGATTCGTGCCAACAAAAGCAAAACAGAAATTTTAGAAAAAACGGGTGCCACAGTCGGTGTTTATGATGTAAATTTCGAAGTTGAAGAAGGCGAAATTTTCGTTATTATGGGGTTATCAGGAAGTGGGAAATCAACATTAATTCGTTTATTAAATCGTTTGATTGAACCAACTTCAGGAAATATTTATATTGATGGACAAGATATTTCTTCTTTAGATAAAGAAGGATTACGTGAAGTACGTCGAAATAAAATGAGCATGGTTTTCCAAAACTTTGGTCTTTTCCCCCATCGAACTATCTTAGAAAATACGGAATATGGTTTAGAAATTCGTGGTGTTCCTAAAGAAGAACGCCAAGCAAAAGCTGAAAAAGCCTTAGAAAATTCTAGCTTAATTGCTTTTAAAGACCAATTACCAAGTCAATTATCTGGTGGGATGCAACAACGTGTCGGCCTTGCTCGTGCCTTGGCTAACGATCCAGAAATTTTATTAATGGACGAAGCGTTCTCTGCTCTTGATCCGTTAATTCGTCGTGAAATGCAAGACGAACTATTAGATTTACAAGAAAATGTCAAAAAAACCATTATCTTTATCACACATGATTTGAATGAAGCTTTACGAATCGGCGACCGGATTGCCTTGATGAAAGATGGTCAAATTATGCAAATTGGGACTGGAGAAGAAATTTTAACCAACCCAGCCAACGAATATGTGCGAACCTTCGTGGAAGATGTGGATCGTTCAAAAGTCTTAACTGCCCAAAATATTATGGTACCTGCTTTAACTACTAACATTGAAATTGATGGCCCAACTGTTGCTTTAAAACGGATGCGTCAAGAAGAAGTGAGTATGTTACTTGCCGTGGATAAAAAACGCCAACTAAAAGGCGTTGTACGCGCAGAAAAAGCTTTAGAAGCGCGTAAAAACGGGACTTCTCTTGTAGAATGTGTGGATCCAGAAATTCAAACAATCGACAAAGATATGTTAGTGAATGATATTTTTCCACTGATTTATGATGCACAAACACCTCTTGCCGTGACTGATAACGGCAAACTATTAGGCGTGGTCATCCGTGGTAGCGTACTTGAAGCACTTGCAGAAACAGAGGTGAACGAACATGAATAAGTATCAATTACCTGTCGCGTCTTGGGTTGAAAGTTTTACTGATTGGTTAACTTCAACATTTGCTGGATTATTCAGCTTTTTACAAACAATTGGTCAAAGTGTAATGGACAACATTACTGCCTTACTAACAGCCGTACCACCACTTGTGCTGATCGTGCTATTAACGATTGCTGCTTTCTTTATTTCTAATAAAAAAATCGGCTTAAGTTTATTCACGTTTATCGGCTTAATGTTTATCTATAATCAAAACTTATGGAACGATTTAATGAGTACCGTTACGTTAGTTTTACTTTCTAGTGTTATTTCCATTATCATTGGTGTGCCACTAGGGATTTTAATGGCGAAAAGCGAAAAAGCCAAGAGTATTATTACACCGATTTTGGACTTCATGCAAACAATGCCTGGTTTCGTTTACTTGATTCCAGCCGTTGCATTCTTCGGAATTGGTATGGTTCCTGGGGTCTTCGCCTCTGTTATCTTCGCTTTACCACCAACCGTGCGCTTTACGAATTTAGGAATTCGACAAGTACCAAATGAACTTGTTGAAGCAGCTGATTCTTACGGTAGTACTGGCTGGCAAAAATTATTCAAATTAGAATTACCTTTAGCCAAAAACACGATTATGGCTGGTGTTAATCAAACAACCATGCTAGCCCTATCAATGGTAGTTATTGCTTCAATGATTGGTGCACCTGGATTAGGACGTGGCGTCCTTTCTGCTTTACAACGTGCGCAAGTCGGGAACGGTTTCGTAAATGGTGTGGCTTTAGTTATTTTAGCGATTATCATTGACCGTTTTACTCAACATTTAAATAATAAAAAAGCAGCCCCTAAAGCAGCTGGTGCCACCTCTAAAAAGAAAAAATATGGGATTATTGCAGCGGTTGTTGTAATTGTCGCTGGCTTAGTCGGTGCTTCAATTTTTACAACAACAAATGATAAGCAAATTTCCCTTTCTTATGTGGAATGGGATACCGAAGTAGCCTCCACACATGTGGTTGCCGAAGTCTTAAAAGATATGGGGTATGATGTTAAAACGACTCCTTTAGATAACGCAATTATGTGGGAATCTGTAGCTAAAGGTGAAACAGATGCCATGGTTGGTGCGTGGCTACCAGGAACACACGCAGAGCAATATAAACAATATAAAGATAAATTAGACGACCTTGGTGAAAACCTTAAAGGTGCGAAGCTAGGAATTGTCGTCCCTTCTTATATGGATGTTGATTCTATCGAAGATTTATCTGATCAAGCTGGGAAAAAGATTACTGGAATTGAACCTGGGGCTGGTGTTGTTGCAGCAGCAGAGAAAACTAAAGAAGCTTATCCTAATTTGAAAGATTGGTCTGTTGAAACTTCTTCATCAGGTGCCATGACTGTCGCCTTAGGACAAGCAATTAAAAACAACGAAGACATCGTTATTACTGGCTGGTCTCCTCACTGGATGTTTGCAAAATATGATTTAAAATATTTAGCTGATCCAAAAGGCACTATGGGCGGCGAAGAAGCGATTCACACAATGGCTCGCCAAGGCCTAAAAGAAGATCAACCAGAAGCTTACAAAGTGTTAGATAATTTCCATTGGACCACTAAGGATATGGAATCTGTCATGTTAGAAATTAACGAAGGCAAAGACCCACAAGAAGCTGCACGTGATTGGGTTGATTCACATAAAGACCAAGTAGCAGAATGGAAAAAATAATTCTTAACAAATGACTTCCCCATCTATTAAAAGAGGGCGTTGAACAAATTGTTCAACGCCCTCTTTTTTCGCCAAAAAAACCACTCAGTTGGGTAGACTGAGTGGAAAGGAGTTATTTTTACTTGAGGAGTAAAAATGAAAAGTGTTTATGTTGGGTGTTTTGTTGGTATGCTTATATATTAACGAGAACCTGTGAATAATTTGTGACGAAAACCTTGGAAATTTGCTACGAATTACTTAAAAAAGTTTAAATCTGTCTCATCCTAGTTAATCGATACAGCGATTATTTCTTTTTAGCATTTTGGATGGCTTTAAATAATGTTGAAAATTGTCCTTTGAAAGACATCACATCATCAAAGATATCAACACCATCATTTAACATTTTGACAGTAACCCAGCCAAGCGCTTCCGTAATTGCTACCGCAACTGAAGCATTGACCATGCCACCAGTCACAGTTCCGACAACAGGAATCACTTTTAGAATATTCCCGACTGCACTCTTACCTAAACTAACCACTACTAATTCTTTGGTTAAACTTTTACCTAAACTTTCAGACCAAGACTGACCAAAAATTTTATGCAGCCGTGACATCATAGTTAATTGAACAGGTACCAGTAAAAAAGCATCCGAAAACGGAATTGGCGAAAACCCAATAATTGCTGCTGACAATGCAGCAAAATGAATCGTTTGATGACTTTTCTTTTTCACGTCAGGTGAAACACCAGCCAAAAATTCATCAAATACTTTGTCGAGTTGTGTTTGACTGTTCGTCACTAATTGTTCTGCTTTACCTTTAGAAGTTGCGAAAGCATTCATTATGGCCGTAGACGTTTTTTGTGGAAATTTTTTCAAGACATCTTGAAAAAAAGAACGAAATTCTGGGTCTTCGATTTCTTCATTCAATTGCTTAGTTTCTTGTTCTGCTAATTCTTGTTTTTCAATCTCTTCAAAAAGTTCTTGTTTCTTTTTGTTTTTATGTTTTTTTCTTCTCATCTCATTAACTCCTTTATCTATCAATATGTAGAAACAAAGTATAGCATAGCCCCTGATTGATTCTCTTTTAGATGATTTAAAAAGCCAGAACTTATCTGTTTTTTAAACAAATAGAAATGTTCTAGCTTTTCTCAAAAAATCAGCTATTTTGTTTGTTCTTCACCGCAATACACCGTCAAGTGTTTAGGCAAAATTTTCAGCGTAATTGGCAAAGCAGCTCCTTCATCACCATCCACATTAGTGGTTAATTCTTCTTGGTTTTCTAAGGAGATTGTTCCTTCTTTAAAGGTTAGGTAAGCTAAATTATCAGTGGACTGATCGACTCCTTTTAACAAATCTGGAACGGCTTTTACTGCATCCCACAATGATTGATCTTTTAAATAAACTAAATGAAGTTTGCCATCATCCACTTGGGCTTCTGGTAATAACGTTTCAAACCCACCGATTGAATTCGTTAAACCAACTAAAACGGTACTACTTTCAATGGTTTGTTCTTTTTGATCCAAGCTTAAATGAAAAGGATACGTTTGAGCATTCGCTAAATGTTTGGCACCTGAAATAAAATAAGCGAGTTTTCCTAACTTCGTTTTTTGTTCAACGTCCACGTCGTTAATTGACTCTGGAATCGTCCCAATCGCAACGACATTCATAAAGTAGTCGTCATTGATTTTCCCCACATCTAAAGCACTGGTTTTTTCTAAATCTAATTGTTGAATCGCTTCTTCAGGATCCATCGGTAAATTCAAGGCTCGCGCTAAATCGTTCACCGTTCCTAAAGGAAAAAAGCCAAATTTCGGGCGGTAAGCTTGTTCTGCCAACCCGCTAATTCCTTCATTAACGGTTCCATCTCCCCCCATTACGAAAACACTGTCGAAGTGACTTTCCGCAGCTTCACGGGCAAATTGTTCTGCATCGCCGCCTTTTTCTGTTTGTTTCACTACAACTTCATCAAATAACTGCTTTAATTTTTCTTCTGCTAACGTTTCAAATTCTTTGGCTTTTTCACCACCAGAACTGGGGTTAACAATTAAAACTGCTTTTTTCACTGGCACCACTCCTCATTGATAACTAAATCGTTTGATTCCTTACAATTATTATAAAAGATATTTTTGATTCTGGCGAAAAATATGCTGACACTTGCTTAACAAACAAGCATTCCTGCTCCTCACTACTTTTCAAAACGTTCTTTAAAGCAATAGGCAAAATAATAGAACAATTTCCAAAAATCTTGCCAAACTTTTGGATCCATCCCCGTCAATTCATGAATTCGTTTCAAACGGTAATTCAATGTATTTCGATGGATATGTAATACTTGTGAGGTTTCATTGATGTTTAAATTATGATTGGCGAAAAAAATAACGGTTTCATAGTATTCATCATAAATCGTCTGGATGGTTTCAAAAAAATCCAATTCAATATGAAAAGGAAAATTAAAAATTCCTTGAATGAAAAAATCTTCTGCTTGGTAAAACTTAGCCTTTTCTAATTGGAGAAATGATAGAAGTAAATACGTGTTTTGTGCCTCTTGGACCATTTGTTGAATCGTGGCTTTTTCCGAACTTATTACAAGGTATTCTGTTACTGGCTTTGTTATCTGAGGTGGTTCAGAAGTAATCACCAGATAACAATTTTCCCATTCAAATATTTCATGGCCAGGATAATAACTGGATAATAAGCGCTTGTCCTTGGTCAGTACACAATGATTCTGGTCATCTAATTGAAGGTTATATAGTTCCAACGCTTCAAGTTTTAAGGCTTCTGAGTAAGCAGAATCAACATGCATTAAGTGCTGGATAAACTGATTTTTTTGTTTTTTCTTTTTTTCGCGTTCTTGTTGTGTATTTAATTCTTCTGTCAGTAAAAGAACAATCGAGCGCACAAGCTTGGTAAATTTGCGCACCTCGTCTGGTTCTCCTGAAATGCCTACGACACCTAAAATGTGATCATTCAAAATAATCGGTTCATTGGTGCCTTTTTTCTCTAAAGAAGTATCTTTATAAATTTCAATATTTTTCCGTTCATTGATGGCTCTTTCTGCGCCACGATGGCGCTCCCCAATTCGAGCAGAATCTCCACTCGCAATAATTTTTCCTCGTTCATCCATAATATTGATGTTATAAGGAATATCCGCCATTAACTTTTCAACAATTTTATTTGCTTGGATTTTGTCTAATTTTAACATTGCTATCGCCAACTTTCTAAAAAGCGAGTAGCGTTTGGGACATAAGCCGCAATGACTTATGTCCCAAACGCTTAATTCTTCAGATCAACGACTGAACATTTTTATTTCAGCTTTCATTACTGATGATACCATGGTTAGTTCTTAGTCACAAGGCACCAGCTGTAATGTACGAGCAATATTTTCAACGGTTCTTTCTAAGTTAACTGGTCCATTTTTCAATGCTGCTTCCAACGGTTCGGCTTTGGCCAAAATTCCAAAAATAGCCGTCATCCCTTCTTCATAGAGGACATCCACATCTTTGCCGATATAGCCAGCACAAGCGAAAACCGGTTTTTGATACTTCTTGGCCAAACGTGAGACGCCATAAGGGGCTTTGCCGAATTTTGTTTGAAAATCCATCCCGCCTTCACCAGTAAAGACATAATCAGCAGCTTTTATTTTTTCTTCTAATTGATTCACTTCTACGACAATATCAATCCCTGGGCGTAACTGAGCTTTTGTGAATGCTAGTAACCCTGCACCCAAACCACCAGCGGCTCCTGCACCTGGCATCATCTCAACATCAATGCCGATCTCTTTTTTGATGATCGCTGCATAATGGGCTAAGTTTTTATCTAATTGAGCCACCATTTCTTCTGTTGCACCTTTTTGCGGGCCAAAGACATGAGACGCCCCTGTTGGCCCTGTTAGTGGGTTATTCACATCACTTGCTACTAGAACTTCGGTAGCAAAAATACGTTGATCAAACTGTGTTAAATCGATCTGCGCCAGTTTATCTAATGCACCACCGCCACGCGTCAATTCTTGCCCTTCCTTGTCTAACAAACGCGCACCAAGTGCCTGAATCATACCTGCACCGCCATCATTTGTCACGCTACCACCAATGCCGATAATGATTTTTTTTGCCCCATGATTGAGCGCATGTTGAATCATTTCTCCTGTACCATAAGTAGAAGTGATCAAGGGATTACGTTCTACTGCTTTGACCAATTCAATTCCGTTGGCTTTCGCCATTTCAATGACCACCGTTTCTTGGTCACCTAATAAGCCGTAATAGGTTTCAACGATTTGATCAGGAAGCGGTCCTGCCACACGCACTGGTACTCTTGTGCCTCCTGTTGCATCCACTAAGGAATCCACCGTTCCTTCCCCGCCGTCTGCCATCGGGACGTGTTGAATGTCTGCATCTTTAAATACAGCTAAAATCCCTTTTTCCATTGCCAGACAGGCTTCTTTTGCACTCATACTTTCTTTAAATGAGTCTGGAGCCAAAACAAATTTTTTCGTCATCTTTTCGCGCCTACTTTCCAACTAGTTTAAAATAAAGCCATATAAAATGGTTGCAACAATCGTCATTACCCCACCGACACACATTTCATAAGGAATCACTCGAATTCTTTCTTTAATCGTCATATTCATACTTTGTGCCGTAATATGGAAATAATTGCCTTGAGGAACACTATCAATCACAGTTGCCCCAGTATGCACCATGACTGCTGCTGAAAGTGAAGATGTGCCCATATCTAAAATCGCTGGTCCAAAAGAACCTGTCGCTAAAATAACCGCTGTGGATGTTGAACCAACTGCTAAGCCCATTAAAATACCAGAAATCGGTGCCAAGAAGGTTCCAGAAATTCCCATTACAGAAATTAAGTGGACAATTTGTGTTGATAAATCAGAAACAGAAATTAATCCAGCAATTGCACCTGCACCAATTAAAATTAAAACGGTATCGGTTACTCTCTTCAAGCCAGAAGACGCATAAAAGGCCAGTTGTTTTGTTTGACCAATCGCAATTGTCCCAACAACTGAAGCGAACGGCAAAATATACAGAGCATCAATATTCAAACTTTTGATGAAAGAAATATTTAAAACGGCGCCAATCGGATTAAGTAATAATAAGACAATCGCTAACACTGGCGCGATTAACGCCTTTTTCAAAGGTAATAATTCTTTTGTTTGTTCCTCTACAAGATCCGTTTCTTTGACCATTGATCCTTTGCTTCTCATGATATTTGCAAGAACAACAGCTGTAATTAAGCCAAATACGGCTGGAATAAAACCAGCAATCATAACGTCACTTAAAGGTAAATCAAAGCCGTTCGCCGCTGCAATAGTATTTGGATTAGGCGAAATAATATTGCCCGCTTTGCCGCCACCTGATAAGGCAATCAATAATGATAACTTACTGATACCCGTACTTTTCCCAACAGATAGAGCAATCGGGGCAACAATCAACACTGCAACAGGAATGAATACGCCCACTGCTGTAATTACCATTGTGGATAATGCCAAAGATAAAATAGCTTTTTTCTCGCCAAGCTTTTGTACAATGGCGTTGGCAATTGATTCTGCCGCACCCGATTCCATCATCACACCCGCCAACATACCGGCTGCTAAGACACGGATTGCGGTTCCCATAATACTTTGTGTTCCGTTTAATAGAACAGCGACTGTATCTGACAGGGAAGCGCCTCCAATAAGACAACCAACAATTGCACCAAAAAACAAGGAATACACAGGATTAAATTTTTTCAAAATTAATACTATCGCTACAACTAATCCTAAAATTGCAGCAACCCAAGATATTGTAATATCTGGCATTCAAAATCAGCTCCTTAAATTGTTTACGCTTTCATTTTATCAAAGTCCTTTCTTTTTAAAATTGTAAATTTAACAGGATTTATTGTTCAAATGCACAAAAAACTGTTCTTAAAGAACAGTTTTTTGAAATCTTTTTCTATCTTTCTCAATAATGACCACCAAGCCAACGAACAAAAGAACACTCACAATTAACAATACTGCCGTTTTATTATATCCATGAAAGAGCGCTTCGCCTCCACATGCGTAAAGTATTGAGGAAGGAATCACACCAACGACTATCGCGGCTATTAAATTTTTTAATGGCAACTGCATAGTATCCGCAGCAAAATTAATCACAGAAGAAGGAATAATTGGAATCATGTAGCCCACCATAATCCCAATTTTTGGATGCTTCATCCGTCGAATGGACTGGACCCAATGATTGGTCTCCGTTTTTTTATCTAAAAATTTTATATGATGCATCAAAAAGATTGCAACTAAATTTCCCAAACTATTCCCTAAAACGTTAATGAGTGTGCCGCTGAAGGGACCAAAACTCAATCCTGCAATCACACCAATTACTGAGGTTGGAATCCCTGGTACTGCACACATGATTGCGGTCAAAAAAACTAACAATAGCGCTGCTGAAAAACCATGTGAACGAATTCGCTCTAATAATTGTGTCTTACTGGCTTTAGGATTCAAAAATAATTGAATATCTGTTTGATATTCTAGATACAAACGGTAACCTACCAGCAGGATTAAAATAAGCCCGCTACTGATTAGTAGTATTCGGATTGTTTTCCTCTTCATTTTCTTTGCTCCTTTTATGCTTTATACAAAGTGTAGCACAGGTTTCTTCGTGCCTCAATTAGAAGCTTGTATGAATAAAAGCCGCCCCTAAAAGTTAGACTAAAAATCTAACTTTTAGGGGCGATTCGAAAGTTATGAAGGTACTTTTTTTATTTCCGATACATCTTAAACTCCAAGAACAGATCGTTATAAATTCCTAAGTATTCTTGACCTAAATCTTGGTAAACTTCTAAATGTTTGATGGTTTCATCATCTGGATAAAATTGTTTATCTTCGGCAACTTCTTTTGGTAATAGTTTTTTAGCTTCTTTATTTGGTGTGGAATAACCAATATATTCTGCGTTTTGTGCCGCATTTTCTGGTCGTAACATAAAGTTCATAAATGCATAGGCACCCTCTTTATTTTTGGCTGTCTTAGGCATCACAATGTTATCAAACCAGAGATTAGAGCCTTCACTGGGAATCACATAATGTAGATGTTCATTGTTTTCTAGCATTTCAGCAGCTTCACCAGAGAAAGTTACAGCAACTGCACTTTCTTCATTAGCCATGTACATTTTGATTTCATCGGCAACAATTGCTTTGACATTGTTCGTTAATCGGTTTAACTTATCGGTAGCCTGACGTAATTGTTGGTCGTTTTTACTGTTTAACGAATAGCCTAAACTGTTCAAAGATAATCCTAACACTTCGCGAGCGCCATCAATCAGCATGACATTATTTTTTAATTCCGGGCGCCATAAATCATCCCAATGTTGGATCTGACGACCGTCAATAAATTTATCATTATAAATAATCCCCAATGTGCCCCAGAAGTACGGAACGGAAAACTTATTTTTGGGATCAAAGGATTGATCTAAAAAGCGTGCATCAATGTTTTCTAAGCCTTTTAATTTGCTGTGATCAAGTGGTAAAAGCATCTTCGCTTTCATCATTTTTTGAATCATATATTCAGAAGGAATGGCAATATCATAGGCTGTGCCACCTTGCTGAATTTTTGTATACATAGCTTCATTAGAATCAAAGGTTTCGTAATTGACTTTATAGCCTGTTTCTTTTTCAAATTTCTTAATCAAGGCCGGATCTATATAGTCCCCCCAATTGTAAATGGTCAAGGTATCTGCTCCTGCCATGCCACTTGCTTTCTCCAATTGGCGCACGCCAAAAAACAAGATGACAATAATAGCGATAATTCCAATAAAAAGTGACTGTAATTTTTTCATTTTAACTTGGCCACCTCACTTTGTTCCCGACGCATTTTCTTTAAACGTTTTGGCGTATTGTCTTTACTGATAAAGTAATAACCGACAACTAGAATCATTGAGAATAGGAACACTAACGCACTTAAGGCATTGATTTCTAAACTAATTCCCTGACGTGCTCGTGAATAAATTTCAACAGATAATGTTGAAAAACCATTGCCTGTCACAAAGAATGTTACGGCAAAATCGTCCAACGAATAAGTAAAGGCCATAAAGTAGCCAGCAATAATTCCTGGCGCTAAAAAAGGCAAAATAATATTTTTAATCACTTGAACATTATTGGCCCCTAAATCCCGTGCCGCATCTACCATAGAATCGTTCATCTCTTGTAGTTTTGGTAAAACCATTAAAACAACAATTGGAATACTAAAGGCAATATGCGACAATAATACACTTGTAAAACCTAAACTGATAAACCCTACTGCCGTGAAGAAAATTAAGAAACTGGCTCCAATAATAACATCTGGTGAAACGAGTAAAATGTTATTAAAGCTAAGCAACGTGTTCCGGTTTTTACGACGTTTTGTATAATAAATCCCCATCGCGCCAAATGTTCCAATGATGGTTGCTATTAAAGCCGATAAGAAAGCTAACAAAAACGTATTCAGAACAATGGTTAACAAGCGTGTGTCTTCGAAAACGTTCCGATAATTATCTAACGTAAAACCAGTAAACTGATTCATCGTTTGCGTGTCGTTAAACGAATAAAAAATCAAATAAAAGATTGGTGCGTACAGTAGCGCAAAGACAACGAATAAATACACATAAGACCATTTAAACTTTTTCTTTTGCATTATTTGCCACGCCCTTTCTTCTTCTCACCCGTCAGCAACATCACAATAAACATGGCAACAATTAAAATCACACCTATTGTTGAACCCATGCCCCAGTTTTGCGTTACTAAGAAGTGTTCCTCAATCGCCGTTCCCAACGTAATCACCCGATTGCCGCCAATTAAACGCGTTAACATAAAGAGCGAGAGCGAAGGAATAAAGACAGCTTGAACGCCACTTTTCACACCGTTTAGGGAAAGAGGAAAAATGACACGGCGGAATGTTTCCGCACTGCTAGCTCCTAAGTCCCGACTAGCACTAATCAATGAAGGATTCATCTCTTCTAAGGCATTAAAAATCGGCATAATCATAAATGGAATTTCAATATACGTTGCGACAAATAAAAAACTGAAATCTGTAAACAGAATTTGGTGCGTACCCAAACCCATAAAACTCATAAACTGATTGATACTCCCATGAATACTGAAAATCCCAATAAAGGCATAAGCTTTTAATAATAAATTCACCCATGTTGGTAAAATAACGAGCATTAACCACAACTGTTTATGCTTGAGCTTTGTCAAAAAATAAGCCGTAGGATAACTTACCAATAACGTAAAAATGGTAATCAGAAAAGCATACCAAACCGAATTAACGGTCATACTTAAATACGTTCCTGATGTAAAATACGTTTGGTAATTCGCCAAGGTAAACTGGCCATTCATATCGAAAAATGATTGATAAATAATCATTAGCACTGGCGCAATGACGAATAAAAGTAACCACATTACATAGGGAATCGAATAAATTCGACGCATTGTTTTCATTTTATTTTCCCCTTTCGTTTACTCGTCGTAACTCTCTAAACGGGCATCAAAGTCTTCTTCTGATTCATTGAAGCGCATCACGTGAATATCTTCTGGCTCAAAAGAGAGCCCTACTTGAGCGCCTTCTTTGGCTTTTCGAGTGGAATGCACCATCCATTCGTTTCCTTGTTCATCAAAACAAATAATTTCATAATGAACGCCGCGGAATAACTGTGTATCCACCGTTACGGTTAGCTTGCCTTTTTCAAGCGTGGTAATCGTTAAGTCTTCTGGACGTAAAACGACTTCTACAGGTTCATTTTTCCGCATGCCGCCATCGACACATTCAAACTTTTTGCCCACAAATGAAACTAAATTATCTTCCAGCATCACGCCATCCACAATATTACTTTCCCCCACAAAGTCAGCAACAAAGTGATTAATCGGTTCATCATAAATATCGACTGGTGTGCCACTTTGCACGATATGACCTTTATTCATGACAAAAATTTCATCACTCATCGCTAATGCTTCTTCTTGATCATGGGTCACAAAAATAAAAGTAATTCCTAAACGTTGTTGTAAATCACGTAGTTCATATTGCATCGCTGTGCGTAATTTCAAATCTAAAGCGGATAACGGCTCATCTAAAAGCAATACTTTTGGCTCATTGACAATCGCTCGTGCAATTGCGACCCGCTGACGCTGGCCCCCAGACATTTCACTAATTTCACGTGTTTCGTAGCCGGGTAATTGAACCAAACGTAATGCCTCTTTCACTTTTTTTTCAATTTCTGTTTTGGATAGTTTTTTGATTTTTAAACCAAACGCAACATTATCAAAAACATTCATGTGAGGAAACAAAGCATAATCCTGAAACACGGTATTGACTTGGCGTTTATTGGCAGGTACATCATTTATTCTTTTACCATCAAAATAAACATCGCCAGAAGTCACGTCATTGAATCCCGCAATAATACGCAAAATCGTTGTTTTGCCACATCCTGAAGGTCCTAATAACGTATAAAATTTCCCTTCTTCAATTTCAAAGCTGACATTTTTTAATACTGGTTCATCGTCAAATTGTTTGACAACATTTTCAAATGAAATCACATGGTTTCTCACTGGATAAACTCCTCCATTTCGTCCTTTATAAATACGATTCTGTCGCCACAATTAACGCACGACTTTTTCCTCGACCATTGTTGCTAATTTGGTGAGGTTCTGTTGCTTGGTAATACATGGTTTGACCTTTTTTAGCAATATACGTGGCTTCCCCTAATGTCAAACGAATGGAGCCATCAATCACATAAATAAATGTTTCCGATAGAGAAGGTTCAAACGTTTTGTATTCGCCATTTTTATCAAAAGTAATAATGACAGGTTCCATTTCTTTTTCATTTGAGGCTGGAATTAACCATTTTAGTTCATAGCCATGTTCTTCATCATAATAGAGGGTACTTTCTTCTTCATTGTAGACAATTTTCTGTTCAAGCGGTTGCTGACTAAAAAACTGCTCTGGCGTCACGCCTAGTACTTCTAAAATTGAGAAAAATGTTTCCATTGATGGTGAGCTTAAATCCCGCTCCAATTGGGAAATATAGCCTTTGGATAAATCCGTTCTTTCGCCTAATTCTTCTTGTGTTAAATTTTTCTGAATGCGTAAATTTCTCAACTTCTCACCAATTTCCATGGCACACCTCGTTTCTATTTTCAGCTAATCTTTTCAACAAAAGTTTTGTAATACTAAACTTACAGTTTAGTTTTACCTTTTTTAGTATACGAACTTTTTGAAAAATTTCAACCATTTTTCTTTATTTTTCTAGTCTAATTGTCACACAATCTTTCTTTTCTGTATAACTTACTGTTTATAAGAAGAAAAATGATACGAAAAAATCAGAATATGATAAAATAAGACGAGTTGCTTTTTTACATAATTGGAAGGAGAGTTTTTATATGAATTCATTTCAAGCATTTACGTTAAGAGAACAAGATACATCTGTTATTGGTCAACTAGAAACCATTACTTTAGACGATTTATCAGAAGGCACTGTAGTAATCAAAGCAGCCTACTCCTCAGTTAACTTTAAAGACTCTTTAGCTTCAAAAAAAGACGGCGGTGTGATTCGCAATTATCCAATGATTCCAGGAATTGATGTCAGTGGCACCGTTGTCACATCGGAAGATCCTCGTTTCAAAGAAGGCGATAAAGTGATCGTAACAGGCTATCAATTAGGGGTTACTCATACTGGTGGTTATTCTGAATATGTGCGTGTTCCTGGCGATTGGGTAGTTCCACTTCCTGAAAAAATGAGTCTCAAAGAAGCAATGATTTTCGGAACTGCTGGCTTTACGGCAGGATTATCTGTCACAGCTTTAGAAGACGATGGCTTACGCGACGACAAAGAAGCCCCCATTATTGTAACTGGTGCGACAGGCGGTGTTGCGACATTGTCTATTGCGATGTTGCATCAATTAGGCTACACTTCAATCACTGCATTAACTAGAAAGCCAGATTCTTTTGAGCTTTTAAAAGAGTTAGGTGTTAGTGAATGCTTATTAGTAGAAGATTTCTTAGCAACTCCTGTTAAAGCATTGATGAAACAGCGTTTTGCTTTTGCAATTGATACCACTGGTGGGGAAATTACTTCTGCTGTTTTACCACAACTTCGTTATGATGGCCGTTCAGCCATTTGTGGCCGCGCTGCTGGAATTACATTAGAGACAACCGTTTTACCCTTTATTTTACGGGGCGTTCATTTATTGGGCATTGATTCGGTTAATGTTGGTATGGACAAACGAAAAATAGTTTGGCAACGTCTTGCCACTGATTTAGACATCACTGAAAAAGCTGTGTATCAAGAGATTACTTTAGAAGAACTTCCCCCTGTTTTTGAAGCATTACAAGCAGGCCAACATATTGGACGGACCATTGTCCGAATTTCTTAAGGAGGCGTTTTGATTATGGATGTTTTAGTTACTGCTGGCGGAACGTCAGAACCGATTGATAATGTTCGTTCGATTACCAATCATTCTTCTGGCGGACTAGGAAAAGCAATTGCTGAAAGTTTTTTAGCTGCTGGACACACCGTAACCTACGTAACAACCAAACATGCATTACGTCCAACCCAACAATTGGACTTATCAATTAAAGAAATAGAAACAACGGTTGAATTAGCCACTACGTTAGAACAACTCTTTGCTGAAAAGCAATTTGATGCGATTGTTCACGCAATGGCAGTCAGTGATTTTACGACGGAAACCGCGCAAACGGAAGAACAATTTATTGATTCTTTTGCTCAACAATTAAGCGAACAAACATTGCCAAAGACCAAAGAAGCCTTGGTAACTATCGTTCAAAACACATTGAATCAGATTGCTGATATTCCTCAAACAGCAACAAAAATTTCATCTGATACGGACCGATTATTAATTTTTCTAAAGAAAAATCCTAAAGTCATCCAAATGATTCGTGACAAGCAACCCCAAACTGTTTTAGTGGGCTTTAAATTACTTGTCGACGTTTCACAAGAAGAACTTGTCCAGGTTGCACAAGCCGCTTTGGTTAAAAATCGGTGTGACTTTGTCTTAGCCAATGACTTGATGAACGTTCATGAAACAGAACACGAAGGATTATTAATTAACGAAACGGGCATTGTCCAAGAAGCTTGTTCAAAACAAGGGATTGGTTCAATGATCGTTAAAAATGTTGAAAAGAAATGGAGAGAACAACAATGAAAACTATTTTATTAGGCGTCTCTGGCAGCATTTCTGCATATAAAGCAGCAGATATTACAAGTCAACTAGCTAAGCTTGGCTACAATGTGGAAATTTTAATGACTAAAAGCAGCACAGCGTTCATCACTCCGCTGACCTTACAATCACTTTCTAAGAATCCAGTGCATACGGATGTCATGATGGAAATTGATCCCAGTAAAATTAATCACATTGAGTTAGCTAAAAAAGCGGATTTATTTTTAGTAGCACCTGCTTCGGCCAATACAATTGGGAAATTAGCCCATGGGATTGCCGACGACTTATTATCAACAGTTGCTTTGGCGCTTTATCCTGAAACACCCAAAATTATTGCGCCCGCGATGAATACGTATATGTACCAAAACCCCATTGTCCAACGAAATATTGGCATTTTAAAAGAAGTCGGCTATCAAGAAATAATCCCACGTGAGGCTCTTTTAGCTTGTGGTGATTATGGTCGTGGCGCACTTGCCACTGTTGAAGATATCCTTCAAACAGTGATGAAAATTTTAGCATCTGATAACAAGGAGTAATTTATGAATAACACGAAAAAATTTACGTTAACAGCCATGTTCTTAGCTATCTTACTTTTACTGGCTTTAACCCCGCTAGGATTTATCACATTAGGTCCTTTAAATTCGACCACGATGCATATTCCTGTAATTATTGGTTCCATTGTTTTAGGGCCAAAAATCGGTAGTATGTTGGGCGGCACGTTTGGGATCATTAGCTTAATTAAAAATACGACAGCACCAACACCTTTGTCGTTTGTTTTTTCTCCATTTATTCCCGTGATCGGTACCGATCACGGTAGTTGGAAGGCTCTTTTAATTGTGCTCATTCCGCGGATTTTAATTGGGGTCGTTCCTTATTTCGCTTACAAATGGCTAAATAAATTAACGAAGGAAAAAGCGCAACCTGTCTCCTTATTTGTGGCTGGTGTTTTAGGCTCAGCAACGAATACCATTTTAGTCATGAACATGATTTATTTTCTTTTTAATTCAGCTTATGCTGAAATTATTGGTAAAGCTGGAACTGCTGTTTACCTAGCTATTATTGCGACGATTTTCAGTTCTGGTGTGCCAGAAGCTCTTGTTGCTGGTGTAGCTGCTTCAGCAATTGCTAGCGTTTTGCTTCGCTTAATGAAACGGAATGCAACGCAAAAACTATAGAAAAAAACACAGGGACTAAAAATCAAGTTTGCTTTTTAGTCCCTGTGTTTTTTATTTATTTTTTTTGTTTTCGTAATTTATAGGCATATTCACTGGCTTTAAATAATAATTTATTAACCGGTAAATCGAATTCCCCAATAAATTCATTAATCGTTGGGTTGAAGTTCGCTTTAAACTTAATTAAGCCATCATTTAAACTACCTTCTAAGCCGCCCATATTACAGCTTTCGCAGCCACGGTTAAAACATTCTTGAATGGCATCTCGCCAAGTCACATAAGTTGGCATGTAGCGTTTATAACGATCATCTAAGCCAGCATAAAGGATTTCACTTGTTGGACCAAATGTCACAGCCAAGGCGCCAGCAACCGTGACGATTTCACCAGCTTCTGCGATATTTTCTTCTAATTCTTTTAGTTCCCGAGTCAAGGAAGCATCTAATTCTTCTAAATTATGGCGCTTTTTCACTTGATTTTCTTTCAAATTACTCAAGTCTTTTTGATTTTTGTCATAGCGTTGTCGCGTGCTATCTAAGCGTTCCTTTAAATTGACTTGCGCCAGCATAATAAAGGAGTCTTCTGGGTAAATGTTCAACAGCTTCTTAAAGTAATCACTATTCCGTAAAGAAATATGTTGGCGTTCCATGGTTGATTGAATGACTTTTTCAAATTCATCAACAAAGTCAACATGCCCTTGCTGCACAACGACCCCTTTTTTTTCAGCTGTTTTAATCATTTTCTTGGTGCTTTTTGACAATTGTTCTTCACTAAAATCTTCACGATAAATATTCGCTTGGAAGCGGGGCTGGATGGTGGCCCCCATATCCATTGTCAGTCCTTGATATTTGGCCCCTGCTTTTTTCAAGGTCTCAATAATAGCTGTCGCTTCAGCATGCGGTTGATGTTCTTCTCCCAAATGGAAATCTTGATAATGAACCGCTGGATCCATTTTTATAAATAAAGCTCGTTTTTTCTTGCCAAATTTTTTCAATTCAGCCATAAAGTAGCTGACCAGACGTTCATTTGTATAGTCCATTACTGGACCTCTTGGTGTATATAACATCGTAAAACCGGCTGGTAATGGTTTGATTAAAACTAAACTTGATGCGACTAATGTATCCTTTTCATAAACCCCAACAATTTCAGAACCCCAGTTATCCTTGACTTTTGCCCATGAAGATGACTGTAGTAAATTACATAATGGGTGATTTTTAACAAATGTATCGTGTACTTCTGCCGGAATACCGATTTTAAATGTGTACATGTTCAAACTCCTCTGCTGTGACTTTCCAATAGTCCGTTTATCTTACACTATCATAGTGTATTCCAACAGACTAGTAAAGTTTTACATGAAAATTTTTAGAAAAAATGTAGATCTTATTCTTTATGTAAAAAAGACGAGGTAGAAACAGTTCATTCTACCACTTAGTTCACTAATAGCAACGACACTTTTCTTCACTGCCATTCAAAGGATGAATCATTTCTATCCACATCTTTTCAATTAAATACGTGTTTCAAATTTTAATGACTTGTTGATAAAATACATGATTGGTGCTGAAATCGTCATAATAATCGCTTCACTTAATGCTAACCAACCATAAGTTGTCCAAAATGCTTGACCGCCACTTGGTACTAGCATAAAGGCAATAAAAAACATACTTACAGTGAAAAATAGACTATTTAGACACATTCTAACAGGAATACTTGGTACCTTTTTTTGTAAAAAAGCTGTTAAGCTCAACGCAAATAATGTTTGCGCACCACCAAACAGAGCATCCATTACACCGAA
This sequence comes from Enterococcus sp. DIV0774, assembly GCF_050539095.1. Taxonomy (NCBI): domain Bacteria; kingdom Bacillati; phylum Bacillota; class Bacilli; order Lactobacillales; family Enterococcaceae; genus Enterococcus; species Enterococcus sp. DIV0774. The sequence goes on from NZ_CP172923.1 coordinate 2,097,000, forward strand.
ACCAAAAAATAAGTTAAAAAAGATAACGCCGCCTAAAACACCCCACATCAATTTGCGATTGAAAACGACTAGGTGATTCAAACTTTCTGAAATTCTAAATTGAATCATACCAGAAGAAACTGGCCGAACCAATAAAGAGAGGACAATATATAAGCCCATAATGATACCATTGGCTAAGACTGTTCTTAGCTTTCGATTGGCTTGAAACGAATTTTGCATACTTTTTCCTTCTTTCTCCGAGTTTTTTTACAAGGGATGGTTGATGAACCTTGGTTACAATTGCAACAGTTCACATTCTAATATGGAAAGTCAAAATAGTCAATGAAAGCCCTGTTTTACTTTGCACTTATTTGCAGTTTTCACCTCTCGTGCATTGTTTCGTACCTTTTTCTAGTCATTTTTTACTTTTTTAAGCAATCTTTATTCGCAGAAGTTCCTCCCTCTGGTATAATGGACAATAGCGATTCAAAGGAGGAGCTCAATGAACATTCACTACTATCTTATTATCAACGAGCAAGCAAGTAGCGGCAATGGCCGAAAAGTCGCTAGAAAAGTGATTCAACAACTCAAGCAACAAGAACTTAAATATACGGCTCTTTACACTGATTACGCTGGACATGAAAAAGAATTGACGAAGGAACTTGCAGAAACAACTTTACTTCCTTGGTCTGAAGACTTAGACGTTTCAACTTTTCCAATCCTAGTCGTGCTAGGCGGCGATGGCACACTACATAATGTCATTAATTCATTACTTCCATATGATTCAGCTATTCCTTTAAGCTATATTCCATGCGGCTCTGGAAATGATTTTGCACGAGGGGTGGGATTATCAAGGAATATTGATAAAGCATTGCATCAAATCCTGCGCACCAGACGACCAAAAGAAATTCAAACGATTCATTATGTAGAAGCCAACCAAGAAGAAATCGGCTTAGCCACCAATAATGTTGGCTTAGGGTTAGATGCGGCAATCGTGGAAAAAACCAACGAATCGTCATCAAAAAAAGCCTTAAATAAATTTAAGCTTGGCTCGCTTTCCTATATTTCTTCAATCATTCATGTCTTTTTTAAACAAAAAGGCTTTCCAATTTTAGTTGAAATGAATGGTAAACAATACACATTTAATCGTGCTTTCCTATGTACGGTCACAAATCATCCTTATTTTGGCGGGGGCGTATCAATTATGCCGACGGCCAATCCTCGCAAAGCAGTCGTGGACTTAGTTGTCGTGGAACGAATCAATATTTTTAAAATTTTGTGGCTTATTTTCCTATTGCTTCGCCAAAAACAAGGGAAATCTAAGCATTTTCATCATTTTCAATCAAGCAAAATTCGAATTGTTTCGACGATTCCACAAACCATTCACGCAGATGGCGAGATTTTAGGCAAACGAAGTATTGATATGGTTTATACCACACAAAAACGTTTGTTTTGGTTTTAAAAAATAAGAACATACCGAGATTAATTCATAATCTTGGTATGTTTTTATTGCTGTGTTATCTATCTCAATCCGAATATCTTCTTAAACTTTGCAACAGATTTACATCTCTATTCTAAAATAAATTTTCTAATTCTCAAAAATTAATTATTAACTAGTTTCCCACTTTCATCAAACCTGTAAGTGATTCCATCAATGATTTGTTCTCCAATAGCGAGAGCACCATCTTCTTTACTGTAGTAACGATTTCCGTCTAAATCTACCCACATATTTTTATATAGTGCACCATTTTTATCGAAAATATATTTATTTTCACCAATTTGTTGATGTCCAACCGCTAATGAGCCATCTGATGTACTATAATATGAATATTTATCGCTGTTTGTCCAAGTATTCTTGTACATGGCACCATTTTTATCAAAATTATAGCGTTTCGTACCTACCCAAGTTAAACCAACCGCTAATGAGCCATCTGATGTACTATAATATGAATATTTATCGCTGTTTGTCCAAGCATTCTTGTACATGGCACCATTTTTATCGAAATTATAGCGTTTCGTACCTACCCAAGTTAGACCAATCGCCTTTGTTCCGTCTGCATAATAGTAATAATCATAGTGACCGTTGTTATACCAACCTACAGGTGTTTGTGGCATATCTTTAAAATGAATGTATCCATTGGCGGAATTCTTGTTAATCCAACGAGTATTGTATTTACCATCGAATCCATAATTGTACTCTTCAACTTTAACATTGTCGCCAGATACTTCTGCTACCCACGCAACATGCGTAGATGTCCACCAAGCCACCGATCCTACTTTAGGATTCTTATCTACTTTGTAACCTCTCGCCATTGCTTCTGTTCCCCAACGATCAGCATTTCCAAAGCCACTTGGAAGCTCAAAGTTATTAGCTGTGCTTAATCTATAAGCGACAAATGAGGTACAATATCTAGTATACATTCTCCAATCATCAATCGCCCCGCCTAAAGGAAGATTTTTCCATTTAACAGGATAGTCATCACCTATCGTTGTAGCCTCTACTACTTCTGACTTAACGAATAAACTAACACCAACAAAACCACTCAAAAAAACAAGTAATGCGCTTACATATATAAATGATTTTAGACTTTTTCGTTTCATTTTTACAATTAATTCCTCTCTATCAGTTTAAGTGATGAATAAATATCTGTAAAAAATATTTATTCATCGTCTCACTTTTTTATTTTTTTGTAAAACTGTTGCAAAGCTTAAACAAACATTCAAAACTATTTAATAATATTGAATCAAATAAAATAAATTGACTTCTTAAACAGACAAACATAATTAACTATTTATTTTCACATAAACTGATATGGAGTGGTTCCAGCCATACCAATCATTGGATTAATTTTATTTTCTTGAATTTCTTGAATTGACAATACAGGATTTTCAGGTAATTGTTCTTCTTTCTGTGGTTCAGCTGGTGAGGTTGACTCTTCCCCTTCATCAGCAAATAGTGAAACTTCTTGTACCGTTGTTTCAACTAATTGCTCGTCTGTTTCTTTTATCTGATCGGCTTTCGTTGATTGCTGTTCAGTTTCATAAGAGACAGCTTTTGTTTCCTTTTCAGTAAATGGATGGTCTGCCGTTAAACCTTCTTCATAGGCTTCTAACTGAGTTCTAGTCGTTAAGGTCATTTGTTCTGCGTTCACGATTCGTTCTTTTAGCATCGTCATGCGACTAGCCGATTCGTTTTTGACACATGTTTCAAAAGCAGAAACCTCACCTAGTAGAATTAATAATTCTTTACTACGTGTCACTGCTGTATACAGCAAATTTCGTTGCAGCATTCGGCTATACTGATGAATCATTGGCAGTAACACCATGCGGAATTCACTACCTTGCGCTTTATGAATCGAACAACAATACGATAGCGTAATTTTATTCCATTCATTTCTTTTATACGTTACTTCATTATTATCAAACTGTAAAACCAACTCGTCCACTTTGTCCTCTGAGTCTTTGGCTAAAGTAATTCCAACGATTTCTCCCATATCTCCATTGAACACATTTAATTCTGGCGTATTGACTAGTTGCAAAACTTTGTCCCCAATCCGATAGACGGTGTCATTCCATTTGACTTCTTTTTTCTTACCATCATTTGGATTGAAGATTTCTTGCATCATTTTATTCAAGGCATCAATGCCAGCTGCGCCACGATACATTGGCGCTAAAACTTGGATATCTTGTGGCGTAAACCCTTTTGCTTTTGCCTTTGTGACGATTTGTCGAATGTATTCTTCAATATGACCAATATCACTTGCAAAGAACGAGCGATCCTTTTGATTTTTTTGAAAATCAGCAGGCAACTTTCCTTCTTTAATTTCATGGGCAAGAGGAATAATACTTGAACCGTCTCCTTGACGATAAATTTCGTTTAACTCACATTTGGGAATTTCGTTAATTTGCAATAAGTCATGTAAGACTTGACCTGGACCGACAGACGGTAGCTGATCCTTATCGCCAACAAAAATCACTTGCATGTTTGTCGGAATAGCTTTTAATAACGTATTGGCTAACCAAGTATCCACCATGGACATTTCATCTACAATTAGCAAACCACCTTCTAATTCTTTGGCGGTTAAACTCGGATTTTTTTCACGACCTGTCAAGCCTAACAAACGATGGATGGTACTTGCAGGTAAACCTGTCGTTTCGTTCATACGTTTCGCTGCTCGCCCAGTTGGCGCCGCTAGCAAGATTGGAAACATCTCCTGCGTATAGTCTTTGAGATCTAATGAAAGACCATTTAGTTCCGCAAACAACGAGACAATCCCATTAATAACAGTTGTTTTCCCTGTTCCGGGTCCTCCAGTTAAAATAAATAACGGCGATTTAATCGCTTCTTCAATCGCTGCTTGTTGCGAGTCGCCATACTGAATATTTAAACGTTTCTCAATCATTCGGATATTTTTTTGGACTTCTTCTTCCTCATAATGAATTTCTTTTTTACGAGAAAGTAAACGCTGAATCGAAGTACCAATGCCCCATTCAGAAAAATAGAGACTGTTCTCAAAAAGTTTAGTCTCTTCTTGTTGGATTTTTCCATGTTCGACTAACGTAATGATTTCATTGGCCACTTGATCAGGTGAGATTTCCACTGGGCGACTTGCTTCCAAGGTCCGAATCGCTTCTTCTAATAAAACATCTGCTTGAACATACGTATTGCCTGAACGAATAGAGTGTTCAAACACTTCATGTAAAATCGCCGCTCGAATTCGAACAGCAGAATCCGCCTGAATGCCGATTTGTTCAGCAATATTGTCCGCTCGTTTAAATCCGACTCCCTCAATATCTTCAACTAACTGATAAGGATTTTCTTGAATCACAGAAAGGGTTTCTTCTTGATAGGTTTGATAAATTGAAAAAGCTAACTGACTACCGAAGCCGTATCGATTTAGTCCCACAATCACTTGCTCCATCCCATGATTCAAGCGAATTGTTTCGACGATTACTTGACGTTTTTTTTCATTTAAAACAGTAACTTCTTCCAAAACACTCGGGTCATCAATAATTCGGTCAATCGCACTTTCCCCTAATACTTCAACAATTTTTTCAGCAGTTCGTTTACCAATGCCAGGAAATTTGTCACTTGATAAATAGTTAACCACCCCACTAGCCGAAGTCGGTCTTTCTTGCTGATAACTATCCACCTGAAACTGTCTGCCATAACGAGGATGGTCCACAAAATGACCAAAGAAACGATAGGGTTCCTCTTCTTGAACTTGGCCAAAACTACCAGTTACTACAATTTCTTTTTCTAAATAATCTGTATTTGTATCGGTCACATTTACAAGAACGACTTTATAAAAATTACTGGGATTTTCAAAAAAGATTGCTTGTACAGTCCCAACAATAAAGGCTTTTTCTTCGTCCTCACCAAAAAGTGTTACCACTACAAGCCCTCCTTTCTGTTGTGTGCTTATTGTGCTTTTTCTTTAGCTAAAAAAGACGTATCATTCCATAACGTTAAGTCGTACGGCATGTTCCTTGATGCCTCTTTGGTTTCAAGGATTGAAAGGCTATTGTTTAACAGCCCGCCCATTGTCCGTAATTCTGATAATGGTTTACCAGCCATCGCTTGGATTGCCGCCGTCAGCGCTGCTCCGTGTCCGACAAATAGAACTGGACCTTCGTGCTGCTTCGCCGCTTCAGCAACTGTTTCTGAAATCCGTTGAATCGCTTGCTCGATTGGTTCACCATCAAAAATTGTTGGATCATACAAATCTAAACGATGCCGTAAATGATCTAATTCTTCTCCATAAAAATTACGCATTTCTTCAATATATTGTCCTTCTAGACGACCTAAACCTAATTCTTTTAAAGTATCTGTATAAACAATTTCAACTGGATGAGTCAATTCTTGTTGAATTCCCCGCGCAGTATTTTTGGCACGTAATAGCGGACTAGAATAAATTTTTTCAAACGGAATATCTTGTAAATATTGGCCTAATTGTTTAATTTCATCATAACTAGTTGGTAATAACGGCGAATCCCCTGTCATTCCTTGAAATCGTTTCTGTTGATTCCATTCAGTTTTTCCATGTCGTGTAAAATATAATTTCATGTAACTTCTCCAAACTTCCTTATCTCTTCATATGTCTTTCTAGTTTATCACTTCCCTGCGAAAATATCCATGGAAGTTTCTAGTAATCCAAGCAAAATAAGCCTAGAACAAAAATCTAAATTGTTTTTTGTTCTAGGCTCGGAAATTGGGCAACAGTAAAAATAAAACCACTTTCTTCTGACATTTTTGAAAAAAAGCGCTACTGTCTTAACTTTTTTTAATCCAATTTATCATTTTCATAATGATGCGTCAGTTCTAAGTTCGGAAAATTTTGCTGACGTAAGGCTTCATAAACAATTAGTGCGGCAGTGTTAGAAAGATTCAATGAGCGCACATGTTCATCATTCATAGGAATTCGGATACACTTTTCTTCGTTTTCTCGCATAAACGTTTCTGGTAAGCCTGTTGTTTCTTTTCCAAAAAGGAAATAATGGTCCTCGCCATCATTATAATTGACCTCGCTGTATGTTTGGTGAGCAAATTTGGTTACTAAATGCAAGTGTTTGCCTGCCACATGGGCTAAAAAGGCAGCCAAATCTTTATGATACGTAATATTTACATCATTCCAATAATCTAATCCGGCACGTTTTAAGTGTTTATCATCTGTTGAAAATCCTAAAGGTTCAATTAAATGCAACGGTGTATTCGTCGCTGCACATGTCCGTGCAATATTTCCAGTATTTGCTGGAATTTGTGGTTCAAATAAAACAATATGGTTCGTCAACTATCTTCAGCTCCTCAAATATCAATCGTGTTCATTTTAGCATAAATTCAAAATAAATAGCGCCCACAATACTTATTTTCAAAAAAAAACCGCATGACGCGATGATGTCAGGCGGCAGCTATTCTAACCAATAAAAAAAACGTACCGTCTCGGTGTCTAGCACGGCGAGTCGTTACGTTAGTGAAGGTCTCTTCACTAACTTTTATCAGAACAGGACCCTGATAAAAACCAATGAAAAAACAACTTGTAAGTAATATAACACCAATGTCACTTTATTGCAAGACTTTTTTAGGATTTTCTTCACAAAAAAGTCTATCTTTTACGACCTACTAACAAGCGGACGTCAATCGTGATTTTTTCCAATGGTCGCTGTTGTAGCTCGGCTTTAACTTCTTGAGAAACTTGCCACTCTAATGGCGACATTTCTAATAAATCCAACCGTCTTTCCTCGGGAATGTCAAAGCAATAAGTTATCCGTTCATCTACTTCCACAGCTAATTCCTCGGCAAAACGTTGGACTACTTTTTGATTGGAATAACTTTGTTTCTTTTCGTCATTGGGATAAAAAGCCGCTCGTAATTCCTTTAAATAATTCTCTTCAGGAATAATTTTAATCACAGTCCCGTCAGCTTTTAGTACTCGCCGAAATTCTTGATAATGTGAAGGAGAAAAAATATTCAAAATCGTATCAAGCCCTTGATCCGCAAATGGTAAATTCGTTAAATCCGCCACACACCAAAACGCATCAATTGGCTGATTACTTGCTAAATAGATTCCTTCCTTTGATAAATCAAACCCGATTTTCAGTCCAGATAAGCCTGCTTGACTTAACTCAGCTAGAAAACTCCCTTCACCACAACCAACATCGACTACTGTTTTATTTTGAGGAAGATAGTGCATAATTTTGTTTAAAACAGGCGCGTACATGCCACTTTGAATCATTTTTCCTCGAGAAGTAAACATTTTTTTATTATATTCTGTCTGAACGCCATGATTTAGAAAGTATAACGTGCCTTTCTTGGATAAATCAAATTGATGCCTCTGTTGACAAATCAGACCAACCCCTTCTACATGCATTGGTTGATGACAAGTTGGACAGCGAAATACAGCTGCTTCTTTTTTCAATAATTGTTGTGCTCGTTCAATTTTCTTTAACATTTAAAACTCCTTACGTTCATCAAATGAACATTTTCTCTTATAAAAAGTTGCACTCTTTTTTTCAGGGCTATGGTAGTAAGCAGAATTATGGTACAATGCCTGTGAAGAAAAAGCAAGGAGCGATAAGAAATGATTAAAGAATTCTGTGCCGAAAATTTCACTAAGATTCCCCAAGCCATTCAAAAAGGTGCGAATCGCATCGAATTATGCGATAACTTAGCCGTGGGTGGAACGACGCCAAGTACTGGTGTTATTGAAGAAGTCTTAGCATACGCTGGCGAACATTCTGTACCAGTGATGACAATCATTCGTCCTCGTGGCGGCAATTTTGTCTATAATGATATTGAATTAAAAATTATGCATACCGATTTAATCGAAGCAAAGAAATTAGGAACCGACGGCATTGTTATTGGCTGTTTAACTGAGGATGGTTGGTTAGATGAAGAAGCTTTGGACTTATTCATTGAAACAGCTGAAGGCTTGCAAATCACTTTTCATATGGCTTTTGATGCCTTGTCGAAAGAAAACCAATTTAAGGCGATCGACTGGTTAGCTGAGCGTGGTGTGACGCGTATTTTAACTCATGGCGGGCCAGCTGGTACCCCTATCGAAGACAACTTTGATCATTTAAAAGAATTAATTGCCTACGCAGATCAACGGATTCTTATTTTACCAGGTGGCGGTATTTCCACAGAAAACGTTCAAACTGTGATGGACACTTTAAAAGTCACAGAAGTCCATGGCACAAAAATTGTTTAATTTCTTGTATCTAAAAAAGTGAGGTAGCCGTCGTATTAACGGCTATCTCACTTTTTTGATTTCAAGCAAACCAACGAATCCTTTTACCTCAGTCTCATGATAAATAAGTGCAATTTTTTAAACAAAATAACGCATAAACATGCTGGCAATATTAAAATAAATTAATACACTGGTTAAATCACTTAAGGTAGTAATAAACGGGCCACTGGCAACTGCGGGATCAAACCCTAATTTATCCATTAACATTGGGATTAAACTCCCTGCTAAATTCGCCACAGTAATTGCACAGAGCATTGCCATCCCAATCACAAATCCAAGCGGAAGATTATGTTGCCACACGCCAACCACAATCATAATGGTTAAACCTGTCACAGCACCCGTCACTAGTCCCGTGAGCACTTCACTTAAGATTAAGCGACCAAAATTACTATCCTTTTCATCTTTCATAGCCAAACGGCGTACCGCGACCGCCAATGATTGTGTTCCGGCATTGCCGGCTGTTCCGGTAATTAAAGAAATAAAAACGGCTAAAATACTCGCTTCGCTAACTAACGACTCATAATTACTGATTAACGAGGCCGTAGACATCCCTAAAAACAGCAGCGTAATTAACCAAGGTAATCGCTTAGAAGCGGCTTTTAAAGGGTTCTCACTAACTTCTTCAACGTCGACCCCGGCTAAACCAGAGTAGTCGCTAGCGGCTTCATCATCGATAACATCAATAATATCATCAACTGTTACAATCCCCAACAAATGATCATCATAATCTGTAACTGGCACAGCTAAGAAGTCATAGTCACGAATTGTTTGCGCGACATCTTCTTGGTCATCGCCAACATGAACTGAAATAACCCGTTCATTCAAAATATCAGCAATCAAGGTATCATCATCATTAACAATTAAATCCCGCAACGAAATAACGCCGACTAAATGATTTTCTTGGTCGACTACGTAAACGTAATAGATTGTTTCCGCCATGTCCGCTTGATTCTTTAAGACGTACATCGCAGAACGCACTGTTTGATTCGCCACAATCGAAACAAATTCGGTGGTCATAATCGCCCCAGCAGTTTCATCTTCGTAATGAAGTAACTCTTTAATTTCGCCTGCTTCTTCACTACTTAACAAACTAAGATATTTCGCCTTTTGACTCTTATCTAACATATTTAGTAAATCCACCGCATTATCGGTATACATCTCAGCTAACATATCGGCTGCATAACTTGGGCGCATTTCAGCTAAATAATCTTTCATATTCTCATTATCTTCTTCGATAACATCAAACATATCCGCTAGTTCTTTCGGAGATAGGTAATTGTATAAATGTTGTCGGTCTTTTTCATCTAACGATTGGTAAAATTGTCCTTGTTCATAAATGTGTAACGCTAAAAATAGCTCACGAAATTCGTTCATTTGTTGATTTTTTAGCGTTTCTAAAAGAAGGGCAAATTGCTCTTCCATTTCTTGGCCTTCATTCATCTTACACTTTCCCCTCCTGCCTCTTTATTATTATAACGTATCATCTACACTTTTCATATCCTCCGCTAGTGGGGAAATCAGATGAACCGTTTCTTTGGTAAAAGGATGAGTAAAAATTAGTTCCATGCAATGCAACGCTTGCCGCTCAATTCCTTGATCCATCTTTCCATGATACATCTCATCCCCTAACAATGAACAGCCAATTGCTTCAAAATGTACCCGAATTTGATGTGTTCGTCCTGTATGGAGCTGAATGCGCACAGCTGCTGCTTGGGCTCCTCTTTTTGCGAGCCAATATTCTGTACTAGCAAATTGACCTGTTTCGATAACTTGGCGTTTTAATAAAGAGGACAAGTCGCGCCCAATTGGCTTTTCAATCAATTGATGCTCGCTTAACTGCTCAATCGCTCCACCAACAAGGGCATAATAAATTTTTGTCACCTTTTTTTCTCGTAATTCTTGGTCAATTAAAGCATGAGCAAAGCCGTGTTTCGCAAATAACATCAGCCCAGAAGTATCTCGATCTAAACGAGTCACGACATGAATAACTTGATTCACGTAATTTTGACGCTTGTAATAGCCCTTAACACGATTCGCCATCGTTCCTGAAGGATGATACTGAGCAGGTATCGAGGCAATGCCAGCAGGCTTATTAACTACTAAAAAATGATCATCTTCAAACACAATTTCAATCGGTTCATCATCTGTTAATAATGTCTCATGTTCCGCTTCATCTGGAATCGTCATTTTAACGACATCGCCAGTTTGTAAAGGATAGATGGCATTTTGAACGGTCCCATTCACTTGAATTTTACCACCCTGAAATTTCACCTTTGCTAATAACCCTTTTGAAACACCTTGTTCCTTTAAAAAATATTTCACTTGTTGTGTTGTTTCTTTGTCATATGTCCATTGAAATTCCATCGTTTAATTAATCCTCACCAATAAAGGCATCTTTCACTCGATGCCAAAAATGCATGTGCCGATAAGAGGCAAAATGAATCCGTTCGTCTGCAATTCGATAGCAGACAGAAGCGATATTTTCTTGATAAATATCTAATTGGTCCACCGTGACAAAATAATCATCACTTTCCTGTAATTTAATCTCCAGCCACTCCGTATGTGCGATTACAATCGGTGACCCCAATGTTCGAAAGACACGATTGTTTAAGGAGGCGATTTCGGTTAACTGAAACGCATTAATGCTAGGATGCAAAACAGCCCCACCAATACTTTTATTATACGCAGTAGAGCCGGTTGGGGTCGAAATCGACAACCCATCACCACGAAATCGTTCAAACAGTTCGTCTTTAATAAACACATCGCCCACCATCGTCCGGTTTCCTCGTTTAATTGTTGATTCATTTAATGCTAAAAAATGTTTATCTGGTTTCCCATCTCTAAACCGAATCCGCACATCTAATAATGGATAACTCGTACTTTTTTCACGATGAATACACAAACTCTCAACTAGTTCTTTTAATTCATAATCACGCCAATCTGTATAGAAACCCAAGTGTCCGGTATGTACACCTAAGAAACTTACTTCGTTTAACAGATGATTAAATCGATGAAAAGCGGAAAGAAGCGTACCATCTCCGCCGACTGAAATCACAAGTTCAGGTTGACGATTGTCTATTTGAATTTGGTTTTGCTCTAATAGTGTTGTCAGTTGTTTTGTGACTTGTTTCGATTTTTCTTCCGAGTTATGAACAATCGCCACTTTCATAAGCAGGCTCCTTTACTGATTTTCTGGTGTTTCGTTTTTAATTTGCTTATAGTATTCGTTTTCTAGCAATCCACGGCCATGAGAGAAGTAATGTTGTGCTTCTTGAATTTCTTCACGAATAGATGACATTTCTTCATCTAATAAATAGGCTGCCTCTGCCGCTCGCTGAAGGCGTTCTTTCATTTCTTCAGGAAAGACACCTTGATATTTATAATTCAAAGAATGTTCAATCGTTGCCCAAAAATTCATGGAAAGTGTCCGAATTTGGATTTCGGCCAAAATAATCTTTTCCCCGGTGACTAATTGCACAGGATATTCCACCACCACATGGTACGAACGATAGCCACTTTCTTTTTTATTTTCAATGTAGTCCCGTTCTTCCACAATTTTTAAGTCTTTACGATTTCTTAAAAGTGCGACTACCTGGTATATGTCTTCCACAAATTGGCACATGATCCGCAAACCAGCAATGTCTTGCATTTCTTCTTCAATCCGATTTAAAGGAATATGCCGAATTGCCGTCTTGGTCAAAATACTATCTACTGGTTTCACACGTCCTGTAACGAATTCAATTGGTATGTGTTTATCTTGCTCCCGAAATTGTTTACGAATACCTCGTAGTTTTACTTTTAATTCGCTGACCGCCTGTTCATATGGCGCTAAAAACAGCTCCCACTCTCGTTCCATGGTAGATCCCTCAATTTCCTTGAATTTCATTCACTGATTATTTTACCACAGTCCTCCCTAAAATAGGGTGTTATTCGCTATTTGATTTCCAAACGCCTTTCATTAGAAAAAATTTTCACAGAGAAGACCACTTTTCTTGACGGAAACCTATATAATATGTGAAAATTGGAGTGATTTAAGAAAGAGAGAGAACCCCATGAGTGAGCACTTAGAAATTGAATTTAAAACATTAGTTAGTCCGAAAGATTTCAAACGATTAATCGACCATTTTGCTATTCAAAAAACGGACTTTTTTACGCAAACAAATCATTATTTTGATACGGACGATTTTCAATTAAAAGCACAACGAATGGGCTTAAGAATTCGCGTATTAGCAGATCGTGGTGAGTTAACCTTAAAAGTTCCTGCGCCAGAAGGATTATTAGAAATCAATGACCCTTTATCGCTTGAGACGGCGAACCACTTTATCAAAAGGAATCACCTCCCTACTGAGGGGGCTGTGGCGAAGAAATTACAAGAATTAGGTATTGAAATCGCCTCGATCCATTTAATTGGTTCATTAAAAACAGCACGTGCAGAAAAACAAATTCCTCAAGGATTACTTGCGTTAGACGAAAGTTGGTATAACCAACAGCACGATTTTGAATTAGAGTTAGAAGTTACTGAAGTTGAAAGCGGCAAGCAAGCGTTTCAAACATTAATGGCTGATTTGAACATTCCCATTACGCTTGCACCTAACAAGATTCAACGCATGATGCGGACCACTGCCCCTTAGTATTCGAAGCACTGACGTTCTGGCACCTGTATTTGAAAAAGCATGGCATTGGAGGAAGTATGAATGGTTGAAATTTATTTGTTCGTCAATCCTTTAGGCGGCGTCTGTTTAGAAATTGAAAAAGAAATTATACAATTGTCTGTTAACGACAAGAAAAAAATACAATTGCGCTTTATCCCTTTATTAAACATGAAAACGATCAATGAATTTTTAAGTCGTCAACATATTCCAATTAATGACATTAAACGACGGAATCGAATTTTTGAAGATTTATACTCAGCCGCTCTTGACTATAAAGCAGCACAGTTACAAGGCCGAAAAAAAGGCCGACAATTGTTGATTGGCCTACAAAAAGCAGTAGCTGAAGACGGTCTAGCTTACTCTCCTGAGTTATCAGAAGAACTACTTCTAGCGGCCGGCGGGGATATTGATATGTATCGTAAAGACCGACAATCCGATTTTGTCAAAGAATCTTTCCAAACCGACCAAAAAGTTGCTCGAGAAATGGGGATTAAACAACATCCTACCGCAGTCGTTTACAACTATACTTGCGAGAACGATTTCGGCATTTTAGTCGAAAATTTTGAAAACATGGATGAAATTAAACAACTTTGTCGTGTCCATCCACATAACGAACCGTTGCTGGACCAAGGTGACGCAACCTTTGAATTTAAACGTCGCTCCAATTATCATTTTCCAAATGGACATTTACATTTATTATAAAAAAGAAGGACCAGTTGACTGGCCCTTCTTTTACTATTTTCACCATGTTCTATAATAATAGATAAAGTCTAATACTGCTACATTTGATGATTTGTTCTTATAAAAGACAGCTATGGAATGGGGCCATGTATATATTATGTACTCTTAAATATTAACACCGAAATTTGTATCGACCACCAATATCTATTTCAGTTCATCGACTAACCTCTTGGAACGCTATCAGACAATACTCGCCGATATTAACTCAAAAAATCGAGGAAATTTTATTCGGTTTAACACAAGCTAATTTATTTCTTCCCATTTATTTTTAGTCTGCTTATATAATATGGTTAGTTCTTTTTTATCCTTATCTAAATTTTTATTTATTAATTCCTGAATCTCATAAGAAAATTTATTTCTTTGATTTACATTGTCAAAGATGAATTCTTTATCAAAAGATAACTCTAACCCATTTAATGCTCCTGTTGTCCAGTAAATTTTTATATTCGAATCATCACCGCTATAATACATATTAAACTTTTCGTTTTCAGAGATATACGAACTCATTAATTCCAATTCTTCTGGAATTGTAAACAGATTATAATTATCAATTTTAACCACATGATATTGAATGTTATCTTCTATTAAATTATAAGTTTGACCATTTTGATTCCATTCTTTGACACCGCTATACAAATTATTCAGACGAAGTTGTAAAATAGTAAAATATCCACCTATACATAGTACTATAATTAATAATATTAAAAATAATTTTTTGTACTTCTGTCCCTCTCTAATATCTTTCGAAAGTTTCTCCACCATCGTATTGTCCTCCTTCAATAATCGATCCAAGGTCATTTCATAAAGATTACTTAGTTCAATTAAACAATCAATATTAGGATATGATTTATTATTCTCCCAGTTAGAAATTGTTTGCCTAGTAACGTATAATTTCTCAGCAACCTCTGATTGTGTCAATCCTAATTCATTTCTTCTCATTTTTAATGAATTCCCTATGTTCAAAAAAAAAACCTCCTTTTATTACTCTAAAGATAATAGAAGCTTGATATAAAAGAAAGCAAAGAATCTTTGCTTTCTTTTATATAACAGCAACAATCTATTTAATTATATAACTAAACCTGGTTTTACACAGATATATTTACTATTCTGTATAAAACCAGGTTTATATTTTATGTTTACTAAGAAGTTACGACTTATAATTTTTCAACCAAAGCTTCTAATTCCGTTAAACGTTCTTCAAAAACTTTCATTGCATCTTCGATATACGCGGCTTGTGTCATATCCACGCCCGCTTTTTTCATCACTTCAATTGGGAAGTCACTACTTCCTGCTTTCAAGTAGTTAAGGTAGTTCTCTAAAGCTCCCTCTTCTCCAGCTAAAATATGTTTAGACAATGCCGAAGCGGCTGAGAAGCCAGTTGCATATTGATAAACATAGTAATTGTAATAAAAATGTGGAATTCTCGCCCATTCGTAACTGATTTCTTCGTCTCTAACTACTTCTGGTCCATAATATTTAGCATTGAGCTCGCCATAATACTCACTCAAATATTCACTCGTTAATGGCGTGCCTTTAGCATCTTCCGTGTGAATAAAATGTTCAAATTCCGCAAATTGCGTTTGACGGAAAATGGTTCCCTTAAAGCCGTCTAAATAGTGATTTAAGACATACGCACGTACTTTAGGATCTGTTTCTGTTTGTAATAAATATTCTGTTAAAATATTTTCATTGGTGGTTGAAGCAATCTCAGCTAAGAAAATTGAATAGTCGCCATAAACATACGGCTGATTATTTCTTGTATAGTAACTATGAACACTATGGCCCATCTCATGGACTAATGTAAATAGTTGATCCAAACTATCATGCCAATTCATTAAAATGTATGGGGCTGTATCATAAGCTCCTGAAGAATATGCGCCGCTTCGTTTTCCTTGATTTTCAATCACATCAATCCAACGACTTGAAAAAGCTTCTTTGACAATAGATAGATAGTCTTCACCTAGTGGTTTTAAAGCCTCAATTGCTTTTTCTTTTGCTTCTTCATAGCTGTAACGAATTGGTGCTTCACCTAGCAAAGGCGCATACAAGTCGTACATGTGTAATTCTTCTACGTTTAATAATTTTTTTCTTAATTTTACATAACGATGTAG
Organism: Enterococcus sp. DIV0774; assembly: GCF_050539095.1. NCBI lineage: Bacteria > Bacillati > Bacillota > Bacilli > Lactobacillales > Enterococcaceae > Enterococcus > Enterococcus sp. DIV0774. The sequence continues at coordinate 2,113,230 of NZ_CP172923.1, forward strand.
CAAAGGTAAATGTTTATTTACTACAGCTACTAATGTTTCGTGAACACTTTCAGGAATATGATTACTTGCTAAAGAAGCTGCCCGAGCAGAATCATAATTTCTAATTTTTGCTTTATAGTTATGTGTTTTAACATGTGCACCTAAAGTTGAGGCTAATGTATTTCTAAATTGTTTGTATACTTTGTACAACCCTTTAAATGCTGCTTCACGAACAGATGGATCGACACTTTCCATTAATTGACCATAAACGCCATGAGAAAGTTGAATCGTTTCGCCTTCAGCATTTTGCACAGTTGGAAATTCTAAATCTGCATTATTTAAAATTGAAAATGTATTACTTGAAGCACCAAAAATTTCACTAGCCCCCGCCAGTAAAGCTTCTTGTTCCATCGATAAAACATGGGGACGTTCATCTAAAATATTTTGAATATAGTGACGATAAACAGCTAATTTCGGCTGCTCTTCAAAATATCCCCAAATTTTTTCATCACTTAATGTTAAGACTTCTGGATCAAACCAAGAAACAGCTTCACTAACTTGTGCATATAAAGAACTAGCTCTGGCATATAAAGCTTGGTAAGCTGTATTTGTAGTGTCTTGATCATTTTTTAAATGAGAATAGACATATAATGTTTCCACTTTTCGATAGACATCTAAAACGTATTCTAACGCAGCTAGAAAAGCTTCTGCACCATTCCCTAAGGTACCTTTAAATGATTCTGCTTGATTTAGCTCTTCTGTCAACTGATTATACGCAACATCAAAAGCAGCATCATCTTTAAAAATTTTGGTTAAATCCCAAGTCAATGGAGTTGGAACTTCATCACGTGTTGGTAATTGTTTAATTTCGCTCATAGTTTACTCTCCTTTAAGAAACGTTTTACTCATTATACTATCATAATTTAACACGTGTGACTAAAAAAATGTTGTTTTTTCACTTTTTTTAGCCAATGAATGAGCTTTTCAGGATCTTCTCTTAGGAAAATACTAGTTATTAGGTACTTATTGTTTACTTTAATTAACACATAACATTCTTGTAACCAGCTCAATAATCTATTCCCCACGATTTTAAAAAGCTTTTTTAAGCCAATATTCGGCAGTGGCTGCCAAACAAAGTTCCCTTCTTCCAAAAAAATAGCTTCCAAGATACGCCATAGTTCCTGTTTGGTCACTAAACGCTCTTCTTCGGTTTTTAGTGCTTCCCAAACAAGCATTTTTAAATGAATATCTTCTTCAGAAGAAGGTAATAGCTTCAATCCAGGATAGTAAAACCAAGGAGGTAACTGGAGAAGGTGACAACCTTTCGTATATAAAAAGCTCTGTGTTCTAAGCAACTGAGCATTTCTGTAACCAAGTTGTTGTGTCAATTTTTGATAATAATCATGCATCAATTGACCAGTGTGCCGTCTATTTGGCAGTAAATTTAAATTAGCGGTCGGTAGTCGGAAGATTTCTAGTAATTTTTTTTCGTAAAAATCCCATGATTGTTTTCTTCTATAAAATTGTTGACATTGACTCTCTTCAATATGACAAAGTAATTCTATTCGTTCTTGCTTCTTATTGGCCGTCCATAAATAAAATCCCAAGGACTCCGAAAAGTAAAGGAATTGTTTCGTTAATTGCGTGAGCTTGTCTTTAGGCACTAATCGTTCACCTAAAATCCAAACAACTTGATAGCCATGAGCTTGATAAGTCTCCGTCCGTTCCACCAAACGTTTAATTGGCAATGGACTACATTGAATTTCAATGGCTATCTTGCCAATGAGTAAATCTGGGCGTTGCTTCAAGGTGGGTAAGTATGCCTCAACTTGAAAGGACAGCTTTTCGCGTAAACACTTTTCCGCAAAAAGCTGCTTCAAGCGGAGGTGTTCTTCTGTTTCAGCTTCTGCTTCGTACCAACAACTATTCTTTTTACGATGAGCAAAATGGGGTATTTTAATGGGGCCTGCCTTCAAAATGACCGATTGATAACACATTGGACACACAAAAGCTTGTTCGCTTCGTATCTGTGTTAATTCATCAATCGAGCAATCGATTAAAGAAAATAATTCTTGGTTGTCTGCCGTTAAAGCTGTTAACATGATTTTCACCTCTCATAAATAAACTACGCAAAGTTTCTTAATTTTCATCAAAAAAAAAAAGCAAAAACTCGAAAGTTTTTGCTTTTTTGCTTAATCATTAAAGTAATAACGTGTTAATTCCAGCGCACTGCGTTCCATAATACAAGTGCCATATTCGACTAAAGTATCCTGAGTGACAGTTGTTTTATGAGCGAATTCTAAAATCTGTGCAATTTCATTGTCAACATTTGTTTTTTCTAATTCATCGGTTAAGAACAAAACTTGTAAGTAATAACGATCGTTGTACGTGTATAAGTTAGTCAAAACAGATTGCATGAATACTTCTTTGGATAATTGGATCATCGCTTCAAAATTATCTAATTCAAAGATTACATTTCTGTTTGTTTCATCTGTGGCTTCCATCTCATCAAGTTCATCGGCGGCTGCTTTGTCTGCTTCAATTTGTTTGCGAATCAATTCGCTAACATCTGCATTGACTTCGCTCAGACCTTCTAAGGAAGACAAGTCGTCCATAGCGACATTTTTACTAATAAACAGTTCTAAGCCATCATTTTTAGGCAAGACTTGGAAAGTGACTGCTTCACTACCTTGGAATTCATCTTCGACATCAACTTCTTCTAAAATACTATAAAAGAAATTTTCAACATCTTTGTGGTTTCCTAGTAAGTCAAGAAAAGTAATCCCTCTATCCGCCAGGTCTTCGTTGCCAATTAACACACGAATCGTATTTTCATTAATATGTTCCATTTCCATAGCGCTACACCTCTCTTTGCTTCAATCAGGAAACTTCTTACGTTCATTGTAGCGAAAACTACACAAAAGTAAAGTGGAAAGTCTGTAAATCCTCGAAAACTAGCGAACGTTTTATAAACTTTGAACTTTTTTAACGATTGGTTTTTCGCTCCTTCTACCTCTTCATCTTAACGCAGTCTCTCCAAAAAAGATACTATTTTTCCTTGACCACGTTCTGCCAAATCAAATGAATACAAGTTCTAAATATGTATTAAAAAGCCAGAGATAAAAATCCCTGGCCCTAAATTCATATGAATCGTTCTTTATTAAAATTAACAAATAAAGAACAAAATTTTATATTTTTTATAAACCTGCCATTAATTGTGCTTGGCGCAATTCCAGTTGTCGAACATCTCTTGGTAAGAATCGGCGAATTTCATCTTCGTTAAAACCGACTTGTAATCTTTTCTCATCAATCATAATTGGCCGACGCAACAATCCAGGGTTTTCTTGAACCAACTCTAATAAATCTTGAAGTGGAAGCTCGTCCAAATCCATATTTAATTTTTGGAAAACTTTAGAGCGAGTAGAGATAATCTCTTCTGTTCCATCTTCTGTCATGATTAAAATTGCTTTTAATTCCTCAATATTTAAAGGTTCAGAAAAAATATTTCTTTCTTTAAAAGGAATTTCGTGCTCTTGCAACCAGGCTCTAGCCTTACGACATGACGTGCAACTTGGGGAAGTATAAAGTGTCAACATTGTGCATCACTCCTTTTCGCGAATCATCGCGTTTCTGAAACAGGGAACTGTACTGTTCCTCTATTTAAAACCAGTATACCTAATTTCTAATAAAAATACTAGGGGTTTTTAAACATTTTTTATTAACTTTGTTTATTTTTCCTTCATTACATCCGTGTAAAATTAGGGTTAATTTTTATGAAATTTTATGGATATTCGTTATAATTCTGTAAAAAAGTAATACAGTTTTCTATTTTCATGGTTGCTGTTATAATTTACTTCTCTTGGTGATTTTTCAAGAAGTTCCCATGTATTTTTTTCTAATAAAATGTATAATAGAACTATTCACTATCTTAAGTCTAAAGTCAGGTGGTTATTTAATGAAAACAATTTTTTCTGGTATTCAGCCCAGTGGTACTCCGACAATCGGAAATTACATTGGTGCAATGAAACAATTTATCGAATTACAAAATGAATACAATTGTTATTTTTGTATTGTGGATGAACATGCCATTACCGTTCCCCAAGAACCGCAAAAGCTACGCCAACAAATTCGTAGTTTAGCAGCTCTTTACCTAGCGGTTGGTTTAGACCCACAAAAAGCAACAATTTTCATACAGTCTGAAGTGAGTGCGCATGCAGAAGCTGGTTGGATCATTCAGTGCAATACTTCTATTGGTGAGTTAGAGCGAATGACACAATTTAAAGATAAATCGCAAAAAAATGGTCGTGCTGGCGTAAGCGCTGGTCTTTTAACATACCCTCCATTAATGGTTGGTGATATCGTGTTGTACAACGCTGACTTAGTGCCAGTCGGAGATGATCAAAAACAACATTTAGAATTAACACGTGATTTTGTGGAACGCTTCAATAAACGTTATGCCCAAAAAAATCAAGAAATTTTAACGATGCCTGAAGTAAAAATCGCTGAGCAAGGTAGTCGAATTATGAGCTTACAGGAACCAACGAAAAAGATGAGTAAGTCTGATACAAATGTGAAGGGCTTTATTTCAATGCTTGATGAGCCAGCAGTGATTCGCAAAAAAATCCGCTCTGCTGTAACTGATTCAACTGGTGTAATTGAATATAATAAAGAAGAAAAGCCTGGTATTACTAACTTACTAAATATTTATTCTGCTGCGACAGGTCAAACTGTTGAGGAACTTGTTCAAGCATACGAAGGCAAAGGCTATGGAGACTTCAAAGCAGATTTAGCAGAAGCAGTAGTTGCCTTATTAGAACCTATTCAAGTGCGCTACCAAGAGCTTCTAGCTTCAGAAGAATTAGATATGATTTTAGATGAGGGTGCAGAAAACGCTCGCCAGGTAGCCAACAAAACACTTCAACGAATGAAAAATGCTGTTGGTTTGGGAAGAAAAGTTCGGCGCTAACTAAACATAATAAAAACCTGCGAAGTTTTATTCGCGGGTTTTTTATGTTCTAAATTGAGCATCGTACAAGCGACGATAGTGGCCTCTTTGCGCGTACAAAGTTTCATGTGTTCCATCTTCTAAAATTCCTTGGTCACTCACTACGATTATTCGATCAGCATGTTTAATCGTTGCCAGTCTGTGGGCAATAATTAATGTTGTTCGCCCGTCAGCTAACGAGTTTAATGACTCTTGAATCACTTGCTCTGTTTCTGTATCTAATGCAGAAGTCGCTTCATCTAGAATTAAAATCGGCGGGTTCTTCAAGAACATTCGCGCAATTGCCACTCGCTGCTTTTGACCGCCCGATAATTTCACGCCACGTTCGCCAATAATTGTGTCCAAGCCATCTGGCATTAGCTGAATTACATGTTCTAAATGTGCTAATTTCACCGCTTGTTGAATGTCTATTTCTGTAGCATTTAAATTCCCATAAGCAATATTTTCTCGTAATGTTCCAGGGAATAAAAACACATCTTGTTGAACAATTCCAATTTGCTTACGTAATGATGCCAAGGTCATTTGCTGGATATTTCTACCATCGATCGTAATTTCACCACTACTGACTTCATAAAAACGAGGCAACAGATTACACAAGGTCGTTTTTCCTGAACCACTTTGTCCAACGAAAGCAACGGTTTCGCCAGGTTGAATTTTTAAATTGATATGGTCTAAAACTTTTGTGCCATCTTCATAAGCAAATGAAACATCTTTATAGGCAATCGTTCCTTCTAAATGCGAAACAGCAACAGCTCCTGGCAAATCTTTGATGGACGGTTGTTTGTCCATTTCTTCCGTAAAACGTTTAAAACCAGCAAATCCTTTGGGATAACTTTCAATCATATTGTTGACTTTTTCAATCGGCCGAATAAAAATATTGGCTAATAAAATAAATCCTACAAACTGACCTTCTGTAATTTCTCCTTTAATTGTATAATACGCACCAAAAATTAATGAAAATAAATTTATCAGACGAATTAATAAGTAATTATAGGCGGAACTGACACCCATCACCTTATAAAAATATAATTTCGATTTTCGATACATTTGATTTAAATAATTAAACTGTTTTCGTTCAAATGGTTCATTTGCAAAAGATTGCGTGACACGTATCCCACTTACTGACGCTTCAATCCCAGCATTAAATTCACCTAAATTATCGTAAATATCCGTATTCGCTTTTGTCATTTTTTTATTAAAATAGCCTAGCGCAATCGTGATAAATGGCAATAAAATAAACGTAGCGATGGCTAATTTCACGTGAATGGTTAACATTAATAAAAAAGAACCTGCTAACGTCATAATCGTAATAAAGACGTCTTCTGGACCATGATGCGCCACTTCCGAAATTTCAAAAAGATCAGTGGTCAAACGGCTCATTAATTTCCCTGTTTTTTGATTATCATAATACTCAAACGGTTGTGTTTGCAGATGTTGATATAATTCTTCACGCATATCTGTTTCAATATTCACGCCTAACATATGACCAAAATAAACCACAATAAATTGTAAAAACGTATTGATTATATAAAATGCAAATAAGCCCGCACTAGCTAATGCAATGAGGCGAAAATCTCCTTTTGGCATAATCTTATCAATTACTTGGTTGACTGCTACTGGAAAAGCCAACTCTAACAGCCCCGCAAAAACGGCACACCCAAAATCCAAAATAAATAATCGACGATAAGGTCGATAATACCCAAAAAAACGCTTTAACATAACTCCCTAACTCTCCCCCTTCATTCTCATTCATTATACGGAAAAAGACTGTCTCTTGCAAAATTCTAACTTCTATCAGAACACGTGTTATTTAAGTAACTTTGACTCAAAATCATTTTCACAAACTTTTCATTATCAGAATATTTTTTCATTTATCGTTTCCATTTTTTCGGTAAAAATAACTATAATTGTCTTTTCCCGCAAGGCTTTGATTTATGTGAAAAACCTTGAAATACAGTGAAAAACACTCTATTTATTTGTGAAAATATCGGCTACAATATAACATATGAAAAGTTTTGTAAAAAAGTTAAGAGGTGCACTTGTTAAATGAGAACCATTGTTTTTGATGTTGATGACACGCTGTACGATCAGCAACAACCCTTTCGAAATGCGATGACTAAAATTTTCCCGAACGTTGCGACAGAGGATATGCATGAATTGTATCTTCGTTTTAGACACCACAGCGATGAAACGTTTCCGAAAGTTTTAGCCAATGAATGGTCCCTAGATTTCATGCGGTTTTTCCGGATGAATGAAACATTAAAGGATCTAAACTATCCAGGAATTTCACAAGAAGAAGGAAAAATTTTCCAACAAGTTTATGAAGAAGAATTGGATAATATTACGATGCATCCAGAAGTTACTAAGCTTCTTGATACTTTACAAGAAAAGGAAATTCCGATGGGGATTATTACAAATGGTCCAACAGACCATCAATTTAAAAAAGTTAAACAATTGAATCTTGAAAAATGGGTTCCAAGCCAAAATATCATTATTTCTCAAAGTACGGGTTTCCAAAAACCTGAAAAGGAAATTTTTGATTTAGCCTGTAATCAATTTTGTATGGAACCTGAACATACTTTATATGTTGGTGATAGTTATGACAATGATATTGTAGGCGCACGTAATGGTGGCTGGCATTCTCTTTGGTTTAACCACCGCTCTCGTGAACTACCAAGTTGCCAACCTGCATCACACCTTGCAGAAGTCACTTGTTTCACTGAACTTTGTCCGACTGTGGAGAAATTATTTAATCTTTAAAAAAAGCCGTTCTTCAATTTGAAGAGCGGCTTTTTTTTATTTATTTTTTTGTTTTTTCAGACGTAAAATGATGAACAGGCAAATTATCAGTAAAAGGATCAATAAACCGATTAAGAGATAAATAAGTTTAGATTCCGTTTTTTTGACGGTTACATCTTTCTCATTAAATGTTTTTGCTTCCTCTTTTGAGATCGTAAATTCTTTCGTAAATTGCCATTTTTTTCCTGAGCCTTCCACAGTCATTGCCAATACATACGTCCCAGCTTCCATTTCATTTTCTTCATAAGGAATAGGGAAATTAAAAATTGAATTGGGCGCCATTTGCATATCTTCTTGTTCTTTCTCTAAAATAACGTTATTTGTTTTCTTATTTTTAACATTTGCCGTTACTTTCATTGATTGAAGATAGGCTGCTTCATGGTTTAACAGTGTTGCAGAAATAACACTGCGCGCATTTCTTTGCGTCGGTTCAACTTTCTCTAAAGACAATTCTGGTTGTACAACTGTTTCATTTTCTCGAAGTAAAACAGCTACTGTATAGGCATAGCGATTTTCAATTGCTAAGCCGTTTGTATTTTCTTTTTGCTTGTCTTTCGTTTCATCGACTTTTTCACTAAACGTGATCCCGCCCGCTAGTTGCCCTGAAAACTCTTCTTTAGGCATCTTCACTCGCAATTCAACTACTTTTTCACTTTTAGCAGGCAATTCAACACTCTCACCGCCGTCTTTCAGTTGAATGATTTCTGATAAATCTGCTGGTGCAGATTTATCTAATGCTGTCAACGACTCACCATATTCAATCACTCCGTTGCTGTTTGTTGTGGCCGACTTCACACTAACATCAATCACTAAATTTTCATCTGTACTATTGGCCGCTCGAACTTTCAAAATTTGTTCTTGGTCTGGTTTCATCATTAAATCAAAATATGTTTTTGTTTTATCTATTTGGTTTTCTGGAATTTCTGTTTCAACACTAAATCGTAATTCTGCTGCTGAGGTTTCAATCCCAAAAGCAAAGAAATAAAAACTTAGGATCATCAGAATAAAATATCTATTTTTCATTTCGCTCTACACTCCATTTCTATGTAAAGGAGAAAGGCTGAGTTCCCCTCTTCCTTTCTCCAAAAAGGCTCTTTTTATACTGGCGTATTAGCTAATGTCCAAGTAATTGTTGTTTTGTAGGCATCGTTTAATTTAACTGATTTACCTGGCACTTTTAATTGAACATCTTTCATTACTTGACGGCCGTCAACTTCAGCAATTGAACTAGCATTGCCGTATAAGTATGACCATTTCCCAGCGCCTTGATCTGTTGCGGCTACCATCACGTTATGACTTTCACCCACTGTACCAAAAGTTACGCTCGCTAAACTTGTTGGTGCAGCGCTTTGTCCTGCTGTCACAGCTGAAGCATTTTGAAAGACAATTTCAGTTCCTTCAAGCGTCTGACCTTTTGTAGCAGAAGTAAATGCAGAATTTTGTTTTGCAGATAAAGTCCAGCCTTCTAAAGTTCCACGATTATCTGTAATTTGAGCAAATAATGGACCCGTTTTTTCAACATTATTTTTATCTTTTAAAACTTGTGCTGATGCAAAATAGATTTCATCTTTTGTGCTGATGATATTTTCACCAAAGTTTAAACTTGAAGCATAGTCCAAGGTTAAGGGGCCTGTAGAACCTTCATCAACTGGTTTGTCAGGATTTACTGGGTCGATAGGTGTCACAGGATCTTTGCCGTCTTTGTCTTCTGGATCCACTACAGGATTTTTGCTGTTGGGATCTTTTTCATCTGGTGCTTTAAATTTTACAATAGCATCTGTGTCGCGATTAGCCACTTCCTCTGCTTGAACTGGTAGTGTGCCTACCGCGATGGTTGCTAAAATTAAGCTGCTTGCGATGGTCATTTTTTTCATGTTAGTGCTCCTTCTCTTCTATTGTTATAGTTTCAATAATTATACGCTTGGTAAATCAGCGATTGTCCATGTTAAAACAGTTTTGTATTGAACAGCATCTTTTGGTGTTGCTCCTGGTACAGTTAATGTGATCGCTGTATTTTTATCTACGCTTTCACCGTCAACTTCCACTTTTTCAATCCCACCGAACGCACTAAGCCAAGTTCCAGAACCTTGACCTTCAGCGGCAGACATCACATTTGATGAATCGCCAGCTACTAAAGTTACTTCATGCGCAGTTGGTGTGACTGCTTTGGAATTAGACACTGCTTTGTTTTGACTTAATTTAATTTCTGAACCGTCTAAAACTTTATTTAATGTTTCTTTTGTCGCTGTTAATTGTGTTTCTTGTTTAACTGTTAAGGCCCAACCGGCATTCGTTCCGCGTTTGTCGGAAATTTGTACATAATTTGGTTTAGGATTAGTCAAATCAGGACCAGAACCGTCTGCCAAGAAAAAGTATTGTGGATTTGCATAATATTTTTCATCTTTATTTGAAATTTTATTTTTGCCAAAGTCTAAACTAGAAGCATAATCGATACTTAGTGGACCAGTTGTTCCTTCATTTGGCTTATTACCAGTGTCTGGTGTCGTTGGGTCAAAGGGTTCAACAGGTTTTTCGGTATCTGGATTCACTGGATCGACAGGTTTGTTGATAGAGGTATCCGGCGTAAATTCTACGATGGCATTTGATTCATAGTTTTTTTCTTCTGCATTCACTTCTGGTGCAATAGCCACGCCTAAAGTGATAGCTGGGATTGTTGCTAAGATAATTTTTTTCATTTTATTGTTCCTTCTTTCTTTTTTTTAAAATAAAACTAGCCAAAAAGATGACTATTATTCCGAGATAATTAAACATTTGTTGCTGTTTAATACCAGTTCGAGGTAAGAATCCTGAGCCTTTTTGATCAACCGTTTTACTTGTTGAATGCTTCAATGATTCTCCACTCACTGCTGGTATTGCTTCCGACTGCTTGGGGAAACGCTGTGGTATCTTACCATCTGGTTTTTCTTTGTTGGCTGGTGGCTCATACTCGCCATAAAAAGAAACTTCTGCATTTGTCGGATAGGCATTTGTTTCAGCAAATACATCAACTGATGAAAACAATCCTAATAACAACACGCCGTTAACTATTTTTTTGATAAGACTCACCCCCTATTTTGCACTGCCATCAGGTACGTCCATCAAGTGCCAAGTTAGTTTTGCTTCGTATTCTTCTGCTTTGGCCGTCCCTCCAGGAACAGATAATAACAACTCTTGGTCATTTTCTTTCCATTGATCAGAAATATTTGTTTCTTGATGTCCATTGACTTGGTTGTGAACAAGAATCGATTGGCCTTCTGGAATGTCCTGTAAGCGATGGTTGGTTCTAAATTTTAAAATATTTGGCAACGTAGCACCTGATTCAGATTTGAAATCAGAAGTAACGGTTAGTGCAAGCGACCAATTATTCCCTGTTTGACGAGTATCCCGTATCACTAATGGTTGATCCATGGAAACAATTGGATATTGGGTCGTGCTACTAGCGATTTGCAGCTCATTCCCAAAGGAAATCGCTGTGGGTACCGTTTTGAACCTGACAGAGCCAACCACAGTGACTGTTAGCGCTAATTCATCAATCTTGTAGCCTTTATCATAGACTTCCACGACCAACTGCTGTTTTCCATAAGTTAGTTCTGGTAATAACAAGGCTTTTTCCTTAAATGTTTTAGAATTAGTGGTTGTTTCATCTGCTAATTTCTGGATTTCTTGGCCCTCTTTTTTGACAATAAATTGTAATCTATTCCCAGCATCGACATCTTGCCAATAAAAAGGCAGGGCTGTTTTTTGAAAGTCATCAATATCGATTGTTTTTTCCATCGACTTTTCTATACGCTCTTTTGACCAAGATAGTTTCGTTTCACTTAAGAAAACTTCTTTGACAGGTTGGACGACTGTTCCAGAAAAGTTCCCTAAGTATGCTTTATCTGTTGATTCCCAGATATAAGAAACGCCTTCATGAGCTTTGGGTAAATTCCATTCAAACAGTCCTTTTGTGGCATCGTAACTTCCATAAGGGCTAATCGTCAGCGGTGGAAATAGTTGACCATCACGAGATACCACCTTATTTTTTAATTGCAGTGGTTTCCCAGCAATATAATCGACAGAAGATAAGATAATCATTTGATTAGATACATCTAGCCCTGTAATGGCCGTTAAGCCTTTTAACGGACTGATATCTGAAATTTGATTTTCTCCCACATCTAAAACTGTTAGATTGAGTGTTTTCTCTAACGGTGCCAAGGAAGAAATTTGATTGTTTCTTGCATACAGTACACGCAGATTAGGAACAGTGCTTAAAGCTTCCAGACTAGCAATCGTTTGATTCATAATACTCAACTCTTCTAGACGTGGCTTATTCGCCAAGGGCGCAATTGTTTTTAATTGATTATTTTCCACATAAAGACGGAGTAGGTTATTTGCTTCCGTAAGCCCATCTAAAGTAGCAATCTGATTATTGGCAGCCCAAATGGTTTCTAAATTACGAAGAGAACGAAGCGGGTCGAAGGAAGTCACTCGATTATTCGGCGTGATTTTTGACGGATGATCTGTCGTATTTTGGATACTTAAATTTTTTAAAGCAGCCATTCCTTCAAGTCCATTTAATGTCGTTAATTGATTGTTCTCAACATACAAGCCTTCTAAACTAATTAATCCTGCTTGACCTAACGGACTAAGATCAGCTATTTTATTATTTCTCATATATAAAAAACGTAATAGCTTAAATTCACCTTTAGCAAAAGGACTCAAATCTGTTACATTGAGCGAATCTTGAAAAGATAATTCTTCTAAGTTTCTTAGGTATTGAACTCCTTCCACATTAGAAACAACGACATTTTCTAAAATAACTTTATTCAGTTTATCCAATTCTGCTTGGGTGACAGTATTAGAGGTCCGAGATTTGCTTAACTGTTTTCTGATATTTTCCGCAAAGGCTGGATCAGGAAATAGTGTACTGATAGGCGTCGCTTTATCTAAGACAGCACCTGCGTATAATTGGGGCATCATCAGTTGTGCTTCCGTTATCGCTAGTGCTTCATTTGGCGGCTCTTCACTTGTTTCAACAGTCGTTAACTCTTCTGATTGGGGAATCTCCGAACTACTGGTTGCTGAATTTTGCTCTTCTGCTGATGAAGTTTCTGGAATCTTTTCTTCTGAAACAGATGAAACATTTTCTTCACTGGAGGATGCGATTGTTTCGGTCGTTTCGGCGAAAGTTGTTACAGGAAGTAGCAAACTATTAGCCAAAAGTAAGGCACTAACTGCGGAGATGCACATTTTTTTCATAAACTTCACCTCCTGATATTTTCTTAATTATAGTGAATATCAACTGAAAATGGGTTCAATTACGACAAACTGTCCAAATTAATTTGTATAGACAAGACAAAGAGCGCCAAATAGGGTTTTCTACCCCTATTTGGCGCTCTTTGTCGCTAAACACAACCAGAATTTATTATGACAAATTCTCAATTATGCCTAGTTTTCTTTTATTTCTTTTAAACTATCCTCTATTTTTTCCAATTGCCCAGCAAAAAATTCTTGTTTGGCTTTTGGTAAAAACAATGTGATAGATAAGAGGATTTGTTCTTTAAAGATTGACCAATCTGCGAATATTTCTTCATTGGTTAAAATCATTTCTATTTTTTCTGCTATTTTTTTCCAGAGGATCATTCGCCAGTTATTTTCACCCACTTCATATTCTTTAAACATGCTTAATACATGAAGAATATGGGGAACATTTTGGCTGACAATCGCCGCAAATAAAAAATCAATAATTACTTGCTCGATAATTTCTAGCGAGCGAATATCAATAATTTCCCGCTCATTGACAGATTGTAGTACACGAAAAAGTAGCGAAGTTGGAAACGGCTGCAAGCCAACATTTTTTTGTAATGCTAAAAATTTCAAATTAAAAATAGTATACACATCGGCATTAATTAATCGTTCCAGAATCTGATTTTCTAATGCAATAATCTCTTCTTTTGTCACAACCGTTTGAGGGTTAAAAAGATATTCCAACGCCAACATCGAATACATTACTTCTTGCTTTCCTAAAGCAAAAGACGATTTATCATAATACGCTCGATAATCTGCAACGATTCGACTACTTTCTTGAAAATTTTTACTAAAGATTGCTTGATTAAACTGCTCCTTAGCTAAAACTGTTTTGGACATTGGCGTTAATTTTTCTGTCATTTCCATCGGCGAAATAGACAAGATTTCGACAATAATGGCTAAATCCGAAATACGCAATTCACTATTTCCTTGGACAAAGCGTTGATAACTTCGACTAGAAACACCATTTTCATCAAAGACACGCAGAGGAATATTTTTTCCTTTACGAATCCGTTCAATTTCTTCACCTAGCGGCCGATATTCCATATATTCTTTTTGTTTCAAACGAATTACTCCATTTCTCTTTAAATAAGATAGCAACTAAGTTGAACGGCTATTCTCCAATGCTTAAAATTGTGCGAATATCTTCTTCCGTCATTTTCGCTAATTGCTCTTCATTTCCTTGAATCACTTTTTGGAACAGCTCGCGTTTTTCTTGCTGTAAGGAATTCATTTTTTCTTCAACCGTTCCTTCTGCAATCATCCGCCACACTTCAACAACCTTTTTTTGTCCCATGCGGTGTGCCCGACCAGCCGCTTGTTCTTCGACTGCGGGATTCCACCATAAATCGTATAAAATAACTGTATCTGCACCAGTTAAATTTAGTCCGGTTCCCCCTGCTTTCAATGAAATTAAGAAGACATCTTTTTCTCCTTCATTGAAGGCATTCGCCATCGTTAACCGATCTTGAGGCTTCGTACTTCCTCGTAAATAAAACGTCTCTAAGCCTAATTCATTCAATTCTTTTTCTAAGATAGAAAGCATGCTTGTGAACTGAGAAAATAATAGGACACGACGATTGTTTTCTTTGGCAGCCACTAAAAAGTCTTTGACTTGTTCCACTTTGCCAGAACCTCCCGTGTAATCCTCAATAAACAAACGCGGATCGCAACAGATTTGTCGTAAACGGGTCAAGCCTGCTAAAATACTCATGCGATTTTTCTTGAAGGTCGCCTGATCCATTTGACTAACATCTGCTTGCATTTGTTTTAGATAGGCCAAATAAACCGTTTTTTGTTCTTCTGTTAAGACACTGTACATATTATTTTCAATTTTTTCTGGTAAGTCTGCAAGCACCGTTTTCTTGTCTCGTCGTAAAATGAATGGTTGAATCATTTTGGCAATTTCTTCTGGCTTAATTTCTCGAAAGGCTTTTTTGCCTGGGAACAATCCCGGTAAGATCATTTGAAAAATTGACCACAGTTCATCTAAATTATTTTCAATTGGTGTGCCACTTAATGCAAAACGTTGGGGTACTTTTAAACTTTTTAAGGCTTGCGCCGTTTTAGTCCCACTATTTTTAACCATTTGGGCCTCATCTAAAATCAAATAGCCGACACGCATTTCCTGATAAAGCTGAACATCTTGTCGCATACTTGCATAAGAAGTAATCAGAATATCTTCGGTGCTATTTTGTAAAAGCGCTGCTCGTTCTTGGCGGTTGCCAGAAACCACTTGAACATTTAAGGTTGGCGCAAAACGTTTGACTTCGGCTAACCAGTTATAGGTTAAACTTGCAGGAGCGACAATCAAAGCTGTCCCTTTCAAGCGCTCTTCTTCTTTTTCCGAAAGTAAATAGGTAATGGTTTGCAGTGTCTTCCCTAAACCCATTTCATCAGCTAAAATACCGCCAAATTGATAATGGCTAAGCATTTTCAGCCATTTATACCCTGTTTCTTGGTAATGGCGTAACGTTGCTTGTAAGGTTTTGGGGACTTGCGCTTCAAAGCTTTCTGGATGCGTTAAATCCGTGACCATTTTTTTAAAGGAATCTGAAAAATGTGCCCGCTCGTTGTCTTCTAATAAACTTTCGATCATGAGGCCTTGGTTTTTGGGCACATGAATGACATTGTCTTCTTGATGCATATTTTTTCGCAGCTTCGTTAAAATTGCACTTGTATGGAAAAATTCCTCTGAGTCAAAAGCAAGAATTTCACCACTTTTTAACGTATAAAAAGCATCATTACGTAGTAGACTAGTCAATACTGCATCGATTTCGGTTTCATCAATGCCAGTGACATCAAACCGAATATCTAACCAAGAATCCCCTTCCGCAACTTCAATCGTTGGTTGATGATGCTGGGCATCTAAATACAATTCCCGTAATTTCCGTCCCATCCGAACTTCTCCTAATTGACGGAAAGCTGGAACCTCGGCTTTAAAGAAATAATACAAGGACTCTCCAGCAGGTAAGACTTTTTCAAAGCCTGTGGTTGTTTGCTGATAGGCAAACTGTTGAAATTGTTGCTTAATTGCTGTTTCTTTTGCTTTATCTCGAACGATTTCTTGATTGACTTCAGGTAATTGAGCATATTTCGGGTTTGTCGAGAAAATGACTTCTCCATAGTGATAGTCAATCCGAGCGTTAATCCGACCTTTAATTTTCTTAAAAATAAAGACTGCTTTTAAAGGATGGTGGACGACTAATTCTTCAACTGATTCTTCAACAGACACTCGACCAATTTTTTCCAATAATGGTAACACTTCACTAAATAAATCAGAAACTGTTTCTTTTTCATAAATAATTGACGGCTCTTCCAAGCGTTTCATTAATTGAAGTAACGTGGTGTAAATGGCTTCCTGCTCTTCTGTTAGTAAATAAACCGTTTGATCCGCAATCGCCCAGTGATAGTGGGCTAGAAACGTTGTAATAGGATTCTGAATAGTTAATTTGAAGCTTTGTTCCTCGGTTTTTTGCACTGTAAACGTAAGTGGCAAACTGGTTTCTTTGAACGTTAGATAGCGATACTTATGAGTTTGATTGGTCAATATAAACTGACCCGTTCGATTCATTTTTTCAACTAACGATTGACTGCGATCAATTGGTAATAATAGATAACGTTTGTCGATTTTCCCTTTAACTTGAATACCGTTTGCACCTAATAATTGGCTGGTATGATAAATTGCCGCAAGTTCTGTTAAAATTTCTTGAATCTCCATTGAAAAAGAATCATGTAGCAAAGTAAATTGGTGTTGTTTATTCACCATAAAAGTCATTTCTTTTTCATATGCTTGTAAAAAATCACCAATATTTTTCACAATATATGTTTTAGGTTTGGTCCCTTCCAAACCAATTTTTAAAGAAAGACCAATCGTTGATAATTCTGGATAGTAATTATTCGTTTCAATCACATCTAAATGAAATTCTAAACGTAAAGGCTGCAAGGGAACTTCGGCAGAAGCTTTGCTTAATTTGGCAAAGCCTTTGGTAAACATTTCAGCTGTTGATCGATTTGTTTTCTCAAAACTGACTGTTTGATTCGCTTGAATAATTCTTGACACGCCTCGTTGTTTCAGTGCCAGTTCAACTGCCACTGTATGCTTGCAATAGCCATGTTCCATCCAATATTGACATTCACAAACATCTTGTTCTTTGGCGGTACCATCCAATTCAACAAGATAAAGTTCTTCCCCTAAAACCTCAGACAACCAGATCCTTTTTTCTGGATTTTGAACGATAGATAAGACCCGGCCTTCTTGCATATATTCGCGCCCTTGTTCAACGATTCGCTCTGGAATACTCCATTTCATCGACTCACCTCCTCTTCTACTAAGCTAGCTGATAGTGAACGGTACTTTGACCATTCCCATTGCTTTTTATTTGTAATTGTTGTGGAATTCGTGCTTTTAATTCGCCAATATGACTAATAATCCCAATCATGCGGCCTTCATTTTCAATCGTTTCTAACGCCTCCATTGCCATTTCCAATGCTTCTTCATCTAAGGAACCAAAGCCTTCATCAATAAACAACGCATCAATTAAGACTCCGCCTGCTTGTTCTTGAATCACTTCTGCTAAAGAAAGTGCCAAAGCTAACGCTGCTATAAAACTTTCCCCGCCTGATAACGTGTGAGCACTGCGCACCGTCCCCGAATTGTCATCATAAATATTGATTTCTAGCCCCGTTTGATTCCGATAACTGCCTGCTTCGTGATTCAATTCAAATTGATAACGACTATTGGTCAGGCGGTCTAAACGCTGATTAGCGACTGCCAGCACTCTTTCTAAATACGTTTGTAACATATACCGTTCAAAACTAATTTTTTTAGGATTATTGCCATTCACCGTATCTGCCAACTGCTGTAGTGCAGCAACTTCCGCAAACTTGTCTTCAATTGTTGTTCTTTGCGCATTAATTTCTTGAACCAACTGTTGGTTATTTTGCATTTTTTCATGCAGTTGATAGTATTTTTTTTCTTGTTCTTCAATTTGTTGTGTTATTTGTTCAATTTCTGTGGTGATTAAAGATAATTCTGGGAACGTATCACTAGATAATTTTTTTTCAATTTCAGCGAGTTGGATAGTCAGTTGGGTTTGCTCTTGTTCAAATAAAGCAATTTGTTCTTGCTGACTTTCTAGTGTCGGTACTTCTTTCAACCACTCCGTCAATTGGTCCTCTGTCACGCCTTGTTCCGTTAAAACTGCGTTTAACTGACTCTCAAGTTGCGCGACTGTTTGTTGAAGTGTTTGTTGTTCTTTCTCCAAATGCGTCAACGTACTTTCAAGGATCATTTCTTCTTTCTTCAAGGTTTCTCCTTGTGTCGTCACGTTTTCTTTTTGACGTTCAAATGCAGAGAGTTCTTCTTGAAGCAAAGCTTGTTGTTTGGTCATTTCTTCGTATGTGACGGTTGCATCCAATAATTGGCTAGCAATCATTTGCTGCTGGATAGTGATTCTTTCCAGACTTTGTTGCATTGTTTCTACTTGTTGTCGGAGCACTTCAAAGCGTTGAGAATTTCCAGCTACTTGTTCTTCTAGTTCCGCCAGACGGTCCTTTTCGACTGAAATTTCCGTTAGTTTTTGTGCTATTTGTTGTTTTTCTTTAGCTAATTGCGACTCAACTTCCGCAATTTCTGCAGGTGTTACTTGTGAAAAAGTTAGTCCTGTTAACGGCAACTGCAAGTCAGCAAACTGCGCTGCTAATTGTTCTTGTTCCTCAGTATACGCAGCTTCCTGTTCTTGTAATTGGCTTTCTTTCTGTTGCTTTTCCGCCCCTAATGCAGAGAGCGTTTCAGTAAATCGTTGAACCGTTTTTTCAACTTCCGTTAATTCCCGTTCCGCTTGATCAATCTCTTCTAAGGAAACTTCTTGATGAGTTTGTTGCTTTGGATGTTCTAAAGAGCCACAAACTGGGCAAGGTTCCCCCTCTTCAAGTAACAAGCTTAATCGTTGGATTTGTAAAGAGGCCCATTGACTTTTCTTTGTCTGCAACTTCGCTTCTTCGGCGCTTTTTTGTTGCTGTTCAACAGCAAACCGTTGTGTCAACTCGTGCAATTCCACTTGGTTTTGACTAATTTTTTGCCAAGCTTTTTGATTTTTTTGCCAACGTTCTACAAAATTTTGCCAATGATCTGCTACACTAGAACATTCAAAATTTGCTTTTTCAAGTGTTCCTTCTTGTTCAATAAATTGTTTGGCTGTCGCCACTTTATCCGCTAATGTTATTTTTTCCTGTTGGCAAGATTCATACTCTTTTTGAATGGCTTGATAATTGGCTTGTTCTGCTATTTGTTGTTGGGCTAACTGTTCATATTCTTGGTATTGTGGTAATTGACGTTGAATCGTTTGAAGACGTTCTTGTTTTTCAGCAATCAATGGTTGTTGTTCTTCCAACTCACTCATGATTGCTTGCCAATCTGTCAATGCTTGTTGCGTTTCCATAAGAGCTTGTTGTTTGGACTTTGTTTCTTGCTCTTTTTGTTGTTTTTCGCTTCGTTTTTCAAAGACTTTTTCAGCTAAAGATTGCTGTTTTTGGCTCCATTTTAATTGCTGAATCTGTTCCTTTAGCCGCTCAATGACGGTTTCCTGTTCAGCTTGTTTTGCTTTCTTTTCCAGTAATTCTTCTTTTTGCTGTTGCAAGTTTTGCCGTTCTTCAATGGCATAACGAACTTGCTCTTTTGCTTGTTTGGCTTGTTTTAAGGTTGCAATTTGTTCTCTTTCAACTAATAGTTGTTGCTGAGCCTCTTGTTGTTGGCTTTCTAATAATTGAAGTTTTTCAAAAAGTGTCATTGTCGGTTCAGGTTCTTCTGACCAATGCAACTGTTCTGTTTTCAGTTCAATTTTTTGCTGGGTTTCTTGAATCTCTTGATTGGCAATTTTTAAGCGTTCTTTTAAATTTTCGCTGAACAACTGATACAATTCTGTTCCGAATAAATTACGCAAAACCTTTTCTTTTTCATCACTTTTAGCAATTAAAAAAGTCCGAAACTCTCCTTGTGGTAACAATACAATTTGAGCAAATTGATTGGCATTCAAATGCAATAATTCTTGAATGAGTTCGTCCACTTCGCGTCTTTTAGAATAGGCTCGTAGTTCGTTCCCTTGAGCATCTTTGACAATTAAAGAAATTTTGGCACTTTGTTTACGGACTCCTGTGCCACGTTTTTTAAAAAGTTCTTGTTCGGGAAGGCGGTTCAGTTCATAGAGATACTCGTTATGTTTAAAAAGCAAAGTAACTTCAGTGGCTTCTGAGGGGTCAGCAAATGTGGAACGCATTTCTTTGCCTAAACGTAATTTCCCAGAACTTTCACCAAACAAAGCATAGCTCATTCCATCAAAAATCGTTGTTTTCCCAGACCCTGTTTTTCCACTAATTAGAAAAAGTGAAGAATCTTCAAACTTCGTAAAATCAATGGTTTCATTAATATACGGTCCGAAGTTTTTCAATGTTAAAGATAATGGTTTCATCCTGTTACTTCCCTCTTTCTAATTGATTAAGTGTACTCAGTTCTTCTTGGACCCATTGTGCTTGTTGTTCTGTCAAGGCCTCTCCTGTCACATCGTTAAAAAAGTCATGCAGATGTTCTTCTGGTGAACGTTGTTCTATTTGTACCACTTTTTTCTGATTTCCGTTGCTTGTTTCTCGACCATTCAAACGTTCCAACCCAATAATTTTGGGGTAAATTTTTCGCAATTGATTCATCATGTTGGGAATGATCGCTCGGTCGGTTAATTGGACATGTAAATAATTTTCCCGATTCACTTCTTGATAAAAAGCGGGATCCGTTAACTGCTGAAACGAGCCCGTCAATTGTTGAATGTCTCGCAATGGTTTCAAAGCACGGAATTGAAAATGAACTTCAGTTTCTGTTTCAACAAGCCAAACACCCTTTTCTTGTGTCATTTCTGATAAAGAAAATTTTACAGGCGAGCCACTGTATCGAGCATTAGGTGCCTGCAACGCATTTTTTCCATGTAAGTGGCCCAACGCGACGTAATCAAAAGGCTCTAACAAAGCTGTCGGTACAACATCCAAACCACCCACTGTTAATTTTGTTTCAGAATCAGTTTTTTCACTGCCAGCGACAAAAAAATGACTAACTAACACTTGTTTTTTGTTGGGGAGAAAAGATTCCTGCATTTTCGCGACAACTTTTTCCATCGCCGCCTGAATCGTTCGAATCGTTTCATCTTCAAAATATAAGCGAGCCGCAATCGGTTCAAAATAAGGCAACAAATAAAATTGGGTATTGTCGATTTCAATTGGTTGAAAGGCTTGTTCTAAACGCGTATTCAAATGAAATTGCGTTTGGTTAAACCAAGGGCCTCCTGTTTCTAAACGAGTACTGCTATCATGGTTTCCCGAAATAGCTAACACGGGGAAATGCTCTTTGAGATTCATTTGAATCATCATTTCATTAAAAATCTCGACTGCTTCAACCGCTGGAACAGAGCGATCATACAAATCTCCAGCGATCACAACAGCATCCACTTGCTCTTCTTTCGCAATTGCTAAGATTTGTTTAAAGGCTTCTCTTTGTTCTGCCAACAAATCAAAACCATGTAATTTTTTGCCAATATGCCAATCTGCTGTATGTAAAAATTTCATTTTTTCACCGCCTAAAAAAGTCCTTCTTATTATTATAACAAATTTCTGGTATTTTTTAAGAAAATCGGACAGAAGAATTAGATTTTTAACAAACTTTTTTCTTAACACAAGAAAAAAGACAGGGAGCATCATCTTTTGATGAGACTACCTGCCAGTAACATTCCTATTTTGTAGCGGTTTGTTTTATTCTTTTTCTGTTGATTCATATTTAAAAGTTGGATCAATTTCTTTATCTAACTGATCAAATGCTTCTTGCATCCGACGTTCCACTTCAGCTAAACCGTCTTTATCCATTTTTTTAATATCGCTAATATCGATTGGCTCCCCAAAACGAACCGTTACTTTTTTCCGTTTAAACAACTCTTTTAAAGTTAACGGACCTTGATAAACAGATGGCACGATAGGTACTCGCCCCATTTTAGCAATCAAGGCTACCCCGCCTTTTAATTCTGAGGAATGACGCGTGCCACTAGGGAACATAATCAAACTTAAATCAGAATTTTTTAAAATTTTGACAGGTGTTTTAATCGCGCTGGGACCGGGCTTCTCACGATCCACTGGAAACGCATTCGCATGTTTTAAAATGAAACGTAAAACAGGATTTTTAAACAACTCTTTTTTTGCCATAAAACTAAACTTCTTAGGACTGCCAGCAACAGCTAAATACAGCGGTTCCCACCATGTTCGATGCGGCGCAACTAAGACATAGTTTTGGTCTTTTGGTAATTTTTCTTTATTTTCATAATGTGCATTTCCATTAATCACAAATAAAATGACGCGAACCACGCCACGCATAAATGTAAAAAACATAATTTTCTTCCTTTCTTCTCTCCGCTTTCTAGTATGCCGAAAGCTCTACCTTTTGACAAGCTTTTTTTACGTCTATCAATTAGAGAAATAACATGTTCCTACTAATCTAGGGAACAGATTTTGTCATACGGGTTTAAAAGTAGTATAATACATGAACAATCAGATGAAAAGTTGGAGGTTCTTAATCTATGTTATTATCCGGCGAACGGATTGATCAATTATATGCGGATGATATTCAAATTATTCAAAGCAAAGAAGTCTTTTCTTTTTCCATTGATGCAGTCTTATTGGCTAATTTTCCGCAACTACCAAAAAAAGGCAAGATTGTCGATTTGTGTGCTGGCAATGGCGCGGTCGGCCTCTTCGTTAGTCGGAAAACAGCTGCAATGATCGACCAAATCGAATTACAACCTCGTTTGGCAGATATGGGTCAACGAAGTATTCTATTAAATAAATTGGAAAAACAAGTAACGATGTATGAACGTGATTTAAAACAAGCGACAGAAGTCATCAAAAAAGATTCTGTGGATTTAGTACTATGTAATCCCCCATACTTTAAAGAACGACCAACTAGCCAAAAAAATCCAAACCCGCACTTAGCGATTGCCCGTCATGAAATTCACACGTCTCTTCAAGAAGTGGTCACTGTGTCGGCGGATTTATTAAAAACAAATGGTCGCCTCGCAATGGTTCATCGTCCTGATCGTTTCCTGGATATTTTACATGCCATGGAAAACGCCAATATTGCGCCGAAAAAAGCTCGGTTTGTTTATCCGAAGCCAGGCAAAGAAGCCAATGTTTTACTAATTGAAGGCATTAAACAAGGCAAAAAAGACGGTTTTCGTGTGTTACCACCTCTTTTTACATACAATGAAAAGAACGAATACGAAGCAGAAATGAAGGCTATGCTGTATGGAGAATAAGAAATCCCATTATTTTTATGTTTTACTTTGCCAAGATGGTTCCTTTTACGGTGGCTATACAACTGAGCCAGAACGTCGATTAACCGAACATAATAGCGGAACTGGTGCAAAATATACACGGTTAGCCAAACGACGGCCAGTCAAAATGATTCATACAGAGAAATTTGAAACACGTAGCGCGGCCACCAAAGCCGAAGCCGCCTTTAAAAAATTAACGCGCAAACAAAAAGAACAGTATTTAAAAACTTTCCATTAAGTGACAATAAGCAAAAAGAAACAGCCATCATTTCATTGATGAAATGATGGCTGTTTCTTTCTCTTTTTAAACTAAGTTTTCGACAAAATGAATAACCATTTCGGCTGATTTTTTCCCAGCTTCATCGATGAATTCGTCAAAGCTTTGAGTTGCTTCGCCATCTGCTGTATCACTCATTGCCCGTACAACTAAGAATGGAATATTGAACTGTGAAGCCGCTTGGCCAATTGCTGCGCCTTCCATTTCACAAGCTAAGGCTTCAGGAAACTCTTTCTTAATTTTGGCGATTTTCTCAGCGCTATCCACAAAAGTATCTCCAGTAACAATCAATCCTTTACGAATAGCTAAACCAGTTTTTTCAGCAGCTTTCGCAATTTCCATCCGCAAGTATTCACTTGTTTCAAAATACAAAGGCACGCCACCAGGCAATTGTCCATAGGCATAACCAAAACCAGTGACATCAACATCAAAGTAAGCTAATTTGTCTGCAATGACTAAATCGCCGACTTTTAGTCCTTCACCGATACCACCAGCAGAACCGGTATTAATCACCATATTTACGCCATATTGATGAATCAATAAAGTCGTGGTCACAGCTGAGGCCACTTTACCAATTCCTGAACGAACCACAATCACCTCATGTCTTCCTAACGAACCAGAAACAAATAAAGCGCCTGCTCGTTCCCATGACATCGTGTCTGTCAATTTTTCTTTTAGAATTTTGACCTCTTGATCCATTGCTCCAATAATTCCAATTTTCATAGTGATTCCTCTTTTCTATAAATTCAAAACGATATACGCCACAACGGCTAATAAAATCGCTACAATAATAATTGCCTTGTTTAACCAAGTACTCCGTTCTCGACGCTTTGAGTATTCTCCTACTCGTGACTTGTTGATTGGTTTTTGTTTTTTCTTTTCTTTACGATAAAACGTCGAAATTTCTTTTTCTTTTCGCTTATACGCTTTTTCCGCCAGCTTCTGCTCTTCCTGCTGACGACGTTCCGCTTCTTTTTCTTCTGCTTCTCTGCGTTTGCGAAGTTCTGTCCGAGTGACTAACGGACCTTTGCTCATTGCGTGTCCTCCTTAAACTGTCTCTGCAGTAAATACAATTCCCAGTATTGTATAGCAAAAAGTGTTTTGGCATCACAAATCGTGCCTTTTGCCACCTCTGCTTTGGCTTCAGCTATTGTTAGCTCGTAAAGTTCCAAGATTTCATCTTCATCTTGAGGACGCGGATTTTCGACTTTCTGCAAATCCGTTGCCAAATAGAGAGCCAATTTTTCATTAGCAAATCCTGGTGACAGATACATTGAATTTATGTAGGTGAGCTGACCTGCACGATACCCAGTTTCTTCTTCTAATTCCCGCATAGCCGTCGTTTCCAGTTGATTTTCTTCTCCAGGATCAATTTTTCCCGCCGGAATTTCTAAAATTACTTGTTCCAAGGGTTTTCTAAATTGTTTAACTAAGACGATTTTTCCTTCTGCGGTTAACGGAATCATAGCTACTGCGCCTGAATGAAAAACCAATTCGCGTTTAGCAGTGCCGCCTGTCGGTAAAGCCACGTCATCCAAAAAAACATCAATAATCTTTCCTTTAAAAATTTCTCGACGTTGAAGTGTTTTTTCTTCGAAGTCCTCATAATTTAACATATCTTTCACCAACCTTTCTTGTTTATCATACCCTAAAATGATAAAAATCGCACCCCTTCTTCTCTAGTTAAACCCTTTTCAAAGAAAAAAATTTATTGCTTTAGAAAAAAATTACATTTTCGAAAAAAAATAGACATAAAAAATTCACAACTTCCTTGTATTATTTAAGCATACCAACAAACAACCCTAACAAAACACTTTTTCATTTTTAACTCCTTTCCCGTCCTACCCCCAATTAGGACGGGTCTTTTTTTGCGTTTTATACTTTTTTTCTTAGGATTTCACTAAATCATAAAATACATCTTCCGCTGTATGTCTTTTCTCTCACAGAGTATGCTAAAATAACTATTGTAACGAGAGCTGACTCTTTCGAGGATTAGATAGATAGGAGGAACTATATAAATGAACAAATTAAATACAAAATTACTGATTGGCTATATTCTTTTAGGAGCCTTAATCATTGCTGTCGCTAGAGAATATGGCTTCTTCGCTTTTGTGATTCTGGTAGGCTTTTTAGTATTCGTTCTCTATCGAAAAAAGAAAAATGCCGCCGACAAGAGCGATCAAATGCCTTACTTAACAAAAGATAAAGAAGCCCATTATCGTGAGTTGGGGTTATCTCCACAAGAAATTGATTTTTTCAGAAGTACAATGAGCACAGCCAAAAAACAAATCATACAATTACAAGAAAACATGAATCGTTCAACTAAATTACGGGCGATTGACTTACGTAATGATACTACGAAGGTTTCTAAAGCTCTGTTTAAAGAGTTAGTGAAAGAACCTAAAAAGTTACACTTAGCCAATCACTTTCTCTATACACATTTACCAAATATCGTTGACTTAACAAGTAAACATTTAGAAATCGAACAACATGAAGTAAAAAACAAACAAACGTATGAAAAATTAGAAGAAAGCGCACAAATCATTGACCAATTGTCAAAATTAGTTAAAAATGATTATGAGGAAATCGTTTCCGATGACTTAGACGATTTAGATGTCGAAATGTCGATCGCTAAAAGCAGCTTGTCGCAAAAAGCTGCAACTGAGGAATCACCTCAAGTAAACGAAGACCAGCAATAATCATTAGGGAGGAAAAAAAATGACTGAGCAACAACCCAAAGAAACAACATCTGTAACCAATACATTGGATGATTTATTAAGTAATCCATTTTCATCAATGGATGAACTAACACCAACGCAACAAAATGAACTATCTGAGTTAAAAGAACAGCAAGCAGCTCCTCGTTTAATTGATAAATTACCACAAGAACGTCAAGCCCAAGCAAAAGAGTTAGCTTCAAAAATTGACGTCCAAGATTCACAAGCAGTAATTACCTATGGTTCAAATGCCCAAATCAAACTCGGCGAATTTTCGCAAGCGATGTTAAACCACGTTCAAGCACAAGACATTGGTCCTGTTGGTGATTCACTGACCGATCTAATGTTTCGTTTAAATGAAGCCAATCCCAATGAATTACGTGCTGGCGAAGGCAACTTTATTCAAAAAATGTTAGGTAAAGTCAAACAATCCGTTTACGAAATTACCGCCAAATATCAAAAAATTGGTGCGCAAATTGACAAAATTGCTGTCAAATTAACCCATGAAAAAGATGGTCTTTTAAAAGATAATGCCATGTTAGATCAATTGTATCAAAAAAATAAAGATTATTTTGATGCCTTAAACATCTATATTGCCGCTGGGGAATTAAAAGCAGAAGAACTACGGACGCAAATTATCCCTGAAGCCATGAAAAAAGCGGAAGAATCTGGGGATCAAATGGATGTCCAAATTGTTAATGATTATAACCAATTCCTAGACCGTTTAGAAAAAAGAACCCATGATTTACGCTTGGCTCGTCAAATTACGATTCAACAAGCCCCACAAATTCGTTTAATCCAAAATACTAACCAAGCTTTGGCTGAGAAAATTCAATCATCGGTGAATACAGCGATTCCGTTATGGAAAAACCAAGTAGTCATCGCCTTGACCTTACTCCGTCAAAAAGATGCTGTGACTGCTCAACGTCAAGTCTCTGAAACCACCAATGACTTACTGAAGAAAAATTCAGAAATGCTAAAAATTTCTGCAATTGAAACAGCAAAAGAAAACGAACGTGGCCTAGTCGATATTGAAACATTACAAAAAACACAAAATGATTTAATTGAAACTATCCAAGAAACATTACGTATTCAACAAGAAGGAAAAGAAAAACGCCAAGCTGCCGAGATCGAACTTGGCCATATGGAAGAAGATTTGAAAAATAAATTATTAGAATTAACACAATAAACAACGTTTAGAACAAACTTCTTATAGTAGAAGCTTGGGACAAAAATCCAAAGTGATTTTTGTCCCAGGCTTGCTTTTCTTTTTACGCTTGAATATTGTATTTCAGCCACTTAATGATACAATAAAAGAAAACCATGTTTCTTTTTGAAAGGAGGAGCAATTGTGCCACAATTTGCTTCTAAAGCGGAAGAAAAAAATTATTATGAACGCCAAGCTAGCTTAGAAGAGTTCTTAACTTGGTATCATCAACAAGAATTACCTGAATATGAAAAACCCTCTTTAACCGTTGATATGGTTCTTCTTTGTTACAACAAGGAAGCCGATCAATTGAAAGTCTTACTGATTCAACGTAAAGGTCACCCCTTTAGAAACTCATGGGCGCTTCCTGGCGGTTTTGTTAATCGTAACGAATCTACTGAAGATAGTGTTTTAAGAGAAACAAAAGAGGAAACTGGTGTGGTGATTTCTCAAGAAAATATTGAACAATTACACAGCTTTAGTCGCCCAGATCGAGATCCTCGTGGCTGGGTCGTGACAGTCAGCTATTTAGCCTTTATTGGTGAAGAACCTTTAATTGCTGGCGACGATGCCAAAGAAGTCCACTGGTTCAATCTTGAACGGCATGGTCAACACATCACGTTATCTCATGAAGATGTGGAAATTACTTTAGACTTGAAAACAGCGGCCTCTCTTGGTAAAGATACATTAGCCTTCGACCATAGTGAAATTATAATTAAGGCGTTTAATCGTGTTGTTGATAAAATGGAACATGAACCGCAAGTGCTTCAAGTCTTAGGAAAAGATTTCACCATTACGGAAGCCCGTAAAGTTTTTGCGAAGTTCCTCGGCGTTGATTATCGCAGCATTGACCATTCAAATTTTAAAAAAGCCATGACACAATATTTTGAAGAGTTAGGTGAACGTCCCGTTGGCATTGGCCGCCCTTCAAAAATTTACCAATTGAAAACAACAACAGGTTTCTAAGAGGAGGGAATATTTTTTGACTGTTTACTTAAGAAAAGCAGAACCTTCTGATTTGCCTGACATCCTTGCTATCATTGAAGATGGACGCCGCACCTTACAAAAAAGTGGCATTCCCCAATGGCAAAACGGCGATGGCCCGAATCAAGAAATTTTAGCAAAAGATATCGACCAGCAAACTTGCTATATTTTAATGGTTGAGGATACCTTGGCAGGCGTTGGTGTTTTATGTTCGGAGATTGATCCTGCTTATGAAGCGATTTTTAATGGTTCTTGGCAACCTCATTCTCAAACTACGTATACGGCAATTCATCGTGTTGCTTTAAAAAGTTCCTTTCAAGGTCAAGGACTGGCTTTGGTGCTTTTGCGCTCACTGGTTACAGCCGCTCGTTTGCAAGGCGCTACTGATATTCGAATCGATACACATCCACAAAATCTCGCTATGCAGCACCTGATTAAAAAAGCTGGCTTTGTTTATCAAGGTGACGTGATTTTAGATGTTAACGATGGCGAACGTTATGCTTATCAGATGATATTGAAATAAAAAAGTTAGGGATAACTGCCAGATTGACAGCTATCCCTAACTTTTTACATCTTATGAACACTATGAGCGCTTTGAATGCCCTCACAGGCTTCTTTACAAGCTTGATTAATTAATAAATAAGAGGATTCTTTTTGGCGGATTCCTAATTGATATTTCAATTCATCTGTCACTTGGCAAGATTCACTTAATGCCTCTAACCAGAAAAATACTCCTTCTTTATACGTATCTAATCCTTCTAGCAAGATTTTCGTTGCTTCTTTATCATAATACGGCTCTAAATTTTTACGAAACATCATTTCTTCTGTAAAAAAACGATTCACATTATTTCGGCAAAACATATAAGTGTCACGGCCTCTCCGATGTGCAGCCTGATTACAACCGTATTCTTGAACTTCTTTAGAGATGGCTTTGAAAATTTCGTTGTATACTTCAATTCTTTGCATAATTGACAAAATGGTATCTGTATAACTAAACATAACTCCTTGCTCCCTTCCCCTTCTAAGTAACAAAAATTTGCTTGTTACTTTCATTATAAAGGGAATGTTGGGTTTATATCAAATGATACGCTGTTTCCTTGCTAAAATCCTTCGTTTTTTCCTTAGAAGAATAATAAGTAAGCGGATTATTTAATCTGTTATGTTCGGATTTTCTACACTTGGAAAATAAATTATTTTATAAAGCCATTTTCCGTTTTAACTGATGGCAACGGGCCAGTCTGTGTATTGCCAGGAACACCAATATACGTATTGCCGTTGATGGAAGTCATTTCGTTTTCCTCAGCTGCTTCATCTTGAACGGTATAATCACTTTGATATAAAAATTCACCGTTCGTATGGAAGACATAGCCGTCTTGATCTCGTTCATCTGGCTTTTCTAAATTTAAAGACACACGTAATTGATGACGGACATTTTCAATACTATCTGGATATAGTTCAACCATACTGCGCCCTTCATTACTAAAAGTGCGCCAATCAAAAGAAAGCTGTTGTTTATCATAATTGGTCCAAGTCAAACCTTCTTTGACTAAATGAGTCAATTCATTGGAATCCACATCAGTTTGAATGTTTCCATTTAACGAATCAATAATGTCCATTATTTTCATGATTGATTGACCAGATTTCAACTTGTCTTCAACTGCTTGAATAATTTCTTGTTGTCGGAATCCACGCATAATATCGTTATCGCTATGTCTTTCACGGGCATAAGATAAAGCTTTCGTACCATCTAAATGCTGTTTCCCTGCATCAAAATGAATGGATCCTGGCCCGTCTTTGGTAACACCATCAAACGCCTGCTTGACATTGATATCTATGCCACCAACCGCATCAATTAACTTAATAAAAGATAAAAAGTTAAACACAACGTAATGATTGATTGGAATATTCAATAATTTCTCAACGGTGTTAACAGAAGCTGTTGGTCCATCGTAGGTATAGGCAGCTTCAATTCGCTGCATCCCTTGGTAATTTTTCGCATCAATTTGAACAAAACTATCCCGTGGCAAACTTAAATAGGTTATTTTCTTCGTCTTGTTATTCACGGTAATCACCATCATAGCATCAGTCCTAGTTGTGCCTAATTTCCGTTCAATTGTATTGTCTAGACCCATGACCAAAAACGATTGACTATCTTTATTTTGCGCTTCAGTATAATCATTTTTTATGGGGACATAGCCTTTATCAATCGTTTTCTTTAAATAGCTACCCGCTACAGCAAAGTATGCTGAGCCGACTGTGACAAAAAACAAAATGATGACTAAACTAATTAAGCTGATTTTTCGCTTCCTACTCATTGGCTGTACTTCCTCTCTCTTGAAAAGTCTCCACCATCATTACTACTCCTCTAAGCAGACAAGAGACAAGTCTATCTTACCAGTCCCCTTCAAAACTAAACATAGCAGAATTTATATAGGGGTATAACCTAGAGGAAACAAAAAAGAGGGGCTTGTTTGTTTAAAAGCCTCTCTTTTTTGTTATTTATTTTTGTGTTCTTTTTTGAACAATTCCACCATTTTTTGCTGTGGTTTTGGAAAAACATACTCTGAAAATTGTTGTGCTGCCACCCATCGCTGCGACTCTAGTGTGGCTAATTCGCCTGTATTTCGGCCATAAAAGACTAAGATATGCCATTTTAAATGACTGAAAATATGAACGACTTCGCCTAAGGCACGTTTTTGCCAGACAACTGTTTCATAGTCAGCAAAAACATTGACAGGTTCTTCAGCGACCAAAGGCTCTGTTACAGGCTCTAACTCTAAAGTTAATTGTTTTTCCGTTTCTGCTGGTTGCGCCAGTTTTTGCAATTGTTGAAATTGTTTTTTGCTAATTTCTTCAATCGGAAACAGCCACATATTGGCTAACAAACCGGTTTCAGGGCGTTGTTCTAATAAAAATTCTTGCTTTTTATTTTCAATAATAGTGCCGACATAATACACATCTTTCGGCTTAACTTTTTTTGATTTGACTGGATAAGCGGTCATTTTATCTGCCTGATAGGCCGCACAATATTGCTGAAGCGGACAACTTTCACACTTAGGGGGAGTTGGGGTGCAGACGGCTGAGCCTAGATCCATTAAGGCTTGATTAAAATCCCCTGGACGCTCACGATCGATGATTTTAAGCATCGCCGCTTCAAATACTTTACGACTACTCGCTTTTGCAATATCTGCATCAATTTCAAATAAACGGCTCACTACCCGCATGACGTTACCGTCAATTGCTGGTTCGGGGAGATTAAAGGCAATACTGCCAATCGCACCAGCCGTATAGGGGCCGATTCCTTTTAAACTCCGAATATCTTCGATTGTGTCAGGCATTTTCCCACCAAATTCTGAAACAATCTGTTGCGCTGCCACTTTTAAATTACGCGCTCGTGAATAGTAGCCTAACCCTTCCCAAGCTTTCAACAACTTATCATCTGGCGCTTCCGCTAAATCTTGAATCGTCGGAAACCATTCCATAAATCGATAAAAATAATCAATGACTGTATCTACGCGAGTTTGTTGTAGCATAATTTCAGAAATCCAAATACGATATGCATCTGTATTCGCTCGCCAAGGTAAATTGCGTTTTTCTCGTTCATACCAAGCTAAAAAATCTTCCTGGAATGAACTAACTTTTTCGGGACTCCACGCCTCCCAAGGCTCTTTATTCGTCATGTTCTACTTCCTTTTCGCTAATAAATTGCTGAATCAAATCATAGTCAAACCCTTTTTGGAATAAGCTTTGTTTGACTTTTTGGACTTTTTTAGAAAAATCAAATCGCTGATTGGCACGCCATAAACGTTCGCCTTCCTTGTTTAACGCTTGTTGTTCTTGTTCTTCGTCCTTTTCAAAAGCTAAAGATTCCAAAGCTAGATCAATGATTTCATTTGTAAAGCCCTTTTGCATCAGATGCAGACGCGTTTTCTGTAGTGCATCTTTAAAACTTTTAGTTCGATAGCGTTTCATGGCCTTTTCTGCAGTTGCTATGGCAACATTAAGCTGTTCATCTAACGTATAAAAGGTCAAGCCATGCTGAATATCTTCTTCACTAATGCCTTTTTGCTTTAATTGTTGTGCCACATTTCGTGGTCCCTTATCACTGGTTCGCATAGCTGTCCGTACGTAACTTTCACTAAAAATTGCATCATCCAACAACCGCAGCTCTTCTAAACGTTGAACGATTTTTACTCGATCTTCAGGTACAATTTCTTTCTCTTTTAAATAAGTAAAAATTTCTTTCTTTGAACGTAATTGATAGCTTAAGTAATTCATCGCCATTTGTAACCCGACATCATAAGAACTAGCTTTTTTTATTTCTTCTATTAAAGTATCTGATAACTCTTGGCCTTTTAGCAGACGCTGCCGTACTAAAATATCTTCCGAGACACGCAGTTTTTCGCCTGAAGATAGCCAAAGTAGATAAAATTCACCTTTATCTTTACTAATTCGTGTGATTGTTGTCATCTTATTCTCCTGCCCCTCTAAATCAGAACATATATTCTACTATACCATAGAATCCTTGGAAGCCAAATAAATAAAAATGTGCTAAAATGGGAGGAAGTGAAAAATGTGAGATGACTAAAGGATGAAAGAATATGACCCAACAACTAGTAAAAAAAGGCCAACAAATTTCTTTAAAAATTAAACGATTAGGAATTAATGGCGAAGGTATCGGCTATTATAAAAAATTAATTATTTTCGTTCCTGGGGCGCTACCGAAAGAAGAAGTGACTGCCACGATCACAAATGTTACACCCAAATTTGCTGAAGGAACCCTTCAATCTGTCAAAAAAGCTGCTAAAGATCGCGTGGTCCCTCCTTGTCCTGTCTATGAAACATGTGGCGGCTGCCAACTACAACATTTAGCCTACAAAGCACAATTAGACTTTAAAAAAGATTTATTAAAGCAGGCGCTTAACAAATTTAAACCAGCCAATTATCAAAACTATGAACTACGAAAAACAATTGGGATGGAGAATCCTTGGAATTATCGAAATAAAGCCCAATTCCAATTACGCCAAATCGATGGCCAAGTAGAAGCTGGTCTCTATCAAGCTGATTCACATCAATTAGTACCGATTGATAACTGTTTGGTCCAACAGCCTGCGACAACCAAGGTGATGAATACATTAGTTGATTTATTGAATGACTTTCAATTACCAATTTATGATGAACGTAAAAATAGTGGTATCTTTCGAACATTAATGGTTCGAGTGGGCATCCAAACTGGCGAAGTCCAAGTAGTGTTCATTACACAATCGCAGAAATTTCCACAAAAAGAAAAAATGGTTCGCGCAATTAATGAACAATTACCAGAAGTTGTTTCTATTATGCAAAATGTCCAAAATAAAAAAACCTCTCTAGTAATGGGTGATGATACCCTTCACTTATGGGGCAAAGAAAGCATTGAAGAACACATTAACGACGTTGTCTTTGATTTATCGCCGCGAGCATTTTTCCAATTGAATCCAGAACAAACGGAAGTTTTATATAATGAAGGAATCAAGGCCTTAGATTTACAACCAAATGAAACTGTTGTTGATGCTTATTGTGGCGTCGGGACCATTGGCTTAAGTTTAGCGAAACAAGCGCATCAAGTTCGTGGTATGGATACCATTCCCGCCGCAATTGACGATGCTAGATTCAATGCAAAACGACTTGGTGTTACGAACACACATTATGCTGTTGGAACAGCTGAAGACTTATTACCTAAATGGTTCAAAGAAGGCTTTAAACCTGATGCCATTGTAGTTGATCCCCCACGGACTGGTTTGGATCGTAAATTATTAACGGCCCTTTTGAAACAACCACCTAAGAAAATGGTGTATATTTCTTGTAATGTATCCACGTTAGCACGTGATTTAGTTCAATTAGCCAAAGTATATCAAGTAAACTATTTACAATCTGTTGATATGTTTCCACAAACCGCTCGTTGTGAAGTTGTCGTAAAATTAACGAGAAAATAAAAAAAGGCACCAAGTTTCACGAAATTCGTGAGACTTGGTGCCTTTAACTAATTAAACAATTATTTACTTAATTAGCTATTTTTTCGTCCGAAGAAGAATGAAACTACAGCAACTAAAATTACTGCCCCAATAATTGATGGCACAATTGCCATACCTGCTACGTGAGGACCCCAGCTACCTAAGATTTTTTCTCCGATAAATGAACCAACTAAACCGGCAACGATATTCGCAATCCAACCCATTGATTGACCTTTGCTTGTAAGCGCGCCAGCGATAGCACCGATAACAGCACCAACGATTAAAACCCATAAAGTATGCATAAAATAATTCCTCCTAAATGCTTTATCTAGCGAATAATTCGCTATGTTACTATTATGGACTACTTTTATTAGATAACAAAATAGTTTGCTTGTTTCCATGAAAAAAAAGCAATAATTTCTGATAATTTCATTAAAAAAACTCAGAACAGGAGACCGAAGTGCACTGTTCTGAGCTTTTATTTAAGAAATTGCTGGTCGTTTTACTCGTTCATGTGCGACATCCGCTGCTTGAATCTCTTTATTATTAAAAGGTGTTAAGCGGAATGCCAATTGGAATTCTTCAAACGTAGTCCGGTATTTTTCTAATTGCCACTGGCCACAAGAGTAGCTACCTAGGGCGTTTTGTTTGTAATCGATATTTAAAACAACATACTCACTTTCTTGTAATTCATTGGTATGCTTAGCAACATCTAGCGCTTGTTCTTCAAAATAAGAAACACTAAAATTATATGAATCAGCCGCTGTTGCTACTACCCCTTGGCCGCGATCATCCGTGAATGCGGACCATTTAGTCGCCATGTGGTTACCATTGGCTTGTGGAACAACATAATTAGTGAACATTTCCGCCACTGTAGCATCATAAACGCCAAGTAAACCAGCTTCTTGTGAATCTACATAGTTTTCTCTCGGCCCTTTACCGAAATATTTTACTTCTGATAGAGACTTGTCTAAATGGAGAGTCACACCCAAACGTGGTAACATATCTGGCGCATTTTCAATTTTACCAGCAGGACTACCTTTTAAGTCGAAGAAAATTTCGCCATTTGGTGCAATTAAATACTGATAGGTACATTGATAATGCCAAGCACTGTTAGTCGTTCCGTTAATTGTTTTTACGATGACTTGGATAAAATCATCAACTTTTTTCCACTCAAAAGAACGGACAATTTCATGCTCTAAATGTAAGAAATATTTCTTCTTCATTTCATCAATAATTTCCATATCATTACTGATCGGTGCCCGCCAAAATGTAAATTTCGGCCCTTTATGCAATAATTTTTTACCATCTCGTGTCACATTCGTTAAGGCACCCTTCACTTTATCAAAATTAATTGAAAAGTTTGGTCCTTCAATGTATAAATGAGGGCCAATTTCCTTTGCCATTAGCGAGCCAACTGGTGTGATCTCAATCCCTGGTGTTGCAATTGGCAATTCAAACTGTGCGGTAGCTAATTCATGACCAGCAGATGCATAGGCGGTCGTTTCTTTCAATTGATATGAAAGAGTTAAATAATAGGCGGCTCCTGCCTTTTTAGGAAAATCTAAATGATAAGGTAAGTGCAGTCTTCCTTCTTCTCTAGCAGCAATTGCTGGCACTGCTACTGTCCCTGATTGAATCACTGTTTGATCTTCAGTAATTGTATAAACCAGCTTAAAGATAGCCAAGTTTTCAAAGTCAAACCGACTCAATAATGAGAATTCACCTGACAGAACGTCAATAGCGCTAGTTGTAATGGGTTCAATGACTTTTTTGTATTCATACAAGCTAGGAGATGGCGTACGGTCAGGCATCAACATCCCATCAATACAAAAATCTTTGTTACTTGGATCATCGCCGAAATCGCCGCCATAACGATAATAAACTTCACCGTTATCTGTTACCGATTCAATGCCATGGTCAAACCATTCCCAAATAAAGCCACCTTGTAATTTATCATGAGCATAAAATAGCTCTTGGTATTCTTTTAAATTCCCAGGGCCATTCCCCATCGCATGACAATATTCACATAAAATATGCGGTTTTTTTGAATTTTCAATAATCGTATTCATCAGTAATTCTCTAGTTGGGTGTTCCAACCAAGTATACATTGTAGAATAGACATCCGTGACCTCTGCCTCAAAATCACCTTCATAATGAACCAAACGTGTTGGATCCATTTCTTTTGCAATACGGGCCATTTCAATAAAGTTATGACCAAACGCAGATTCATTTCCTAACGACCAAAAGAGAATTGATGGATGGTTTTTATCCCGTTGAATCATCCGTACCATCCGAGAAACATAAGCCGTTTCCCATTCTGGATCGTTACTAATCCAATCATATTCTCCAGTTAATTCAAAGCCGTGACATTCCAAATCAGTTTCATCAATCACATACATTCCATATTCATCGCATAAATCATAGAAATAAGCAGATGCTGGATAATGACTGGTTCGAATGGCATTAATATTAAATTGTTTCATTAAACGAATATCTTTTTCAATTTCTTCACGACTAACCACTCGACCATTTTTCGGATTATAATCATGACGATTCATTCCTTTTAGTTTAATGGCCACACCATTGACTAAGAAAGTCTCACCAGATACATGAATATTTCTGAAACCAACTTTTTGCGGAATAACTTCGACGACTTCCCCTTCAGAAAAAACAGTAATAAATAGTTGATACAAGTATGGTTTTTCAGCTGACCAAGCAGTGACAGACGGTAAACTTGCTGAAAATTCAACCGTACCTTGATTTCCTGCGACAGTCTCTTTAAGAACCGTTTTTCTCTGCTGATCCATCAACTCCAATTGAACTTGTTGTCCTTTGTCTTGCCAAAATTTACCCGTAATTGCCAAGTGGCCATTTTGATACGAATCATCTAAATCGGAAATAATAAAGAAATCTTCCAGCCCATTTTCTGGTACACCGAGTAATTCAACATCACGAAAAATACCACTTAACCACCACATATCTTGATCCTCTAAATACGTACCATCTGACCATTGATAGACTCGCACCGTTAAATCATTTTTTTCACCAATTTTAGCGTAAGGCGTAATGTCAAATTCTGCTTCATTTCGTGCACCTTTACTGTAGCCAACTTCATGGCCGTTCACCCAAACATGATAAGCTGAATCTACGCCACAAAAACGTAAAATGATTTTTTTATCGTGAAATGTTTCATCTATAGCAAATGTCCGTTTGTAAATACCTGTTGGGTTTTCCGTTGGTACATACGGCGGATTAATGGGAAAATTGTACCATAAATCAGAGTAATGCATTTTGCCATATCCTTGGACTTGCCAATTTCCAGGAACAGCGATTTGATCCATTTGGCTTGTATCAAAGTCCGTCGCAAAAAAGTTTTCTGGGCTGTATTCTGGCGCTTCTAAAAAGAGAAAATGCCAGCATCCGTTTAAATTTTTGTATGCTTGTGTATATTTATTTTCATTTAGTAAGGCTGTTTCTTTCGAAGGAAAGCTCGAAAAATGTGCTCGTCCAGGCAACCGATTGATACTATCTACTTTATAATTTTCCCAAGTCTTCATAATCCATTTCTCCTTTACCAACTTCATTTTTTTCTTTTGTTTCATACCGTTTCCAACAAATCCAAGCAAAGCCCATAAAGACAATTAAACCAATGATGTTATACGCCAACATGCCCAGTGGACTAGCGGTTCCTTTCGGTAACGTGCCATTGATTTCTTCCATGATTAATTTTGGATCTGGCACAGTTGACATAAAGAATACAAAGATAAAAATGGCTAATAAGAAAATCCCCGCAATTAAGCCAAAGGTTCGATTACCAAAGCGGAAACTTCTCGGCATTGTTTCTTTTTTCCAACGAAGCCCAATATAGGCGATTAACAAGAACAAGACAGGCACTAATGACGTAGAAGCTGTCATATTAATTAACGTTTCTAAAAAGCTATCCATATTTCCAATTCCTAATGCTGGAATGGCAACTAAAATCGTCACAATAATTCCTTGAACTAACAAAGCATTGGTTGGA
This sequence comes from Enterococcus sp. DIV0774, assembly GCF_050539095.1. NCBI lineage: Bacteria > Bacillati > Bacillota > Bacilli > Lactobacillales > Enterococcaceae > Enterococcus > Enterococcus sp. DIV0774. The sequence continues at coordinate 2,151,862 of NZ_CP172923.1, forward strand.
TTTCCCTCTTCGTTCGTTTTCACTAGCCACTTACCGAAGACCCCATCAGGAATTTCTGAGAAAAATACTTTAACTGGTGCTGCCGTCCACAGAGCCAAAGAACCAAGACTTCCGACAAATAAGATAATTCCTACTAAGCGCACCATCATTGCTGCGGGAATATGGAAATACGTACCTAAAATTTTAAAGATATCAAAAATACCATTTGAAAAATTTCCTTTTAAGACGTCCGTTGGCACTACCAAACCTACAGCAACGGCACCAAGAATATACATGATACCGACCGCAATCGTTGCACCAATCATCGTGCGGACAAACGTTTTATTGCCGCCTTTAACATCCTTAATGTATACGCCGATACTTTCACCACCGCCAACAGCTTGTAAAATCCACGCCATCGTCATGAAAAAAGTCCAATTAAAAGTTGGCATAATTGACGTCGTGGTAAACTCTTGTGCTGGTTCATTGCCAAAACCAAACACGACGACAAAGGCTAAAACCACAAAAGCCACGCCCATAAATAAACGAGCACCACCCGCTAAGCTAGTCACTTTCGAAATCCACGAAACCCCTTTAATACAAACCCATGTCATTAACCAAAATAACAGGATAGAAATCACTGCAATTATTTTAGTACTATGGTTTCCTTGAAAAACGTTTTGACCTAAAAAAGCGTATGAACCATAAATCAATGTATTCGGTAGCAATGAACAGAAGAAAAACAAGTTGACAAAGAAATATGACCAAGCGCCTAAAAATGCCCATTTAGGTCCTAGCACAGATTCCAACCAACTGTGAACACCTGATTCATTTTCAGAATTAGCAGAAGCAAATTCTGCAATCATTAGAATAAATGGTAAAAAGTAAAAAATAGAGCCGAATAAATAGCCTGGAATAGTTGCTAGGCCAATCTGAATACTGTTGTTAACAATGCTGGGAAAGGCAAAAACCGCTGAAAAAGTCATGAGCATCAATGCGACAGAACCTAATCGTTCCCGTGAATGTGTTGCCATTTTACTACATCCTCTCTTTATCAAATTAATTAGTACTCACACATTGTAAAACGCTTACAGTTTTTTAAAAATAAAAAATGTTGCCTATTTCTTGTAAAGATGTTGACTTTTAGAAAGCCTTTACATACTCTTATAAAGAGGTGATAGCATGCGAAATGTTTTTACAAATAATGTCAGCATCCTGATTAATGATCAACCTATTAGCCAAGAATTTCATCTTTATGAAGCTGGCTATGAAAAATGCCGCCCGACAAAACCAACTGAGTTTGCCCCCATTAATTATTGGGTTTTGCATTATTGTAGCGATGGTGAAGGTTATTTTTCAACACCCTTTATGGAAAAACAACACATTACCGCTGGCGATTTGTTTATGATTCCAGCCAATTGTCGCAATATTTATTATCCTAATCGGCAAAATCCTTGGACCTATCATTGGGTCGGTTTTGTTGGAGATCTTTCGTCTCAGTATTTAGAAAAAATAGGCCTGACTACCGAAAATTGTATTTTAAAAGGAACTGTTGATAAGAAATTAGAAAGTTTATTTAAAAATATTTACCAAGAAGCGAAGAAACATAATCATTTTGGCAGTTTAAGTGAAAGCTTTCAATTGTTGAATTATCTAGAGCATCATTCCGTTACACAGCACGAAAATCAAAGCCAACAATTATTTAACCAAATTAAAATGGCTATTCACGAAAATTTTTCAAACAATCTTTCAATTAGTCAATTAGCTTCTGAGTATAACATTGATCGTAGCTATTTATTTAAGCTGTTTCAGCGTTATGAACAAACAAATCCTAGTATCTATGTACAAAACTTAAAATTGCAAAAAGCCTGTTCTCTGTTAAGAAAAAGTTCCTTAACCATCACGGAAATCAGTTTTGAAGCAGGTTTTTCTTCACCTTCTTATTTTTCAAAATTTTTCTTCCAGAAAAAAGAGATGACACCTCGACAATATCGTCAACAGTTTTTGACTTAAAATAAATTGTTGCTTATCTGTAGTTAAAGAAAAAAACAATTTATTTAATAATTTTCAAATTTAGGTAGTTCTTATAATTTATCTATTTTATAATTAATTAGGGTTTTATTATAGGTGGGAGTGTGATATATAGACTAATCAAAATCAATAAATAATTTACAAGTTTTAGCAAATAAACAATATTGGAGAGAAAAATGAAACATTTTATTAAAGAAAACAAAGGTTTAGCCATCTACAGCTTTTTAATTGTCTTTGCTACTTATGGTATTAAACTATTTAACAATACTTACGCTATTGATACTATGCACTTAATGACTAACTACAGAGGCTACTTAAAACATTGGGTTTCGATTGGTAGACCAGGATTAGTAGCTTTAAAGCTTTTAACATACAACTATGTAAATGTTTATTTTTTAAATTTGTTAGCTATTATTTTCTTTGCTATCGCCACTATCTTGTTGTGCTATTATGTTGATCTTTCAACTAAGCAGATTTATAACAAAAAGTATTTATATATTATCCCAAGTATTTTTCCAACCAGTCAATTATTTAGCGAACAATTTTACTTCGTCCTACAAAATTTTGAATTTTCATTAGGTATCTGTTTGGTTATACTTTCTCTCATTGCTATTTACCATATTCCCAATAAAATTTTTAAATTATTCGGCTTTTTGTTGCTGACGTTTACACTTACTATGTACCAATCATTCTTTGTATTTGCGTGTACCTTAATTTTATTCAAGATTTTAATGACATTGTATTTTGCTCAGTTAAATGATCTTAAAATTTCTTTTAAAGACTATGCCTTCAAAATTGGTCATTTTATTCTACTAGCTATTTCATCTCTCGTTCTATCTCAACTAATGGCGATGTTAGCGAAAAAAGTTTTAAACGTTGAAAGCTCCTATCTAGATAATATGATTCTTTGGGGTAAACGCCCTCTGATAGATTCTATCAACGATATTAAAGATTACGCCAAAGAACTATTCTTCCCTTCAGTCGGAGACACTTTTTTTACACCGCTGTTTTTGATATGTGTTCTTTTACTGGTCATTGTATTAATTAATATGTCCTATCTGAAACGCAAAAATGTTTTCTTCATCTTTATTACCTTGTTAGGTATTCTAATCACTCCACTCATGTTTACAATTTTAGGTGGAAAACGTCCGGCAATTAGAGGTGAAGTGCCTAACTTTCCTGCTGTTTTAGCATTATTACTCATCTTTATTATGATTTACTGGGGATACAACTTTGTGCTTAAACATTTATTAGTTGGCATAGTAATTCTCTTTACTTTTATTCAAGTTCGGGAAACAACCAACCTAGAATATTCTGAGTATCTAACAGCGGAAGAAGATTTACGTACTGCGGAAATGATTACAAATAATATTTATTCAATGGAAATTGAGAATCCTGAATCCTATAAACTTTTAATGTATGGAAATCGTTCTCCTCGGAATGTTTCAAATATAAAAGGTGAAACAAACGGTGTCTCATTATTTGAATTCATGCCTAACTCGGTGCATACTAGTTTAAATACTTTACTCTATATGAAAACATTTGGATTAAATTTTAATGATCCTACACCAGAAGATTTTGAAAAACACAAAGCTTTACAAGCAGAAATGAATGTCTGGCCTAGCAAAGATTCTATCCGAGTGGTAGATGATTGTATTGTTGTTAATTTGTCAAAGTAGACAATTAAATTTTATAGATATTTTACTAGCGGTAGTTGTTTTAGCAAAAGACAACTACCGTTTGCTATAAAAAAAGAACCCTTGCCACACAAGGGTTCTCGAACATTCAAAGTTGAATGAATTATTTTACTGTAATAGAGATTGCTATTTTCATAGCGTTCTACGTAATTCTGATTTAAGTTAAATATAGTTTCTTCTATTATATGTAGTTCTGTGACGTTCTATATATTTCTATTTTTTATAGTCAAAGTTTAGTCATTTCTCGCCAGCGTATAGAAAGAAATGTGTCATAAAAAAAAGACTGCTCTCGCAGTCTCCCATGTGAGTTGGCGTACTTACATTACGCTTAATAGCTATTATCAAACATCACATGTAAACAGTATAAGGATTTCCTTATCCGTGTTTACAGTATATCTCATATGGCATATATATGCAATAGATTTTATTCCACAAATTTTCCACATTAAGGTAAATGTAAACAAAGATGGTTGGGTATCATTCTTAACTTCTCGTTTTCTACCTTAAAAGAAGTCCATATTCTATTAGCTAAAATGTCACTTGCTTGTATTAAATAATTATTGGCTGAATTACAATATTCTATATTTACAGAAACTTCTTTAAAAAAAATAGGTGAATGAACAGTACCATAATTATAATTATGAATACCATTGCGCAGTTCCTCGTATATTGATTCTCGTAGTCCATAAAAACCATTTGAAGAAGTTGGTTGTTCATCAACATAAATATAAATTTCAATATCTTCATCATTAGAAAGTTTCTGCTCTTTAATAAGTTGCTCTAACTTACGCTTCACCAACATTTTTAATACATAGTCTTTGTATCTATGTATTGCCTTCTTCTCACAAAGAATACTATTATAAACCCTATCAATATCTACTGTTAATCCTGCACTTTCTTCATTTTTCAAAATCTGGTATAAACTATTTTTATATTTTCGTTTTAAATTGCACGCTTTCAGTTCGTCCTGTCTACCAAGACTTTTCTTTATTTGGCTATTAACTGCTCTATACTTTCTTTTTGCATTTTCTTTTGGTTCATTTCCTATAAAAACTAAACCCGCATAAACAAAATATCTATTATTACTATTGCGATGTAAAACCCCTGAATCATCAAAATAAAAATAAACTTTCTGCATATCCTATTTACCCCTTGCTTATCGTATAATATATTTTACTATAAATTTACAGTAAAATATAGGTAAATAAATATTTTCAGTTAAATATCTAAAAAAGAAGTGAACAAATTAAAGAAAGAACGTGATAAACTTGAAAGAAAAAAAGACGAGTGAAGCACAGTTACGGGCTTCCAAAAAATGGCAAGAAAAAAGTAAAGAACACATGAACTATATTCGCAAACGGTCTGGCGCCCGTGGGTTTGTTAAAATTGCAAGCCTTGAAGATTTAAAGGAACTAGAAAAGATGATTGCCGAAAAAATAAAAGAATTAGAATAAAAAAGAAGCCCAATCCTTGAATTGCATCAAGAATTGGGCTTCTTTCACTTTAATAACCTATTCCCCAAACATTTGACGGGTTTCCGTCATTTTCTCCTACTGGGATAAAAATTCTTGTACCTTGAGAGTCCGAACCGCCTAACCACACAAAACCATCTTCTACAAAAACAGAATCATAACGGAAAGCGTCACCTTTACTCCATACTCCATAAATTGGCGCACTCAAGCTAGGTTGTCCACCTCTTAATACAATTCCTTCTGGCACCGTAATAGTAAATACGTTAGTTTGTTTAGCTGGTTTATTTTCCCATAACCCCGCAATATCTCCATCATTAGCATAACCTAACAATTTGCCACTATTTTCGATTTTATAAAGGTTCTTGTGTCCATTCAATTTTTTAGTAATAGTTCCTACCTGCGTCCATAGTTTTGAAGCGTCAATATGTTCATTAATTGGCGCATCTGGCGTTTTATAGATAGAAGTAACTAGTACATTTTGATTTACTTTATATTCTTTTGGTTTCGGATTAACTGGTGTACTACTTCCATTTTCTGGCAAACCAGTCATTAAATCTTTTTGAAATTGGGCTTTACTGATTCCCCAGCTTGCTAAATAACCATATGGGTCAGTATGATTTCCCCAAATATTATCAGTTACCCATTGATGTGTTTTAATACCATAATTAGTTGCGTCATCTAAATCATAAGTAGCGCCAATTTTATTAGCTAAATCACGCAACAAATTAATGTATACTGGATAATCTTTCTTAAACAGTTCCGCATTAGAAGTATTGGCTAGTTCTACTTGGCTATAGGCGTATGAATTAGCATTACCAGCTCCCCAAGAAACACGCCCATTTTCTGCTACTTGGATAACACGACCTCCGCCACCTACTACATACTGTGTAAAGGCTTCTTGTCGTTGCCAGTTGTTAAGCATGTTATTGGCTTCGTTATCAATCCCCGCATCTAAGTTTGCTGTATCATGAGCAATAATATATTGCCCTGTAGTTTGTGCCCAACCAGCGTTAATATTGCCACGGTGTTCTATTTCATAAGCATTTGCGCTAGCTGGTAAAAGCAAACTTGATAACATTGTCCCTAGAATAAATAGTTTTACTTGTTTTTTCATTTAAAAACCTCTCTTCTTTTTGATATAAAAAAGAAGCCATCATTTTGATAGCTTCTTACTTCTCTGTATCTCTTAATTGAATTAGTACGTCTTTTAGTTTCTGCGGTAATGGTATAAATTCACCAGCATTTTCAAGCAATGAAATGCCTTCGTTAGCAATGTAAAACATGATAACAATTTCCCTAAGAGGAATTGCATCATTTACTAGTTGTTGGATAACTACAGCTGTTGCAACCACAAAGAAAATCATGACTTTTTTTAGAATCCCTTCAAAACCCGTTCTACTTGAAAGTTGTTTAACTTTCCACCCTTTCATTAAACCAGTAACATAATCAGCAACGACCATAAAGGATAAAACATATAGAATCTTATCCATACCTCCTAGTAGACCAGCAGTTGTACCACCTACTAAGCCAAAAATCATTGTAACGGTATTAAAATATTTTTCCATCGACTCACCTCCAATATAAAACCATTTGATTGTTAATATACGTTTTTTTATTCTTATTTAAACATTACAAAGTAAATGATCCATCACTTTTAGCTGTTAATTTAATCACAGTACCAAGTCCAATATTTCCAGTTTTTGGATATGGGTCATCTGTCGTCCACGTACATACGCCGTACTGATTCCCAGTTTGTCCTGACATGAAGGTCACACGATTTGGATAAGTACCGTTTCCAGGTTCGAGATGCATCTTGACTGGTTTTTGCGTGCTTGTTTTAGCTGTCGATGTTACTGAGAAAGGTATGTTCCAAATTTTACCTAAATCCTCTGCCCCAGTATTATACGTGGCTCTAAATCCCTCTGGAATCTGCAACAAGACACCATTTTTCGGCTCGACATCAATTTTTGTCACATTTGCACGTATATGACACGTAACAACATTCCCAATCCTGATACATGAAACTTCTAACTCACTAACAACATTAGTATCTGGTGATCCCGACTGTTTATATACATACTTTTCCTGCTTATCAGCTATCATTTGTACCACTTCAAAGTTTTTATTTATTGGTTCATGCCACAATGGGTCGCCTTCATTAATTTTTATAATTTCACTCAATTAAACCCCTCCTAAAATTATTTCTATTGTTTTTATACCTGAAATAAATCTATGATGATAATCATCAATTTTTTGGTGTTTTGGATTTACTAATCCATAATCAACAGGCACTTGCACTTTTAATGATTCCCTATTTAAATACTCTATGTTTGTGGGAATTGTAGTTGGATGTCCTCCGCCTGCACCTGTTGCCTCTTGTCCTACTGGAACAACTCCTGCTCCATAATCCCAAGTTAAAGCTCTTACACTAGGAAACCCTTTTAATCCATGGTGGATCGTTCCTAACTCTATATTAGCGGTTAAAGCGTTAATTTGATTTTGTAAATTTCCTGCTTGGTTTTCATCTAATTCACTCTTTAAACTATCTAACCAGTTACTAAAGATTACTGACATTTCAGTAAGCATTGAATCCATTTTTCTTTCTTTTTCTTGTGCGTTTTCTGTAAAAGCATTAAAGGCTTCTTCTAATTTCTCTTGATACTGTTGTTCTAATCCCGATACATTTACTTTATCGTATGGGCTAGTATAGCCACATGCTTCGCTGTCAGCTCTAAAATCTTTAATATTGGCATTAGTAACACCAGAAGCATTCCTTACTACTAAGATTTCAGCAAGTTTTAATTCATATACTTGTTCTGTTCGTTCTAATTCGGTTGTACCTTGTTTATATACAGCACTCATTACACGATTATTTAAATCTAAACGAACTACAACACAATCTTTTCTATCCTGAGTGGTAGAAGCTACTGGTACATCTATCGCTAAATCTTCTGTATTGAAATATTGGCGACCTTCAACCACCGCAACACCGCTAGAAACAATAATTCGCATACCTTTATTCGGCGCCTCTTTAACTTTTAAAGCATTGACTATAGTAATTGCAACACCATTTCTAAATAGATTTTTATAAAATAGTGAAAAATCAGAATCACTATAAGTTCTATCATTGTTTACTGATAAAAAAGGAAAAGCCCATTGTGTCATTTTTTACCTCCCTCCTAAATAATCAAGAATTGTTTTACTCTCTTTCCCCAATTGCGGGGTGATATGATAGCCTTTTTCGTCCCAAGTTTCAGTAATTCCTAAAAGTCTAGTAGTGTATGATAAATGGTAAATAGCACTTACTACTTTTACAATGTCGCCTATCTGATAATCTTTTTCCAAAACAAATAGTACTGAATGGCTATTTATATCGCCTTTCAGTACTAAAATTTTTTCATCTTCATTAAGCTTTTGCTTGCCTCTAGTTGTTAGTGCTTCTTTATACTGGGCATCTGTCAAAGTTTTATCGTCTGTTGTTTGTTGTAAGTCACGTGCATCAACATAAACTTCTTTTCTGGCAAAATCGGTTAAATTATCATTGATAACAACATTCTTTCTAGCCGTGCCTTCTCCTTCACCAAAAACATAAGCAACACTTGATTCTGAATAATTGTTCATTTCGTATTGCTCATTTATTAAGTTTTCCATTCTAGTTGAAAATTCAATGTTTTTTGATTTATCAACACCTGAATAAATAACTAGGTTTGCTTTTGGTTCTTTTTTACTTGCAATTGTTTCTTTTATTCCTAGTTCATATTCATCTAGCAAGCTAGAAATTTCTTCTAAAATATTACCGTAACTATTCTGGTAAGCTATCTTACTACTTTTAGTGTCCTGATTGATTATTGAATTAAACACACTTATTTTTCTTTTGGCATCTGTAGCGACTACATTATTATTAATTAAATCAAAAATAATTTTACTAACCATTGCTGATTGTGTATCATAAATCTTTTGATTGATTCTATATTTAATTAAGCCTAACAAGCTTTTGCCTTCAATGGATAATTTCTTTCCATCATCACTTTTAACACTATCAACAAACAACCAGTATTGGTTATTGACTAGTAAAAAAGTATCATCATCTGCGGTATACGTTTTGAGATTATTTTCATTTACAGAAAGAAAAAGCGTAAAAGTATCTTCTTTTGAATAGTTTCTTTCTAGGCTAAAACTTTTAAAGGTATCAAGTACTTCTACACTTTTATATGCTTTATCTATTTTTTTAAACACTTCAATTACTATTTCATTAGCCATACAGTTAAACCCCCATAACTAAAGGAGTAAAAGTTAAATTAACTATAACGCCATCTACTCCTGAATCAGCTTCTACTTGTAAATAGTTGGCACCTTTTTCTAAAAAAAGAAAAGTAGAGTTTTCAAGGCGTTCACTCATTGCATTTACTTCTGTACCATTCACAAGCTTTACTACTTTTTTCTTCCCTCTGCGGGTATCAATAAGAAATTCTGTACCAGCTTCATAAGTTCCTTCAAAACCAAAAAATTCTTGAGTAAGTACATTGTAAATTCTAGGATTTTTGCAAATGGTAAAAGTCTTCATTGAAAAAATTCCACCTGTAGCTACATCGCCATCATTATTAACTTGAATAATATCGCCTGATTTTACAGTAGCAAATATATAATCTTTAGTAATATCTAATGGAAATTGAAACATATTGACCACTTTTGATAGTGGTATTAATGAATCATAAAAGCTTACATCTCTCCAATATGGATCTAACGCTTTAAATTGGAGACTAAAATCTAGCAAGTCTGGGTGTGATTCTACAACTTTAAATGAAGGCGAAATAACAGCTAAAACATCAATTTCATATTTTTTAGTATTGGTTTCTACAGTAAAGGTAAATGTTTTTTTAGGGTTTCCAACTTCAATTAATCCCCTACGTAAATCTTCTATATCTCTTTCATGATTGCCAATAATGCGACCTTCCACCCGTAAATCTCTTACACCTAATTTCTGACTTACAAAAACTGCACCATCAAGGTTGTATTGTTCATCTGTTTCTATATTATTTTCTACGGTTTCTGTTCCCTCAATTGAACTTAAAATAAATGGGTAGCTGTTGCCAACAGTAACAGCTACCCCATCACTATTTTTTATTGTAATTATCATGCTGGCTTGAACCCCCTTACTAAGTCTATTAATTGCCGTTTGGCTTCTTGCTGTAACTCTCGTTCAGTCATTTGTGGCGCTTGCTCTAAATACTGATTAACTGTTATTGGTTCAGATTTAGTTACTAGCATTGCCATTAACTGAATTAATTTATCTAATTTAGCTTCAACACTTGCATTACTTCCTGTGGTACCTACACCTAAATAGTTTGCTGTTTTGTTTAATAATTGGACGGCTCTACTTCGTTTAGCTTGCGCCAATGGTATAATAGCTTCTGCTCCATTTTCAGCAATAGAAGCAAATTGAGGCATTGAAATAATACCACCATTTTCATAACCGTGCCCATGTCCAATCACTTGAAGCATTCCTTCTTTCCCGTAACGGCTCATGGCATAACGCATACCAGCAAGCAAGTTATCTAACCCATTCATACGGTCATTGTGTCCAGGCATTTTAAAAGCTTCAAATGTTGCCCCAATTACCTGAACTAAACCTTTCGCTAAATCACCAGTGATAGTATTAATATCGGTATAACCACCTTGAACCGCTTTTTCATTTCCGCCTGATTCCGTTTGAATCTGACTTAGCCAAGCGTTGGTATAAGCATCGTTTACAGGTAAACCAACCATTCCTAAAGCTTTTTTAACGGTTCCTCTCCAGCGTTCTACTCCTGTTCCTGCTGGTGCTGAATTTTTCTTTTCATCTTCTGCAAAAAGATTTTTAACCCAACCAAACATGGAATTTTTAGCTGTGTCTACTAAACCTTTTCCCATGTCTAAAAATACACCACTTAATCCATTGAAATTAACGAATTTATCTACTACAGTACTAACTAATTTTGCTGGATTTTTTGCATAGTCAAAAATATCTAACGCAAAATCTTTAACATTGCTAGCAGTTTGTTTTACTCCGTCCCACATTCCGCCAAAGAAATCACCAATCCCATTTTTATAAGCAAAGGTTGGCGTACTACGCCCCATAATTTTGGCAGTTTGCTCTGCGGGTAAAACTTTCATTCCTCTAGGTGCATTAGGAATTAATACATTTTTGCCTTGCGGTAAAAACATTCGCCCATCTGGCATCTGAATTAATTCAGCGCCTGCACCATCATTTACAATAGCATGACCGCCTTTGTGCCCGTCCGTTCCTTTTGCGTAAGGGTGCCATTCTTGGATTTTGTTCTTACTACCAAATTTATCTAAAATCCAGTTGGCTCCTCCAATAACCATATTTACAGGAGCCGAAATACCTTTAACAGCACCTTCCCACATTCCGACAAGAGCATTTTTCAAAGCATCACCACCATTTCTAATACCGTCACCCATCATTTTAGGTAAAGCTTTTACTTTATTAACAATTCCTGAAATTCCATTACTAAAGAAATTCTTGATACCTGACCACATGCTACTAACAATATTTTTAGCGTTCATTCCCATACTACCTAAATGAGAGCCAATGTTTTTAATAAAATTAACGGTACTGCCTACTGCGCTATTGATACCACTAACAAAGAAATTTTTAATGCCTGTCCACATACCTTTTACAATATTTTTAGCACTTGTCGCCATGCTTCCTATACGTGAACCAATACTTTTAACAAAATTTGCTGTACTCCCTATTGCACTGCCTATACCCCCAGTAAAGAATCCTTTAACTGCTGTCCACATATTTTTTATAATGGTTTTAACACTAGTACCAAAACCTCCAATACCTTTAGTGATACGACCAATGAAAGAAATATTAATCCAATTCCAGATAGCTTCAATAGCACCAAAAAATATCTGTTTAATGCCTTCCCACATTTTCTTAAAATCACCAGTAAATAAGCCTGTAAATACTTTAATAGCACCTTGAATTACGCCTAAAATACCATGTATAAAACCTACAACCGAATCAACAAAAGAGCTAATAACATCAACTACTATTTTTAAAACAGGTTGGATAAACACTAAAAAGTTTTTAAATGCCTCTATAAATTGTTTCCCATTTTCATCCCAAAATCGTTTAATTTCCGAAAAAATACTAGAAATAGCGTCACCTATCTTTTTAAAAATGGGCATTAGCATTGGAACTAACGTTTTTATAATGCTATCGAAAATAGGCGTTAAACTAATAAAAGTAGCTGAAATAGCATTTTTTACAATGTCCATTGCTTTTTTTACTTGATTTATAGCACTCTCAACCTTTTTAATGCTTGCTTCTGGCATCAGCTTTGCTAAAATATCATGCCCTTGTTTCTTTTGGTCGTCATTGCCAGCAAATTCATAAATAATGCCTTTAATCCCGTCCATGGTTGGTTTAAGCTTTGCTTTTAAACTTTGGGCGCCTTGTAAAATATTCTCGCCTAACTTATTCCCCAATGGTGCAATAGCTACACCAATATCAGTAAATGCAGTAGTTGTATTTCTTTTTAATATTTCCCAAGGTGAAATATCTTTAACATTATCCGCTACATTTTTAGCTGAGTTATTTACATTATCGTATTGATGATTTACATCATTCAAACTTTCAACAACTTGCAAAGCATTATCTTCACCTAACGCACTCCAAATATTAGAAGCAAGAGTTGCTTCATCTTGCTTATTTTTCATATTTTCAAGATCGCTTATTAAAGACATCATGACATCTTTAGCTGTAGCTTCGCCATTTCTGTATTGAACAAAAAGTTCTTGAGTACCTTGTGAAAAAGAACCAAGATTTTCTTCTATACGTCCATCATTTAAACTTATACCGAATTCTTTTACAAAGTCGTTTACTTTGTCTAGGTTAAATGCCCCGTTTTGCAAACCATTATTTAATACACCCATTGTATCTTTAGCAGTAAAACCCATTTGGTACAGAACTTGACTGTACTCGGTCATATTGTCGGCTAATTCATCAGATACATTTAGCCCTGTTTGTGCCCCTTTGTTTAAATAATCAAAAGCTTCAGTTCCCGAAATTTTGAAATTTTTAACCATATTAACGGCACCACGAAGGCTTTCATTTAAATCCGAGCCAGTAGCTTTAGAAAATGCTAAGGCATCAGTCGCCATTTGTTTTAAACTACCATTATCAAGGTTAGGCAATAGCTGTTTTACAGTAACTAAAGATTCTTGTACCTCATCTAACGATTCACCAAATCCTTCTGAATAAATAGTTGAGGCTGTATTTACTAAATCACCTGTAGCTTTATCCGCTAAACCTAATTGTGCTTTAAAATCTCTAAAACTTTGGCTTGCATCGCTGATACCTTTAACAATATCAACAATTTCATTTTTCACTGCTTGAATGCCCGCCAAGTAAAAACCACCTTTAAGCATTCCCTTGAAGCCACCTAAGCCTTCTGTTAAAGCACCTAAACCTTTTTCTGTTGGCGTCATACTTTCGCTCATGTCTAATTTTTTAGAACTGCTACCAGCATCTTCGACAGAATTACCTAATGCTTTAAATTCTCTTTGCGAACTATCCGCTTGGCGTTCTAATTTAGCAAGGGCATTTTTTGCATCTAATGTTTCAGTTGAATTTTCACCAAATTCTTTACTTAAGCGTTCAACTACTTTTCTTTGTTCCTCTACCGCCTGCTTAGATAAAGATACTTGACGAGCTAAGCCTTTTTGATTAACTTCCATTGCTCCCGCTTCATCGCCAGCACGTTTTAAAGCCGTTACTTGGCTATTTGTTTCTTTTTCATTGTCTTTCATTTCTTGAGACAACTTATTAACTTCTGTGGAAGCATACGCCATTTCTTTCTTGGTATTGTTTAATTGGCGCTCATACAACGTATATTTTTCTGTCGCTTTATTTACTTGAACAGCTAAGTTCTGCGCTTGTTTAGAATTTTCACCATATTTTTCAGAAGATTCTTTATGTCGTTTGGTAAGTTCTTCAACTTTCTTACGTTGTCCTTCCATAACCACTTCTAAATCTTTGGCATGTTGAGAAAGTCCATCATAACTTTTACCTGCATCACCTAATATTTTCATATTGGTTTTCATTGCTGATTCTGCTAGCTTAATCCCTCTGGTAATTTCATCTAACGTATTACCAAATTGCGTACCATCAAGTGTTAAAACACCGCCAATACTTCCAATCGGTTTACCTTTTTTTGCCATATACCGCACCTCCTTTAGTCCTTAATAGCAAAAAAAAGATAGCTAAACAGCTATCTTTTAGATCATGTTAAAGAAGTCTTCTGCACTCATTACTTCTTTATCCGTTTTATCTTCATAAAGTTTTAGTAATAAATTTATGTCGCATTCTTCTATATCGTTTAACGTCCAGCCATTTTCTAACAGCTGGCGATATAAATCATCTAAACTTTCTAAAGCTTTTTCAATGGTTACTGCTCCACTGTTTGCTTTTTTTCTTCTTTGCCCATTGCTGAATCTAATACTTCACGTAGTGTTTCCGCTAACTTTGAAGCTTCAACTCCATCCCAAATTGAATCATAATTAACTAAGTCATCATCAAATAAATTAGCAACAATATTTACTAAGCCGTCTAGCATTTCTAATTCATCTACAAGTTCATCGTCTTTTTCTAACTTCTTGAAAAAAACTAGCATATTACGTAGTTTACGACCGCTAACAAATTCTTGAATAAATGTTTCTGTTTTTCCATTTTGTTGTTTCAATTCAATTTTAATCATTTAAATTCTCCTTCGGTACTGTAATTATTGTTGGTTCACTCCACGCTGAACCAAGTTTATTATTATTTAAGTAAGAAGCTTTTTCTATATCGTTTACACCTTCACCTAAATCATTAAAAGTCTGAACATAGAAATAAAGTTTATCTCCAACATTTAACGAAGGGACATTTTCAGATGTTAAAGTCCATGTATTAGTTTCCGTATATCCCATAAAAATCGCTTTATGCGGGTCTGAATCATTAGCATTTGCATAATGAATTACATAGGATTTAGCCCCTTCCACAGCATCAAATGAGATAGTTACAGAACTATCTTCATTCAATATACTTTGTGGATTTTGGGGCGCATTAGGGTGTAGTTTGTCCTTCTGCATTATTAAACACAAAAGCTTTAAACTCTTCTAGTGCTTGCCCGTTATCATTTGGTTCTGCTTTTGCCTTAACATACGCATAACCATCTAAGCCACGGTTCACAAAATTTCCTTCAATACTATCTGTTTGTAATTCTGAACCTTTATCTTCTGCTGTTTTTAATTCTTCATCAGGAGCCCCAAACTTACCTTTTAATAAAGCAATATAAAGTTCATTCCCATCTTTATCATGTGAAATGAAAATAATAGATACGTAAGGCGGTCGTGTATTTTTTCCTAATGCTGTATATCCTTGTGGTGTTTTTTCTGCTCCTGTGATTGCATCATAAAGTTCTGGATATAAATCTGCAATTTGGAATGCACATTTAGGAGAACCAGAACCAACCGCCGATACATGAAAGGCGCCATCAGAAGCAAACGTTGTATTACTAGCGGCTGCTAATCCTGTAATTTTCGCATCAATGGTACCACCTTTTTTGGAATTAATATCAAATTCTTGCGTTACCTTTTCTGAATCGGTATTTTTTTCATGCACACCGACAATTGCACGTTCAAAACCTACTGTTGCCATAATTTATTCTCTCCTTTAACTAATTAATTTCAATTCTCTGTGTTGTGTAATAACGTTTGATAATTCTATTGCAGTTTTCTAAATCTGTATCTGTTGTTAATTCTGAGTAAACGCACTGCCATTCGTTTTCTCTCATTAATTCATCTATTAAAAAGTAATATTCATTGGCTTCTTGCAATGAAGAAAACCACAAATCTACTTGAACGCAAAATTCTAAAGAAAGCGGGTCATTAGAAGCATAGTCTGTATAAGTTGTATCTATTTCTACTAATCGACCCATTGGTAATTTTTCTAAAAGTTGGTTATCTTCTGGAATAAAATTTAAGTGAAAGTTAATTGGTTCCAATTCCACTTGATTACTGAGAATATCCAATACTTGTTTAATAGGTATATTCAACTTAAGCCCAACTCCTCTCTTATTACCTCTGCCATCAAATCAATAACAGCTTCTTCCATTTCTCTCATGGTTCTTTGTACTATTACTTTAGGAGCTTGCTTAATTGTTCCAAATTCTAAAAAGTGCATACGCCAAGCAACTTTTTTATCATAACCTACAGAGCTTTCACCATTTTTAGGCTGTGTATACACTACATTATTTTTAGCATGTTCATGGCTATTTTTGCTCTTGGGTGTTCTTTCTTCTAATTCTTCTGCTACTAATTCCGTAGCCTTCCCCACGGCTATATTTTCGATTTTTTCTCTTTTGGCACCCAATGCTTGTAGCCCTTGCGCTAAATCACTTTTAATAGTAAAGCTCATTATTCTACCGCCTTTGCAATTATCGTAGTAAATTGGCGCTTGCGCGGGTCTGGATTAATCTTTTTAATTTCATATTCTTGTTCACGCCATTTAATACGCATAGTACGCGTAATTTTTTCCCTTTGCTGGTAGCGAATAATAAAAGTTGTTGTATCTTCTAATACAGTTCCGATTGTGCTTTTAACATCGCTTAGAAACTGTTCTTGAACACATGAATAGCATTCATGAACCGTTTCTTCTACTACGATATTTTCACCAAAATTATTTTTACCATTTTCTTTTTTTATAAAGCTTATTCGCTCGTTTAAATCACCTGTATTGACAAATCTAGCCATGAGGTAACCCCCTCAATTGTTGAATTAAGCTTTCTACGCCAAACGGGATAGCATTCAAATTTAAATCCGTAGTCGTTTCTCTGTTAGCCAGCCAATGACCGACTAACAGAGCTACAGCATGGTTAAAACGTACGTCCTTCGTTTCTTCCACTTCAATTGCACTTAAAACATAACTTTCCGCAACATTTTTTAAATGCAACAAAATAGCATCTTCGGTATCATAATCAATTCTAAGAAACGTTTTTAACTCTGCTAATTCCATACTGCATCGCCTACTTAGTTGCTTTAGCTGCTTTGGTTGTTGGTGGTGTTTCTCCTCCACCATCGCCATCAGTAGCTACTGGTAAATTAACAACAAATCCAGCTTCTGGGTCTACTTGTTTGTAATCTGAACGGATACCAACCGCCAAACCTTTGCTGTATGAATCGAATTTTTCCCACTCAGCAGTAATTTCTTTGCGTTTGAATAAAATACAAGCTTCTTCTAAATCCCCAATAAAAATGAATCCTACAGTATCTTTTGGCGTAGGGGCTAATTTATTACTTGCTACAATCACATCATGCCCTGAAAATTGTTTTCCACTTGGCGCACTTAAGCTTGGTTGTAATAAATAGCGACCTTCCGCATCTTTCAATGTATCTAAATAATTATAGGCATCTTGATTAACTAACAATTTAATATCTAATTCTGGATCTAACTGCACATTGATAACATTTTTCAAGCCATCGGCATCTGTTGCAGTAGTTGCTGTAAATGAAGATAAGATAGCTAAAATGTTTTTATTATTAGTATTTTTCACCATACGTTTCATTTGTTTTTTGGAGTAAGCATTAACATCTATCGCTGAATCTTCGATTAGTTCATTAGAAAACATGATTTTACCAATCCGTGTTTCTGTTTTGTAATCGACTTCAATAAATAATGGTTCATCAACATCTACAATTTCAGCTAATTCTTCTTTAGTTGCTAATACAGAAGTGGCACGTTTTGCAACTGGAAACTTACCAGAGCCAGTACCAACTTCTTGTACAGTAATGTATTGTGATAAGTCATCTAAATTATCTTTTAATTCTAATACTTCGGTAGAAATATCTTCGGGAACGACTACAGAAGTATTGGTTGTGTTTAAACCACGTGTTTCAACGCCTTCCGTACGAATGAAATTTTCAAAAGCTTCTAATTGATTATCTTCTAAATTTTCAACTTCTCGTAAAGTTCGTTTCTCTACTTTACGACTTCGGCTCCGCTTTTCCACTGGTTTAATGGCATCTAATTCTGCTTGCATTTTTTCTTTATCTTCTGTGGCACGTGTCTCTTCTTCTGCCTTGTTTGCTTCTGCCGTAAACTCTTTGATTTTATCCATCAATTCACGGGCTTTTTCTAAATCTCCGCTATCAATCGCTTCTTGCGCTTGTTTCTTTAATTCTTCAATGTTCATAATATTCCTCCTAATTTTAGATATAAAAAAAGCCTTTAACTTAGCGTTAAAAGCTCTAATTCCAAACTGATTTTTTCTTTTTCATATTTTTCTTTCGCTTCATCTAGCGAACGTTTCGCTACCTCTACAGAAGTATCATTGTACGCTGGTTCTGGTACAATACTAATTTCTGTAAGCTCCGCGATCTCATAAATGTATCGTGTAAATGTTCCATCTGAGTTTCTAACAATTTTTTGCGCATTGGCATTTTTCTTATCTACTAAAAATCCGAAAGAACATTCGTTGACATCACCCCTTTTAATTGATTCGTAAAGATCTTTGGCATAAGTCGTATTTGGTAACATACACTTAAACATTAGCCCTTTACCATCAATAGATAATTCTAAAGTTTTAGCTTTTGTTCTACCTAAAACAGCACTAGAATCATGATTGAAGTAACATTTTACATCACTTAAATTCACTTTATCTAACGCTTTTGAATCAATGACTTCATAATAATTACCAAGTAATTTACTTTTTTCATCAAACTTAATGGCATAACCTGTTATCGTCATATCATCTAATGGCTTAACATCTTCTACACTACGTGTTTCAATTGATTTTTGTTCCATTTTATTTCTTCCCTTCTCCACTCAATAATCTTTCAATTGGAATTGAAGCGGAATTTTTGTATATTTCATCTCCGCCTTGTACTGGTTCTTTTCCATAAAATTCCCGTACTTCATTAATAGTTAATACTCCTTCACCATTATTCTTTTCAATCATTTTTGTAAACATGGTGTTTTTATCTCTACCTTGCAATGTGGAAAAATCCATATCAAACAAAATAAACTGTTCACCTTCAAAAATACCTAGTTTCCAATCTAGTTCTTGACACATCATTTTCTTGTAACCATTTAATGTAGAGGAAATATACGCATCGTTTGCTTCTGTTTCCGAAGTATTAACCATTTCCATACCAAAACGGCTTAAAGGAATACCAAACGTTTTTGCAATCTGTTTGGTACTATAAACATTGTTTTGAATCATCTCTAAAACCTTAGTATCAATTTCAATTCGTTTAAATTCCTGTGTTTCATCTAAAACAATTACTCCGCCAGCATTTTGGGCACCAGCATTTACTTCTTCAAAATCCTTTCTAATTTGCTTCTTGGTTTCATTGTTTAGAGTAGATTTTTTTAAAGATAAAATACCGCCTGCCTGTACTCCTTTCTTAAAAAAAGAAGCAAGTAAATTATTACCGTTCTTAAGCATGTTTAATTCTGGCTTTAAAGAATATAAAGGACTAATACCTTTTTTACCGTTGGTAGTCATTGCTTTAAAATGGATAATCTCATTTTCATTGCATAAGATTGTTTTAGCATTTTGTAGCATCACACTATAAAAAATTTCTTCTGTCTCTTCATCTTCTTGTACTGTAACCTGTGAAGGTTTTAAAAATGTTAATTGGTCACCATTCACTAACGCATAGGCATTACCTGTTAATAATAAATTAGCAATCATCGCATATTTAAAACTAAAGGCAGTCATATGATCATTAGGCTTATTATTTAACATTTGTAAAACTTCATCATCTTCGCCTTTTGATAAAACTATTTCAGAGCTTGCAATATCAGAAGCAATAATTCTAACTGCTGTGAAAATGTCACTCTGTAATAACGCCGTTTCACCTTGAACACTAGCTAACGTACCAACATCAGACATAGAAATATAATCAACGGCTTGCGCTATACTAGAAATACTTCGTTGTTCTGTACGCATAAAAATACCCATTTATTCACCTACTTTCTTTTTGTTGGTATATTTTGATATTCTCGGCTTAAAACAAAGCAAGTTAGTAGCATAGCTACACCTGCAACAATAAACCCGAAAATAAAATTAAATAAAAATGCTCCCACAACAAATGAGAGCATGCCTAAAATATAAAGAATTGTTGTTACTATATAAATTTTCTCCATTGTTTCCCTCCTAATGTCCGAAACCATATTCGCCATTTGCTACCAATTCATCTACCGTTACTTCGTTAAAATCAAAATACATAATTCTTGTATAGGCGTTTAATAATGCAGCTAACGGGTCTATTTTGTTACGATTCATTTTTTTATCAATCATCCACGCATCATTTTGTTCTACAACTATTGCATTATTTATAGCTCTTGTAAGAAGTGGGTTTTCTCCATGAATGGCAACTTTGTTTAAAATATCTTCTTTAAAACGTTTAATGGCTGGTGATAAAGTAATATAACCTTGACGAACTTCTATTAATTTATCGCCCCAACGTTCTTCTAATAAAGGAATTAATTGATTAAAGTTATAGGGGTCATAACAAATAGCTTCTACAATTAATTCATTAGATTCTATAAAATCTTCCAACCAGACAAGCATGTCTTTATGATCAACTAATCCAGATTCAAGTGTAGTTATTTCACAGTAACCAGCTTTTGCATATTGTCGATAAGGTGTTTTATCTTCTTTTTCTTTCGCTTCAATACCAGCTTTATTACCAATGAAAGAATGGCTATCTACATAAACCTTTTCTAGCTCTTCAATTGGAATTGCCCAACTGATAGAAGTAATATCCCCAACCCTAGATAAATCAAGCCCGATAAATATTTTCCGACCTTTTAAACTTGAATTTTCAATAACTTTCTTGGCTTTGTTCCATTCATCAGCAGACATGAAACTTTCTTTAGAAGCTTGAACCCACAAATTAAAATGCTTAGTCAACACGTTAGATACAGTTCCTTTAGCTAGACCTTCTTTATAAAGCTTTCTAATACGTTTGATTGTACGTGTAACAACTTTTTCATTGTTAGATTCAAGTAAAGGGTTAGATTTAATCCATAATGATTCATCATTTGCTTCTTTTAAGCTATCTTGTTCCCAGCAAAGCGCTAAATATTCATCATCTTCTACTTCTCCGCTTAATATTTTTTCTACATACTTATATTCGATGTCGTACATTGGATAATTTAACTTGTTACTTGCCGTGCTAATAATAATTACTAATGGTTCATCTTGCTGGCTCATAGAAGTTTCTATTACGTCCATCATTTCAGTAGTTTTAGAATAAGAATATTCATCAAAGATACCTAGCAATGTATCTAAACCATCTAACGTATCTGCATCACTTGATAATGGTTGCATAAAGCTTTCATCATTAGTAACAATTTCTTTTTGCAGTACTTTAGTACGCTTCTTAACTTCTTTACTGCTACCTCTTAATGCTTTTAGCTGAGATTTAACCATATTAAAAACAATTCTAGCTTGGTCTTTTTTATTGGCTGTAGCGTAAATTTGTCTGGCACTTTTGGGATTGCGTTCATATAACAAACAATATAAAGCAATCCCTGAAACCAATAATGACTTCCCATTTTTACGGGCTAACGATATATAGGCTTTGGTAAATCTTCGGCAATTTGTTTTCTTATGTCGCCAGCCCCAAAGCAAGCAAAGAATAAAGTTTTGAAACTTTGCAATTTCATTTGGTTCCCTTGTTTTAGGGTCTGGAAGCATTCCAATAAAAGATATAATCATTTCTGACTGTTCTGGTTTATATACGTATTCAAAATTTGTATCGTTTTCCATTCGCCACAAATCTTTTTTATGCCTATCAATCGCCTTCTGAATCTTTTTACCTACAATGATTTCACCAGCTTTTACAGCATCTATATAAATTTGTACATAATCTTTACCCGCCATTTTCTTCAACCCTTCGGAACATATCGGCAAAAGGATCTGTTTTTTGGGGGGCAATTTCAGCAGGATTTGTTATTTTCAGACGTGCATTAATGGTTAATCCCAATGAATTAGTTAAAGTCTTTAACTCTTTACTTGCAGCATTAATGGTATCTATTAAAGGATTTCTTTTATCAAAGAGTATAATTGGTTCTTCATTTAGCTGTTTTCCTGCTTCCTCAATTAAAGCAACATAATAACAATATAGCTCTACTGATTTTCTATCTAATTCTGAAATCGGTAGTTCAGTTAGATATATACCAATTCTTTTCCATTCCTTTTTAGCAGTCTTATTTAACCACTTAGGAACCTTTGAAAAATCGAGGGGGGTATAGTTATATAATGCCTCCTCTTCTTTCATCTTTTTTTCTTTTTCTTCTTTCGTCAAATGCTTCTTCGTTGCATCTAACAATTTTTTATCTCGCCCCAATTTTTCCCCTCCTTTTTGCCAAAAAATTGATAAAAAAATGATTTTAAGAAGCAACTTCGATTTATTTTTTTCAAAGTCACTTCCCTTGCAGATAGTGTGTTTATTGATTTTTGTTTCATTTTTCGACCTGCTATTTTTTGAAAACTTCAAAAAGGGAATTTTTTTCCTCCGAAGGGGGGACTTCGATTTACAGGGATTTTAAAGGGTACGGGGGTAAAAAATACCCCCTCAAAAATAAACTTATTTTGTTTTTTTATTCTGTCTGTTTTTCTTTTCAATTTTATTATGACAAATCGTGTTTACCGATTCTAAATTTTCTTCATCAAGTCTTTTTTCCCAATCGTCTTTTAATTCGGTTTTATGGTGAACCATATTTGCTTCATGAATAACACCTTTTTTTAAACACGGCTGACAAATATAGTTATCTCTAATTAGTATTTGCTTGCGCTTATTTTTCCATTCTCTTGAGTTATAGAAGTCTGCATACTGCTTATTCTTCTCTGCGTATCTAACAGTATTGTTGTAATGCTTGTTGCGTTCATAAGCTTGTTCTTGTTTTACTTGTTTATGTTTCGTGCAATACATTTCGTTATAGTCAATTAGAACATTGCACGATGCTATGGCGCATTTGCGTTTAGGTTTACTCATTTGCTAAAACCTTCTTTCTGTTATTGTATTCAATAGTTAATTGGCTCTTGCGCTTCATTTGGCATTGGCTCGCTTGTCTACTTGAATTAAAGAAACGGCGTTTTTCTATTGTATATCTGATGTAGTTAGGCTCGTAGCAAAAGCTAATACCATTCATACGATCATACGCCAACAAAGCCTTTCCGCAAACCTTGCACAGCTTGAAACGCTTCTTATTCAACTTTTCAAAGTCAGCTACTTCTAAAGACAAATCTGTATAACACTTCTCACAAAAGTATTTTAAGACTGGTTCATATAAATCAGATTCTTTAAATCGTTGAAAATCATTCTGTAATTGCTCTTCGTTGTTATAAATATCTTTGGCAAATACTTTTAGTAAATACCTTTGCAAATTCAAGTAAAAATTAATTTGTTCTGCTTCTTCTAACTGATTTACTTTCTTGATAAATCCAATCATAGAACCACCTCTAAATTTCTTTCGTTGAGTAAATGACGTTATTTTGTTTATCTTGATTATAAAAATAGTCGTTGCCAGCATTCTTCTTGCCACAGGCTTCTTTATGAAACGGGTACTGCTCTTCTAACGCTCTGCCGTCATCTTCTCTATTAAAACCATTTACTAACTGTAGAAGACCATCACAGGCGACCATATCGCCAAATCTTTCAGAAAGTAACATCAATAAATCACGTTGCACCGCTAAGCTAATATCAAAAATATTTATTTCACCCTCTAACAATTCATCAATATATTGTGAAACGGTTCTTGCTTCTGATTTTTTTATTTCTAGCACAGGTTGTTTACAACCATTCATTACCGCTTCAATTACTTCACTGGCTTTTTCTAATTCTCGTTGTAACTCCCAAAAATCAAAATTGAATAAGGTTACTACTTGTTCAATATTTAAACGTAACCCAAACAAGCAACCGATTATTAAACGTTGCTTGCCAGTTAAAGCAGCACTGTTTATTGCTCGTTCAAAATCTATTCTTTCTTCTATAAAAATGCTGGGATCTAATTCAATTGTTTCTTCTAACATAGTTTGAATAAACAGCGGTGTATATAGTTCTTCTTCCAAATACTCTCCCTCCAAAATAAAGAACGGAAGATACACAAACAAACATGCTTGTATATCCTCCGTTCTTCGGTCAGATATTAATTATTATTTTTACCATTTTTCACGCTCGTTATTTACAATATAAACAATTTCGCCATTTCTTATTTCTAAAGTTACTTCACCATATAATGGCAAGTACACTTTCTTCTCTTTGTCTTTATTTTTGATGATTATATGCGCTTTATCCACTTTACCAATCCTTTCTACTAATTTTTACATGTGATATAATTGTTAAAAAACAAAGGAGCTTTCATTATGATTAAACTTAGTAATCGTTATAGTATTAGCCAATATGATTTGGCTCAAAATAATATTCTCTTGAAAGATGTAGTATTGGAAATCCCTAGAATTTGTGCTCATTGTAAAAATACTGGTGAGCAATTATTTATAAATGGCGTGGAACTTCCAACAAAAGATTCTGCAAACACAGAAACTTTATTAACCACTGCTTGCCAGCTTTGCGGAAAAGTTTCCTTACATTTTTTTAGTGACGAATGGCAAGGAAGAAATCACTTATATTCTATTCCATCTCTAACAAATACTATTGATTTAGAAACTATGAATATCTCATCAGATATTATAAATAAATTCCCAGAATTCATTAAAATAATTGAGCAAGCAAACAAAGCCGAGCATGATGATTTAGATCAATTAGCTGGCATGGGTTACAGAAAAGCTTTAGAATTTTTGGTTACAGATTTCTTATTAGAATATCCTCAAGAAGGGGCTTCTGAAGATTGGCTAAAAAATCCAAAGACATCTCTAAGCAGTAAAATAGCAAAACTACCAAAAGAAAGAACAAAAAATTTATCAAAAGCTATCTCATTCATCGGTAATGATGAAACTCATTATTCTAAAAGGCATCCTGAACAGGATGTTACATCCATTAAAATGTTTTTAAAAGCTTTGATAAGTGATATTGAAAATGAAATAGCTTATCAAGAAGCTGAAAAATTTTTACAAAAACCAAATTAATAATTGAGAGCTTAACTCAAAGCTCTCTTTCTACTTTTCCTCCTGTTCTACGCTATAACTTTCAATTAAAAACCATTTGCCACTTAATAACTGGCACCATAATTTAAAATCCTCTCCCATTTTCATTAATTGGATAGGAACCTTCAAAAATTATTTCATGTTTTTCAAAGTATGCTTCTAAAATGTTTTTTAAAATATCTTCTGTCAACATTCCCATCGCTCCCCCGTTACATAATCAAGAAAAGCAATATAACCAAACGTGTTTACTTCAAATTTCTTTATTTCGTTTTCAGTCATGTATTTACGTCCATACAATTCTTTCATATCACGCCAAATAGCAAACGGAATAAAAGCATAAGTTTTTTTCACTTGAACACAAATACCAGCGCAGGCACCTAATTCTTCATGTAATTTTAAATAATTAAATTGTGCGTCACTCATTACTGATTGCTTTATTTTATCTTCTAAGGTACTCTTAGCTTCAAAAATAATTGACCTACCACCTGTTAATGTTCCTTGGAAATCAGGTTGGGCTTTTTGGTTTTTGTGGAACTGTCCGATAAATTGCCCACCCTGCATCTTACGTTTAACGGAAAATGGCTCTGGAGTTTTTTCAATAATCGCCATCCCTTTTTTCTTGTAATAATCACAACCAGCGAGAATTAGTTTTTCAAACATTTTTCCTTGTTCGTTTTTCATCTTGCTTTGAACTGACTTACTGTACATATTACTCCGCCTTTCTTTTTTTCTTCCACATTCTCAAATAGAAATGCCACCCCGTATCTTCGTAGTAAATTGGTTGAACTTCTGCAATGTCATAATTTTTATAAATACGTGCAAGGCGTTCTTCCCCGTAATCGTTTGATAAAGCCATTTTTTCTATTTGCTTTGGTGTATATTTATAATCGTTAGCAATTAAAGTTGGTCTTTTTAAGTTACGTGAACTTGACCATTTTTTCTTACCTCTTTTACCGAATCTTGGTTTCATCACATAATTAGCAATACCTGCAATGCCGTTATTATCAAATTGCAAACGGCGACAATTTGCCCGACCAATCATTTCTTTATTTTTTCCACGACCTTTAGACCAACACCCTTCTATTTCCTCGCGATCTAAAACACCATTTACAATTAAATGATGATGGAAATTTTTAACTTGGTTGCCTTCTTCGTCTAATTCGTATTCTGTTACTAGAATGTATTTCAATTCTTTATTTATTTTTCTACAGCGATAGCTTAAGCGTTCCAAATATTTTTTTATTTCTTTTTCTGCTTCTTCTAAAGTTGCTGGTAAAAATTTAGGTTGATAAGTTAAAGTTAACCAATAGTCCTCATAATTTTTAAAATTACCATTTGCTAATTGAGTAATACTTCTTGCTGAATTTTTATGGTTCACTTTATCTTGTGCAGGACGTGATAACTTTTTCTTTTTTGACCTCACTCCTCTTACTGCTCTTTCTGCATCTACAGTTCTTGGAATTAAATCTACCTCTACATATTCTCCACAAGATAAGACTTTTTCTCTAATAAACATATTTTGCTATCCCCTTAATTTCTACTTTGATATTTACACTTTTTAGTTTCCCGTGAATGTTAATACCCTATACAAGGACGTCAAACGCTTGTTATTTCAGCGTTTTATCTTGTTACTAAAGCAAAAATATGTTATAGTTGTCTTGTCGAAATAACTATAGACTTGAGTTTGCTTTGGTAAACTTGGGTCTTTTATTTTTTAGCAAAACCAAAGCCCGACTTTTTACGGGCAATGGATTGCTATTTTTTATTGCTTATTTAAGCAATGATTTTAATTAGGTCATTTTCAATTTCTTCTTGTAACTCTGTTGTTAAATATTCTTTGATATTATTCATAGCTTCGTATTTCCATAAACCGCCATCCGCATCGAATAATGCACAGTCTGCACGATCATTAACCCTAAAAATAAATGGGCTTTCTGGTTGCGCTACTTCTAAAAAAGTTCTGTATGGTCTTAAAATTGCTGGACTTGGCACTTTCGCTTGTTGAACTGTGGCACCTTGCTTCACAGCGACCACTTGAGAAGTCCCATCGTCTTTAATGTCTGCTCCGCCTTCAATTCTTAGTGAACTTGCACAAGCTCTAATTGCTTCTGCGTCTTCCGTTCTATCAAACAACGACATAATATTAATAATGAAGCTTTCTGAATCCATAAAACGACTAAACGGAAAATTATCTAGAATAGCTTTGGCATAAACTAGACATTCACGCTTTCTATCTCCGTTTAGTGGACTTAAAACTTTAACTAGCGTTGGTGATTCTACATGCAAAATAATTGGTTTATAAGCAAAGTCTGCATCAGATTTTAAATAGTCAACTAGTCCTGTTAATGAATTAACTTCTAAAGAACTTGCGTACGGAATTGGATATAATTCTTTCAAGCTTGCTTTGCTTGCATCATAAAATGTTTTACCGTGTTGTTGCTCATAAATAACCCTTTGTCCTTCTGCTAAATCTACCGCATACTGTAAAGCTGATTTAATATTTTCTTCTGACATGTTCATTCTCCTTTGTATGTTTAGTTAGTTTTTCTAAAATCAATAACAGTTGGTTCTTCTTGTGCTTCGGTAGCTTCCTGTTTTTCTACCTCACTTACTGGTTGCCCAGTATCAGTTGCTGGCTCTCCTTTTTGGAAATCCATGTAAGTTTGCCCTTTGACATTGCTTAAAAGTTCATTTGCTTCTGGATAACCAGTTTCAAAACTTCTATTAACAATCATCCGAGCGGATACTTGTGTACGTGGTACTAATTTTTCTTTGGTTTGCATTTCAATATTTGTTACTTCTCGGTACTCATCTGGCGTAAAGTCTAACTGAATAACCACAGAACGTTTTTTGGTTGCTTCTGTGTTTAAATCAAGAATGTTTTCAATTACTTTTTCCATTGAAGCTATGAAACGCTCTTGTAATGCGCCTTCGCCAATAGTAGATAAATCCAAATTAATATTTTTCACTTGCTTTACAGTCCTTTCATGCTATAATTTAAATAACTTAACTTTTCGTTTGCTGTGTAGTTTGCCCTGCACAGCTTTTTATTTGCTCTTTTTTCCATAAGAATCAACTAACTTTCTAAATAAGCTTGTGCTACTTTGTCATGCTCAAAATACGGAGCAATATAATATTTAACCCCGCCAACTTCTACTAATCGACCTTCAACTAATCTAAGAAGGTTAGAAACAACACCTTCACAGACATTAAAGAAAAATTCCGTGGCGCTAATTGTGGAAATACCATTTTCTGGATCTTCAACAACAATATTTGCAATTGCGTTTAATGTGTTTACTTTAACCATGTTTATTACCTCTTTTTCTCATTTCAGAAAATAAGGAATTGTACAGTTTATTTACTTTCTTTACCATGCGTTGCAACTCCATTTCTCTGATGGTATTTTCTCACCAAACATATCTAATACCGCTTCATCTGTCCCACATAAAGAGCAAATGTAAACGTTTGGTTCATGTCGTGATAAAGCATTTTTTTCTAGTTCACGTTCCATATAATTCACGCCACATCTAGGGCATAGACATCTTTCATCACTTTCTATAAATATTTCATTGTAAGTTTTTGCATCCATTTTTTTCACTCTCCGCAATTAAACTTGAAATAAATAATGCAACGACCATTACAATTCCTGATATTGCATTTAAAGTTGTAATATAAACTAGTGACGCTAATAAAATAAAATCTGGTAAAGCTGTTTTAATATGTTTTTTCATACTATATTTCTCCAATCAAAATGATTATTTTTTCTTTCCATACGCTGGCGAGCGTTCTTATATTTTTCTACTGTTTAAAAACATTTTTAATTCTTCTTTATCAATTCTATGATCATTTGCTGAAAATTTAACTAGGTGTAAACCTTCTGAAATCCATTGGTTGAGCTTATCTTCTCCAATATGAAGAACTTTCTTCACTTCTGCTTTTTTCGGATAAGGTGGCAAATCTTCTAAACCTTGAGCAGTTTGACTAAAAACATTTAAAGCCAGATTTTTAATATCTTCTTTTAATTCATCTTTGAATGAATCAGGTAGCTGAATGGGTAACATTACTTCCATTTTTAACTTCCTTTCTATATTTATTTCTCACCTTGTTTATTGGTATAATTATTATGAAAGTGAGGTAAATGTTATGGATAAGCTAGAATTTTTAACTAATGATGCAAAGTATTTAATTTCTGCCATGTATCAAGAATATCTTTCACGTAGAAAAAATAATGTTTCAAAAAAAGAGGCTGTTTCATTCAATTCTGTAAATGATATTCATAGTAAGTTAATGTCTGAATGGAATTTTGAAGATACATTATTTACATGTAAAGAATTAAAAAAACACAATCTTATAACTGGGACTAACTACGGTACTGGAGAAATTGTACTTATAAATTTATCTACTGAAGCAATTGCATTATTAGAAACAACTTTTAAAGATAAAGCTGAAAGTGTTCTTGAATTTATGGCGAAAGTAAAAAATGCAATTCCTTTTATTTAAGTCCAAAAGGATTTTCAACTAAATCATTAATCTTTTGTTCTAAATCATTGAACATTTTCACTTGTTCTTCTCTTAACTCACAGCTAGCCTTAGTATCTTCTGCAATGATATTAAGGCTTTTTGCTATGCTTTCTAATGCTTCAACCATTCTTACTTCTATTTCAATCATCCTTCCACCACCTTTATTTCTCACTTCATTTACTGATATAATTAATATGAAAGTGAGGTGAATATTATTGAATAAAGAAGCTTTTGTAATTACAATGCTGGATGGCACAAAAATTCCTATTAATGATGATACTTTTCTAGTCGGTTATGTTGCTCTTGACTATGCAACTAAAAAAGAATTTTATGCTAAAAAGATTTATGCAAACACTATTCAAGGAGACGCAGGTACTTCTGAATTAGCTACTTCTTCTCCACTACTGGGAGCAATGGGTTTTCTAAGTAATTGTGATTTCTTTGCAGTTGGCGATGATGATATAGATAAAGATGAAACTAAACTATATAAAACATCGGCTGTTAAATGTATTGGATTTACTGAAACTGCAAAATTCACATCTATTTAATTTAGAATTTGCTTATTAATCTTTTTGGTTAGTTCTTCTTCCAAATGATTAATAAGCATTCTCTTGGTTAAGTCGAGTTCACAACTTTCTTCTGCCAAGCCCCGTTTTATTTCTATAACTGTGTTTCCTTTTTGATTGGATAAAATTTTATTTATGCCTTCATTTACACATTTAGCTAATTCTTCTATATCATCATGCAACTGTTTATTTCTAACGTTCATCTTTCCACCGCCTTTCTAAGCAGTCTTTTTAGTTACCGATTGGTTACTAAAATAGTAAAAAAAATAATATTCTGGGTCGATACCCAATTTTTCTTTAGCTTTAGCTACTTCTGAAAGAGTAAATTCTCTTTTGCCATTTTCTTTTTTTCTATACGTATCTTCATTCATACCCAAGGTTTCAGCCATTTGTTTTTGAGTTAAGCCTTGTTCTGCTCTAAAACCCTTCAATCTAGTAAAAGCTTGCATTATTTAGCACCTCCTTCTTCGTGTGTTACCAATTGGTTACAAACACATACTAGCACCTTGTAAATACGATGTCAACAGAAAAATTACCGATTGGTTACTTTCTTGTTTACTTTTTGTATTTTTTTGTTTATACTTTGTATTGTATTCAAGTAAAATAACGGGAGGTGACACAATGGAAACTAATAAAATTTTTGGGTTACGTTTAAAACAATTGAGAAAAGAAAAAGGAATTACCTTAGATGCTTTGGCAGATTCGATTGGAACAACTAAAACAACACTTTCCCGATATGAAAACGGCACCCGCTCACCTAAAATTTCAATATTAACTAAACTAGCTGAATATTTTAAAGTAGATGTTACTTGGCTGTCAGGTTTAGATAATAACGAAAACGAACAAGAAATTAACATTACTCCCATTTTCACTAAACTTACTAAAGAAAATAAACAAGATGTATATAACTACGCTGAACAAAAACTTGCTAAACAAGAAAACGAGCCAACTAATAAAATAGCTCATCTTCCTAAAAAAGATAAAGAAGAAGTTATTGATTTAGCAGCTCATTCTGAAATTGATGGTCGTGTTTATTCTAAAGAAGAAATAAAAGGTATCATGGAATATTTAGACCAATTTATTGATGAATAACATAAGTATTACATTAAATACTATAAGAAATACACATAAGCAGGTGTCCCCTATGAACGATTATGAAGCGTTAGTTGATATAGTTAATAAAGAAGTACCGATAAAAGAAATAAGCCTGAAATCTAAAACTAACGATACGGCTTATTTCTACAGAGGTACTATATTTATTGATAAAGATTTATGTACTATTGATAAAAAAGAACGGCTGTATGAGGAATACGGGCACTATAAAACTAGTACTGGTATAATTCTCTCTCAAAACGTTACAGAAAATAGAAAGCAAGAAAAACTTGCTAGAAATTATGGTTCAGAATTAGCTATTAGCCTTGATGATTTAATAGCATCTTGGAAACTTGGGCATATTTACTATTGGGAATGTGCTGAATTCCTTGGGTTTACTTCTGAATACGTTTATAAAGCCATTCAACATATTAAAGAAAAGAATGGTGTGAGTTTTACTTACAAAAATTATCAATTTAACTTTGTTACTGAATCTTCTCTTTTTATCAAAGAATTTTAAATTCAATACTATTTCTCACAAAAAATCCCAATCGCTAGTAAACGATCAGGACATAAAAAAACCAAATTAATTATATCAGAAATGAGGAATAGTTAAAATGAAAAAAATTTCTTTAGTGGTTCTATCTTTATTATTGCTTACTGCATGTTCTGGAAAAAAAGAAAATGAAAAAGCTTCTAGTAGCTCATCTACCGCAGTTAGTTCTGTAAAAAAAGAAGCTAGCAGTAAAGAAAAACAAATTAGTAGTAGTTCTAAAACTAATAGTTCAAGTTCTGCGAATGCCAATGTTGATAAGTTTCAAGAATATCTTTCAACTAACCCACAAAATTTTGAAAACTTTGTGGATCAATACTATTCAATTACTCCTACTACAGACCAATCAAAAGTATTTTCTAAATTGATCAAAGGAAAAAACTTTACTTTTACAGGTACTGTAATCGAACCTATGAGTACAAGAGTAGCTGTTATTGCTGATAGTAAATTTTCTAATCAATCATGGACTGAATCAGTTTCTACTAGTCCGTTAGCATCATACGTAATCTTTGTAAAAGATTTAAATAATACAAATGAATTTAATATAGGTGATAAAGTAACATTTACTGGAAATATGAGTTCAGCTGGGGCAAACTTTGATACCATTCATGCTCAATGGGATATGACAAATGGGACAATGCAAAAATTGCAATAAAGATTAGCCTTTGGGCTTTTCTTTTTAGAAAAACAGGAACATACGTTTCTTACTTACATTTCTTTCTATACGCTGGCGAGCATTTAAAGAAGTAAGAAAGTAGGTAATAATAAATGTTTCAACAATATAGTAAATTAATCAAAGAATATACAAAAAAAGATGGCTCAAAAGCCTATAAATTTCAAACTTATTTAGGAACAGACCCATTAACTGGAAAAAAGAAATTTACCACTAGAAGAGGATTCAAGACAAAAAAAGAAGCTGACCTTGCTCTTTCTCGTCTAAAAATTGAAATAGCTGAAAAAGGTCTATCCAGCAGAAAATTAAATACTCAATATTCTTTTAAAGATGTATATGACTTATGGAAAGAATCTTACGAAAGAACGGTAACACCTAATACTTTCATACGGGTAGAAAGTTTATTTAAAAAACAAATACTCCCCACTTTTGGTAGTTTACGCATTGAACACATTAAACCCGCCTATTGTCAGAAAGTCGTAAATGATTGGTATGAAAAATATGCTACATTTGGAGCGCTAAAATCTTATACTACAAAGGTATTTAATTATGCACAAAAATTAGAAATACTTGATTCCAATCCAATGATAATCATTGATACACCTAGAAAGAAATACAGTACTGATAAAATTAAATTCTATGAAAAAGATATATTAATAAAATTTCTTGAAACTGTAGAAAAAACTCAACCATATCATGTTTTTACTTTTTTTAGATTAGTTTCTTTTTCAGGATTACGAAAAGGCGAAATGTTGGCATTAACTTGGGATAATATCGATTTTTCAAAATCTGAGATACATGTTAAACGAACTATAACAAAAAATTCCAATGGTGAATTAATATTAGGATTGACGCCTAAAACAAAAGCTTCTGTACGTACTTTAAGTATTGATGAAAAAACTATGCTTGTTCTAAAAAAATGGTATATGCTACAAAAAGAAGAATTCTTTAAACGAGGAGTTTCTTTACAAAAAGAACAGTTAGTATTTTCTACAGAAAAAAATGGAATAGTCGCTTTAACTACACCTAATCGTTGGCTAGAAAAGATATGTAAAGAGTACCATTTTGAAGACATAAAAATTCATGGTTTTAGACACACTCATTGCAGTTTATTATTTGAGAGCGCAATGGAACAATCGCAAAATGGAGATATTAGCCAGTGGTTAAAAGTCATACAAGAAAGAATGGGACACGCTAAAATTCAAACAACTTTGAATATCTATAATCATGTTACCAAAAAGGCTCAACAAAATTTTGAAAAACAATTTGCGAACTTTGCTACATTTTAAAAAGTTAATTCAAAAGTTAATTCAAAAAGTATATAAAAAAAGAGAACCCTTGGTCTATAAGGGTTCTCGGACACTTAAAAAGTGTTGTTATTATTTTACTGTTACTGAAGCGCCAACTTCTTCTAAAGCAGCTTTTAAAGCTTCTGCTTCTTCTTTAGAAACAGCTTCTTTAACTGGTGCAGGAGCGCCATCAACTACAGCTTTAGCTTCTTTCAAGCCTAAGCCAGTTGCTTCACGAACTGCTTTGATAACTTTAACTTTTTGATCGCCAGCTGCTGTTAATTCAACAGTGAATTCAGTTTGTTCTTCTGCTGCTCCACCTGCTGCTGGTCCAGCTACTGCTACAGGAGCTGCTGCTGATACGTCAAATTTTTCTTCGATAGCTTTAACTAATTCGCTTAGTTCTAAGATAGTTGCTGTTTCTAACTCAGCAACGATGTTTTCAATGTTTAATGCCATTTTGAATTTCCTCCATTTAAATTAAAATTGTTTGTTTTTTATTTGTTTGAATTAGACTGCAATTAAGCAACTTCTTCGTTTTTCTCTGCCACTGCTTTGACAGCGTAAGCCACGTTGCGGACTGGCGCTTGTAATACAGATAATAGCATAGATAGTAAACCTTCGCGGTTTGGTAGTTTTGCCAACGCAGTAATTTGTTCCACTGAAGAAACTTTTCCTTCGATGACGCCACCTTTGATTTCTAATGCTTTTGCATCTTTAGCAAATTCGTCGATGATTTTAGCTGGTGCTACTACATCGTCGTTGCTGAATGCGACAGCAGTTGGGCCTGTAAAGACTTCGTCTAAGCCGTCTAAACCAACTTTTTTAGCTGCACGAGAAAGGATTGAGTTTTTGATGACTTTCATTTCTACGCCTGCATCACGTAATTGTTTACGTAAGTTAGTGACTTCTTCAACTGTTAAACCACGGTAGTCCACGATTACAACTGATGCTGCTGATTCAAATTTCTCAGCGGCTGCTTGAACTAGGGTTTCTTTTTTAGCGATTGCTGCTTCACTCATTTATTTCACCTCCTGATTTTGATGGTGGAGTTGGACTTGGTTTACGTTATGTAAAGTAGAAGAATCAAATGAAACTTCGCTCACTTCGTTCGCCAAGTATTGTTTTACATCGGCTTTTTTTCAAAAAGTCGTGTAAAACAACAAAACTCCATGCCACCGTAGACATAGAGGGACCGAATTGTATATAACTCAACAATTGTCCTCGGTAGGAAATTAAGACTTGCGTCACCTACTGTCTTCGGTACAGTTAATTATTAACCTCACTCACTTTACCATAGGGTAAGTGAGTGAGTCAAGAATTTTTTAATTATTTTCTTTCAAATTAGAAAGAAGCTTGGTCAACGTGGATTCCAGGTCCAAATGTTGTTGTTACTGAAATGTTTTTGATGTATTGACCTTTAGCAGTTGATGGTTTAGCTTTCAATAATACGTCGTTAATTGTGTTGAAGTTTTCAACCAATTTTTCGTTATCAAATGAAACTTTACCGATTGGTACGTGGATGTTACCAGCTTTGTCAACGCGGTAAGTTACTTTACCAGCTTTAACTTCTTCAACAGCTTTTGTAACGTCCATTGTTACAGTACCAGTTTTAGGGTTTGGCATTAAACCTTTTGGTCCTAAGACACGGCCTAATTTACCAACTGTAGCCATCATGTCAGGAGTCGCAACAACTACGTCAAAGTCGAACCATCCACCTTGGATTTTTGCAACCATGTCGTCGTCGCCTACGAAATCTGCACCAGCAGCTTCAGCTTCTTTAGCTTTTTCGCCTTTAGCGAATACTAAAACAGTTTGTGTTTTACCAGTTCCGTTTGGAAGCACAACTGCTCCACGGATTTGTTGGTCTGCTTTTTTAGGGTCAACGTTCAATTTGTAAGCAACTTCAACTGTTGCGTCAAATTTCGCGATGTTTGTATCTTTTGCTAAAGCTACTGCTTCTTCAACTGAGTAAGCTTTTGTAGCATCAACTTTTTTCAATGCTTCTTGCATTTTTTTGCTCTTTTTAGCCATTTTGTTTCCTCCTTGATTGTGGTTATAACGGTTGTACCTCCCACGTCTTTCATATCTTTAAATATGAAACGAACTGAGAAGCTACTTCTTTGAGTAAGTGTGGAATAAAAATTATTCTACGATGATACCCATGCTTCGTGCAGTTCCTGCAACCATGCGCATTGCTGCTTCAACGTCAGCGGCGTTTAGGTCTGCCATTTTAAGTTCAGCGATTTCTTTCACTTGATCGCTTGAAACTGTTGCAACTTTAGTTTTGTTTGGTTCACCTGAACCTTTTTCGATTTTTGCAGCTTTTTTCAATAAGACTGCAGCAGGTGGTGTTTTAGTAATGAATGTAAATGAACGATCTTCATATACAGAGATTACTACTGGAATAATCAAGCCTGCTTGGTCAGCTGTACGAGCATTGAATTCTTTAGTGAATCCCATGATGTTGATACCTGCTTGACCTAACGCTGGACCTACTGGTGGAGCTGGTGTTGCTTTCCCCGCAGGAATTTGTAATTTAACGATTTTTTCTACTTTTTTAGCCACGAAAATACCTCCTTAAGTTCTCGTGCGTGGTTAATGGGGTTGAGATTTCCCCTCCCACTCAACGTACATTTAAAACATACCCTATTACTATACAGGATTCCCTTTACTTTTTCAAGATGTTTTTATGATTTCAAGACAATTTTTTTATCTGTTATTTTCTTCATGAAATGTGCATCATGCTCAATCACTAGCATTGCAGGCTTCACAGATAAGATTAGCGCTTCTAATTGTTGATGATTAAACACATCCAAGTAATTAAGTGGTTCATCCCAAATATAAAGTTCAGCTGATTGAGACAATGATTTGGCTACTTCGACTTTTTTCCGTTGCCCCATACTCATTTGTTCAATTCGATTAGTGAAAACGGCGCGCTCCATCCCAAGTTTTCGTAAGTTATTTAAAAATTGGGTGTAGTCTAACTGATTTTTCTCTGCAAATTCGGATAAAGTTCCTTGATTGTCTTCATAATCTTGGCGCACATAAGAAATGGTTAATTGGTGAGCCAAAGTGGCTTCGCCTTCTGAATCCCCAGAAAAATTATCCAATAAATACTGAATCAAGCTCGATTTTCCTGAGCCATTTTTTCCTGTTATTCCGACAATTTCTCCCGCGTTTATTGAAAAAGAAAGTGGCGCAAACAGCCAATTTTTCTCGTAGCCTAGACGAAGCTCTTCCACCGTCAATAATGTTTTGTGATGCGTTGGCTGATAATCCATTGACAAAGAATCAATATACTCAAGATCTTTTAATAGTTTTTCTTTTTCTGCTAATTGTGTTTCGGCGCGTTGTTGAATATGTTTCGAGCGCTTCATTACGCGCGCTGCCCGGGCACCAATGGCTCCTGTATCAAAAATCGCCCCGCTCCCTTTTTCCTTAGCGTTGCCGTACTTATCACCTTCACGGTTCATCGACCATTCCGCTTTTTTACGAGCGGTTTCTTTCAAGCGATTGACTTCTTTTTTGATTTTTTCATTTTCTGCCAGTTCAAAAGCATCTCTTAATTTTTTTTGCTCTTCATAAATAGAAAAATCCCCTTGGTACAGTGTCAATTGACTTTTTTCAATCGCCAAAATATGATCAACCACTTCATCAACAAATGCCCGATCGTGGCTGACTAAAATAAATCCATGTTTCTTTTTCTTCAAATATTCAGCCACTTGTTGTCTGCCAGCTAGATCTAAATGATTTGTTGGCTCGTCAATTAAAGGAAAGGCATTTTCTTCAATAAAAAGAATACCTAATAAAACTTTCGTCTTTTCGCCGCCTGATAAAGAAGAAAAGGGCCGCCATAAAACTTCAGGATCAACGTTTAAAAGCGTTAATTCTCGTTCTAATTCCCACTGTTCAAAAGAAGTCACCTCTTGTAAGACATAATAAGTGAGCTGTTGTTCTTCTGCAACTGTTTGTGGAAAATAGACGAAATCGACTTGATGAAGAATCTCTCCTTGGTAATCCAACTGCTTTTGTAACAATCTTAATAAGGTTGTTTTCCCACGGCCATTTCGGCCAATCAATCCTAATTTCCAATTGGTATCCATCGTGATATTTGCCTGATCAAAAAGCAACGCTTCTTGATTATCATAGGCAAAAGATAGTTGTTTTAGTTCAATTTTCGACATAAATATACCTCCATAAAGCAAAATTGATGCAGCTTTACGGAAATCAGCGGCATCAATCCAAGGTATACAAAAAGACCCGTGGCTGAATTCTTTAAGCTAATTTCCGAAAATCCGCACACTCCACCCGTTATAATCAGGCAAAGTTATACAGTTTCTCTAAAAAATTAACTTAAATTTTCAACGCACGAATCCCTCTTTTCGTCTTTTATTATCTAGAATTTAGCATCTCTTCACTGATTTGTCAACGAAGGCCCCTTGCTTTCATTCTGATAAAAATTTAAATTATTCGCTAAAACACAAGCGATTGCCTAGTTCCCCGCCATTTTTTGTGTTAGACTTCCAATGAAAACATATTCTAATGAAGAAGGTGCTGAAATGGAAGAGTTACGCTTTAATAGTGTTTTTGATATTATCGGACCTGTTATGATTGGTCCAAGCAGTTCTCATACAGCTGGAGCGGCAAGAATTGGAAAAGTGGTTCGGAGTATTTTTGGACAGCAACCTGATAGCGTTGACATTTATTTATATGAGTCTTTTGCCAAAACTTATCGTGGTCACGGAACAGATATCGCCTTAGTTGGCGGCCTTTTAGGTATGGAACCAGATGATGAGCAACTAGCCAATTCTTTGGAAATTGCTTATGAACAAGGAATGGAAGTTTGTTTTATTCCTAAAAGTGAAAAAGCAGACCACCCTAATTCCGTTAAAATTGTGGTTTCTTCTGGCGACCGAAAACTATCTGTGACAGGAATTTCAATTGGTGGTGGAAACATTCAAATTTCTGAATTAAATGGCTTCAAATTGTCTTTAAGTATGGGCACGCCAACATTTATCGTTGTCCATCAAGATGTTCCTGGCATGATTGCTAAGGTGACCAACATCCTTTCAGCTAGCGATATCAACATTAGTACAATGACCGTTACCCGAGAATCTAAAGGGGAAAAAGCGATTATGATTATTGAAGTTGATCAAGCCGAAGTCGGTGACATTGTCATGCAATTAGCTGAAATCCCTCATATATATAGCGTCAACTATTTTGACTAAATGAACGTAAAGGAGTAATACGATGTTTTATTCAATTGAAGATTTGGTAGCTCAAGCGAAAGAGTACCCTTCTGTGAGCGAATTAATGATTGCAACAGAAATGGCTCATGGCGGGTATTCTCGTGAACGAATTATTGAAACAATGGAAAAAAATCTAGCCGTTATGAAACAATCCGTCGCTGAAGGAATCGCTGGTGTTACCTCAGTAACAGGGCTAACTGGTGGCGATGCAACCCGCTTAAATGATTACATACATTCAGGCAACTTTTTAAGCGGTGAGACCATTTTACAAGCCGTGCGAAATGCGATTGCTGTTAATGAAGTTAATGCAAAAATGGGCTTGATTTGTGCTACACCAACCGCAGGCAGTGCCGGAGTAGTTTCTGGCGTCTTGTTGGCAGTTATTGATCGCTTAAAGTTAACGCATCAGCAACAATTGGATTTTCTATTTACAGCTGGGGCTTTTGGCTTAGTGATTGCCAATAATGCCTCAATCAGTGGTGCCGAAGGTGGTTGTCAAGCTGAAGTCGGCTCTGCTAGTGCAATGGCCAGTGCCGCTTTAGTTGCGGCTTCTGGCGGTACGCCTGATCAATCTGCTCAAGCTGTGGCTATTACGATAAAAAATATGATGGGCCTCATTTGTGATCCTGTTGCAGGACTTGTTGAAGTCCCTTGCGTGAAGCGAAATGCATTAGGTTCTTCTCAAGCCTTCATCTCAGCTGACATGGCTTTAGCGGGGATTCGAAGTGTCATTCCACCAGATGAAGTCATCCACGCAATGTACCAAGTGGGTCGCCAAATGCCACAAATTTTCAAGGAAACCGCTGAAGGCGGTCTTGCGGTGACACCAACTGCACAACGTTTAAGCAAAGAAATTCTAGAGAAACAAAAATAGAAATAACTATTGCAAGAAGCTTACAGAAAAAAACGTCCATTCGTTTTTTCCGTAAGCTTCTTCTTTAATAACTTGTTCCGCCTAAACCAACCACAGCGACAATTCCATTCATGACATCTTTCATCGTTTCACCTACAAATGAAACAGTTCTACCATCAATGCGTTTAATCATTGGTAACATTTCAATGCGATCTGCTTGTGCTGTCGTCACACATTGCAATTTTACAGTTGCAGGTGTTTGCAAGGCATATCGGGGTAATTCAGACAACGCAAAGGAAGTTAACACCTGACTTGTAGTTGCTACGATAGCTTCCCGAACTTGTTGCATGGGTCTATTTTTGATTGCATAACGTCCCAGAGATTCTTTGGTGGAAACAAAGGGAACTTTGGACATCATTTTTTCTTGAAAAAGTTGTTCCTCTAAGCCTGATTCACCGATAATTAAACCAACAGGGACACCTAATTCGCTAGCGTAAGCTGCATTAATTGTCGTTTCATTCATCGCTAAGTCGTTTATTTTTAAATCATAAGCAACACTAGCACTATACCCATGATCCATATTCCCTTTTTGTTTACCAATACCGGCATGATAACCTAAGAAAAAGACTACATCATAGCTACTATCCAAGCCACTCATCATATAATCCATGCGAGGAAAGCCGCTCACTAAGGAAATTCGTTCATCCATTTCTGCCAAGCGCGCATAAGCTAAATTCAATCCACGGCTATGCGAATCGGCAATAGTAATTTCTGTAATTTGTTCATTTTTGGCACTCTTTTGAATCCCTTCAATCAACCAAGCCACATGTTGGTGATATAATTCTCGGAATAAAACGGTGTCCTCTTTTTCCATATCAAATGTCGCAATACCTGCTAATCCTTCAATATCGCATGACACATAAATTTTCATTTGTTCCACTCCTTTGACAATGGCTGAACCAGTGCTTGAATTTTGTCGGCGTCTAAATTTTTGATTAATTGAATGACTAATTCTTTCGCCGCTTGGTAATCTTGAAAGTCCACATAGCAATGGGGTGTGTGAGCGTAACGGACAGGAATTCCTACAACAATCGTCGGGGCTCCTTGAACTTGTGTAATCGCCATGCCATTGGTTCCACCACCACTTCGAACAGAAACTTGAACAGGAATTTTGTTTATTTTAGCAATCTCTAGTGCATACTCTTGAAATTCCGGATTCGTAATCATAGAAACATCAAAATAACGTAACATCGGTCCTTTTCCCATTGCTGATTGAATCATCTCTGGCGTTTCTGCCGTATCATCAGCCGGGCAGCCTTCGAAAACAATAGCTAAATCAGGATTGACTTGCTTTGCGGCAATAAGTGCTCCTCTTTCGCCAACTTCTTCTTGTGCAGTTACTGTCGCAACTAACTTGAATGGAAGTGTCTCTTCTTTCAACTCCTCCATGACATCCACTAAGCAAGCACAGCCAATGCGACAATCAAAAGCTTTTCCTAAAAAAAGATCTGTCTGTTCGTTGTAACAGCACGTCACATCTGGAATGACCGGTGCACCAAGATCGATTTTGTACGTTTCAATTACTTCTTCTTTTGAGGTAGCACCAATGTCGATCGTCAAATCAGCAATGGTTAACGGCCGCTGACGTTCCTCTGGTGTCATAAAATGAGGAGGTCGACTAGTAACTACGCCTGGCAGATAGGTACCTTCCCGGTTGCGAATCCGAACTTTTTGTGCAGAAATCGTATTTGGGACCCAACCACCTAACGGAAGAAAACGCAACAAGCCGTTTTCTTTAATTGCTTGAATCATAAAACCCACTTCGTCACTATGAGCATCAAAAAGCACTACT
The DNA here is from genome assembly GCF_050539095.1 of Enterococcus sp. DIV0774. Lineage (NCBI taxonomy): Bacteria > Bacillati > Bacillota > Bacilli > Lactobacillales > Enterococcaceae > Enterococcus > Enterococcus sp. DIV0774. The sequence goes on from NZ_CP172923.1 coordinate 2,193,857, forward strand.
GGACCTTCACTTAGATTATTTTTCTTCTCAAGATATAAATTTTTAATGGCATCTAGCCGTTGAATAGTAAAATCCGCAGTTGCGTGTTGAAGGATTCTAACGACTTCTGTTTCAAAGCCTGAAACACCATTAGCATTTGAAAGTTTCTGAATTAATTGAACAGCTTGACTTTTTTTCATTTTTTCCCAACCTTTACTTATCACTGATAGAGACTGATTTGTAATAGCCTGAACCTAATGGACCATAGACTAAATTTTGGACAGAATCGTCCACTAAGCGTGCTTCTGTTAATTGATAAAGAGGAACTAGGGGTGCTTCTTCCGCAACCAATTGATCCGCTTTTTGTAATGTTTTCCAACGTTCTTCATATTTATTTGCATAAGTTACGTTTGCTTCTTGAAGCAACTGATCGAAGGTCTTATTAGACCATTTACCAAAATTATTGGAATTTTTTGATTGCAATAGGTTTAAGAAATCGATTGGATCAGCATATACTGGCGTCCAGCCACCAACCACAATGTCGAAATCTCCGCTGCGACTTTTTTCTAAACGATTATTAAAAGGAACTGGCGAAACATTGACTGTTAAATTTTCTAAATTATCTGCTAAAGCTCCTTGAACATACTCACTGATTTTTTTAGCATTTTCTGTATCCGAACTTAAAATGGTTAGCTCCGCTTTTTCAATTCCTAATTCTTTTTTAACCGTTTGCCATAACTCTTTCGCTTTTTCTGGTTCACTAGGATTTAAATCTCCTAATTCCTCTGCAAAATCTTTTTGCGTTTCTTGATTAGTGAAACCTGTTGGCACGAAGCCAAGTGCTTTTTTTGAGCCATCATTTAAAACATTTTTAGCTAAACGTTCAGAATTTAATGATAATGCTATTGCTCGACGTGCATTCTTATTTGCCAAAAGATCTTTTTGCGTATTTAATTGGATATAATACGTTCCAGGAATTTCACGAATTTTCAAAGCTGCATTGCCTTGTTCTTGTGCAACAATTTCTCCAGAAATTTTTACAACATCTAATTCTTTCCCTTCGAAAAGATTTTTCCCAGTATTGACTTCTTTAACTACTTGGACATCCACCTTATCTAGCGAAACATTCGCTTGATCCCAATAATTTTTATTCTTCACATAGGACCAAGTATTATTCGTGCCATCCCAACCTTCTAATGTGAAGGCGCCATTGTAAAGTGTTGACTCAGCTGATGTACCATAGTTTTTGCCCGTTTTTTCGACAAATGCTTCATTTAAAGGATAAAAAGCTGGCACCGCCAATAATTGTTGAAAATAACTCATAGGATAGCTTAGCTCTACTTCCAAGGTATGGTCATCAATGGCTGTTACCCCTAACTCTTCTTTAGATTTGCCACCGTCAACAATAGCACGATAATTTTTTAGCCCTTCAAAATAATACGCTTGCGGGGAAGCTGTTTTTGGGTCCACTGTGCGCTTCCAAGAATATTCAAAATCATTGGCTGTGATTGGCTCGCCGTTACTCCATTTTGCATCTTTTCGAATCGTAAAAGTATAGCTTAAACCATCATTGGAGGGCTGTACTTTTTCAGTTGCCAATGCTGGTTTAGCTTCTCCTTTTTCGTCAAAGGAGAAAAGTCCCTCCCCTACTTGGCTCATTACATCTGCTGCTGTATTATCCATTGCCAACGACACGTCTGCCGTTGATAATTCCGAATCAATCCCGACCCGTAATACCTGTTGTTCTTGCTTTTTGGTTTCTTTCCCAACACTTCCACAGCCCGAGAGAAGTAGAACCATGATTGCTGCCAAAGACAGCCTTTGCTTTGTTGCCCTTTTCATAAAAACACCTCATTTTTTATTTTTTGATACCTTTTTCCCACAAAATTATTTATAATCTGATAAAGGAGGTTTGCTCATGAACTTAGATTACTTAAAAGAAACGTATCATTTAACAAAAACAGAAAGTCAGATTTTGTATTATTTGGATCAACAAAGTACGAACGCGGCCGATTTGAGTATTCGAGAAGTTGCCAAACACTGCTTTTCTTCGCCTAGTTCCATCATTCGTTTAGCCAAAAAATTAAATTTATCAGGTTATAATGAACTTATTTACAAATTAAAAGAAGCCCATTTTTCTCAGCCAATCCCTTTTGAAACAGCACCTTCATTTGAAACAACCAACGAGTTTTGTCGACTGCTTGCCAAACACAAGAGTCATTTATTTGTTATTTTAGGTCATGACTTTTCACGACATTTGGCGGCTTACATTAGTGAAGTTTTCAATTTTCATGGCATCCCCAGTATCACAACAGCCCATACTCATTCGATAAATAGTCAAAATAATCAGAATTTTCTTTTTATCATCCTTTCACATTCTGGTGAAGAAAAATACTTAAAAGAAACAGCTCTGCTTGCAAAAGAGAAAAAACATCCTATCATTTCTTTTGTTGGCGCCAAAAATTCAACTCTTGGTCGACTGGCAGATCTCGTTTTTTCAACTGACTCTTACAGCCCGTTTTCAACAAGTATCGCTCAGCCACAAATGTTTTTTGGCCAAACATTAATCACCTTTGAAGCCTTGATTTGTGCTTATTTAAATCATGAGGATTCCATTCCAATATCTCCTAAAAATAAATAATTTTATTTATTATAGCTGAAAAAAGCTATTTCGCTAGCCAAAGTATAGAAAAAGGCACATGTTCCATTTTTTATGGAACATGTGCCTTTTTGCTATTTTTTACTCGGCCATAGAAACTCGATTAGCAATTGATCTACTTCAGGATTTTCATGTAATTGGCTATGTTGTGCATTTTCTCCTTTAATAATCTGGCTAGTGACTTGAGTTCCTCGCTGTCTTAGCAAGGCGTTGACTGCTAAGGCACTAGATAACGGTACCGTTCCATCACTTAAATCTGTTGCACTTAATTGACCACCAATTAATAAAATGGGCAGTTTTTCTGGAACAACATTGATCATCTCTTGATAATCCAAATAGCGGCTACTTTTTTCTGTGGGGCCGTTTTCTAGTTCCGTTTCGATGGTTTGCTGTTGACTCGTATCAATAAAATCATTGAAAGGTGCTCCAATGCTGACAAATTTTTCAATTTTAGGTAACGATGTGTCTTGCCCATAGGTTCCTAAATAACGTAAACCACTAACACCACCCATAGAGTGCCCGACAATATTGGCTTTGTTCACTTGATAATTTTTTTGTAAATAGAGTAATGTGTTTTTTATCCATTCTGTTTGATTCCATTCATTGTTTTTATTATCTTCAAATAGAACTTGAACACTGGGATTCGTCGCTTTGCCACTTAAAGCTCCTCGCTCTTTAACCACGGTCCCATCAGGTTTAACGAGTAGCACTAATTCTTGAGTTGTGGCACCTTGTTTCTCCAAGCGATGCAGTAACGAGCCAAACGAATTTTTAGTTCCCGCGTAACCATGAAAAAAGAGCGTTGGTGTTGTTGTGCGGTTTAACTCAACGGTTGCTTCTTTTGTGGGGGCTTGGTTGTCATTCTTCGTGGTTGCTCCAATTTGGCAAGCACTTAATAATAGAACAAGACCCATTAGCAAAGAAAAATAACGATATTTTTTGGCCTGTTTCATTTTTTTCATTCCTTTCTGCGATGAACTAAAAAAGGGCTTGGAAAAGAAGTCAGTTGACTGCTTTTCCAGACCCTACAATCTGTATCAATCAGCTGAACAATAGTTTGTCAGCTTGTTTATTAATCAATGTTATCGACTTGTTCAAAGTCTAATTCTGTACTTGTTTCACGACCAAACATATCGATGTTTACTTTTAATTTTTGTTTTTCTTCATCGATTTCTGTCACAACACCTTCAAGACCAGAAAAGGCACCTTCGATAATTTTCACTGTATCGCCTAGCGCTACTTCTAAGTCTGATTGACGGGTGCTCATGCCAATTGAACGTAAAATGTGGTTAATTTCTTCTTGTAATAAAGGAGCGGGTTTACTACCAGCACCATGTGAGCCTACAAAACCAGTTACGCCTGGCGTGTTACGAACAATATACCAAGAATCATCGGTCATAATCATTTCCACTAACACATAACCAGGGAAAGTTTTATGAACGATTTCTTTTTCTTTACCATTTTTGACTTCTTTTTCTGTTTCTTCTGGTACAACGACACGAAAAATATAATCGCCCATCCCCATGCTTTGTGCACGTGATTCAATGTTTGCTTTTACTTTATTTTCATAGCCTGAATAGGTGTGCAATACGTACCAATTTCTTTCAAAAGTTTCCATTACTGATTCGGCTCCTTTAAATGTTTTAGTTTATTTTTTTCGAGCAAATAAAAAAAGCTCAGTTTCCCGAAGCTTTTTCTCGAATACTATTATAGCACCCCTCGTCGGGAAATACTAGAATTAATTATTTTAAAATCCAGCCAAATGCCGTTTGGATAACAGTATCCATGATAAAGAACAATGCTGCAAATAAAATAGATGTTTCAATTACAACTAATGTATCTTTACGCAATTGTTTTTTTGTTGGCCAAGTTACTTGCTTCATCTCATCAGCAACGCTGCGGAAAAATTTCATGTTGATACCCTCCTCTAAATCTATTTCGTTTCTTTATGTAACGTGTATTGATTACAATATTTACAGAATTTATTGATTTCTAAGCGTTCGCCACGTTTACCTTCACTAACGGATTTAGAATAGTTGCGAGAGCCACAAACGGAACAAGCAAGAGCTGCTTTCTTTGTTGCCATGTTCTTCGACCTCCTCTATTCACAAATTTACTTCTTAACAGTACCATTATTCGAAAAAGTTGTCAAAGTTTAATTTACTTTTTAAAGAAGCGCTGTGCCGATTCTTACGTAATTTTTTACCATTATCGCGAATACGTGCTTGATTTCTTTTATAAAATATCTGATTTTTCTTTATTTTCTATTTATTTTAACAAAATTGCTTTTATTCTGAGGTCTCAGCTATTGTTTTCTGCTAAGTTATGATATGATAAATTTATTAAAAATGAACCCTTAGGAGGCCTGTTTATGTTATTAAAATCTGTAGTTATTAAAAAAGATAATTTAACAACAGTCAATGAATCTTGTACTCTAGAAGAAGCTCTTTCTATTTTAGAAGACTCAGGTTACCGTTGTGTCCCAATTTTAGACGAATCTGGAAAAATTTTCCGAGGAAATATCTATAAAATGCATATTTACCGCCACAAAGCAAACGGTGGCGATATGAGTTTACCTGTTACCTATTTGTTAAAAAATGCCACAAAATTTATTTATGTCAACACTTCATTTTTCAAGGTATTTTTTACTATTAAAGAACTACCTTACATTGCTGTTTTAGATGAAAATAATTATTTTTACGGCATTTTAACACACAGCACCTTATTAAATATTTTAGCGCAATCTTGGAATGTAAAACAAGGGAGCTACGTTTTAACAATTGCTTCAGTTGGTCAACAAGGCGACTTAGCAGCCATTTCAAAAATCATTGCCAAATATAGCAGCATCGCCAGCTGTATTACATTGGATGTTGATAGTGAAGAATTTGTTCGTCGCACACTTATTACTTTACCAGCCGGCACAACTGCCGAAACGTGTACAGCCATTGTAGAACATTTAGAGCGGAAAAACTTTAAAGTTGTAGAACTGGAAAATTTAGAAGACGAGTAAAATTTACGACCTTTATCTTAGGATTTAAAGCTAGGGAGGCAAGTCAAAATGACTTACCTCCCTAGCTTATTTTTTAGACTTCTTCACCAATAATTCGAACTTCCGTTTGCAATTCAACATCAAATTTTTCTTTAATCACTTCTTGGATATGTGCAATTAATTCCACATAATCTGTTGCGGTTGCATGATCGATGTTAACAATAAATCCCGCATGCTTTTCAGAAATTTGAGCACCGCCCCATTTCAAGCCTTGTAAGCCAGCGTCTTGGATTAATTTTCCTGTAAAATGACCAACAGGGCGTTTAAAGACACTGCCACAAGAGGGATACTCTAGCGGTTGCTTCAGTTCACGAAGTTCCGTTAATTCATCCATTTGGGCTTTAATTTCTGCATGGTTTCCTTTTTCTAAAGCAAACGTTGCTTGCAAGACAATACAATGTAATTCTTGAATTTCACTATGACGATAACGGAAATTCAGGTCTTCTTTCGTCATTGTTTGGATAGTTCCATCTGCCAACAGCACTTCTGCAGACTGGAAAACATCTTTAATTTCCCCGCCGTATGCTCCAGCATTCATATAAACAGCACCGCCGACACTTCCTGGAATACCACAAGCAAATTCAAAACCAGTTAAATCAGCTGCTAAGGCTTCGTAGGTTGTATCAATCAGCTTGGCACCAGCATCCACAATCATGGTGGTACCGGCTACTTTGATTTCTTTCATTTCTGTTAGCATAATCACGACATCGCGAATACCGCCATCACGAACAATCAAGTTGCTAGCATTGCCTAATACTAACCATGAAAGTCCTTGTTCTCGGCAATACGCCACAATCTCTTCGACTTCTTTTTTTGTTTTGGGTAAGGCCAACACATCAGCTGGGCCGCCTGTTTTGGTAAAGGTTACGTTTTTTAATGGTTCATCTACTAATAAAGTAATTTCGTTTAATGTTTCTAACATAGCTTTAGTGTTCACGAAAGTTAGTCCTTTCTTTTCAAAATATCTGTCTTATTCTAGCATGATAGAAAGAAAGTTGCTAGTCCTCTTTAAAGAACATGCCGTTGTTGTTGGCGTAGCATTTCTTCACATAACGCATGACTTTCATAGACTTTTTCTTGCTTTAACTCTTGCTCTTGCGGTTTTTGAATGGCCTGAATGAAAGCAGTAACCATTTGGTAAAAACCTCTTTTTTCCAATGTCGGCGTCCAATCCCCCATCTCTTTTACTTGGTATTCTTCTTCTGTTTGGATGGTCAAATGCGTTAAATTTTCCAAACGATAAGTACCTGTGGGGCTGGTGACTTCAAAAGTTTCTGTATTGGCCCCAGAGTGTAAATCCATGGAACAAACAATCGTTGTCTGTTCGGTTTCTAATTGTAAAATTGCTCGTTTTAAATGACTGTTTTCTTCCACTAATTTTGACTGCACCACGTGGAGCGGTCCTTCCGCTAAATAAACGGCGGTATCAACGACATGTAAAAATAAATCATACATCATAAAACTTGTTTCTCTCGTTGTATTGATGCGGTTCTTTTTAATAAAAATTGTTTGTTTTTCAGGAATATTTTTCAATACTTCCGTATAAGGGGCAAAACGACGATTGAAGCCAACCATCAGGCGCAGATTTTTGGCTGCTGCCAATGCTTGTAATTCTTTGACTTCAGCAAGCTCTTCACTTAAAGGTTTGTCCACAAAGACGTGAATACCGGCCTGTAATAATTGGCGAACGACTGCACCATGCACTTTTGTGGCTACATGGACAAAACAAGCATCAATCTTCGCTTCAATCAATTCTTCTATGGTCCCAACGGTTTCTGTAAAGCCATACTGATCAGCGATTTTTTGTCGTGTTTCTGGGTTCCTAGTCGCTAATACAAACTCTGCCAAGTGGCGGCATTCACTATAAGTTGGCAAATACGCTTTTTGTGCAATATTTCCTAAACCAATGACTCCAATTTTCATTCGTTTGTCCTCATTTCTGCTCTTTTTACTATTTTATCATAGACTACTTCTTTCCAAAAATCAGTCATTTTCTCTTTTTCTTTTCAAGTATTTAAAACTTCTTTAAAAAGTATTAGAATAGAAGAAAGCACCAAGCGACCTTTTCTTTGGTTCTGGTTTGCACTGAAACGAGCAAAAGCGTTTCTTATTTGAAAGGAGTTTCAACAATGAAATGTATTTCTTGGAATGTCAACGGCTTACGAGCGGTTGTTAAAAAGAATTTTATGGATGTTTTTAATGAATTAGATGCAGATTTTTTCTGTTTACAAGAAACAAAATTACAAGCTGGGCAAATTGATTTAGAACTTCCTGGCTATCATCAGTATTGGAATTACGCCGAAAAAAAAGGCTATTCTGGCACAGCAATTTTCGCTAAAGAAGAAGCGTTAAGTGTTCGCTATGGCTTAGGTATCGAGACTCACGATCAAGAAGGCCGCGTGATCACTTTAGAATATCCAGAATTTTTCATGGTCACTTGCTACACACCAAACTCACAAGCTGAACTAAAGCGTTTAGCTTATCGAATGACATGGGAAGATGCATTTCGTTCCTATTTAAACGAATTAAATCAAGAAAAACCCGTAATTCTTTGCGGTGATTTAAACGTAGCTCATCAAAAGATTGATTTAAAAAATTGGAAAACCAATCAAAAAAATGCGGGATTCACGCCTGAAGAACGGCAAAAATTTACTGAGTTATTAGACAGTGGCTTCACTGATACATTCCGTTATTTTTATCCAGAAGCTGAAGGCATCTACTCATGGTGGAGTTATCGCTTTAACGCACGAAAAAATAACGCAGGTTGGCGGATTGACTATTTCGTTGTGTCAGAATCCTTGAATGAACGTTTAGTCAGTGCTAAAATCCATACAGATATTCTTGGTAGTGATCATTGTCCAGTGGAAGTTGTACTTGATTTTTAAGTGTTACTCAACGCGTTGAAAGGAGTTTTTTTTAATGAACTTTTACGCTTTTGACTTTGAAACAGCTAGTTATGATAAACATAGTGCCTGTTCCATTGCAATTGTTAAAGTAGAAAATAGTCGGATTGTGGATGAATTTTACACGTTAATCAAACCAGAAACACCTTTTTTCTGGCGAAATACGCAAATTCACGGCATTCATGAATCAGATGTTGTCAATGCGCCCAAATTCCCTGAAGTATGGCAACAAATTCAGCATTGTTTTCAACCAAATCGGTTAGTGGTCGCTCACAATGCAAGTTTCGATTGTAGTGTTTTGGCTGGCTGTTTAGATTACTATGGCTTAGAACAACCTAATTACCTTTCTTTATGTACAGTCAAAACGAGTCGCAAACTGTTTCCTGAATTTCCTAATCATAAATTAAATACCGTTTGTGAAAACCTCAATATCACTTTAAATAATCATCATGATGCTTTAGAAGATAGCCGAGCTTGTGCCGAAATTCTTTTACAGCAAGAACAACGATTTGGGGTTGAACCTTTAAAAAAATTAGTATTGGTGAAATAATCCAGTTCTTGTTTCCAGCGAGGGCGTTATCTCTTTCATTGGCTAGTTGGCAGGAGATAACGTCTTTTCTTTTACATAACTTTTCCGCTAAAACAAAAATTTTTCAGAAAGGACGCGATGATGTATTCGATTCTTTACTTATTCACAGACTCTCTCAAAAATGCGTGGCGCTCAAAAAACCAATTTAGTACGTTGATTCTTATCTTTATTATTAGTTTTCTGACTTTTTCTGCTCTATTATTGACTTTGTTGTTTTCTCGATGGCTTTCACAAATGATTCTTCTTGATAATTATGCAGTGATTCCTCCCTTGACAATTTTCAGAGGTTTGGCTGGAATCAGCGCTGGAACACTCTTTTTCTTCCTGATTAGTTATATTTGCCGAGCTTTCTTCCTAACTTTTTTAGAGCAAAAAAAACGACTTACTGATCTTAGCTCTTTTAGGTACGACAAAATTACAAATTTTAATTAGCTATGCCTTACAACCCCTCTATTATTTGATTTTTGTTTTGCCTTTAGCTGCTTTTCTAGCTAATAAGCTCATTCAACAGTTTATCCATGATTTTTTCAGCGAGGTACCTGGTTTAATGCATATCGATAGCTACATGCAAGATGTCTTTTTACCACTAACAGGAAGCCTGTTGTTCATTTGCTGTTGTGTCTTTTTAATTCTTTTTAGGAAACTCAATCGCCTAATCAAAAAAGGTACTTGACTAACTATGCGAAAAAAGTGAGAAATACGTCATCTCGACGTATTTCTCACTTTTTTGAATGACTTAGGTTCTTTAGGCTAATTACTTTTTTCCGCCTCTTTTAAGCCAAGGCTTCAATAATTTCGGTCATTGTTTTTGAACCAAAAATCATTTGTTCGCCATCAATCAGCATTGCTGGAACGCTCATAATTTTCTTTTCTTTTTTCAACTCTGGAAACAGACTAATGTCCACCATTTCTGCTTCCACATGAGGATTAATTGATGCAATATGTTGGCAAGCGGCCACGACATCGGGACAGAAATGACATGTTAGTGAAACAAAAATTTCTATTTTTCTTTTTGGCAATGCAAGTATGTTCTTTTGGAGACTTGCTTCTAACGGCTGCCCCTCGCTACCGACATTATAAACCGCCAAAACCAACGAGTTTACTTCATGGCCACTAGGAATACCACTAAATTTAATTCCTGTATAGTTTCCTGCCGCATCTAAGAGCACAACGCTAGGCATTTTTTCAATCCCATACAGCAATTCTTTGGCTGGCTCAGTATCTTTCAAAATAGTTTCTAAAGTAATCTTCTGATCCAGACTTGCAAATTCTGTTAAGAATGATTGAAGTTCCAATGATTTTTCATCACTTGCATCCAAAAACTGAAGCAATGTCACTTTTTTGGTTAGTTTAGTGAAAATACCGCTTAATTGTTGGCGCATACTTTCTGGGAACCACTGATGCTTACCAGTAACTTTCGCTGGCTGTTTTTCTTTTGATTGCTGACTGTTTGTTTCAGGGGCAGATTGATTAGCTAATCGTTCAGTCATTCGCTTCGTTACAATCGGTTGGCCCGCCTGTGTTTTTTGTTCTGTCACGTAACGTTGCGCATGAGTGGCGGCAATTGCACCGTCTGCAACCGCCGTCACAATTTGACGTAATTCTTTTATTCGTAAATCTCCTGCTGCATAAACGCCAGGGATATTGGTTTCCATATTCTCAGTTGTTGGCACATACCCACGGTCTAAGGCAATTTTTCCTTCAAAAATTTCTGTACTTGGTTTATTTCCAGCAAAAACAAACAGACCAAATGTACTGTCTTTTGGTGCTTCATAAACCGTTTCTTCTCCCGTCTGGTTATTGACAAACACAGCTTTTCGGACAAAATCATCTCCCGTAATTTCTTTCACTTCTGTGTTATAAACAATCTTAATTTTCGGGTGATTTTTAGCCGCCTCCGCAGTTAATTTTGCACATGTAAAATCGGGTTCTCGGATAATCATCGTTACTGATTTACCGTAACGTGTCAAATAAACGGCCTCTTCCGCTGCTGCATAACCGCCACCAATCACAAAAATATCTAGGCCTTGGAAAAACTCCCCATCACAAGTAGAACAATAGGCCACGCCGCGTCCTGTAAATTCACTTTCACCAGGGAAACCAATTTTACGAGCAGAGGCCCCTGTCGCAATCAATACTGCATATGCTTGATAGGTTTGACTCGCTGATTGAACAGTTTTTATCGTTTGACTAAAATCAACATCAATAATCTCGTCGTTTGTAAAAGCTACACCGAAGTCTTGTGCTTGAATGCGCATTTCTTCCATTAGTTCTGGACCTGTTGTGTGACGAATCGCTGGATAGTTCACAATTTCAGAAGTCGTCGTTACTTGTCCGCCAATTTTGTCTTTTTCAATAATTAAGGTATCCATCATTGCGCGACCTGCATAGATACCTGCAGATAAAGCAGCTGAGCCGCCACCAATAATAATCAAATCGTAGATTTCTTCTGTCACTTGCTTCTCCTCTTTCTTCTGTGTTTCAGAAAAAGAGCTGAACAAAACATTTTCTCTGTTTTATCCAACTCTTTGACCTCTATTTACAAAGCGAATTTAAATTTTACCAACTAAATCTAAGCTTGGTGCAATTGTTTCTTCTCCTGGTTGCCAATTGGCTGGACAAACTTTATCACCATGTTCTGCTACAAATTGAGAAGCTTCTAATTTACGAACAAGTTCTTCAGCATTACGACCAATACCCATGTCGTTGATTTCATAAGATTTGATGTCCCCTTCTGGACTCACAATAAATGAAGCACGGTAAGCCATTCCAGAAGCTTCATCTAAAACGCCAAAGAAACGAGCAAGTTGACCGTTGGGATCGGCTAACATTGGATATTTAATTTTTCCAATCGTTTCTGTAGCGTCAGCCCATGCTTTATGCACATAATGACTATCTTCTGAAACAGAGTAAACCTCACAATTTAATTCCTGTAAATGCGCATAATGCTCTTGCATATCCCCTAATTCCGTAGGACACACGAAAGAAAAATCAGCTGGATAAAAGAAGAAAATACTCCATTTTCCTAAAATATCTTCTGTTGATACTCGTGTAAATTCACCATCGTGATAGGCATCACATTCAAAGTCAAAAAGTTTTTGATTAATTAAATTCATTGTCGTTCCTCCTCTGTTTTTTACTCTTTAAGGATAACAGTTTATAATTATTCCGTCAATAGAATAATTATAAACAAATGAGGTTTTATTAACGCATAATACTGTCCTATTGAGAATTTTCTGATTATCATTCTCAATTAGAAATAGCGAGATAACTTTTTAAATAACATAAAAAAGAAAGCGAATCATTAAAAGAACTTGCTTTTTAATGATTCGCTTTCTTTTTGTGAAGACATTCTTTAACTATCTAAAATAATCGTTTCTTTCTCTTTGGTAATTAAAATAACTCCATCACCAAGAGGAACTAAAGTAGAAGTTAAATCAGGGTGAGCCATGACTACATCTAAAAATTGGTTTAATTTACGATGAATCGCTCGATTTTTTTTCGGTACTTCCTCAGCAGGGTCTAAAATTGTCCCAGCTTGAAATACATCATCCACCATCAAAACGCCGCCAACTGGTAGCAACCGTAAACATTCAGGTAAAAATTCAATGTATTTTGATTTGGCACTATCCATAAAAATAAAGTCATAAGGTCCTTCCAACGTTGGTAGAATCTCAGCTGCTTGTCCTTCTAAAAGAGTGACCTTTTCTTCTAAGTCTAGGCGTTGGTAGGTTTTCTTCGCTTTTTTTATCATTACATCAAAACGATCAATCGTGGTCACGTGACCATCTTCACCAACAAATTGGGCCATCAAGCTTGAAGAAAAACCAATTGCTGCCCCGATTTCTAAAATATTTTTGGGCTTTAGTTGTCCTAGCAAAAATTGTAGAAAAACTACTGTTTCGTGTGGAATAATCGGCACCCCTGCTTCATTGGCTTCTGCCTCCACGGCACCTAATTCTCCGGGAAGTTTCTTTTGTTTTGTACGCATATACTCAACCAATTCTGGTTTAACGACTGGTCGATGCATCATTTCGTTTCTCATCACTTTCGCTCCTTTTCGTCCCTTTATTATACGAAGTCCTTGTTCCTCTGTAAAGGATTGAAATAGGATTCTTATTATTTGTTTGAAAATAACATGCACATTCTTAACTTCCTAGCTAAGTGCGGATTACTTCTTGTAAACACATTTTTTCTTTGTTTCTGCTATTTTTTATTAAGTTTTATTCAGAAAACGTCAAAAAGTAGCCCTCAAGAACATACCTATTGATTTTTTCTCGTTATTTCTTATAAAAATACTTCTACATATGTTAATATTTTCCCTTAAATCACTATTAATTCTTGCTATTTCAAGCCCCAAAATAAGCCTATAACCTTGCTAAAATAAGAAACGTCAAATTTTACTACTTTGTCTGTAAAAATTTGATATCACAAAAGAAAGGAAATCTTGTATACTCTTTACAGATGGTGATTTATAGTGAAGCACATAACCAAATTCCCGGACTTGACTTGGTTCAAGTACATATGCAGGCGAGCTATTTGATAGTTCCCTGATAAAAATCGTTTCGACGATTTTGCACATAGCACTACCTTTCTAAAAGCTAAAAATTATTTTTAGCTAGAAAAAAGACAACCGTTTGAAACGGCTGTCTTTTTTTTAATAAATTAACCCAAGCAAATCTTCTTTTTCGATATTGCCAAAGTATTTTTTAACGTCAATTTGATCAATGGCTTCTTCTAAAGAAGCTTTATCATATTTCACGCCGGTTAAAATATCTTCAACATCTTTAATTTCACCAAGCCCAAAGAAGTCCCCAAAGATTTTAATTTCTTGAATGGCACCATCCGCCACATTCATTTTCATTTCAATTGAACCAATTGGAAAACGATGGCGACGTTCTAAGTTAAATGCAGGTGATTTACCATAATTCCAATCCCAATTGCGATAGTATTGCTCTGAAATTTTGTTAATAGCCGCCCAGTCTTGATCAGTTAATTCATACGTTTTAACTTGGTCGATCGAATCTACGCCGAAAATTTTCAAAAGAATTTCTTGGCGGAATTCTTCCGTTGTCATCTCTTGTTTATCTTCAGATAAAAATGGTTTAATGTTTGTTACCCGTGAACGAACAGACTTGATACCTTTAGATTCGATTTTATCTTTCCGTACTTTCAATGTATTTACAACTTCATCAATATCACTATCAAACATTAAGGTTCCATGTGCAAACATGCGGCCGTTGGTAGCGTACATCGCATTTCCTGAAAACTTCATATCATTAATCACTAGGTCATTGCGCCCTTTTAATTCGGCACCTTCAACGCCTAAGTCGTGCAATGCTTGAATAATTGGTTGGGTAACTTTCGCAAAATCACGGAAAGAGTTGCCGTCATCTGGCATAATAAAACTAAAATTCAAATTACCATGATCATGATAAACGGCGCCGCCGCCACTTAAGCGACGAACAACATGAATGCCGTGCTCATCTACATATTCTTTGTTAATTTCTTCAATTGTATTTTGGTTACGGCCAATAATGATTGACGGCTCGTTAATGTAAAATAAAAGAATGGGCTCATCTAAAGGCATTTCTGTTAACAAATATGTTTCAATTGCTAAGTTCACTCGTGGGTCATTATTTTCATTCGGTACAAAAATCACAATCGGTTCTCTCCCTTGGTATAGTTACTTTTTTAAATCTCAACTGTTAAATCTGGTTGGGCTAATGTCACTGGAATTTCCGTTCCAGCATAGTTTTGCGCTTCTTCCCGTAGTTGTTCCAATGACCCATGTTGTGGTAAATGGGTCAACATCAATTGTTTGACTTGTGCTGCTTTGGCAATTTCACCCGCTTCTCTTGACGTAAAATGTGCATGATGTCGTTCATTACCTTCAAATAAGTACGTATCCGCTAAGAATAAATCAGCGTCTTTTGCAAAGTCTTCAAAACTTGCTAAGTAACCAGAGTCTCCTGTAAAGACAAAGACTTTGCCAGTCGCTTTTTCAACAATCCGCATCGCGTAACAAGTGACAGGATGAATCGTTTCCATGAAAGTAATTAAAAATGGTCCTACTGCCAACTCTTCTGCTTCAAAATACTCTTTCCCTTCGGAAACGTTAGGAAGCGTTAGTTCTTTGAAATGCATTTGATCTTGTGTATGGCCATATATTGGCAAAATAGGTGTCGGTTCCAGCGTTGGATAAAGCTGACGATAATATTGTAAAACACCTAAATCTGCGATATGGTCATGATGGTAATGCGACAGAATGACAGCATCTAATTTCAATGGATCTAGATAGTTTTCTAAACGCACTAATGTCGTACTGCCTGCATCAATAAGCAAATGAAAGCCTTCAGATTCTAACAAATAGGAACTCGTTCCTTCTCCTTTGTATGGATAAGCACCTAAACAGCCTAAGACAGTCAATTTCATGTGTGGACAACCTCCTTCAATACGATACTTCCATGTTACCATAAAATAACGGAAAAACGAGGTTAAAACGCTTAAATTTTCACAAAAAGACCAAAGAAAAAACCTGAACCCTTTGTCGAGATAACGAAGGATTCAAGCTTCTATTTTATTCTTCGGCTAAACCTTTTTCTTCTAAGGCAGTTTGATAAAAACTAGCTAACGCTACATAGTTATAAGGAATCACCCATAATAGACCGATACCAATAGCTAAAAAGCCCACAATATACCAACCAATAAAAGAAAATTGTAAACATAAATATTGCCAAAAACGATTTTTCATTAAATATAACGCCTGTTTCAATGCCATCATAATTGGCAGTTCTGGATTATCAAAACGTAGCCACACAGCAAATTGAAAAACGCCACTCACAAATAAACCAATTAAAAAGATCAAGATAGTGGCAACGCCAAATGCTAGGAAAAAGGAAAAATCATTTAAGAAAAAGGCTTGGATTTCCTCTGGTGTAACTGTATTAAACATCAATTTGAAATACAAGGTTGTCCCTGCCCCAAATAAAATTGGTAACAAAAATAACAAACCTATTACACGTTCAAGTACTTTTTGAAGTAGGTTGACCACAAATAGCGGACCATAATATTTTCCTTGAAAAACACTCATTAAAATATTGACCCGCACCTTTTCACCACGCAACACCTTCAAGGCTGCGTAATATAGCGCATAACTTAACGCGAATAAAACAAAAATTTGCAGTAATACTGCGGCAAAACTACTTTGAAAAACTTGATTTTCACCAGAAAATAAATTTTGCACAATCGATGTTAAGAAGCTCTGTAAAACCACTCCTAAGAAAGTTAACCAAGCCATGATCCCCCATTGCCCATCAAGGGCTCTGCGAGCATTGGCACGATGTTGCGAATTTGTTACTAAACTTTTCATTCATTCCATCCTTTCTGAAACTAATAACTAGTCAATTTAGCGACTGTTTCTTTATCTAGACGTTTCACCACTTCTGTGACTAATTTGACTGTGTTGAAATAATCATCTTCATGAATAACTGAGGTATGTGAATGCAGATATCTAACAGGCACCGTGATGGCTAATGATGGAATCCCGTTGCGTGTTAAATGCATACGTCCAGCATCCGTACCTCCCCCTGTAATCACTGTATATTGGAAGGGAATGTTATTTTCTTCCGCCACTTGAATAACAAAATCACGTAATTTTTTATGCGGAATCATTGATGCATCATAAATCAAAATTTGTGGCCCTTCACCTAAAACAGAGTCGGCTTCTTTAGGTGTCATTCCTGGTGTGTCACCAGCTGTTCCTGTGTCTAAAGCAAACGCTATGTCTGGATTCACAAGATGCGTACTTGTTTGCGCACCGCGTAGCCCGACTTCTTCTTGCACATCACTGCCTGCAAATAAAATATTGGGGTGCCCTTCTGTCGCTAAATTTTCTAAAACTTTTAATGAAACGGCCGTACCAATTCGGTTATCCCACGCTTTTGCCAATAAAAATTTTGTATCATTCATGCGACGATAGTCAATATATGGTGTCACCATATCTCCTGGATGAATCCCCCATTCTGCAACTTGTTGATCGCTACTTGCACCAATATCAATAAACATATCTGCAATCTCATAGGGTTTGTTACGAACTTCCGCTGTTAACACATGCGGTGGTTTAGACCCAATGACACCATGGTAAACCTTACCAGTCGTGGTTTTAATCTGAACTTGTTGGGCCAACATCACTTGCCCCCACCAACCACCAACAGTTTGAAATTTTAAAAAGCCTTTTTCTGTGATTTGGGTAACCATGAAACCGACTTCATCCATATGCCCAGAAATGTAGACTTTTGGTCCTTCTTTATCACCAACATTTTTTGCAATAATACTGCCAAGGCCATCATATAAAAATTTATCCGCATACGGTGCTGCATACTTTTTAAATAACGAACGTACTTCGTCTTCATTCCCAGCAATCCCTTTAGCACTTGTTAAATCAATTAACATTTTTTCTTCTTTTGCATCCATAAAAATAACTCCCCTCAAAAACCAATTTTATCCATTATACCACGAACTAAAAAAATACTTACAAAAAATAAATTGAGCAACGTTCTCCACTAAAAATAAACGAAAAAACAGCCTGCACGCTCGTTATTCAACGGCAGGTACAGGCTATTTTCATTGTTACGAAGCGTTTCTAGTCCGCTTCAGATAATTGGTACTTGATCCATCTTGCCTTCTTAAAATTGAGGTAAGACCAATGGATTTTGTTGTTGCCAATCTGTCTGATAAAAACGATCATCAATTTGATACGCTAACTTTTTAGGCGCAGGTTGTTTCATAAATTCATCTACTTGACGATCAACAGCGAGCCAACCACGCCAACCTAAATGAATCGTGTCCGCCATAAAGTAGCGTTCATTACTACATGTTGAGAAGTCAGCAATGTTAGTAAAGCCTTGCTCTTGAAGTTGATATTTCAGCTTGCGTGCTACTTGTTGCAACATATCTTGTGACAAGCCCGTATAGTCCGACCAACGTTTGTTAACAGGTGGGATTACAAATAAAACATCGACATTTTTTTCTGCTAACTGTTCTAACGCAGCTTGGAAATCACCATATTCTGGAGAAAAACGGTAATCCCATTTCTTTTGTGAATGAGCTAATTTCGGTAAAACTGGTTTAATCCGTTGGCGATAAAAACCGTTACTAATTTCAAACTTATTATTATTAATGGCTTTTGCCGCAATTTTTCCAGCTAGCTGATCTAATTCATTAAAATTATACGTAGCAGGTAATTGTTTCATATCTTTTTCAACAATTGGTTCTCTGCTAACCATGCCAATTTGGCTAAACAATTCATCTTCACGATTCAAGAAACGGAGATTCATTATAAAATAATCTCGTTGAGAGCGTTGGGGAAGTTGCCCTGCCTGCAGATTTGCCAAAGTTTCCATTAAGACTTTGTCTTTTTGAACAACTGGAAATTTGGTCAAACGTTGTGCTAGATATTGGTCACCGCTGGTTAATTCGGTTAAATTAGCTAACCATTGATAGGTTTGTAATTGTGAATAGTGTGCACCAAAACTATCATTAGGTACACCCTTTTTGACAAACCATTGCGGAGATAAAATAAAGACCGCTTTCTTATTGGCAATCGCATCGCCCATCGAATGAATGACCATTGCTTGGGTTAATGACTGTGTGCCCGCTTCTCCTAGTAAAAACGGTCGGTAGTTCCGTTGATACTTTTCAGAGAGCACACTAGGGTGGAAAGCACTAAATCGACTTAATTCAGAAGAGCCAAAAAAAGGAACATATTTACCAGAAGCCACTGCTTTGTTTTTAATCACATTGCCTTTTAAAACGTTCGGTGCCATTGACGTTGATGCTTCCTTCAACGTTTTTTCGGAAGTTAAATTGATTCTGAACGGTGCAAAAAAGAACACTGCAACCAAGACCGCTGAACAAAGCACTGGACCTAAGATTCTGATTAGTCGTTTTTTTCTAGACATTATTGTAAAGCTTCCACTTGTTGAATGATTTGTTTTGGTGTTCCCCATACTTCACGGTCAAAGTCTGATACAGGAACTTGGATTCCTAATTGTCCTTCAATTTCTACTAATAATTGAACCGTTGCTAAAGAGTCCAATAATCCTTCTTCAAATAATTGAATGTCTTGATTGTTCACAACTTCGTCTGTTCCTGTAATATCTTCTAAAATGTTTAATACTGTTTCTTGAATGTTCATTGTAAATTGCCCCTTTATATTTTTATTTTTGTTTATTTAAACCATAGTTTGTCTAAAAATCCTGAGAAAATCAGGAAGCTGACACAAACCGCTTGGAAAGTTAAAAAGACTGCAAATGCATGTGTAAATTTGTTTGATGGTATCTTGTCTTTATGTTTTTTCTTAAAACGTAGCCAAGCATCTGTTACACAAATTAGTGTTGCATGGTAGAGCCCATAAGCGATGTAGAACCACGTTAATCCATGCCAAATGCCCATGATTAAGAACAACGCAAAGTAACCAATATTAGAAGTCACAATCCGACTTTTAAAGACTTTCTTTTTCATTAAGAAAAACATTAAGCGCATGTAAATGTAATCACGGAACCAAAAAGATAAGGTCATGTGCCAACGATTCCAGAATTCTTTAATATTCCAACTTAGGAACGGTTTGTTAAAGTTCATTGGTGTATCATAGCCCATTAAATAACTTGTGCCAACGGCCAGTAAACTATAGCCTGCGAAATCAAAGAATAGATACAAACTGTAATTATACATATAGCCGACTGTCCACCAAGATAAACCACCTTGTGCCAAGGCCATTTTTTCCACATGTGGTAAAAAGACACCACCAAGATAATGACTGATAATAAACTTATATAAAAATCCTAGAAATAAATAAAAAATTCCTTTTTCTAAAAAGTCTAAATATTTCTCCGCACTCGGCGGGTTTTTCAAATCTTTTTCAAAGCGCCGATAACGATCGATGGGTCCTGAAGAAATAGTCGGGAAAAACAAGAGAAACTGAATGTAACGAAACGGATGATATTCTTTCATTACGCCATCCCGTAAATCCATGACCACTTGGACCGCTTTAAAGGTTAAATAAGAAATCCCTAAAAAGCCAAGTAAGGTTGTTTTGCCTGTCATGAAGGGAGAAACTTTCACCCAAACAAGCGGTAATATAGCTAAAAAGACAGCCAGATAAAAGACCCAACCTGCATTTTTATTTTTTCGATAAGCCGCATAGCCCCACGTTAGTAACGTTTGATAAATAACATATACAATCAGAGCGACTCCTTGTTGCCAAAATTCGCCACCAAAACTGATATATAGAAAGACCAGTGTCACGAGTGTTTGGTACCAAGGCCAACGTGTCCCTTTAATGGCTAAAGTTAAAATCATCGGCAACAAGGCCGCAATTAGCAGAACAAAGTAATACGGTGCATTATAGGGAATCATATGAGGAAAATTCATCATGTGGCATTCACCTCATTCATCAACCCTTTCCGATCAATTTTGCCATTACTTGTCAAAGGTAATTGTTCAACATATACAAATTTTTGTGGAATCATATAGTCCATTGTCAACGTGGCTAATTCTTGTTTAATTGCCTTAGTTAATTGAAAATCACTTGAAAATTCATGTGCTTGCGGAACGACATAGGCAATTAATTGTTGGACTTTATTTCCTTGATATTTCGGCACAACGACTGCTTGTTTCACGTAGGAAACATTCGTTAAGTGATGATCCACTTCTTCTAACTCAATGCGGTAGCCATGCAATTTAATTTGAAAATCTAAGCGTCCCTCATACTGCAATAGGTTATCGACTAACTTTCCAGCATCGCCTGTGCGATAAGCTGGTACGCCATCTAATTGGAAAAAAGCTTCAGCTGTTTTCGCAGGATTATTTAGATAGCCTTTGGAAACACTTGGTCCAGCAATGACGATTTCACCAATTTCACCTGCAGGTAATTTTGACATGCCTTCCATAATATAAATTTGCGTATCCTCTTTCACATACCCGATTGGTAAACGTTGGACACTTTTTAAAACTTCTTGAGTGATTTCAATGGCACTAATCGCTACAGTCGCTTCTGTCGGCCCATACGTATTATAAATATGCGCAGTTGGGAAACGAGCGGCTAATTTTTCAGCCGTTGGTTTTGGTAATTCTTCTCCACAGAATAAAAACGTGCACAGTGCTGGTAGATGTTCACCATCGAAGCTTGGTTCCATTAGACACAATTCAATAAAGGACGGTGTTGAAACCCAGACGTCGATTGTTAATTGTGGCAAACGCGTAAATAATTGTTTAAAATCGTTAATGATTTCATTGGGTAACGGAGTTAATGAGCCGCCTAACGCCAATGCGGGATAAATAGACATCACCGATAAATCAAACGAATAAGGTGCCTGTGCTAAAAAGCGGGCCCCTTCTTCTAAACCAAAATCTTGCAACAACCAATTCGTAAAGCTAACTAAATTATCATGGCTGATTTGCACACCCTTTGGTACGCCAGTTGTCCCTGAAGTGAAAATGATATAGTAATTACTTGCTCCTGTGACAGGCGTCAACTCAGGCGCATATCGGGGTGCATGCATCATCATTTCTGTTAATTCTTCCGCCGTAATTACTGGCACTTCGGTGGCTAATTCAGGCCATTCATGCACAGCAATCACTGCGGTTGGTTTGGCTACGTTTAGAATTAGTTCAATGCGTTCTTTTGGTGTATGTGCATCAATGGGGATATAGCTAAAACCAGCTTTCGATGCGCCTAAAAAACTCACAATCATTTCAAAATCTAATTCTCCATATACGACAATCGCTGACTTGTCCGTTTTCAGCTCAGCTAAATAAGCGGCTAGATTGTCTGACTTTTCTTTTAACTCTCCATACGTAGAGACTTTTTCTTCGGTTAAATAAACAGGACGTTGGGGTTCTTTACGTGCCCATTCATCAATCGTTTGAATCATATTAATTACTTTTTCCATATATAGCCGCCTCCTTAAAACTCGTTATAAATGAAGGTTCCTCCATTGATATTCTTGTAATGATAAAGATAAATTAATGCAATGACAATGAAAGAATAAAATAACGTTTTACCGATGAATTTAAGACTTTCGTTATTGAGAATTTTCTGAAAAGTTGTTTTCATTATCATTCACCTCCTAAGGTTAATCGCTATCCATTATTTTATGCTATATTTCAGCAAAGTCCATTGAAATTTCTTACAATTTAATAAAAAAACTAACAATTTCGTCACTTCTTAAATTTTCATGATTTTCATAAAGGGAACTCTCATAATTTTTTCGCATAAAGAAACTGTAAAAACCGCTTCACAACGGCTTTTACAGTTTTTTAAAAATGGATGTGTCGAATCATCCGCGCATAAATGGCAGACGTTAAAATATAAAAAATTAGATAAACAATTATTAAGATTCCACAAGAAAGATATACTAACAAATATCCTGGACTCTTAATAAATTGGCTTAGCAAATAAATGGCAAAGGTGGTATGCAAAATCCCAATGACCATCGGCGGAAAGAAAATCAAACTATTCTGTCGATAAATTTGCTTAGTTATCGCTTTACTAGAAACACCCATCCGTTTTAAAGTCACGTAATCTTGACGCTCACTTACAGCTGAAAACAGTTGTCGTAACATCAAAATACTGCCCGTAATAAACAACGCTAAAATTGCCACAAACATGGAGACATATAAAGTCAAGCCGTTAATTTTTCGTTCATAGCGTAAAGAGGCGTAGCGATCATTCATATTTAGCCGCCAAGTTTCTGTGACATCATCTTGCGTATTCTTTGCCTCTTCGTTAGGCATTTGTTTGGCAAAACCACTCAACTGCTGGTTATTTTTTTCATACTTATACAAAATTGGCGCTTGCCATTCTGTGGCAATCTGTTTATTTACGGCTTCATAAAGTTTTTCACGGCTTTTCGTGTCAACATTTACGGCGTTAATCTGATACTGAATGGAATTTTTTGTCACTTTCTGATAAAGGGCATCGGAAACGACAATCGTTGGTAAGGAATATTGCAATAAAAAATTGCCTAGATAGTTAGGCAGCACTTGTTGCAGTTGTGCCTTCTCTCCTTCAACAAATTGCAGTTTCGATTCATAACGAGACATACCACTTAAAATATTGGTAAAGCTATCCATATAGATAACACTTTGGTCATTTTTTAAATGTAAATCGTTTAAATAAGGATTAATTTTTTGATAGTTGCGGTAATTTGAGAAGGATAAAACATTAACTGCTTCAATCGTTTCTTGTTCCTCTTGCGCTTGACCAATTCGCAAACTTCGTTCAATTCCAGTAATTTTATAAGAAAGTGTCACTTCATTTTTTATTTTGGTGTCCTTCGCTTCATCGAGAACTTTCTTCAATTTAGGATAGCTTTCCTGTGAAACTAAAAAGTCCACGGGGCCATCACTGTTGACCGTGTGCATACTAATCGTATACACAAAAACCATCACGCCAATCCCACTCAAGGCTGTCGCAATTAATAAGGTCAAACCAGTGAGTGTTTTGCTACTTTTAAATAAGTAGCGTTTAGCATTGCCTAAAGTAATCATGCGTAAATCTTGGTAATACCATTTTTTTCTATGATTAAATAAGCGAATGATAAAATACATGGTATAACGGAAAAATAAATAAGTTCCCACCACACAGAGACCCAAAATGATAAAAGGCGTCAATGTAATAATCATCGGAATCGAGATATCCAATGAATCATTTAATTGTTTATACACAATACCTGTCGCTAAATTCCGAAAATCAAACGCAATAAAATAACCAGCCAGTAAACAAATAGGTCCTAAAATACCTAGAAACTGCCGCCGTTTCGTTAAACGACTATAATTAATTTGACCAATTTTTTCTTGGTGCATAAGCTGCGACAATGGATAACGATAAATCATCCAAATACTTCTTAAGCAGACAATCAAAATCATAAATGCAAAAGCTACACCGGTTTCAATAACGGAACGCCAAGAAATATAGAAGAAACTGGGGACTTCTAAAAACATAACTTTGGCTAAAATCATTGAAAACAACTTGGTGAAAATCACTCCTAAAATAATTCCATTAATTAGTGAAACAAAGCCTAAAACTAAATTTTCTACTAAAAAAATTAGTGAAACTTGGCTCTTTCTCAAGCCAATTAATCGATACAAGCCAATTTCTTGGCTACGTTTTCCTATAAAAAAACGATTTGCTGCCAACATAAAGCCCAAAATAATAATGGTGACTAAGGTACTACCGAGTCCGAAAGATCGCTTAATTTCGATATCACGGCCTGCACCTGCGACAAGAGGCTGGTTGTAAGCAATCGCACGGAAACAATAATAAACGACCGCTGCAAAAGTCATACTAATGTAATAAACCAGATAATTAGGTACATGAGCTTTTAAATTTTTTAATGATAGTTTAAAAATCATTTGCGCGCCCGCCTCCACCAATCGTTGCTTGCATATCTATCACACGATTAAAAAATTCCTTACGTGATCCTTGACGAACAACTTCTGAGAAAATCGCACCGTCTTTAATGAACAAGATGCGATTGCAAAAACTGGCCGTGTACGGGTCATGTGTCACCATCAAAATTGTGGCATCATCATGTAGATTAATTTCAGCTAAATATTTCAACAATTCTGTTGCTGATTTTGAATCCAGCGAGCCAGTTGGTTCATCTGCAAAAATAATTTTAGGGTTCGTAATCAAAGCACGAGCAGCTGCTACTCGTTGTTTTTGTCCCACAGAAATCTCTGGTGGATAAGCAGATAAAAGCTCCTGAATCCCCAAAATCGAAGTCACATGTAACAAACGTTTATCCATTTCTTCTAATGAAACTTTTTCTACAGCTAAAGGCAACAGAATATTGTCCTTCACATTTAACGTATCAATTAGGTTAAACGATTGAAAAATAAACCCCATTTCGTTTCTTCGAAAATCACTTAATTGATTATCTCGCATTTTTAAAATATCTTGTCCGGCGATGCGCACGATTCCTGCGGTTGGCAAAATAATCGAGGATAAGACATTCAACAGTGTCGATTTCCCAGCACCACTGGGACCCATAATCCCCACAAATTCGCCTTCATCAACGGTAAACGAAATATTATCTAATACTTCTGTTTTATTATTTAAACGACCATATGTCTTGCTGACATGGTTTACTTCTACAATTTTTTTCATTTTTCTCGCTCCAACGTTTTGTTATTACTCTTATTTTACCAAGAAAAAATCTGAATGAACATCGTTTTATCTTACAATATCGTTCGGTAGTCAAAGAATAATTGGCATTTCGTGAATAAATCCGCAAACAATTATTATTTAATAATTGTTATTTTTTAGTGTTGCTTTTAGCAATTTGGCAAAAAAATCTTTGCTGTTTTTTAATTTGGACAAAGAATTTTTTTCACGCAAAAAAATTTGCTCAATCCTTTTCTTCATTTGTTTTCATATTTTTTCAAAACAGTGCAAGCACAATATATAGTGTTTGTCTAGTGATATTTTACTAAAAATACGCAATATATCGATTGAATTTAGCCGACCTTTGTATTAGGATAGTTACTAACGAGATATAAGGAGCTGGATAAAATGATGAAGATTACTGATGAAAAAGCCGAGGATGTTAATCTCTCAACAATTAAAGTCGTCAAACGAGATGGTCGTTTAGTGACTTTCGATGATCAAAAAATATACGACGCTTTGATCAAAGCTGAACAAAAAATACATGACCAAGTCACTCCTTTGACACATCAAAAAGTCCAATCGATTGTTGCCGATGTCAATCGAGAAATTAACGAACGTTTTACCAATAACGTAAAAATTTATGAAATTCAAAATATTGTGGAACATACTCTGCTATCCAACAACGAATATGCCTTAGCCGAAGAATACATTCATTACAGAACCCAACGTGATTTTGAGCGTAGTAAAGCAACTGATATTAATGTATCTATCGGCAAATTAATTAATAAAGATCAGACTGTCGTGAACGAAAATGCCAACAAAGACAGTGACGTTTTTAATACGCAACGTGATCTAACCGCTGGGATTGTTGGAAAATCAATTGGTTTAAAGATGTTGCCTTCACACGTGGCTAATGCCCATCAAAAAGGCGACATTCATTACCACGATTTAGATTATCATCCATATACGCCCATGACAAACTGCTGTTTAATTGATTTTAAAGGCATGCTAAACAATGGCTTTAAAATTGGGAACGCTGATGTCGAATCACCAAAATCAATTCAAACGGCCACTGCACAAATTTCTCAAATTATTGCCAATGTAGCTTCCAGTCAATATGGTGGATGCTCTGCCGATCGGATTGATGAATTATTAGCGCCTTTTGCAGAACGTAATTATGAAAAACATTTAGCAGATGCGCAAGAATGGATTGAAGGAGAAGAACGCCAAAAAGCATTCGCTCGGAAGAAAACGAAAAAAGATATTTTTGATGCCATGCAAAGTCTTGAGTATGAAATTAATACTTTATTTACTTCCAATGGACAAACCCCTTTTACTTCTCTGGGATTTGGTTTAGGTACCAACTGGTTTGAGCGAGAAATTCAACGGGCGATTTTACAAATCCGAATTAATGGTTTAGGGATTGAAAAACGAACAGCTATTTTCCCAAAACTGATTTTCACAATTAAACGCGGCGTCAATGCGCAACCTACTGATCCAAACTACGATATTAAACAACTGGCACTGGAATGCGCAACGAAACGCATGTATCCTGATGTTTTAAACTATGATAAAATCGTTGAACTAACAGGTAGTTTTAAGGTACCAATGGGCTGTCGTTCCTTTTTACAAGGCTGGAAAGACGAACAAGGTGAAGAAGTAAATGTTGGCCGAATGAATTTAGGCGTTGTGACCTTGAACTTACCAAGAATCGCTTTAGAAGCGCAAGGAAGCCAAGAAAAGTTCTGGCAAATTTTAAATGAACGTTTAGCAATCGTTAAAGATGCTTTGGTTTATCGGGTTGAACGTGTTAAAGAAGCTAAACCAGCGAATGCACCGATTTTATACATGTATGGTGCATTTGGAAAACGTTTAGCTACACAGGATGCCGTAGATGAACTGTTTAAAAACAAACGTGCCACGGTTTCACTTGGCTATATTGGCTTGTATGAAGTGGCTTCTGCCTTTTACGGCGGTGCTTGGGAGGACAATCAAGAGGCCAAAAACTTTACACTGGATATTTTAAAAGAACTGAAAAAAAATGCCGACAACTGGGGCAACGAATACGGCTATCATTTTAGTGTCTACTCTACACCGAGCGAAAGCTTGACTGACCGTTTTTGCCGTTTAGATACTGAAAAATTTGGCATCGTCGAAAATATTACAGATAAAGAATATTACACAAATAGTTTCCATTATGATGTACGCAAAAATCCAACGCCTTTTGAAAAACTTGATTTTGAAAAGGATTATCCAAAATATTGTTCTGGTGGTTTTATCCACTACTGTGAATACCCCATGTTACAGCAAAATCCCAAAGCACTTGAAGCTGTCTGGGATTACGCTTATGACAAAGTTGGCTATTTAGGAACCAATACGCCAATTGATCATTGTTATGCCTGTGGTTTTGAAGGGGACTTCCATCCAACTGAACGTGGCTTTGAATGTCCAGAATGTGGCAATCATGATCCTAAGACTTGTGATGTCGTTAAACGGACTTGTGGTTATTTAGGTAACCCGCAAGCTCGCCCAATGGTACACGGTCGTCACAAAGAAATTTCCTCTCGTGTGAAACATTTAAAAAATTAAACTCGATTATTCTATAGAAAGAAGTTTTGCTGATGCGTAATCCGAAACCACAAGAATGGAAAACCGAAGACTACAGCCAAAAAAAGATTGCCGATTACAAAGCGTTCAACTTTGTTGATGGCGAAGGTGTACGCAATAGTTTATATGTGAGCGGCTGTCTCTTTGCTTGTGAAGGTTGTTTTAACAAAGCTGTCCAAAATTTCAATTACGGTACGCCGTTTACAGAATCTTTAATGAATCAAATTATTGAAGATTTGTCCCATGACTATGTCCAAGGTTTGACTCTTTTGGGTGGTGAACCTTTTCTGAATACAGATGTTTGTCTTAGTGTAGTCAAACGTGTGCGGGAAACATTTGGCTCAGCCAAAGATATCTGGTCTTGGTCTGGGTATACCTTTGAAGAACTACTTTTAGAAACGCCTGATAAGCTTGAACTACTCCATTCAATTGACATTTTAGTTGATGGGCGCTTTGAACTGGCAAAACGTAATTTAAATTTACAATTTCGTGGCAGTAGTAATCAACGGATTATTGATGTACCCAAATCACTTGCTGCTGGCAAAGCTGTTATTTGGGAAAAATGTCATGACGCCGAAACGTCTTATGAACAAATCAAAAAATCAATTTAAAAAAGTTAGCCCTTTAGCCATCTCTTGAGGATGTGTCTAAAGGGCTAACTTTTTTCCCATAAAGGTAAAACAATGTTTTCATACGCTAGTGGATCTAAATTCGTTAAAGTAATGCCTAATAAACGGATTCCTTGTTCTAAACCTAAAATATCTTCCCAAATTAAATTCGCTTGATAGAAAAGTTCTTCTTTTTTAGAAATATATTCAGGTAATGTCACACGTTTCGTAATCGTCGTATAGTCAGTATAACGAACTTTTAGGACTACTGTTTTGCCATGTTTTTGCACTCGTTGCAACGCACGCTCAACCCCTGCTGCTAATTGTCTCAATTGAGCCGTAACCTGCTCTTCCGTCGTTAAAGGGGTGCCGTAAGTATGTTCTTTCCCTACCGACTTACGATCTCTAGTCACTTGAACTGGCGCATCATGGATACCGCGGACTTTACGATACAATGAATAACCCATTTTACCGAATAACCGAATCAACGTCATCTCATCTTGCTTGTATAAATCTGCTCCAGTAAAAATCCCTAGTTCATGCATTTTAGGCACTGTTTTTTTGCCGATTCCGTGGAAATCTTCAATCGGTAATGCTTTCAAAAAATCTTCGGCCTCTTCTGGTAAGACAACCGTCAGGCCCTTTGGTTTCTGAAAATCTGATGCTAACTTGGCTAAAAACTTATTGTAACTAACACCTGCCGAGCAAGTTAACTGCAATTCATGCCAAATATCATATTGAATCATTTTCGCAATTTTAATAGCCGACTTACTGTTGACCTTATTTTCAGTTACATCTAAATACGCTTCGTCAATAGATACTGGTTCAATCACATCTGTATAGCGGCGAAAAATTTCACGGATTTCTTGAGAAATTTCACTATATTTCTGATAATTACCTGGCTTAAAAATGGCACTTGGACATAGTTCATACGCCTTTTGAGCACTCATAGCCGAGTGAATACCATACTGTCGAGCAATATAATTCGCTGTGGTCACCACTCCTTTGCCCCCAGTATCACTTGGATGGCGCGCAATAACTAACGGATGTCCTACTAGCTCTGGATGATCTCGTTCTTCAACTGAAGCAAAAAACGCGTCCATATCTATATGTATAATTTTTCTCGACGTATCTTTTTTTAAGGGAAAACGTAATTCGCTCATCATTTTGATTCGCCTCCTCCCTCCATTATATACGAACGTCCGTTCTTTTTCAAATTGAAACTTCTTTATTTCAACCAGAAAAAACTGAAAATCCGTGAAGTTATAAACACAGATTTCCAGCTTTTTAATTAAACAACCAATTGTTTTTGTTGATTATAGTAGCCTTTATAGGCAAGATAAGTTGCAATCACTGAACCAATACTTGTTGCTGATAGCAACATAAAAGTCACCATAATCTGATATTTTATCGCATGGACCGGATCAACGCCCGCAAAAATCAAGCCTGACATCATCCCAGGCAAACTAACAATTCCGACAGTTTTGGCAGAATCAATCGTCGGCGCCATCCCGGTTTTCACACTTTGTTGGATGATTGGTAAAGAGGCAAGTTTGATAGTTGCACCTAATGCTAGTTTCTCCATTACCGCTTGCCGTTGGTTTTGAAAAAGAGTATCTAAATTGCGATAGCATAAACCAATTGCCACCATCGAATTGCTGGCAATCATCCCACTGATAGGAATGATTTGAGAAGGAATAAATTTAATAGAACCAGAAAAAATCAAAATACCAATGGTAATTCCTGTACTACAACCAATTGCAATGAAAGAAATCAAAAAGCCCTTTTGTAATTGCTGGCTGCGTTTTTTTGCATTAAAGGCTGCGTTGGAAACAATCACCAAAACCATGATGAGCGTTAAAATCAGGTTATTGACTTGAAAAACATATTTTAATAAATAACCGACTGCGACTAATTGAATGACTGCTCGAATCACACTAATAATAATATCTTTGGTAAAACCTAATTTTTCTTTAGTACTAATAATTAATGCGACCATCACTAGCATGGCTGAAAAAAATAAGGATAAATTATTAACTGCTAAATCCATCTGTCGGCGCCACCTTTCCTGCTACAATACGAATCACTTGCTGTGCTTGCTGAATTTCTTCGGTATCATGCGTGACACGAACCAGCGTGACTCCTTGCTCTTTGTTTAATTGGTTTAACAATTGATTGACAATCTGTTTGCTTTCTTCATCTAATCCCGTTGTAACTTCGTCTAATAATAAAACATCTGGTACAAAAATAATGTTTCGTAGCAAAGCAACCCGTTGTCGCTCACCACCAGAGAGTTCGGCTATTTTCTTTTCAAGATAAGCAGCGGGCAATTTCACTTGTTGGAGTAATGCCACGACTTTTTCCTGATTAAACGCTTCTTGTCTGACGGTAAATGGAAATAATAAATTATCATACACGGTTTCACCAAATAAAGTTGGCTGCTGAAAACAATAAGAAACCTTTTGGCGGTATGTTTCGATTGGCATTGTAGTAATTGGCGCTTCTTGATAAAAAATTTCGCCTTCTGTAGGACTTAATAATGAAGATAAAATTTTTAAAAATGTACTTTTCCCGCTACCTGAAGGACCAACAATTGTTGTATTGCTACCTGTTTCAAATGACAAATCAATATCAGAAAGAATGCTACGACCATTTACTTGATAAGACACGCCTTCTGCTCGCAATAAATTACTCATGTTTCTCTCCTTTTTTAAATGGAATGATATTCTTTATATACTTCTTGTTTTTTTACATTTCTCAATTTGGCCACTTCTTTGATCGCCTCTTTGGAACTCCGTCCCTCTTCCTCCATTAAAACTTGTACATGTTCTTTGAGGGAAATAGCTGGCATTGCTGCTATTGTCTCTTTCTCACCAGTAAATCCGCTAACTAATAAACAACACTCGCCTTTTAGCGTATTTTCTGCTAAATATTCTGTTAGTTCTCCTAAGGTACCTCGTAAATACTCTTCGTGAAGTTTCGTTAATTCTCGACAAATCACAGCAGGGCGTTCTTGACCATAGACTTCAGCAAACGTTGCTACCGTTTTAGCAATCCGATAGGGGGACTCATAAAAAATCTGTGTTGGCCGTTCTTCTTTTAATGCTGATAACACGTCTTTCTGTTCCTTTTTCTTTCTTGGTAAAAAACCATAAAACGTAAATGGCTGTGGTAAAAGACCCGAGGCAATCAAGGCGGTCATTCCTGCCGTAGGTCCTGGCAAGGCAATCACTGCCAGTTCTTCTTCAAGACATGCTGTAACCAATTCATGACCAGGATCACTAATTGAAGGCATACCTGCATCGCTAACTTGGGCAATCGTTTCACCACTCAGCAATCGTGTAATCAGTTGAGGAATTCGCTCTTTGTAATTATGTTCGTGTAAACTAATTTGTGGTGTTGTAATCTCAAAATGATTTAGCAATTTTTGTGTGTTTCTTGTGTCCTCACTAGCAATCACCGTTGCTTCTTTCAATATGTTTAAACAACGAATACTCATATCTTCTAAATTGCCGATCGGTGTTGGGACAAGATACAATTTTCCTTTTGTTGTTTGCTTATCAAAACTTTTCTGTTTTTGCATAGCGCATCCCTCATTTTCCTTTTTCGTTCTATAAATAGATAAAGGTTTGATTTGACAATCGATTGACTGTCAAACCAAACCTTTCCTTTTTATTTGCAGTGTCCACTAGACTTAACGCGTACGTTCCCCATAAATAACATCAAGACAAAAGGCACATTCTTCATCATTTTCACGTCTTGAACCATATAAAATATTGCAGACATGGAAGCCCTCTTCATAAAGTTTTTCCAAATTCATACGTGATTTTGATAGCTCTTGTTTTTCAGTTTCAGTTGTATTTCCTGCTAACTTATTCAGTTCTTGGAGATGCTCTCGTAAGCGTTGGTTTTCGATTTCCAACGTGGTATTTTTTTCTACCAACTCATGGAGTGCTGCTTTAATTTCTCTTAATTGTGTCACTGAACTGTCTAAATCAGTTTCCAACGAATTTAATCCATCATAGAGCGAACGTTTATCCATTTTGATCACCTTTTTCAGCAGCAACTTTCGCAGTAGCTTCTTTGATTTCTTCGTAATCATAATCCGCTGCGATTTCACGACCATGCAAACGAACTTTGACAATCCGACTTAATAGATTCAACCCGACGACTTTGCCTTTGCCATCTGGTGTTATTACTTCTTTTCCATAATCTGGTAATTCTTTTTTAGCGGCTTCATATTCGTCGTTTTCATATTTCAAACAACACATTAAGCGGCCACATAATCCCGAAATTTTGACAGGATTTAAAGATAACCCTTGATCTTTAGCCATTTTGATTGAAACTGGCATAAAATCTCCTAGAAATGTTGAGCAACATAGTTGTCTGCCACAAGGGCCAATGCCACCTAATATTTTCGCTTCATCTCGGACACCAATTTGACGTAACTCAATTCGCGTCCGGAAAATAGCCGCTAAGTCTTTGACTAATTCACGAAAATCAATTCGCCCATCTGCCGTAAAGTAAAAAATCATTTTGCTACGATCGAAGGTATATTCTACTCGCACTAATTTCATTTTTAAGTCATGAGCTCGAATTTTTTCATTGGCAATGCTTTTGGCAGCTTCTGCATCAGCCAAATTTTTTTGTTCTTTTTCTAAATCATTGGCTGTTGCTTTATTTAAAATGGGTTTTAGGTCCTCTGGTAAATCGTCTGAATCGACTGTTTTTTTAGGAATAGCAACAGTAGCTAATTGTTTTGACTGTTGAGATTCAACGAGTACTTTCTCATTATAAATATACTCAGATTTTCCAGGAGCAAAATAATAGATATGACCGGCTTCACGGAAGCGAACTCCTACTACTTCTACCATTTTATTCCTCCTAATCTAGTTCAAGTGAACGTCGCTTCAATCGGTTAAGGAACTTGCTGAAACAACTAAGTTCCTACTATATTATGAAACTGAATGCCACTTGGCACTTTTTTCCTTTATGATTTAGGGTGAATCATTTGGATAACTAATTGTTCACAAACATTTTGCCAACTAACATTGGCAGTCCATTTTTGGCGTGCTTTCAAAATTAGCGCCAACCGTTCCGCCTGCTCTTCCGTTACTTTTTTGGCTTGCTGTGTCGCAACACTTTCTTCCAATAATTGACGGTAATAAACCATGAGCAAGTCAAAGCTAAGCGCTTGTTGTTCTTTTTCCTTAAATACTTTGACCATTTTCTTCTGAACGTAGATAAATGCCTGTAAATCATTACTTTTTAGATAATTAAACCATTGCAAAATGATTTCCCTAGCTTCATTAAACCATTCATCTTGAGAGATTTCAACTGCTTTCTCAAAACTATTTGTCAGCTCAGCTAAAAGGGTTGCAGTCTTTTCACCAATCCCCTGTTTGATTAAGCGATCAATTAATGTTTTTTTGACTAATGGTTGAAAATGTAAGGTTTGGCATCGTGATTGAATCGTTGGTAAAATTCGAGAAAGCGAAGTGGTTTCTAAAATAGCTAAAATTTGTCCTTCTGGTTCTTCTAAAAATTTTAAGAGACTATTGGCTGCGCCGGTACTCATTTTATCTGCTTCTTGAATTAAGAAAACTTTTTTAGCAGTCTCGACCCCACTTTTAGAAAACTCCGCTTTTAATTCACGGATTTGGTTCACTTTGATGGTTTGCCCATCTGGCGCAATTCTTAAAACATCTGGATGTTCATTTTCATTAATCCGCACACAATTATGGCATTCGTTACAAGGCTGTTGATTTACTAAATTCGTACAAAAGACATGTTTCGCCATCCATAAGCCAAATTCTTGTTTTCCAGTTCCTGTATCTCCTTCAAAAAGATAAGCATGGGCAAGACGACCATGCTCAAAACTTTTTTGGAGTTGCTTGTACAGCAAAGGTTGCATTTGCTGTAGCTGTTGTGCTTCATTCATCTTAATATTGATGGAATCCTTCAACTGGTAAGACGAAGCAAGTAGCGCCGCCTACTTCAACTTCCACAGGATAAGGAATTTGGCCATCCATTGTGATATCTAAAGTCACAGGTGTTGAAACATATTGTTTTCTTGATTGACATGTTTCTTTAATTAAAGCTAATGTTTCGTCGACACGTTCATCATCAATCCCAATAATAAATGTGCTGTTTCCCGCTTTTAAGAATCCACCTGTTGAGGATAATTTTGTAGCACGAATATTGGCATCAATAAATTCGTTGGCTAATCGGTTACTATCTTTGTCTTGTACAATGGCTAAAATAATCTTCATGGTCTACACCTTCCTATAATTAAAAGTTTTCTGGATAACGTTCAATAATCGCCTGATACGTTGCTTCTACGACAAGTTCTAAACTCATCCGTGCATCAATCTTTTTGATACGTTGTGGATTTTCTTCTGCTAATTTCAAATATTCATGACGAACACGTTGATGAAATTCTAATCCTTCTGAATCTAAGCGATCAATTTGCTGTGTTCGATTTTCTTGAATCCGCCGTAAGCCAGTATCTGAGTCAACGTCTAAATAAATTGTAAAATCTGGTGAGACACCTTCTGTCGCAAACGCATTAATTGAAGCAATGGGGGCAATCCCAATTCTACGCCCAGCGCCTTGGTAGGCTAATGAGCTGTCAACAAAACGATCACATAGGACTAAATGACCTGCTTCCAAAGCTGGCAAGATTTTTTCCACT
This sequence comes from Enterococcus sp. DIV0774, assembly GCF_050539095.1. Taxonomy (NCBI): domain Bacteria; kingdom Bacillati; phylum Bacillota; class Bacilli; order Lactobacillales; family Enterococcaceae; genus Enterococcus; species Enterococcus sp. DIV0774. The sequence goes on from NZ_CP172923.1 coordinate 2,229,119, forward strand.
AAATGTTGACGACGAGCAGCTGCGTAAAGTAAAGCTTCTGTTCGCTCATCCATTCTGTCATTTCTTGGATCTAAAATAACTGTTCGAATCTTTTCGGCAATCGGTATGCCGCCTGGTTCTCTTGTAGTGACAATTTTTCGTTTTGACTCTTTAGCTAATCTTTCAGAAACTTCCTTCAAAACACTGGTTTTGCCAGCGCCATCTGGACCTTCAAATGTGATAAAAATACCCTGCACGTGCGAAAACTCCAATCAATTTTTACTTGTATCTATTATACTTCATCTTGCTCTATCAGTCTAATTGAAATCCTTATGTCCTATTTAAAGTGATGCATCCGCTGAAAAAAAGAAACTGAAAAAGAAGTACGGGAAAGCTTGAACTGCGACATTTTCTCACAGAAACGACCTACTTCGATTTCAACTTCTTTTTCCAACGATGTTTCTTTTAAATTTCTCGACGTCCTTCGACTGCTTTTAGCAAGGTTATTTCGTCTGCATATTCAATATCGCTGCCGACAGACAAGCCGTGTGCCAAACGAGTAACGGTGATTCCGGCTGGTTTAATGAGCCGTGATAAATACATCGCCGTCGCTTCTCCTTCAGTGGTAGCGTTGGTTGCTATAATGACCTCTTTCACTTCATCATCGTGCAATCGTTTGATCAAAGAGGCAATATTAATATCTTCTGGTCCTGTTCCTTCCATCGGTGAAAGCACCCCGTGGAGTACGTGATACAAACCTTGATATTCACGCATTTTTTCCATTGCCATAACGTCTTTTGGTTCTTCCACTACTAAAATAATACTACGGTCACGATTTTTATCTTGGCAAATTTCACAAGGATCTTCTTCAGTAATATTTCCGCAAATACTACAGAAATGGAGATCTCTCTTGACACTAATTAGCGCTTTTGCAAAAGCATTAGCATCTTCTTCTTTCATATCAATTGTATAAAAAGCAAGCCGTGTCGCTGTTTTTTGACCAATTCCTGGTAATTTCATATAACTTTCAATCAATTTTGCAATCGGTTCTGGATAATTCATGAGGCTTCTACAGTCCTTTCTTAGCAAGGCGTTTCTGTTATTACTAAACGAGTTATAACAGATTTTGCGTCACTGAATATCTTATCACGCCCTGTCAAAAAAGCAATATTTAACCGCTATTTAAAGAATCAAAAAAAACTTCCACTTTGTTGTGACAAAATGGAAGTTTTTTTATTTTGCTCAAATTAAAAATCGCAATAGATAACGTACTAGTAATAATGGTAATACACCTTTCAAGAAAAAAAGAACTAATTCTCTTAGCTGAAATTCTGTACCTTGATACCGAATTCTACCTTTCAATTTGGTAATATTCAAATCATACAATCGTTCCTGAAAATTTTTTTCACCACAGATTGGACAAATAAATTTGTACAAGCTTTTTTGTGTATTCAACGTCTCTTTGCGGATATGAATACTCCACTTGATTTTTTCCTTTGTTTCCACAGTACTCAACTCATATTTTTCACCACAAGCCGTGCAACAAAACCTATGCGTTGTGCGTACCTCATTTGCTTCTTTACGCAGTTTCCGTAAGGTCAAAATCCCTTGATAAACAAAATTTCCAATGCCAACAATGAACAATAGTATACCAACACTTTTCATAAATTTATCCTCCTATTTTGATAAATTTATTTTACCACATGTTCATCTCTTCTTTTTGTATCCAGGTTTCGTGTGTATAGGCCATTTCCCAAAAAGCGTATTCCATCTCACTGCTGATAACAAAAGCGGTGATCATAGCTGCTTGTTCTTGTGGTGAACTTTCTTCATATAATTGGTCTAACAGTTGGCGTTCCTCTTGGACGTGTTGGTACGCTTCCTCCCCAGCATAGGTTTCAATCCAACGTTGGTACAGTGGCTCTGGTGAGTGTTGTTTGACTAACTGTGCACCAATTTCTTGATAGAGCCAAGAACAAGGCAACATACTTGCTGCGGCCGTCTTAGGCGTTCCTTCAATAAGTTGGCGATACATATGAGAAACATAGTGATAAGCGGTTGGTGCAATCGGTGTCGCTGCAACTTCTTCTTCCGTAATCGCTAGTTCTTCAAAAAAAGTTTCACGAATAGCTAATTCGCCCAACGCGAGATTTTCCGCATTTGTTAAGAGTAATTTTTTCAATCGAGGTTGTTGCGTTTGTGCCGCAATCAAGCGATAAAGTTGACTAAAGTGTTTTAAATAGTAATGATCTTGAATTAAATAGTAGCGAAAAATCGTTGGACTCAAGGTTCCTTCATGTAACTCTGTGATAAAAGGATGCTGAAAACTTCCTTGCCAAGAAGCTTGCGCTTGATCTTTGGCTTGTTCTGTAAATGTCATAGGTTTCTCCTTTACGTTAGAAAAATAAACAAATTGGTAAAAATGATGATCAAAATAGCAAGCCCCAGACTGACTTTTGCTGACACAAAATGCTCTTTTCGACTTCTGGTGGCTCCTTCTTCATAGCCATGGGCAGACATTGCTTCAGTATATTTATCTCGCCAAGAAACAGCAACGAGCAGTGTTTTAACATAAAGCATCGGCGACCAAAAATGAAACGTTTTGCCACGGAGTAGGCTTGCTTCTTTTAAATCATTAATTTCTCTTTTCACTTCCGGTAAGGCGTGAACCACCACTAAAATTCCATAAACAAAGTTCGGTGCTAGCCCCTTTTGTTCCAATAACAACAATAATTCTTCAAAATCAACGCCTACAGCAAAAGCTAGTCCTAAACCGGCAAAGGCATACGTTCGACTAAACAAAAGCCAGGCTTGTTGACTACTCGTACCATACAAATAAATAGACCAAAACGTCCCGATTGCTGGTAAAAGTGGCAAGAAAAATAACCAAAGCAGTAAGCGGGATTTTCGCTGGCCTATTAAAAAAATGACACAACCCATAAAAACCGCCAAATTTGCCAAAATTGACTGAGAAAAAGATAATTCAAAGGTCAAAATAAGAATCAAAGAAGCATAAATTGCTGCATTTGTTTGCTTTATTTGCATGTGGTTCCCTCCTGCCAGATAATCAGTTGTTGCTGCAGCAATTCTATTCGGTAATTGCTCACGCCAGAGAGAGGTTCTAGCCGATGCGTGACGATTAGAAAATCTTGTTGCGCACTTTTTTCTTTGATCCATTCAACAAAATAATTGCATGCTCGCTCATCTAATCCAGCAAAAGGTTCATCTAAAAGTAAACAGTCCAAATCTAAGCTCAGCAAACTAATTAATTGCACCATCTTTTTTTGCCCTTCACTTAGTTGAAAAACACTGTGCTCTAGTTTTTCTTTTAAACCTAAAAAAGTTAAGGCTTCCTCTTGTTTTCTTCTTTTTTCTGCTGTCATGTTCTGACCAAACAAAAGCTCTTCTCGTAAAGTCAACGTGACAAACTGACGATTGGCTTGTTGCACCGCTAATGTCATGTGTTGATACAATTTTTTTGAAGCCCGCAAGCGGCGGCCTGCCAAGAACATTTTTCCTTGATATTTTTGTCTCTGAACGATGGCTTTTAATAAGGTGGATTTTCCCGCCCCATTTGGCCCCGTCAACGTGGTAATTCCTTTAAACAAAAGCGCTTCTTTTTCTTCAAGTAGCACTCGTTTTCCCTGAGACAAACGAAAATTTTTCAATTGGAGCATTGGTTGTTTTACCACAGAAGTTGTAAGCTGAAATGTCTGTGGTTTTGTTTTGATAAACGTCAACGGTTGCTTTTCAAACTGGCCATTTTTCAACGTGACGACTTGGTCCACAACATCAGCGTAATCGCTGAAATCGTGGTCGCACACCAAAATCGTTTTGCCTGCTTGATGGAGTCTTGCTAATATTTGAATAAATTGTTTTCGAGAGGTTGGATCAATACTTGCAAAAGGTTCATCTAATAAAAGAATATCTGGGTTCATTGCTAGCAGAACTGTCAACGCCGCTTTTTGTTTTTCACCACCAGATAACGTAGCTAATTCTCGTGTGAATAAGGTTTGAGTCTGAACAAGTTGAAGCGCTGTTTGGATTTTTCGATTCATTTCTTCAGGCGAGATTCCTAAATTTTCTAAAGCAAAAATCAGTTCTCGTTCCAAGGTTTTCATTGTAAATTGTTGACTGGGATTTTGAAACAGCATGCCAATTTTTTGCGCCTTTTCACGAGTTGATAATTGTCGGCGTTCTATTCCTTCAATCAAAATTTCTCCTTGGTAATCAAGCGGAGCAAATCCGGCAATCAATCGTAAGAGCGTTGATTTTCCACTACCACTATCGCCAATTAATAAGGAAAACGTTCCTTGAGGAATTGCTAAATTTGTCTTTTCAAACAAGGGTTGTTCTCGTGAAAAGGATACAGCTTTTAATTGGATACTATTCATTTTGCCTTCACAGCTAACCCTTGCGCAGACTGATACATTCGTAAAATAACTTTCGTTAAGAAAATACCAAAGAAACAAATGGAAACGAACCGAACGCTAATTAAAGCAATGTTCATCCCCAGACCGTAATTGCCATAACCAAACTTAAAGTATTCATACACATAACTAAAAATAGTCGTCCCAATCGCACTATAAAATAACGTGAGTGTATCGTACCGTTTGTAGCGTGTCACAAAAAAGCCACTTTCACTACCTAGGCCTTGAATCACACCAGAAATTAATACACTAGGTCCGAAATACGAACCATAAAGCATTTCTGCCAAAGCGGCTAAAACTTCCGCCAAAACAGCACTTCCCGCTCGTGGAATCAGCATCGCTGCAATTGGTGCCACCATGGTCCACATTCCAAATAAAAGCTCATTGGCAAATGGACTCAGTCCTAATGGTAACAGCGCAGCATTCAATAACGCATAGAGGAACCCTGCCCCCATAAAAACACCGCCAAACAAAAAGGCTAAAAAAGCGAGTAAGACGACTTGTTGCAATGACCATTTTTTCAATAAAAAAACTCCTTTCTCTTAACAAAAAGCAAAAGGAGTGACTTAAATAAACCCTGATAAAAGAAAACACACTCATCCTAGGACAGAATGAGTGCGTGAAAAATCAAAGTAAATCGGCATTTCCCTGCGACAGTACTAACTGCATCAGGTTCAATGGGTATCATCTCAGCCATAACAGCACCCCAAATGTTTTTTATTAAAATGTACTTTTACTATAGCATAGAATAATTATAAAAACTAGTCTTGGCACTTTTTTCTTTCATCAAAAGCTGAAGAAATCAAACAATTTTGTAAGATAACTGTTAGGCAAATAAATGGTTGGTTTTTCTGGACTTTGTTATATTGTTCTTTATGAAAGAGAGGCGTTTATACTATGGGTAAAACATTAACTGGCTTTCACTTGAAAGTCATTGGGGTTATTTCAATGGTCTTTGACCATCTATTGCAATTTTTTAGTTTTTTAGGCGTGCCTGGTTGGTTCGGATGGATTGGACGAATTGCTGCACCTATTTTCTTATTTGAAAGTTCTGAAGGCTTCATTCACACAAGCAATCGGCGAAAATACATGTTCCGGTTATTGTTAGGCTTCTGGATTATGGGGATTCTGAACGGCATTTTAAATGCGTATTTTTCAACAGGTGGCTTAATTATCAATAATATTTTTGGGACGTTATTTTTAGGTACGGTCTACATGCAGTCTATGGACTATTTTAAACAAAAACAAATTGGTAAAGGGCTTCTTTGGTTTATTGTGCCTTTATTAATCAGTGCCCTACCTCTCGTTGTTTTTAGTTCTCCAGACATATTAAGCAACCCTGCTATCTTAATTGGTTTCCAAATTTTCAATCTGATTGTGCCATCACTAATGATGACAGAAGGTGGGTTTTTATTTGTTCTCTTGGCCGTAGCTTTTTATTTATTCCATGGCAAAAAGTGGTTACAAATTTCAGCAATTGGCGTTGTTGCGTTGATTTCAGCAGCCAGCTATAATTTCCAAGAACTATTCGGGGTGAACCACCAATGGATGATGATTTTAGCAGCGATTCCAATTGTTCTTTATAATGGTGAAAAAGGCCGTGGCATGCGGAATTTCTTTTATATTTTCTATCCAGCTCACATTGCTATTTTTGCAATTATTAGTTTCTTCATGCAACGTTAATTATTTTCTGCTTGACGATAGCCTAAAAACTGTTTACAATGCAACATGTAAACAAATCGTACAGATAACACGCAAGTTGCGTGTCGAGAGAGAGGCGGTTTCTATTCTTATAGAAACTGCTTCTATTTTTTTACGAAAAAATGAAAACTATAGAGGTGATTAAATGGAACAAAAAAACGTACGATTATTCCCTGCCGTTTTAGCGACAGGAATTATGTCTTTTGCTGGCGTATTAATTGAAACAGCAATGAATGTAACCTTTCCGACATTAACAAAGGAATTTGGTGTTTCCACCGGTACCGTGCAGTGGGTGACAACGATTTATTTATTAGTTATTTCTATCATGGTGCCCTTATCCAATTATTTATTAAAAACCTATTCGTTAAGACGCTTATTTATTGTTGCGAATCTTTTCTTTTTGATTGGTTTAGCGATTGATGTCTATTCGCCATCTTTCAGTATCTTGTTATTAGGCCGACTCTTCCAAGGGGCTAGCACTGGGATTGCTTTGCCACTGATGTTTCATATTATTTTGAACTTTACCCCGCTGGAAAAACGAGGAACGATGATGGGGGTAGGCACATTGACCACTTCAATTGCTCCAGCCATTGGTCCAACGTATGGTGGAATCTTAACATCTTCCCTATCTTGGCACGCCATCTTTTTATTCTTAATTCCTGTTTTACTACTTTCTTTGTTTATGGGATTATCTGCTATTCCAGAAATACCTGTTAAAAAAACCACCACTCTTGATTTGGTTAGTTTAATTGGTATTGCCCTGTTATTTAGTGGTTTGTTGATGTTTTTAAGTAAAATTGGCACATTGTTTGGCTGGCTTTCACTTCTGGCAGCCGTTATTGGCTTTGTTATTTTTTATAAACGAGCAACGACCGCTGAACAGCCACTAGTACGTTTGACAATTTTAAAAAATCCCTCCTTCGTTTTATTTTTATGTGGCTTTTTAGTTTGTCAATTCTTATTGTTAGGTATTTCCTTTGTCTTACCAAACTTTGTTCAAATCGTCCTTGGAAAAAATGCGTTTGTAGCTGGGCTAGTCATGCTGCCAGGTGCTACAGTTGGGGCCATTTTGGCACCACTTTCTGGACGAGTGTTGGATCAATACGGCGCTAAAAAACCTATATTATTTGGCTTAAGTTTGGCGACAATCGGTTGGCTAGCTTTAACAATTTTACTAGAGATGCCTGTTTTATTAGGATTCGTCGCTGGACATGTTACCTATATGATTGGTCTAGGTTTTGCATACAGTAATATGATGACGACTGGTATGAGCTTGTTAGAGGAGAAAGATTTTGGCGACGGCAATACGTTATTTAATACACTTCAACAATTTTCTGGCGCTATTGCGACGGCCATTGTAGCGACGATTATTAATATCGCTCAAGACCACGCAGATAATTTTGCTCTGGGGACAACAACGGGCTCACTCATTTCTCTGATTTTCTTGTTAACCTTATTAGTAATTGTTTTAATTGCTTGCTGGAATTATTTCCGCAAAAAAGCTTAAAAAAAAGCAGCTGGTCCGTTCCGTAGTGACCAGCTGCTTTTTTTAGTTTTCTAAAGATAGTTGTTTTTTTATGCTTCTTGCTTCCGAATATAAAGTACGAACAAGACAGCAATTAGCACGATAAAACCACCAAAAATCGGTGTATATGTTACTGATAAATGATCTGTGACCACCCCACCTGTCATTGAGCCAACGGTAATCCCAATATTAAAGGCTGCAATATTAAAAGCTGAGGCCAAAGTGATATCTTCTGGAACATACTTTTCCGCTAATTCTACAACATATAGTTGTAAACCAGGTACATTCATAAAGGCAAATAGACCCAACATCAAACTTGCTAATAAGCCTAGAAGACTGTTATCCATTAAAACAGTAATAAATAAAAAGACTAAGGACAGAATTAATAAGCTAAACATTTTTACTAACGAATCTAAGGGTTTTTTATTTGCCCAGTGACCACCTACTGTATTGCCAATTGCGACCATTACGCCATAAACAACTAAAATAATCACTACCGCGTTGGCTGAAAAGCCTAAATTTTCCAATAACGGTGACAAGTACGTATATGCAGCAAACGTTCCACCATAACCAAAAGCAGTAATTAGAAAAGATAAAACGAGGGGTTTGTTCGTAAAAATCCGCGTGATTCCTTTTAAGTCAACCTTCCCTGGTATCGGTAAATTTTTGGGAACTAAAAAATAACTAGCAATCAGTCCCACCAAGCCAATACTGGCTATAAAAAGAAAGGACATATGCCAAGCTGTTTGTTGCCCAATAAACGTCCCTAAAGGTACACCAGTCACTGTTGCAACCGTTAAGCCCGTAAACATAATAGCAATGGCGCTGGCACGACGTGATGGCGGCACAACATCTGCGGCGATGACAGTCGAAACAGACATGAAAATGCCATGCGCCAATGCAGAAAGTATCCGCCCTACCAATAAAATAATAAACGTTGGCGCAAACGCAGCAATTAAATTCCCACTAATGAAAAGAAGCATAATCCCCAGCATTAATGAGCGACGATTCCATTTTCCTGTCAAAATTGTTAATAACGGCGCCCCAATCGTCACACCTAAAGCGTACAAAGAAACAGTCAAACCTGCTTGGGAAAGACTAATATGAAAACTTTTAACAATCATTGGTAATAAACCCACACTTATAAATTCTGTTGAACCGATTGCGAAAGCATTGATAGCTAATGCAAAGAGCGTTAAATTTGGTGAAATTTTCTTTTCCATTCTCTTCCTCCTAAAAAACATTTGAATTTCAACAAAAATTACTATATACTAAGATTGAATTTTTGATAAGTACCTACTTTTTTGTATCATAGGTACCTTTTAGTAACTTTTGTTTATTATCAATCTATTAAGGAGGAATGTTTTTTGGAAACTCGTACATATGCGATTGGTGTCGAAGCAACGATGGATGTTATTGGTGGCAAATGGAAGCCAATTATTCTGTGTAATTTACGGCACGGTGCCATGCGCCCCAGCGATTTAAAACGCGGCATTACTGGCATTAGTCAAAAAATGCTGACACAACAATTACGGGAACTCGAAGAAGACAACATTATCGAGCGAAAAGTTTACAACCAAGTTCCACCAAAAGTCGAATATTATTTAAGCGATTATGGTCAAAGCCTCTCTGCTGTCTTAGATAACTTATGTAATTGGGGAGAATCCCACGTGGCTCATTTGCAAGAACAAGGCCAAGAAATTTATTTAAAATGTGAAGATTAGTGAACAAAACGTTTATAAACTATATTAAGAGGGAACTTTAAGCTATTTAAAGCCTGGGGAAAAATCATTTTAGATTTTTCCCCAGGCTCTTCTTATGCTTTAATAACTTGAATATCTTGCGTTAATTGGGCCCAATGATTAGTAGGTCCGTGACCATGTCCAACAGAGATTGCTTGGCTAATGGCCCCTTGTATAAACTGTTTGCCAATCACAATCGCCGCTTCTAACGGCGTGCCTTTTGCTAATTCGGCTGCGATACACGCTGAAAAAGTATCTCCTGTTCCATGAGTATTTTTCGTTACAATTCGTGGTGCACTTAGCCAAAAGCTCGAACCGTCTTCCATTAACACATAATCAGCCGCTTGTTGATTTGTGCTATGTCCGCCTTTCATAATAATATTTTTTGTGCCCAATTGCTGTAATTTTTTTGCTGCGGTCTGCATTTCTTGTTCTGTTTTGATGGTCGTCTCTAGTAAAACTTCCGCTTCTGGTAAATTAGGTGTCACGACCGTTGCTAATGGCAACAGTTGCTCTTTAATCGTTTGAACTGCCTCGGCTTCTAACAAATGATGTCCACCTTTAGCCACCATTACAGGATCGACAATCAACGGACCAAAATCAACTTTCTGCAAATTGCGAACAACAGCTTCGACACGCTCACTATCTGCTAACATCCCCGTTTTCGCTGCCCCAATTTTAAAATCAGCCGCCAGTGATTGAAATTGTGCATCAATAAATGAACTAGGAATCGGTAAGCTATCTTGCACGCCATACGTATTTTGTGCCGTCAATGCAATGACAATATTTAAGCCAAATGCCTGCCGTGCTTGAAATGTTTTTAAATCTGCTTGCATGCCAGCTCCCCCACCAGAATCAGAACCAGCAATCGTGACTACTTGTGGGGTCAAATTATATTCGGTCATTTTCTCGCCTCCAACATTCGCTCCATTACACGCATCAACCCTTGAACTTTCTCGGTTATCTGTTCAGCCAGCATAATTTCACTGACCAGTGAAACACCAGCCACTCCCGTTCCCATAAGTTGTTCTATATTCTCTTCTTTGATTCCACCAATCGCTACAACAGGAATCGTGACTGCTGCGGCAATTTCAGAAAGTGTCTGCAAAGAAGTTAACGGACTGTCCTTAGTCGTTGTGGGGAAAATTGCGCCCACGCCTAAATAATCGGCGCCCTCGTTTTCCGCTTCAACTCCTCGTGCCACCGTTTTGGCTGAAACACCTACGATTTTTGTGGACCCAACCAGTTTTCGCACAAGAGCAACCGGTAATTCATCATCCCCTATATGCACACCTGCCGCATCCACTGCCAAGCAAATATCGACACGATCATTAATAATCAACGGAATCTGATACGTATCTGTTATCGCTTTAACTTTCACTGCTAATTCGTAAAAGCGCCGTGTTGACACTTCCTTTTCGCGCAGTTGGACCAATGTCACTCCACTGCGACAAGCAGTTTCAATTCGTTTTAAAAATTCAGTATCACTAAAATCATACCGTCCTGTCACCAAATAAACTTTCAATTGCTCTCTCATAGCACTCGTCCTTTCACCGCCTCAAACCAATCCTTCTCCTTCATTAAAAGAGATAACTGATTTAACGTATTTTGACGAAAATCGGCCAGCCCTTGGCTCTTAGTCTGGGCTTTTTCTCCGCAAAGATTAAAATAGCTCACTGCGGCTACTGCCGCAGTCATTGGCGCGTTGCCTTCACCTAATAAAGCGGCAACTAATGCGCCGACTAAATCGCCCGTGCCAGTGAAACAATCCAACTCAGGAACGCCATTTTGTAAGACAATCACTTGCTCTTGACTAACCAAGACATCTTGAATCCCTGTTGCTAAAAATACCGTCTGGGGAAACTTTTTCGTTTGTTGACGTAAAGCCTGAATCAGTTCCTCAACTGCTTCTTCACTTTGATCCAAAGGGCTGCCATCCACTCCTCGGCCATGACTCACCAACTGGCAAAAAGTCCGCATTTCTGAAAGATTCCCTTTCACAACGGTTGGCTGATTGTGCACCAGCTTTTCCCCGACTTCATTACGAATATCACTAGCGCCATAACCAACTAAATCGACTACGGTCGGTTTATTCACTTGCCGAGCATAATCACTAGCTGCTAACAAGCTCTGCTCTCGTTCTTGTGATAAATGGCCTAAATTCAAAACCAAGGCACTGGTTTGCTGAAACAACTGCGGAAATTCCCGGGGATCATCTGCCATAATGGGTTTAGCATCAATATAAAGTAATGCATTCGCCATAGACTCACACGTAATTTCATTCGTAATGCACTGAATTAATGGTGCCGTTGTTAGTGGAAAAATCGTTTCAAACTTAACGCTTGTTTTCATAAAAGTACCCTCCCAAAAATAATTCCTGTGTTTGTTTAAATACTCGAGTTTCTTTCAGTTTTACTAAGACAAGCCAAGCAATCACTGAACCAATCAGTGTGGCACCAATAAATCGTGGTGTATAAATGAACCAATAAAAATTCTGCTTACTGCCAGTAAACCAAACCATTACAGGATAGGACAATAACGAGCCAATGATGCCTGTACCAAAAATTTCCCCTAGCATCGACCAGCCTAATTTTTGTCCCCATTGATAAAATAAACCAGCAAAAAATGCGCCAAAGACGGCACCTGTTAACGCTAATGGCGGAATACCTAAGAATGTCATACGGATTAAGCCGCAGACAAGTGCCATGAGCGTTCCGTAAAGAGGACCTAATAAAACTCCGGCAATAATGTTCATGACACTGGACATAGGGGCCATTCCCTCAATTCGCATTAACGGCGATAATACAACGTCCATCGCAATCATTAAAGCCAGTAACGTAACTCTGTGGATTCGATTTTTTTCCACGTAAAAAAACTCCTTTCTGCGAGAAGCAAAAGGAGGCGCGACTGAAAAAGACAGAAAAACCCAACCACAAATAAACGTAGTTGGGTGCAATAATCGGTCAAAATTTCAAGACATTTCCCTGCGCCAGTCCTAACTGTTTCAGGTTCCATGGGTATAATCTCAGCTAATAGCACCCCAAATGTTTCTCTTCAATTGGCTTTAGTATAGCATAGTTTTTTGGAAGCGACTACTAAAATTGCCAAAGAGTTTTCCCACAAAAATAGAAAAAACGTCATGCCCAAAAAGTTCGATTTTTTTGGCATGACGTTTTTCATACTTTCGTTGGTCTTATTTTTTAGAATCCTGGCATTCCTTTGGTGTATTTACCTAAAGTTGCTTCAGTTTCTTTTTCAATTTTTACTAACGCATCGTTGACAGCCATAATGACTAAATCTTGTAACATATCAACGTCTTCAGGATCAACCACGTCTTCTTTAATGGTCAAATCTTTCATTGTGCGATCACCAGTAAAGGTCGCTGTCACAAGTTGATTGGTTGCTTCACCGATAAATTCTTTTTCATTTAGCGCTTCTTGCGCTTTGGCCATTTCTTTTTGCATTTTTTGTACTTGTTTCATCATGCCTTGCATGTTGCCCATTCCTCGCATCATAATTCCTCTACTCCTTCGTATTAATCATCTAGTACTTCGACAAGCTCTTCACCAAACATAGCGATTGCTTCATCTACTACTGGATTTTCTTGTGAATGTTCATTTGTTACAGGCGGTTCGTCCGCTAGACGAGCCATTTCATTTTCAGGTTCAGAATGATTCAAACTGCCCTGATTTTGGTTAATAAAACTTTGTCTTAGTTTTGGCCAGCTTTCTCTAGTAATGCAGACCATCTCTGGTGTATAGTCCATCAAACGGCTTAAATTATTATTGAAAGCTAACTGCATCTCTTCATCGTCTGTTGCACGAGCACAAACAATCTCATAGTCAAATGCCACCACGATGCCCTTAGGACTCGCTGCGACAGGTTCACTAGCTTTGAGCATCGCTCGTTGAGTCACAGATAATGTTTGTAGTAAGTCTTCCCAGACATTTTTCACATTCATTAAATGTGTTCTAGTCGCTTCGTTTAGGACTTGATATACGCGTTCTGTGGGTACACGGAACGAACTTTTTGGCGCTTGTGGTCGTGCTTGTTGACGTGGCGCATCTGCTTCTTTGGCAGTTACACCGTGTTTCTTTAATTCAGCCAGTTCTTTCTTCAGTTGCCCGATTTGATTTTGTAAATCTGCTAATTCTGGATTTCCCTCTGCACTACCATCTTGATTAGCTGTTTCTGGCGTGTTGTGTTTATTGGGTTGCACCGTTTTAGCTAATTTGACAGTGGCTACTTCCAGATAGATATTCGCATTGTTGGTAAAGCGGATCTCATTTTGTGTGTCACTTAAAATTTGGATTAGTTGGTAGATTTTTTCAGCAGGTGTTTGTGTAGCTAGTTCCTTAAATGCTTCTGTCAAAGTTCCTGCTTTTTCTGCTAATAACTTCGGTGCTTGCTGATACATCAGCAAATCTCGACAATATAATAACAAATCTTCTAAGAAACGGCGCGCTTCTTTACCTTCGCCTAAAATACTTTCCAAGCCTTCTAATGCTCGTTCAACATCACCGGCGACACAACACTGAATATAATGATCCATCATTTCATAGGTTAGGCTGCCTGTCACTTGCATTGCATCTTCCAGTGTTACTTTTTCATCACTAAATGAAATCGTTTGATCCAAGATACTCAAGGCATCTCGCATCCCACCTTCCGCAGCACGTCCAATCACATAAAGGGCTTGTTCCTCATAATCGAGAGCCATTTCCTGCATGATATGGGCCATATGATCGACGATATCTTGCGTACTAATTCGCTTAAAATCAAAGCGTTGCGTCCGTGAGATAATCGTTAACGGAATCTTGTGTGGTTCAGTCGTTGCTAAGATAAAAATAACATTTTGTGGCGGTTCTTCCAAGGTTTTTAAAAGTGCATTGAACGCGCCTGTTGATAGCATATGAACTTCATCAATAATATAAACTTTGTACTCGGCTTGTGTCGGTGCATACTTTGCTTTATCACGAATATCACGGATTTCTTCCACGCCATTATTACTCGCCGCATCAATTTCAATGACATCATTTAAACGACCTTCCGTAATGGCTACACAGGTTTCACAAACATTACAAGGTTCACCATCTTGACTATGTTTACAGTTAATCGCTTTAGCAAAAATTTTTGCGGCACTGGTTTTACCTGTACCACGAGGGCCAGTAAATAAATAGGCATGAGATGTTTTCTTTTGCACTATCGCATTTTTCAGTGTCTGAGTAATTGCTTTTTGTCCTACTACGTCATCGAAACGTTGTGAACGCCAGACCCGATAAAGTGCTTGATAAGCCATTTTTTACCCTCCCTTATTTTTCATTCTTATCTATTATACGTGATTTTTAGTCATTCGGCATCTTTTTTCTTTTAATGAGTCACTGGCGCAACCATTGCTAAAAAAGCCGCTTTTCCTTCACTTGTTTCTGCAAACGCACTGGCTTCTTTTAATCGCTGTTGATACGCTGAAGCGACAGTTTCAAGTGCCTGCGTTTTCTGGTTGTTCCAAGTCGTTAAACCTTGGACTTCTGCTAACGTTAACGAAGGCTTTGCTTGAGGTCGACTAAAAATTAAGTCCATGACATATAAAAGTTCTTTTCGTCGGGCAACGATTTGTATCTCATCCGTTGGCAGTTTTAGCATTTGCCATTGCTCAAAAATATCATTTGCGGCTTGGGCAACTTCTGACGCATTCGGTCCCTCTAGGCGAAATGTCGCAACTGGCCATTTCACCATTCCTGCGTTGATTAAAGGATAGTTAGCTAACTCAACATATTCTGAAATGCTCGCTTCGGCTAATGGAAATTGTTGCAAACCCGTTTGATAATAGACATGCTCATCTTGTTCAAAGTGAGCATCAATCCCAGCAAAATAATGAGGAAAGACCTCAACAATTTTCAACAATTGCTGAAAAGTCTTAATTGAACGTTTCGCTGCCTGATGTTTTTCAAACGCAATCACACCTTGTTGCTGATATTGTGCCTGTTTTACAAAGGAAAACCCCCAGCTTTCGCCATCTAAGTTCATTCGAATCACTCGATGGTTCGTAGTCGCAGGAAATTGCTGACTTCCCTGGTAGCCTTCTGTTGCCATGCACCATTCACAGCGGGGATAGCTTTGTGCAGAGAGCGTTGCTTTTGGCGCCTCACCGTGGACCTTATTTGCTAAAAAATCACCATAGACTGTTGAAAAAACAACAGGTTCTTCCTGTTCAATGACCGTACCGTTTTTTTGACAAAGTTGGTAAAAATACTCGGTAGCCTCTTGTGGCTCTTTGGCATAATGTTGTGCAAAAAAAGCATTAACCACAGAAGGTGGCGGTGTCAACAAATCCATCAATTGCACCACGAACTGTTCTTTTTGTTGCTCTGTTTTTACAAGTTGGTTGGCACTCGCAACTTGACACAATTGTTCCGCCAAATCAGCGGCGGGTGTTGCCACAGGCCGTATGTCTACTTCGCCTAATTCTTGTTCACCAATCATTGATAATAAACGGTTCTGAAGATATAAGCGATCCAATTCCATCCAACCACCTGCTTGAATAGCAAATGTGGTAAAATCGGCAATCATTTGACTCGTGGTCATCGATTCATTCCTCCTATTACTTTTCTTGATATCCATGTGGATGAGCTTGGTGCCATTGCCAAGCGGTGGCGATAATATCCTTGACCTCAGTTACTTCTGGTTGCCAGCCTAAAACTCGTTTGGCTTTTTCACTAGAAGCAATTAACGTACTAGGATCCCCTGCTCGGCGTGGCGCGATTGTCGCAGGAATTTCTTGGCCTGTCACTTCGCGAGCAGCATCTAACATTTCTTTAACAGAATAGCCGTTGTTGCTTCCCAGGTTAAAGACGTCACTTTCGCCGCCATTTTTCAAATATTCTAAAGCCAAAATATGTGCTGCAATCAAGTCTTCAATATAAACATAATCTCGAATGCACGTGCCATCAGGTGTATCATAATCATCCCCAAAAATACTTAGCTCTGCTCGTTGGCCCAATGCCACTTGTAAAATAATTGGCACAATATGCGTTTCTGGCGTGTGATCCTCACCAATTGAGGCATCTTTTTTTGCTCCCGCAACATTAAAATAACGCAAAGCAACATATTTCATTCCATAAGCGTTGTCGCACCATTTCATGATTTTTTCCATCATTAATTTACTTTCCCCATACGGGTTTTTAGGATTCGTTGGGGTTTCTTCTGTAATAGGCATTGCTTTTGGTTCGCCATAAGTGGCCGCTGTGGAAGAAAAAACAATGTGTTTCACTCCGAATTCTTGCATGACTTCCAAGGCAATTTGAGTGCCGTGAACATTGTTATTGAAATACATTAACGGTTGCTCCACGGATTCTCCTACTAAAGAATTGGCCGCAAAGTGTAACACCCCTTCAATTGATTCCTTTTCAAAGACACTACGTAAAAAAGCTTTATCACGAATATCGCCTTCATAGAAAGTCGCTTGTTCATGAACTGCTGAACGATGCCCCGTTAATAAATTATCAACAACAACAACGGCATATCCTTTTGAAATTAATTGATCGACGGCATGTGAGCCAATGTAGCCTGCGCCGCCTAATACTAAAATAGACATAAATACGCTCCTTTTACTCCCTAATTTCTTTTTCTATTGTACCATTAAATAAGGTTTACTTCTGAATTATTTCATTTTGTAAACAGGATTTAATTTGGCCATTTCTCCTTATTCATTTTTCCTATAAAAATACAGAAAAGACTTGGTAAATTTTAACAAATCTCTAAATTAGTCGTAGAGTTTATGAAAAATCATTGTAACTATTGGATTTTTTTGCTTTTTTCCGTCATAATAGAAACAAATACAATTTGAAAGAAGGAATGAACGATGAAAAAATTTGTATCAGGTATGTTAGTCGGTACTGCTATCACAGTTGCTGCTTTAGCCGGTGTGGCTACAACTATTAAAAAAACAGTCATTGATCCAATTGAAGAAAAAGAAGATATGATTGAAGAAAACCGTAAAAAAGCGATGCGTAAACGTATTGCACGTTAAAAAATAGCTGTGACGTTGAGATAAAAAATCTAACGGCAAGAAATCAACAGGAGCGCTTCTGGCTTGGTTGATTCTCTTAAGCATAACAAGTGGTCATCCATCAAAGCGATGGATGACCACTTGTTATGCTTTCTTTTTTACCAAAGGAGCTGACTATTTTTCTTAACTATTAAAAATAGTGGCAGCAATCCGATCCATATCGCGCATATTCCAAGGATCCACACCCGGACGAGCTGCAGCGGCTGTTAACCAATGAATCCCTTCTGTTGGAATACCACAACTAAAAAGGCCTGTCGCCACCTGTCCATCTTTTGTGATGACTTGATTCGTGGCAGGCACAATCAAGAGTGCACCTGTTTTGACTATTTGACCATCGGCTAATGCCAGTTGATGGAGCGTAGCTAGCTTATCGGCTAACAACTGCCTCGTTAAAGGATTCAAACTTTTTTCATTATTGACTTTAGGAATGCGCGCTTCAATTAAAAAGTGACTATTATACCGATTTTCCGGAAACAAATTAGCATAAGTAATAAATTGACCCGCTTTCATTTCGACACGCATTTCTGGCCCCAGAATCGTGACTAATCCCAGTTCAACTAACGCCTGTAGCTCTTCTGTTCTTTCAACAGAAGGTCCCACTGACAAAAAGGTATTCAACGGGGTAAACCAATGCCACAACCACTTTTGACTCTCGTCATTCGTTAATAACCCCTCATCCAAAACAAAGCGAATCTGATCTCTTAAATCTTTTAAACTGTCTAAAGCAGTGGTCAAAGGACCGCTAAGATTGCCTTTCTCTGCTTCTTGAATATCCCATTTTAAATACTCTAGTAAAAACGAACGAAAACTTTCATGAGTGGTTTTCTTTGTTTCAGGATGTTCTAACGCTTGCCAATCAAACCAATCTTGTTTTTCAAAGTGGGCTAAGCTTTCCGGCGCTCCCTTGGTTTGAATAAACAGCTGTTGAAAGGCCTCTTTAGAAAGATGCGGATATTTTTCTTCGATTAAGCAAGTGTAATACACATATTCCACTTCTTTTTTTAAATACCCAAAAAACTCTGCGCCTGTAACCTGTCCTTTTTTACGACATTCAGCTAAATACGTTTCGGTTAAAAAAACAGGCTGATAGGTTTCCCCGTAGCCTTTTTGATTATTCCCTCGAGGATGAGAAGGAAAACCGCGACCAGAACCAGCAATAATAATAGGCTCTCTTCCAGAAGGTTCATAACGTAAGCGGCCATTTTGACGAGAAAAAACACCCCCGCGGCCAATCGTCAAGGCAGATAAATAGTCAAAAAATGCCAAACCTAAGCCTTTTAACACAACAGGTTGTTTTGCGGGTATATTGGCAAGTGCCAATAAAGCATCCGCCGCATTTTTAGGAGAAGAATAAAACAAACGATGCTCCTTGGCGTAGTCCGCAAGCTCTTGTTCAACAGTCGTTAATTCATTTTCTTGGTGACCCATGGCTAAAATTACTTTGTCTGCCGTAAACTCAATGGATTGGGTGTACACATAATAGTTATCCTCTCCTGACCGTACAGCAGTTACTGGCTCTTTAAAAAACGTCAGCGATGTTTGTTCGTTACACCGCGTGGCTAAATACGTATAAAACCATTTTTGGTACATGCCATAAAAAGCCCTCGAGCAGTGATCATTCGGTCCAAGGCGATGACATTCTTTCAACAACTCAAGATAATTATAGGGTTGTTGCTGTTGAATGTACTGCGCAGCTTCTGCTTGGGTCCATTCATAGAGAGTGGGGCCCTTGACAATTGGTCCTTCGCCACTAAAAGATTCATCTGTAAATAAAGTGACTTGGCTAATCACGGTGTTCATTAATAAATAATTAGGTTGCTCTGCTCGCCAAATTTTCCCACCTGGACCGTATGGATCAAACAACGTGAGCTGAACATTTATTTCCGTTTTACGAGCCCATTCAATGACTCGTTCTGCAGCTGATAAGCCTCTGGGTCCAGCACCTACAATTGCAATTTTCATCCAATCACCTACTCTATTTTTCTAATAATTCTTTTAAGACAACCGCTTGATTATGCACTGTATCTTTCGCCCCATAGACCAGCGTGACTACTGGCTGATTTTTTACAATCGTCTGTAACTGCTTAAACGCTGTGGCAGTTGGCTCATGTTTCAATTCTTCTTGGTATTTTTGTTTAAACTCGGGATATTTATTTACTTCATGATTAAACCATTTCCGTAGCTCTGTACTTGGGGCCACTTCTTTGAGCCATTCATCTAACTTTTCAGATTCCTTGGATTTTCCTCGTGGCCAAATACGGTCAACTAAAACACGGTAGCCATCTTGCTCTGTCGGTGCTTCATATGCTCGCTTGATTTGAATCATCTGCCTTCACCTCTTCTCTTTATTGTAGCTCAAAAAGTGAGGACTGACAAAAAGCAGCATCTCTATTAAACTTTCCTATACAAAAAGAGTTGGTCTCAATGAAGACCAACTCTTTTTGTTATTAACTATTTCTCTTTTTCACTTTCCCAGTCCAGCCATCATAGCCGCCTTTTAAAATATAAATATCAGTATAGCCATTTTTGCGTAATAAATTAGCTGCTCGGATACTTAAAGCTTTCTTCTGATCATAAAGATAAACAGGTTGATCCTTACGAAGAGAACCAATTGTTGTTTTTAACATGCTGTATGGCATGCTGCGCGCCCCTAAAATATGCCCAGCATCAAATGTATCTTTCTCACGAACGTCAATCACTTGTGCTTTACGCATTGTTTCTTTAAATTCTTCTTCCGTCAGCATTTTTGCTGAACGTTTCACCATAATTTTCAAATATAATTCATTGAATACCATCGCTAGTACAATAACTAGCAAAATACCATTGATTACCCATAAAATACTCATTCTAAAAAGCCCTCTCTATTTCTCTTTTGAAAATTGTAATGCTAGTGAAGCGGCACCAATGACGCCGGCCTCATTACCTAGCTCTGCTAATTTGATTTTTGTACTATTTCGAACTTGCGGGAAAGTAAATTCTTGGAAATATTTTTCGACACGACTACGTAAAAATTCTCCTGCTGCAGAAACACCTCCACCGATAACCACGCTATCTGGATTTAACGTGTTACCTAAGTTTCCTGTGGCTAAGCCTAAATAGAAACAAACACGATCCACAACCATTAAAGCAAAATGATCGCCTTTTTCAGCAAATTCAAAAACATCTTTACTCGAAACATCTTGTCCATCATCAATCGCTTGTTTCAGTTCAGAGTCACCTGCAAACTCTTCTGATAAATGACGTGCAACACGAACGACACCAGTGGCGCTAGAAACAGTTTCTAAACAGCCACGTTTCCCACAGGTACAGTCAAAGCCGTTAGGATCAACCGTCACATGCCCAACTTCACCAGCACAGCCAGCAACACCGTGGAGCAATTCTCCCGCTGCAACAATGCCTCCGCCAACACCTGTTCCTAAAGTAATAAAAATCACGTCGGGATTGTTTTCCCCCGCGCCCTTCCAACGCTCACCTAAAGCGGCAACATTGGCATCATTATCTAATGCAAACGGAATTCCTAAAGCAGATTCGATTTGTTCTTTGACAGGCTGTACAGTCGTCCAGTTTAAATTATAGGCACCTACAACAGTTCCTTTTTCAATGTCGACACTTCCTGGTGTTCCCATACCAATTCCCACAAAATCTTCTTTTTTCATATTATAAAGATCTATACGGTGACGAATACTTTCAATAATTGATGGCACAATATGCTTGCCATCTTCTAAAATATTCGTTTCAATACTCCATTTTTGTTGAACAACGCCATCGGTTGTTAAAATAGCAAATTTGATGGTCGTTCCACCTAAATCAATCCCAATAATCTTCTTATCCATTTAGTCGATTCCTTTCTGCTTCCCTCTAGATTCTTCTATTCGATGCTCTCTTTGCAAAATATGCCGGGCCTGTAAATACGTATCTCGGTCTACCAATTGACCTTCATACAATTTTTTTAATTCAATCATCATTAACTCAATATCATAAATCCGTGCACCGACATAAATATACATCCCAAACTGTTTAAAAAGTTGTTGTACATCATATAACGTTTCCATACGAAAACACTTCCTTATTATACAGGTAAACCGTATTTTTTAAAACCCAATAACAGACAAATTACGACAAGAAAAATAAAAATTAACGTGGCCATAATTCGCTCGTGCTTATTAAATGCTTCTTCACGATTTGGAACAGCAAAAGCCGTCGCGACTAATAGTCCACCGATTAGACCGCCAACATGACCCATCATATCTACAGAGCTACTAAACAAGTTAAATAACAAATTAATCACAATAAACATTGAATAGCGTTGCACCATATACATAATCGCTGGATTGTCTCTAAAATGGCGTCCTAAAATAACAAATGCGCCAAACAAACCAAAAAGCGCTGTACTAGCACCCGCTGAGACACTGTTGGGTGTCCCAAAGGCAAAACTGGCGATATTTCCAGCAATCCCACTCAATAAATAAATTCCCAAATAGCGCCAATGCCCATAAATTGCCTCAACCTGTGCGCCGATATAATAAAGAGTAACCATATTCAAAATAATATGCATAAACCCAATGTGAAGAAACATTGGCGTGATAAACCGCCAGTATTCATGATTTTGAGCTACCAGTGGACGAACCATTGCCCCCCAATTAACTAAGTTTAAAATATTTTCTGATCCTCCAGTTAATTCCAATCCAAGGAAAACAATGATTGAAATACCTAAAAGGGCATACGTAATGAACGGCTGATTTTTTAGCCGTTTCAATTTCATTTCTGTTTGATAATTCATTCCATTCCTCCTATTGTATAAATAATTGTTCGATTGGCTGATCAAACGCTTCTGGTTGCCATTGTTCATGGAGTTGTTCACTAAAAACTAAACTACATGAATGGCCCGAAAAATGTTCCAAATAACGATCATAAAAACCACCGCCGAAGCCTATTCGATAGCCAGCCCGATTGAAAACAATCCCTGGCACAATCAATAAATCAATCGCTGTAGCTGTTATTTCTGCCGCTGTTAACGGAGGTTCTTCCACGCCAAATGCACTGGTGTCATAAACCGTCTCTGGAAAGACTTGATAAAAGTGCATTTTGCCTCCTTTAAATGTTCGCGGCACCGCCACTTGCTTGCTCTCTTGCATGGCCCGCTCGAAAATTGGCTGTGTTGATAATTCTAGCGGTAACGACCGAATCATTCCGATTGTTTGTGCTTGTTGCCATTGCTGACTAGCAAACAACTGTTCATAGAGACTTGATTCTTTATGTTGTTTAATTTCTGGATGTTGTTTTAGCCATTCTAGGGCAGTTAAGCCCACTTTTCTCAACTTGTTTTTCTCCATGTACACCTTCAACCCCTTTTCTGTTAAGTTTATAGAAAGTGTTCTTAAAAAACAAGCTGATTCCCCTTTTCTCTTTGAAAAATCCCGTTATTTTTCTAACGTTTTTGACGCTTCTTTAAAAAAGTCAGCAACCAAATCCATTGTTTCTCCTTTCACTAAATGCCGCTCACCGATTTCCGTTATAAATTGCGTATTTCTCGCATACGTTTTCCCAGACACTAATTGTTCAAAATCAGCCATGTCTTCATAGGGAATTTTTTCATCTTCCGTTCCATGCCAAAACAGCATCGGTCGTTCTTGTAGTCTTTCTGGCGTTTGTGATAAATCGTATTGATGTACCCAACTTAGCAACAGTGGCAAGTCTTTAGGTACAAAAATAGCAAATTCTTTCGCCCGTTGAATCACTCGCTGAATATAGCGCGCCGGATAGGGTGTTCCCATTAAGCAAGCAGCAGCTTGAATCTCAGGATGTTGGGTCATAAGAGCGCTAGTAGTAATACCGCCCATGGATACACCACCTACGCCAATCCAATTTTCTTTAATCAACCCTAATTTATGAAAATGATGGATAATTACTGGAAATTCAATTAAATTATATTGAATGCTACTCCAAAATGTAATCGAAGGAATCGTGGAAATAGGTCCTGTTTTTCTTTCTCCATGGTTCATGGCATCTGGTAAAATGACCCGAAACCCCTCGTGTGCTAATTTTCTTGCTTGTGTTAAAGATAATTCTTTAGCTGATTGCCAACCATGATAGTAAACAATTAAAGGTAATGCTTCGTTTTTTTGCTCTTCTGTTGTCACTTCTAATGCTGGAATTTTTGCTATGTAGCGATGTCTAATACTGATTTTCATTCATGATTCCTCCATTATAAAATATCTTCTCTTATTTTACCGTTTTTTGATAAAACCTGCTCCTTATATGATTTATCAAAAAAATCACAAAATATGCGAATTCGCATTTTCCTATTTTATTACTTTCCGTTATAATCATTTTATTAAATACAAAGGGGTGTTTTTATGGTTAAAATTGAGGAAAAAGGTAAAGTAACATTTGGACAAGCTTTTAAAGATTATTTTCGTGGATATGTTGATTTTAAAGGTCGGACCACACGTGCTGGTTATTGGTGGATGACATTGGTATTAAGCATTTTAGCACTTATTTTTTATATTGCCATTGTCGGCAAAGCCGTGTCAGCAATTTTAGCAGCTGAATATTTTGAAACCTATGATTTTGGAAACTTATTACCGTTGATGCTTTTTGCACTTGTTTTATGGTTAGCTTTATTATTACCAACGTGGGCAATGTGTGTCCGTCGGTATCGTGATGCTGGGATGACAGGTTGGGGCGTGCTTGTTTTATATCTACTTTCTATTGCCTGTAGCTATACACAAGTTTTCTCTGTTATGTCAACACTGAAATATGATGTTCAAACAGATACTGTGATAACAGGTGGCAGTCCCGTCTTCTTATTTTTCACTCTTGTGATTAGTCTGTTTTTCTTCTTACTAACAGTCTTACCGACAGATAAACTAACAACAACTAGCCAAAATAGCGTCTTACGCTTCTTCTTCCGTTACAAAGAAGTGAAGTAAGGAAAAGTTTTAAGCCTTTCTTTTAAAAGAAGGGCTTTTTTCTTATTTTAAAATCTTTATGATAAAATAAGAACTAGTCTAGCTAAAAAAATGGAAGGAGAAAATATGGCTACTTTTAAACGGATTCTGAATCTAGAAAATTATATTTTTAGTTTTTTTATTTTATTTGTCTTTTACGGCGCAATTAACTCTCCCTATTCGCTGGTAAAAATTCTTTGGGGAAAGCCTAAGCACTTGCTTGTTTTACTTCCTCTATTAATTATTCTATTGTTGATTATTTATAAAAACAAAAAATTTCTTTACACTAAGATTCAAGCGCTCTGGCACTTAATAAAAACCCATGATCGTGTGGTTATTATTGGTAGTTTGATCAGTTTATTTTTACTACAACTTTTACTCCTGACGCAGATTACTGTGCCGATTGGCTGGGATGTTTTTGACAACTTTCATAGTATTACCACTGAAAATAAGGATTATTCAAAAATCGTACTTTCTTTAAACCCCAATAACGAATTTTTCTTTTTCATGATGTATTACCTGAATAAATTTTTGCGTTTCATTGATGTAACAGAGAGCTGGAGCAATACTTGGTTTAGTTGGCAAGTGGTTAATTGCTTGTTTATTAATAGCAGTTTATTTCTCTTTTATCATGCCTCTAAACGTGTCTTTAATCCATTAACCGCCTTCGTTGCTTACAGTTTATTTTTTCTTTCTTTCGGATTGTCTCCATGGTTACTCACGCCTTATACAGATACGGCCGTCTTATTGTTCATCAACCTAGTCTTTTTTGCATATAGCCTTTTTGACCAAGTTTCCCCTCCCTTCGTAAAATATTGTTTATTACTGTTTATTGGAATTGGCCTAGCTTGGTGTTTTTTAATGAAACCTTCGTCTATTATCTTTTTTATTGCATTTAGTTGTATCAAAGTGCTACAACTTCTTTTAGTAAATCGGAACAAACAGTCTATCGTAAAATTAACCGTGGTTGCTCTCTTTTTACTGACTGGTTTCGCCAGCGCATATTATAGTTTTCAATTTTTTGTGGAAAAACAAACGATTACGGAAATCGATAAAGAACAAGCCAAACCTTGGACACTTTTTGTAATGATGGGTTTGACTGGAACTGGCGGTTACAATGATGCAGATACACAAGCAGTAAATCAGTTGCCTACACAAGAAGCCAAAAAAGCTTATACCATAAAAATGATTCAAGACCGTTTAAAAAATAAAGGATTCTTCGGTTATCTCCGTTTTCTGGCTCAAAAAAATCGTCATAATACTGCCAATGGTGATTTTGACTGGGGTTGGGATGGCGGTGATTTAATCCCAGAAACACCTTCTAAAAATCGTTGGCAAGAACACTTGCGGTCACTGTATTATCCGCAAAATCCCAAAAGTAACTATCTACGAATTTATATGCATTTTTTCTATTTACTCACATTACTAGGTCTATTGTTCAGTATCCCTCTAAAAGATTCAAAAAATAACTACGCGATTTTAAAATTAGCTTTCATTGGAGGTATTCTGTATTTATTGCTCTTTGAAGGCGGCCGCTCTCGCTATCTAATCCAGTTTATGCCGTTTTGGTACTTGTTATCAGCGAGTGGTTGGCTGGGGTTGAGAGAGAAAATCAATGCAAAAACCATCTGTGAATTAGAATAAGTAGTCACTATGTATTATATAAATAGAAAAAAATAGAGCGGATTTACCGCTCTATTTTTTTCTAACATATCACTAGGTTCTTTTTTACTACTTTTTAACATCCTGTTCTAGTACCCAAGACATTAATTCTTTTAATAAAAATGCTTTTTTAGATTTGCTTTGTGTGACATTTTTAATTTCCATCACTGTATATGATTTTCCTTTAAGACTACTTGGAATTGTTTCCCCAGTCTGATATGCACTAGCAGTCTCCAATAACATAACTTTATCTCCAATTTTAATATCAGTCGCTTGTGCATCATCTAAAAATGCTTTTTCGTCGATCCAACCAATATTATCCATGTAATAATATGCACCCTTTTTCCCAGTCACTTTTACTTCTTTATTGATATAATCAGCACTGACACCAAATCTTGTCACCCCTTTAAACCAAGGGAATTGGTCAACAGTGAAACCAGCTCTTTTAACAACCATTGTTTTATTGATAGTCTCAACTTCTTCAAACCCTTTAAAGTCTGTCCAGCCTTTTGTTTGAGGACTATATAAGTAACTTCCCATTTGCTGTGTCAAATCAATAACTCTTCCAGCAAAACTATCAATGCCATTGATTTTAATGTAACCTTTCTTTCCCCAAGGTAATGTATCCACAGTATATTTTACATCTTTTTTCACCATAACTCTTTTATTAATCTCTACCATTTCTTCTTCTCCTTCTGGTTTTGTATTTTGATTTGGATTCCATCCAGTATAATAGCGACTTAAGTCAATGAAAGTAACACCCGTTAAACTGTTAAACGTACTCAATGGATGAGTAGTTACTACAGTTCCATTGTTAGGATATACTCCATCTAATCCGCCAAATGTCGAACCAAAATTAGCTTCACCTGTAATTACTGTATTTCCATCAATACCTAGAACGATACCAGTATGTCCAGCACCTTGTGTATAGTAATTGTTATTCCATGGTGTTATTGAAAATAAAGAAAATGCCTTTGGAATGTTACTCTTTACTAATTTTCCTTTATTTGCATTTAACACAAAATCTACCGTTTGATAACCATTCCCGCTTTGTGTTGGCAAAGTTAAATTAGTACAATTCTTTAAGAACCATGTAGTAAATAGAGTACAATTTGAGTGTGATGATGGCGAACCACCATAAGTTCCATAATAGACACCTGGATAAGACGGCAAATTAGTATCTAAATACTTCTGCATAAATGTTTTTGCTTGATTTTTTGTTAAACCTGTTGCCATTGTTGTTCCTCCTATAAGTTATTCCGTGCGTCCACGGCGAACATATGTTCATAAACCTAGTATAGTTGAATTGACCTGTTTCGTTTTGTCAAATTTCGTACCAACCCAGTCGATAAGCAATTTCATGGATAAATTCTGTATCTCGTCGAGCAATTGTAGACTCGCTCAAAAACGTCTCACAAGCAACAAATTCATTCTTTTTATATGGATAACCATTTTTATATTTCACTAAAAAGATATCCTGTACATCCCTTGTAGAATCAGCTAAGATATCTTCTACCGTTTGTAAAAATAATTTATGAAATGCAATTTGACTGATAGTTATTTTTTCAGTTGGTTGCTCTACAGGGTATTCTAAAAAAGGATTACGATTCATTAACATAACATCCTCGTACTCTTGTAATTTTTTTTCAATATGTTGATAATCCCATAATAATTGTCGAATATGTTTTTTTATTCCAGCTTTCATTGTACCTCTCCTCTAACCACTTAATATTTTATTTGTAGAACTTTTACAGATAATAGAAATAGTATGTTCATCCTCCATGTATTCCTTTTATCTATCTACTCTTATTTTTGATCACATTCATTTTCAAAATCTAACTTATTCGTTTGTACCTCTTCTATTTTTCCCTTTTATCAATAACTGTCCACCTCCTAGATTATTTTATATACAAAAATAGACCACTCCTTAAGCGATCTATAATGACAAAACTTATTCTTTTTCTTAGATTTAAGCGATTCTGTTTTTCCACTTAAATATACTTAACTTGATTTAAAAATATTGAACATTCTATTTTTGAAAACTTAGCTATATAAACAAGCATCTATAGTGTTGATAATTCATTTTCAGCGATTCTTTATACTACTAATTTATCATGTTGACTATACTAAAATTTCCCAATAAATTCCCAATATGAAGTTACTTCTACTTATCTTCCAAAAATACAATTTTACTACGTAACTTGTGTTCACTGAATTCATTTGTTTATATCCTACTTTATACTCACCTATACTATCCTTACCTATACTATCCTGTGTAGCCATTTGGTAGCCAAATTAGTAACCAGCTTCTGCCATTTTTAAACTCTTATTTACAAAAAATATAGTCAATGATTCTATTTAAAAATAAAAGGAGCCTAACATTCTTTCAAGAAAGAATGTTAGGCTCCTTTTATTCAGACAATTTCAGCCACTCTTTGCGATTGCAATAGGACATAGTTTTTACAAAGACAAAATGATAAAGCAAACCGTAAGCTAGCCCCAACATATTTAACAAAATTCTTAAGTAAAGACTTGTTTCTAGCCCAAATATCATAGAAGCTGCCATGATAGCACCAACACAATTAAAAATCGTTTTACTTTTATAAGATGTGCATAAGCCTAAACAAAGTCCTCCTAAAATACCAAGTAGGTTCGTTGGTAAATAAAATAACAAGATAGCCGATACTAGAGAGCCAATAACGACCCCTATTATTCGTTCTTTGGCTCGTTCAGACAATTTAAACGTATCATACCCAGAAAATAATGACGAACTAGCAAATGTTGCCCACATAAAGCGGTCAATCTGAAGGTGCGTTCCTATAAAAAGTAATAAGCTAATGCCTAAAGCGTAATAACCAAACCAAATATTTCTTTGATTAAAAAAACCATTTTCTGTAACCATCTGTATAAAAGTAATCTCTTGATCCAACTTTTTATGTTTCACATGATAAACAAAAGCTAAAAGTAGATAGGCAAACACTAATACAAAGAAAGTTTGTTCTAATTGCTGAAACGATTGATAGTGAACCGTGCCAACTAAATATAAGTAGGAGAACGTATACAAGCCAGGATTACCCATTTTAGGGTTTTTACCAGTTAAGAAAAACAATGCCAGCAAGCAGATAAAATGAAGGCCCAATTGTAAAAATGATACAGAAATCAGTGAAATTAGTGGACTAATACCTAGAATTGTTAACACGATTCCTAAACTAAGCAAGGCCTGTTTTTCCCTGTAGCCATATGAGACGAAACGGATACTCAACAGCAAACAAAATAATACAATTGAAAAAGGCGCTACAGCTTTTCCAAAGAAAAAAGTAATTGTCGACACCCATAAAATCGCAAACGAAACTAATAAGATATCCCTTATTAACAAGGCGCGCCAAAAATATCTCCGCTGTTTTTTAGTGTCCGCTTGATGAATTTTTTGTTTTAAAATAAATGGATCTAACTGCAATAATTGATAAAAAGTCACCTAAAATCATCTCCTAAAAATCGACTCTTCTCAATTCATTATTCCAACTTTTCCTTCTATGAAATTATAAGAAAAGTAGTTGTGACGAACATTTTACTACAACTTTTTTTCTGAATCAATACATGCTTTATTTCTTAATTCAATACCTCTCCCGATACGATTTGCTTACTTCATAAAAAATAAGCCTAGAAAAAATCAAAACGATTAATTCTAGGCTCAAAATTAAATAACTGTTGAACAAAAGCTAGCGCTTTTTTACATAAACTTTTCCAACAGATCCATTTCTTTTTCTAATTCTTTTTCATCATACTTGTCATACTTACCAGCTTCGTGTGCAATTTTTTTAATCTCATGAATGGCTTTTTTTTCAACAATCCATTTCTTCATACTATGTTTTTTTGTATCCTCATCTAGCGAGTCCAACTCTTCTAAACTTGCATCCAATTTATTCAAAATGTCTGCAATTTTTGCTAATGCTTGCGCTTCTTTTTCTTCATAGTTTGACATAATAGACACCTCTTCTTAAGTATTTTTCTACTTTAAGTGTACGTCTCTGTCGTTTTATTTGCAACTAATAACTCAACTGCTTCTCGGTACGGAGGATAAGGGATTCGAACCCTTGCACGATGTTACTCGCCTAACGGTTTTCGAGACCGTCCCCTTCAGCCAAACTTGGGTAATCCTCCCTCTACATTCCATCTACAAATGAACATGTAATGAATCAATAGATAAAAAGCCTAGACCCTTACACAACAAGGATTCTAGGCTCTGTCTAACTAAATTATTTAGTTTCACGGTGTAAAGTAACTTTTCTTTCACGTGGGCAATATTTTTGTTTTTCTAAACGATCAGGATTGTTACGTTTATTTTTATTTGTTAAGTAGTTACGTTCTTTACAAGAAGTACACTCTAAAGTGATGTTTACGCGCATGTTTTCCCCTCCTACTAATAATTGATCTTTCCAAGAGATTTCTTAGACTTGAATATCATACCATTTTTTTTGTCATTTGACTACCCTTTTGGGCAATTTTGTAAAGTAGTTCTACTTTACAAATTTTATTTTTTGTACATTTCCATATACGCTTCTAAAACTTCTTTGGCAATCGTTTGATTTGGTTTGGAAGATTCATCATTTAAGTGTGGTAAAACAACGCTAATTGCAATTTCAGGATTTTCGTACGGCGCATAAGCCACCAAGTTACTATTAACCGTTGTATGGTTTACTCCATTAGCATCTGTTGCTTGCGTTTCGGCGGTCCCTGTTTTAGCAGCAATCGAAAACTTGTCTGATTTTAAACCACGTGCAGTTGTAAAAGGACTAGTTCCATTTACCACATTATAGAAACCTTGTTGAAGAATTCCTATCTGGTCTTCAGAAATATTCACCTTATTCAAAACTTTTGGTTCAATTTCTTTTAAAATTTTTCCTAAAGCTCCATTTTCATCATTGCCATAGATTCCTTCTACCACATGGGGTTGCACGCGGATACCATTATTTGCGACAGTAGAAACGTACTGTGCTAATTGTAACGCGCTATAGGTATCATATTGTCCAAAAGATAGGTCAAGAAGATTACCGCCTTGTGGCGCAGAAGACGAATCCTTAAAGTCCTTGTTTTGAATTCCTGTTGTTTCTCCTGGTATATCAATTCCAGTTTTCGTTCCCATACCATATTCTGCAAAAGCTTTTCTTAATTCTTTAAAGACAGTGTCATCTCCTACTTCATAAGGGAAAATCATATTGGGATAATAATTCACACCCATCATTTTAAAGACTAATTTCATCATATAGGCATTCGAAGAATATTCTAACGCTTGCTCCGCAGTTAATTGCATGGTTGTTCCGCCAGAAGCATTCCACCAAGAAGCTTTTGGATTACTACCTGCTAGTAAAATAGCTTCATCTGTTAAAACGTCATTGCCTTTAATGACGCCTGTTTCATAACCAGCTGTTAAAGTACCTGCTTTCACAACTGATCCAGGAACTTCAGAATTCAAAATAGGTGCTAAAGGATTAGGTGTGACTTCCCCAGTTGCTAAATCATGATGAAATCCGGACATCGCTAAAATAGCACCTGTTTGAGGGTTCATAGCAACGACATATGCATTTTCTGAGTATGGTCCAATGGTTTTGACTATTTGTGAATAGTTTCGTTGTAAAATTTCATCAACTTTGTTTTGGAAATTTGAATCAATCGTTAATTTTAAGTTGGAACCTTTTTCCCCTTTGGAAATTGGGGTTTGTGAAACAATCTTTCCGTTATTGTCTAAAACGACTTCTGATTTTGCTTTTTTACCTTGTAGAACGTCTTCATATTGTTTTTCTAAATAGCTAGTCCCAACACGGTCATTTCGTGCATAGCCTTTTTTCAAATATTCATCGACTTCTTCGGCTGGCAATCCTTGTTTTTCAGTTGAAACGGTGCCCAACAGGCTACGTAATGCACCACTTTGAGAATAATCACGCGTCCAATCAGTCCCTGTTGAAACACCAGATATTTCCGCTGTGTGTTCACCAATTGTCGCAATTTCACCTTCTGTTACCCCTTCATTCTTGATGAAGACCGTGTTCATTTGTGACGCGGCATTCATTCGTTTAAAAATCGTCACTGCTTGTAAGGTTCGGTCATCAAACGCAATTTCTTCAGGGGTGACTTTTTCAACGGCTTTGGCATATAATGTGCCTTCGTCCGTAATTTTGTTGCCTTTTTCATCTTCTTTATCTTGATCGGTTAAACGGGCTTGGGCTGCTTTTAAATTTTCAGGATTCGCTAACCAATAATCTTTTTTATCACGGTCCGTTAAGTTTGGATCAACTGGAACATTAATAAGTTCGTTGACTTTATTCGCAATCGGTAAAATATCTTTTCCTTCAATATTTTTTCCTCGTGTGTAAGTGATTGCTAAATTGGCTTTGTTAGAAACCAAGACTTTTCCTTGTGAATCATAAATTTGTCCTCGAGGGGATGGTGTCGTGATTTGTAGTGAAGAATTGGCAGTGATTTTTTTGTTAAACTCTTCTCCTTCTACAATCTGTAAATACCCTAAACGGACAATTAATGAAACAAATAAAGTGAATATCACAAAAAATAATAAGTTCAATCGAAAAGGAATATGTGGCTTTCTACCTCGTTGACTCTTTGCTGCGGCATCTGTTTTTTTTATTTTATCTATAAATGAGTTTTTCTTCATACCTCTAGTCCCTTCACTAAAAAGTTTCGCATTCTCATTGTAACAAAAATTAGTCAAAAAATCAGGATTATTCCTAGCTCTAAGGAAATATTTAATTATTTTGTTGTTGAAAAAAGTCAAAAGGACTTCTGAATTCAGAAGTCCTTTTGACTTTTTCTCTTTTTTTAACGGCTGTAATTGTGAACTTCAGCAGCCATGCTGTCAATGAAAATTGATAAATCTTCGACAGAAGTTTCTTTGCTTCCATAACGACGGACGTTCACCGTTGCATCTTCCATTTCTTTGTCCCCGACCACTAATTGATAAGGTACTTTTTGTGTTTGAGAGGCCCGAATTTTGTAGCCCATTTTTTCGTTACGATCATCGACTTCAACACGTAAGCCTTGTGCTTGTAAACGTTCTTTGATTTCATAAGCATACTCAGAATGCGCTTCTACAGAAACTGGGATAATAGTTGCTTGAATTGGTGCTAACCAAGTAGGGAAAGCGCCTTTGTAAACTTCTGTTAAGTAAGCCACAAATCGTTCCATTGTTGAGACAATACCACGGTGGATAACAACTGGGCGATGTGTATTTTCACCATCTTCGCCAACATAAGTTAAGTCAAAACGTTCTGGTAATAAGAAGTCTAATTGGATGGTTGATAATGTTTCTTCCATTCCTAAAGCTGTTTTTACTTGAACATCTAACTTCGGACCGTAAAAGGCAGCTTCGCCTTCTGCTTCAAAGTAATCTAATTCTAATTCATCCATGGCAGCTTTTAACATCGCTTGCGCTTTTTCCCACATCGCATCATCATCAAAATATTTGTCTGTATTATTTGGATCACGATAGCTTAAGCGGAAACGATAATCCGTAATGTTAAAGTCAGCATAGACTGCCACCATTAACTCCAAAGTACGTTTAAATTCGTCTTTAATTTGGTCAGGACGAACAAAAGTATGGCCATCGTTTAAAGTCATTTCACGAACACGTTGTAACCCTGATAATGCGCCAGATTTTTCATAGCGGTGCATCATCCCTAATTCAGCGATTCGAATTGGTAATTCGCGGTAACTATGAATGTCATTTTTATAAACCATCATATGGTGTGGACAGTTCATTGGACGTAATACCAGCATTTCGCCATCGCCCATATCCATTGGTGGGAACATATCTTCATGGTAATGATCCCAGTGACCAGATGTTTTGTATAATTCCACATCTGCCATAATTGGTGTATACACATGTTGGTAACCTAAGCTAATTTCTTTGTCCACAATATAACGTTCAATTGTACGACGAATGGTTGCGCCTTTTGGTAACCAGAAAGGTAACCCTGAACCAACTTCTTGTGAAACCATAAATAAATCTAATTCTTTTCCTAATTTACGGTGGTCACGTTCTTTGGCTTCCTCGCGCATTTTGATAAATTCTTTTAAATCTTTTTTATCGAAAAAGGCAGTGCCATAAATCCGTTGCATCATATGATTGTCAGAGTTTCCGCGCCAATAAGCACCAGCTACTGAAAGTAATTTAAAGACTTGAATCCGTCCTGTTGAAGGGACGTGAACGCCACGACATAAATCAACAAAATCGCCTTGATCATAGACAGTGATGATTTCATCTTCTGGCAAATCTGTAATTAATTCAACTTTGTAAGGATCATCAGCAAATAATTCTAACGCTTCTGCACGTGAGATTTCTTTACGAACGATTGGGTTATTTTCCTTCACAATTTTCATCATTTCGGCTTCAATTGCAGGTAAATCTTCCGCTGTCACAGGGGATTCCCCATTATCTGTATCATAGTAGAACCCAGAATCAATCGCAGGACCTACGCCAAATTTAATGTTAGGGAAAAGACGACGTAAGGCATTAGCCATTAAATGAGCTGACGAATGACGTAAAATTCCTAAAGCATCTTCATGATCAGGCGTCACGATTTCAAGCGAACCATCTTCTACGATAGGACGATCTAAATCGATTAAAACACCATTGAATTTACCAGCTAAAGCTTTTTTGGCTAAACTGTTGCTAATACTTTTAGCAACATCAAATGTTGTAACCCCAGAATCAAACGGTTTGACAGCGCCATCTGGAAAAGTAATGTGAATAGACATAATAAAATTCTCTCCTTTTAATTTTTTTGATTTGAAGCGTTTCATTGTGTTCCTGTTTTTCACAATGAAACGAAACAGCCACCTGTTCCCCTTGTTAAAAAACAAAAAGTCCTAGTATTCTAACGAATACTAGGACGAAAATATCGTGGTTCCACCTAATTTTGAACACAAATAATCTGTGTTCCTCTAGCGTGTTAACGGTGCGACCGCCTTTGTTTCAACAAAGGTTTCGAAAGTGGTCATCCCTTGTGCCAATCTGGAAAATTTTCAGCCAAGATTTTCCTCTCTAATAGATCGCGGGCAAGTTCAGTTGTCTTTCTCATCAATCATTTATGCACTTATTTAACCACTTATTTTCAGAAAAAGCAAGTGATTCAACAGAAATTCTCTGAAAACTTATTTTTTCCATTCGCCGCCTTGTGCATAGCGGTCTTTTTTCAATTCATTGACAATCACATGGATATTCTCTTTTGGTGCACCAGCATTTTTTGACACAGCTTCTGTAATATCTTTGACCATATTAGTTAACTGTTCTTCTGTGCGGCCTTCAATTAATTCTACATGTACAAATGGCATCTTCGTTCCCCCAATTTAAATTGCTTGTTCTGTTTGTATCATAGAGCGGGTTATGACGCTTGTCAATAAAAAATAGCCTATGTTCAGTAAAAGCTAAGATAGCTTTATTGATAAACAATTAATTATTATTTTCTGCTAAGTATTCTTCTAACGTTAGACTCGCTTTTTGAATCTCTAGTGCTGCTTTTTTACCCACATATCGATAATGCCAAGGTTCATAACTAACACCCGTAATTTCCACTTTGTCTGAAGGATAACGAAGAATAAATCCATATTTATAGGCGTTCTTTGCCAACCAAGCGTAGACTTCTTCGTCAGTAGATCGCTTACTTTGCGCATTTATATCCACTGCTAAACCTACTTCATGTTCACTAGTTCTCGGCACTGCTACCCAACTTTCAGCTGTTTCAATCGCTTCTTGTTCGCTGAATCCTTGATCTTGAAAAGCCTGTACTTTTTCTGCCATAATTTCTTTTTGCTCTTCATTTGTTCGATAACTAGAAGTGACTTCAAGATAGAAGCCTTGTCTTTTGGCATCTTTAAACATCCTGTTCAAAGCTGGATAAATTCGTTTATCCACTGCCTGTTTGTTAGGTAATTTTTTTAATTGGATTTGATAATCTTCAGGAATCTGATGCGTTTGATTTACTAATAATAATTTCCATGATTGATCGCCTTCTTCAGGAGAACTCATTTTTTCCTCTTCCTCTAAACTGAGGGCTTGCTCATTTCCTATTGAAACTATTTTTTTCTCAGCAACTTGTTTAACAGCCATTCCCACAATAAAAAGCCCTAAAATAGCGACACCAATTGTAACTTTAAATTTCATTTTTATTTCTCTCCTCTTTACTTACTTAACAAAATTAGTATAGCAAGCTAGTAAAAAGGAGCCTTCTTTTTTTTCGCAAGAATTTCTAACGATTTTCTTACAAAATCGATAAAGAAATCATAAAGGTAGTTTTTTCATTTTCGCTTTCAGCTGAAAGCACCCCGCCATGCAGCTCCACAATTTTTTTAGCAACCGCTAAACCTAGTCCTGCGCCTCCTCGGTTTGTTTGACGGGCAGTATCTAATCGGAAAAATTGTTCAAAAATTCGGGCTAATTTTTCTGGTGGAATAGTAGGGCCATGATTTGTAAAATAAATATTTACTCGTTGATTTTCATTATCAACTTTAGTGGAAAGAGAGATGGTTGTTCCTGCATAGCTGTAGTTAATGGCATTTTGAACTAAGTTATCAAAAACTCTTTGCATTTTATCGACATCAAGATGAATAGACAAAGCCTCAGTAAAATCTGTTTCAATAGTTAACTGTTTTTGTTTCAACATAGGTAAAAATTCATAACTTACTTGATTTAACATACGATCCAAGCGAACACTCGTCGGTTCTAATTCAATATTCGAGAGATTAAATCGAGCTATTTCAAAAAATTCATTAATCAACTCTTCTAAATGCTCTGCTTTTTCTAATGAAATAGCTAAATATTTTTCTCGTAATTGCGTCGAAATTTCCAGTTCATCATGAAGAAGTGTTAAATAACCAATGACTGATGTTAAAGGCGTTTTTAAATCATGTGCTAAATAAACAATCAAATCATTCTTTCTTTGCTCAGCTTCCTTCGCTTGTTGCTGGCGTAAGTTAACTTCTTGACGGATTTGATTCAACTCTTTGTCAAACTCCATTAAATTTGCTGACAAGGCTATCGGTTCTTCGGAATTCTGATAGAGTTTCCCTGTTGCCTCCAATACTTCTGTTAATTGATTGATGCTTTGCAACCATATCCGAAAAAGAATGATTACTGAACCACCTAGAATTACTAAGCTAATTAAATAAACGTAGTTCTCCTCAATTCCTTTGGCTAAAAGGTAGAGTGGATCTTCCATGCCCCATCTACGTAATCCAAACAAAAAATTACTAAAAAAATACAAGACTGCTGATAACGCCAATATTCCCAAACTAAAAAACAAAAACTTTGTTAGTAGTTGTTTAATCATTCGTTCTTTAAATTGCTGTTTTCCTGTTTTTTTCTTTTCAGTCAATTTTATACCCCACTCCCCAAACAGTTTTAATAAACTTTGGCTTCCTTGGTGGTTCTTTTAATTTTTCCCTTAAACGGCCAATATGTGCCATCACGGTATTTCCATTGTTTTCCAAATATTTTTCACCCCAGATTTCTTCAAACAATATCTCTGCTGGGACTACTTCTCCCTGACGTTCTGCTAAATACCAAAGAATTGAAAATTCTAATGGCGTTAAAAATATATCCTCCCCGTATAGTTTACTTGTATGATGTATTTTATTTATCACCAAACCATGAATATCTATTTCTGTTCCTTCTGTTTCTTGTTGTAGACTCGCCTGTGAATTATATTTACGAAAACGTCTTAGTTGTGTTTTAATACGTGCGACTACTTCCAATGGATTAAACGGCTTTGTAATATAATCATCAGCGCCTAAAGTTAGCCCAGTAATTTTATCAATGTCCTCAATTTTAGCGGTTAAAAGAATAATAGGGAAAAAATATTTTTCCCGTGCTTTTTTAACCATTTGAAAGCCATCAATATCTGGTAACATTACATCAAGTACCGCTAAATCGAACTGATTATTTGCCATTGATTCCAGAGCAGGTTTCCCTCGATAAAATTTTTCTACTTCATAACCGTCACTCGTTAAATATACTTCCAGCAAATCAGCTATTTCTTGTTCATCATCTACTAATAAAATTCTTTCTGCCATGGTTTTGCTCCTTGCTTGTCCATTTATAAATTATCTATTCAACTAAAACAGCACCAAAAAGACTGCTCATTTGCCCTTTTGGTGCTGTAAATAATCATTTATACTTCTTCGCCGTAATCCACAGGTTTATCAAATTCACCTGGTGCATCATCATAGATATGTCCGTAAATAATTACCGGCATTCCGTCATAGGATACGTCAAAGATTTTTGAAACTTCTGTTCCTGGCGTATTGATACAGCCATTACTACCAGCATCGGTTTTAAAGGCTTCTTTATCGCCGTACTTATCCAATTTATGGTCGGAGTCATGAATCCCAATTTGTGTGACGACGCCCCCTTGACTTAATAACGGCATCCAATATTTTACTGGCACACTGTATCGAGAACCATCAAGCATTTGACCTTCTAAATTCACATCGGTTGTCCGATATAAAATTGTATGGAATCCTGGTACTGTTGCAGTTCCTTTGTTATATCTGCCAGTAATGACATCTGTGGTGACTATTTTTTTGCCATCAATGAAACAATACATTTTTTGATCTTTTAAATCAATTTCAATGTAATTATTGGCAATTTTACTATTTTCTTTGGTATCACCAACCAACGGAGCAGTAATTGCATTCGTTTGTTCTTGGCTATTCAGCGCGTTTACTAGTAGTTCTTGCGTTTTGGCCCCATCAATCGACCAGCCATAACTTCCATTGTTTTTAAAACGACGTGTCGTGCCGTGAACATCTGTAAATAAAACTGGTTGATTAGCAGAACCATATGTTGTTTCTAATTGTGTCACCCAAGTAGTTAGTTTTTCTTTATTGATTGTGCCATCATCATTCAGCACGTTTTGAATTTGTGTTTTATCAAAGGCTACTTTTTCACCATTAATATCAACTGTAATTGTTTTATTTAACTTGTTATTGAGCGTTGTCAATGTTGCCTTTAACGTTTGATCCTCTTTTGTAATTTCAGGGGCTTTATAAAAATCTTTGGCATTGTATTGATAGTTGCCTTTTCCCGCTTCAACATCCGCAATAATTTGCTGGTTTAAGCGCTGTGTGTCCACTACTGTGCCTTGTTCTTCGGGAACAATTTCAAAAGTGCCATTGCCTCGACGGATACTCGCATTTTTGCTTGGTTTCCCCTCTGGAAAACTCAAAGTTGCTAATTTGGCTTCTAGTTCTTTTTTGAATGCCTCGTTTAACGGTAGCTTCACCTTGCTACTGTGTAAATGGTCTTTTAAAAATTTTTGATCCAATTGGTATTTTTTAGGAAGTTGAATTTTTTCTTCTTTTGTCCCCGTTTGAACCACAACTTCTTCGGTTTGATTAACTTGCGCTAATTTTTCTTCCGCTGCATTTACATTTAACCAGCCTACAGAAACTCCATTTACTTTTGTAGTTGGTAAAAAGTGACTTTGAAAATAAACATAGCTGCCCCCAGCAACCAGAGCTAGTCCAACCAAAGAAGTAATAATTACTTTCTTTTTATTATTTTTTCCTGATTTTTGACGACGTGTATTACGCATTTGCATTTCTTCTTTTTTCATTTGTTCATCCTTTATATCAATAATTTTAGGTTTATTTCTTAGAGACTAGGCAACAAACAACTGCGGTGATCTACAATCAAAAAAACTTCCCTTTCTCTCGCAGATTAATTTTTTCAATTATACACTATTTTTACGTTGTTTTCAGCTTATTTTCCTTGTAAATCCTTTAATCTTAAAGAATTTGTATACTCTGTGACTTTTTTTGCTTCTTGTAAATGATACGTAAACTGGGCCATTTTAGCAAAATCCTGAGCGACGACGTCAAAAAAGGCTTGTGTCTTTATTAAGCTGTTCCAACAAGCTTCTTTACTAGAAAAATCCAGCAACGATGCTAATTGATCCATCGTGTCAGGAGTGACATAATTTTTCAGATACTTAAATTGTTTCCCAACAGAAATTGGCTCCGGTTCCTGCCAAGCCGCTTGCCAAGAAAGCAAGCGCAACAGTTCCTGCTGACAATATTCATAGAGATGTGTGACAGCGTAAAATAGTTCATTCCGACAAAGCCCCTTAACTACATACGTACTAACCCACCAAAATTCATTGCAACAATCGTTAAACTGCTGCTGATTCGGAACTGTTACTGTATAATTTTTATCAGATGCTACAGGTAAAGGCGGCAAATTTTCATCTTTGTCTAACAAGATAATTGCTAAAGAATCTCCTTCATGCCAATTATCTTTTTCTGCGAGAGGACACAACGTTAAATCGATGCGTTGACCATCTTCAAATAACATTAAAAATGTTTCCCGCGTCTTCGGTTCTGTGGGAAATAAGGTCATTTCCTTGGGACGTTGCATAATTAATGGTTGACCAAATTTTGCTGTCCACGTTGCTGTTTCAAAAAACTCAGCACATGGTTCTACAATATAAACAATGTCGAAATCTTGAAAACTATCTTTTGGCGCTTTCACATTCGTGCGAGAACCCACCATTCCCACAGCTCGAATGTGTTCTTCTTGTTTTGCTACATCCATAATAAGTTGAAACATTTCTTCTTCTGTACGCATTCACTCGCTCCCTCTCTTCAAAAGTTTCTATTAAAACATAGATTTTTTTATAAGTCTTTTGTTTTCTATCGCTTTTTCTATGGTACTTCGTATACACTAACATTACAAGGAGGGATGTTTCATGCATTGGTTAAAAATAACAAGTTTATCCATTGTCAGTTTTGGCTTTTGTATTCTTTTGATTTTAGGTCTACTTATTTTTACTGGCAAAAATACGCAACCCACCGATAAACCAGATGCTATTTTAATTTTAGGGGCCCGTGTTTTAGGAACGTCTAAAGAAACCGCACTGCCCAGCCGTGTTTTGCAAGCTCGGTTAGATGTGGCTATCCCCTATATTAAACAACACCCCGAGACACCCGTTATTGTTAGCGGAGGGCAAGGAGCAGATGAGCCGGCTACGGAAGCCGCGGTTATGAAACAATACTTGCTAAATAAAGGTGTTCCAGAAAAACAGATTCTCTTAGAAAATCGTGCCACACGCACCAAAGAAAATATTGTCAATTCACAAAAACTCCTTTCTTTTAAACGGCTAGTGATTGTTACTAGTGACTTTCACATGTATCGCTCGCAACTTTTAGCCAAGCGAGCAGGTATCTCAAATGTTTCAGGCATCACTGCGGCTTCTTCTTTTCCAAAAGATATCAAAAATTTTGGTCGAGAGCTGCTTTCTTTAGGCTATGCCTTACTCTTTGATTGGTAAAAGTGCGTCCTTCGCAAGATCATTTTGCGAAGGACGCTTTTTTATTCTGTGGATTTGCTCACTTTTGTTCTCTTCTTCTTGTGTTTAAATTATAAAAATGATAACATATCTTTGTTAGCGCTTACAAATAATATTTATTTTATAGGAGGAGAAAGTTATGGGGCATCAATTGAGCACTCATTTTTTTAACAAGAAAACAGGGATTATTTCAACTTTTTTAAGTTTGATCCTTTTAGTCGGTGGGTTATTATTTGCACTACCTGCATTTGAAGTACAAGCAGCATCAACTGTTACACCTAAAACAGTCATGTATGTAGAAGTAAACAACCACGATTTTAACAATGTGGGAAAATATACTTTAGCTGGAACCAATCAACCTACTTTTGATATGGGGATTATTTTTGCAGCCAATATTAATTATGATACGGTCAATAAAAAACCTTACTTATATCTCAATGAACGGGTCCAACAAACTTTAAACGAAGCTGAAACACAAATTCGTCCAGTTCAAGCACGCGGCACTAAAGTCCTATTGTCTATTTTAGGCAACCATGAAGGCGCTGGCTTTGCTAATTTCCCAACTTACGAAAGTGCGGATGCCTTTGCAGCTCAATTAGAACAAGTCGTTAATACGTATCATTTAGATGGTATTGATTTTGATGATGAGTATGCTGAATACGGAAAAAATGGGACGCCTCAACCAAATAATTCTTCGTTCATTTGGTTACTTCAAGCCTTAAGAAATCGCTTAGGCAATGATAAATTAATTACTTTTTATAATATTGGACCAGCGGCTGCGAACTCTTCTGCTAATCCTCAAATGAGTTCTTTAATTGATTATGCTTGGAATCCTTATTATAGTACCTGGAATCCGCCACAAATTGCGGGGATGCCTGCTTCTCGTTTAGGTGCTTCTGCCGTTGAAGTTGGTGTCAATCAAAATCTAGCTGCGCAATATGCTAAACGTACAAAAGCGGAGCAATATGGTATTTATCTAATGTATAACCTCCCAGGAAAAGATTCATCTGCGTATATCTCGGCGGCGACACAAGAACTTTATGGTCGAAAAACGAACTATTCACCAACTGTTCCAACACCTTAATTATTATCTCGTGTCTACAAGCGCCAACATGTAATGAGTTAAAGAGGTCGGGACAGAAGCGTTTAACTCCGAGAAATAAGAAGGAATTTCCGAAAATTGTTCTATAATTTTTGGAGAATTTCGGCTTATTTCCGAAGGAGTTGCTTCTGTTCCCGCCGTTTATCAATTTTTAAGCCTGGGACAAAAATCCAAAGTGATTTTTGTCCCAGGCTCTTTTGGTATCTTGAGCGAATCGTTTTACACAAAAAAAGACCCGCCCTTTGGGTAAGGACGGGAAAGGAGTTAAAAATGAAAAAGTGTTTTGTGTTGTTAAGGTTGTTTGTTGATATGCTTATATCTTACAAACTAAATGTGAAGATTTTGTGATCATTTCATTCTTATTTTGCTACTTTTATAGGAATTAAATAGATTGCCACGAGACTATCTTTAGTTGCCTTGTGCATCCGTTATTCTGACTGCTCCTTGTGGTGTTACTCTGAAAAAACCGACAGTCCCAGTCCCTCCATTTGCAACCATCTGTTTCGATTGGGCTCTAAAAAAGAAGTCATTTCCATTCATACCAAAAAATCCAAGGTTCGTATCATCATTTTCTGCATCAGTCAGTGTACTTCTGATACATGCCTCTGCTTTTTCTTGTGTATCGATGATTTTTGCCTCTTCATTTTGGTCTTGAATTTCCTCTTCAGAAGAACGATAGTAATACTCTTCCGCAGGATAATTTCCACTATCTTGAGTAATTAACAATCGTGGTTTCGTCTTATCCGATTGGTCGCCGTTAGGATTTTCAACACCAATTTTATATAATAATAACGCAGCACCAGTAGGCCCCCACCTAATACTTAAGCTTGTAATTGGTCGCGACTCATCAGTAGGTGAATCCTTCGTAATCATTCCTCCGGTATTTGTACTACCATCAGGATGAATGATCAAACTCTCTCCTTTACCATTTTTCCATGTTCCAACTAAAGTAGTAAAATCGCCAGCATTAATCGCTGTAGTATCTAAATCAGCTACAGTTAGCTGACTATTGTTTTCATCAGCTGTCGGCTCTTCATTTTTCACTGATTCGTTAGACTCGACACTGCTGCTCGCTTGTTCGTTTGTCTTATCAATTGTTTCACTTGTTTTTTCATTCGTCTCTTCAACTTTAGAGGATGCCTCAGTTGAAGCGGTTACTTTCTTTTCTTTTGGTTCCCGACAAGCAGTTAATGATAAAACCGCTAGCCCGACAAAAAACGCTAGCATTCCCTTTTTCACGCCTATTCACCCCGTTCAATGATCTATCTTACTAGACTATTGTACTATTAATTCAACTGTTTAGACAAATATTTATGGAACAGACAAAAGTTGAACCTGTCATTGAATGCTTTGTGTCACATGGACTTATCAATCAACTTTCTTTTTTCTATATATTATATGAAAAAAAGTGAGCCATCAGTCAAAATGACCGATGGCTCACTTTCTAAATCTTAAAACAAACGAACAAATGGATTATTCAGGTAAATCTACATTATGATGAACTTTTTGAACATCTTCTAAATCTTCTAAAACGTCTAACATTTTTTCAAAGTTCGCCAAATCGTCGCCTTCTAATGTTACTTCGTTTTGTGGAACCATTTCTAACTCAGTAACCGTGAATTCTTCAATGCCTTTTTCTTTTAACGCTTCTTGTGCATGGTGGAAATCTTCTGGTTCTGTGTAAACGATAATTTGACCGTCTTCTTCAACAACATCGCGAACATCAATGTCTTTTTCCATTAAGTATTCTAAAATTTCATCCGCATCGTCACCAGCAAAGCCAATGATACCTGTATTATCAAACATATAGGAAACAGCACCGCTGACACCCATGTTTCCGCCGTTTTTACCAAATGCGGCCCGCACATCTGCTGCTGTTCGGTTCACGTTGTTTGTTAAAGCATCAACAATGACCATTGAACCATTTGGCCCAAATCCTTCATAGCGTAATTCAGAATATTGTTCATCTGCTGAACCTTTTGCTTTTTCAATAGCGCGATCAATAATATGTTTTGGTACATTGTATGTTTTGGCGCGTTCGATTACAAACCGTAATTTTTGGTTTGCATGAGGATCAGGGTCTCCTGACTTCGCTGCTACGTAAATTTCAATCCCGAATTTTGCATAAACACGGCTATTGTTTGCGTCTTTGGCAGCTTTTTTC
Organism: Enterococcus sp. DIV0774; assembly: GCF_050539095.1. Classification (NCBI taxonomy): domain Bacteria; kingdom Bacillati; phylum Bacillota; class Bacilli; order Lactobacillales; family Enterococcaceae; genus Enterococcus; species Enterococcus sp. DIV0774. The sequence continues at coordinate 2,273,795 of NZ_CP172923.1, forward strand.
TCTTTAATATTTGCCCATTTACGGCCCATATTCTCACTTCGCTTTCTCTGATTTGTTGTTAGTATCTTATCCCTTGTTTATTATACTGGGGAAACTGATTTTTGTTAAGTATTTTTTAGGTATCTGGCGAAAATCGTAAGGGAAACCGACCAAAATTTTGTTCTTTTAAAGAAGAATCTCCCATCTGATATAGTTGATTGGCGCGAATATCTAATGAAAGCATTGCGCGGTTTTCTTTAGATACTTTGGAAATTACCGGCAATTGAATCTGTGCTTTGGTTTCTTTTAGATAAGCTTGTCCCTTTGGCGTAAATCCTAGCACATGGAGATAACTGTTTTGCCAAGCAGTTTCAACTTCTTCTTTGGTCATATTTAACAATATATAGGTTGCTAATCGTTGCAACCTTGTCCAAGTATAACGCTTCGTTTTCATACGTTCCATTAATTCGTGAAAAGAACCTGCTGCTTGGATTTGATCTTTTAGTCGATATTCAAGTCCTTCCGTCATTTGGTAAATGGCTTGTAACTCTTCTAACGAGGATTGAACAATTTTATACTTCAGGAAGGGCCAATAGTTTTCCCATGAAATCATTGCCTGTGTTTGTAAATGTTGTGCGGTTATAGAAGGCACCGTTGGCAGCACTTGCGTTATTTCTTGTTGAAAAACACTTTGCCTAATCGCCGTGGCGCTAGCAACTTTCCCGGAAATCGTTGCATCATGAAAGCCCGCTTGTTTTCTAGCAATTGGGTAGAGCGTCATCGGGGTTGGATACGTGGCATTCTCTTTTGCATAACTCATCCCCAAAATATGATTAGGCGAAGAAAAATCGAACCTGCTTTCAGGATATACTTGACGAAAAACAGCAGTCATTTTTTGTGGATAACTCAATTGTTTGTCTGTCAATGCGTGGAACGTTTGATCAATTAAGGATTGATTTTCTTGGACAAACTGGCCGAAAGCCGCATAATCAATTGCGCTTGTACTATCTGTTCCAAAACATAAGCTCTCACATTGCAACGCCTGCAATAATTTTATACCGCCTTTGGCAAAGTAATCCGCAGACTGTACCGACCAAGCTGTCGGCAATTCAATGACTAAGTCCACACCATTTTGCAAAGCTTCTTCTGCTCTGGCCCACTTATCTAGTAAAGCTGGTTCTCCTCTTTGTAAAAAATTTCCACTCATTATAGCAATCACTACTTCAGCCCCGCTTTGTTGGCGAGCTTGTTGGGCATGATAGCGATGTCCATTATGAAAGGGATTATATTCCACGATAATGCCACAGGCTTTCACTCTAGCCACCTCCGTTATAAAAAAATGGACTTATCAGCAAAGAGACAAACGTTTTTAAGCGCTGTCCCAAGCTCATAAGCCAAATCTTATTAATCTCTTTGACAAACAAAGAACCAGCGTTCACTTGTTTCAGTTGGTGCTTCATCTGTAAAATCTGCATAAACTTTGACATTCATGAAACCAGCACTTTCTAACATTCGTAAATAGTTATCTAACGAATAGGTTCGTTCTTGATGCAATTCATCATACCGAACAAAGTGCTCATCTGTTTCCTGTTCTTTCACAAAAAATGTTAAGAAATGTTCGATGCTGTGTTCTTTTTCACCAGCATAACTATCCCATAGAAAAGCAAACTCTTCTGTTTGATAATGATAGCTATATTCTGGAAAAACTGAATCAATTTTGTAAGTAGAATGAACATCAAAAATGAACGTTCCTTCCTCTTCTAACGCTTGATAAACTTCATCGAACACTTGTTGTACTTCTTGGCGATTAGCCATGTAGCACAGTGAATCAGAAAAACAAGTGATGGCTTGGTATTGTCCCACTTCAGATAAATCTAGCATATTTCCCTGAACAAATTGAACTGGCACTTCTTCTTCAAAAGCTCGTTCACTAGCAATCATCAACATTTCTTCTGATAAGTCTAAGGCCGTCACATCGTAACCACTTTTTGCAAAATCAACTGCTAAAGCGCCTGTACCACAAGCCATTTCAAGAATTTGTTGGGTTCCTTGTGGGAGATGACGATTGGAAAAATCCAACCATTTTTGGTATAGGCTTTCGTCCATCACTTCGTCATAGACGAAAGCAAACGTTTCATAGGCCATTTTAGTCGACCCAAGCGCTTAGATCAACCATTGGGGCATCTGACCATAATTTTTCTAAGTTGTAAAAGGCACGTTCTGAAGATTGGAATACATGGACAATAACATCGCCTAAATCAATTAAAATCCATTTTCCGCCTTCTTTACCTTCCACACGTTTGACTTCTACTTGATTTTTGGCTTCTTGTTCGTTAATTTCATCAACAATCGCATTGATTTGACGTTCACTATTGGCTTGGCAAATTAAAAAATAATCTGCTAATAATGAAATCTCTCTTACGTCTAATGCGACAATTTCTTCTGCTCGTTTTGAATCTGCTGCTTTGACAGCAATTTCTAAAATTTTCTGGCTATCTATGATAGTTCCCTCCTAGTAATTCTTTCTTCTTTTATTTTTGATTAACGACCCATTGATTGTAGGTCTCTAACGTTTTTGGATAAATTTTATGTTCTTGTTCAATCAAATGTAACAAGGTATGTTTCGTTTCATAAGCAACCGCTGCATCTAAGTCAACAAGGGCAATTTCACGGGCTTCTTTCACACCTGGAAAATCACGTCCTGGTTCAATGTAATCTGCGACATAAATAATTTTATCTAGCAAGCTCATCTTAGCAGCCCCAGTTGTATGCACACGAATTGCCTGCAAGATTTCTTCGTCATCAATGGCTAATTCCCGTTGAACAATATCCGCCCCAACTAAGCCATGCCAAATTTCATTGCCATAGTTTAATAAAGCCAAATCAAAACCATCTCGGCGAATAATCAACTCGAATTCATCGTTTGGACGTTCTTTGGCGTAATCATGCGTCAAAGCAGCAATACTGGCTTTCGCTTCATCGGCACCATATTTCGCTGCCAAGGCCACAGCTGTTTCCTCGACTCCTAACACATGGCGAAAGCGACGTTCACTCATTTGCATTTGAACTTTTTGCATTAATAATTCACGGTGTGCAGCATCATAATTTGTTATCCAGCTCATCTTGATACAGTCCCTTCTCTTGAATATAGTTTATCACATTCTCTGGAAGAAGATAGCGTGTTGAGCAACCACTTTTGACTTTTTGTCTAATCAAAGTGGAACTAATCGCCATCTGCGGAACATCGACCCAAATAATTGGATAGGTAGATTCCGTTGGATAATTAGGACGCCGAATACCGACAAATTGAACTAAATGGAGTAAGTCATCAATCCGATGCCATTTGGGCAAGTATTCCACCATATCTCCACCAATTATAAAATAATAATCAGTATCTGGATTGGCTTCTTTTAAAGCTTTCATCGTATCATACGTGTAACTTTTGCCTTTGCGAATTAATTCAATTGGCTCAATATCTAAGCAGGGATTATCAGACACCGCTAGTTCTAACATCGCTAACCGATGTTCGCTGCTAATTGTTTTCTTTTCGTCTACATGTGGTGGTAAGTACGTAGGCATTAAGTAAACTTTGTCCAAACCTAGTTGATTTTGAACTTGATCGGCCATGACAAGATGTGCTAAATGAACGGGATTAAAATTACCACCTAACAAGCCGACTTGCTTTCTTGTTTGAAAACGTAACGGTTCCTCTTGCAAGAGAACGTCCGCTCCTTGACGCGCTTGTCTTTTTTCTCCCATTGTTCATCCCTCCAATATTAAATCTCTTTGACTGCTGCTGAAATTTTTTGATATTTTTCTTTACTTGATGGCTTGAATAAGACCAACACGCGACCAATAATTTGTACCACATCGCAATGAATGGCTGCTGTTAGTTCTTCTGCAACCTCTTCTGCTACTTCATCTGTATTTTGTAATAACGTAATTTTAATCAATTCACGTTTTTCCAACGCTTCATCAATTTGTGTAATCATTGCGTCATTCAAACCACCTTTGCCTACTTGAAAAATAGGTTGTAAATGGTGTGCCTGACTACGTAAATAACGTTTTTGTTTTCCTCTAAGTTTCAAATTGTTTGCCTTCTCTCTAAAATTTAAATTAATGCTTTTCTACGTAAAACATCGACACCTTTAGGCGCCCAACCAGCGACTACACCAGGTTCTGTGACAGTAATCCAACCTAGACCAGCAAACACAATATCCGTTTTTTCTTTCACGGAAAATTCAAAGCGCACTAATTCAGGAAACTCAGCGACTTCATCGGCACGTGGGGGCTGCAATAAGCCACCAACATGTTTTTCATAAAAAGCATCGGCGGTTGCTGTTTTTGTTCGGTGTAAATTTAAGTCATTGGAAACGTAGGCAATGAAGGAACTTTTAGCACCTTGGACATAATCAAAGCGAGCCAAGCCACCTAAAAACAAGGTTTGTTCAGCATTTAATTGGTAAACTTTCGGTTTGATTTCTTTTTGCGGTGCAATAATTTTCAAGTCTTTTTTACCTAGGTAATGTGCCATTTGATGACGGTGAATAATTCCCGGCGTATCGATTAAGAAGTGGCCATCGTCTAATGGAATTTCAATTTTATCTAGCGTTGTTCCAGGAAATTGTGATGTCGTAATCACATCTTGAACACCCACTGTTTGTTGAATGATTTGATTGATTAATGTTGATTTTCCAACATTGGTCACACCTACGACATAAACGTCTCGGCCTTCACGATATTTTTCGATCGTATCTAATAACTCTTGCATTTCTTGTGGTTTCTTGCCACTTGTCAGTAAAACATCAACAGGGCGTAATCCTGCTTCATGGGCCCGTTCTCTCATCCATTGAACCATTTTAGGTTTTTTTAATGATTTAGGCAAAATATCCACTTTATTGCCAACTAACAACACAGGATTATCTCCGATAAAACGATGTAGTCCTGGAATAAGAGAGCCATTAAAGTCAAAAATATCCACTACGTTCACAATCAGTGCATCTTCTGTTCCTAAACCATTCAATAAACGTAAAAAGTCATCATCTGTTAATTGGACATCTTGAATGTCATTATAATGTCTTAAGCGAAAACAACGTTGGCAATAAACTTCCCCTGTTTCCATTCCTTTTTCGAAAGCTGTTTTTGGTGTATAGCCTAATTCATGAGGATTTTCCGTTTGGATAATCGCACCACAGCCAATACAATGAATTGCCTCTGTCATTCTAATCCGCCTCTCCATGTCATTTCTGGATGTTTTTTTGATAAGTATTTCATAATTTTCCGTTCAAAGAACCGATTGATTCTAGTATTCCAGCCATCTGTATCGACAATCGGTTGAACTAAAACATTGCGTATACCCGCTGCGTTAGCTCCCCGAATATCTGTCATAATCTGATCGCCGACCATTAACATTTCAGATGGCTTCAAGCCTAATTTTTTTTCTGCTAATTTGAAGCCACGTGCGGTTGGTTTCAAGGCACGTGCTACATAATCTAAGTCAAACTTTTCAACAACGCGTTTAATCCGGCTGTCTTTGTTGTTTGAAACAACGAGGACAGTAATTCCTGCATTTTTCATTTCTAATAACCAAGTTTTTAATTCTTCTGTTCCATCGGGATTATTCCAAGCAATTAACGTATTATCTAAGTCAGTTAGTACTGCCTTAATCCCCAGTTTTTTTAATTGTGCGGGGGTAATTTTATAAATCGCATCAATCATCCATGTCGGTTTATATTTTGAAAACATCGTGACTCCTCTCACTGACACTATGTAGTTTCTTCGATTTTAAGAGACTGAAACATAACTAAACAATTATGCTTCAGTCTCTACCTATTGTATTATACTGCATTTTACTGAAAATTTCTATAAAGGACGGTCGTTCCTTGTAAAAGAACAAGTAAAATAAAAGAAAAAATAAAAAAAGCCACCCATCAACCCCTGAAAAGTTCGTTGATGAGTAGTAACTTCTAATATTTGCGAAAACGTTGGTATCTTTTTTCTAGTAATGTTTCCGTATCTAATTTAGCTAATTCAGTTAATTTTGAAATGAACGCTTTTTGTAACATGCGATTAATTTTTGCTTGTTCCAGAGGCTGACCGTTCATAACTTCCGGAATTACTTTATCTACAATAGCTAATTCCTTCAGCTCTGTCGCTGTGATTTTCATCAATTCTGCTGCTTCTTTCGCACGACTGCCATCTTTCCACAAAATAGAGGCGAAACCTTCTGGCGAAAGAACCGCATAAATCGTGTGTTCCAACATCCAAACTTCATCTGCGACTGCTAAAGCTAAAGCACCGCCACTACCGCCCTCACCAATGATGACTGAAATGATTGGCACTTTCAAATCAGACATCTCTAACAGGTTTTGCGCAATGGCTTCCCCTTCGCCCCGCTCTTCGGCACCAATTCCACAATAGGCACCAGCAGTGTTCACAAAGGTAATGACTGGGCGGTTAAATTTTTCCGCTTGTTTCATTAAACGTAACGCTTTGCGATACCCTTCAGGATTAGGTGAACCAAAATTACGTTCAATATTTTCTGGTAGATTTCGGCCTTTTTGGATACCTACCACTGTAACTGGTTTCCCTTGCAAAGTAGCAACACCACCGACTACAGCTAAATCATCGGCAAAGTAACGATCCCCATGAAATTCTAAAAAGTCCTCAAAAATTGCTTCTATATATTCTAAAGTTGTCAAACGATCTTGGGCTCTTGCCAAGGTAACAACATCATTGGCTGTTTTCTTTTCCATGTTAGCGCCACCCTTCCAAAGAATGTAAACGTAACAAGTCGCTCAATCGTTGACGCAAAAGATTTCTTGGCACAATCTGATCTACAAAACCATGTTCTAAAAGAAACTCGGCCTTTTGAAAATCATCTGGCAACTCTTGACGAATCGTTTGTTCAATTACACGGCGGCCAGCAAAACCGATTAAACTCTGAGGCTCTGCCAAAATAATATCGCCATCCATCGCAAAACTTGCGGTAACACCGCCAGTCGTTGGATCAGTCAATACCGTAAGATACAGCAAGCCTGCTTTGTTATGCCGTTGCAAAGCGGCCGAAATTTTCGCCATTTGCATCAATGAAAAAATTCCTTCTTGCATACGGGCACCACCAGATGCAGTGAAAATCACCACTGGTAAATGCTTTTCTGTCGCCCGCTCAAACAAGCGTGTGATTTTTTCACCAACAATCGTTCCCATACTGCCCATGATAAAATTAGCGTCCATGATTCCAATTGCAACAGCTTGTCCTTCAATTGTTGCTTCTCCCGTTAAGACAGCTTCATCTAGCCCAGTTTTTTCTTGCATTTTTTCAATTTTTTCAAGATAACCAGGAAAATTTAGTGGATCTTTTGTTACTAATTCACTGTCCCAATTGTGGAAACTCTTTTCATCAACGGTTATCGCTAATCGTTCCCATGCACCAATCCGAAAACTATAGCCACAATGCGGACAGATTTTTTCTGCACCCATTTCTTTTGTATACAGTGTTCGCTTACAAGAAGGGCATTTTGCCCACATATTATCTGGAACAGAAGGCTTCTTTGATGCATCATTTGCATCAGCACGATTTGGATTAATGCGAATGTAATTTTTCTTTTTAAATAATGCCATTTGCTTACTCCTCGTATTTTAGCGGCAAGAGCTCAGCTCCTTTCAAAAGATCACTGATCTTTCCAAGCAAGAGAGCTCTTGCGGCGTTCTTTCTTTAATGATTGCTTTCTGGCTCCCAATTTGGTAGAAATGTTTCTTGTAAAAAGCTTGTGTCATAGTCACCTGTCAAAACATTGTCATGTGTAATTAAATCTAATTGGAATTCGGCATTCGTAATAATACCTTCTGTTACAATTTCATTTAAAGCCCTTTGCATTTTCATCAAGGCATCAAAACGATTTTCACCATGTACGATGACTTTCGCAATCATTGAATCATAATAAGGCGGAATTGAATACCCTGAATACATAGCGCTGTCTACACGCAAGCCCATTCCACCACTAGGCAACAAGAGATTTTGAATTTTACCTGGTGAAGGAGCAAAATTAAAGGCAGGATTTTCAGCGTTAATTCGGCACTCAATCGCATGCCCAGTCATGGTAACATCCTCTTGGGTATAGCCTAAAGGTTCACCTGAAGCAATTTCTAATTGTGCTTTGACTAAATCAATCCCTGTTACCATTTCCGTAACTGGATGTTCGACTTGGATGCGGGTATTCATTTCCATGAAATAAAAGTCGCCAGCTGGATCCATCAAAAATTCAATGGTTCCGGCATTTTCATAATGCACAGCTTGTGCCGCTCGAACGGCCGTTTCGCCTAACATCTGACGCTTTTCTTCAGAAATAGCAATCGATGGTGATTCTTCTAACACTTTTTGATTATTTCTTTGTAGTGAGCAATCACGTTCCCCTAAGTGAATCACATGCCCATATTGATCACCTAAAATTTGCACTTCGATATGACGTGCTGGATAAATAATTTTTTCTAAATACATATCATCATTACCAAATGCGGCTTTGGCTTCTTGCTGCGCTGAAGTAAAGTGTTTCGGTAACTCTTCTTTTGAAAGAACTTTTCGGATTCCTTTTCCGCCACCACCAGCAGCTGCCTTTAACATCACTGGGTAACCAATTTCTTCAGCAATCGTCAACGCTTCTTCGACAGAATCAATGACGCTATCACTCCCAGGAATAACAGGTACCTTGGCTTTCTGCATCAGTTGACGTGCATTTATTTTATTGCCCATTGCATCAATCGTTTCTGCTTTAGGACCGATAAAAGTAATGTTACATTCTTCGCACATTGAAGCAAATTGACTATTTTCAGATAAGAAACCAAACCCTGGATGAATCGCTTCAGCATTGGTAACAATCGCTGCACTTAAAACAGCTTGAACATTTAAATAAGAATCAGTTGCTTTCGCCGGTCCAATACAAATGGCTTCATCTGCTAACTGTGTGTGTAACGCTTCTTGATCCGCTTCAGAGTAAACAGCAACTGTTTGAACGCCTAATTCGCGACAGGCACGAATAATACGAACAGCGATTTCTCCGCGGTTTGCGATTAATACTTTCGAAAACATTTTTCACCTATCCAATCATAAAGGTTAATTCAGCCTCGGCAACTTTTTTTCCATTAACTTTTGCTACACCTTTACCCATTCCAGCAGAAGCGCGGACTTTTAAAAGTTCAACCTCTAAAATTAATGTGTCGCCTGGTGTTACCTTTTGTCTAAATTTTGCTTTATCTAATCCACCAAAGTATGCCGTTTTCCCTTTGAATTCAGGCATTGAAAGTAATGCCACGGCGCCTGCTTGAGCCAACGATTCAATAATTAAAACTCCTGGCAAAACAGGATTCCCAGGAAAATGACCTTGAAAAACTTGCTCATTAACCGTTACATTCTTTTTCGCTACAACGCGTTCCCCGGGAATGACTTCTTCAACACTATCTAATAATAAAAAGGGATAGCGATGTGGTAAAATTTCTTGAATTTCTGTAATTGTTAATTTCATGTTTTATTCTCCTTTAGCAACTCGGAATAGCGGCTGACCAAATTCAACCACATCTTCATTGTTGACTAATATTTCAGTAATCACACCGTCAACTGTCGCCGTAATTTCATTCATTAATTTCATCGCTTCAACGATACACACAACGTCACCCGTTTTAACAGTGTCTCCTACTTTGACAAAGTTCTCTTTATCTGGTGCTGGTTGTAAATAAACGATTCCTACAATGGGTGACGTAATTTCTTCTGTCTTTTCATTGGCTGTCGGTGTATTGGTTGGCGTTTCTTCAGCTACAGAAACTGTTTCAACAGGCACTGACACACCACTAGCGGCTACTGGTGTTTCTTGTGGTTGCGCCACTGGTTCTACGGCACTTCGTCCAGAAACTGTATTTTTATTCATATATAATTCAAACGAGCCTTCTCGTAAATCAAATTCGGTTAAAGTTGATTGATCAAATTGTGTTAATAATGCTTTTACTTCTTCTAACTGCATGTTAATCCTCCCAGCGTTTTAAGCAAATAACTGCATTGTGGCCACCAAAGCCTAGCGAGTTACTTAAAGCATAATCAAATTTATGCTCTTTGCTTTCGTTTAAAACAACGTTCACCGTAATTGCTTCATCTTGATTTTCCACATTAATGGTTGGCGGAATAAATTGATGTTGTAAAGCATTTAGGGTAGCAATTCCTTCAATTCCACCAGCGGCACCTAAGAGATGTCCCGTCATACTCTTCGTACTACTTACATACGCCGTTTTTGCGGCATCACCTAAAGCCAATTCAATTGCTTTAGATTCTGCACTGTCATTGGCTTGTGTGCTTGTTCCATGGGCGTTAATATAGCCAATTTTTTCTGGAGAAATCCCCGCTTCTTCCATTGCTAGTACCATGGCTTTCGCTGCGCCGCTCCCATCTGGTGTTGGTGATGTCATATGATAGGCATCGCAATTAGCACCATAGCCAACCACTTCACCTAAAATAGTTGCGCCTCGTTCTAGAGCATGATCTAATGATTCTAAAATAAAGACACCCGCACCTTCTCCCATCACAAATCCACTACGTTCTTTATCAAAGGGAATTGAGGCTTTTTCTGGGTCAGTCGCCTTTGTTAAAGCGGTCAAGGAAGCAAATCCTGAAATACCGATTTCTGTAATAGGCGCTTCTGCTCCACCAGCAATAATGACATCGGAGTAGCCATGTTTGATATTGCGGAACGCTTCCCCAATTGAATGAGTTGCACTAGCACAAGCCGTCACTGTTGACGTACAAATTCCTTTGGCACCAACACGTAAAGCAATATTTCCCGCCACCATGTTTCCAATCGCCATTGGAATAAATAACGGTGCCACACGTTCAGGTCCTTTGTCGTGCATCCGAATTACTTGATTTTGAATTGTTTCCAAACCACCAATCCCGGAACCCACCATGACGCCAAACCGATCCACATCTAGTTGACTGGTATCCAAGCCACTCATAGCCATTGCTTCTAAGGCCGCATAAATGCCAAATAACGAAAACTTATCCATGCGTTTGCCATCTTTTTTAACAAAATATTTTTCCATTGGAAAGTCTTTCACTTCAGCTGCTAAGGTGACACCTGTTTCACTAACATCAAATTTACTAATCGGTCCGATACCATTTTCCCCTGTTTTCAAACTTTCTAAAAAAGTCTCAGGTTCATTGCCAATCGGCGAGGTGACACCGTAACCGGTAATAACTACTCGATTCATCCTTTTGACTCCTTTCGTTTATCCGTGCATGACTAAGCCGCCATCAACATTCACGACTTGCCCAGTAATATAGGGACTTTTAGCTAAGAAAATCGCTGTAGCTGCGACATCTTCGACTTGCCCAAACGTTTGTAAGGGAATTTGCGCATTCATTTGTGTTTTAACTTTTTCCGATAAAACATCCGTCATTTCTGTTTGGATAAACCCTGGTGCAATCGCATTGCAGGTAATACCGCGCGGCGCAACTTCTCGTGCCACCGATTTAGTAAAACCAACGACACCTGCTTTACTCGCAGCGTAGTTTGCTTGACCAACATTTCCCATTAAACCAGAAACGCTAGCCATATTAATAATCCGACCACTTCGTTGTTTCATCATACGTTTAACCGCTTGTTGGGTCATGTTAAAAGTTCCTACCAAGTTAATATCTAAACAGGCATTAAAATCCTCTTTTGTCATTCGTAATAATAATTTATCATTCGTAATCCCAGCGTTATTCACCAGAATATCAATCGAGCCTAATTGGTCAACGGTTGCTTGAATCATCTCACCTGCTGCATCAAAATCGGAAATATCTCCAGAAAGGCCAATACATTTTACCCCAAAGGCTTCAATTTCTTGTCGTTGTTCTGGCGTAATCTCACTCCGACCGTTTAAAACAATATTGGCGCCCTCTTTCGCAAAAGCCAACGCAACTGCTTTGCCAATCCCACGAGTGCTTCCAGTAATAAATACGTTTTTCCCTGTTAATTCCATTTTTTACCTCCCAGTAAGTGCTGTTAACGTTTCTGTTAATGTTGCAACATCTTCCACACGGTGCATTTCAATTGTTTTGTCAATTTTTTTAACAAAACCAGTTAATGTTTTCCCTGGACCAACTTCAATCATCGTTCCCACGTTCATAGCCTTCATCGTTTCGATACTGTCTTCAAAACGTACCGCAGACATGACTTGCTTTTCCAATAACGCTTGAATTGCCTCTTGGGACATAATTTCGGCAGTCGTATTACTAATGACAGGAATTTGCATCGTTTGAAAGTTCAATTTTGCTAAATCCTGAGCCAATTTTTTTGATGCTGGTTGTAACAGTGCCGTATGGAAAGGGCCACTCACATTTAACGGAATCATTCGCTTCACACCAGCTTCTTTGAGAAGTGTCATCGCTTGATCAACAGCAGCAACCTCACCACCAATCACGATTTGTTGTGGTGTATTATAATTTGCTGGAGCCACAATTCCGAAAGCACTGGCTTCTTGGCAGGCTTTCTCAATTACTTCACGCTCAGCATTCATGACAGCAACCATTTTGCCAGTTCCTTGTGGTGCTGCTTCTGTCATGTACTGACCGCGCTTTTGGACCAAGGCCACTGCTTCTGAAAAACGCAAAGCCCCGCTGGCAACCAAAGCGCTATATTCCCCTAAGCTTAAACCCGCTACGACATCAGGCGTTAGTCCTTTTTGTTGCAAAAGACGGTAAAATGCGACACTGACTGTTAAAATAGCAGGTTGCGTATATTCTGTTTCATTTAAACGTTCATTTTCAGTAAAACAAAGTTCTGCCATCTCATAACCTAAGATATGACTTGCTTCATCGAAAGTTTCCCGAACAATCGCTTCTTGGTGATATAATTCTTCACCCATCCCTTGATACTGGGCTCCTTGTCCACTAAATAAAATCGCTGTTTTCATACGACACCTCATTTTTTGTTAAAATTATTCACTTAGCCCCAACGCTGATTCATCTTATGTACAATCGCTTTGCATTCAGACATGAGTGAATCAATGATTTCTTGGGCTGTTTCTTCTTTTTTTATTAACCCGGCAATTTGTCCCGCCATGACGGAACCGTAATCCATATCCCCGTCAACGACAGCTTTGCGCAAAGCGCCTTGACCAATCTTTTCAAACATTTCTAAATCAGGTACTTCTTTTTGAAGTTCTTGCTTTTCTAATTGATTATATTGAGCGGTTAATTTATTTTTTAAAGTACGCACTGGATGGCCAAAATGTTGACAGGTAATTACTGCATCTAAATCACGTGCCTTTAAAACTTTCTGTTTATAGTCTGGATGAACGTTGCATTCTTTTGCAATTAAAAAACGTGTGCCTAACTGGACTGCTTCAGCACCTAACATAAAGGCCGCAGCCATACCACGACCATCACCAATCCCACCTGCTGCAATCACAGGAATTGACATAGCGTCAACGATTTGCGGTAAGCCACTCATAGTGGTTAACTTGCCAATATGTCCACCCGCTTCCATTCCTTCAAAAATGACAGCATCGGCACCAATTTTTTCCATTCTTTTTGCTAAAGCAACTGAAGGAACTACTGGGATTACTTTAATGTTATGTTCTTTAAAACGAGCCATGTATTTGGCTGGATTGCCTGCACCTGTCGTTACGACAGGAACCTGTTCTTCACAAACCAAATCGACAATTTCATCGACAAAAGGTGAAAGTAACATAATATTGACACCAAAGGGTTGTTCCGTTAATTCTTTAACTTTTTTAATTTCTTTTTTTACGACTTCTTTTGGGGCATTGCCGCCAGCAATAATCCCTAATCCACCAGCGTTTGACACGGCACTTGCTAATGAAGCATCGGCTACCCAAGCCATACCGCCTTGAAAAATGGGATAATTGATTCCAAGCAACTCACATAACTGTTGATTCATTGATTTTATACGTCCTTTAGTTCTAAGATAAGTACACTTCATTCAAGTAAAAAAGGATTTTTCCGGCTTATTTACTTGTTTTTTTAGGGACTGGGTCATTTAGCAATTAAATGTCCCAGCCCCCTATTTTCATGTATTAGTTTGCTTGTTGTTTTTCTACATATGTTACTAAATCTTGAACGGTTTGGATGCCATCTTCTGTTTCGATTTTCACATCAAATTCATCTTCGATTTCGTTAATGATTTGGAATAAATCTAAGCTATCCGCATCTAATTCTTCTTGAATGTTTGTAGTTAATTGTACCTCTTCAGCATCTTTTCCTAATTCTTCTACGATAATTGCTTGAATTTTTTCAAATACCATGTGTATATTCCTCCAAAATAGTCATTTTCTTCATTTATATGTGAACAGTTTTTTACAGCGTTAGGAGCAGTGAGCCCCATGTTAAGCCGCCGCCAAATCCTGTTAGCACCACGCGTTGTTGGGAACCTAAAATTAAGGTCCCATTTTCAACTGCTTCATCCAACAAGATGGGAATGCTAGCAGCTGAGGTATTGCCATATTTATCCATATTCGTTAAAAACTTCTCGCGGGAAATCTTCGTCTTACGTGCAATTTTATCGATAATGCGCACATTTGCTTGATGTAGTAGAAGATAATCCACGGTTTCGTCCGTCACGAGTGATAAAATATTTTGTGAAACATCTTTAATCGCAAAATCAAAAATACTACGTCCTTCCATCTGTAACGTCTTACTAGCCGGCTCTTGTCCCTGATAAAAAGGACTTTCGTTGATCGTGTAGCCTGAAGTTAAAGCCGCCCACCGTTGTCCATCTGCTTGTAATTTTTCATTTAGAAAATGCGGTGTCTCAGCCGCTTCAATCAAGACGCCGGCAGCCCCATCACCGAAAAGTACCGCTGTGGAGCGATCGGTCCAATCCAACATTTTGGAAAATGTTTCACCACCAATTACTAGACCTGTTTGATAACGACCACTTAAGACTAGTTTTTCTGCCATGCTTAAGGCATAGACAAAACCAGAACACGCTGCACTGATGTCAAAAGCAAAGGCCTCAGTGGCGCCAATTGCGCCTTGCACTTGGCAAGCAACAGAAGGCATATTGAAATCTGGTGTCACTGTTGCAACTAAAATAAAGTCAATCTCACTTGCTTGCTTTCCAGATTTTTCCAATAACTGTTTTGCGACTTGATGACATAAATCAGACGTATTTTCTTGCGTAACGATGCGACGTTCACTAATGCCTGTTCGCGAATGTATCCATTCATCAGAGGTATCCATCATTTCACTCAGTTGGTGATTCGTGACACAATTCTCTGGAACATAACGGCTTGTACAATTAATTCGTGCATAATTCTTCATGGGGATCCTCACTTTTTATTTGTATTCTTGCAAGAAATCATGAAGATTTTTTAGTGCTCTTAACAGCGCTTGTTCTTCTTCTTGCTCCATGCCTTTCAAAATGTTTTTAACCATTTCACGATGAAAATGCTGATGGACTCTAAAAAGTAATTTTCCTTTTTTAGTTAAGCCAAGCTTTACTACACGTCGATCATCTTCACTACGCAAACGTTCAACATAGCCTTTTTTAACTAAGTTGTTAATCGCTACAGTAAGTGTTCCGACGGTAATTGACAGTTCCTTGGCTACTTCTGAAGACGTTTTTTTCTTGTACATACCAATTGCTTCGATTGTGTGCATCTCCGTAATGGATAAATCATTAAATTGTGATTTTTTCAATTCAGATTCTTCAATCGTTAAGATGTCATTAAAGACACTGACTAAGTAATCGTTGACTGTTTCTAAATTAGGTTCCATTCTGTGCACCATCCATATACTTTGATTATCAAAACATTTGATGTTCAAACTATATCGTAAATAAGCAAAGAATGCAAGAGAATTTTCTATATTTTTAATGAAATATTCTTCAAATATTTCAAAAAAGGCGTATTTTCAAGGGACGAGGCTTTTAAAAAAAGGATCAATTACTTTGATACCCAAACTATTTTCACAGAAAAAGGAAAGAAGTGCAACTAAAAAGCATCACTGGCACTCCCCTGATTGAGAAGTGCCAGTGATTTTTGTTATATAATTCTTAAACTCCCACTAAGCTATTGCTACAACTTGACTGGATAATACGAGAAGAGAGTGAACCAGAAGCTTTGGTGCTTCTACTCCACTCCCTTATTAAAATGTAGGACGATTAATTATTGAATTAAGTCGTAAATTTCCATTGCTACAATATCGATGTTATCGAATTGATAGCTTTGGTGCGTATCAGATTCTGTTAATTCAAATGTTTCTGTTGATTTATCAAAACTTACAATACATTTCTCTACGCCTTCACGTTCAAAGCGGCGTACTTGTACTTCATTATCTGCTGCTTCGATCATTGCTTCCAGTCTCTTAATAATCGCCACAAGTTGTGAATGTTTCATCAGTGGGCCTCCTTTTGCAAACTAGTTCTGTACCATTGTAACAAAACATTGCCTAACTTGCATGATTTTTCGTCATTTTTTTTGATTTTTTTGTTGTTCTTTAATTTTTATTCGTTGGTTGCTTGCCATCTGTCCACCAAAGCTTAATTAAGGCCTGTGTGCCATCATTTTCAAACCCTTTATCTGCAAGGCTTTCATATAATTCTGTCGCTTTTTGCGTCGCTGGCAATGGAAGGTCAAGTTTTTTTGCTTCATCTAACGCAATCTTTAAATCTTTGATAAAATGTTTAACAAAAAAGCCTGGCGTATAATCTTCTTTTAAAATACGCGGACCATAATTACTTAATGACCAGTTCGCAGCACTACCACCACCGACTGTTTCCAGAACTTTTTCTAAAGTTAATCCTGTCGCATTTGCATAAACGAGCATTTCAGTCAACCCGGTCATTGTGCCTGCAATCATTAACTGATTCGCCATCTTAGTGTGTTGCCCTTTTCCAGCTGAGCCGTGTAGCATAAACGTTTTACCAAATGTTTTGAAAATTGGTAAGACGGTCTCATAACTTTCTTGATCGCCACCAACCATAATTGTTAAAGTACCATTTTTAGCACCTAAGTCACCACCAGAAACTGGCGCATCCAACGCATGAGCACCCACTTCTGCTGCTTTTTTGGCAATCTTTTCAGCCAAGGTCGGCGTACTTGTGGTTAAATCTACTACTATTTTACCTGTAAGATCTGCTTGAAAAATCCCTGTTTCATTAAAATACACGCCTTCAACATCTGAAGGAAAGCCAACCATTGTAAAAATGATATCACTCGCTTCCGCAATTGCTTTTGGCGTATCATACCAAACTGCTCCTTCAGCAACTAAATCATCTGTTTTACTTTTTGTTCGATTGTAAACATTGACAGATAAATTGTTTTTCATCATGTTACGAATAATTGATTTCCCCATGACACCCGTTCCAATAAAGCCGATTTTAGACATAGTAGCTTCCTCCGTTCTTAAAATAAAAAACTTTCCTCCTTCAGTATAAACGAAGGAGGAAAGTTTTGCAGTTTATTTTCTTAAAGATGTAAATTTTACTTTAATTTTTTTAATTGAGTCCGCATTTTCTTTTTCCATTTGAAGTTGATCAAAGTAAATCAATGTATCTTGATAAAATTCAATCATTTTGTTGCCAAAGTTTGTAGAAGAAATTTCAAATAATTTTTCATCTAAAATAGTTTGGTCCATTTTAATATTTGCTTGTATATAGTCAATCAATGTTGGGGCAAAATCACTGTCTGTCTTAAAAGTTTTGCCTAAGCTTTCATGATCAAATAAATTATTTAAATAGGCGTTCCCTTCTGCAACACATTGAACACCAGCAGCCATCGCTTCTGTATAAGTTAAGCCTTGTGTTTCCGACGTTGAGGCGCTGACAAAATAGTCAGCAGCTTTATAATAAATCGCGACTTCTTCATTTGGCACTTCACCCGTAAATTGAACGTATTCACTGACTTCTAGTTCTTCTGCTAATTCTTTTAAATCCTCTAAATAGGGACCATTTCCAACTATTACTAAACGAGTTTGTGGTAATTTTTCAATAATTTGTGGTAATCCTTGAATAATTGCTTGAATATTTTTTTCATAAGAAATTCGACTTAACGATAACAACATAATCTGTTGCTCTTCAATACCTAGTTGTTGACGCATTCCAGCGATCATTTCTTCAGTAATATCGGGACGTAAAAACTTATCAATTTCGATCCCTGTTGGAATAATTCTCATTGGTGCGGTCACTCCATAATCCCGTAATTTTTCAATTACACGTTCACTGGGACAAACAACACCTGTCGTATGATTTGTAAACACTCTTGAAAAGAATTTAACATGTGATGGACGGACAACTTTTCCTTTAGCAATATAATGTAAGTAATCTTCATACATCGTATGATACGTATGGATGACAGGAATTTTCATTTTTTTCCCAACCATTTTCCCTAAAATACCCGCACCAAATTCAGTATGTGTATGAATTAAATCTAATTCCAATTCTTTGGCAATTAAATAGGCGTACCACATGCCGCGAACCACTACTCGGCGATCTTTAAAAGACACGAATGGCACACTAGGCATTCGTATGACATCTTCTTCAAAATCAGTCGCGTTAGGATCGGTTGTCGTAAAAATATACACTTCATGGCCGTGCTTTTCTAATTCATCTTTTAAGGTCTTAATAGAAGTCGCTACCCCACTCACTTGCGGGAAATACGTATCAGTAAAAAAACCAATTTTCACTCTCATTACCTCCATTTCATCTAACAATAACTGCCTTCAATATTTGTTAAGATA
>NZ_CP172923.1:2297500-2657500 GCF_050539095.1 Enterococcus sp. DIV0774
GGTCTAGCGACTCGTTGTACTTCCCATTGTAGCACGTGTGTAGCCCAGGTCATAAGGGGCATGATGATTTGACGTCATCCCCACCTTCCTCCGGTTTGTCACCGGCAGTCTCGCTAGAGTGCCCAACTAAATGATGGCAACTAACAATAAGGGTTGCGCTCGTTGCGGGACTTAACCCAACATCTCACGACACGAGCTGACGACAACCATGCACCACCTGTCACTTTGTCCCCGAAGGGAAAGCTCTATCTCTAGAGTGGTCAAAGGATGTCAAGACCTGGTAAGGTTCTTCGCGTTGCTTCGAATTAAACCACATGCTCCACCGCTTGTGCGGGCCCCCGTCAATTCCTTTGAGTTTCAACCTTGCGGTCGTACTCCCCAGGCGGAGTGCTTAATGCGTTTGCTGCAGCACTGAAGGGCGGAAACCCTCCAACACTTAGCACTCATCGTTTACGGCGTGGACTACCAGGGTATCTAATCCTGTTTGCTCCCCACGCTTTCGAGCCTCAGCGTCAGTTACAGACCAGAGAGCCGCCTTCGCCACTGGTGTTCCTCCATATATCTACGCATTTCACCGCTACACATGGAATTCCACTCTCCTCTTCTGCACTCAAGTCTCCCAGTTTCCAATGACCCTCCCCGGTTGAGCCGGGGGCTTTCACATCAGACTTAAGAAACCGCCTGCGCTCGCTTTACGCCCAATAAATCCGGACAACGCTTGCCACCTACGTATTACCGCGGCTGCTGGCACGTAGTTAGCCGTGGCTTTCTGGTTAGATACCGTCAGGGGACGTTCAGTTACTAACGTCCTTGTTCTTCTCTAACAACAGAGTTTTACGATCCGAAAACCTTCTTCACTCACGCGGCGTTGCTCGGTCAGACTTTCGTCCATTGCCGAAGATTCCCTACTGCTGCCTCCCGTAGGAGTCTGGGCCGTGTCTCAGTCCCAGTGTGGCCGATCACCCTCTCAGGTCGGCTATGCATCGTGGCCTTGGTGAGCCGTTACCTCACCAACTAGCTAATGCACCGCGGGTCCATCCATCAGCGACACCCGAAAGCGCCTTTCACTCTTATGCCATGCGGCATAAACTGTTATGCGGTATTAGCACCTGTTTCCAAGTGTTATCCCCCTCTGATGGGTAGGTTACCCACGTGTTACTCACCCGTCCGCCACTCCTCTTTCCAATTGAGTGCAAGCACTCGGGAGGAAAGAAGCGTTCGACTTGCATGTATTAGGCACGCCGCCAGCGTTCGTCCTGAGCCAGGATCAAACTCTCATAATAAAAGTTAGAACAACCTTACGATTGTTAAGCTCAATTTGTTTGCTAGCATATTGCTTGCTTGTTAAAAATGTTTGTTGTCTTGAATTGAATCAAGACGCCCTACACATTTGGTTCGTCTATTCTTTGTTCAGTTTTCAAAGGTCTACGTTACCTCGCAGCAACTTTTATATCATAACAAACTTTCATTTGAATGTCAAGAACTTTTTTAAAAAAAGTTTTTTTAAGTTGTTTTGCTCGGTTGTTGTTGTCTGTTGTGACAACTTCTATATCTTATCATCTCGTTTGTTATTTGTCAACAACTTTTTTGTTGTTTTTTCAAACTTTTTTCGAGAGATTTGAAATCAAGAATTGTTATTTAATTATTGATTTCTGAATCGCTCAGCTGTGTGACTCGCCTTGCGACATGTAATAATATATCAAGATTTTGATGTTTGGTCAACACTTTTTTTCAAAAAAATTAAAAGAAGTTTTCAATCTGTTTTCATTCTTTTCAATTATTTCGTTTTTAAACTTTTTAAATCCTAATTGTTTATCAAAACAGTTTAATTCCTTGCTAAAAATCGAACAATTTGAATCATATATTTGAAATAGTTCGATTAACTTTTTTACGTACAACTAAAAAAAGAAAGAATCTGTTCGATTATCGACAGATTCTTTCTTTTTTGTTTAAAACATTGGGACACCTTCAATATGATATTTTGACCAAATCGTTTTTAATTCTGCAGGTGCTACCCATGTATAGTCTTTATCCATTTCATTTTTAAGTGCTTGTTCATCCATCTCGAAGACAAACAGCGGAACATTTTCTTTATTGATATGCGCGTTAGTTAATTCTACTAAGCTAATTGAAGTAACGTCCAATTGAACCTCTTCTTTGAACCATTGTAGCATACTAGCTAAACCCGTCATCTCATCAGAAACTTTTGCCATCGCAAACTCAATCGCTTCACCTATTGGATGCATCAAAAATTTTTTACTACCATCGTTTAAGTTCAGTATGATTGTTCCAGCGACTTTTTTGTTAGACACGACATCCACCTCAATTAATTTTTAGATTCACTAACAAAAGAAATTGTAACACACTTTCTGAAAAAATACAGAATTATTTTTCAAGCAACTTATCCATTGCTTCATCAATCCATTCTGGAAGTTCTTTGTCTAAGGTTGCAAAGCCAATTTTTTTATTCTTATCCGTAAAATATTTTTTGCGTCGATGGTTCACTGAATGAACTTTGTCTTCAAGGGTTCGTAAAGATAAGCTAATCTTTTGAGAATATTCATCAACATCAATAACTTGAACGGTTACTTTTTGTCCAACGGTTAAGAGTCCATGGATATTTTTAGTAAAGCCAGCTTGTACTTCCGAAACATGAATCAGTCCTTGTGTTTCTTCGTCTAAAGAAACAAATGCGCCATATGGTTGAAGTCCGGTAATTGTGCCAGAAAGTACCATACCAATTTTGTACTTCATCAAATTTCCTCTTTTCATACGATAAATTTCTTTTTCCGTTTCTACTCATTTAAAATAATAGCATTTTTTCAACGTTTGTGCATTATTTCTTCCCTAGTTGTTAAAACTATTGTTTCATCTTTTAAGCAAAATCTACTATACTATAGGAAGTAAGACTTTATATAGAAGAAAAGGAGTTATCTTATGTTTAATTTTAATGAAACCATTGATCGTCGCCACACGAATTGTGTTAAATGGGACACCGTTGAAACGAGTTACCACGAAAAAGATTTACTACCTTTATGGGTTGCTGATATGGATTTCAAAGTGCATCAGCCTATTCTTGATGCTTTGTCACAAGTTATTGAACAGGGCATTCTAGGATATGCGATTGCACCTAATGAACTGTATCAAGCAATTCAAGATTGGCAACGGCAACACCATCAATTGATTGTTGAAAAAGAAGAAATTTTGTTTAATAGTGGCGTGGTACCCAGTTTGGCCACAGCCGTTCAAGCGTATACAGCACCTGCTGATTCTGTCATGATTTGTGATCCAGTCTACCCCCCTTTTGCAGATGTGGTAAAACAAAATGAGCGTAGACTTGTGCGCCATTCTTTACTAGAAGTTAACGGACATTATGAAGTTGATTTGGTTAAAATGGAACAACAGATAATCGAAGAAAAGGTGAAACTGTTACTTTTTTGTAATCCCCATAATCCTGGTGGACGTGTTTGGACAAAAGAAGAATTGCTAGCAATTGGCCGTTTATGCCAAAAACACCAAGTAACTGTGGTTAGCGATGAAATTCATCAGGATTTGATTTTCAAACCGCATACCTTCACTTCCTTTACTGTCGCTGATGAAGCATTTAAGGAATTCACTGTTACCTTAACAGCGGCAACCAAAACCTTTAATTTAGCGGGGATTAAAAATTCAATGCTGTTCATTCCTAATGAAAAACTACGGCAATCTTTCGTATCTTTACAAGACAAAAATCATCAAGGCGGTATCAATACTTTTGGCTACGTGGGAACGGCAGCTGCCTATCAAACAGGGGAAGAATGGCTAACGGCGTTACTGGATTATTTAAAAGAAAATATTGATTTTGCCCTTTCCTTTTTCCGTGAAGAGATGCCTAGCGTTCGTGTAATGGAGCCTGAAGGAACCTATCTTTTATGGTTAGACTTTAGTTCTTATTCGCTAACGGATCGGGAACTTCGCGATACCTTAATTCATAAGGGGAAAGTGGTTCTAAATCCAGGAATTAGTTTTGGTCCCCAAGGTTCTCAACACATGCGTTTAAACTTAGCTTGTTCAAAAGAAACTCTCGAAGAAGGCCTTTTACGTATCAAAAAAGCCTTTAATTAAAAACAGCTGTCCTAGTTTTTAGGACAGCTGTTTTTAATTCTTTCTTTTGCGTTTAGCTAAATAAACTCTGACGAACCAGATACCTGAAAATAGAAGTAAAATTTCTCCAATTATGATTGTATAAAATCCTGGTTCATGAACGATTCCTTGCTGATCTACATACGTAAAAAACGTTCCTATAAATGGGAGTATTACTGCAAACAAAGCCAAGGCCATTGGATATCTGTATTTTTCTAACAAATTTGCTTCCTCTCCTTCTATTCTTTCACTCAGTATCCTATAAAGACTTCATTAAAAGAAGCGATTTGGATGCTTTTAAAAAAAAGTTAGTCGTTTTAAGAAAAAAATAAAGAGTACCAACGAATTTGTCCCTCGTTGGTACTCTCTTTTTCAATTGGTTAAACTTATTCACCAATGATTTCAACTGTGTCCATCACGACGTCAAATGTTGGACGGTCTTGGGCATCCCGTTGGACTCCACCAATTTCATCCACTACATCCATACCATCAACAACATGACCAAAAACAGTATGACGGAAGTCTAACCAAGGTGTTCCGCCTTGTTTGTATGCTTCAATAATTTCTTCTGGAAAACCAGCATCTTCTAACTGACTCATCATTTGAGCTGGAACATTTTGATTAGTAACAACAAAGAATTGGCTGCCATTTGTGTTAGGACCAGCATTTGCCATTGACAATGCGCCACGCAAATTGAAAACATCCCGAGAAAATTCATCCTCAAATGCTTCTCCATAAATACTTTCGCCGCCCATTCCTGTTCCGGTTGGGTCACCGCCTTGAATCATAAAATCAGGAATCACACGATGGAAAATAACGCCATCATAGTAGCCCTTTTTCGCTAATTCAACAAAATTTTCAACCGTTTTAGGCGCTTGTTCTGGGAATAATTGAACAGTGATGTCGCCTCGGTTTGTTTTAATGACCGCTTTTGGGCCTTTAGCATTTTCTAAATCTAATTGTGGAAATTGTGACATGAGAATGTCCTCCTAGATAATTATTTTATAGTTCCATCATATCGAAAAATGCTAAAAATTGCTATGATCTTTTTCCAATGATTAAAGAATGCTTTGATTCGTTAGCCAAACTTGCTTTTTTCGAAAAGCCGTGCTATTTTGTGAAGTGTTCGCAAAACGATCAATAGTTGTCTCAACCCTAAATGAATTAGGAGGAATTTTCAAATGTCTGATGAAAAAGATATTTATGATTTAACGATTATCGGCGGCGGTCCTGTTGGATTATTTGCCGCTTTTTATGCGGGAATTCGTAAAGCGAAAACGAAAATCATTGATAGCCTGCCGCAATTAGGTGGTCAGCTAACAATGCTGTATCCCGAAAAATATATTTATGATATTCCTGGATTCCCTGCTATTAAAGCCGGTGAGTTAATTGCCAATTTGGAAAAACAGATGCAGCCATTTCAGCACGATGTTTGCTTGGAAGAAGAGGTCACACACCTTGCACAGGAAGCAGATGGACTTTTGCGCTTAGACACAACTAAAGGCACACATTATTCTAAAACGGTTATCTTTGCGATTGGTAATGGCGCTTTCCAACCTCGACGTTTAGCTATCGAAAATGTTGAAGCCTTTGAAGGTGAGTCAATCCATTATTATGTGACTGACATGAAAAAATTCGCTGGCAAAAAAGTTGCGATTGCTGGTGGCGGCGATTCCGCAATTGATTGGGCTTTAATGCTAGAAAACGTTGCAGAAGAAGTATCTATTATCCATCGTCGCCCACAATTTCGCGGCCACGAACATAGCGTGGAACAACTGGAAAAATCTAGCGTTTCTATCAGAACTCCTTATATCATTAGTGATATTTTAAAGGAAAATGAAACGTTCACAGGCATCCAATTAACGGAGACAAAAGGTGACCAAACATTGGATCTCCCTCTGGATGATTTAATTATCAATTATGGCTTCACCTCTTCTTTAACACACCTCAAAGAATGGGGATTAGACGTTTCTAGAAATGCTATTAATGTTCATTCCGATATGTCAACTAACATTCCTGGTGTATACGCTGTAGGGGATATCTGTTCCTATGAGGGAAAAGTGAAATTAATCGCTACAGGCTTTGGTGAGGCACCTACTGCCGTAAATAATGCTTTACATTACTTACGGCCCGATGCTCGACGTCAACCAGTTCATAGTACAAGTTTATTTGAAAACGGCGTACCTAAATAAGGTTAGCACTGGACTTTAGCAGTTTTTAAGCCAAGGACAAAAATCTAAATCGGATTTTTGTCCTTGGCTTTCTGCTTTACTGAAAAGCCTTTCTTTTTCTCTTTTAAATTTATTTTTGATACAATAAAAAGTGCTAGGAGGAAGAAAGATGAACCAACCAATTATTTATTTAAATGAAGTATTCAACGAAGAACAACTGGAACAAGTGAAAGCTGTGGCACCCAATTATCTAGTTAAAACATCTACCGATCATTTATCCTCTGCTGAAGAAGAGGCCATCGAGATTATGTTAGGCTGGCATAAAGAAATTGGTCCGCGTTTATTAGCCTCTGATACTAGTCA
Source organism: Enterococcus sp. DIV0774 (assembly GCF_050539095.1). Taxonomy (NCBI): domain Bacteria; kingdom Bacillati; phylum Bacillota; class Bacilli; order Lactobacillales; family Enterococcaceae; genus Enterococcus; species Enterococcus sp. DIV0774. Next base: position 2,304,157 of record NZ_CP172923.1, read on the forward strand.
CCTAAAATGGATTCAGCTCATTTCTGCTGGTGCTGATTATATGGATTTTGATAAATTAAGAGAAAAGGGCATTCTGTTGTCTAATGGTAGCGGAATCCATAGTGTTTCTATCTCAGAACATGTTTTAGGCGTTTTATTAGCACATACCCGCGGACTGCAAGAAAGTATCCAACAACAAATGCAACACACATGGAATCAAACAGCCCCTTCCTATCAACAACTTTCTGGGCAAAAAATGTTAATCGTAGGCACCGGGCAAATCGGACAACAATTAGCTAAATTTGCTAAAGGTTTAAATCTTCAAGTTTATGGCGTGAATACCTCTGGACATGTGACGGAAGGCTTCATTGAATGCTATTCACAGAAGAATATGAGTAAAATTATCCATGAAATGTCCATTGTTGTGAACATTCTTCCTTTGACTGAAACAACAAAACATTTATACAATCAGGCACTTTTTGAAAAAATGGCTCCTGAAACAATTTTCGTAAATGTTGGTCGCGGCGCCTCAGTAGCAACGAACGATTTGATAACTGCCTTAAACAATAAAACCATTGCTTTTGCTGCCTTAGATGTCTTTGAAGAAGAACCTCTTCCCGAAGATAGCCCTTTATGGGAGATGCAGAATGTTTTATTAACACCTCATATTTCTGGCATGACACCGAAGTTCAAATCAAAATTACTGGCGATTTTTATTCCAAACTTAAATCAATTTGTGACGGATCAGACCCTCGTCAAAAACCAAGTTTCCTTAAAAAAAGGCTATTAACTCAAAAAAGGCCTTCAACCATCTTTCAAGTAATTGCATGGTTGAAGGCTTTTTTTGCTATTTTTTACCAGATAACCTTGAAGTTATCATTTGTCGACGCTTGAATGATTGGATGTTTTTTTAAATATTCTGCAATCAGTTCCGTCATATCAATTTGAATTTCTCGAATAATTTTTTCAGGTTGGAACATTTGATAGTTTCCGCCACCGACTGCTCGGTATTGATTTGTCACGATTTCCAAAACATCTTCTGCTTGCACTGCTTTGCCATGATAATTAAGTTTCGTCACTCTTTCACCAAACGGTTGTCTTAAATCAAGCGTATACTCAATGCCTTCATACATATCATAATTATAGTATTGTGGTTTTGGATCGACATATTTCGGGTTGAAAATTGGTTGGCCTTTTTCTAACACAAAATAAGTAGCGCTTTGTTCTAACGCTTCACGGAGGTCTTGTCCAGTGACACGCAATACAGCCAAGGTATTTGGATAAATGTAGTTGGTAATGATATCGCGCATCGTAATTTGATTATTAAACCCTTTGCCTTCATTGTTAAAAAGTGCAGTCCCTGAAATATCCGTTCCGCTTGAAGCCATTTGGACGTTATTAATAAATTCTATATATGGATGTTCTTTGAGGCGTACGGCATTCGGATTTTGAATCGTCATATCCCCTTCCACATTTCCCACTGGTTGGTCAAGCCACTCTTCTACCTCGTCATGTAACGCTGTTGTCAAAGCTAAAACTTCTGCATCTGGTTGTTCGTTTCCAACAGGATGAATAGCTGCGTCACTTCCAATAACGCGATAGCCTTTAGCCATAGGTTCAATTTCTAAAGTAATTTCTCCAACGAAAGCTCCTCGAAAACCTGGTTGAATCACAGGTATTCCATTCAGTTTTGTAGCAATTTCTCGATGTTGGTGACCCGTGACTAAGGCATCAATCCCAGGAACTTTTTCCAATAAATCGTAGCCTTCATTTTCTCCTGTTAGTAATTCCGTGGGTTCCCCTGTTTCTAAATCTTTTTCAAAACCGCCATGGTAAGCGACAACAACTAGGTCTGCTTCTTCCCGCAGTTTTGGCACGTATTCTGCCGCTGTTTCAACGACACTTTTAAACGTTAAATCTTTGACTGTTGCCGGCTGTTCCCAATGAGGAATATATTGGGTCGTCACGCCAAGGATGGCTACTTTAACCCCTTGTTTTTCTATGATGACATACGGCTGACCGAAATAAGGTTGTCCATCTTTACCAAGAATATTGGCAGCTAAAACTGGCTGTTGATAACTGGCAATCGTTTCCTTTAAATAATCTAAACCGTAATTAAATTCATGGTTGCCTAAAATGCTAACATCATAATTCATTTGATTAATGATTTTAGTGATGGCTTCCACTGAATGTGTTTCTGCTTTTCTTACGTAGTAACTAAGCGGCGAACCTTGAATAAAATCCCCATTTTCAATTTGAAAAACTGGTCCTTTGGCAGACGCCCGTAACTTTTTCAGCATGGTTGCTGCTTTTGCGGTTCCAAAAGGCAAATCCATCTTTTTTTCACTATAACTTGTCGGCATAATATACCCATGCATATCACTTGTTGCTAAAATTTTTATTTGCATTTTGTTTCTCTCCTTCTTCCGCCCAAAAGAACAGGAAGGTTAGAACACGAGCCATAACGACTCAGATCCCAACCTCCCACGTCTGTTTATTTATTGATTATTGGTTCCATGCTTGTTCAAATTGTGATGTTGCATCTTTCAATAATTTTTTCGTGTCTTTATTTGATGAAGCAAAAATACTTTCCATAATTGTCCGCATTTCATTATAGGCTGAATCAGCATTTTCTTCTACTGGGATAGCGAATAAATCTTTTACTGCGTTTTCAAGTTGTGCAGGTACTTTGGTTGTCTTAGAATTTTTGTACTCATCACTGTGTAAAACAGATTCTAAAATTGGCATATAACCTGTTTGTTGTGCCCAGTACAATTGTGAATCAGGCGTAGCTAAGAATTTCATGAATTCAAATGCCGCTGTCCGTTGTTCTGGCGTAGCACTATCGAACATATAAATATCTGTTCCTTGTTGTAAGTTGATTTTTTCAGGACGTGGTGCAACACCGTATTCATAGCCACCAGCTTCAGCATCTTTTTGAACAAAACCAGCACCAGCAATACTACCGACAAACATTGCTACCTTTTTGTTTGCAAATGGGCCAGATAAATATTTATCTGAACCAGCTGTGCGGAAGTAACCTGCTTCGATACCATCACGGTAATAGTCCACGACTTCTTGTGAATCTTTGCTTGTTAAATCTAAGTCTTTATTAAAATCAACGCCTTTGTTTTTCATTCCAATTGCGTAATAGTTATTTAACGAGTCAAAACCAGCACCAACGACTTCTTTGTTGGATTTTTCGTAAATTGTTTTAGAAGCTTCTTTTAATTCCTCTAATGTTTTCGGTACTTCAACACCATATTCTTTCAACAAATCAGCATTATAAAATAACATTTCTGTCGATTTATTAAATGGAATGCCGTATTGTTTGCCGTCGATTTTGGCGCCGTCTAACAATACTTCACGAATTGGTTCTGCATCTTTCCAGCCGATTGTGTCATCATCCATATATGGTTTTAAGTCCACTAACATTTCATCTTGTGCAGCATTCCATAACCAGCCTGGGTACGCTTGCGTAATTGTTGGTAAATCTTTTGGTGAAGTTAAAGTCGAATTGATTTTGGCTTGTAAATCAGGGTAAGCAGATTGATTTTGTAATTCCACTTTAATTTTTGGATTTTCTTTCATGAAGTCTTTCGTTAATTTTGTTAACGCTTCTTCTTGAACCCCATTCATTGCATGCCAGAAAGTGATTGTCGTATCTTCCTTCACTTCTTTCACAATATCGTTTGATTCTTTGGCCCCATTACCGTTACCACAAGCCCCCAATGCGAAAATAGCTGCGGTTGCTAACACTGTTGTTGCTAGAGTTTTGAACTTCATTTTTTTCTCTCCCTTAAAAAAATTTATAAAACAATTTGCTCGCCACGTTCTGGCAATATTCTTTCACCATACGGGTTTTCCAGTTTTTCTGGTTTTAACGTATGGATTGGAACCAATACTTGAGGTTCAATCAATGCAATAATTTTATCCAGATCTTCTGGAATTGCATGTCCTGAACAAGCTAAGCGGACAAAAGTAATGTCTTTTTTAGCCAACAAATCTAAAAACACGCGATACTGTGGATCAAAGTCCCCTAACGGTTGCGCATCACTGTGAATGTATAAACTACCTTCTTGGAGGTTGTCAAACTGGTTCACAACTTGCCACAAATAGTCTGTTTTGTCCTTTAGTAACGTGTCATACGGGATTTCTAACGCTGGATTCAATTCTGGTATTTTACCAGATTCAGCATAATAATAACGAACTTCTATTCCAAATACTTCAAGTAACAACGCAGCCATATTTGCTTCTAAAACGACTGTACGTGGTGACTTTTCAATAATCTTAGCAAAACGTTCTACGTTTGCTGGATAACCATTAAAGGTAATTTGTCGATTCGGGTTTTCTAGTTCTAAACGAACCAAGTGCTGAACAAGATCTTCTTCACTGACAACCGCTATTTGGGCTGGATCTGGTTCACGTTCTGGGAAGCTAATGCTTACGCCTTCCATCATTAATAATTCAGTATGTTTGGCTTTTTCACAAAAAGCTAAAGTCTCTTCACGATTATGGCCATGTAAGCGCAAATCACCTGTGTATGTGATGAAATGGTCAGGCGTGCGAATCAGTAATGCCGAAGCACCGTACGCATCATGATCAACAGGTACGATTTCCACTGAAATTTCACCAACTTTAATCACATCGTTTTTATTAAGACCAATCATTTCTCGGGTAAAATTCTTTTCTTCAAACGGTGATGGAATCAAAAAATCACCTTTGCGATTTAAACTATTTAGAATCATTTTCGTTTCTTTTAGGGTGTACAACGGAACAGCTGGGTCTAAATAATTAATCATGCGTGAATGATCTAAATGGGCATGAGATAAGAAAACAGCGGTGTGTTGATACTCTTTGTCTTCTGCACCATGATATTCATAACCTAAACGTGGATCATATAAGTCTTTTAATTCTGGCACTAAACGATTATTAATTAAGGTTTCAATGTGATCATCGGGCAAATCTAATTCTGGTCGAAATTCTGTACCAAAATCAAAGAAGATATGGGCATCTTTATACGCCACTTCAATCACGGTTCCTCCAATTGTTAAAATGCCACTGTGAAAAGTCACAGTTGTTTTAGCCTTTGATTCCATTTTTTGCAACTCCTCTGATAATTTCTTTTCTGAAAATCAAGTAAATAATTAAAATTGGAATAACGGTTAATGTTGCAGCAGCCATTTGTAAATGTACGTCACTACCGCTCTCTGTCGCAAAGGCCGATAGTCCATTATTTAATAGACGGTATTTTTTCTCGTTCGTCACCAACAATGGCCACAAGAAAGAATTCCAACTAGAAATAAATGTTAAAATCCCTACTGTTACTAACGCTGGTTTTGACATTGGTACTAAAATACGCCAAATATATTCTAAATCACTAGCACCATCAATCTTGGCAGCCTTGTAAAAAGTATCAGGAATACCTTTTAAATACCCGTTTAAATAGTAAATATAAAAAATACTAGTTAAAAATGGAATAATTAAGGCGCTGTAAGTATTTAACAAACCTAATTGCGCAATCGTTTGATAATTGGTAAAAATAATAGATTCATACGGAACCATTAACAACGAAATCATCAAAGCAATGACCACATTTTTAAAACGGAACTTCAAACTCGTTAATGCGAATGAAGCTAACACGGCGGTGACTACCGTAGCAATCGTTGTAACGCCTGAAACAAAGACTGTGTTCAAGAAATACCGAAGAAAGGGTGCTTTTTGAAAGACCTCTGTGTAGTTTTGCCATTGTGGTTGTTTCGGAAACATGGTTGGCGGCATGCTGGTCGCTTCAGAGTAACTCATTAAACCAGCTAAAATCATATAGACAAATGGAAATAACGTAATAACGGCTAAAATGCCTAAGAAAACAAATGCGATAATCGTTAAAACTTTTTTCATTGGCTTATTGCCCCACTTTCTTTAAGAGTTTATTTTGTAAGAAAGTGACCACTAAAATAATCACAAATAAAATCACTGTGGCGGCCATCGCAATTCCGGGACGCCCTGCAATGTGGAATTTGTCATAAATATAGTACACTGCGGTTGTGGCACTGTTGGCAATCCCCGCACGACCACCGAATAAAGCATAAACTTGTGTATAAACTTTAAAGGCGCCAATTAAATTGACCGTTAATAAAAAGGCAATGGTCGGGACTAGCTGCGGAAACGTAATACGTCGGAAAATTTCGCCGTCTGAGGCACCAAACATTTTCGCTATTTTAAAGTGTTCTTCATCAATATTTCTCAACCCAGCCAACAAAATAATAATATTAAATGCTAAACTCGTCCAAACCCCAAAAATAATCAATGTCGGCATACTCATTTGAACATTATCTAGCCAGTTGACAGAAGGAATGCCGAAAAAGCCTAAGACGTAATTGACAATTCCATAATCGCCATTAAAGAAGTAACGGAAGACAATCCCAATGGCAATCGTACTCGTTACATAAGGCATAAAGAAAATCGTTTCAAAGAAACTCTTATGTTTAACTTTTTCAAAGATAATCCAAGCAATTGCTAGGGAAATTATCAAGGCAATCGGTACCACAGCAAATGCATAGAGCGCTGTATTTTTTAACGCTTTATAGAAGATTGGATCATTCAATACACGTTGATAATTTTCTAAACCAGCGTAGCGTTGGTTAATTAAGGAACCTTTTTGGAAGCTCATCCACAAAGAACGAAACAGTGGATAAACGCTAAACAGTAAAATGATTCCTAATGATGGCAGAAGGAAGAGCCATGCTTTTGGTTGATTTTCTGGATTGTATTTTTTCATTAGTAAACCCGGTCTCCCGCTTCGTTAAAGATAAATACTTTTTTATATGAAAAATCAAAAGATAAAGTGTCTCCTTCTTCAATCGCTTCTTCTACACTTACAATTGATTTCACTTGTTCATTTCCTAATGTAAATCGTAAAATACGTTCTCGACCAATCAATTCCACTAAATCTGTCGTTGTGGTAAAGAGACCTGTTCCAGCTGGTACCACATCTTCTGGACGAGAAGCAAAAGTATATTTCCCGTCAGTCATTGGCATTTTAAAGCGTGCTTGCTCAAAACGCTCAAGCGGAATTTCAAAACTTTCGTGGTACATTTTGCCGTCTTTCACTTCAACAGACAATAAATTAATAATTGGGTTACCTATGAACTGAGCAACAAATAAGTTATTTGGTTCTAAGTAAAGGTTTTGAGGTTCATCATTTTGTTGAATAACCCCTTCGTTTAATAAAATAATTTTATCACTGATTGATAGCGCTTCCTCTTGGTCGTGCGTTACAAAGATTGTTGTAATCCCTACTTCTTTCACCAAGCGGCGGATTTCTTCACGAATTTTCAAACGCAAACGTGCATCCAAGTTACTTAAGGGCTCATCTAATAATAAAACATCTGGTTTTTGAACTAACGCCCGGGTAATCGCAACACGCTGTTGTTGACCACCAGAAAGTGTGCCTGGCTTTTTATGGCTTAACTCTTCAATATTCGTTAGTTTCATATATTCTTCAGCAATAGCTTGTGCCTCTGCCTTGGGAACTTTCTTACTTCCTACCGTCAAAGGAAACATTACGTTTTCTAGAACAGTCATATGTGGATATAAGGCATAGTTTTGAAAAACGAACCCGATGTTCCGATCTTTTGGTGCTGTTTTGACAACCGATTGCTGTCGAAACTGAATATCTCCATCACTTGGATGTAATAAACCTGCAATTAAGTTTAAAATTGTGGATTTCCCACACCCACTTGGTCCTAACAAACAAACCAAGTCCCCTTGCTCAATCGTAAAATTGACCGATTTTAACGCTTCAAACCCATTATCGAATACTTTTTTCAAGTCGATAACTTCTATCATGACCCAACCTCCAAAAAAACATTTAATAGCATACCTTTTGATTTTAACATTTATTTCTTGCAACCGCGAGAGCAAAGCTGTTTCATTAAGATAAAAATAGGTAAAGTTAATGTATTTTTTATGTAAAAAATGTTGTTTTTCTGAAAAGTCTATTCACACTTTTTTTAATGCACAACAAAAAAACAGAGAATTTTTCTCTGCTTTTTTGGTTATTTTTTAGAATCTTTTTCTGATTCCTTTACAATATAAATTGGTCGTTTTTTCGTTTCTAAGAAAATTTTGCCGATATATTTGCCAATAATTCCTAAACATAATAGTTGCAAACCACCTACAAAAAGTACAATACAAACCATTGAAGGCCAGCCGCTTGTTGGATCACCATTAACTAATGTTCGAAAGATAATCACTAACATTGCTAGTGCAGAACCAACACACGAAAAGGCGCCAACGTATGAAGCAATATTCAATGGTGTTTCTGAAAAATTGACAATCCCGTCAATTGAATAACTTAATAGACTCCAGAAAGACCAAGAGGTTTCTCCAGCAATTCGTTCTCGATTTTTAAATTCAATATATTCTGTTTTAAAGCCGACCCAACTAAAAATCCCTTTTGAGAAACGATTATACTCAGATAACTCTAAAATCGCATCGACCATTTGTCGGGTCATGACACGGAAGTCACGGGCACCATCCACCATTTCCGTCTCAGCAATTCGATTAATGAGTTTATAGAACATCCGTGCAAAAAAGCTACGAATGGGCGGTTCACCATCTCTTGTTATGCGTCGTGTGCCAACACAATCTAAATCTGTACTGGTTTCAATCATCTCAATCATTTGAGGTAATAACTCAGGCGGGTCTTGTAAATCAACGTCCATGACTGTCACCAAGTCACCTGTTGCTTCTTTTAAACCAGCGTATAAGCCCGCTTCTTTCCCAAAATTTCGTGAAAAAGAAAGATAACGGACCTTCTCTGGATGTTCGCGATAAAGCTGTCTTAAAACAGCTAACGTATTATCTTTTGAGCCATCATTCACAAATATATATTCTACTGAATGAGACAGTTGCTGGCTAATTTTTTCTACTTCTTCAAAAAACAGCGGAATCGCTGCTTCCTCATTATAACAAGGGACAACAATTGATAACATTTTATTTCCTCCACACTTCAGTTAATTATCATTATACCATATAATAGCCTTATTAAATAACGATATCCGACTAAAAATAACTTAAATAGAAAGAACCTGAGAAAAAATCCAAAACGATTTTTTCTCAGGCTGACTAGCGGTTAAACGAAAGCAACAGAAATAGTCCTACGCACTACTTCAGCCTCTTTTGTTTAGCACTAAAATTATTTTGTTAAATCTTCTTGGTTTGCTTCAAATTGATAACGCGGTTCATCATTCTTTTCATCATAATCAACAATCAAATCATACCCTTTAAAGAACCAATCATCTGTTTCTTCAATAAAATAGGTAATCCCATCTAGGTTCTCTTTAATCATTGGCTCATCTGGCGCTTCTACAGACATCGCAATGGAAAAACCATCATGAACAGGTGTTTTTCCGTAAATTTTTCCGAAAAAACGAATGCCTGTCTCAGGCTGAACCCCGGTTTCTTCTTTAAACCATTGTTGGGCTTTCGGTGTCACTTCTAATTTCATTCTTTGTTCCTCCTTCACATCTCTGTCGCCATTTATTGTAGCACAGCGCAGTGCTTTTAGAGAATAAAGTGCTTAGCCATTCATTTTTTCATCTAATAAATCAACGTCTGCGGTATCACCGATAACTAATAAATTGTCGTTTTCTCGAACAATTTCAGAAGCATCTGGCGAAGCAATTACTTCTGTTTTCGAGCGGCGGATCGCTACCACAGTTAAACCAAATCGTTGACGGAAATTTAATTCTGCTAAGGTTTTATTGTAAAATTTAGGATTGGTGACCCGAACCTCAGCTAATGAAAATTCGCTAGATAATTCAATATAATCTAAAATATTGCGTGAAACAAGTTTGTGAGCAATTCGAATACCCATATCCCGCTCTGGGTGAACGACCATGTCTGCCCCAATTTTATCTAAGACACGGGCATGATATTCATTGACTGCTTTGGCCAAGACATTGGGAACCCCCATCTCTTTAACCATTAGTGTCACTAAAATACTCGCTTGAATATCTTCACCAATTGCCACCACTACGTGATCAAAATTCCGAATTCCTAAAGAACGCAACGTCATTTCATCTTGGGCGTTAGCCACCACTGCATGCGTTGCAATATTCATATATTCATTGACACGGTCTTCACTGCTGTCAATGGCCAAAACTTCTTGACCAGCTTCCACCAAAGTTTGGCATATGCTGCCGCCAAAACGTCCTAAACCAATAATTGCAAAATTTTGTTTCATTTCTTCTGACCGCTCCTGTCTGTTCGTTAAAATTAGTATAACAAATCCATAAATAAATTCCTAGAAGGATTTCCTAGAATTTATTTATGGATTTATCTGATATTTATTTGGCTAAACCATGTTGAAAAGCATAAATCGCCGCTTGGGTCCGATCATCCACATCTAGTTTTGCTAAAATGTTTGAAACATGTGTTTTAACTGTTTTCAAAGTGATAAAGAGTTCATCAGCTATTTCCTGATTACTTTTACCTTGTGCAATCAACATTAAAATTTCGTGTTCCCGGTTTGTCAAATCTTCGTGCAACACCGGCTCTTGTTTTTTTGTTAACCGTTCCATCATCTTATGTGTCACTTCAGGTTCCAACACACGCTCTCCGCGATAAGTCGCCCGAATTGCATCAGCAATCTCATGTGCTGTTGATGTTTTTAATAGGTAGCCCGCTGCACCAGCTTCAATCGCCGGATACACTTTTTCATCATCAATAAAACTCGTCACAATAATAATCTTGGCTTCTGGCCAATCTTTCAAGATCGCTTTTGTTGAATCAATGCCGTCCATTTCTTCCATTACCAAATCCATCAAAATAACATCTGGACGTAGTTCCAATGCTTTTTCATAGCCAATCTTACCATTTTCTGCTTCGCCTACGACTTCTATATCCTCTTGAATAGATAAATATGATGAAACGCCTAAACGGACCATTTCATGGTCATCCACTAACATTACTTTGATCACTTGCAGTTTCCTCCTTTATGACAGGAACTTTAATTTCAACGCTGGTTCCCTGCCCTTTAAAACTAATAATTTTAACTGTACCGCCCATGCCGACAACACGTTCTCGGATATTATTTAAGCCATAACTACCGGCTTTATTACTTTGTTCCTTCATATCAAAGCCGACACCGTCATCAACAATACGCAATAACACGTTTTTATCGACTTGGTGTAAGTATACCTCTAATTCCTTTGCTTTGGCATGTCTTAAGGTATTTGAAAGTAATTCCTGCACAATTCGGAAAAGATGATCCTCAATGCTGCTATTTAAATGAACATCTTCAACATCCCAAATCAATTCAATTTTAATTTTTGTTTGTAGTTCTTTCAGTAATTGTTCAATACCTTTACGCAAACTTTTTCCTTCTAGACTGATAGGACGCAAGTGCAATAGTAACGCGCGCATTTCCGATTGGGAGGCATTAATGATTTCTGCCACCATGGCTAGTTGTTTACGATATGGTTCCGGGGTTTCTGTTCGTTGTGCTTGTTCATTTAAGGCAGACAACATCATCATGGCTGCAAAAAGTTGTTGACTGACTGAATCATGCAACTCCCGCGCCAAACGATGCCGCTCGTTCTCTAAAATTTCTTCTTTTGTTTGCCCATCCATTAATTGCGGTCGACTGTTTAATAATTGCAATTCTTTAGACATCTCTAATAATTTATTTTTAATCGACCAAATATCTTGTTCGACTTCGGTTAGATAATGGTCTTGATTTTCACTGGTCGTTGGTTTGTTTAAGACTGGACTTTCATAATTACCGTTGGCCAATAACCGAAGTTTTTCTTCAATCCGTCCATATTGCCCTTTTTGAACCAATGAAATCAGTAAAAAGGTCAATAAGCCTATTAGTAAGGATATGAGAACAATGTGCACAATTAGTGGTAAATAAAAGACTTTTCTCTGAAGAAGCTCTAATAACCACCGGTTTTGTTTAATCGAATGAAAATATGAAAACAATGTAATTAAGATAACAATAAAGGTGCTAAGGGACGCATATAATGAAATCATGCGTCTTGAAATCCGATCGGTCATACACGGATCACCTCAACATCTCCTACTAAAGTGTTCGTCATAATTTTCAAACGACGAAGATTGGTATCATAATCATTGCTGTAAATTTTTAATGATTCGTTTTTCAATTGATATTTTTCTTCTTCAAAACGTACCGTTCCGTAAAAAGTTGAATGTTCTAACAAAATAGCTACACCTAACGGCACTAGAATTCGCGTGCGGCCAAAACCTTTACGAATAATAATAATATTGTCTTCTTTCGGTAGTAGCGTATTACCTAAATCAATAATGGTGTCCCCAGAGATTAAATCAATATTGATATCGTCCCATTCATAGATATTGTTACCAATGCGTTCGTTGGCAAACCAGCGGCGTTTAAACCGTTTGCCATTTTTAGGTTCTTTTGCCGCCGTCTCCACCATAATCATTTGTTTTTTTCGCCAAGGTGCTCGCTCAGCTATATCCACGCCTGAAATCTCAAAGCCTTTTAAGCCGATAAAGAGTACGCCAAAAATCAACATAAACCAAACAGCCGTGCTATTCATTGCACCAATGACAATAAAAACAACGCCGAGGACGAATTGAAAGTTGTTAAAATGTGTTTTAGATGCTTTCCTGGAAACGTAGGCCACAAGTAAAACGCCAATTGTTAATAAAACAGCTAATCCAGGATTATGTACAATTTGCCATAACGCCAGAATAAAAAGTAATGCTTCTGCGACGATAAAAAAGCGCCAAGGGTTATTCATAGATTTGCCTCCTCCCTCTGTCATTTATTTTACTCGTTTATTTTATTTAATCATAGTGGTTTGCGCCTCAGGTTACCATAGGACTTTAGCCCTAAATGTCATAGATTGCGAAAGGACAGGCCTTGGAAGCTGCCTGCCCTACTCAATTATTTAGTTTGCTTCAACTTTTGTAATTTTAACTGTCATGTCGCCACCAGGTGTTGCAATAATCACTTGGTCGCCTAATTGTTTACCAATTAAGGCTTGCGCAATCGGTGAATCGTTAGAAATTTTACCAGAAAATGGATCGGCTTCGGCACTTCCTACGATTGTGTATTCCTCTTCTTCTCCATCAGGCAATTCTTGGAAAGTAACTGTTTTACCGATGGAAACTTCGTCTTGGTCCACGCCATCATTATCGATGATTTCTGCAAAACGAATCATATTTTCTAACGTTGTAATACGTCCTTCAACGAAAGCTTGTTCATCTTTAGCTGATTCATACTCTGAGTTCTCTGAAAGATCCCCAAAGCTACGAGCGATTTTAATACGCTCTACGATTTCTTTACGTTTAATTGTTTTTAATTCTTCTAGCTCTTGTTCTAATTTTTCTTTTCCTTCAAGAGTCATTGGATATACTTTTTCTACCATGTTAATTCTCCTTTTTCGCTTAACGATACGTAGTTCTTGGTTGGTTATTGAAAAAAATTCCGCTTTCAATCCACAAAAGAGTACCACGCTTTTTCTAAATTGTAAATATAATTATTGAATTTTTGTGATTTTGCTAAATTTTATTTATATAAATTTCTAGTTGCTACTCTTTCCCTCTGTTAAACAGATTACTTTTTGAGTATCTAAAAGCTTGGTGAATCATACAAAATTGATTCACCAAGCTCTTTTATGTTTTCATTTTATTCACTACTTGAATTATTGACATACTGATCTACTAATACTTGATGTTCTTCATATGTTTTTGAGAAGTATACTTTTCCTGTAGAAATATCTGCTACAAAGTATAAATAGTCACTTGGTGTCGGATTCAAGACTGCTTTAATTGACTCCTCACTTGGGCTATCTAATGGTCCTGGTCCATAACCAGTATTTTTATACAAGTTATAAGACGAGTCCACTTCCAAGTCAGCATACGTTACAGTTTCTTTGTGTTCTCCTAGAGCATACAAAATAGAAATATCTGATTGGATCGGCATATCGGCAGCCAAGCGGTTAAAGAATACTTGCGCAATTTGTTTGCGGTCTGCTTCTTTGACTCCTTCTTTTTCAACCAATGAAGCTAACGTTAAGACTTGCTGATTGGTTAAATTCTTTGCATGAATTGTCGGCGTATATTGTTCCATTACTGTGTTCATTTTAGCAATCATTTGTTCGACAAATTCAGGAAGTGTTGCTTTTTTGTAGTAATCATAAGTTGCCGGGAATAAATACCCTTCTAAGCGATAACGAACACCTTCTGCAGTTGCAGCACTTTCAAGTAAATCAGGATACTTAGCCTTCATTTGATTGAAGAAGTCTTCGTTTTTCATTAATGCAATGAAATCTGCTTTCTTGAAATCTGTATTTTTTTCAATAGCTTCGCCAATTTTATCTATATCGTAGCCTTCAGGAATCGTTACTTTGCCATCTGCAATTTTAGTTGGTTCTGGCGTGCCTCCTTCTTTTAGCATTTCACCAATTTCATCGAGTGTCATGCTTGGAGACATTTGATAATAGCCCGCTTGAAAATCTGTTAAGTTTTTAAATTTTACGTAGTAGTTAAAAACCATTCCGCTTTTAATGACGTTGCTTTCTTCTAAAACCGCAGCAATTTGCTTATTAGAAGATCCTTCTGGGATATGCACTTGAACAAGCTTCTTATTGTTCTTGTCTAGTGGTTGTAGCCCAGCGTCTACATATTTATAAAAAGTAAACCCAAAGATTGCCATCATTAAAACCAATACAGAAACTACAATTAACACGATACGACCGACTAAACGATCTTCTTTTTTACGTGTTTGTTTTTTTGTATTTGTTGGCTTTTCGTCTGTTTCAATCGGGGTTGGCTCTTCGACTGTCTGTGTTGTCTTGTCTTTCCCACGTCTTCGAGCAGCTCTAGAACCTGCACGTGTTTGTGTTGTGCGGCTCGCTGTTTCTTGTGATTCATCAGATGAAGGTTGGGGAGACCTATCATTTTTTTCAGAGGAATCAGGTTGATCGCCATCATTTCTACCTTTTAAAGACCCAGTTACTTGATCTCTAAGCGAAGATTTGGGATCTTGGTTATTTTGGTTATCATTAGCCAAAACTAACCCTCCTTACTATTCTATCGTTTATGACTGAAACTATTATACATGAAACCTCTTTAAAATTAAATGTTTTTAATAAAAAGACCGTCATTCCCCGATAAAAAATTCATCATTGACAACGTTTAAAGCCTATGATGGCGCTTTTCTATTGAAACGATAATAAATCTTAAAATCCTCCTAAATTTATCGAAAATCCATTTTCTATTAAGAATTTTGTAGCAAAATAGCACCTAAGTCTTTAGGCGATTGTACTAGGAATGTTGCTCCCGCCTCTTGTAATTCTGTTTCTTCACCAAATCCATACAAGACACCTATACTATCTAAGCCATTTTGTTGGGCACCAAAAATGTCATGGTTGCGATCGCCAACCATGATAATTGCTTCTTTGGTTGGGTCTAATTGAGCTTCCGTTAATGCATACTGAATCACATCTGCTTTTTTAGAACGATGACCGTCCATACTCGCTCCATAGATGCCTGTAAAATAACGATCTAAATCAAAATGAGTAATAATCTTTTTAGCAAATTCTTCTGGCTTGGAAGTCGCAATGTATAACTTTGCTCCCGCTTCCTTTAACCTTGTTAACACTTCTGGAATCCCTGGATACACATGGTTTTCAAACATACCTTTTCTCTGATAATACGCTCGATAATGACCCACGGCTTGTTGCGCTGCTTCAGCTGAAGGCGCCATGTGCAAAAACGACTCATATAAAGGCGGCCCTATGAAAGAACGTAACGTCTCCTCGCTAGGAGCTGGCCACCCTAATTGTTCTGTTGCGTATAAAATAGAACGCATAATGCCGCTACCAGAATCCGTAATTGTGCCATCTAAATCAAATAAAATCGTTTGATACATCTTCACTTCACTACTTTCTAGCATTTTTTGTCTAATTGATTCTTCAAATAAGATACGCAAAAGAAGCACATTTTTCAGCGCTTCTCTGCCTTTTTATTTATTTTGCTGTAAACGTATCTGGTTTTTTATCTGATTGCTGCATTTCATAGGCAATGGCTTCAACGATTCGGCGGCTAGCTTGACCATCCCCATACGGATTTTGTGCATGCGCCATCGCGTGGTAAGCATCAGAATCAGTCAATAATGTTTTCGCCTCTTGATAGACTACTTGTTCGTCTGTACCAACCAATTTCAATGTTCCTGCCGCTACGCCTTCTGGACGTTCCGTTGTATCTCGTAAAACTAAAACTGGCACACCTAAGGAAGGAGCTTCTTCTTGCACACCGCCAGAATCAGTTAAAATTAAAGAACTTTTCGCTGCAAAATTTTGAAAATCTTTGACATCCAATGGTTCAATTAAATGCACACGAGCTAATTCACCTAAGTGTTCCGCTACTATTTCACGGACTTTGGGATTTTTGTGCATAGGGAAAATGACTTCAATTTCTGGATGTTCCATTACAAGTCGACGAACAGCTTTAAACACATTTGCCATTGGCAGGCCTAAATTTTCACGACGATGCATTGTAATTAGCACGATGCGTTGGTCTGTAGGGATTTTTTCCAATAAATCATTTTGATAGTGGGCATCAACAGTGTACGCCATCGCGTCAATCGCTGTATTGCCAGTTATATAAATATGTTCTTCTGGATGATTTTCTTTGATTAAATTGTCCTTACTTTGAGTAGTTGGGGCAAA
Source organism: Enterococcus sp. DIV0774 (assembly GCF_050539095.1). NCBI lineage: Bacteria > Bacillati > Bacillota > Bacilli > Lactobacillales > Enterococcaceae > Enterococcus > Enterococcus sp. DIV0774. The sequence goes on from NZ_CP172923.1 coordinate 2,320,866, forward strand.
ATAAATATCAGTTAACACGTCTACCAGTTGACGATTCATTTCTTCCGGAAACGGAGAATATTTTTGCCAGGTCCGTAATCCTGCTTCCACATGTCCCACCGGAATCTGTTGATAAAAAGCAGCCAATGCAGCCGCAAATGACGTGGTTGTATCGCCATGAACCAAGACAATATCCGGCTGTTCTGTCACAAGAACCTCAGTTAATAAATTCAAAACACGACTTGTAATATCTGTTAAGGTTTGCCCATCTTTCATGATATTTAAATCATGATTCGGTGTAATTTGAAAATCTTCTAACACTTGATCCAACATTTGGCGATGTTGCGCTGTTACGACTACTACAGAGTCAAATCCTTGACTTTGCTCTTCTAAAACTTTGATTAAGGGCGCCATTTTGATTGCTTCTGGCCGTGTTCCAAAAACCGTCATTACTTTAATTTTCTTCATCATTTTCCTCCTAATTCTATGTTAGTTTCGGGTATTTTTGTTGGCGAAATTCTTCTGCTCGTTGAATATAATGTAAGGCGTTCGTATGATTACTGGCTATTTCTGCTGCCGTTAACGGACGGATAACCTTCGCGGGTCGACCAAATGCTAAAACATTTGGCGGGATAATTTTGCCTTCTGTCACTAAAGAACCCGCACCAATCAGGCTGTTTTCTCCAATAATAGCATTATTTAGAATCGTTGAACCCATGCCAATCAAAGCACCATCACCGATTTTACAACCGTGTAACATGCATTGATGGCCCACCGTTACATACTTGCCTACAATTGTCGGGGCATCTTCATCAACATGAATAATCGTGCCATCTTGAATATTACTACCTTCACCAATGGTAATTGTGTTACTGTCACCTCTTAAGACCGACTGAAACCAAATATTACTATCCTTCGCTAGTTGTACGTTTCCATAGACATCTGCACTAGCAGCAATAAAATACTCTTTTTTCAAACTCTGTCACCTCTTTTCATTAAGTATAGACAAGAATCCCTCACTTTCATAGTAAAAAAGACAAGAAAAGAGCGTGGGACAAAAATCACTTTGGATTTTTGCTCCACGCTCAAAAACTGATAAACGGCGGGAACAAAAGCAACTCCTTCGGAAATAAGCCGGAATTCTCCAAAAATTACAGAACAATTTTCGGAAATTCCTTCTTATTTCTCGGAGTTAAACGCTTCTGTCCCGACCTCATTTTTATTCCTCATAGTCGCCTTCTTCAGCAAATTGACTATTGTATAGTTTTTCATAGAAGCCACCTTGTTCCAGCAACTCATGATGCGTTCCTTTTTCAATGATTTCTCCTTGTTTCATAACAAGAATTAAATCAGCTTCACGAATAGTTGATAGGCGGTGGGCAATAACGAAACTCGTTCGTCCTTCCATAACACGATCCATTGCTTTTTGAATTAAGGCTTCCAAGCGTGTATCGACTGAACTAGTCGCCTCATCTAAAATCAAAATTTTTGGATCAGAAATTACCGCTCGGGCAATGGTCAACAATTGTTTTTGACCAAGGGAAACGTTATCTCCCTCAGAATTGATTTCCATTTCATACCCGTCTGGCATTGTCCGAATGAAGTGATCCACATTGGCCGTTTTCGCTGCATCCACAACTTCATAATCCGTGGCATCCAATTTCCCAAAACGAATGTTATCGGCAATGGTACCTTTATACAACCAAGCATCTTGCAATACCATTCCAAATACAGATCGGACATCACTACGGTTCATTTTTTTTGTGTCAATACCATCAATTTTAATGGCGCCTTCTGTTACATCATAAAAACGCATCAGTAAGTTGATTAAGGTTGTTTTCCCAGCGCCAGTTGGTCCCACAATCGCAACCATTTGGCCCGCATCAACTTTAAAGTTCAAATTACGAATTAACGGTTTTTCTGGGTCATAACTAAAGCTGACATTTTCAAATTCAACAGAGCCTAAAATAGGTTCTGGTAAAGGAACATCTTGTTCGTTAAGTTCTTCTTCTGGTTCATCTAGGATTTCAAAAATCCGCATGGTCGAAGCTGAAGCGCTTTGTAAAGCTGCAGACAACTGCGTAATATTCCCCATTGGTTGGCTAATTTGCCAAATATATTGAATAAACGCTTGTAACTGCCCCACTACGATCACACCAGCAACCACATAGTAACTACCAAGGACAGCTACCCCGATATAGGTCCCATAAGCGGTCATTTGAACCAATGGCAACATTAATCCTGAGATAAAGGATGCTTTGAAACCAAAACCATTTAAACGATGATTGACTTGTTTAAAGCCTTCAAGGGTTTCTTTTTCCCGACCATATAGTTTTAAAACACTGAACCCAGTCATATTTTCTTGGACATAACCATTTAAGTCTCCTAAAGAATTTTGCATTCCTTGGAAATATTTCTGGGAGATTTTAACAATTGTTCTGGAAATAATCAGAGACAACGGAATCATAATCACTGAAAAAATCGCCATCAGCGGATTGATTAAGAACATCATCACTACCGCCATCACAATCCCTAGGACTGCCGAAACAATATTAATAAAACTTTGTTGCATCGCATTGCTGACAGCATCCACATCGTTCGTCACCCGTGACAAAATATTTCCTTGTTGGTTCTTATCAAAATAAGAAACTGGCAAACGATTGATTTTTTCTTCAATATCTCGACGTAAATCGCGCATGGATTGTTGAACGACATTCGTCATTAAAAAGCCTGACAAAAATTGTGCCACACAATAACCTGTTCCCACAACTAAAATCCAAATTAAACATTGGATTACATAATCAAAATTGATTGATTCACCGGCCGCAATATTACGGCTAATTTCTGTCGTTGGTAATCCAGTCAAATAAGGCAACGCTGCATTAAAGGCAACGGTTAATATGGTAAATAAAATAACTAAATAAAACGTCACCCGATACGGTTTAATATAGCGACCGATTCGTTTCATAGAAGAAAAGGCGTGTTTCATGCTAATTCCTCCTCTGACAATTGAGAAGCCGCAATATCATAGTAAATTGGACAAGTCTCAAGTAATTCACGATGTGTGCCAATTCCGACCACGTCGCCTTCGTTTAAAACAACAATGCGGTCCGCATGCATAATTGTTCCAACACGTTGTGCCACAATTAAAACAGTGGATTCTGTTGTTTCTTTTTTCAGACGCGCTCGTAAATTTGCATCTGTTTGATAATCTAACGCAGAAAAACTATCATCAAATATATAAATTTCCGGATTGCGAATAATCGCCCGTGCGATAGCTAAACGTTGTTTTTGACCACCAGAAAAGTTCGTGCCACCTTCTGAAAGAGGTTCATCATAGCCTTGCGGTTTTTGTGAAACAAATTCTGTAGCTTGAGCAATGTCAATTGCTCGTTCCATTTCTTCTAACGTCGCATCTTCCTTACCGTAGCGAAGATTATCAGCAATTGTACCAGTAAAAAGTAACGCTTTTTGTGGAATATAGCCAATCTTATTGCGTAATGCACTAAGTTGGTAATCTTTTACGTTCACTCCATCGATTAAAATTTCACCTTCTGATACATCATAAAACCGTGGAATCAATTGAATTAATGTTGATTTCCCACTACCTGTGCTCCCAATAAAGGCCACTGTTTCACCAGGTGACGCCTTAAAACTTACATTGCGGATAACTGGGCTTTCCGCATGTCCAGGATAGGCAAAGGTTACATTTTTAAACTCTAGATAGCCTTTAGTAGCTGTTTCTGTTACGCCTTCTTCTTCACGAATAGCTGGTTCCATGTCTAAGGCTTCTTGAATCCGCGAAGCCGAAACCGCAGCCCGAGGATACATCATAAAGACACTGGCAAATAACATAAACGAGAACAGCGCATGGAAAATATATTCAATAAAAGCAATTAAATTCCCAACTTCTAAATCCCCATTGCTGATTTGAACAGTCCCGCTCCAAATGATTAAGACCATCACAATGTTAAATAAGAAAAAGAAGCCTGGTTGGGCTGCTGCCATTAAACGAAACAGACTTTTTGAACTTTTAGTGTAAGTTTCATTGACTTTATTAAAACGAGATTCTTCAAATTTTTCATTAACAAATGCGCGTATTACCCGCAATCCAGAAAGATTTTCTCTTAAAATCCCATTGATTCCATCTAAGTTCTTTTGTTGCTTTTTAGATAACGGTTCTGACAAACGAGCAATTCCGACAACTGCTAGCAGCAGAAAAGGCAAGGCACCTAAAACGTACATTCCTAACGACGGACTCGTTCGCATCACCATGTAAAGACTGGCAATAAACATCACTGGCGTCATAAAGCCAAGACGTAAAATATTTCCCATGAAGAGCATAATTTGGTATGCATCATTGGTCGTTCGCGTAATTAAGGAAGAAACCCCAATACTTTCATATTCACTGTGTGAGAAAGTTTGAATCTTTTCAAATAAATCATCACGAATATCACGAACAATGTTTGTTGTAATTCTGGCACCAAAGTACCCCAGCAAAATATTCATTGCGACACCAATAATCGTAATTACAACCATCCAAATCCCTTGCTGATAAATATAGTCCATATCTTTAGGAATAATTCCTTTGTCAATCATTCGTGCTAAAATAGTCGGCAAGCCTAATTCAATTAAAATAAAACCAAACACACAAATAAAATCAGCGAAAAGTAATTTCTTATAACGCATTGTGTAACGCCACATTAACTTCAATTAATCATCTCCTTCTTATCTTACTTTAAATTTTCTAGTACCCCCACTGTATCAAAAAGAAATCGGTAATACAAGCTGTCTGACTAGAAAAAACAGCCTTTCTCTTTCTATCCTTTCTCTTTTAGATTTTCTAAAAAATAGATAATTTTAATGATTTACTTATACGATTAAAATTGCTACTTCCTTTTGATTGTGCCATAATTGGGAAAAACTGAAAGGACCCTTTGAATGAAAAAATTATTCTTCATTTTTCTCGGTTCCTGTACGTTTGCTTTAGGCACGTTAGGAATCTTTTTGCCGCTTTTACCCACCACTGGTTTTTATTTATTAACGGCCTTTTTTTGGATGCGTAGTTCAGATAAACTTTATAACAAATTTTTAGCTTCTTCTTATTATCAAAAATATATCCAAGAAGCCTTCTTTGAGAAAAAAATTACTCGTAAAGGCAAATGGAAACTATTTATTTCCATGTTTCTTTTATTTGCCATTCCGTGTTTAATTGTCCGAAATACGTTGATGACCACGACTTTAGCGATTGTTTATTTAGCTCACGTGATTGGCTTAAGTTGGTATTGGCGTCCTAAAAAAAAGGCACTCGAACTTGATCAAGAATAAGGCGAAACAAGAAGTTTGTTTTTTTTAAAAGTCCAGTGAGTGTTTCTATACTTCCTTATCATTCTATGATAAAATAAGCTTAATTGTTGTTATTCACAACACACGGGACGGTTGAAAAAAGAACACATAAAATCAAATACCCAGAATGAAGCAAAGTCGAGGCTTCATTTCATCATTAACAGATGTTTTTGATGAGCATTCTTTTTTAGGTGATCAGCACCTCGTTTTGTTGTGTTTAATTTTCTGTCTTAAAATGAAAAAAACTATAAATTGCTACTATTAGTAGCTGAAGGAGAAATGAATCGATGATTTACAAAGTATACTATCAAGAAACAAAAATCAGAAACCCAAAAAGAGAAGACACAAAATCTCTTTACATGGAAGCCGATAGCGATGTAATCGTGCGCCAATTAGTTGAAGAAAATACCCCATACAATATTGAATACGTTCAATTATTAGACGAAAAACATCTTGCTTACGAGCAAGAACATGCGGACTTCACTCTAACGGAGTTTTAACATGAAAGTAAACATAAAAAATAACGAAACTGGCGTTTTTGCAATCGGTGGTTTAGGCGAAATTGGAAAAAACACATATGGGGTACAATTCCAAGATGAAATTATCATTATTGATGCTGGGATCAAATTCCCAGAAGATGATTTACTTGGGATTGACTACGTGATTCCAGATTATAGCTACATCGTTCAAAATTTGCATAAAGTCAAAGCACTCGTTATTACCCACGGTCATGAAGACCATATTGGTGGCGTTCCTTATCTTTTACGTCAAGCGAATATCCCAATCTATGCGGGACCACTAGCCTTGGCTTTAATTACCAACAAACTAGATGAACATGGTTTATTGCGAGAAGCGGAATTACACGAAATTAATGAAGATACGGTGATTCGTTTTAGAAAAACAGCGATTAGCTTTTTCCGGACGACTCACAGTATTCCGGATGCCTTGGGCGTTGTGGTTAAAACGCCTTCTGGTAACATTGTCGCAACAGGTGACTTTAAGTTTGACTTTACACCCGTTGGTGAGCCAGCCAACTTACACAGAATGGCGAAATTAGGTGAAGAAGGCGTCCTTTGTCTTCTTTCAGACAGTACCAATGCTGAAATACCCACCTTTACAAAATCCGAAAAAACAATTGGGACCTCTATTTTAAAAATCTTTGAAAAAATTGATGGTCGGATTATCTTTGCCAGTTTTGCTTCAAACATTTTCCGTTTACAACAAGCTGCTGATGCAGCCGTGAAAACAGGTCGCAAAATTGCTGTTTTTGGTCGTAGCATGGAAAATGCCATTGTCAATGGCGAACGCTTAGGCTACATCAAAGTGCCAAAAGGAACGTTTGTCGATGCGGCGGAACTGAATCAATTGCCAGCAAATGAAACAATGATTTTATGTACTGGCTCTCAAGGAGAACCTATGGCCGCGCTTAGTCGGATTGCTAACGGTACACATCGCCAAATTAGTATTCAACCAGGCGATACGGTTGTTTTCTCAAGTTCACCAATTCCTGGGAATACGACAAGCGTTAACCGTTTAATCAACTTATTATCTGAAGCCGGTGCAGAAGTTATCCACGGAAAAATCAATAATATCCATACTTCTGGTCACGGTGGACAAGAAGAGCAAAAATTAATGCTTCGCTTGATGAAGCCTAAATATTTCATGCCTGTTCATGGTGAATTTAGAATGTTAAAAATCCATGCTTCGCTCGCTCAAGATACAGGGGTTCCTGAAGAAAATTGCTTTATCATGGGCAACGGCGATGTCTTAGCTTTAACGGCTGATAGCGCACGTCCTGCTGGTCACTTCAACGCTAACGACGTGTACGTTGATGGAAATGGTGTCGGTGATATCGGGAATGTTGTTTTACGGGATCGTCGTATCTTATCTGAAGAAGGTTTAGTTTTAGCGGTAGCAACGGTTGATATTAAAAATAAAGAAATTATGGCTGGTCCAGACATTCTTTCCCGTGGTTTTGTCTACATGCGTGAGTCTGGTGATATGATTCATGAAGGCCAACGTCTTTTATTCAATGCTCTACGTGAAGCAATGAAAGATAAAAACTGTACCGAAGCAAAATTAGGCGAAGCCATGACGACCGCTTTACAGCCTTTCTTGTTTGAACAAACAGAACGTCATCCAATGATTCTGCCAATGATTATGACTGCCACAGTTAGTGATCAATAAAGCTCTCATTTAATAGAGAAGAAAAATGTTTGTCCATTTTTCTTCTCTATTTTTTCTAACAAAAAAACACCTAACGCATGTTAGGTGTTTTTGGATTATTTTTTATTAGTTTTTTTCTACGTTAACTGCTTGAGGGCCACGGTCTGAATCTTCAACATCAAAAGTCACTGCTTGACCTTCTTCTAAAGTTTTGAAACCATCACCTTGGATAGCTGAGAAGTGTACGAATACGTCGCTTCCGTCTTCGCGTGAGATAAACCCAAAACCTTTTTCTGCGTTAAACCATTTTACTGTTCCTTGTTCCATTCTTTTGTTCCTCCTCGTGCATTTGCACATAAATAGTCGTAACTTTGCTCGCTTCCAATAGAATATTTAAAAAAATTTAAAAAGTCTACATAATTCCAAACAAGATTACCCTTTCATTTTACACGTGATAAAATATTTTTGCAAGAATTGTCCTCATTCTGAAGCAAAAAAATTCTCTTCTCTCAAACTAATGTATCCGCTATCACCAACAATAATATGATCCAACAATTGAATCCCCATCATTTCGCCACATTCTTCCATTCGTTTGGTAAATTGAATATCTTGTGGAGATGGTGTCGGATTGCCAGATGGATGATTATGAGCTAATAGTATGCGAGCAGAAGAATATTTAACCGCTTCCCGAAAAATTTCGCGTGGATGAGCAATACTTTGATTCAGTGATCCTTTGAAAATCGTTTTCTGTTGGATAATGTCATTCTTGGTATTCAAGTAAATACAAATTAAATGTTCTTGTTGCAGCCCCTTCATCTCTTGGAGTAATCGTTGAGCGACTTGTTGACTAGACGTAACTTTGCCAAATTTGATTTGACTACTTTGATAAATTCGACACCCCAATTCAATGGCCGCACGTAATTCAATGGCTTTCACTTGGCCAATGCCTTTAATAGCCATTAACTCGTTCAACGTGGCTTGCTGGAAATAAGAAAGTTGCTTAAACTGTTTTAATAGCGTTGCGGCAACAGTCATCACGTCTGCTTCTTTTGAGCCAGTTCGTATCAGAATCGCCAACAACTCTTGATTCGATAATGCTTTTTCTCCTCTCGCTAAGAGCCGTTCTCGTGGTAAACAATCACTCGGCATCTCGCGAATAAATAGATCCGATACTTGCATAAAAAACCTCCTTTGCTAGTCATTAATAAACTACGCAAAGGAGTGTTGTTTTTATTATTTTAAATAATGTGGCGCTTGATGTAAACTCTCCAAGACATGTAATGTTTTCTCTTGGATAACTTCAGTTGGTTGCAATAAATCAGGTACCATGATCACTGGAATGCCCGCACTATGAGCCGCACTTACCCCATGAAATGAGTCTTCGAAAATCAAGGTTTTCGGGGCTTCTGTTCCTAAAAGTTGACGAGCTTTTTGAAAAATTTCTGGGTCCGGTTTTGCTCGTTTAACATCCTCTGCTGAAACGATCCCTACAAAACGATCCTGAATCCCAGCATGGCTTAATAACATTTCAATTGCTAGACGGACGTTACTTGAAGCAACTAATCGAGGAATTTTTTGATCATCTAAAAAGTCGAGGAATTCCACCACCCCTGGTTTTAAAGGTACATTACCAGATTGAAACTCTTGCAGGGTATCCTCATAAGAACGGCGGATAAATTCTTCCACTGTGTCGTGACCATAGGATGCATAAATACGTCGGTAATTCTCTTGTACTTCTTCATCGGAAATCCCAACATAGTCTAAATAGACTTCTTTACTATATGGTAATCCCATTGCATCTGCTACTTTTTGAGTAGATGTATAGTAAATCAACTCCGTATCAAAAAGCAACCCATCCATATCAAAAATTACGCCATCAAATTTCTTCATCATTTCCTCCTATAGTTAAAAGTAATTCTCTTACTTGAGAAACAAAATATAATGAACCTGTTACTAATAATAAATCATCTGTCGACATTTTTTCTAAAATTTCGCCTAAACCAAATTGCCATAAAGACACAATTTCTGTTAAATCGTCTTCATATTTTTCCATTTCTGTAAGTGCAATAGCTTTAGGATAATCGAAGCTAGTTAAGTAAAGATGCGCATTCGGTACTTGCTTTAAGTCCTGAATCATCTCATCCACATCTTTAGTTGCTAAAGCTGAAAATAAAATATGAATCGTGTGTTGTGGAAACTCTTTGCGCAAGTTTTCAACTAAGCGTTTTACTGCATGATCATTGTGGGCACCATCTAAAACAATCAACGGTTCATCACTAAGACGTTCCATTCGAGCTGGCCATTGCGCTTTAGCCAACCCTTGAGTAATGTCTCGTTCTTTAAATGGCAAATGTTGTAGTTGGCAATACTTGTCAAATAATTGAATAGCTACCGCCGCGTTTTCTACTTGGTGACGCCCCAACAAGGGAACTTTAATTTTTGTCAGTTTGCCCATTTCTCCATAGAAATTAAATACTTCCCCCCATTGTGTATCAGGATGTAGATATTCCACTTGATACTCTTTGCCAAAACGAAAAATTGGACTCTGTTTTTCTTGTGCGACTTTTTCAATGACTGCTAGCGCATCAGCACAAATATTGCCTGTTACTACTGGGACTTTTTCTTTAATAATACCCGCTTTTTGATAGGCAATTTCAGCAATTGTTTCACCTAAAATTTCTGTGTGATCCTTCCCAATTGTCGTAATTCCCGTCAATAATGGCTTCACGACATTGGTGCTATCAAGTAATCCACCTAAGCCAACTTCAACAACTGCGATATCCACTTGTTCATTCACGAAATAGTCCAAGGCCATTCCTGTCAATGTTTCGAATTCTGTAATTCCAGCCACTTCAGTGATTTGGTCTAATTCTTTAATGATTGGTTGATACTTTTCCACATAGGTAATCAATTGTTCGTCTGAAATTGGTTGACCATTTATCGCAATTCTTTCATTAAATGATTCAATATAAGGAGAGGTAAAGGTTCCGACTTTCAAGCCCATTTCTTCTAATAGACAGCGTAAATATGTCACGGTTGAGCCTTTACCATTGGTTCCTGCGATATGAATCGTTGGCACTTTGTTTTCTGGATGATCAATTTTTTCTAATAACGCATTAATCCGATCCAAACCAGGTCTTGAGCCAAAGGGTAACCGGCTATGAATCCATTCAATGGCTTCTTCTATTGTTAATTGCATCTTGTCCAACTCCTTGTCTTCTTCTACATTATAACTAAGTTAGGTGACTTTTTCACTAATAACCAATTGAAACTTTTTCTTGAAAACTTTTTGCATTTTTCATAATTTTGCGTTATTAGCGGATACATTAATGAACTTATGGTAAACTAACATTCTGGATGGTTCGTTCCAGCCAGCCAATTAAAAACTATTTTTAGAGCGTTCAACACGCTTATTCATGATTTTTTTATAAAGGTGGACTTATTTTGATGAAAAACAAATCGAAGCTTTTATGGTTAGGAAGTTTTTTCTTGCCGTTTTTACTTCTGTTGCTTGTATGGATGACATTACAACTTGCGCCTTTTGGTGACAACAACTTATTAGTTAGTGATTTAGGCACACAATACATGCCTTTCTTGAGTTTTTTAAAACGCTCTTTTCACGAGGGAATAACTACATTCTACTCTTTTTCCAATGAGATTGGTGAATCGATTGTTCCTTTGGCAGCCTATTACTTACTGAGCCCTTTTAATGTGTTGGCTTTCTTTTTTCCTTATGAACAATTACCTATAGCAATTTTATGGATTATTACCTTAAAACTTGCCTTGATGGGCACTACGATGTTTAGCTATTTAAAATACACCTATCAAAAAGTTGATGGCACCACGTTACTTTTTTCAACGTCCTATAGTTTCTGTGGCTTTGTCACCGTCTATAGCCAAAACTTTATGTGGTTGGATGCACTGATTCTATTCCCGCTTATCTTATTGGGACTCCAACGTTTATGGGATCAACGCAAATGGGGCTTATACAGTATCACCCTATTTTTAGCGATTGTGACGAATTACTATATGGGTTATATGATTTGTCTCTTTGCTGTTTTGTACAGTATCTATTGGTTCTTTAAAAAGAATACCAAAGCCCATGCTATTCGGCAATTTTTTAAACAAAGTCCGTTATTCATCCTCGTTTCTTTTTTAACAGGAACCGCAACTAGCTTTTTATTATTACCTGCAGCAGAAGGGATGCTCTATACAAAAAAAGCAGACTTTGATGTCTCGACGTTCTTTTTAACGCCTAAGTTCAACACTTCATTCTTCTCGCAATTAGGCTTAGGTTCTATTAATTATGAGTTGCGTCTAGACCATTTACCAACCGTTTTTGCTGGATTATTTGTGACACTCCTCTGTGTTGCCTATTTTCAAACGAAACAAATTGCGTTAAAAGAAAGAATAGCTTCAGCAATTCTTTTATTCATTCTTTTTTTAAGCTTTTGGTTAGAAGCCTTTAATACTGTCTGGCACATGTTTCAAAGCCCAGCTGGTTTCCCTTACCGAAATGTCTTTATTTTTAGCTTTTTATTGATTGTCTTTGCCTATGAAGTTTGGCTTAAAAAAGTGACCATTCCTTGGACCGCACCTATTATTTTTAGTCTGCTGTTAGTCATTGGCTACGGATCTTTGTATTATGGTCCACAAAAGAATCTCTTAATTTCGATCAATTATTTATGGCTAAGTTTACTTTTTATTTGGTTGATTTTCTTTTGCTTGCGTTTAGCGCACAAAAAGGCCTTAAGAAACTATGTAGTCGTGGCTTTATTCTTACTGGTCAGCACAGAATTAACAACGAATTTCTGGATTTCTTTTAAACACATGCCCTTTGGTAGCCAAGCAACATTTGCCCAAGATTACCGAAAACACAGCCAATTAATCGATGAAAAAATGGCCTCAGCACCAGAACTTTATCGCATGAAACAAGTCATTCCTTCCAAAGAAACAGGGTTCCGTGAAATCAATAACGGCTACAATAATCCTTTACTTTATGGCTATGCTGGCGTTTCTAGCTATACTTCGACTTTAACTGCCACTACCCAAGACACATTAAGTGCGCTAGGTTTATATCGAAAAAATGATCGCCGGATTGCTTATGTGGATAATTCACAACTAACTAATTTACTTTTAAATGTGAAATATGACTTTTTACCAATTGAAAAACCTACCAGTGAAAAATTGCTAAAAACAGTTGGTTCCACGAAAATCATGGAAAACGATGAAGCGATCGGTATGGGCTTTTTGGCGCCAACCGCATTAACCAAGTTAAAATTAGCAAAAAATAATCCTTTAGATGCCCAAGAAGAACTCCTGCAAACGCTCGTGCCGACGGATAAACCTTACTTTAAAACAGCTTCGTTGATAAATGAACCTCATCATACCAACGAAACAATTGAAGCAACCTTTAAAGTGAATAGCACTGGTGACTTGCATCTTTATATTCCGAATTTAAAATGGAAAAAAGTTACACAATTGAAGGTAAACCAACAAGTTATCTCGACGCCGATTTATATTGCAACCAATCAACTGTTCAATTTAGGGCATTTTGAAAAAGGAACTACCGTGACCCTGTCACTAACTGCTGAACAAGTGGTTGATTTAACCAATTGGCAACTTCAAACTTTAGACCAAACAGCCTTTAATCGTGCGGTTGACAAATTACGCCAACAAGCTCTTCACGTGAATGCAACTAAAAAAGGCCATTTAAATGGCGCACTGAATGTACCTGGAAATGACACTCAGTTACTGTATACGTCCATTCCTTATGACCAAGATTGGCAAGTCAAATCGTCGCTACAAAAAGAACCCTTAAAAACACAACGCATTCTAGGTGGCTTTTTAGCTGTTGAAGTCCCAGCTGGCAAACAGCAGTTAACCTTTGCCTATCATCCAAGAATGATTTATCTCGGCACTGCCGTCAGCGGAACGATTTTACTGGGAACGGCTGGTTATCTTGGGTTTAAAAAATACCGTCGAAAACGTCAGGAGGCCACTCATGACTAATCAGAAAAAATTTTTAAATGGACTCATTCGGTGGTTACCCCTAGTTGGACTGGTGCTTTTCTTCGGCTTAATTCTATGGGGATATTCCAGAGGAATTTTTCATTCTGTTGCTTCCTTGCAAGCTTTTATTAAACAGTTTGGTAACTATGCGGTTCTGTGTTTCATTCTTTTACAAATCGTCCAAGTGATTATCCCTATTCTACCTGGAGGAATCTCTTCTGTTGCAGGAATGTTGATGTTTGGCAATTTGCAAGGACTTTTGTATAGCTATCTTGGATTGATTATTGGTGAGTTTATTGGCTTTTTACTGGTTCGTTACTATGGACGTAGCTTTGTAAAAATAATCCTTTCACCCAATAAATACAAAAAATTTGAAGAGATTTTGGACAAAAATGAACACAATGTCAAAAAGCTCTTAATCTTTACTATGTTAGTCCCCTTCGCTCCAGATGATATTGTTTGTTTAGTGGCGGGAATTACAGATATTTCTTTAAAAGAATTCATGAAAATTGTTCTTTTATTGAAATTCTGGTCTGTGGCTACTTACAGCTATTTAATGTTGTATTTGTTTCAATTATTTGGCAAATTATAACAAAAAGACAACAAAACCAACGTTGGTTTTGTTGTCTTTTCTTTTTTAGATTGAACGTAATTGGGCAATCCGTTCTTTGACAGCCTCTTGTTTTTCAAGGTAGTCCTTTTCTTTTGCACGTTCTGCTTCCACGACCTCATCTGGTGCATTTGACACAAAACGTTCATTTGAAAGTTTGCCTTGCACACGTTTGACTTCTTTTGTCCATTTGTCTAATTCTTTTTCTAAGCGAGCAATTTCTTCCTCGATATTAATCAACCCAGCTAATGGTAGGAATAGTTCTGCGCCTGTTAAAACAGCGGACATGGCTAATTCTGGCGCTTCTATTTCACGACTGATGACTAATTCCTCTGGGTTACAGAAGCGTTCCAAGTAGCTAGTATTAGCTGTTAAAAATTCTTCTACTTCTGTATCGTTTGTTTTAATTAACAAGGTAATTGGTTTAGAAAGTGGTGTATTCACTTCTGCTCGAATATTCCGAACCGAACGAATAACTTCTTTCAGAACTTCCATTCCTCGAGCTGCTGCTTCATCGTTAAATTCTTCATGAACAACTGGGTACTCTGCCACAACCAATGACTCACCTTGATGCGGAATTTTTTCCCAAATTTCTTCTGTTACAAACGGCATAATTGGATGCAATAAGCGTAAGATTTGATCCAATGTGTACACCAAGATGCTCCGTGTTGTTTGTTTAGCTGCTTCATTGTCTCCGTAAAGAATTTCTTTACTCATTTCAATATACCAATCACAGAAATCATCCCAGATGAAGTTGTATAATTGGCGACCTGCTTCACCGAATTCAAAGCGATCAAATAATTCTGTCACACGGGCGACTGTTTCGTTTAAGCGCGTTAAAATCCAACGATCAGCGACAGTCTTTTCACCACTAAAGTCAATATCTGCAGCAGTCATACCTTCTACATTCATGATAACGAAGCGACTTGCATTCCAGATCTTATTGATAAAGTTCCAAGAAGCATCCATTTTTTCATAACTAAAACGAACATCTTGACCTGGAGCTGAACCATTTGATAAGAACCAACGCAATGCATCTGCGCCATATTTTTCGATGACATCCATTGGATCAATCCCATTCCCCAATGATTTACTCATTTTGCGTCCTTGCTCATCACGAATTAAGCCGTGAATTAAGACATTTTGGAAGGGACGTTCACCTGTAAACTCTAAGCTTTGGAAAATCATACGACTTACCCAGAAGAAGATGATGTCATAGCCAGTAACTAATGTGCTTGTTGGGAAGTAACGTTGATAATCTTCGCTTGCTTCATCTGGCCAACCCATCGTTGAAAATGGCCATAATGCAGAACTAAACCATGTATCTAAGACGTCACTATCTTGAACCCAGTTTTCACTGTCGGCTGGCTCTTCCATCCCAACATACATCTCGCCCGTTTCTTTGTGATACCAAGCAGGAATTTGATGGCCCCACCATAATTGTCGCGAAATAACCCAATCATGTACATTTTCCATCCAACGTAAAAATGTTTGATTGAAGCGTGGTGGATAAAATTCAACAGCGTCTTCTGTTTCTTGATTTTTCATTGCTTTTTCAGCTAGTGGTCCCATTTTTACAAACCATTGGGTCGATAAACGAGGTTCCACGACAACGCCTGTTCGTTCTGAATGGCCCACGCTGTGATTCATTGTTTCGATCTTAATTAAGCGACCTAGTTCTTTCAAGTCAGAGACAATCGCTTTACGTGCGGCAAAACGATCCATTCCTTCGTATTTTCCAGCCAGTTCATTCATCGTGCCGTCTTCGTTCATAACATTTACTCGAGGTAAGTCATGACGATTACCGACTTCAAAGTCATTTGGATCATGGGCAGGTGTGATTTTTACAACCCCTGTTCCAAATTCCATATCTACATAGTCATCTGCAATAATTGGAATTTCTTTATCGACTAATGGCAAGACAACTGTCTTACCAATAAGTTCCTGATACCGTTCATCTTCTGGATGGACCGCAATCGCCGTATCTCCCAACATTGTTTCAGGACGCGTTGTCGCAATTTCAACAACGCCAGAACCATCTGATAATGGGTAGCTCATATGGTAAAAAGCTCCTTCAATATCTTTATGGATTACTTCGATATCAGACAATGCTGTTTTCGCTTTCGGATCCCAGTTAATGATATATTCACCACGGTAAATCAAATCTTTCTCGTAAAGAGAGACAAACACTTTACGAACGGCCTCAGATAGCCCTTCATCTAAAGTAAAACGTTCACGGCTGTAATCTAAAGAAAGGCCCATTTTTGCCCACTGTTCACGAATGTGAGAAGCATATTCTTCTTTCCATTCCCACACTTGATCAACAAATTTTTCACGACCTAAGTCGTAACGTGAAATTCCTTGTTGTGCTAGTTTCTCTTCTACTTTTGCTTGCGTGGCAATTCCGGCATGGTCCATTCCTGGCAGCCATAACGTATCAAAGCCTTGCATTCTTTTTTGGCGGATAATCATATCTTGTAATGTTGTATCCCAAGCATGCCCTAAGTGTAGCTTCCCTGTTACATTAGGTGGTGGAATAACAATTGAATAGGGCTTCGCTTTTTTGTCGCCACTTGGTTTAAATAAATCTTGATCTAGCCATTTTTGATAACGGCCAGCTTCGATTTCTGTCGGTTGATATTTCGTTGGTAAGTTTTTTTCTTCTGACATTTTTTCCCCTTCTTTCTTAAAATACGCGATTTGGAGCGGTAATTATTTTACAAATGAGTTTTTTGGGCTAAACACTAAAATACGCCCTAAAATACTTTCGTATTTTAGGGCGTAGATTCATCTTATTTACGCGGTACCACCTAAATTGCATTTGAATTGAATTCATTCAAATGCCACTCATTCGTGAGATAACGTTCACGAAACGAATCGTTCTACTAACGTACTGTGTTCAAACCATTGACTCACAAGCTACCTTCTCACTGGTTGTGTAAAAGTCTTGCACCTGAACGACTTTTTCTCTAAAACGACGCCAATGATACTCCTCTTGTTCGCTGTCTTTGCTTCATTCTACAATGAAGCGCAAGCAAAGTCAATTTGTAATCTAGAGGGATTACACTTTTTTTGCAGCTTCTAACGCTTGTTGATAATCGGGTTCCGACGAAACTTCTGAGACGATTTCTTCATAAACTAACGTTCCTTCTGGGTCAATCACAAAAATAGCACGTGCTAAACGGCCCATTTCTGGAATATACAAACCATAAGCTGCACCAAATGAGTCTTCAGTATCATGAAGCATTTCCATTTCGACACCCTCAGCGGCACACCAATTTGCTTGTTCTTCGACTGTATTATTAGAAATCGTGATAATCTGAACACCGTCTAATTTCGCCGCTTCTTGATTGAAACGTTTCGTTTGCAGTGAACAAACACGTGTGTCGATATCAGGAACCACACTAATTAAAACCGTTTTACCTTTATAATCTGCCAAGTTGATTTCTTGGTTGTTTAAATTTTTCAAAGAAAAGACGGGGGCTTTTGTGCCAACTTTAGGCTGCTCACCTGTCAATTCTAATACGTGCCCTTTTCTTGTAACATTCATTCTGAAATCCTCCTTTTCCACTTTCAATAATAAGTATAGTAGAGGATTTTTATGAAGACAATTTTATTGCTTTGGGCTATTTGCTAGTGAAAAAGTTTCATTAAAATAAATCAGTGTTTGCAGTTCCGTTGTTAAATCAATATACTGCACACTAACGTTGGCTGGCACACTGACACGGTCTGGCGCAAAATTTAAAATCGCAGTCACACCCGCTTGTACAATTTTGTCGATAGCTTTTTGGGCATGGTGACTTGGTACTGTAGAAATAGCTACCGTGACCCCTTCTTGTCGAACGAATGCTTCTAACTCAGACATATCATGAACTAATAATCCATTAATCGTGGTGCCAACTAAAGCCGAATCATTATCAAAAGCACAGACAATATTCAAATTCTCGTTGCGTCTAAAATTATTTTTTAATAATGCCTTGCCTAAATTGCCACAACCAATCAGAGCAATTCTTTTTTCTTCTTGCGTATTTAAAATATTACTAAATACCTCAATTAAATACGGCACATCGTAACCATAACCGCTTCGGCCCAGTTCACCAACGTGGGAAAAATCACGCCGAATCGTTGCAGAAGGAATCTGGATCATTTCACTAAATTCTCGTGATTTAATGCGTTTAACACCAGAATCCCCTAACATTTTTAAATAACGTAAATAAACCGGCAAACGTTTTGCCGTTGCTTTAGGCATTTTTTTCTCCATCCTCTGTCCTCCTTGTTACCTACTTCACATATTCAGTTTATCACGGTTCCCCTCTCCGAGCAACTTGTTTGTGAAATAAGTACAAAATAAATACAGTGACGTCTAAGCGACCGTCACTGTATTTATTTCTTATAGGAAATCTGCAAATTCGTCTTCTTGTTTATCTTTCGCTGTTTCTGCTGAAATCTCTGTAATTTTGAGTCCTTCTAAGGCCCGAGCCATTAAACCTTCCAAGTCTAAGCGCGCTTCATAATCTTGCGCTTTATCCAAGCGAGGTCGTGTTTTCGGTTGCGGTGGCGCAAAAATTGTACAACAATCTTCGAAGGGTTGGATGGCTAATTCAAACGTGTCAATTTTTTCGGCAATTTCGATAATTTCTGTCTTATCCATTGAAACAACAGGTCGAATTATCGGTGTTGAGGTAACCTCATTAATTGCTACCATACTTTGAAGTGTTTGCGAAGCCACTTGTCCTAACGATTCACCATTAATAATGACTAAACCTTTCCGCATTTCACGAATTGCATCTGTTAAGCGTAACATTAAACGTCGTGTAATGGTCATTAAGTAGCCTTGGGGAACAACTCGTTTTATTTCTTCTTGAATTTCTGTAAAGGGCACTTCAATAAATTGAATAGTTCCTACATAAGGGACTAATTTTTCAGCTAAATCTTTAGCCTTTTGTAACGCTTGTTCACTTGTATAAGGCGGACTAGCAAAATGGACAGCTTCCACTTCCACGCCACGTTTCATAGCTAAATAACCAGCAACTGGTGAATCAATGCCTCCTGACAACATCAACATACCACGACCACTGGTGCCCACTGGCAATCCACCCGCACCGCGAATCGTTTCATAAGATAAATACGCCGCGTCTTTACGAATTTCAATTCTTAAGTTAATATCAGGCTTTTTCATTTGTACTCGAATTTCCGGAATGGCTTCAATAACAGCCCCACCTAATTCTTGATTCAAGCCATTTGAATCAAGTTCAAATGAATGGTCCGAGCGTTTAGCAGTAATTTTGAACGTCTTACCTGGCGTATAAACTTCCCGAACAACCTCTTGAACCATTGCACGAATCGCTGGCATTTCTTTTTCAATACGAATACTTGGCGAAAAATTTTGAATCCCAAACACTTTACTTAGTTTCGGAATCACTTCTTCACTATCTTCCCCATTTAATAAAATATGCATTCTGTCTCGATCTGCATGGATTTTCAATGCTGGAAAATCAGCTAACGCACGTTTCACATTTTGTGCTAACTGCATGATAAACGTTTTACGATTTTTTCCTTTAGTTGATAATTCGCCATAGCGAACCATAATTTCTGTATATTTCACTCAATTAATTCCTCTCTGTTCCTGTATCTTCACAGGTCAATGTCTTTGCAAATTATACATCAAATAAGGGGCGTTTTTCTAGTGCTTAGTCGAAAAAAATAGTTGATTCATAAGTTCATTGTCTTATGAATCAACTATTTGATAACTTTCTCTCTTGCTTATTGCGCATTCAGGATCCACATGAATCCGACAAAAACAAAGAACAAGCCATACATAATTGGCGAAACTTCTTTCCCGCGTTTTGCCGCAATCATTGTAATTGGATAGAAGATAAAGCCTAAGGCAATCCCATCTGAAATGCTGTATGTCAATGGCATTCCTAACAAGATTAAGAAGGAAGGAATCGCAATTTCCATCTCGTTCCATTTAATTTTGCTTAAGGATTGTGCCATCAAAACACCAACAATAATCAACGCTGGTGCTGTAACTTGCGAAGTGACAACTGCTAACAAAGGAGAAAATAGCAAACTGAAAATAAATAAAATCCCAGTTGTAATAGCTGTGATTCCTGAACGACCACCCACAGCAATCCCCGCAGATGATTCGACATATGCGCCAACTGGCGATGTCCCTAATAGAGAACCAGCTAACATAGCTGTTGAATCAGCGGCTAAAGCTTTCCCCACACGCGGCATTTTATTGTCCTTCATAAAACCTGCTTGATTGGCTAAGCCCACCAACGTACCAGCGGTATCAAAGAATGTTACTAATAGGAACGTTAAAACCACGACCCACATTTGAATCGTATTGATATCTTTCACATGTCCTAACGCCACTAAAAATGTTGGTTCTAAACTTGGCGCGCTTGAAATAATCTTATCAGGCATTGGAATAACGCCTGTCGCTAAACCAACAATCGTTGAAATCGCCATCCCAATAAAAATACCACCAGGCACTCGACGAACTAACAAAATTGCAGTTACGACTAAGCCGACAATGGTGACCCACGTTGAACCAACATTCAAAGGTCCTAAGCCAACGAGTGTCGCATCATTAGCCACAATTAAGCCACCTTGGCTTAAACCAAGAAAAGCAATAAACAACCCGATTCCACCTGAAATGGCAAATTTCAAGTCTGCAGGAATTGCATCAATAATTAGCTCGCGTAATTTAAAAATTGTAATTAAAATAAATATCAATGAAGCCACAAAAACGCCTGCTAATGTCGTTTGCCAAGGAATCCCCATACCAACAGAGACTGAATAAGCAAAGAATGCATTAATTCCTAAAGCTGGTGCTGTCGCAATCGGATATTTCGCCAACACACCCATTAAAATACAACCTAAAGCACTCGCTAAAGCGGTGGCAGTAAAAACAGCGCCTTCGTCCATGCCAGAAGCACCAAGTACGGTTGGATTAACGAACAAAATATACGCCATTGAGATAAATGTGGTGAAACCAGCTAACATTTCTCGTTTCATATTCGTATTCAATTGTTCAAGTTCAAAATATGAACTTATTTTTTCTTTCATGTTCCGTCCTCCTAAAATCTAAATATTTTACAATGTTCGTAAAATATTCAATTTATTAATGAAACAACGTGTTTAATCATATAATAAACCAACAAATAAGTAAATATCAAATTCTAAATTCTGTAAAAAACGAACAATCACGATTAAAAAAAGTATTCCTTTCTAGGAATACTTTTTAAATTAAATCGTTTGTGTGGTCGGGCGAACAACCATTTCACTGATTGACATACGATCTGGCGTGTCTATGGCAAAGACCACTGCTTGCGCAATGTCTTCCGCCTTTAAGCCCCAACTTAACTGTTCTAGATGTAACGTTTCAGCTACTACTCGATTAGAAATTGTTTGATAAAGTTCTGTTTGTACAGCACCTGGTGAAATAATCGTTGATTTAATGTTATTCTCTCTTTGTTCTTGTCGCAATCCTTCCATAATTGCTCGAACAGCAAACTTTGTTCCACAGTAGACAGCCGAATCTGGATAAACGACATGTCCTGCCACAGAATCAGTAACAATAATCTGCCCTGATTTTTGTTCAACCATAATTGGAAGAACTGCCGCAATGCCATTTAAAACACCCATAATATTAATATCTAGCATTTGACGCCATTCTCCTTTTGGTGCTTCAATAAGAGGCGCCGTTGGCATAACTCCTGCATTGTTAAAAAGAACATCAATTCGTCCATATTTTTCCATTGTAAGCTTGATTACACGCTGAACTTCCTCTTCTTTCGTTACATCTGCTTGTTGCACGAGAATCGTTGCTTCAGGAAGTTCTTTTTTTATAGCAATTAAACGTTCTTGTCGACGTGCTGCAATGACTAACTTCGCTCCTTTTCTGGCAAGTAAACGGGCTGTTGCCTCACCGATGCCACTGGAAGCGCCCATGATAACAATAACTTTTTTCTGATAATGATTTCATTATATTTCCTCCTTATCTTCCTGAATCCAACGAATAATTTTAGCTGGTGTTCCTGCAACAATAGCGTTAGCTGGCACATCTTTAGTTACAGTCGCATTAGCTGCTACGATAGCATTTTCACCAATCGTAATACCTGGTAAAACAGTGACACCCGCGCCTAACCACGCAAATTTTTTAATGGTAATTGGTGCTAGCAATACGCCTCGCCGTTTCATTGGCAGTTCCGGATGATTGACACTTAAGAGATTAACGCGCGGACCAATTAAAACATTGTCTTCAATTATAATGCCCCCTAAATCAACAAACATAGCTGCCCGATTAATAAAAATATTTTTACCAAAATGTATATTGCGTCCAAAATCTGTATAAAAAGGCAATAAAATCGTAACGGTTTCGTCAATTTTGTCTTGGATAATCGTGGCAAGAAGATTCCTTACTTCATTATGTGTATAGGCTTGTTGATTTAATTCTATTAAATATCGACTATTTTCCTCTTGAATCTGATGAATAAGTTGAAATAGTGGTTCATCTTTATCAATGCTACCTGTTGCAATTAGTTCTTGGAGATTTTTTGTAAGCATTCCTAATCGCCTCCTTTTGCTAAATTTATCGTAATACGTGACAACTCCTCTGTCTAATACTTATAATAAATAGATAAGTATGCGTTTTAGTTATAGGAGGGAAAGTAATGGAATTACGAGTGATTCACTATTTCTTAGCAGTGGTCCAAGAAAAAACGATTAGTGGCGCAGCCAAACAATTGCATGTATCACAGCCAACATTATCTAAGCAATTAAAAGAATTAGAGGAAGAATTAGGCGTGACATTATTTATACGAGGAAATCGACAAATACAACTAACACCTGAAGGAGAATATTTAGCTAAACAAGGGCAAGATATTTTAAGCTTAGCGAATAAAACAGTCACCAACTTGTCGCAAAATGAATTCATTAATGGCGAAATCACGATTGGTGGCGGCGAAACAAAAGCTATGTCTTTTTTAGCGAATGCACTACAACAAATAACAAGCCAGCACTCAGCTGATATTCACCTTCATTTATACAGTGGGAATGCAGATGATGTAATAGAACGGCTAGACAAAGGATTATTAGATTTTGGTTTAATTATTGAGCCTGCACCTAAACAAAAATATAGCTATTTAACATTACCAATTGTAGATACATGGGGCTTAATTACTGTAAAGGACCATCCCTTAGCCACTAAAAATGTTATTACTGCAGCCGATTTAAAAGAAGAACCTTTATTTATTTCTCGACAAGCACAAGTTCCGAGCCAACTCTCTGATTGGCTCGAAGCAAGTCTAGATCAGTTCCGAATCGTTGGGACCTACAACTTACTTTACAACGCTTCACTGATGGTAGAAGCTGGGCTAGGTAGCGCCCTAAGCATTGATGGTATTCTAGAAACAAAGCAAACAAATTTACGTTTTATCCCGCTATATCCTGCTTTAACAGCCAAAATTAGTTTAATTTGGCGCAAAAATACGGTTCTTTCCACAGCTGCTGCATTATTTTTAGAACAAATAAAAAAAAGTATTCAACGCCCTGAATAATAGGTCGTTGAATACTTTTTTAAATCATCACTGTGATCGTAGCTGCTGCCAAAATCAAAACTAAGCCGATAATCGTTACGGTCATTTCCTTGGCTGTTTTCTTTTGACCTAAGAACCAAATACCTGTCAACGTTGCAAGCACAACTGATGTTTGGGATAGAATAAAGCCCGTTGCCAAGCCGTTCATATCTGGCTGCGCTGAAATTAAATAAGTTAACGCTGCAAAGGCGAAGAAAAAGCCTGAAAAAATTTGTTTGTAAGAAACAGCTTCTATAAATGGCGATATTTCCCCACCCTTAATAGTGACAACTGCTGAGTAAATAACTGCGACAATTACCATGCCTATTGCTTGTGGTAAAAAGGCATGCATGCCATCAATTGCCGTCGCTTGGGGTGCTGCAGAGTACGCCCAATAGCCGATTTCACCAACGGCTAATAGAAGAACTGCTTTTTTCATAATCCCAGCACTCTCAGCGGACTCCGTTTCCGACCAGACCGTCATTTTGGCACCAATCATGATTAACACTAAGGCAAATGCGCCTAACAATTTAGCTGTCGCACCTGGCCAGTTTCCTAAGAAAAAGACACCCCAGAGAGAAGCACCTAAAAGTTGGAACGCGGTCGTTACTGGCATAGCACGTGATGACCCAATCATCGTGAAGCATTTAAATGTAATGATTTGCGCACAGGCCCAACCGACACCAGATAAAATTGAAAAGAATAAATCCATGCCCGTTGGAAAAGCTAAACCATTAATCATTGAAAAAATAGCGGCAAAAATTAATGTTCCTAAACTGGTCCCGAGAATTTGATTCACTGGACGACCACCAATTTTGGAAGCGATTGTTGGGAAAAGCCCCCAACCTAGAAGCGGTCCTAAACCGATTAATAATGCAGTCGCATTCATCTCTATTTCCCCTCTCTCGTTTAAAAGACAACGTTACTTTCTAATAAAATATTTGCGTAAGGGGTCATTTCCCCTGTCCGAATAAATGCATGGCAGTTGTTTAATTCTTGTTTCATTTCTGTATGAGGAATAAAACTGATGGGAGTTTCTGGTAAACGAGTTTCAATTGCTGCCAACATGTCAGGATTTTCTGTTTTAATTTCTTCTGCTAAATAAATTCGTTGAACTGCCAATTCCTCAAGAACATTGTTTAAAACTTCCATAAAACTAGGGACACCATTGGTAACTGCTAAATCAATTTTTTCTGTAGTCCGAGGCACTGGCATGCCTGCATCACCAATACTTAATTTATCAAAATGACCCATTTGTGCGATGACGCGGGAAATATCTGAATTAATAACTTTTGTTTTTTTCATGTCGCTCGCTCCTTTTTATTTGTCTGCCAATTCGTGTTGATAAGGAATCGAAGGTTGGGCTCCAAAACGTTGAACAGTCAACGAGGACGCCTTGTTTCCATAACGAATAGCTTCTTCCAAATTGCTAAAGTCTTTCTCTAATATACTACTTAATGCGCCAATAAAAGTATCGCCAGCAGCCGTTGTATCAACCGCTTTCACTTTAAAAGCAGGCACAATACCACTTCGTCCATTGACGTCATAAAAGGCTCCTTTACTACCTACTGTAATAATTACTGCTTCAATCCCTAATTGATGAAGTGCTTCTGCGGCTTTACGCATACTCGCTTCATCTGTGATTTTAATGCCTGTCAAAATTTCGGTTTCTGTTTCATTTGGTACAATCATATCTGTCACGTTTAGTAATTCTTCAGGAACTTGTTCTAACGCAGGTGCGGGATTTAAAATCGTTTTGACGCCTGCTTTTTTAGCAATTTTAAACGCTGCAATCGTACTATCAATCGCACTTTCAAATTGGGCAATCACAAAATCACTTTTTTCAATAATTTCTTGATGTTCCTGTACTTGTTTTGGCGTAAAGGCGTTATTGGCTCCTGCGTAAATCATAATGCTATTTTCACCAGCGTTATCTACCATAATAAAGGCTTGGCCAGTAGCTGTTTTCTCTAAAGTGGTGACCCCAGTTAAATTAATTTCATCTTGACTCATTAAATCAGTCATCATAGCTCCAGCGCCATCATTTCCCACAGCACCAATAAAATATGTTTCTGCGCCTGAACGTTTCGCTGCAACTGCTTGGTTTGCTCCTTTACCACCACCCGCTGTAAAATGTTCAATGGCGTGAATTGTTTCGCCTGGTTTTGGCATTTCTTTGACTCTTAATGTTGTGTCTAAATTGATACTTCCGATAATTGTAACCGCGTTCATTTTCATCCACCTCAATAAAATTTATTTTTTCATTCTAATTAAAACGTTTTAGTAAAACGTTTTAATTCCACAACAAAAATATAGCACACCTTGAAAGCTATTTCAAGGGTGCTGTCGAAAATCGTTCAATCAGTTGGACAGGCAAGGTTTGCTCCTCCCAATCTTTTGCAGGCTGATGGATTCTTTCCAATAATAGAGTCGCCGTAGTTTGCCCCAATTGAAAAACAGGTTGAGCAATTGTTGTTAGCGGCGGCGAAACATACTCGCACATATCAACATTGTCATAACCAATAATACTATAATCCTCAGGAATTTTTTTGCCCGCTTCTGCTAATCCTCGATATAAACCAAAAGCAATTTCATCATTGATAGCAAAAATTCCGGTGCTCTCTGTTTTTAAAATTTCGGGGACAGCTTGGTAGCCGCCAGTTTTTGATAATTCTGTTTCGATTAACTGGACCTTTTCCGTATAAACAGAACAAAAACCTTTTAACCGTTGCTGAATATTGACTGGCGCATGTGGTGGCATTACCACGACGACCTGTTTATGTCGTTGCTCTTGTAAATGCTTTGCTGCTAGTTGCCCACCTCTATAATCGTCTGTCAAAACAGCATCGCTAAAGCCTTCTGCTTTTTTTTGGTCAAGTACAATAAATGGAATCTTTTTCGCACGTAGCGTTTCATTAATCGTTTGATTGGAAATTTCAGAACTTGCAATCACAAAACCATCGACACTGCGACGAATCAACTCTGTTAAATATTCATGTTCTCTTGTAACATCTTGGTCCGCATTGCATAACATCAGTATAAAATTTTCTTTGTATAAAACACTTTCAATTCCTCGAATCAATTGCGCAAAAAATGGGTTGGTAATATCAGGTACGATTACGCCAATTGTCTTACTTTTTTTCATCACCATACGTTGCGCAAAATAGTCGGGCTGATAGTTTAATCGCTCTTTTGCAGCCAATACTTTTTCGACCGTTTTCCCACTAAACCGTGCCCCATTCCCGTTTAAAATTTGTGAAACGGTAGTAATGGAGACACCTGAGTCATTGGCAACATCTTTAATTGTAACCTTTTTATTTGTCATCCTACTTCTCTCCTTGCCGTGAACGCGCCCATTCACCGGACCTCTTAATCTCATTTAATTTACTACAATCATTTACTTTACGCAACCACAAATAAATACGTACATTCGTTTAAACCGTCCTTTCATCCCTTCAACAAATTTCGTTGTTCTACTTTTAAAATGTTATACTGTAGAAAAAATGATTTACTTTTTGCTGAATGGAGGGCCTTAATTGAAAAAGAAATCGATTGGTTTGTTGTTAGCTAGCGCATATTTGTTCCACACACGTTCTCGTCAAAAATCATTAAAAGCCTGTCTTTTTGAAGATTCTTTACGTCTTTCCCAAATTGCTCGCCTTGAACGAAATCCGAAAGTCACCAAGGCTTTTTATCATTGGCAACGATCATTAAATGAACAAATAACTTTGCCAAAACATTTACGTCATCTTTTTCCTCTTCAAGAAATGACTCAATTTCCTACGATGTATCGCATGTCAAACTCCGTTATTGCGCCTACCAAGAAAGCTGTACTGTACCTGCATGGTGGGGGCTTTACATTGAATCTCGCCTATAGCCAATTAGACTTTAGTTATAAACTAATTGAAGATCTCCCTTTTGCAACAGACTATTTTATCCCTGTATATCCATTAGCACCAAATAAGTCTTTTGCTGATATTTATAATCATTGCTATGCTGCTTATCAAGAAATTTTACAGCATTATGATCCCGAAGATGTTATTTTATTAGGTGATTCTGCTGGTGGCACATTGGTTTTAAACGTATTGCAGAATTTAGCCATCGATTTCCCTGAACGATTACCAAAAGCTGCTGTTTTAATTTCTCCTTGGTTAGATGGACATTTAGACATTCCTGTTGCCAAAAGTTATCAAAAAAAGGACAAAATGATTGGCATGAACTATTTACAATTAATTGCCCAAGAGATTGATGACACGGCTAATCACTCCACGCTTTCTTTAAATTGCTTGTCCTTTGATTATCAAAAATTTCCGCCACTTTTTTTCGTGGGCGGCACACATGAAGTTTTTTGTCCTTCCTATCACCAATTTTTAAAACAATTAGGGCCACGACCACAAGATACTTGCCGATTGGTGCCTGGCATGCAACACGTTTTCGCAATGAAACAATACTTGCCAGAAGGACGACAAGCGCGGAAACAAATTGCACAGTTTATCCAAGAACAATGGTAAAAGGCAAATGGGACAGAAGTCAAAACGACTTCTGTCCCACTTGCTTTTTTTAGAATAAAACACTTAGTTTTCTTCGGCGACTTTTTTCTCCCGCATAGTCAAAACAGCGCTAGCCAAAAGAACAACCACTACAAAAGCAATGATTCCTCCTACTAAAAGACTCGGACCTGCCTCACCTAATTTGCCTAAAAATAGGCCTGGGATTAAATAATCTGTATCCGCAAACGTTGAGGATGCTAACTGTAGATCACCCAAGACTGGTAAAATAAATAACGGTAACCAACTAATTAATAAGCCATTAAACGCAGCCCCTAAAATCGCTCCTCGACGTCCCCCTGTGGAATTTCCAAAAACGCCTGCCGCGGCACCACAGAAAAAGTGCCCAACAACACCTGGTATAATCACAGTGGTATTCAGACCAACCATCGCTAACATTGAAATAGTTCCCACAATAAAGCTCACAAAGAACCCAATCAAGACAGCATTTGGCGCATAAGGAAAGATAATGGGAACATCAAGTGCTGGTTTAGAATTAGGCACTAATTTTTTAGCAATTCCTTGGAAAGCTGGCACAATTTCTCCTAAAACCATCCGCACACCTTGTAAAACCACTACGAAACCAGCCGTAAAGGTTCCTGCTTGAATTAATGAAAAGATAATCGCATTTTCGCCATTGCTTAACTCATGCTCGACATAGCCTGTCCCAGCCAGCAAAGCCAAAATCACATAGACAATCGACATCAAAATCATAATTGAGATGGTTGAGTCTCTTAAAAAACCAAAACTTTTAGGAATTTTAATATCTTCCGTTGACTTTTCTTTATTCCCAAAGACTTTTCCAATAAAGCCACTTGCCGCATAACCAATATTCCCTGTATGCCCCATTGCTACTTTATCATTTCCAGTAATTTGTTTCATAAAGGGCTGACAAAGAGCAGGTGTCACTGTTAATAAAGTTCCTTCAAATAAACCACCTAAAAGAATCATTGGTAAACTAACGCTAAAACCGGCCCCCACTAAAATAACGGCTGTCAAACACGAAACGTACATCATCGCTTGACCTGTCAAAAAGATATATTTAAAACGTGTAAAACGCGCCAACAGAATATTAACAACCATGCCTACCAACATAATCAGAGCAGTTGGTGTCCCATATTGTTGCAAGGCAATCGCTACAACCGCTTCATTACTAGGCACCACGCCTTGTGTATTTAACGCGGTTTGGAACATCTCCGCAAAGGGCGTTAACGAGTTCGCTAATAGCCCTGCGCCACCAATTAAAACTAAGAAGCCGACGAATGTTTTCAACGTTCCTTGAACAACATCAGAAAATTTCTTTTTCTGTAAAACTAATCCCAACAAAGCAATTAATGAAACCAGAATCGCTGGCTGGCTAACAATTGAAACAAATAAATTCAATAAAGTTTCCATGTTTTTCCTCCTTTTTATTGATGTGCAATGCCATTGTCATCTAAAACTTTCAAGACTTTCTCCTTCGTTTCATCGTAATCAATAATCGCATTTAAAGGAATGATTTTTTCATCAGGAATTGACCCTAAAGCATCTTGCAATGTTTTTTCGACAAAGAAGTAATCAGCCATATCACCACTGGCACTCCCGACATCTGTGTGATCAATTTGAAAATTATCTGTATCAACACCGACTTCCTCTAAAATTTGTTGGATATTCATTTGCACCATAAAACTTGTTCCTAAACCACTTTGACAAACTGTAAAAATCTTCATCTTATTTCTCTCCTTCTTGGATAATTGATAGTATTTCTGGGACGGTTTCAGCCGCCACTAAGCGATGTAATGATTCTTTTTTTGATAGAATTTTTGTCAGACTAGATAAGGCCCGTAAGTGTGTTTCGTTATCTGAAGCAGCTAAACAAATAAAAAGGTGAATTTCATGCTTAGAATCTTCTAATAAATCGACACTTTTTTGGATTTTTAGTAATGACATGCCTAACTGATTAACGCCATCTTCTGGTCGCGCATGAGGCAATGCTACGTCTGGACAGATATGGATAAATGGCCCAAACGATTCGACTTTTTGAATCATTGCATCAATGTACTTTTCCGTAATACTGCCCTTTTTTAATAACGGCTTGGCAGCTTCTGTGATTCCCGCTCGCCAGTCTGCAACTTCAGGCAGGACTTGGACTGTTTCTGTTGTTAATAATTCCGATAACATTGGACGCAGATCCTCCTCTTTTTCTAAAATTTTGTTCATTTTACGATGCAAGACACGATATAACTGCGCTTCTGTGACTCCTTTTTTTAAGGAAATGTAAGGTTTTAACGCATCTAAAATATCTTTAACATCTGGCATGGAAATACCTGGCAATAACCAATCTGATTGAACTTGGTGCATCAATTGATTTTTCTCCAAAGAGCTCATAATGGGCTTGGTAAGATAAACCTTTTTGGCTGTTTCAATAGGAACCGTTGAGAAAATGATGTCATAACTTTTTTCAGATACATTCTCTATTTCCCTCACCGCATTCGTTTCTTTAAATTCAATCATTGGAAATAGCCGACGCAATTCCGATTGCAAAATCAACGAAGAACTGATGCCACTTGGACAAACAATTAGCGCTTTTAGCTTTTCTTGCCGCTGTTCATTTTTTTGGCCGAAAATTTCTCCACCAAATAGTATGGTAAAAAAACCAATTTCCTCTGACGGGATTGAACGTTTCGTTAATTTTTCTAAAGGAGCTAACGCTTGTTCACAAAGATGATAAAGCGACCGATACGATTGTCGAATATCCTTGATTAAAACATTGGGCAAGTAAAAGCCATAGTTAATCCGAAAATAAGCAGGAACCAGATGATAATACACATTCATGAGCAATTCACGAGGCTGTTCAAATTGAACGACGGCCAATAATTCCATTTTCCGAATAATTTCACCAGAAATATCTAATAAAAACTCTAACTTCGTATCTCGCAATTCGCCTTGCAAGGCTGTCATTAAACAAATCGTGAAAAAAAGA
Organism: Enterococcus sp. DIV0774; assembly: GCF_050539095.1. Taxonomy (NCBI): domain Bacteria; kingdom Bacillati; phylum Bacillota; class Bacilli; order Lactobacillales; family Enterococcaceae; genus Enterococcus; species Enterococcus sp. DIV0774. Next base: position 2,352,075 of record NZ_CP172923.1, read on the forward strand.
CTCTCAGTTTCTACATTCGCCACTGGCCCAACTAAATCACTTAAAATACGATGACTGACGGGATAAGCGCGTAAGGACTGAATTAACTGGTTCTCATGCCAGACGACTGTTTTATATTTGCCTAATCTTTTTTGAGAAAAAGCAAGAAAGTAACTAATTTCATCCAATCTGCTGGGTACCAGTTGAAGCTGCGCTTCCTGGACGGCTAATTGAATGCCGTCACGTATTTTTGCGTATTGGCTCATTTGATGCTGACTGAGCCAGCAAAATAAAGCGAAGGTGCCCGACTTTTGTTGTAAGAGGCGGGCAAGCCAATTTTTCCCGAAACGACGAATCCGAAATTCATCTCCTTCTAGGTAAAACCCTCGTTTTCGTTCGTAGGATAAAGCAATGTTTTCAGTTGCTAGTTGGTGTCGTACTTTTTTGATGTCCGCTAAAATAGTACCTTTCGAAACATCTAAAAAATTTTGGTAATGATACACCGATAGTTCTTCGATTTCTGAATAAGTGAGTAAAAAAATGAGTGTTTGTCTTTCTGTTTCGCTATAAATCACTTGACGTTGTTGAAAAAGTTGTTTTCCCCATTCATTTGCGGAAAGGTTTGGAATGCTGACGATATTCTGTTGAACTTCTCCGCCTATTGTCGAAAGTTGCGTCACTAATTCTCGTTGCGAAAGATCGGTTATTTGTTGAGCCAAAGAGAGCGCAATTTTTTGCCCTGCATACTCGTCAAGGAGATAACTTATTTTATAATTCACAGCTGTGTCCTCCTCCTGTAATTATCATATAATGATAGCGCTTTATTTTCTATCTAAGTTGGGTACAAATGTCTACTGTACTTTTTTGATAAATTGTACCGTTCTTTATTTTAAAGTTAACAAAAACCCGTTGCAAGTTTCTTAAAAACTTACAACGGGTTGTCATTATGTTAATTGTGTTTGTAATGCGATATTCAGTAAGATGGCTATCGCTACCCAGCCGCCACACATCACCAGAAGCAGCCAACTAAACATTGATTGTTTTACTAAAGACTGCTTAGGCTTTGCTTGGTGAACAAAATTCATGCTACTTACTAAGAATAGTAAAAATAAAGCAAAACAAAGGACGGCCAAGCCAGCACAAATCCAAATCCACATCGTAATCTCCATCTATATTCCTCCTTCTACAATTGACTCTGTTTATAAAAACAGCACATTATTTTTCCTTTTTCCTTTTTTTATTCAAATAATAGAAACTTATTAGTACTACGAGTAAACAGGCAATACCAAGGCTGTAAAGCCACGTGCTATTTCGTTCACCTGTCCTTGGTAAGGACGTCTGTGCAGCTGTGGGATTCGTCTTAGCAGTGGTTTTTCTGCTCACTTTGTCTTGTTGTTGTGACGTTTTTTTACCTTTATTAGTGACTGGTTGTTCTGTTGACTTAGTGCCACCTTTCGTTTTTAGAGGTGCCTTCCCTCCATAAAACGTCACACCGATATTCGTTTGTCCCGCTTCTTCTGCAAAGCTCTCAGAAGAAGCGGTCAGAATCGCAATGCTGACGGTTAAAAGTATTCCCAATGTCACCAGAAGTGATCCTTTACTTTTCGCTGTCATCATCGCGCACTCCTTGTCTATTTTTCAAGGCTGCCTGTTTTTCTTGTTGTAAATAGGCTTGTTGTTTTAGTATCGCTTTCTGTTGTGTAAAACGCCAAATAGCTAGAATTAGACTCACAATTGTTGCAGCTAACAATCCATAAAAAGCTTGATTCCACCAAGTCGGTAGGACCAATTTCACTACTGCTTCTTTGTTTAATTTCTTGGCTTCTTGACTACTGATGGTAAATTCTTGCTTAAACGGCCACACTTGTTGTTCATCTTCTTTCAAGACCGCTTCTCCTTCAAAAATATAGGTTCCTGGACGTACATCTTCTTTTCCAAAATCTAAGTGGAAGTTCATCGTCGAATTTGGCGCAAAACGAACACTTGGTAAAATCCGTTTGGCATATTCTTTCGTTTCGCCTTTTTTCGTTACTTTTCCTTCTAAACGTACTTCAGGAAAAATAGCGGATGTCGGATTCTGAATAACCGCTTGGACCGATTTATTTCCTAAAGCAATGGTCGGAACTAATTTAACTAATTGAAGAGTCTCTGCTAGATACATCGGTGTATCTTCTGACATTCGTAAAGCAATTGCTACATTAAATCCATATCGACTGGTTAAACCCGTTGATTTTCCTTTTTCTTCCTTTTCATCTTCTGCAAGCGAAGCATAAACACCACCCAAAACTAATCCTTGGAAACCATTCGCTGGAATTTCGACAGTCATTTTGGCTGTTACGGTTTTCTTAGCGGGAACTTTTACATGTTCCTCAGGTAATTTAATTAATGTTGTCAAGGGTACTTTTAAACTTGAATCTGGTTTTTTCTCAAAATCATTGTACACAATTAAACCATTGTCATTCGTCACAGCATTCGCCAAATTTAAATCAATCGTTAATTCTTCATTTGTTTTATTAATTAATGACAGTTCTACTTCTTGTTTCTGTCCTGGTTTCACAATGAGATCGTAGTAGGATTGCGTATTTTTCGCTTGATTCTCTGGAATATTGGGTTTAACTGTAAATTTTGTATTCATGTTGTCATCCGCTTCTTCTGCTTGTACAGCAGAAGGGATGCTTAATGCCATCACACAAATAAAAACTGTGACGATTAGCCAGCGCATTGTCTTCATTATTTGTTCCTCCTATGTATCGAAAAGGAGCCGTGCACCAGTGCGCAGCTCCTTTTCTAGTAATGCAGTATTCTCGTTAGTAACTGTTTATGGCGCAGCCACTAATGTCCAAGTTACGTTACCTGTATACGCACCATTTGTAATTTTTGAACTAGGTGTTGTAATGTTTAATTTTACATTTGATAATTCAGAATCCCATGTACCTTGACCTTTACCAACTGCTGCTGTAGCAATTGATACAGCTGCTCCACCTACTGGAATAGTTGTTCCAGCAAATTCAGGGCTTCCTGGGTCTGCTGCAAAGGCAGCCACATCACGTGAGTATGTTTTTGCTGTTTCATCGTATTTAGCTACCGCACCTGTTTGCGCAAAGGTAATTGAACCTTCTAAAGTAGCAGTACCATTTTTCATTTCAGCAACGCCTGCAGTAACTGACCAACCAGCTTGTGTTCCACGAACATCCCCGACCGCATAACGTTTTGTTTGTGTACCATTTGCATCTAATGAAATCGCTGATAAATCAGAACTAACTTCTGTCGAAGCAAATTTGAACTCTGTTGGAACATATAACAAATCAAAATTTGTATTCGAGCCTGGTTCTGGTTCTTGTGTGCTTCCGTCATCTCCATCACCATTACCACCTGGCAATGAACCACTTGTCATCTCTACGTTTGCTGGTGTTGTACCAGTCGTTGTTGCATGTGCTGCTGCAGGAGCGATGCTTGCCCCTAAAATTGCCGTTCCTGCAAATAAAGTTACCAATGTTTTTTTCTTCATTTTACTCTCTCCTTTATTATCTTGGTTGATTAATGAATAAAAAAGTGAAAAACTTTTCTATCTCAGTAGAACGTAAACTAAGTATAGCGAAAAAAAGACTGCTTGTGATTTCAAATTTTAAACACCTCATGCAAAAAAAATGAATTTACTATAACATCACGGTTCCAACGACTTTTCGTGTCTTTGAAAACGTAATTTTCAAAAGAGATATTGTTTTTCCCCATTTATAAAGTGGTAATTTTATAAAAAAACAGCGAGAAAACGTCAAAACATTAGTAATGAACACTAACATTTTGACGTTTTCTCGCATTTATTAAATCAAAATTTCCTCAATATTTTAAAAAAAAATAGTGAAAACTAAAATTATATCGTTTTCATAGACAAAACGTACATTTTTTCTTACGAAAATTGATAATCACTCGCTGACTATTCTCTAATCAACGCTTGCGTTGTACAACGGAAAGAACCACCTAACATTCTAGAAACATGGTAATCAATTGCCTCAACTTTGATACCTTTTGCTTCTATTTGAGGAATTAAGGTTGTAAACGATTGGTCCGTTATATACGTTTCTTCGTTAAGCGGTAGACCATTTGTCACTAAATACGCTGCTTCTTCCAAAGTAACGTGAATTTTTTCCCAGTTTGCTAATTGCGCAGGAAGTCCATCCAAAAAGGCCTCTTCACAAACAATCATCAAGCCTTCTCTCAACAAGCTTAACGCACAATCTAAGTGGAGAATATGCGGATGTAACCGAACCGGCACCACTTCATAACCAAAATGACCAATCATATTGGCTAACCACTGAATTCCTGCTAGGTTACTTGCCAAGCCAGAGTAGCCCACAAAAATTGTTTTTCCTAAAACTAAAACATCGCCGCCTTCAATAAAGGGACCTGCTTCACTTAAAGCCCCTTCAGAAATGTCAGGTTGTGGCGCAGCAAAATAATAGCCTTCTGCTTCTTGTGTCCACTGCTGAATAATCGGACGAATTGGTAAAATTTCTTGTCGACGGTGTTGAAATCTTAAGTTTCCTTCTATTAAGAGATTGCCAATTGTAAAAAAAGGGTCTCGTGAAAAGAAGTTACTATATCCTACGCCCAATTCCTTGCCATGTTCTTTTTCATAGGTTGTCAATAAACGTGGACGAAATACTTCTACGCCATAAGATTCTAATACTCCTTGCATGACTTCTTTTTCTTTTTCCCAACGCACTTGTTGTTCTGGTGCAAAGTCTGCTAAATCACGCCCTTCATTATTCTGTGTTAAACGGGCATTTTCCTCTGTTAAAAAAGTCGTATCCGCTTCATCAAATTTATCTGGTAAACAAAATTGCGATTGTGCTAAAACAACTGAACGCAACGGTGCAAATTCACTTTCAACATGCATTTTTTTCATTATTTGACCTCACTTTTATCTGGTTACCTTCATTATAACAGAGATAAAATTTTTATGCCTTCAATGAAGAAAAAGCAGAACTTCTATACGTTCTGCTTTTTCTTCATTTTGTTATTTGCCAATACCTTTGTCTTTAATCTCAGCTTTTTGCCCGGTGCCATCTACTAAGCCAAAAATAATCTTCGCTTGGTCTGTATTATCAATTTGTCCTGAAAAAGCTTCTGCTTGCGGGCCATAAGCATAGACATTTACATCTTCTCCTGTGTGTCCACCAGTAGTCCAACCAGTATTCGAACGTTCATCAAAAATCTTTCTTAATGCCTGAGCGATTTTTTCAACATCTTTTGACTCCGCAGCTGTTTTCACTGCTTTCAATTCAGCCTCACTTAATTGAAAATCAATATACTCAGTCACTGTTTTTTCCACATTACCATTTTTAATAATTTCTTCTGCCATGAAATCAGGCGTGCGTTTTGCCGCATGTAAAGGCTCCGTCAACCAGTTGTATTGATCTCCTTTGCCTAAAGACAAGCCACCTGTTGAATGATCTGCAGTTGTAACCACCAATGTTTCACCATCTTTTTTGGCAAAATCGATAGCCTTTTCAAACGCCGCTTCGAAATCTTGCATTTCGCTCATCGCGCCAACAATATCATTGCTATGCCCGGCCCAATCAATTTGGCTACCTTCAACCATTAAAAAGAAGCCTTTTTCATTTTTATCTAAACGTTGAAGAGCCGCTTCTGTCATATCAGCTAATGAAGGAACTTCTTCCGTTCGGTCAATCATTTTAGGTAGCCCGCCTGGTGCAAACAAGCCTAAAATTTTGTCGTCTTGGTTCTCATTTAACGACTTTTTGTCTGTGACATGACCATAACCCGCTTGGGAAAATTCTTTGACTAAATCACGATCTTTCCGCGCAAATAATTCGGAGCCGCCGCCAAGTAACACATCGACTTTGTGTTGTCCGTCGATTTGATCATCAAAATAGTCATCGGCGATTTCTGCCATATTTTTGCGTGAAACATTATGTGCGCCATATGCAGCAGGGGTTGCATGTGTTATTTCAGATGTTGCTACAAGCCCCGTTGATTTCCCCACTTTTTTCGCACGTTCCAGCACTGTTTCTGTTTTGGACTTGTCATTATCGAGTGCTATAGCATTATTATAGGTTTTTACTCCGGCAGCCATCGCTGTCGCTGCGGATGCTGAATCGGTGACATTCTCTTCTTCATCTTCTGGATAAGTGGCTTGCTGTCCGACTAAATAGGTATCAAAAGCTGTTTGGGGAACACGCTTGTCTGAGTGATTGGCTTTGAAATAGCGATAGCCCGTTGTATACGGATTCCCCATGCCATCTCCAATCATAAAAATAACATTTTTTACTGGTGCTTTTTCAGATTCAGTTGCCTTCGCTTCAGCAACCTCTGTTTGTTTTTCGCCGCTTTTCTGTTCAGATAAATTTGTACAACCCGCTAATGTTGTGAATGTTAATAAGGTAACCCCTAGCAAAGCTCTTTTCTTCATTTCCTTGTTTCCTCCTTCATATCTACCCATACATTGACTATAACAAGTCTTAGTTGATTTCTGATAAATAACAAGTAAACAAAGTGTTAAGTTGTTGTATTGCTTCTGTTAAGTTCCTTATTTGTCGCGTCTTGCTGCTCTTTTTTCGGCCTCTTTGCGTAATTGTTTCTGCGCTTTTTTTGAGCCGCGTTCAATATCTTTGAGTTTCTTTCGTTCATGGAAATCTGTAAATAAACTTTCTAAATCATAGTCTTGCGGATATAGATCTTGTGCTTTCGCTTGTAATTTCAACCGTCTTCGTGGTACATTTTCAATTTTATCATTCACAAATACTTGGATTTCTTGTTCACCCTCATCTGTAAAAACCAACCCAATTTGTTGTGTTTCTGTCAATAGGACACGATCACCTTTTTGATAACGGTGTGTTTCTTCTACAAACGTGGCAAAGGTCGTTTCTTTTGCTTTCAGGGGTTTAAATAGACTTCGATTAGTAGGGTATTCTTTCCGCTGAATATAATGAGCCGCCTTTTCAATGAGCTGTGGCTCCATCTTCATTTTACGTGCAATCCAAAGCGCCTGACTATCGCCAACTTCACCAATTTTCAATTGATATTTGGGCGTTAATGTTTCACGATCGAAGGCCATTGCGGCGGGCACAAAATCATCATGTTCTTGGGCAAAACGTTTAATTTCACCATAATGGGTCGTCGCAACTACCAAGGCCCCCTTTTGATACATCGTTTCCATGATCGCAATCGCTAAGCCAGCTCCTTCGTTTGGCTCGGTGCCACTGCCAATTTCATCTAATAAAACAAGTGTGTGTCGCTTAACATTACGCAACATTTCCGCAATATTTTTCATGTGCCCAGAAAAAGTGCTTAACGCATTTTCCAGATTTTGCTGATCACCAATATCGACAAAAATTTCATCTAATACTGGAATCTCTGTGCCCGCTTGTGCTGGAATTTGCAACCCAAATTGTGTCATGACAGTCAATAAGCCCACCGTTTTCAAGACAACCGTTTTACCACCAGCATTGGCACCTGTAATGACAAGTCCTCGATACTCTGCTCCTAAAGAAAACGTCAATGGTACTGCGTGTTCTAATAAAAGAGGGTGTTTTCCTTGAACAATGCGCAAGCGTTCTTCTTTGTTTACTTTTGGCGTAATCCCACCAATTTCGCGACTATACTTTCCTCGTGCAAAAATAATATCTAAGGTGGTCATTGTATCGACGGCTTGATCGACAAGTCGTTCTTGCTCATTAATTAACCCAGTTAGTTCTGCCAAAATTTGATATTCTTCCGCTGTTTCTTCCGCTTTTAAGAGTGTCAATTGTTCATTTAATTTACTAATTGCTACAGGTTCAATAAAGACCGTTTGTCCTTTATTGGATTGCTCAATGATTGTGCCTGAAACCTTATTTTTATAGCTAGCTTTGATTGGTACCGTGTAATGTTCCCCTTTTTTCACCATCATATTTTCTTGAATATACAGTTGATTATTTTTATTGCGTAAAAATTTGGTGACTTTTGTTTCAATTTCTTGTTGGCATTCATTGATTTGACGCCGAATTTTTCGAAGTTGACGGGAAGCATCGGTGACAACTTTTTGGTTATGGATTTTCGTATAAATTTGTTCTTCGATTGCTCTGAAATCAGCTAAGTGCTGACTGTAACTAAATAGGCGTGGTGTTTGGTATTGATTTTTTTCAAAAAACTTCTGGATTCGCTGACTACTTCTTAAAAAGTCAGCCACCTCAATCAATTCGTTTGGTGTAAGGATTAAGCCTTTTTTCACTTGTTGAAGCAAGCGGGTAATTTGGCTCAAGCCCATGAAAGGGACGTGTTGTCCGCTATCAATAATTAAGCGGGCCTCGGTTGTTTCCGTTAAGCGGGACTGCACTGTTTCTAAACGTGTTGCAGGGACCATTTTCGCCAACCGTTCTTTACTATACTCGCCAATCGCACGTGTTTGAACTTCTTTAAGAATTGTTGTAAATTGTAATTTTTGAATGGTTTCATGATTCATTTGTTTTTTCTTCCTTTCTATCACGAAAAGAATACCTGGCGCCTTTAAATAAAAACCAGTTTCTACAGAAAAAAGAGGACAGCGTTCTACCGCTGTCCTCTTTATCATTGGATAAAGGTTACTAAAGAAACCTCTTTTAAAAGAGGTATTTAGTAATTGAGATGACTGACAGGTATCACTTTCTAAGCACACCAAATAAACCTTGCTTGGTTCACTGGTTATTCAACTTATCAATTAGATACCTACGACACTCACCAAAATACCCCACATTCATTTGTTGGTTTTTATTTATTCTCCACTTGAGAGTAGCAAATCTGGCGGAGAAAGTCAACTAAAGATTGGCCCTTTACTTATTCAATGTGTTTTTCATCATGGTTAGTAACGTTTTCACGTCTTCTGTTCTAGTGTCCCCTGTTTCTTGATCGATAATTGAGCTGTAAACATGAGGAATGATTTTTTTAACGCCGGCATCCACCGCAATTTGAACAATTTCTTCAAAGTTTTCTAAATCAATGCCCCCTGTTGGTTCTAAATAAAAGTCATACTTGGCACAAGCTGCTGCTACTGCTTGGTATTCTTCTTTGTGAGCCAAGCCTTTCATCGGGAAATATTTAATGGAACTGCCCCCCATGTCTTTCAACAATTTGATGGCGGTTTCGATAGGCACTTCCGCCGCTGGCGCACCAGAGCTTAACGGACCTGTCGCAATGTTGACATAGCCAACTTTGCCTGTGGGTGAAACCAAGCCATTAATCACTGTTTCGTCTTGACGAAGTAAGGCCCGCGAAGCGCCGACACCTGTGAAGACTTGGTTCACGTGTTGCGGTTGTAAAACTTCTGATAAGCGAGCCACCATTTGACTTTGATTTGGATCACCAGCTCCTAAACCGACAGATAAAGCGTTGTTGGTTGCTGCTTGGTATTTTTTCATATCGTCAATGGCTGCTTCATCGGTTTCATAGTTTTTTGAAAGGACGCCTAACACAACATGCCCTTCTGCTGCTTCATAACAGGCTTGGGCATTTTCTACTGAATTGGCTAAGACGTTTAAACAAATGCGTTCTTCTAAATAATTAGGTTTTAATGACATGGCTTATTTCTCCTTTGTCTCCATAATTTCTTGTAATCGTTGCACGATTTTGTTCATTTCTTCTTGATTGACAGAACGAATGTCAAATTCAATGATGCCATTGTTGGCTTGATATTCTCGCGTATAAATGGCTGGACTTTCTGCTTTTAATGCTTGGATGACTTCCTTAGCGGTTTTTCTGCCGTCCACTTTGACACTGGCGCGATAAATATCTCGGCCAGCGCCATCTTGGACGATTTTAGCGGTTAAATCTGACAGGTTGTTGATGGCTTCAACAAACGGTTTTAAGCGCTCTTGCATCGAAGCCCCTGATTCACTGCCATGTGCCAAGTATTCTTCCACTGCTTGCGTAAAGCCCAGGATATTGTCTTTGCCAATTTTCATTGCTCGACCAATGCCTTTGCCTTGTAGGCGCACCCAGTCAATGTATTCTTTTTTCCCGACCACTAAACCAGCACTTGGCCCTTCAATGGCTTTGGCGCCGCTGTAAATCACCAAATCAGCACCTGCTTCGGTGTATTTGAAAAGATCTTCTTCTGCTGCCGCGTCAACAATTAGCGGCACCTTGTGGCGTTGCGCCACTTTGGCCGCTTCGGCCACCGTCAGCATACTTTTTTGCACGGTATGATGGCTTTTGATGTATAGAATGGCCGCTGTTTTTTCGGAAATCATCATTTCCACGTGTTCTGGACTGCACATGTTGGCGTAGCCAGCTTCCACCACTTGGCCGCCGCCTTGCGCTACCATGACTTCTACAGGCGTGCCATAGTCCACATTGTGCCCTTTAGGTAAAACAATCTCTCGCTGTTCAATTTTTTCTGTATAGGGATGATATGCGTGGTACAAGCTGCCTTTTCCAATCAGGGCAGCCACCGATTGGGCAATCCCCGCCGAAGCCGAGGAAACGATTTGGGCATCTTCTACCTTCAACAAGTTGGCTAAAAAGGCCCCTGTTTGCACACTAAGTTCACTCATTTCAAAGAAATGTTCGCCGCCGAATCGTTGCGCTGCTAGGACTGCCTCCGAAACTTTGGAGACACCTAGAATGGTCATTTTCCCAGAAGCATTAATGACTTCTTTTAAGTGGAATTTTTCGTAACTATTCATTATTTTCTCCTTTATAACAAACCAAAGAATGAAGTGACCAAACTAACTAAGACAATCGTGCCGATAATGATACCGTAACGTGGGCCTTTTTTTACCATGAAGAAATAAATAGCCATGACTGCTGCTAAAGGAAGCAACCCTTTCATAATTTGATCTAGGATATCTTGTAAAACAATCGTGGCACCGCCAGTAACTTTAAACGTCATCGGGCTAGCAATTTTAACATAACTCGCACTTAAAGCGCCCATCATCATCATTCCTAAAACATTTGCTGAATAAATGACTTGCTTAATTTTGCCGTCTTTTAACAAACTTAAGATTGAATTACGCCCTAATGTATAGGACTTATTCACTAACGTCCAACTGATGTATAACGTAATGGCTGTGTACAGAACCAACGGACCGATACTTCCAATCACGTTACCTCCTTTAGCCATTGGAATAAAAATGGAAATGATTAACGGCATTAATGCTGCCCAAATAATTGAATCGCCAATCCCAGCCAGCGGACCCATCAGCCCAGTTTTAATCGATGTGATCGCCGTATCAGAGATCGCTGCGCCATTGGATTTTTCTTCCTCCATAGCAATTGCAATCCCTTGAATTGAAGCCCCTACTGTTCCTTCAGTATTAAAAAAATTCAAATGACGTTTCAGAGCTTCTCTTTGTTGTTCTTCATCGTCTGCGTAAAGTTTTTTAATTGCAGGAATCATCGATGCACAAAAAACTAAACTTTGAAGACGTTCATAAGAATTTGATAATTCACAGCCTAGTTGATAAATCCAAAAGGCTTTGGATAATTCTTTTTTAGTAATTTTTTTCTGTTCCAATTGTTGTTCATTTGCTTGTGTCATTTGTTCCATTATGCTGCCTCCTCACTCAATGCCTTGTTTCTAACTAAAAAGGCAATACAGATTCCTAAAATAGCGACGGCCATAACTTCTGCGCCAAAATATACTACTGCAACAAAACCGATTAAAAAATAAGGAATCAAATTTTTCTTGCCAATTACCATAATTGTTAAGGCGAATCCTAACGCTGGTAAAATACCACCCATTACTTCAAAGCCGTGCATCAACCATGCTGGGATAACTTCTAAGACTTTATTCACCACGGATTGACCAAAAAAGTTCGCCGCAAAAACCAAAGGAAAGCGAATTAAAAATCCCGCTAAAGCTGGATAAACAAACGCAGCTCGGTAAATCCCCCCATAATTTAACTCTTCTGCATATTTATCAGCCATATGCACCCACGTCGCATTGATGGTCCGCCGTAATTGATCCATAAAGACGCCTAACACACCAAAAGGAACAGCTAGTGCAACAGCCGCCTCGGCATTCATTCCCACACCTAAAGCAATTGGAATCGCAATTGCTGAAGCTAAAGCCGGATCACTAGGCACATTGCCACCCGGTGTGGAGGTGACTCCGAGATAAACAAGTTGAATCCCCGCCCCCACAACCATTGCTTCACTAAGTTTTCCTGTTGCTGAACCAGCCACCAACGCTGCGCCTAATGGCTGAGACAGCATGCCTGAAAATGTGTACCCAAAACGCAAACGTGCAAACCAATAATAAAGTCCCATAATAATTGAAACACCTAAAACGCCCATATGATTCTCTCCTTTTTCTCTGATTATAGTGATTGATATTTTTCAATTAATTTTTGAATTGGTAGGGGATTTTCTTCGGGAATCGCTTGGAAGAAAACATGGATGCCCTTCGTTAAAAGTTCAGTCAAAATTGCAACATCTTCTTCAGATAAATTGATATTTTTTAAAACATTTTTCCGATTTGGTCCGCCACCTAAGCCACCAACTTGAATCTCCTCTTTAATAATTTCTTGGTCCACCATCGCTTTTAAGGTCGTTAAATCTGGCACTAAAAATAACACCTTTTTCTCTTCCTTTTCTTGCGATTCCCAATATTCTTTGGCACTTTCAATCCCTTTAATTACTACAGAAACCCCTGGAGGCGCCGCCATTAAATAAATACTTTGTAAAAATTCATCTTGCTCTAGTTCATCACTCACTACCAAAATTTCATTTGCACCTGATTGTTGTAACCATTTAGTCACTACTTGTCCATGGATTAAACGGCTATCGACTCTTGTTAATACGATTTTTGACATTCTGTTCACCTGTACTTTCTTATTTTGGAATTTCTAAAATTTGACAACTGTCTACTGCTGCTTGTTGAATCATTTCTGCGTCTTGTAAACGAAACCCAGGACCACTTTGTTTCATGACGGATTCTAATAATAACGATGTGCATAATCCGGACACAATCAGGAGGTCATAATCTTTTGATAAACGTAATGCAACGTTACTAGGTGTGCCGCCTTTAACATCTGTTAAAATTAGCAACTGGTTGTGCCACGTTAACTGGTCAATTTTTTCTGTGACTCGTTCTAAATAATCCCCCAGTGAATCCTCTGCTTGTAATGCTACTTCATGTACATTTGTGACTTCTCCAACAATCATCTGGACGCTTTTGACTAATTCCAAGCCCCAACCATTGTGTGTTAAAAGTAAAATTGGTTCATTTTCCATAAACAAACTCCTTTGCTAATTAATCATTTTATTAAAAGCAATAAGTGTGCCAACTTTCATTTCCGTTTGAATTAAGCCTTTTCAAAGAGCAATTCATAAATATAGCGCACTTCCAAAGGTGGAATCAACAGATTATAGGACACTTCAAGCGGTCGAAACGCCATTTTTATGACAGATACTGCTTCTGGCAACTCTCGGTATGACACTTCATAAGCTGTCGGGTCATATTCTGGATTCAACAATTGCCGTTCTAACATACAGGCACAATGAATGATAAAACGAAGTAAAATCTTTTCGTTACTTTTTATTTTGGTTTGCAAGCAAATGTCTGAATAAATCTTAGCTAATTCGATTGAAATGGTTGTCGGATTCAAAACCGTTAGTAAGTCTGTAATAGCTTCGATTGATAATCCTTGAATATATTTAGCTGAAACTTTTTTTAGTAACTCTTGGTTTTGTTTTTCTTCTAAATGATGGCCTAATAATTCGAAAACTAGCTGAATGCCCCGCTTCGATAGTAAATCTTGTAAAGAAATAAACGGAATATCTGGCACTTCTGTCTTTACGGTGCCAATGATGCCAACGATTTTCTCTTCTTTCCGAATAAAAGAATGCAAGCGATCAATGTCTTCCACTTCTCTTTTCTCTAAAGTAATGATGCGTACATTCGTTAGTAATTCATTGGGAAAAGTTTTTAGTAACAACTGTTCAATTTTAATAGCAGTCCCCATGCCAGTTAGACAGGAAATAATGAGAACTTTTGCCTCGTTGAAGCGACCTTTACTGCAAATCAAGGCGCGATGATTTTTTTCTTTTAAGACTGGTAATAGATACTCAAACGCCGTCGATTCATAAATGACTTCTCGGGCCACTTCTAGCAATGTTAAGAGATTGATATTGCTAATTAGCAGCACTTCCATTTGAAACGTTTGACTGATAGCATTACCAAAGTAAACCAAGGAACCGATGTCCACCATTAAAATAATTTTTTTATACTGATTTTGCTTTACAATTGTACGGACTTTTTCTAATGTTTCTTCCACGGATTGATTAATCGGCATATCAACTGCACGCATGACCGTTGTTGAAAACAGAAGGTTGGTGTACTCAACCATACTGCTGGCCGTCGCGGTACCATGAGCAACGACGATAACGCCACAGTTTTCTTCAACTGAGTGCGCTCTTTTTTTAGCTGTGACTTTACGAATAAATAGATCAAAAAAGAGGATTTCCGTATCAGCAAAAGAAATCCCAAACAATGTTTGTAGAAAGTCCACCATGGTCTTAGCAGCTTGATACTGGGTTACTTTGCCAGAATAGATATTTTTGGTATCTGAATAAAATGTTTCATTCATTTGTGCAGAATAAAAAACAGCAGAATAAAGGTGGACAATTAAAATATTCTGGAAATCCTCTGTCAATTTTTCTTGGATTAATTGTTCAAAAAAGACAATGGCTTCTTGAATTTTTGGCTGCAATGTTTCGTCAATGGCCTCTAAGGCTAGCGGTTCTTGAGCAAAAATGTCCATATCATAAAGTTGCTCGACTTTGTTTTGCATGATTGCTAGCGCATCCTCTGTCGAAAGAGTTAATTTTTTCAAATCCGCATATTCTTTCAATAGAAAATTATAAAAACGATCATTTTTCAGACTTTCCGATTTGAGTAACTCTTGACTGCTTAAATAAAAATGGTTGTATTGAATCGTGAGGCCATCGTTAGGTATCCACTCATTAAAAGCCAGCAGACTTTCTACATCAGGTTGCTCTTTGACTGTCCCCTCGTTTGCTTCAATGCAAATAGTTTCCGTTAATTGATCGAATACTTCTAAATAGGCTTGTGCGCTCATAAATTGAATCGCCGCTTTCAATTCGCCAACGTTGGCTTCAAAATGAGTAAACGTTAATTGTTTCAACGCCTCATAACGAATATGGATATTCTTTTGAATCCGTTGACTTTCTTCTAAGAAAAAGGACAAAATCAATTGAATTTTTTCTTTCAAAGAGCGCTCGGCTAAAGCTGGAATGGCTAATGTCACAGGGATCCTTCTTAAAAACGTTTTCAAAAAATGTTGATTGACGGCTTCGGTTGTTGCAAAAATAAATTTTATCGATACATTTCTTTGTTTTTCGGCTTCACCCATCCGTGTAAAATACCCTTTATCCAAAACTGTAAACAATTTTTCTTGGCCTTCGCTCGTTAATCGATGGACTTCATCTAAAAATAAAAAACCGCCATCTGCCAACTCCACTAAACCTTTTTGGTCATTGACGGCACCAGTGAAACTGCCTTTTTTATAGCCAAACAGATGCGAAGTTAATAATTCTGGATTGTTGAAATATTCTGCACAATTAAAATAAATAAACGGGACTTCTTGGTTCATTTTAACTTGATAAAATTGGTGTAATTGTTCTGCAATTAAGGTTTTCCCCACCCCAGATTCTCCAGTAAGTAAAATATTCAAGCCATTAGGCGGATATAAAATAGCGGCTTTCAACTTCTTGATGGCGTCTGCTAAGCTCCCATCAAAACCAATTACGTTCGCAAATGGATTCATTTTCAGTAGCTGCTTTTTCTTATGTATCTGTTCTGCATGTTGATAAATGTCCTCTTGCAGCGAAGCGAGGGAATCGTAGCACGTGCTACTTTTAAAAAAAGGAAACTGTTCCTCTAAGTAGTCTTTATCAAAAAATAACACTGGTCTAGATTTAACTTTAACGACTTGGTCTTTTCTCACTAATTCTGAAAGCTCTTCACTAACAGCGGTTCGGGTATAGCCAGAGGTCTGACTTAATTGCGAAGCCGTTGCGGGCAACAAGGTTTCTTTGCTACTTGGATTTTGTACGTGAAACTGTTTTAACGCTTGATGAATATTATCAATTCTCATAGTCTTTTCCCCATTTCTTTTTTGATCCAAAAGTTAATTTATTATACATTAAAACGGAAGCGGTTTCTTATTTACCATAAAAAAAATCAAGTCTTTAACCAAAAGATTAAAGACTTGATTTTTATTCTCCGTATTGTACAAGTTGTGTATTTTCACAATGAAAGTCCAAGAAATCTTGGATTTTTTTACCATTGAAGTAGTTATCAATGACTCGCATGACCGCATTGTGGCAAACAAATAGGTAAGTTTCCTCTGAAGCCAAGGCTTCCTCAATCAGGGGATAAATTCGACCCGCGACATCTAGGACTGATTCCCCTTCTGGAAACGGCAAGGAAATCTCAGAACGATTTTCTTGGAAAGCCGTTGTTTCAATCGGTTCACCATCATAAATGCCAAAATTCATCTCAATTAAACGAGGTTCTGTTTCAATCGTCAATTGATTTCGTTCCGCAATTTTACGGGCTGTTTCTTGCGCCCGTTTTAAAGGGGACGCCAGTAAACGGTCGATTTGAATTCCTTGTTTGGCAATTTTTTCAGCTACCAATTCCGCTTGTTGATAGCCTTTTTCGGTCAATTGCGCTTCCGCATGACCACAAATTCTACGGGCCACATTATAATCTGTTTCACCATGTCTCACTACGTACAGCATTTTTCCACCTCAGTTTTTTGTCTTGTGTCTATTTTATCTGAAATTTGGTCACAATAACACCCTATTTAGCGGTAACTTTTTGGTAATTTAAATTTGCCTTCTTGCTCAAACTGTTCGCCTACTTGGAATAAGAGATCTTCACGTCCACGTGCAGCCAGCAATTGAATGCCTAAGGGTAACCCCGTTGCTGTCACATGTGTGGGCAAGCTGATGGCTGGTTGTCCTGTCAAGTTAGCTAGTTGAGTATACGGTGTTAGCTGTAAACTTTTATCAAAATAATCATAGATTAATTCAGCTAGCTCTGCTTCTGTTAATTCTGCTGCTTGCGCCATTCGTTGACGAATGTGCTCACTTTGCAAATCTTCGTTAATTTTTGGTGCTGAAAAAGCCGTTGTTGGGGATAAAAACAGATCAAATTTTTGAAAAAGTTCTTCCATCGTTACTGCTGCTTGATCCCACAACTGTAATGAATGAACATAGGTGGCTGCTGGAATCTTTTGGCCAAATTGATGCATGGTCCATGAAAAAGGTTCGATTTCTTCTTTACGAATTGGGCGCCCGAGCCCCTGTTGAATGCTATTCATCATCGCTGTAGTTTCTGCGCCGTTCATTTGATAATAGGAGCGAATCAGCGCTGCACCATCGACTGGATAAGGAATCTCAATGATTTCATGACCAGCTGCTGCCAGAAAATCAGCCGCTTGTTTCGCCGCTTGTGTTGCTTCTGGCGAAATCAGTGAGCCGATAGGCGAAGCGGTACACAGAGCAATTTTTAGCCGTTGTTTTTTAGGGTGTGTTTGCCATTCTGCCAAGGGCGCTTGGTAGGGGGCGCCACTGTGGCTACCACGTAGGCCATAAAATAATGCTTTGGTGTCTCTCATAGAAATAGTCAACGCAAAGTCAATCGAGGCACCTTGCCAGCCCCGCCAGCCTTCTGGGCCGACAGGCATGGAGCCACGGCTAGGTTTTAAGCCAATTAAGCCACTAAAAGAGGCGGGAATTCGGATGGAGCCACCGCCATCACTAGCGCCGACGATAGGTACAATCCCGCTAGCGACAACTGCGGCAGCGCCGCCACTGGAACCGCCTGGCGAATGTTCCAGGTTCCAAGGATTGCGGGCTGGCCCGTAAAGCGCAGGATCCGTAATATTTTTAAAGCCAAACTCTGGGGCGTTGGTTTGTCCTAAGGGCATCAAACCAATCGTTTCTGCTTGTTTGACAAAGTTAGAGGTCGTTGTTGCAGTACTATTTTTAAAAAGTTGCGAGCCGGCCGTTGCCGACCACCCCGCTTTTTCTTGGCCTAACATTTTCAAAGGAAATGGCAAACCAGCAAATAGTGTGTCCTGCTGTTTATTTTTTTGATAAGTTGCTTCTGCTTCTTGGCTGTCAAAGGTTACAAAGCCATTGATCTTTGGATTTAACTTTTGGACTTTTTTCTCAATATCCTTTAAGAGTTCTGTGTGACTTACTTTCTGTTCTTTTAATTGTTGTACCCAATATAGTCCGTCTTTCATACAGACCCACCTCCTATACTATTCCTTATTAGTATAGCATGGTTTTTAGGGGTCATCCTGTGATGGTGATTTTCATTCGTCAAGAGTTTCTTTATTTTAAGTAAATAATTCGCCAATGTAAGGAAGCAACTGCGGATGCAGTTTGTAGCCTTTATACCGTGTATTTTGGATACCTTGTTTTTTAAAGCCCCCTACTTGAATTTTTTTATTTAATTTTGTCAGCTGTTTGGTCATTTTTTTTCGATTATTGGCTGTTTCTTCTGTGTCATATATTAATTTACAAAGGCGTTCCATTGGTAAGTGTTCTTTTGGCGTACTATACAAGACAGCCAGTAGTGCACGTTCTGTGGCTGTTAGCTTTATTCCCTCTACATCTAACTTTTCATCTTCTCGTTGGATGGGTTTATTTAATTCTGCCAAAAGGAGATTTTCTCTTAATGTATCCAAAGTCGCATCCAATCGTAACCAATTGAGAATGCCATATTGATAGCTAATGCTCAATTCTTCCGAGGTAGGAATGTCTTCCGAGCGAAGAAACAACGGCGTTTTAACTCTGGCTAATTCCTTTAGATATAAATATTGTTCTTTGCGAGGAATCGTTTCGCTGAGAATGATTGCATCAAATTTTCGATAAAACAAATGACTTTCCTTAATTTCACCAATCAAACACGTCGTACAAAAAACTTGGTGATCTAAATGCTGTAAGTGGTTTTGAAAAGCAGTTTCTGATAAAATATTTTTTGTGATGACCATTATTTTCATTCTTGATTCCTCCTTAATTCTTTTTTAGTTCAAAATTTTCTCAATTTTCGTGTTTTGTTTTGATATATTTAGTATACTGGAATTTTTTCGAATTAAAATTTAGAAATTTACAAGCAAATCAGTCATTAACAGTCATTCCTATAATCCCTGATTTATAAAGGCTTTCTAATAGTCTTATTTAAAAAATATTTGTTATTTAATCCTCAACGTGCTATTTTTTCAATTTTTTTCTTTTTATTTAGCTGACAAACGTCAAAAGGTTGGTAGCTAATATCAACCTTTTGACGTTTGTCAGCTATTTTCTCTTGAAATCTTTGGATTTTTTTCTACTTTCACTAAAAAAAACAGCCAAAAGTGGCTGTTTTTTTGCTGTTTGTATTTATTTCATAATATCGATCAAGTCTTTTTTCGAAGCTGCCGAGGCAGGGAAATAGCTAAATACAACCCCGATAAAGACAGAAATCCCGATGGCTAATGAAACGGTCATTAAATCTGGACGAACAGAAAACGGTAGTGCCATTGATGCTAAGTAGGCAATAATCATTCCTAAAAGATAACCAGTAATTCCGCCGATTAAGGTCAAGGCAATTCCTTCTGTTAAGAATTGCTTTTTAATATCACTGGCTGTCCCGCCCAATGCACGTCGGATACCAATTTCCTTAATCCGTTCTGAAACCGAAATGTACATCATATTCATAACGCCGACCCCAGCAATTACCAGTGAAATGGCCGCAATTGCGGAAATAAACAAGGTTAAATTATTTAATAAAGAGCCCATTTCTTTGATGGTATCTTTAACATTATATTCTTGATACGTCCCGCTGTTTTTCATGGTTCCTTGTTGAGAGAGAGTTTTTATTGTTTCTTTCAATACTTGATCTGGTTGATAGCCAGGTGCTACTGTTAGCTTCAACGTAGATGTATCTTTTAGCTTGCCGAAATAATGTTCATAGGTCTTTTTGGGAAAATAAAGCAATGAGTCATCATTACCTGGACCAATGGCACCGCTGGTATTGGTTGTCACGCCAACAATGGTAAAAAGTTGATCTTTATACGGAAAAGTTCGATTAACTGCTGCAGTTGGGTCTTGGTAGAGTTCTTTGGCAACCAGTTCATCCACCACCACTGTTTTATCCAGTTTTGCATTGTCTCCATCATTCAGTTGGCGTCCCGCCAACAATTCTTTGGTGGTTTTGTCGGCAAGTTCATAGGTTACAGAAAGATTTTTCGGTCCTGCTTGAAAATTCAGTGTACCTTTTTGGGCGCCATCAACTTCTCTTTGATCAAAATCAATTTTTTCTACGCCAGGAATCATGCGCACGACCCCTAAATCATTGTCAGTAAACATCGCTTGGTCACTAAACATATCCGAAGTGTTGTAGGCCGAAAAAGAAATCTTTTTCACATTTTCTTTTTGTTTTTCAGCAGATAATTTATCGACCATGTCTTCTTTAAAGCCGTTACCGATAGCCACGATGGTAATCACCGAAGCGATCCCGATGACAATCCCTAGCATCGTTAACAAGCTGCGTCGCTTATTTTTCAAAATGGAACGGAAGGCGGTTTTCCAAATAATTGAACGTTTCATGTCAGCACCTCCTCTAAAATCTTTCCATCACGAACTTTAATCAAACGATTGCAGTATTCAATTGTTTCTTCATCATGTGTCACTAAAATAATGGTGACACCTTCATTGTTTAATTGCTGAAAGAGCGTTAAAATTTCTTCCGATGTTTTACTATCTAAAGCCCCAGTTGGTTCATCTGCAATAATAAAACTTGGCCGATTGACAATCGCACGCGCAATAGCCACACGTTGTTGTTGTCCGCCCGAAAGCTGTTTTGGATGCTTCTTGCCTTTATCTGGCAAGCCGACTTTTGTCAGAACTTCGTGGACACGATCTTTGGCTTCTTTTGGGGTTAACCCACTATATAAAAGAGGTAATTCAATGTTTTCTTCAACTGTTAGTGTTTCAATTAAACTAAAATTCTGAAAGACAAAGCCGACTGCTTCATTTCTAATTCGGGATAGTTCCTTATCAGAAAAGTCGCCAATTTCACGGTCTTCAAATAAATACGTTCCTTCAAACTTTTTATCAATAAAGCCTAGCAAATTAATCAAAGTCGATTTCCCAGAACCAGAAGGACCCATAATCGCTAAAAATTCTCCAGCGTCTACTTGGAGGTTAATATCATCTAACACATGCAGTGTTTCTTCTTCGGAATAATAATATTTATGAATATGGGATAGCTTAATCATTGGCAGCTACCTGAACATCTTGATTATCTTTTAATTCTTTATTGGGATTGGCAATCACTTGGTCTTTCCAATTCAAGCCACTTTTGACAACTTTACGACCTAAATTTGTTTCTGTTTCAATCGGTGTTTTTTTCGCTTTGCCCGCTTTGTAAACATAGACAAATTCTTTTTCGCCTTCTTTTTGGATTGCTGCTGTCGGTATAATCATTTGCTTTTGTGGCACAGCGATACTAGTAGACAAGCCTTCTGCCCAAGGAAAATCACCTTCTACTGTAAATTGATAACTCACTACTGGATTGCCTTCATTTTTAGCTATTGGGGTTTGCGCAATGGAAACAATTTTGCCTGGCGCTGATTTGCCTGAACCAACGGTCGTCACTGTTACTTCTTCCCCTGTCTGTAATTTATCGTAATCATATTCGGTTACTTTTCCTTGAATATTTTTCTTTTGTGTTGCAATTTTAATGACTGGTTTGTCGGTACTACTCATGGCACTAGCATCGACAGTGACTTGGCCATCAATTGGTGCTGTAACGACTGTGTTAACTTTGCCACGTGTTTGTTCAAGCGTGTTTGCTGCTCCGACGGCATCACTGTTGGCTAATTGAAGGGCTTGATTAGCTTGGGCGACTTCACTATTCGCAGCACTAACGGCTTCATTCAATTGCTGAATTTCCGCATTTAGTGTTTCTTTCTCTTCAGCCTCTTTTGCGGTGTTTAATTTTTGCTTGGCTGCAGCAACTTTGTTTAACGCTTCATTGTATTTTTGAGTGGCTAAGTTAACGTTCTCTTGTGCTTGTTGAACTTGAAGATTGTTCCGATTAACGGCATTCGCTTGTTCTGTTTCTGTGGCTTGGATGTCTGAGTTATTGTACGTTAACAATGGACTATCTTTCTTGACTTCTTTACCATTTTCAACATTTATTTCGGCAATTTTTCCTAAAGAAGGATCAAAGAAAATATCCCGAGTATCTAGAAAACTCACTTGACCATCTAATTTTAATGAGGCCATTTCTGTAATGGTATACGTTGTGTATTCAGGTTCAACTTCTTTTGAAGAAAAAACTGTTTTTGCTCCGATAAATCCGACGACGACCACTGCGGCACCAATACCGAACCACACTTTTTTATTTCGCTTCTTCTGGCCTGACTTTTTCATTTATTTGTTCCTCCTTGATTTCTGTTGACGAGTTTGTCATTTTATTTAGTATATAATGAATAAAAAAACTGGTCCCTTCATCTTCCTATCATTCCTCTTACAGTTTTGACACATCTTTATCTAACAAAAAAACGTTTATCCTGTGTAAAAGGATAAACGTTTTTTGTTATTTTATTGTTCTAATTGACCCAACCAGCCAGATGTACCACCTAGAACATTGGTTACTTGATACCCTTGTTGACTGAGAAACGCACACGCTTGTGCGGAGCGCGATCCCATTTGACAAATCAGATAATAGGGTTGGTTTTTATCTAATTGCTGATAATTTTCGGTTAAAGTACTTAAAGGTAAGTTGATGGCCTGGGGGACATGCCCCAGTTGGTATTCCATTTCTTCTCGTACATCAATAATCGGTAATTTTTTTCGTTTTGCTTCCTGATAAAATTCAGGCATGCCAATCGTGTTATACATTTTCTAGTTCCTCCGGTTTTACCATTCGATATAGCGCAAAAGCACCATCTAAATTTTTGGCTGAGATGCCTGCTTGTTTTAGCATCCGTTCTGCAATATAACTACGCAAACCGCTGTGACAACTAACAATGTACTCCGTTGACTTGTCTAATTCCTCCAAACGTTCTCTTAACTCATTTAAAGGAATAGAGACAGCATTTTTAAATTGACCATTGGCTCGTTCGGCGGGATTACGGACATCTAATAAAACAGCCCCCTTAGCTAATTCGTTGGATAACTCATGCCATTGAACGTTTTCACTCAATCCTTCTACAAGGTTCATCGCTGCATAACCTAACATGTTCACGGGATCTTTCGCTGAACCAAACGGCGGCGCATAGGTAAACTCTAATTCAGGCAAATCAAAAATAGTTAACTGTCCTTTAATAGCGGTCGCAAGAATATCAATCCGCTTATCTACGCCCTTGGCCCCAATTCCTTGTGCGCCATAAATTTCCCCTGTCGTAGGGTGGAAAACTAATTTTAACTGAAGATCTGTTGCGCCAGGATAATACCCCGCATGGTCTTTTCCACTGATATGCACAACAGCTGTTGTTAGTCCAGCAGCTTTAGCAGCCCGTTCGCTTAAACCAGTTGAAGCAGCGGTTAAATCAAAGACTCGCACAATGGCGGTCCCAATGCTTCCTTGATTTTTTCTCTCTAACCCAGCAATCACATCCGCTACTTGACGTCCTTGGCGATTGGCAGGAGAAGCTAAAGAAATCAGCGCATCTTCTTGAGTGATTTGTTGTTTCACTACAATAGCATCCCCAACCGCATAAATATCGGGTTGATTCGTTTGATAGCGTTCATCAACAACAATACCGCCACGTAAACCAGTTGCTACACCTGCTTCAACTGCTAAGGTATTTTCTGGTTGGACCCCCACCGACAAAATGGTTAAATCAGAAGCTAATGTTTGACCGTCTTCTAAGCGAATCACTTGCCCTTCTTCTTCAAAAGCAACCGCAGATTGTCCCGTAATTACTTGAACATTGTTTTTGCTTAATTCAGCTTTGACAAAAGCGGCCATTTCTTCGTCTAATGGCGGTAAAACATGAGGCGCTTTTTCCACGAGAGTGACTTCTAATCCGCTTTTTTGCAAGTTTTCTGCCATTTCCAAGCCAATGAAGCCTGCGCCAATCACGACGGCTCGTTTTGTTTCTGGTGTCAAGGCTGTCATAATTTGATCTAAATCAGGAACATTTCTTAATGAAAAAACATTTTTGGCTTCTGCCAATCCTGTAATTGGTGGCACAAAAGGTTTCGCCCCTGGTGATAAAATTAATTTGTCATAGTGTTCTGTTAAAATTTCTGTTTCATGTTTCACTGTGATCACTTTTTCTATTGGATCAATAGCCACCACTTCATGGTGAGGACGAACATCTAAATTAAACCGTGCCTTTAACGCTTCGGGTGTTTGAACAAGCAGTTGCTCTCTTTCTGCGATTTCGCCAGAAACGTAGTAAGGCAAACCACAGTTTGCAAATGAAACAAAAGGGCCTTTTTCCATGACAACAATTTCAGCATCTTCCATTAAGCGACGTAAACGTGTCGCTGCTGACATGCCACCAGCCACGCCTCCGATAATTACAATTTTCATTTATTTTCCTCCTTTAATTTGACCAAACCATTGGGACATCCCACCACGAACGTTAATCACGTGATAGTTTTTTCTCGCTAAAATTTTGGCCGCATTTTTGCTGCGCATGCCGGACTGGCAAATCACATAGACTTCGTTAGCGGATTTGTTGTAGGCGGGAATTTTGTTAAGTGGGACATTAATCGCTTGTGGAATATGCCCTGCGCGGTATTCGCTAGGTGTTCGGACATCTAATAACGTTATCTCTTTAGATAAACGTGACTGCAATTCCTTTGCTGAAATACTTGGCGTTTTTTTAAACAATTGAAATAACATCTTTTTCTCCTTCTCTTATATACCTTATGGGGTATATTTAACATGAAAAAGTTAGACTTGTCAACTGAAGAGATTTCTGCCATTTTTAGATTCAAAGAAAAGATAGTTGACAAAAATACCTCGTGTAGGTATATTTTAAACCAATCACTACTCTTAAGGAGGGGCAAAATGACTGAAGAAAAAAAGAAAGTGCTGAATCGTTTACGCCGCACAGAAGGCCAAATTCGCGGGATTCAAAAAATGATTGATGAAGAAAAAGAGTGTATCGATGTTATCACTCAGTTGAGTGCGGTCCGTTCTAGTATTGATCGCGTAATGGGGATGATTGTTGCGGAGAATTTAAAGCATTGCTTTGAAAATCCTGAAAAAGATCCTAAAGAACAAGAAGAGCGATTAGCACAAGCGATTAATATGATTGTCAAAAAGTAAAACAACGCAAACTTATTCAACGAAAGATAAGTTTGCGTTGTTTTTTTATTTATTAGACGAATCTGCCCCGCGTTTTTTTAAATTGACAAGCATAAAAAGAATCGTGCCAATTAGTAAAATCACGACGGCGATATAAAAGCCCATGACTTTCGAACCCGTTGTGTCTGAAATTTTCCCAGTCAAAGCTGGGGCGATCACAGATGACATCATGCCGAAAAAGTTAAACACGCCCAAAGTAGTGCCAATTCCAATTTTTGGTGCATTTTCACCTAGCCAAGAAATAATAATCGGTTCTACAGCTAATTTTCCTAAGAACCCATACATAATTAAAGCAATTAATAACAACGTCGCATTACTTACTTGTACAGTTAACAAGAGCATGGCTGTTGCTAAAAATTCTAAAACAACGATGAATTGAACTTTTTTATGCATGTACTTATCCGCCAACCGACTAAAAAATAACGCTCCTGGAATAGAGGCAAATGCGACCAGCGAAGAGGATAATCCTATCGCCGCTCCTTGGAAACCACGTTCGGTACTTAAAAAATTAGGTAACCAAGTCACAATCATATAATATGCATAACAAGTGCCAAAATATAAAATATACGCAAATAGCATATGTGGCGCAAACAGTTTTTTAAAGGGCACTTTTTCTTTTACCGCTCCGTTATCTTTTTCATCAACAACGGTTGGCTGAATCAAGGCCATGTCTTCTTTATGATTGCGAATAATCACTTGAAAAGCCACTAACATACAAATAATCATAAAGGCGGAAATGTACATCATCACTTGCCAAGGCAATCCTTTTTGGGCAACTAAATAACTAGATAAAATCATCCCTAAACCTGAACCAACGGCTGAACCACTGTTGACAATAGCTGTTGCAAAACTTTTTTTGGCTTGAGGAATGTTTTGCGACGTCAACGAGTAAGCCGAGCCATAGAAAGAACCACATCCTAAGCCTGCCAATAAGCTACCTAAGTAAATTGTTCCAATCGTTTGGGCTTGGGCAATCAGTAATGCTGCCAGCGCAAACAAGATAAAGCCTGGAATTAATACACGTTTTTTCCCAATCTTGTCTACCAAGAAGCCTGCAGGAATCTGCATGACTACGTAACCGAGAAAATAAAAGCTAGAAATGGACCCTAGGGCCGTATCGGAAGCGTTACCATTTAGAGACGCACGAATTTGTGGATAAACGGGAGAAAGCGCGGAACGATAAATCCAGATTGTTACCCAGCCCATACATAGTAAAATAACGATTTTTTTCCAATAAGCCAACGAACTTTTTGTCTTGTCTGTCATTTTCTTTTCCTCCACCAATCATTTTTTTGGTTAACGTTTCACAAGGAACAAAAGCACTACGCTTTTTTACGTAGTGACCTTTGTCCTACCTTCTTTTTTAGTTTAAATACTCAGCCAATGCATGAGTACTACCGCTACCGCCTTCAAATTGATAGCCTTGGTGTTTCAGTACAGTCTCAAAGGCACTTAAGAAATGCAACACATTGTCTTCGCGACTGCTGTAACCCATATTACCGACCCGCCAAATTTTTCCTTTTAAATCACCGAAGGAAGAGGCAATTTCAACTTTAAAATGATCCAGTAATAAGCTCCGCACTTTTTCACCATCAATTCCTTCTGGAATGACCACAGGAATGACTGTTGGTGTTTTTGTGTCTAAATTCCCGAAAATTTCTAAGCCCATTTTTTGCAGACTTTCAACTAAAATACGATCGTTTTTCCGATGACGTGCGTAGACATTTTCCATGCCTTCTTGAAGTAACAAGCGCAGCCCTTCATGTAGCCCATAAATCATTGTAGTCGCTTCTGTATGGTGATTTAAGCGCTCTGGTCCCCAATATTTTTCTAATTGCGATAAATCCAAGTAGTTACTTTGAATGAACCGTTCATTCCGCGCATCCGCACCAAGTCCTAACTCTTTTTGGTAACGGCCCGCCAGATAATCGGCCACACGTTGGTTGTAAGTAATCAAAGAAAGGCCTGAAGGTACACTGACACATTTTTGAGTGCCTGCTACCGCAATATCAATCTTCCAATCATCGACCTTTGTTTCGACACCGCCGTAAGTCGCCACCATATCTACTACGAAGAAAATTTCATTTTCCCGACAAAAGGCGCCAATTTGATCCAGCGGTTGCATTTGTGCATTCGCCGTTTCGCCGTGGACCATCGCAACAATTTTTGGTTGATGTTCTTTAATCGCTTCAATCACCGTTGTTTGTTCAAACGGTGCGAGCCAGTCCTTTTCTAAATAAATGACTTCGGCCCGGGCGCGTTCGCAAATTTCACCTAATAAATAAGCAAACCGGCCATACGCAGGCACAAGCACTTTGTCACCTGGCTCAATCAATGCAAATAACCCCGCTTCTAAGCCTGAACGTGACGTGCCATCAATGGCAAAGGCTTGTTGATTCTTTGTGGCAAAAGGTACTTTAATCATTTCCCGAACTTCGTTCATAATCTGTAGAAATTCTGGATCAAATTGCCCTAAAATTGGTTGACCCATTTGACGAAGTACCGATGGATGGGCTTCGACTGGTCCCGGCGTCATGATTGTTCGCCGTACAAAATTTGGTTGTTGATACATAGTAATCCCTCACTTCATTTTTAATTCTTCTCTTTTATTATCTTTGGAAAAACCCAGAAATTCATTGTTCAATTTGCACTATTTTGACTTTGTTTTTTAGACATATTCAATAACTATCTTTTGTACTCCTTTTTATTCTTCGCTATACTATAAAAAAAGGAGGTTGTTGTGATGAAAATATTAGCTGAGGTCTTGGCTTTACCAAGATTTTCTGACTTACAATTATTATCGTCTCACTCAAACTTAACACAGCCCTTGGAAAGTGTAGAAATCACGGAAACACCTGATGTGGCTGATTTTATCCCTAAAAATGTCATGATTTTAACAACGGCAATGATTTATAAAGATGATCAAGAAAAATTGAAACCTTTTATTGACTCGCTAAAACAAGCAGAGTGTACGGCTTTAGGAATCAAAGTTGGGCGGTTCCTTGACGAAATTTCACCAGAAATTGTTGCCTATGCCAGTGCCGTTGATTTGCCCCTGATTAAAATTCCTAGCACACAGCCACTAGGCGGGTTGTTGCATGAAATTGTAGGCTATCTTCGTGATAGCAAAACCGAACAGATGTCTGTAGCATTTGACATACAAAAGCGTTTTTCAACATTATTAATGCAAGATGTTGATGCTACGCGCTTCATCGCTGAATTTGCGAAAATTTTAAATGCGCCAATTATTTTATTAAGTCCTTGGCAACAGGTGATTGCCCACTCGAATTATTTTTATGGCAATCAAAAATCGGCGGAGTTTTTTATCAAACAATTATCAAAAGACCACTTTCAACAATTGGCACAAGAAAAGAAAATCTTTCGTTTACAGGATGAGCGACAAGAAAACATTCAAGTAGCTGGCTTTCCAATTCGTGTGAACGATTATTTTCCCTATTATTTATTGGTCTTATCTCCTGAACAGATTCCTTATCCTATTTCTGAATTTGCCATTGATCAGGCCATTTTAGTTTTGACTTTTATGTTATTTAAAAACCAGAAAATTGCTGAATCTTTTGAGCATCTCAAAACAGACTTTTTGGACCGCTTGCTTGATACACATCAAGAAGCACTGAGTAAACATCAAAATTGGTTGGAACTTTGGAAAAATTATCGTTTAATCAACAGTGATTATTATCAATTAGCGATTGTCTACGGCGTGACTAAACCAGAAAATGAAACCCATATTCGTTATCAGCAAGCGGAAGGGCAACTAATTTTCCAATGGCTCAAAGAACAATTGCCGGAAATCCTGCCAGATGTCGCCTTGTTTAAATTAAAAAATCAAAATAAAAGTATCTTGATTTTTCAATCTAAGAAAAATGACCATTTGATGATTTTGCAAAACCTCGCTGAACGTTTGCAACAGGCTTTGCCTATTACCATTCGCTTTGCTTTAGGCAATGCTTATGAAAACCTAGAAGATTTGCCTAATTCTTATATTGAAGCTTCCTCGACATTAGAGGCTTCTTTACACGCTCAAAAACAAGCAACTGTGCAATTGTTCCATCCCAAAGGCCTAGCTGGACTTTTTGAAAAGATTGGCACTGAAGATGTTGAATACTTTTGCCAGCAACAATTGAAAGAGTTGGCCTATCCGACGGAACCGACGTTACAAGAATTACGAAAAACCTTGAAAGTTTTTTTAGATTTCAATTGCGAAATTACTAAAACGGCCAACGCTCTTTACCTTCACAGAAACACCATTAAATATCGCATGAATCAATGTGAAAAATTATTAGACACCTCTATTCAAGAGCCTGAGACGAGTTTACTCTTACGGGTAGCGCTAGAGCTTTCAGAAAAATAATTAACAGGAAAATAGCCGAATAAAAGTAACGTCTACCAAGAAAAAGGACTCTACCGTTCACCACTGCGTGTTCAAATCCTATTGTTCCGAGGTCATTACTTTACATTCGGCTTTTCGTTATAATTCTGGTTCACGATTGGCATCTTTGGAATAAACGTACATTAGCGGTTCTTTACGGCCAACCGCATAGGCTGCTTGTGGCACATAGGCACTCATGAAAATATAGTCCCCTTTTTCCACTGGATACCATTCATTGTCCAAATTGTACATCCCTTGGCCACTAATTAAATACGCACCATGCTCTTGGACATGCGTTTCAATATAGGCATGACTAGCGCCTGGTTCAAAAGATAAGATATGCATATTCATATCAAAGTCAAACTCTTTCGGCAATAAACTCCAAAGTAAAACGTCTGTCATTCCTTCATATTCTTCGGGGTGTTGGTCATGAATTGACCCAACCACTTTATAAGGTTGATGGCCCGCCAACGGCTGATAGCGTTTTTTATATAAGAAAACTTCTGTGTCCGCTTCCTGTGCGTTCGCTAAATACATTTTCATTTCAGGCGTAAAGTAGGCGTAGCCCCCGGCTTCAAGCTCATGGGTTTCTTGACCATCTGAAACGCGCAAACGACCGTCAATGACATAAACCAACGTTTGAATCCCGTCGCCACCAAAACCAGTTGTTTGTTGACCATTTTTATGAAACGTAGCAATGTAATCCACAAATGTCGCACCTAATTTAGGTGATCCCAAAATGGAAATATCGACATTTTCAAAACCAGGTACTGCATTTTGCACCAAACCATCATGGGGAATAATGGCGTAATTGTCTTTTTTTATCACAGCTCTTGATGTTAACAATTCTTTTTGGTAACCAACTCGATTATTTTTATAACCCATCACAATTCTTCCTTTTCTATCTTATTTATACGCTAATTCATATAAGGTATCTGCTAAAAGCTTGACGCCTTCAACCAAATCTGGAAATGCCGTTGCTTCTGCTGGATTATGACTAATCCCACCAATACTTGGCACAAATATCATCGCTGTCGGGTAATGGGGCGCAATAATTTGCGAATCATGCCCAGCACCACTATGCATCATACGATACTGATACTTGCCTTCTTTGGCTTTTTGTTCAATAACTTCTACAATTGCTTGATTCATCGGTACAGGGGCTTCATCCATCCAGCGGTCAATTGCAATCGTCAAGCCTAATTCTTGAGCAATTGTCTTCATCCGTTCTTCTAATTCACCTGTAAAATGTCGTAAAAAAGCAGCGTCGGTATGACGGCAGTCAATTGTAAATTCCACTTCTCCAGGCACCACGTTGACTGTATTGGGTTTCGGAATGACTTTGCCGAATGTTAAAACTAACGGATCCCCAATTTCGTTTGCATGATCAATGGCTTCTGCACAAATTTTAGCAAAGCCATATACCGCATCATGACGGTAACTCATTGGCGTAGTGCCTGCATGATTGGCTTGCCCTTTTAAGGTAACCGTGTAGCGACGTTGCCCTACAATACTATGAACAACACCGACTTGGAGCTTTTCGTTCTCTAAAATATTGCCTTGTTCAATATGAATTTCGACAAATGCTTCAATGTCCTCACGTCTTGTTTGCTCCTGCCGAAAATCAAAGCCTTGGCGATGCATCTCATCAACAAACTTTTTGCCTTCGTTGTCAGAGATGTCGACTACTTCTTCACGTTTGGCTTCACCAACGACATTTTTGCTTCCCCAGAAAACCGTTGGAAAACGACTCCCTTCTTCTTCAGCCATGGAAAGCACTTCTAGAGAACGCCGTGGTTTCCCATATTTGTCTAATAAATATTGAACAGCCGTCATGGAAGCAATAACACCATATTGACCATCTAAGGTCCCACCATTAACTACTGTGTCGATATGTGACCCAGTTAAAATCGTTTCCTGAGGAAATTCCGTTCCTGCCACTCGACAAAACAGATTCCCGACTTCGTCAAATTGCGTTTCCAGTCCAAACGCCTCAGTTTGGCTTTGCACATACTTTTGTGCTGCCAACCACGAATCTGTATAAAGTAAGCGTGTCATCCCTCCTGCAGGATCACTCCCAATTGCTGACAACTCTTCGATTCTTTGTTTTAAAACTTTTTCCAAGTCCATCACAAAACCTCCTGACTGATTACACTCTGATTGTAAACGTTTCCCTAGCTATCTTCATTGTACTCATCAAACAAAATTAAGCCTTTTTTTGTGCAAAATAGCCAATGAACATCCTCTAACTCGTGGACAGAGGTGCTAATTCAATCACGCTTCTGTCCCTTTACATTTCTAAAATAAGTGTTTAATTTTTGATAAATACGCCGTTAAACGCCTCGGTTACTCCAGTTTCTTGTGCGTAAATTGTTTCGCCTCTTAAAATTGTTTGAATCACTTGGGCCCCAATTTCACGACCAATGTAAGGACTAATTTTATTTCGGTATTCTAAATCTTCTGCTTTTAAGATATACGGCGCATTAGGTTTAATTAGTACAAAATCGGCATCCTTACCAATGCTGATGCGGCCTTTTTGCGCTAAGTGATAACGGTCAGCTGGGTTTGCTGCAATCATATCCGCGAATTGTTTCAAGGATAAACCACGTTTTTGGACGGCTTCATCGAATAACACATCGACGTTATTTTGAACACCAGAAATGCCGCCCCAAGCTTCAAA
This sequence comes from Enterococcus sp. DIV0774, assembly GCF_050539095.1. NCBI lineage: Bacteria > Bacillati > Bacillota > Bacilli > Lactobacillales > Enterococcaceae > Enterococcus > Enterococcus sp. DIV0774. Next base: position 2,384,457 of record NZ_CP172923.1, read on the forward strand.
AGCATTGGTTGTATCTTTTAAGTCTGGCGTACAAGGAGAATGGTCAGAGGTTACAAACGCGATGCCGCCTGTTTGCACGTGGTTCCATAAGGCGGCTTGTTGATCCGCGTCACGAATCGGCGGCGAACATTTGACAAATGGACCAATGGCATCAAGTTCATCCGTAGTAAAATATAAATAATGCGTACATGTTTCACAAGTCACATCTACCCCTTCTGCTTGGGCTTTCAAAACTTCTTCCACGCCTTCTTGACAAGCCACATGACAAATATGAATCCGACAACCTGTTTCTTTGGCAAATAAAATGGCTTTTTGAATCGCTTCAACTTCGGTAAACACAGGACGTGTAGCTACATATGCCGCTAAAGTCGTTTCACCATTTTGATAAGCTAACGCGCCTAATTTATCCGTAATTGGCGCATTTTCTGCATGGATTGCTAGCACTTTGCCAGTCTTGGCGACTTGTTTCATTCCTTCATATAGTGAATAATCGTCGACATTTTGAAAATCTCCTTCAATTGAACGATCGCCGCACGTTCCTAAAAAGCATTTATAGCCGGAAACGCCTCCTTCATCAAGTTCCTGAATCCCGCCAGCCAAGTTGGTCGGGACCACGCCGCCAAATGACCCTACATCTACTTTTAGTTTATTTTCTCCTGCCTTGTATTTGATCTCAAGAGAGGTCTTATCCACAGTTGCTGGAATCTGATTTAAAGGCATTTCCATAAAGGTCGTCACGCCCCCTTTAGCACAAGCGGCCGTTCCTGTGACATACCCTTCCCATTCATCGCGGTAACCACCACCAGGATCGGTAATATGAACATGAGCATCCACCATCCCAGGACTAACGACTAAACCCGTCGCATCAATCACACGTTCTCCTGACAAGTCTTGCCCAATCGCTACGATTTTTCCTCCTTGAACGGCGACATCCGTAATGACTTCTCCAGTTTCTAAAATAACTAACCCGTTTTTAATCACTAACTCTGCTTGCATTTATTTTCCCTCCTGATAAGCTGTTTCTTTCACTTTTTTTGAATCCCAAGTCCATTTTTTTAACACTAAGTACAGCACAAAACCTGTGGTAAAGCCCACAAACCACGAAATATCAGCAATGATTTTAACCTGTGGAATAAATTGACCACTTAAGGAAAGAACCAACGCCAGAATAGTAGCGACATACGCCGGTTTGTTTAATCCGTAAAAAGGATTGGCTTCCTCTTTTTTGTGTTTATCTACGTATAAAGCATTTAAATCAATTTGTTGCTTTTGAACAAAATAATAATTCGCAATCATCACACCAGCGACTGGTCCTAAAACAGCCCCAATTGCGTTCAGAAAAATAAAAATACTATCGGCGTTTTCCATCAGTTTCCAAGGCATAATGAGAAAGCTAATAACACTGGCAATCATGACGCCTTTTTTATACGTCATTTTTTTAGGAAACAGCGCCGCCAATTGATAACCTGCCGGAATGATGTTCCCTGTTGCATTCGTTGAAATAGTCGTTAATAAGAAAACCGACATGGCTAAGACCACCACTGCCACATTATCTAAACGATCAATAATGTTTAAAATATTCCATTCTTGAATCCCAAAATACAGCGAACCACCTAACAGAATAACCACACTGGAAAAAGCGAAAATCCCATAACCAACAACTAAACCTGCTGTTTGCCCCACAACCTGAGCACGTGTCGAGCGCGCATTCTTAGTAAAATCCGCCACACTCGCACCAGGTGCTGACCAAACGGCCACAACCGAGTTAAAAATAATCAGATACGCCACAAGTGGATTGACTGAACGAATCGCACCAGAAACTTGATAAGACAAAATTGGTGTTAAACCGCCCCCAGCTCGAATGGCCCAAATCGTTAATCCAATAATAACGACATAAATCAACGGACTTAAAATGGCGGTAAAACGGTTCAAAATTTTGCTACCACCGAAACCTATTGCCACATTTAAGAGCCAGAAAAGAGTAAACGCCATTAATTCAGGTAGCCTGAGACCAAAAAACTGGAATGATCCACCAATTTCTAAAAAGTTCGGCCAAAATTTCCCGAGAATAATTAATAAAGCCAGCGATCCTGTAAATGTTTGCAGACCAAACCAAGCAATCGCGGCCACACAACCTCTTAAGAACCCTGGCAGTTTTGCCCCGAGACTGCCGTAAGTAGACTGTAAGTGCATCGCAAAAGGAATGCCATATTTAGAGCCAGCCACGCCATTCAAATTCATGAAAGTTGCTACAATGAATGAGCTTAACACAACTGCCAACATAACTTGCAGCGGCGATAAACCTAAGAAAATAAAGCCGCCCACTGCTGCATAATTCGGGATATTATGAATCGAACCCATCCATAATGTAAAAAAATTGCGCGCGCCCATTGTCCGTTGTTTCGGGCTACTTGGCAACAAATCCTCATTGTAGCCACGTGCTTTCAGCGCTGTTTCTTCTTGAGCTGTTACTTGAGACACATTTTTCTCCACGACAAACTCTCCTTTTTATTAAAAATTTTTTTCTATTAAAACACCCTGCCTTCTCTTTTTTGTCACTTTTGCACAAACATGCGTACTACTCTCATCACACAAATTGTAAGCGCTTTTTATAACAACAATCATTAGTTACCCCAACTAAATAACAAACGATTCTTTGTTCACTTTGAACGAAAAAATAGCAACCTTTTTTATATCGTCCTCTCACTCTAGAAAGTAAGAAACAAATCTTTTTATTCACATATTATGTACAAATTCTCTTTTCCAATGCTAAAATACGCTTATTATTAAAAATGACATAAATAAATTATACAGTTAAATGAAATCCAACACAACATTTTTTAACCAAATACACACAAAACAGATAAAATGAAGTGGATTTTCAGGAAGAGACCCATCCTGAAAAAAGACACTGACAAAAGAGTTTTCTCACAAGATCGACAACTTTTCACAGATTCAAAATCTTCTTTTTCAATTTTTACGTTTTTAAAAATAACATTTTAAAAATAAAAAAATGCTTAATTTTAATCAAAAAATAAACAAAGATTTCTGATTTTATCAGAAATCTTTGTTTCTAAATTTTCTTGCTATAATTCCTTTAACAAAATAAAATCCGTCTGTTCATCGTCTCCCATAAAAAATGAATGTTGACTATAATAGCGGTAGCCAATCGTTTTATAAAATGCCCGCGCCGCATCATTGTGTTCCCAGACACCTAGCCACAGTGCGTTTTTACCAAATTCACGAGCTTTCTCTTCCGCCAGTTCTAACAATTGTGTCCCCAGCTTCTTTCCTTTAAACGCAGGCAAAATATACAATCGCTCAACCTCGAGCTTTTCTGGCCCCATCGGTTCCGTTTGTGCCGTCTCACGATTTAATTTCATGTAGCCAGCTAATTGATTATCGACAAAGATAAAATAAAAGTCAGAGTGGGGATTAGCCAATTCCTTTTGTAATTTTTCTAAATTGTAGGCTTCTACTAAATAGGCTTGCATATTTTCTGGGGTATTATATGGTCCAAAAGTATCTGTATAAGTTTCAATGCTGATTTCTTGTAACGCTGGTGCATCTTCTATTGTTAATTGTTTTATTTCTCCCATCGATCAGTCGTCCTTTCCTTAATAATTTCGAGTGTTCCCTTTTTTGACAAATTCCCAATCTTCGCTGACATTTTTACGCATCCGGACTAAGTACTCTGCCAATTGTGAAATTTCCACTTCTGACAAGCCTTGCAAAGCAACTTGATTCGAGTGTTGATTTTCGCGCACAATGATTGGATAAACGTTTTTCCCTTTTTCTGTGGCATAAATCCGCTTAATTTTTTTGTTGCTTGCATCTTCTTGACGATAAATGAAGCCTTGTTCTTCCAAACGCTTAATCGCCCGCGCCGCTGTGGTTCGATCAACTTTAATCAGTTCGGCGATCTTTTCTTGGATAATTCCAGGATTTTCACAGACCCTGACCAAATAAAGATATTGTCCTCGTGTTAAAGATAATTCCTTAAATTCAATATTACTGATTGAATCTAAGGCCCGCGCAATCATGCCAATTTCTCTTAAAATATCTGTCACTAGGACACTTCCTTTCGCTAATATTTTATGATTGTCATTACTTTAACTTATTTTTGTTGCAAATGCAACAAAAATAAGTATAAAAACTACAGATTTAAACAATTTGAGCATTCGTGAAAATAAAATAATTATTTCTTTTGTTATATTAACAAGTAAGATAAAATTAGTTATAGCGTCTATAGGAGGAATAGTATGAAAAAATTATTTTGTGTTATTTTAGTTATTTTTTTAACAGGTTGTAGTTCTCAAAAAGCGAATGAACCTAAAAAACAAGAAAATTCTACCAATCATACAACATCAATAAAAAGCAGTACTAATCATTACAGTTCTAGCACAGAAACAAGCTCTAATAATAAACTAAAAGAAACTTCAGAAAGTGCCAGTACCACTCAGGCTTCGGCAAAGTCTAAAAATGAAGTATCCACAAATGTCGAAGAAGCAAATTCTTTAGAAGCAACACCTTATGCTGTCGATCTTAGTAGTTTAAACAATCCACTCGTATTTAATTTTAAAGGAATGAATGTGCCAACTTCAATTACGTTAGAAAACTTAAATTCAACACCAACTGCTACCTTCCGAACTAAATTGTTTGGGGCTGAAAATGGTCAAGTGAAAGAAGCCATTAATAAATATGAGCTATCTATAAATACAATTCCTACAAAAGAGATTAGAATATTCTCGGCGGGCGATAACAGTATTCGCACCGTTAAAGTAAATACAGAGTTAATTTTAGGAACTAATATTTCTTCAAACGATGAACAAAATAGATCGGGTACTTTATACTTATTCAACAATAAAAATGGTTCGATATCTTTAATCACTCCTAACTACACAGGCAATGTTACGGATGATCAAAAAGACGTTATGCTAGAAGTAATTCAATAAATAACCTAAAAAAATAATAAAGAGAAAACTTCATACTGAGAAGTTTTCTCTTTATTATTTTTTAGGAACTCCTCTAGAAACTCGTTTTAGTCCCCACTTATTTTTCTTATTTCTTCACCCATTAAGCACGCAATAGAAAATAGAACATTTCATTTGAAAATGAATTATTGTTCTGCAACATGCACCGTTTGTAAAAATTCTGCGACTGAGAAATGGTATTCTTTCTCTTGATTTCCTTGAATGGTTCGAATCATTTTTTCAACTTCTGGTTGCAGAGCGGCAAATTGAACTTGTTGTCCACGACCTTCTGCTGCAAGACAAAATTCTTCTAAAATATCTAACGCCGTACTATCAATGCTAGGAACTCCTCGCATTGAAAATACTACACCACTTTTTGTTTCCAATTGCAGTAACGTTTGTTTCAATCGTTCAGAAGACATGAAAAATAACGGGCCACTCAAATAAACCACCACCCAATTTTCCGTACAATCGGTCGGTACTAGCCCCATTCTTGACCAATCAACTTCCTCGACATTAATCGTAATCACGGCACTTTTCGCAATGAAAAACAGGCAACCAGCTAAGACCCCTAAAACAATCGCTAAACTCAAGTCAAAAATAACGGTCGCTACCATCGTTAAAAAGAATAAACATAAGGCTGTGTGGAAACGTTTCTGGAAGAATTCTTTAATCACCGACCATTCATTCATTCGCCACGCTGTCACCACTAAAACACCAGCTAACGCAGGCATGGGAATTTTAGACATGACTGGCGATAAAAGCAACATCGATAACAATAAAAAGACTGCATGAAAAATACCCGCTAAACGTGTTTGTGCACCAGATTTAATCACTACGCTTGTGCGGGCAATCGCTGCTGTCGCAGGAACGCCACCGAAAAATGGCAAAATTAAGTTACCAATTCCTTGTGCCACTAGTTCCTGATTACTGTCTAATGGTTTCCCTGTCATGCGACCAGCCGAAGCGCCACAAAGCAAACTTTCAATCATACCTAACATAGCAATGCTAATTGAAGGCACCAAAATATCCTGAAACGCACTTAATTGAAGCGAACCAAGTTCTAAACGTGTATCACTAAAAATACTTGTCGGAATTTTCCCTACAGTGGCCACTGGCAGTTGAAAAACCACTGTTGCTAACGTAGCTAAAATAATCATCACCAATGAAGCTGGTATCATCGCATTCCACTTTTTCGGAAAGAATACTAATCCAAGCACCACTAAAATCGACATCACCGTCGTTGGTATACTTAAATCAAAGCCCAATGAACGATAACTGCTGATTTTCTCAATTAAATTGTGGCCTTCTGAACGAACCCCAAAGAAATTATCAAGCTGCCCCAACGCAATAATAATAGCAATTCCTGAAGTAAACCCGGTAATGACCGGTGACGGAATAAAAGAAGTCAAGCTCCCTAAACGCAAAATCCCTGCCAAAAGCAAGAAAATCCCCGCCAAAAAGGTGGCCAACAAAATCCCTTGCATGCCATGCACTGCCGCAATTGACATTAAAATAGCTGCCATCGCACCTGTTGGTCCTGAAATTTGATAAAATCCACCCGAAAGGCTCCCAATCACAATTCCAGCGATAATCGCCGTGATCATGCCAGCTGCTGCAGTGGCGCCGCTAGAGACCCCAAACGCTAACGCTAATGGCAACGCGACGGCTGCGACAGTCAAACCTGCCAAGAAATCTTTTTTCAATTTTTTTTGATTATACCCTTTAAATTCATCCCTTATCATTTGTGTGTACTTTTTAAACATTCGCATCCTCTTTTCATGAAATTTCCATTCTAAAGATATCATATTTTCGGAAAGATAATAAGGTGTTTTGTGAAGGAAATCGCTAAAAAATTTTTTTCACCTCATTTAGACAAAATTGTCTAATATTTTAGGAATTTAGCCACCGCTGTTTCCTAGAGTATGATATGCTTAACTAGTAAACAGGCTTCACAAACTTACATTAATTGGGGGAAACTATTATGTGTACAGGCATCAAGATTATTTCCAAAACAAATGATATTTTTTATGGACGTACGATGGATTTTACGTTTGACTTTTTTGGCAACGAAGATCCAATTGCACCAAAAATCCCTACTCTAATTGCTCAATTTCCAAAAGGTACAGTTCTAAACAGCCAACTAAATCCTTGGACGGCAAAATATGCCTTTATGGGACTAGCAATGTCAGGCACAGATCAACCAGCGAACGATGGTAAAACCGTCAGCCTTGCTATCACAGATGGTATCAACGAAGCCGGCTTATCTGGTGATATTCAATATTTAATGGAATCTTCAACAGCACCTGCTGAAAGTTTAGCAGATCGTGGTTTAACACCTCATATTGCAGAAGAAGTACTTGCTTATATTTTGAGTAATTTTGAAAGCGTTGACGAAGTAAAAGTAGCTTTTGAAAAAATCGGCCTGTTAGATCAAAAATTCCAACTTGATTCATTGGGGGAAGTTCATTTCACCTTACACTGGACCATTAATGATAAAAATAATAATAGTATCGTTTTGCAACCAACAGATAACGGAGCGTTCGTCATTTATGATTCGATTGGCGTAGTCACAAACAGCCCAGAATACAATTATCATTTAACCAATGCACGAAACTATATCGGGATGCGCAACTATGCTATTAAGGAACCTTACACTTTAAAATCAGGCGCAACACTTGACCCAATTGAAGGTGGGACTTCTTACGGACTATTAGGAATCCCAGGAGACTTCACTTCGCCGTCACGCTTCATTCGTGCGTTATACTATTCTGACAATCTCCAAGAATTTGATAGCTCTGAAGGGATTATGCAACTCTATCGCGCCTTCCAAACAGTGATGATTCCTCGGGGGATTGGCCATTTAGGTCAAAGTAATTCTCTGTCTGATTTCACACATTATTGGTCAGGATATGATGTGACTAATTTAACCATGTATGTCCAACCAGAAAGTACTACCTCATTTACAAAATACACTTTGGATCCAGCTTTAACAGAAGTTACTACTTTTGCTGTTTCTAACGAGCTACTACTAACAGATTTAAATCAATAAAAACACAAACAACGTCTCTGACCAGGTACTTAGTCAGAGACGTTATTTCGTTCATGCGTTTAGTTGTTCAGTTATTTTATCATACCACTCCGGAAAATAGAGCTTACAACTCTGCACCATTGGACTCAATGATCTTTTGATACCAGTAAAAAGAGGCTTTCTTTTTTCGAGCCAGCGTCCCCTGACCTTCATCATCTAAATCTACATAAATCAAACCATACCTTTTACCAATTTCTCCAGTTGAAGCACTAATTGAGTCGATGGCACTCCAGACGGTAAAACCAATTACTGGCACACCATCTAAGACAATCGCTTGTTTCACTGCCAGCAAATGTTGTTGTAAATAATCAATGCGATAATCATCATAAATTTCACCATTTTCTGAACAATGATCAACTGCTCCTAAGCCATTTTCAACAATCATAATTTCTTTCTCATATCGTTGATACAAACGATTTAAACTAATCCGCAGTCCCAGTGGATCCACTTGCCAGCCCCATTCAGATTGCTCTAAAAATGGATTTTTCCCTCCTGTTGCCATATTTCCTGCTGCTGTTTCTGGTGCAGTAGTCCAACTCATATAATAACTTATACTAACAAAGTCCACCACACCTTCTCGTAAGTCTTGTTCATCTTCTTCTGTAATAACTAGTTGGACACCCAGTTGCTCCAACATTTTTTTAGCCCACGGAGAATAATATCCTCGAATCTGAATATCACCAAAATAATAGGTTTCCTCATCATCCATCATTGCTTGAAAAACAGATTCAGGGTGACAATTGTGCGGATAAGTCGGGCCATACATAAGCATTGTTGCAAAACGATAGTTACTTGAATATTTCCGACCTAATTGAACCGCTTTTGCACTTGCTACTAACTGATGATGCGCCATTTGGAAAATTTCTTGATAATTTTCCGTATGAATCCCAGTAGAAAAATAAGGCATATACGTAATAACATTAATCTCATTAAACGGAATCCAATAGCGGACACGATCACTGAATCGTTGAAATAGCGCTTCACAAAAGCGTAAATAGAACGTAATGACTTGGCGATTTTTCCACGAACCATATTTTGTCACTAAATTTTCTGGTAAATCAAAATGTGAAATCGTTATAATTGGTTCGATTCGATGACGCTCTAGCTCGTCCAAAATTTTTTCATAAAATAATAAACCTGCTTCATTAGGCCGTTCCTCTTCTCCAGTTGGAAAAATGCGTGACCATTGGATTGAAAATCGAAGACTTTTAAATCCCATATCAGCGAACAGTTGGATATCTTTTTGATAACTTTCATAAAAGCCAATCGCTCGATGAGAAGGATAGTATTGATTTACATCCACTTGTTGAGTTATTTGACGTTTCTCCCCTTTTTTACAACGCAAAGCTAAATCTAAATTACTCAAGCCTTTTCCGTCACGGTTATAGGCACCTTCTACTTGAGTAGCAGAAATTGCACCACCCCACAAAAAATCATTTGGCATACTGCTCAATTGTTTTTTTTCACTGCTACTCATTTTCTTGTTCTCCTGTCGCTAAGGTCTGCTCTTCTTTCACTGCTCGTTCATCAGCCATACGGAAAAACGGATAATATAACAACGTCAGAGCAATTACCACAGCAATCATTGCCAACCCAAAGCGAATGCCGCCATAGAAAGTTTCTGCAACAACTGGTGGTGTCACCCAAGGTAATTCAACCGTTGGATTATAGTAATTTAAGAAACCAACTTTATAGAATAAATGTAACACCAAACCACCGACAGCTGTTGAACTTACCAACGGAATAAAGAAAATAGGGTTCAGCATAATCGGAACACCGAAAATCAATGGCTCATTAATATTGAAAATACTTGGTACAACACCTAATTTACCAAGGGATTTGTATCGTTCTGATTTTGCTCTTAACATACAAAAGGCTAAACCAATCGTATTCCCAGTTCCGCCAACCATAATAATACTAGAGAAAAACATAATTTCTGGATAAGGCAACGCTTGACCAGCAATAAATGCATTAATATTAGCTAAAAAGACTGGCGCCATCACAGCAAAGAAAATATTAATAATTGGACTTGGATGAATACCAAAAAACCATAATAGATTTGCTAGTGTAAAGACTACAATAACCGTCATTGGTGATTGGCCTAATGATGCAATTGGTTTACTCACTAACTCGGTCAAAAAGCTCATCGCATCCCCCGAACCAGTATATGTGAAAATAGCTTTGACTAATAAAGCTACCACAAAAATTATCATGGCTACAAAGGTTGGACTTAACGAATCTGTCACCATCGTAGGAACGGAATCAGGTAATTTAATTCGTAAAAATTCTTTTTTCATTAAATAACTATATAACATAGTTACACCTAAACCGACTAGAATAGCTACAAAAATCCCGTCAGTCCCAATTGATGCTGTTTTAATGACAATTGTTTCTTCTCCACCTAATTTAACGGTAAACTGTGGTACCAAGATCAAGAAAAATGCCAAAGATAATATAACACTAGTGATGGGATTTTGTTTTTCCATCTTCGCAGTTTCATACGCAATGGTACAAACAATGTAAACAGCGTACAAGCCACTGGTCATAGCAATGACTTCTTGAATGATTGGAGCTAACCCAATGGATGTTAAAAATTCTTGCCAAATTGGAATAGGAAAATTCCCTACAATTGCGATAAAAGCAACCCCTAAAGAAACGGGTAAAACAGCCATCATCCCATTAGTTAGTGCTTGAATGACCTTACTTTTTTGCATTCTTTCAGCGATTGGACCAATAAACTTTTCTAAAAAACGTTGAAACTTATCAAACATACAATTCTCTCCTCTTTCTAATTTACGTTGAGTATACACCTTAAAGTTACTTCAAGGTAAAGCGGTTTTATAAACTAATTTTGTGTTATACTAAAATTGAGGTGAATGCTGATGAACCAAGACCATCTTTACTCGCTAGAAACGATTGCTTCCTTGTTGAAAATTCCTAAGTCCACATTGCGCTATTGGGAAAAAGAACGGTTGATTCATTCTGTTCGAGGCGATACAAATGATTATCGACAATACACAACAGAACAGCTGATTGCTATCTGTGAAATCAAGTTTTATCGCGACTTAAATTTTTCCATTAAAGAAATTAAAAACTTATATACCAACCCATTATCAGATACCCAGAAATTACTAGAAAATGCACGTCAAGATTTAGAAGAACGCATTACACAGTTAAAGCAAATCCACAGAAACTTAATCACTTATCAACAAAAATATGAAGAAGTCAGCCAACTACAAGAGGAAGTCTTGAAAGAAGAAATACCGCCGTTTAAAACTCTTTACTATTTCCACCCTGCTAAAGCAGAAAATCTTTTGCTTTACTTAAATGATCCAAGTATTTTAGGCTTTGTTTTATCACCAGATGAACAAACTATTGAACATTTTTCAACGACTAATAAAGACAGCGCCGCTTTCCCTTTAGTCTTACACTGGGAATTCGATGCTTCTAAAAGCTACTATAGTCAACTGATTCGTATAGAAGAAAGTAGCAATCAGTTGCAGCCACAACAAATTCAGAAAAATCTGATTTACTTACAAGAACAAGGCTATCAAGTCCATCAACTATTGGGCCGCTATCTGCTTTCAAAAAAACATCAAGATTACTATCAACTATGGTTTGAGTGTTCTAATTAGAAAAACGTCAAATCGGCTTAATCCCCTAAGTCGATTTGACGTTTTTCTAGTTACTCTTAATAATTTTATTTTTCAATAGCCATTGTAAAAATAACACAAGGACTACAACTGGCCAAAGCGTGATTGGGAAAAAGAGCCCCACAAAAATGCCTGGTACAAGAATCGTCCCTAAAATCTGGGTTGTTAAACTCGTAGCAAAAATTGCGACAACAAAAAGCGAGTCAATTGTTGGGAAAAATTGTGCGACCGCAAACCCGATTAAAATAGCTGAAAAAACGACGGGAAAAATATCGCCACCTATCCAACCTGTCTGTAAACAAACTTGTAAAAATACTAGTTTCATTATCGCAGCGACCACCAAGATATACCAGGCTTGTTGACTACCAAAACTAGGAACTAAATGCATAAAAGATTGTCCTGAAAATAGTAATCTTGGCATTAAAATAACAAAAAGAAAAATACAGGCTGCGCCTAAACTTACCAGTATGCTTTGCTTTCCTTCAAATGGTTGGCATAGTTTAGCCAGAGCAGCTTGCAACCATTGATAGGCGTTACCAATCACAAAAGCAGTTAATAAAGCGGGTAAAATCAGCCATAACGAAGCCGTTTCAATTTTTCCAGTTCCTAACTTCGTAATAAACGATGGGTGTCCCACCAATTTCATTAAAAAGGTAAACACCACCAACCCGTTCACAATAAATAACCCGTTCATCACTTGTTTCAGTTTCTTTTTATCCGCAGGAGCGAGCATCGTATCGTAGCGCTGAACAAACTGTTGCGGATGCAGCAAGCGCTGGATTTTTGTCCTAAATGCTTGCTGTTCTTGCTCGTCATAATGAAAATAAAGGTACCGTAACTTATCAGATTGCCAGACTGACAACGAAATAATCGCTCCCAGCAATGCGGCTTCAGGACCGACACCAGCCCCGAAAATTAAAATTACCAAGGCGGCCAATAAATTTCTAAACACACCTGAATAATCGACCGATTGTTTCGCCTTCAATTCTGTCAGCGCCTCGTGCGCCGTTTGTGGTACTTGTCCGAAGCGTTTCTTCAGATAACTCAATACCAACGCTCCTAGCACACACAAGACAAAATAATAGAGAATTGGCCATTTCATTTGCGCTGGCAACACCTCCCAGAGCAGAGTCGTTAGCTCTCCTTCAATGATTAAAAACGCTCCTGAAATTCCCGCGATGATACTACTTAAAAATAACCCACTGACGATAATTGTCCACATTTTTCTGTTACGCATACTTCCTCCAAATGATAGTTGTTTCTTTTATAGTAGCAGATAGTTAGTGGTTTGTGTTTGAAGATTTTGGGAAGGATTTATTTTTTTGAAAAAATTGAGGTTATGAAAAGATTCCATTTTTTATTGATTAAATTATCCTTCTTGTATAATCGTTTCTTTTAGCTATATATATTCCATTAAATTAAAAACCGCCACTTATATTGCTTCTTAAGTTCCCACAAACAACGCCACTTCCAGTGCCAACAAGTCCACTTCCTTATCAAAATCCAACAGCACTAGCTGTTCAATTTTCTCCAATCGTTGTAACAAAGTATTACGATGAATAAAGAGCTTTTTGGCTGTTTGAGACAAGTTTCGTTTTGATTGAAAATAGACATTCAGTGTATGGACAAAGTCGGTATGTTGCTGTTGATCACTTTTCTGCAATGGTTGAAGATATTTGTTTCTGAGGGTTGCTTGTCCTTCTTCTAAAAAATAACGTTGTAGTGTCTGTCTAAAATGAAAATTCGCGTAGGAAGCAATCCTCATTTCAGGTTTTTCTGCAATGAATTGACGTTGAAAGGCTAAAACGTCAATCGCTTGTTGATACGATTCATGAATCTGGGTCAGACCTTGAATCTTAGGTCCTATTGTTAGGAAAAGTTCCACATCTTCTTGTACTTTCATTAACTGATTTATGCTACTTTGCGCTAGGCGTTGCATCATTTTCAGATAATCGCCTTCTTTTTCAGGTGGATCGTCAACTAATAAAATAAAGGAACTATCAATTTCAATACAAACAATTTTTTGTTTATCCCCTAAGATAACTTGGTTTAGCTGGTTACCTAAAATAGACATTCTTTCTTGCCTTTGGCGTTCATTTAAGGTTAATGAAATTAGCAAAATCGCATAGGGCTTATCTATTGCCAAGCGATAATATTGTTGAAATTGTTGGAAGACAGCTTGGTCCCTCTTTTCATGCGCAATCAGCTTAAAAAATAATTCGTTTCGTTGTTGGTATTCTTCAAATTTCCGTGAGTATTCCAATTGCAATTGTAAAAGTAAGTAATGAGCTGTGATTTTAAAATGAGCCACGTCGACTGGTCGTAATGGAGCCAAGGTGTTCCAGACGAGTAAATAATATAAAATAACATTTTTCTTTTTAATTGGATAAATTTCAATTGGCACCACTTGGTTCTGGAGTTTCAACTGTAAATGAATCGGTTCTTGATAAAAGCGTAATAATGGATGACTTTGTTCCAGTAATTGTTTTTGGAACTCTGAGGTTTCTTGTCTATCTTCTAAAATGCTAGAAATACGAATTGGATTTTTAGGCAAGTCAAAAAAATTAACTCCTTCAAAGTGGTCATTCAATAACAAGACAGGATTTTGAATGGTTTCTGCTAGATCCTGCAGCAAATGAAAACTGCTACTTCCCGTTTCTAAGATTTGATAAATTTTATTATGCAATGCGGTTTCTTGCGCATTCATGTCAAATTGTTCTAACGTGACACGACTTTTCAACACGTCAGCAATTTGCGAAAAGGTGTAATTGTAAGGAATTGCTAAAATAGGTACATTCATTTCATTTGCTAGTTTGATTAGGTCTGGTGGAACTTCTTCAAAATAACGTTGGGTTTTAAATCCTAAGGCAGCACAATGGTGTTTGGCTAGTTCTTTCAAAAAATTTTTCTGTAATTTCCGATCATCTTTAAATATGTACCCTGTCGTTAACAGCAGCTCACCTGCTGTTAGCCAATCTAAAATATCAGGATTTTCTAAAATATTGACTTTTAAAATCGGTTGGTCCTGATTTTTATGTCCTGCCACTAAGGTAATGCCAGGTAATTCTTCTAACGTTAATAAATCACTCACTTTTAACATCATTTATCCTCCCAATGTACAAATTGTCCATTCAAACTTGTAAATCAATGTCATTTTTAGCAATTGTTTAGCGTGCTGGATTCTTTTATTATGAAGTTGTGAAAGCGCTATTAAAAAGGAGGTCGTTGGAATGACAAAAATTTTAGCTTATGACCAAACGATTTTATCGAAACTCCCTCATCAAACATTGACTAGTTTGCAATGTTTTACGCACGCTATTAATTATGGTCATGTAGACACCCAAGAAATTCTCTTGACCATTTCAACGCATCCCGAACATATAGCACCTAACACGATTATACTCGATGAAAAAAAACTTAGCCATTTCGCTGATTTACCTGTCCAAATTGAGCCCCTGTTTATCCGGTTAGGCCGACGACAATTAACCCTAGCCGATGCCCAAATTTGGCAACCAACGCCACTTTATTTAACACCCAGTAAAATAAAGATAGCTATTTTTTTAACGTATATTCAGCAAACTCGTTTCAATCCTTGGCAAACGCTTTTTCCTGCTTCGTCGTCAACCTTTCTTTTTGATTCTTATAGTCGGACCCAGATTCAAAAAGAAATGGTTCATTTTCAACAAGCTTGGGAGCAAAAATCTTTTAAAATAGCTCTTGATTGTTTAACGAAGATTTTGGGATTGGGGATTGGTTTAACTCCCACTGGCGATGATTTTATCACAGGATTACTTGCTAGTTTTTCTGCATTACAGCAACTTCCCTCGAATTTCCAACAGCTGGCTGTGCTAGCCAAGGAACGAACGAATGCGGTCAGTTATGCGGAAATCCATGAAGCAGTGAACGAACAGTTTTCTCAGCTAGTTCAGCGTGTTTTTTTATCAATTGAAAGTGGAAATACAAACGAAATGGCTCAAGCAGTTTCAGCTTTAGAGGAGGTGGGCTCAACTTCAGGAAGCGACATACTTTGCGGCATTATTTTTGGTTTAAAACTATTTTGTGAGGAGAATAATCATGACAATTCAAACAGTAATTAAAGAGAACGCCTATTTTGATTCAGTTACTTTAATGACCATTTCAACACGAGCCAATGAACTGGCTGGAGTTAAAACTGCAATGATTGGGATGGGAACCGACATGAATCTTGAAGTGATTCGGAATGTTGGTTTATATACACCCGCCTTGGATCATGTTACAACAGGTGATTTATTAATTGTTTTAGATCTTGATGACCAAGCGAACTCAGAAGAAATTTTACAGCAAGTCGACGAGTTATTTACGAAGAAAAAGAAAACCGCTTCTTCTGAAGTAACATATAAGACGTTAGATTCAGCCCTTCATGAAGAGCCTGATGCCAACTTAGTTGTAATTTCTGTCAATGGAAAATTTGCTGCACGAGAAGCGCATAAAGCTTTAGATCAGCAAAAACACGTCATGCTCTTTAGTGATAACGTGACGGTTGACGAGGAATTAGCGTTAAAACAAAAAGCAAACGAAAAAGAACTGTTTGTGATGGGCCCTGATTGTGGAACAGCGATTATTAATGGCGTTGGGTTATGTTTTGCTAACGAGGTACGTTCAGGAGATATTGGAATTGTCGGCGCTTCTGGTACAGGTAGCCAAGAAGTTAGTGTTCAAATCCATAAATATGGTTATGGGATTTCACAATTAATCGGTACTGGTGGCCGTGATTTGTCTGCTGAAATTGGTGGGCTGATGATGCTTGACGGGCTGGATGCTTTAATGGCTGACGAACAAACTAAGGCAATTTTGCTTATTTCTAAACCGCCTGCTCCAGAAGTAACAGAGAAAATTTTAAAAAAATTAGCTGTTTCAACTAAACCAGTTGTTATTTATTTTATCGGCAGTGAACAAACGGAACGAAAAATAGACAACGTCACTTTTGCTACTTCTTCTCTGGATGCAGTTCAAAAGGTGATTCAATTTAGTCAAACACAGGAAGCGGAAACCAGCCTCTATCAAAATCCGACAGGCGCAACGTTAACAGCTATCCAACAGCAACAAGCCCCTTCTCAAAAATTTGTTCGTGGGTTGTTCTGTGGTGGCACTCTTTGTGATGAACTTTTATATGCTTTAACAGAAGTCTCTGATGATGTTTATAGTAATATTCATAAAATTCCTGAACGACAATTAGCAAATCCTGACCACAGCCAAGCACATACATTGATTGATTTCGGTGATGATCGTTTCACAGAAGGCCGCCCACATCCAATGATCGATCCGACTTCTCGGATTACTCGCATTCTTCAAGAAGCCAAAGATCCTGAAGTGGCGGTTTTAGCGTTAGATTTTGAATTAGGTTATGGTTCTCACGAAAATCCCGTTGGTGTGTTAGCAGAGGCGTTAAAGGAAGCCAAAGCAATAGCGAAAGCAGATGGTCGTGAGTTAGCCATTATTGGCTATGTTTTAGGGACCGAAGAAGATCCACAAGATATTCATGAACAGCGGAAAATTTTAGAAGATTTAGAGGTTCTCGTTGTCGACAGCAGTCATCAACTTTGCGAAGCCACCAAAACTTTTGTAAAAGGAGCGAACGAACATGAGCAGAAATGATCTTTTTAAACAGCCTTTAGATACGATCAATGTAGGCATTGACTTTATTCATGAAGATATGAAAAAACAAGGGATTCCTTCACATCAAGTAAATTGGGCACCGCCAGCCAATGGTGACCCAGAGCTATTGAAATTATTGGATCAATTAAAAAATCCAACACTTTATGAAAAAATCCAACAAGCCAACGAAGAAGCGGTTACCCGCATTATTCAATCAAAACCTATTTTAGTAGGATTTGATAAAGCAATTAATGTCATGCCCGATATGACTGAAACGACCATTTTACATGCTGGGCCACCCATTACTTATGAAAATATGTGCGGACCGATGAAAGGTGCCGTTCAAGGAGCGCTTGTTTTTGAAGGATTAGCAAAAGATCTAGCTGATGCCGATCGGGTTGCTCGTTCTGGCGCAATTACGTTTTCTCCTTGTCATGAACATGATGCCGTTGGTTCTATGGCTGGCGTGACTTCTCCGAATATGTACGTTCATATTATCAAAAATGAAACGTACGGCAACACGGCTTTTACTAATTTAAGTGAACAATTGGCGAAAGTTTTACGATTTGGTGCAAATGATCAATCCGTCGTGAATCGTCTGATTTGGATGCGCGATGTTTTAGGTCCATTACTTCATGATGCCATGACTTTTTGTCCAGAAGGCATTGATTTACGCTTAATGCTTTCGCAAGCCTTGCATATGGGCGATGAGTGTCATAATCGCAATGTAGCTGGAAGTACGTTGTTAGTCCAAGCATTAACACCTTACATGGTTCAAACTGATTTTTCTCGTGAACAATTAAAAGAAGTATTTGAATTTCTTGGCAGTTCTGACTATTTTTCTGGTCCGACTTGGATGGGTGCCGCTAAATGTGCGTTAGATGCTGGGCATAATGTGGAGAATAGTACAATTGTCACCACCATGTGTCGCAACGGGGTCGAATTTGGAATTCGTGTCAGTGGGATTGGCGGAAATCACTGGTTTACGGGGCCTGCCCAACGGGTGATTGGTCCGATGTTTGCTGGTTACACACAAGAAGATGCTGGTTTGGATATGGGCGATAGTGCTATTACAGAAACGTATGGTGTTGGCGGATTTGCTATGGCAGCTGCACCAGCAATTGTCCCATTAGTTGGCGGAACAGTGGCAGAAGCATTGAATTATTCAAAAGAAATGCTGGAAATTACTACGAAAGAAAATCCCAATGTCACGATTCCTGTTTTAGATTTTATGGGGATTCCTTCAGGCATCGATGTCTTAAAAGTCTTAGAAACAGGGATGCTGCCTGTCATTAATACTGCTATTGCTCATAAAGAACCGGGGATTGGTATGATTGGCGCTGGATTGACTAATCCGCCAGCAAATGTCTTTAACGAGGCACTAAAAGCTTTAGTAGCTAAAATAAACTAATTTCAAAAACTTAGTAAAATGTCATTTTTTTTGGAGCGATCATATGAAAAATAAATCGATCAATTACGAAGCCGTTTTAGCTCTTGTTGTAAAAATTTTTTTGGGAATGTTCCTGTATTGGATCATGAATGGCTTTCGACATGTGTCTAACTTTTTTCCTTACAATGACGTAGTTACCAAAGTGAATCAGCAGGGATTTTACAAATTTATCTATTTTGTTATGAACTTCACGGAAGGGGAATTTTACGGTGGACTTTTTACAACGTTTTTCTTACTAATCGGCGGTCTGATTGCTTGGCAACTTTATCGAAAAAATTCAAAATGGCAGGGATTTGCAATTGCTGGTGGCTCTGGTGCTTGGCCTTGGGTACTTGCTTCTCAGCTACTTTCCCTCTTTTTAACTATTTATGTTTTTGATTTTACACGCTTTTTTACAAAAGAAGTGTTGTGGTTACCAACGTTTATTGTGGTGGTCGGCACGCCGCCAGCTTTAACGCTCGTTTATGGTCCTGGCTGGAAAAAATTAGGAACGATTTCTCTGTTGAGTGCGCTTTTCACCTTTCCGTTTGCCAATTGGCTGAATGCGCAATTGATGCCCCTTTTAAATGTACCTGGGACAGTTTCCAACGTTACCACAATGGCTTTTGTTGGCTGGATTGTTTCAGCCATCTGTCATCAACTTCCTTGGATGGTTCCTTCTGTTGCACCAATCGCTCAGAAGCGGCAAAAACAACCTAAAATTGAAAATACGCAAACCTTTCAATGGTCAATACGACGCACTTTTGCTGACTTCTCCGAAGCTTGGTTTTATGGAAATGAGTTAGTTGGAGGTTTGGTAATTCTAGGCGTTTTAACAGATTGGTTTGTCAATATTAATCATATTACAAATGGTTCTGGCTTGGTTCCTGACATTTTAATGGGACAAATGATTGCTTCGGCTGTTGGTGTTTTTCTTTATCGAAAACATTTCGCTGAAGAAGGTTGGTATCCAACGTTTATGCCACTGGTCAGTATTGTTCCTGGTGTGATTTTAATGATGGGTGGTGGCTTTTGGCTTTCCCTGACCATCGCCGTTTTAGCAGGAATCAGTGCGGCCCCTGTCGGTAGCTATATTGCTAAACGATTACCTCCGTTTGTTCCTGGTGCTGTCGGCTTTGTATCAGGAATGGCTGTTGTAACCATTTTATTGTCAGCCGTTTTGCATACATTTGATATTTTTGTATAGTGAATAAAAAGAAGCGAATGACGATTCGCTTCTTTTTTTAATTGACCAATCCCCTTTTTATCCGTATTCTTAAGCAAAAGGAGGTTTTGCCATGTACTCCATGTTAAAACGTGTGATAACGGAAAAAGATTTGCTTCGGCAAATTCGTTTGTTGGAACAGTTGTTAAATGTTCCTCAGCTGACAGCCAAGCGTTTAGCCACGCAAATCCAGACGACAGAGCGAACCGTTTTTTCGGATTTACAGTATATTCGCAGTCAATTACCCGCCGACTGGTCCATTGAAACCGATAGCAGTGGTATTCGGTTACGCAATCAGGGGAATGCGCAAACCAATGAGCTTTGGTCATTATTTTTACCTCAATCCATTAGTATTCAACTATTAAAAGAGCTACTATTTACGAAAGAGTTAGTGACAACTTCTTTTTTGAGCACTAGTGGTGTTTCTTATGAAACTTTGAAGCGACATATCAAAAAAATGAATCAGGCCTTACGTGATTTTCATTTAACGATTCAACTAACCACGACGACCATTCAGCTAATCGGGGCAGAAAGCAATATTCGGATTTTTTATCATCGTTTATTGGTGCCTTTTACTCATAATAATTATTTTTTTGACGATTATTCTATTCATGAGGAGCATTATTTTCAATTTTTGAAACAAGTTTACAGTAGTGAGTTGACGGTGGAAACGGAAGAAATTTTTGGTGCTTGTTGGTTTTTCATTAACACGATTCGCAACAAAGCCAATTGCCGAGTGAGTCAATTTTCTTTTGACTCAAAAGATGTCTTGTTTCAACTTTATCAACCGTCCTTGGCAAAACTTTATGCTTCTGAAGGCATCTATTTGCAAGGAGAAGAAAGTTTTTTCGCCTTCTTTTGTTTCTTAGAAAGTTGGAATTACGATAATGTCTATGGCGAAACGTTGGCTTCTGCGCTCCACACTCATTACAGTCAGCTGCGAAAGTCGTTACAACAGTTTGTCACTAATTTGTCCACTGAAGAAGCCCGGCCTGATTTAATCCAAACAAATTTATTGGATAATCTGTTATTGTTATTCATTAAATATACCGAGTCCCCAACACTTTCTGAGCAATTTCAATTGGAATATCAAGAATTAATGACTGAACAAGCCGCGGAGGACCTTGCGTTATCAAAGAGCAACCAAGAACTTTTGGAGATTTTATCTCGCTACACCACGATTGAAGAACCAACTTATTTTCTTAGTTTGGCTTCTTTGTTAGAAAAACAAGCCAGTTATTCTATTCAGGCGCAAACGATGACTGCCTATTTCCTCTTTCAAGGGGAACCTGCTTGGAAAGCTTTTTTACAACAAGAATTAGCTGCTTATTTAGGTACTCGTGTGAAATTACAAGCTATTGAATATGTGGAACTAAGCCAGTTGACGTTAAATGAAGCCGACATAATTATTTCCAATTTCCCCTTGGATCATCTTGATCTTCCTGTCTTTTATCTCTCTTTAATTCCAACAAAAAATGAACTCCGCCGACTAGCAGAGCTCACTCTTCATTCTTATTTTTAAAGGAACTAGCGAGGACATTCGCTAGTTTTTTGGCTTTCTTTCGTCATGAATCGTTTGGTTATATATTTTTCCCCTTCAACAAGGAAAAACAGACTCACAACATGGACGAAAATCATTGCTAATTGAAGGCCATTTAAAGAAGTTGTGCCAATTAATTGCTGCGCTACTGGCCAGTAAACTACTAGCGCTTGTAGTAAAAAGAGGATTCCTAATGAAGCAAACAACACTTTATTTTGGAAAAATCCTGTGCTTAACGACGGATCAACCAACTTACGACAGTTGATCATATACGCTGCTTGCGCTAAGACGATACTTTGTAAGAGGAACGTTTGCTGTAAGGCTTGGCCCTCAAATTGTAATGCCATAAGGTAACCTGGTACCATAATGAGTACCGACACATAGATGATTCTAAAAATACTGTACTTTGTTAAAATGCCTTCGTTGACATCTCTTGGTGGTCGTTTCATGGTATCAGCACTCGCTTTTTCAAAACCTAATGCATAAGACAAAGTAATCGTAGTTACCATGTTTACCCATAATATCTGGACAGGTGTCAACGGTAGAGGATGATTCATTAAAAGCGCCCAGACAACAATTAAACCTTGTGCTAAAGAGGTTGGCAAGAAGAAGGTAATCGTCTTTTTCAAGTTATCAAAAATGCGGCGTCCTTCTTTCACGGCTTTAGCAATCGTATGGAAATTATCATCTGCCAAAACCATATCTGCGGCTTGTTTGGTTACTTCACTTCCTTTAATTCCCATGGCAATTCCGACATCGGCTTTCTTTAGTGCTGGCGCATCGTTCACGCCATCGCCGGTCATCCCGACAATTTCACCATTGTTTTGTAAAGCCGTGACAATTCGTAATTTATGTTCTGGCGTCGTTCGTGCAAATACATCGACTTTTTGAACGTGCTGAGCTAATTCTTCATCTGACATAGCATCAATTTCTAATCCTTCAAGGACTTTTTTCGTATGCTTTAAACCAACTTGCTCGCCAATGGCTTGCGCTGTATCTTTATGGTCTCCGGTAATCATTTTGACGGAAATACCTGCTTCTTGAGATTCTTTGACGGCTTGAATGGCACTTTCTTTTGGCGGATCGATGATGCCTGCCAGTCCAGCAAACGTCAATCCTGACAATGTTTCATGTGTCAGTTCCTGTTGTGACGTAACTGTCTTATAAGCGAAACCTAATACCCGTTGTCCTTTTTGCGCTAATTGCGCAGCTTGTGCTTGCCAAGCACCTTTTTGATTATCAGATAACGTAGAAAGTTGTAACAATACTTCTGGCGCACCTTTGACATAAATAATTGAACCTTCTGCTTGCGGATGGCGAGTGGCCATGTATTTATAACTTGAACTAAACGGAATTTTCTTTTCTACAGGGCGTAAAGACAGTTGATCCTGATCAACATATTGTAGTAAAGCTAACTCGGTAGGATTCCCTTGCAAGTCGGCGATTTTTTGTTGGTCTTGTAATTTCAATTCTTGACAGTTGGCCATAATCTCTTTGACAATGGCCATTTCTTCAGTCACTACATCCATTACCGTCATTTCATTTTTAGTTAGCGTTCCTGTTTTGTCTGAACAGATAACTGTCATTGAACCTAATGTTTCAACGGAAGGCATGCCTTTAATAATCGCATTTTCTCTAGCCATCTCATGAACACCCATCGATAAAATCATCGTTAACACAGCAGGTAAGCCTTCTGGAATCATTGCTACAATTAATGCAATCATCGCAGAAAATAAGAGGCTCCATTCCATGCCATGACGAAAAGTGGTAAAGAAAATCAGAAACAAGATCAAGACCATAATCCCTTGGAAAATTTGCTTGTTTAATTGGTGCATTTTCCGTACGAGCGGCGTTGTTTTTTGATCTACTGACTGCAACGCGTGATTAATTTTTCCAACTTCAGTGGCATCTCCTGTTTCTACTACAACACCTAAGGCCGAACCTGCTTGGACAAGTGTTCCTGAAAAAGCCAAATTCTTTTGATCGCCTGTTGGCAATTCTTCATTCAAGGAACCGGTAATTTTCTCCACGGCTTCTGATTCGCCTGTCAAAATTGATTCTTCAATCATCAGATTATGAACATCAAATAAGCGCAAATCTGCTGGAACTACATCGCCAGCTTGTAACGTGACTACATCTCCCAGAACCAATGTTTCAGAAGAAACGGTTGTTTTTTGTCCATCAATTAGAACGACTGCCTCTTGGCCCATCATCTGTTTCAGGCCGTCTAATGATTCTTCTGCTTTACGCTCTTGCCAATAACCGACAAAGCCATTGACAAGCACCACTAGAAAAATGATACTTCCTTCGACCACTTCGCCTGTGGCAAATTTTAGAATTGCGGCAGCGAGTAAGACTACCATTAGTAAATCTGTAAAATGTTTGGCTAGCTTTTGCCACGTTTTCAGTTGTTGTTTTTCTTCAATTTTATTTGGACCATTCGTTTGTAAACGTTGCTGACGTTCTTTGCTAGAAAGACCCGTTTGCTTCGTCTTAGTCTGCTCGATTACTTTTGTTGAGGAAAGTTGATACCATTTCATTTCGTGTACCTCCTATTTACTTGATACCTTTATTATAGAGAGGATTTTCTTCACAAAATGGTCGATAATTTCAGTGGCCCCTGAAAAAAATGGGGCCGAGATTATTAAAGAAAGGAACAACCCGCATTTTAGCGGGTTGTTCCTTTCTTTTAAATATTTTCTTGTTCGACCACCAATTGACTTTTGCCAATTAACGCTTTGACATCAATAATTTCACCATTTTTACGTCGGTCTGCTAACTCAACTGAGGTGGTAAACAACAAGTCACTAGAAGAGTTCAACGCTGTTTCAATGGAATCTTGGACTACGCCGACGATAAAGCCAACGCCGACGACTTGCATGGCAATGTCATTGGAAATGCCAAACAAACTACATGCAAGCGGAATTAACAACAAGGAACCACCAGCAATTCCTGAAGCCCCACAAGCAGAAACAGCGGCGATGATACTCAACAATAATGCTAAATAGATTGGCACGGACATGCCTAATGTGTGGACTGCCGCCAATGTCATAATGGTAATCGTAATGGCTGCGCCGCCCATATTAATCGTTGCGCCTAGCGGAATAGAGACCGCATAAGATTCTTCATTTAAATCCATTGCTTTCGCCAATTCCATATTAATGGGAATATTGGCCGCAGAACTGCGTGTAAAGAATGCGGGAATCGCACTTTCCTTTAATACAAAAAAGACTAACGGATACGGATTTTGCCGAATATTCCAAAAAACAATCGCTGGATAAACGACTAAAGCAACCACGGCCATCGTACCAATTAACAATAATAATAACTGACCATACTTGGCTAACCCTGCAATGCCTGTGGTTGCCACCGAATGAAACACCAAACCTAGAATTCCAATTGGCGCAATGCCGATAATCATTTGAACGACCGTGGTAATCCCTGTTGAAAGATTGGCAATCACATCCTTGGTAGCGACCGAACTTTGACGTAACCCAATACCGATTAATGAGGACCAAAATAAAACAGATAAATAATTGCCTTCAATCATTGCTTGAATCGGATTTTGGACAACGCTTGTTAACACATTACTTAAAACATCACTAAGTTGCGTTGGGGCTGCTTGCGCTTCCTGCGCCGCCTCCAAGACAATCTTAACGGGAAACAGATAGCTTGCCGTCACGGCAACAACAGCTGCCAAAAATGTCGCTAACAGATACACAACTAAAATTGATCCAACATATGTTTTCGCCCCAGCCTTTTGTTGGGCTAGCGACGCAATAATTAAGACAAAAACTAAAATCGGCGCAATTGCTTTTAAGGCGCCCACAAACAATTCACCAAGAACGCTGATGAAGGTCCATTCAGGCACCAAGAAACCCAAGGTGGTTCCAATCACAATCCCTATCATGATTTTTTGAATTAACGATAATTTCCGAATCGCTTTGACCATTCACTTCACGCTCCTTTAAAATAAAATACAGTTTGGGACATACTACCATAATTATTAAGATAAAAAAAGAGTGTTTCTCAAAAAACTTTCATTTTTCGAGAAACACTTGGTCAACTCCTCAATTTCGTCTATTTTTCTGAAGACTTTTCCGCTGAATGTTCTTTGTTTTTATGGTGATGGTGGTGATGACTTTGTTTAGAATACAAGTAAGATTTTGCTACGACCGAAATAAACATAGCCATAATCCCCAAGCCTACTGTAGCATAAACCATGGTGAAAATTTTTCCCAAGTCAGTAACTGGATGCACATCTCCATAACCAATCGTGGTTAACGTCATGAAACTTAAATATAACGAATCTAATGGCGACAATTTTTCCACTGTTGAATAAAAAATAGTCCCACTCAACAACGTGGTTGCCAGTAAAAAGAACAAGGCACGAGTATCTTCTTTTTTTAAGATACCTAAAAAAGATGAAAATAGTTTTTTGACAGAAATAAGTAAAGATAGCAAAAAAATGACCTCTTTCTATTGTTAATCTCTTCTTAACGTTAGCACTTTTTAGATGAAGTTCAACTTTTTAATTGGTGTGGTTAAAGAAAATTTATTTTTTTGTTATTTATAATACACTTCATCTAAAAATAACCCTTGTGCCGGAGCCGTTTCACCTGCGCCTTCTCGGACTTTTGTTGCGAATAATTCGTCAATTATCGCTAATTCTTTGGTGCCTGCACCAATTTCTAAAAGTGTCCCAACGAGGATGCGGACCATTTTATGCAAGAAACCATTGCCCACAAAAGTGAACTGTAACATTTCGCCGCTTCTTTCAATCGTAATCTTTTCAATCGTTCGAGTAGTTGATTTTTTGGTTTTTTTCAATGCTGAAAAACCAATAAAATCATGGGTCCCTATTAATTTTTGGCAAGCTTGTTCCATTTTTTCTTGATCCAACGCTTTGGGAAAGTGAAAACTATGATACCGTTCAAAGGCATTAGGAATTGGGCTATTCCAAACATAGTAGCTGTATTGTTTGCCTGTGGCGTTATACCGTGCATGAAAACGTTCAGGCATTTCTGTAACTTCTTTAACAACAATATCGCCAGGTAAATATCGATTTAAAAAGGATAACATTTCGGTTGTTGTTAGTGAACTAGTCGTTTTAAAATTCGCTACTTGACCACGTGCATGTGTGCCGGCATCCGTTCTGCCTGAGCCAATAATTTCAATCGGTTCACCTGTCATTTGTGTTAAAATACTTTCAATTTTCCCTTGAATCGTTTTCTCTGAATTACCTAGTCGTTGCCAACCTGAGTATCTTTTACCATCGTATTCAATGGTTAATTTTATGTTGCGCATGGGCGAAGCTCCTTCGTATTCTTTTTCTCTCTTATCATAGCAGAAATAAGTGGATTTTTCTTCTTTTCCAAGAGAGCCTGGGACAAAAATCACTTTGGATTTTTGTTCCAGGCTTAAAAATTGATAAACGGCGGGAACAAAAGCAACTCCTTCGGAAATAAGCCGAAATTCTCCAAAAATTAAAGAACAATTTTCGGAAATTACTTCTTATTTCTCGGAGTTAAACACTTCTGTCCCGACCTCTTAGTTTAATCCTGCAATTTTCAATTCTTCAACATTCGCTGCTTTAGCATTTTCAGTCACTACGGCTTTAAATGTCACTTGGTCGCCCTCTTTTAGGAATAGCGCCAGCGGACTGTTATTAGTTGTTACGCTAAAAATGGTTTTTTCATCTTCTAGTAAAAATGAAACTACCGTTTGCGCTTCCCCAGCTACTACTGAGACACGAGCTACTTTACCTTGCATCGTTTTCAAGTTGGCTTTGTCTGTATTTTCATTGTTGCTTCCTTTGGTTACTAACTCAATTCGATAAGCGTCTAATGCGCCTTGTGCCGTGTCTGCATCAATCACAATATCATTATCTACGGCGTTTATATAGACATATTTTTTGAAAATCCCTTTACTGTCCATTAACGAAACAATCCACGTTGGCACGCCATCAATGTTATAAAGGACTGGCATACTAGCTTTCCATTTCTTTTCTGGATAAATTTTTGAAGCGATAGAAATGGCGCCATCACTATCCATAATGCCGACTTTAGTATCACGATAATACGTAACTTGGCCTGTTCGGGCATTGATTAAGGAATAACCTAAAGCGGAATCTTGGTCTTTTTCACTACTTGTAAAGTCCGTAAAATAAAGCAACTGGTTCCCTTCCTTGTTCATCATCGGCGTAATTTGTCCTGATGCATAAATACCATTTTCAGTTGGAATTTTAACATCTTTTTTGGCACCAAACATTGTCTGGTTCCACCAGCCTTGACTGTAACGACCAAAGAATTCATTTAAGCTATTCGCCGCTGAGCTAGTAATCGGCGCATCAACGAAACTTGGGGCTTTTTGACTGTCATAAACGTTAACTTCTCCTGTTGTAGCATTTAATACCGCCGTTTTAAATTCATTATAGTGCATGCGACCAGAAACCCCATACTCTTTGTAAAGCGTTTGAATATAGTAAGGATTCCCTTGGTCGTCCAGCTCTAAATTGATTGTGCCAGTTGCTGCATAACCTGGATAAGCGGAGTAAATTTTTCGTGCGGCATCTTTGCCAAAGTAAGCTGAAGGAGTATAAACAATTGGTTTTTCTACAAATTCTGGCTGTGCGTTGATATCTGTCGCACTAATGATGAAATAGCCAGGTACTTCCCCCAGTTTTAGCCATTTAAAGAAGCCATTAAATTCGACTGTTGCTACATAAACATACTCGCCATTGACGACTTGTGCCGTTATACCATCCAAAGTAAACATATTGGAATTGGGAATGACAGAAAATTTCTGTAACATTTTTCGTTTCGCCGTTTGTGGTGCAATCGCAATGGGTGTTTCTTTCGCCGAAGTTAAAACTTCAGCTTTTTCTTCCGTTTTTAAAGGAATCGTTTGATAAATTTCATCAATAGAAGAAATTCTGGTAATACTACTGACAATGGTCAACAAAATCATTGCCACAACGGCAACACCCAAAATTTTGCCAGACCAGTCTTTGTTAGCCGTTTTGTTGGTATTCTTCCCTACTTCTTTGCGGCCCTTTTGGATACCAGGAACTTCGACTTTACTAGCTAAGCGTGTACTTAATAACACCCCACTAGCAATCACTGCGCCAATCAGATTAATCCATAACACGGTTGAAAGATTTTTACTTGGCAAAGTCACAAATAAAAAGATACCTAACAAGAGCAATTCAATCGCCATTAATAGAATGGTCCCCTTACTCTTTTTCCCTTTATTCGCTACAATGTTGGCGCCATTCGCAACTAAGATCCCGATACCAAAAAATAACGTTAACCCAATAAAATTAAAAAACATTCACTTGCCCTCCTCATAGATAAGTAAAAAAAGTGCTCCCACGCATTGTAGAAGCACTTCCTGTGATCCATTCTATTATAACGTTTTCTATTTTTACTGACAATATCGTTGAAGCAAAATCAGTCGGAAGGCTTAGAGTTTGGAAGAATGTTTATTTCTCTGGCTGAATATAAGGAACGATAGGTGCGGTCACGCCAATTGAAGCACCACGAACAAAAGGTTCATTTTGTAAGGCTTTGAAATTTTTGGTTTGTCCGGTGAGCATGACTCCCCAAATAGGTAACTTTTCGACTTTTTTATTTTTATTTTGTTGGATAAACTTTTGGCCTTCTTGGTTGTCAGCAAACAACGGGGATTTTTCTAAGGTTTCAAAAAAGTGTTGCTTGTCGTTTTCAGGATCAAATATTTCATTTTGATCGTCCATGCTTAATTGAAAACCATAAGGCAGCGTACCAGAAGAACCTTCTGCTTCATTAACCGTTTCGGAGTAAACATAAAGCCAAACTAAGTTGACATTGCTCGGTAACATTTTGCGGACTTCTTCATATGGATAAGGTTTATCAAAAGAAATCGCCACTTCCGCTACTTGGTTTTCCATTTTATCTAATTCACTTAATTCGTTTTTAACATCATCATAGTAATTGGTAATCGCTGGGTTATAAAAAGTTGCCACTTTCTGCTTGGTTTGTCGGTTGTATTCATAGGAATTTTTGTCCGAATGGTACCAGCCAGGATAGGCTTCATTCCAGTCAATCGAATTTTTGAAAAAGCTATATCTGCTACGTAAATTACTCCACTCCACCGTGTAACCATCAATATTTTTTGAACGATTGGTCACAACTTCGCCCCCAAAAGGCGAACTATTAGCAATTACTTGGGAATCTAATTGAGTGTTTGGTGAAGCAATCATTTCTTGATCATTAATTACTTCTAGTAGGGTATGATAGTTTTTCGTCGAAAGTTTATCCATTCCCACAAAAAAACCGACAAACAATACAGCAAAACTAACAACGGTTATGGCACCAATCACGATAAATTGTTTTCTTTTCGCTTTACGAATACTTTTTTTTAAATCCACTTCTATTCCTCCAGTTCTTTTTTTAATTTTTGACGTGTGCGATACAATTTTTTGCGAACATTTTCAACAGATAATTCTAAAATCAACGCAATCTCGGCATACGATAATTGATAATAATATTTCAAAAGCAATAGTTCTTGTTCCTCATCTTTTAAGGAATCAATCAATAATAATAACTCTTGCCCTTCCATTTTTTCTATTGATTGCACAGGATGGCTGTTTGCCACAAAAGTGCGTTCTCGTTTCTTTTTTCGATACATCGTAATGTAGTAATTAAATGTTACTCGGAAAAACCACGGGCGTAGATTTTCTGATGTAATTTCAGGTAATATTGAAAAAATCGTTGTATACGTTTGCGACACTGCATCTTGTGCATCTTCAAGACTTGCTCCTCGGCGAATCAAGACTTGGATGACTTCTTGCCCCAAAGAAAATAGTACTTCGTCAAAATTTGCCTCCTTTTTCATCTGATTGCTCCTTTCACTTATACAACGTTTCAACTAGGGAAAAAGTGGACAGTCCTTCGTTCATTATTTTTATGTATTTTTTCTCTCAATAAGAGGTCGGGACAGAAGTGTTTAACTCCGAGAAATAAGAAGGAATTTCCGAAAATTGTTCTTTAATTTTTGGAGAATTTCGGCTTATTTCCGAAGGAGTTGCTTCTGTCCCCGCCGTTTATCAATTTTTAAGCCTGGGCCAAAAATCCAAAGTGATTTTTGGCCCAGGCTCTGTTTTTGCTTATTTATCATTTTCCAATGACTAACCTTCGTGTATAAACGGCTTGCCCAGAATGCATCACTGCATCATCAATCGCTGAAACTAAACGGACTTGTCTAGTCACCGGCGGGGTCCAATTTTTATCAATCACGTCTGACAATTGTTCTTCTTTGATTTGGTCTAAATAGCTTTTGGTAAGTGCCACACTAGCAGCCAAATAGTCACTAAGCAATTGCTTTTCTGCCACCACGACTTTCGCCGCTTCTTCTGGTGTGTGATGCCAGTCTTCTGTCTCATCTGGCAAATCCAAGGCAAATTTTTCTGTCCAGTGTTGGCTAAGCCATAACGGTTCACTATGATTAAGTGCGGAAATTTGTAGGTCTAATTCTCTGGCTGTGTGCCACATCAGCCAAGTAACAGACTTAATTAATGATGCGGGCATCGTGTTTGCTTCGGCAACGGTCATTTGCGCAAGTGTTTCTTCAAAACGTTCGTGCGCTCGGTCAAGGGTTTCACTAGAAAGTTGAGTGACTTTCATAAAAATACCTCCTTTGTGTTGGTGCCTGTTCTTTCGTTTCTATTTTCTATTATACTGCAAAAGAATCCGTTGTAGTTCTTTTTTGGCTGCGGTATCTGCGGAAAGGGTAAAGATCACTTTCTTTCTTCAAAAATAACACTTCCCTAAGTAAAAAAGAATTGACAATTCTCGTAGTTTCCCTTAGTATGTGGAAAAGTACCTTTAAGATAGTCCGAGAGGCTAACAAGGCAAAGTTCTGTAAAATTCTGTATTTTTGTATAGTGAATGATACGAGATGTCTTGCCCTTTTTTTGTGTGCAAGGCTTTTTTTGCGCGGTGCTTAATCAATTTATTTGGGAGGCAACAAAGTGGAAAAGAAAAAACGTGAAGTGAAAGGTATCTCATTTACCAAAAAAATGGTGATTTCATTGGTGGGAGGTTTAATCGTTGGGCTCGGCTTTTTATTTTTAAGAGAGCACCTTATTCGCAGCAATCAAGGCGCTGTGTGGCAGACAATCAATCAGATTCTTTTCCAAGATATTTCAGATCCTGAAAAAGGACAATCTGCGATTGGGCTTTTCTATATTATTGGTCAACTATTTATCAACGGCCTACAATTAGTGATTGTGCCGATGGTCTTTACTTCAATTACTTTAGCCATTTGTCATATTACCGATACGCAAAAATTAGGACGAATTTCTTATAAAACGATTTTTGGCTTTTTATCGATGTCACTGATTGCTCTATTAACGGCTGGAATTGTGGGCTATAGCGTATATTTAACTGGCGCTTTTAATGTGTCGTTATCTGAAACGCTATCTCCTGTCGAAGTAAGTACGAGCGGCAACCCATTAATGGTGATTGTCAATGCTGTCACGAAAAATATCGGTTCTGCGTTTAGCGACAATGGTGCGATTTTAGCTGTTGTTGTGTTGGCAGTGATTACTGGTTTATGTATTAATGCATTAGGGGATAAAATTCGTGTTTTCAAAAAATTAATTGAAGAAGTCAATGCGATGGTCACGTTATTTTTAACCTTTGTAATTACTAAATTTGCTCCTATTGCCGTCTTTATGTTGTTAGTTCGGACGTTTGCTTCTTACGGGATTGATTATTTAAAACCAGCGTTAGTCTACGTCGTAACAACGACAGCGACGCTCTTAGCCTTTTTGATGATCGGTTACCCATTATTTATCTTATTTGCGACAAAATTAAATCCTGTTCCTTTTATTAAAAAGATTATGAAAGTTGTGGTCTTTGGATTTTCTACTTCTTCTTCGGCAGCCACTTTACCGTTAAATACAAAAACGACGGTTGAAGAGTTAGGTGTCGACAATGATGTTGCCGCCTTTGTCTTGCCGTTAGGAATGACTATTAATATGAACGGCACAGCGATTATGCAAGTAATTGCGGCTATTTTTGTGGCGGGCGTAGCTGGTTATGAAGTGACACCAGCTAATATTGCCTTGATTGCCATTTTAGCTTTAATGTCATCTATTGGTACACCGGCGGCACCTGGCGCTGGCGGAATTATCCTTTTCACTATTTTAACTGGTTTAAACTATAACAATGAGATTGCGATTGCGACGTATTCATTGATTTTAGCCATTAATCGTCCAATCGAAATGCTCGTTACTAGCCTAAACGTGGTTGGTGATAGCGCCACTGCGATTTATGTCGCACATTCGGAAGATTTGTTGGATGAAGCCACTTATCTGACTGATGTCGCTGACTTGCAAAATGCAGAAGCGGAGTAATTAATGAAAAAGCAGACTTCTTGTATGGAAGTCTGCTTTTTTATTATGTTTTTAGTGAATCCGTAATTTTTTACTTCTTCGATTTACTTTTACGAAAAACTAAAAGACACCCACTGGCGATAACTAGAAGGCCAATAATCACAAGCGCGATTGATTTCTTTTCTCCTGTGCTCGGTAAAAATTGGCTAGCTTTTCTGAAACCACCTTGGCTTGATGGCTTAACTTGTTTCGTACCAGTTTGATCAACTCCCGCACTAGTATTTAAGTGTCCATTATCCCCTCCATTTTTTTGCTCCTTTTTATTTTCCCCACTATTTTTCAATGTTAATTGCTCCACCGCCGAACGTAGTTTTGCTTCTGCTTGGTCTACTTCTGCTTGCGTTGCTGTTGTTTGATCTGCCACAGTTCGCGCTTGCTTCAATGCTTCGCTGTAGACTTTCCAGCTGCTTGCGGTGTAGTCTTTTTCTTGGTGTTTCTCTTTTTCTTTGATGATTTTCAACAAGTTGGTTTTATCTACTTCTTTCGTTGGCACTTTTGCCAATTGCTTCACTGCCGAGCGTAGCTCTGCTTCTGCTTGGTCTACTTCTGCTTGCGTTGCTGTTGTTTGATCTGCCACAGTTTGTGCTTGCTTCAATGCTTCACTGTAGACTTTCCAACTGCTTGCGGTGTAGTCTTTTTCTTGGTTTTTCTCGTTTTCTTTGATGATTTTCAACAAGTTGGTTTTATCTACTTCTTTAGTTGGTACTTTTACCAATTGCTTCACTGCCGAGCGTAGCTCTGCTTCTGCTTGGTCTACTTCTGCTTGTGTTGCTGTTGCTTGATCTGCTACAGTTTGTGCTTGCTTCAATGCTTCGCTGTAGGCTTTCCAACTGCTTACGGTGTAGTCTTTTTCTTGGTTTTTCTCGTTTTCTTTGATGATTTTCAACAAGTTGGTTTTATCTACTTCTTTAGTTGGCACTTTTGCCAATTGCTTCACTGCCGAGCGTAGTTTTGCTTCTGCTTGGTCTACTTCTGCTTGCGTTGATGTTGCTTGATCTACCACAGTTTGTGCTTGTTTCAATGCTTCGCTGTAGACTTTCCAGCTGCTTGCGGTGTAATCTTTTTCTTGGTGTTCTTTTTGTTCCTGAATTAATTTTTCTAACGCTTCTTTCGTTACTTCAGGAGTTGTTTTAACTGTGATTGAACGCGAGCTGCCATTTAACCCCGCACTATTTAAAGTGATAATATTTTGGTCAACAGAAATTTCTGGGTCCGCTGCGACTACTTCAAGAATGCCCTTATCAAATTCAATAGAAACGGATGCATTATTTTGTAAAGGATTCGCAAGAGTTAAGCGATAAACACCGTTATCAATTTTTTCTGAAATAACCGACATTGGATCATACGCATACAGTCCTGCAATTTCTTGGTCATTATTCCATGTATTCATCATGACATAATTACCTGCTTCAATGGCTTGTAAGTTTGCTGTATTTTCTAGAACAGTATAGCCTTTGTTTTTAGAAAGAGCTGCGATTTCTTCATTCGTTTTCCCAACCACTGTTAAATATTCGTAAGTACCATTTTCAACAGTCTTGCCATAATTTTTACTAATTTTAGCAAATGTATTTGTATAGGTTTTATCATTAACAAAGTATTCGTTAATATCTCCGTAGCGACCAGAGCGTTCTTCTATTTGAACATCAAGCGTATTCATTGAATTAGGAAAAACATAGCCAATGTTATTCAATGGATTCGCTGCGCTTAAACTAATCCAAGAATTATCTTTGTCTGAACCTTGGTTAAGCTTCACTTCCTGTGGATGAATCATCCGATTATCGAGGATTGTTTCAATCGAAGCATCTGTCGTACCAGTAATGCCACTTCCCAAATTAATGATTTGACCATCTAATAAGAACCAAGATTTTTTAGCAACTAAGTTCATTCCTTCATTATTTTTATCTAAAAACATTCCTATAGAGGCAACCTGTCCATTATTTGAGCCACCTACCCATGACTGGGGACTGCGTTTCCCTGTATAAGCACCATTTGCCAATTCTCTTGTGTCAACTGTCGTTCCTGGTAATCGATATGGATCGATCGTTGCCCAGTATCCTTCATCAAACTGAGCAAAGTCTTGATTGTATAAATAAAGCATGCCGTCTGCTGTATGCCAGCCTTTTTTATTTTCCGTATTCCCAAATTCATAGTTTCCGACACGTTGTGAATACATACTGATCCCCACCGCATATTCGTTATTTTTCTGTAGGACTCGATCCATCGAACCATATACATTTAAAGATTGCATTGGTGTCGCTTGGGCAGGTGACGCACTATTCACCACATTTTTCAAGTCAATTAACGCTTCAAAATCTCTTGGTTTTTTAAAGAAATGATAGTATGACCCACTTTGTTGAAGCCACGTTTGGACAGATGTAT
Organism: Enterococcus sp. DIV0774; assembly: GCF_050539095.1. Classification (NCBI taxonomy): domain Bacteria; kingdom Bacillati; phylum Bacillota; class Bacilli; order Lactobacillales; family Enterococcaceae; genus Enterococcus; species Enterococcus sp. DIV0774. The sequence continues at coordinate 2,419,821 of NZ_CP172923.1, forward strand.
AAATGTCATTTCTTAAATTTTCTGGTGCAAATTTTGCAATTAAGGTTAAATTAGCTATTGTTTCTTTACCCGATTCAAACTCTGTAGTAAAAGGATTCGTTTCTGGCGCTCTGGAAATACTTCTACCAGAAACCATCGATGGCATTTTTCCATTTACCATCAATTGTAAGTAACCTTTATCAACAACATTAAATAAATTACTAATGTTAGGGTCATTCATCTCCCAGTCGGAACCTTGTAAAATAGTCTGAATTCGTCCAAACCCTTTTAGCAACTCATTCCCGTAACTGCCGTTGTACGGAAAATAACCATGTTGAATCAAGGAACCATCAGGATATAAGCCATCACCAGAGGAAACACTTTTTAAAACGGACGGAACAGCTTCTTGTACTTGTACTAGGCGTTGATTATCTTCTAACAAAAGTCCAGTACCTAAAACGGTGATTGAAATATCTGTTAAGTTAGCCCCTGTTGCACGATAAATTGGCCATTGTATGTTTGGATCTTTTGCATACAGCATCAGCGGAGCAGTAAATTTATTTAATTTTTCTGCATCTGTATTCAATAGGTCATCATGTAATAAAATCAATGTATCTGTTAGCGGCTGCGCGGAACCAATTTGCCAATCCCACCAGTTACCTGTGTAATACGTTCCATTGTATTTTTTTGTATCAATCATAAATTCAATGCCTTTAACAATCGCATCATAAACTTCTGGTTTTTCAAAAAGCTCACTTGATGGTTCATAGTAGCCTAACGCTAATTTTTTAATATTGGTAAATTGAGTCGTGTAATCAGCAGACACTGTATCCGATGGTTTTCGTTCCCACAGATACCCACGATCTGCTGCTTGATTAAGCGTTTGCCACAATGCTAAACTCTCCGTAGCAATCTGGGCACGATACTGTTGCACATCTGTATCGTTATCATACTGCGTAGTACCCAACAATCGCATTTTCCATTTTGCTCGCATTTCCGCATATTGTTTATTTTCTGCTACAACAGTCACAGGAATTGTATCACTAATTTCTGTTCCTTTAATTTTGACTGTTACTTTCGCTTCACCACTCTTAACTGCTGTTAAATTACCCGTTTGGTCAACCGTCACAACAGTAGGATCACTACTTGACCACTCAATCTGATCCTCTGTGATATCTACTCCAGCTGGTGACACTTCAAAGGCTAGCTGTTGCTTTCTTTTTTCACTAATAGTCAGGTTCTCTGTTAAAAGTTTAATCGCTTCTGGCAGTCGTTTTTTTTCATATGCTTCAAACGAAATAATACTTGAACTGTAAAATTGCTTATTTGTGTGTTGCCACATTTTCATCTGCTGATATTTTACAAAACGTGCTTGGACATTATTGCCATCAATATATTTTTTAGTAGGTTGGCCGCCTTGCCCATTCTCTTCTTTAAAGATAGATTGATAGCTTTCACCATCTGTTGAAACTAAGATTTCATACACAGGACTTTCTGCATGCAACTGTAAAACGAGTTCGCCAATGTTTTTTACTTCACCCAAATCAACAATTAACCATTGTTCATCTTGCTTATCAGCGGACCAGCGTGTTGTTTCATCGCCATCGACAGCTTTTTCGCCAACAAATTGAGGGTATTTCCAATTCTCTCCAATTTTTCCTCCTTCTACACCAGAATATGTCACTTCTTTTTGTAAAAATAAATCAGTTATTTCTTCTGCAGAGGCACTCATCGCAGTTAGCGAGAAGCCTGTAAGCATGAAAGCAACAACGACTATTATTTTTTTAATCATATTTTTCCCCATATCTTTCTATTTTTAAGCAACCAATCCGACTTTTCCAAACACTTTTTTCTGATAATTTAATCAACTTCCTCCTCTACTAAGTATTCTATATAAAAATTAGGCATGAAAAGACAACCTAAAGTAATTACTTCAGACAGACTTTTCATGCCTAGTTTTCCCTAGTCACATGAAATATTATACATGTTTACGCTTTCACTTTAAGGTAATTTTTGGTTACTGTCAATAGCGTTTTCTTCATTAAAGAGCTTATTCAACTTTTCACGTTAAAAATATTGATTTTTATGATAATCCCTTAATTTTTTCTCATTTTAAAATAATAATTATGGGTGCTGAACCTATTTCTGAGGCACAACAATCGGACAATTTTAAAAAAAACGAGAGGAATGACCATTGTTTTTTGCCATTCCTCTCATTTTTATTTATTGTTTGAACGGTAACGTTTCTCTCAATCCAGTTTGATTGAATTTTTTTATTTTCTATCAAACAAACAGACTAAAGATATTTTACTTCATATATTTTTCAAGCAATGACTTGATTCATAGAACTTACTGAGCAACCAGCCTACTTCCTATTTATGATACGGTTCCCCTTTCATAATCCGAAAACCGCGATAAATTTGTTCCACTAATACCAAACGCATTAACTGATGTGGATAAGTTAAGCGGCCAAAAGAAATTTGTTGGTTACTTCGCTGAAGGACTGAATCACTGAGACCTAAGGAGCCACCAATGACAAAGGTTAGATTACTTTTGCCACTAATCCCTAATTGTTCAATTTCTTTTGAAAATTCTTCACTAGATAATTGTTTGCCATTAATGGCTAAAACAAAGACGTATTCGTTGTCATTAATTTTCCCCAAAATACGTTGGCCTTCTTTTTCTTTGACTTGAAGCATTTCAGCGTCACTGAGTTTTTCCGGGGCTTTTTCATCTGGTACTTCAATGATTTCCATCTTGGCATAGCTATTTAAACGTTTCAGATATTCATTAATGCCTTGAATCAGGTATTTTTCTTTCAGTTTTCCGACTGTTACTAGTTTAATTTTCACCTATTCCACTACTTTCTCGTTTTCTCTTCTTTCTTATTTTAGCACGAAGTTTGGCTACTTTCCACAACGTTTCCACATACTTATACACATATACACAGAGTTATCCACAGAACAAACTAAAAAATTACTTTATTTAACAGCTTTTTCAATACAAACACATATTCGCCACTGATTTGTCCACATTATCCACATTCTGTGGATAACTTTTCTAAAAACTGTACACAGAGTTATTCCCGATTTGTTCACATTTTTCTGTGTATAACTTTTTCATTCGTATTTTTTCTGTAATTTTTCCCTAAGTTGTTCATAAAAAATTCAAAGCTATTCGATAGACTAAAGGAGTAGGAAACAGATATACTTAATATAGAAAATTCAGATGCACTTATTGGGAGGTTATTTTATGCAACGAAAAGATGTTACACCTAATTCAGATAAAAAAAGTTTATTGCAAAAATTTGGGATTGGTTTAGCTGGCGGCTTACTTGGTGGCGCCCTTATTCTAGGAGGCGCTTATTCTGGGATTATTCCCACACCCAACGGCGGAAATAATGCAGCGACGACGTCCACTAATCACGGCAACACAAAAGTCAGCAATGTGAGTTACAATGTTTCTAGCGATGTCACAAAAGCCGTGAAAAAAGTTCAAAATTCTGTGGTTTCTGTCATTAATATGCAAAGTGCTAGCAACAATTCTTCGGCAGATGATCCTTTTGGGGGATTGTTCGGTGGGAATGAAGGTACACAAGACTCTTCCGGCAACAATGGTAACGATTTAGAAGCAGCTAGTGAAGGTAGTGGGGTTATTTATAAGAAAGATGGTAAAACGGCTTATGTCGTGACAAATAACCACGTCGTAGATAAAGCACAAGGATTGGAAGTTGTTTTATCTGATGGTACCAAAGTGAAAGGCGAATTAGTCGGAACCGATGCTTATACGGATTTAGCCGTGATTAAAATTTCTTCCGACAAAGTTGATCAAGTCGCTGAGTTTGGAAATTCTAGTAAAATCACAGTCGGTGAGCCTGCTATTGCAATTGGTTCCCCTCTAGGCTCTGATTATGCTAACTCTGTCACACAAGGAATCATCTCTTCTGTGAATAGAAATATTACCAATAAAAACGAGTCTGGTGAAACCATCAATATTAATGCCATTCAAACCGATGCTGCCATTAATCCAGGAAACTCTGGTGGTCCACTAATCAATATTGAAGGACAAGTCATTGGCATTAACTCAGTAAAAATTGTGCAATCAACTAGTCAAGTGAGCGTTGAAGGGATGGGCTTTGCCATTCCAAGTAATGACGTAGTCAACATTATCAACCAATTAGAAAAAGATGGTAAAGTGACGCGGCCAGCTCTAGGGATTACGATGTCTGATTTAACAGGTATCTCTTCACAACAACAAGAACAAATTTTAAAAATTCCAGCTTCTGTAAAAACTGGCGTAGTGGTTCGTGGTGTTGAAGCAGCGACCCCTGCTGAAAAGGCTGGATTGGAAAAATACGATGTTATCACGAAAGTTGACGGCCAAGACGTAAGCTCTACTACAGATTTACAAAGCGCGCTTTACAAGAAAAAAGTTGGCGATAAAATGGAAGTGACTTATTATCGTGGTTCTAAAGAAATGAAAGCAACCATCGATTTAACCATTGATAAATCAGCTTTAACACAACAAAATAATCGCAGCAATCAATAAAAGAAAGAAACGACCTGTTGTTCAAACAACAGGTCGTTTCTTTCTTTTATTCTCCTACCGCAAATGCAGAACCAACTTCTGCATCAAAAGGCAATTCTAAGATTCCTTTTTTAGCTGGTGCATTTGGTAAACGTAATTCTTTTGCTGAACAAATCATTCCAAAACTTTCTTCCCCACGTAAAACCCCTGGCCAAATCATTAAACCATCAGGCATCATTGCGCCTGGTTTGGCCACAACTACTTTTTGTCCTGCTTTGATGTTCGGTGCGCCACAAACAATTTGTAAGATTTCGCCGTTGTCTACTTCTGTTTGTGTGATAGATAGATGATCTGAATCTGGGTGTTTTTTACATGATTTGACAAAGCCAACCACAATTTTAGGAGTGTCGTCTTTTTCAAGGGTTTCTGAAAATCCCGCATCTTTAATCGCTGTATTGACTTTTTCAATTTGTTCGTCTGTTAAAGTTACTTGGCCGGTGCCATTAATGTCACCTAGAAGCGCTGAAGCATTGAAAATATTCCAAGCTACCACCGTTTCTGGCGCCTCAACTAAACTTACACGTGCCACATCGCCGACACGTTTCACTTGGTTTTCCGCCCCTTGATCGTCCGCAACGATGACAAGTAAGACATCGCCAACGTGTTCTTTGTTATATGCAAAAATCATTTCTGTTCCTCCTCTGTCGTTTTCCTGTCTTATCTTATCAAAAATTGACCCATTGTGCATACTTTTTTGTCGAAAAACTAAAAGACTTGGAAAATATGTCGCTACGACTTATTCTCCAAGTCCTCAATTTTGAGTGACAAGCCGCTGATCCTTTGAAAAAACAAAAGAAACGTAGGGTCAACTCTCTATTCAATCAATAACTTTTTTTACTTATTTTTCTTCAGAGTGAACAATTAAGACATCGCAAGGGGCTTGGCGAATAATGTAGCTACTGACGCTTCCCATGACCACGCGTTCGACTGCGTTTAATCCTGATTGTCCCACCATAATTAAATCAACATTGTATTTTTCAGGTAATTCATGACTCATGACTTCTTTGGGTGAACCAAACATGGTAACTGTTTCAACATTATGAAAATCAACGCTTTCAGCATACTTTTTACAATCGGCCATTAATTCTTCCGCAGCAGCTGTTTCTTGATCAATTAATTGATCATTTAACGTCGAATACCCCATCATTGTATACACTTGATTTTCTAAAATATTTGCAACAATGACTCGGCTTCCGTTTCGACGAGCAACCTCAATTGCACGTTCATAAGCTAAATTAGCTTGATCACTACCGTCTACGCCGACAAGAATATTTTTATACATTTGTTCTTCCATTTTCGTCACCTTCCCGATGGAGGCTGATCTAAAAGGCTTCTTTGACTAAGAAATTAGAGTCAAAAATGAATTTAGGACCCTTGCGCAGAACGCCCTTTTGTCCAGCTGATTCTCTCTTAATTTAATGGTTCCTCTGGTTCATGAAAATTTTAGCCTAAGCTAGTTAAAAATGCACTGATTTCTTCTTTTGTTTTTCGGTCTTTGTTTACTAAGCGTCCTAATTCTTGACCGTTTTCAATTACGACAAAACTCGGAATACCAAAAATATTCCACTCGGCAGCCACGTCAATAAACTGATCACGGTCAACTTCGATAAATTGAAACGCTGGAAATGCTTCTTCAATTTCAGGCATGACTGGTTTAATGAAACGACAGTCTCCGCACCAATCAGCAGTAAAGAAGAAAACATTTTTACCTTTTTCAACATAAGTTGCTAGTTCTTCTAATGAATTGGGATAAATCATTTAAACATCCTCTACTTTCCGTAAACAATTGTATTAACTGTTGATTTATCCAAGCCACGTAATGCTTGTAACAACATTTCCCGCGCTGCTTCATAATCCGCAATACTAAACATTGTTTGATGCGTATGGATGTAACGACCACAAACGCCGATGACTGTACTTGGTACACCGTTATTAGTTGTGTGCGCTGCCCCAGCATCCGTTCCGCCTTTAGAAACAAAATATTGATACGGAATATTGTGTGTCGCAGCTGTATCTAATAAATATTCACGTAAGCGAGGCAATGTGATCAAACCTGGGTCGAAAATCCGTAATAACGTTCCTTCACCTAAATGACCATATGTCCCTTTTTTCGTGTGAATATCATCTGCCGCTGAACAATCCACCGCAAAGAAGATATCTGGATTAAATTTATGAACAGATGGTTTAGAACCACGTAAACCAACTTCTTCTTGTACGTTTGCTCCAGCAATTAATGTGTGGCCTAATTCTTCATTTTGTAACGTTTCCAATGCATCTAATACCAACGTACAACCATAGCGGTTATCCCATGATTTACTGATAATATTTTTGCCATTGGCTGTTTTAATCGTTTCTGTTTGTGGAACAATGGAATCCCCTGGACGAACACCAAAGCTTTCAGCTTCTTCTTTTGAAGAGAATCCTGCATCAAATAACACATCAGAGACTTCTAATTGTTTTTGACCACTCGTACCACGCAACAAGTGTGGCGGAATAGATGAAGAAATACATGGATAGTTCCCTTTACTTGTTTTTAACGTAAAACGTTGTGCTGAAACAACATAGGGATTCCAGCCACCTAAAGGAACCACTTGGAATAAACCATTATCGTTAATTTGAGTTAACATGAAGCCAACTTCGTCCATGTGAGCTGCTACCATTACGCGTGGCGCTGCTTCCACTTTTGAACGTTTAATCCCAAAAATACCACCTAAACCATCATATTGAACATCGTCCACTAACGGGGTGATATGTTCTTTCATGTACGCGCGAATGTCGTCTTCAAATCCGCTGGTTCCTTGTAATTCAGTTAATTCCTTGATTCGTTGAAATGTTTTTTCTTCCATAGATGTATGTCCTATTGCTTTTGATTTGTTGGAAATTACGCCAACCAAGCGTCACTTTTTCTCTAAAAAGTCACTTTATCCTGTCGATAAAAATAGGTACTCCTTTCATATGATTTCACTCTTATTATAACGCAAATACTAGAAAATGCACATCGCTTTCTCTTTTTAAACGTGACAATGAGAATGCTCTAAAAGAATGATTGAAAAACTTTTTTTATTTCTCAGCGGCCCCTTCTCTATGGTAAAATAAGAGTGATACTGACAAAAGTAATAGTAAGCAGAAACCGACCAAGGGAGGTCATACAAATGAACGAAGAAAATGAGTTGACATACTTTAAAGGCGGCTTAGCGCTAGGCGTTGGTCTTGGTTTAGTAGGCGGCATTGCCTCAACCTTGTTCTACCATAAGAAAAAAACAATCTCCGCTGATCTCGTCTTAGAAAATGTAAAAGCTGCTTTTTTAAAAGAAGGACCGATTGAAGGTTCGTGGATTGAGTTTGAGAAAAAGCCCTTGCGGAAATTCGCCATCCACTCCAAAACATATACTGGAGGAATTTGCCGCATTGAAGACGACGGCATTGTTCAATACGAATTCACTGCAGATGCCTACACAGGAACTGTCATTGACATCCAACGATTAAAAGATTAAAAAGATTGTTACAAAAGCACTTATTTGCTTTTGTAACAATCTTTTTTTCTTCTCATTTGTTTTTTGTAAAAGGGATGTTTATTTTATGTCAAAAAAATCAAATCAATGATGAATAAATACTCAAAAATCGAATGTTTTCTGTATGGAAATCACCTCAAATCTTTACTTATCAACGTTTGTCCACTTTTTTCATAAAAAAGATTAGACATTTTTTAAAAATTGATAAAAGAATAATCATTTCTAACGATTTTTTAATTTCTCCTTTTCATTTTTACATTATACTGAGAGTATTGCTAAAAATGAAAAGGAGCGTGTCAAATGAAGAAATCTGTTTTATTTACTTCATTACTTGTATTATCAAGCTTAGCTTTAGCGGCCTGCGGCGGTGGCAGTGACGATAAAGGAGCAAGCAACGGCGGCAGCGACAACCAAGTATACACAATGGTTGAATCCCAAGAAATGCCTAGTGCCGATCCGTCCCTTGCGACAGATGAAGTGAGTTTTACCACTTTAAATAATGTCTACGAAGGAATCTATCGTTTAGATAAAGACAACAAACCCGCGCCTGCTGGTGCAGCCGAAAAAGCGACTGTTTCAGAAGACGGTTTAGTTTACAAAGTTAAATTACGTGAAGAATCAAAATGGTCTGATGGCAAACCAGTTACTGCTGCAGATTACGTTTACGGTTGGCAACGAACAGTGGACCCTGCCACTGCTTCAGAATATGCCTACATGTTTGAACCAGTAAAAAATGCTGAAAAAATTTCTAAAGGGGAACTACCTAAAGAAGAATTGGGCATTAAAGCAATCAATGATCATGAATTGGAAATCACTTTAGAAACAGCAACACCATATTTTGACGATTTATTGGCTTTCCCTTCTTTCTTGCCGCAACGTCAAGATATCGTTGAACGTTTTGGTAAAGATTATACAAAGAGTAGCGATAAAGCAGTCTACAATGGTCCGTTTACGCTAACTGAGTTTGATGGTCCCGGAACAGATACTAAATGGTCTCTAACTAAAAATGAAGAATATTGGGACAAAGAGACTGTCAAGTTAGATAAAGTCGCTATCAACGTGGTGAAAGAAGCCCCAACTGCCTTAAATCTTTATGAAACTGGTGAAGTGGATGATACGTATTTATCTGGCGAACTGGCCCAACAAATGCAAAACTCGCCTGACTTGGTCCAATTAAAAGCCGCTTCTTCTTTCTATTTAGAAATGAATCAAGCAGATGAAAAATCACCATTGACCAACGCAAACTTACGTCGTGCTATGTCTTATGCCATCGATCGCGATTCATTAGCTAAAAACATTTTAGCCAATGGCTCTCTTCCTTCACAAGGCTTCGTCCCTGTGGATGTCGCGAAATCACCAAAAACGGGTGAAGACTTTGTTAAAGAAGCTGGTAGCGACAAATTAGTCAAATACGACAAGAAAAAAGCTGTGGAATACTGGAACAAAGCGAAACAAGAACTTGGTGTTTCCAACTTAACGGTTGATTTAATGGTAGACGACTCTGAAGGCGCTAAAAAAATGGGCGAATATCTTCAAGGATCACTGTCTGATACTTTGGAAGGCTTAAAAGTAACTGTGACGCCTGTCCCTATGGCTGTTCGCTTAGATCGTACCTTAAAAGGGGATTTCCAAATCGCTGTTCGTGGTTGGAGTGCCGACTATTCAGACCCAATTAACTTCTTAGATTTATTAGAAAGCTCAACTTCTAATAACCGTGGACGTTACAGCAATCCTGAATACGATAAATTCATTGCTGCGTCCAAAACTACAGATGTTAACGATCCTGAAAAACGCTGGGAAGATTTAATCAACGCTGAAAAAACAGTAATTGCTGATATGGGTGTTGTGCCAATTTACCAAAAAGCAGAATCACACTTACGTGCACCAAACGTGAAAGAAATTATTTATCATCCAACAGGTGCTAAATACGACTTCAAGTGGGCGTATAAAGAATAATCACTCGATTAAATTTAGAAAAAGATTTGGAACAATAGCGATTTTGGCTATTGTTCCAAATCTTTTTTATATAATCCCGATTAAAGAACCTAACAACCCAAAAATCACAGTAAAAATAATTAAAGCAATCGGCGTGCGTCCTTTTTTCAACATAATAAAACAAAACAGCGTAAACACTAACGGTAATAAATTGGGCATGATTGTATCAAACAATTGTGTTTGAAGGTCTAACTTAGTATCTTTCAAGCAAAAAACAAAAGTTGTCGTTAATTGTACACTCTTCGGAATCAACGCACCCACCACGGAAATTCCTACAATTGTTGCTGAACGAGATAATTTTTTGGTACTTTCGCTTAAAACTGAAATTGCTTTGACACCCATTTTATAACCTAGATTAATTAACCCAATTTTGGCAGCCATATACGGAATATTAAATAACAACAAGAAAACAATTGGTCCTAAGATATTGCCTTCTAATGATAGTTGTGAACCAATCGCTGCTGCAATCGGCAAAACGGTTAAATAAAATAGCGCATCCCCAATTCCGCCTAACGGGCCCATCAACGCTGTTTTAATCGCTTGAATGGATTTTGGTGATTCTTTTGACTCTTCCATTGCAATAATCACACCATGCATGAACGTCACCAATTGTGGATTCGTGTTCATAAATTGTAAATGATTTTCCAAAGAAAGAGCTAAATCTTCTTTATCACGATGGATCTTTTTCAATCCTGGAATTAATGAGTAGGTCCAGCCGCCTGCTTGCATTCTTTCATAATTAAATGAAGATTGTAGCAGATACGAACGGAACATTATTTTTTTTAACTCTTTTTTTGTTATTACTTTTTCGGATATCGTATCATTATATGTTTCTTCAGATGCCATCTTCTTCAAACCCTCCATTATTATTTGATGCAGTGACTGTATTATTTCTTTGTGCGTAAAATTCATATAAAGCAATTGCGACAGCTAAACCTGCAACCGCTAATGTATCTAATCCTAGATAGGCAGCCATAACAAAACCAAAAATAAAGAACGGCGCGTAGGATGTTTCCCACATCGTTTTTAATAACATGGCGAAACCTACTGCTGGCATCATACCACCTGCAACGCTCAAGCCATGAATACTCCATTCGGGTAGAATAGAAATGAAACTAGATGCTTTATCAGCACCAAAGAAAATACATAAAAATACTACAAAAAAATAACAAATGAATAAAACGATTGGTAAAAAACTAGACATTCTTTCGATGCCTCTTGTATCTGCTTTTTTTGCATAAGCATCAAATTTATGCATAATTGGTGACATCGCTGTATATAACAAGGTAATTAACGCTTGCGCTGCAACTGCGAAAGGAACAGCCAACCCTACGGTCACTTGTGGGTCAGATTTTGTGATAATTGCTAACGCTGTTCCAATAACTCCCCCAATTACTACGTTGGGTGGTTGCGCACCGCCGATTGCTACTGCACCAATCCAAACTAACTCTAGCGTTGCCCCAGTGATTAACCCTGTGTTGACATCTCCCAATACTAAACCAACAATCAGCCCTGTAACAATCGGACGATGAATATGTGTCTGTAAGACAAGCTTATCAACCCCTGCTATCCCAGCCCAAATTCCTACCAAAATTGCCTGTACTAACATTTTTTTCCTCCTATTAGACTTCGTCTACTTTTTATAAACTGTTTCACCATTTACTAAGGTTTCTAGCACTTCGTATTTCTCATCAATAATTGTAAAATTACCTAAAAGCCCTAGTTTGATTTCTCCCATAGATTCGTTCACATTCAACAAACGAGCTGGATTTTTCGTGACTGAATTAATTGCAATCACTTCTGGAAGTAATGCTTTTTCAACAAGGTTGCGAACCATATTATTTAAATGGTTCGTACTTCCAGCTAACTTGCCATTGGCTAAACGAACCACATTTTGTTCATCAATAACCATTTCGATCCCTTTTTCTGGTTTTGGATAAACGCCTGGTTGACATCCTTTGGCCCAGATAGAATCTGTCACAGCAATTAAATAGTCCTTGCCTTTTAGTTTGGCTAACACACGTACTAATGAATAATCAACATGTACCCCATCAGCAATAATTTCAGCAAACGTTTCTTCACTATCCAAAGCAGCAACTACTGCGGTTGGTTTCCGGTGACTGATATCTTCCATTCCATTAAACGTATGGGTAAAACTTTTTGCACCTGCTTCGACAGCTGCCATTGCTTGTTCATAGGTTGCAGCCGTATGGCCAATTGAAATGACTACATCATGTTCATGACAATATGTAGTCAAGGCATTCTCTACATCATTTTCTGGTGCCAACGTCATTAATTTTATGTGCCCTTTTGCTAACTCTTGCCATTTTTTAAATGTCTCAACGGATGGTTTTACTAATAACTCTGGATTATGAGAGCCACGAAATTCTTCAGAAATCATTGGTCCTTCCGCATGAATCCCTAAGATTTGTGCCCCGTTGGTTCCTTGGTCTTCCTCAATAAATGAACCAATCACTTCAAATGAATGTTCCAAGTCTTTTGGAAATGTGGTTGACGTTGTTGGTAAAAAAGCTGTAATCCCTTCTTCTGGAAGGTAAGCTTGCCACTCTTTGATAAATTCATGATTGGCATGATTGGCATCCCCACCATGCCAACCATGATCATGAATATCAATAAATCCTGGAAGAATGCGATTTTCTCCGTATTCTTTGTCGACAGCTTTTTCATTGTACGGTAGAATTGCAACAATTCGTTGTTCTGACACTTCAACTTGAGCTGGTTGAAATTGTTCGTTAATCCATACGTTTTTACTTTGAATAATCATTCTTCCCACTTCTTCTCTTCAAAATTATTGTCCAACATTACTTTTTTATGAAAATAATGCATCTAAACTTTCTTCTGGCGTTGACGGTACACGTTGAATCGAAAGTTTAACACCTAATTCTTGTAGCTTTTTAAAGGCGTCTACATCTGTTTTATTAACCGCAACAGCGGTAGCTACTTGTTTTTTGCCTTCTTCCATATGCATATTACCAATGTTTAATTTTTCGATTGGCACACCACCTTCTACCAAGCGCAATGCATCAACAGGATTATCAACTAACAGAAAAATCTTTTGTCTTTCTGAGGCTTTATGAATGACCTCAATCGTTTTCTTAATGGAGAAAAAACGGGTTTGTACTTCTGCAGGGGCCGCCATGTTTAACAATTGTTGGCGCATTGTATCCTCAGAAATTGCATCATTTGCGACTAAAATTAAGTTGGCGCCTAAAGAACCGTTCCATTGTGTTGCGACTTGACCATGAATCAAGCGATTATCAATTCTTGTTAATAAAATATTCGGCATAGTGCTTCCTCCTCTTTTCTAATTGGTTAGATTCCGTCTGCTTCTTCTTGAGTAGTTGCTTGTGGTTGTTCTAGTTTTTTATGAACAATCCCGTCTCTGGCTGAATCTGTGACCATTGAAACAAAATCTTCTACGTTCGTGCTGATTGTGCGTAATGCAAGCCCTTCAAGAACCATCGGTAAATTTGTTCCTGCTAACACTTCAACATTTTGATAATTACTTGCGACAGTCATTGAAATTCTAAACGGTGTACCCCCTAAAAGATCAGTTAAAATGACCACTGCTGGACACGTCTCCAGCATAGAGTCAACGGCTTTACGAATGTTTGACTCTAATACATCAAGCCCTGTATCATTGAAAAAAGGGACCGCCTGAATATTTGGTTGTTCTCCTGCAATCATACTAACTGATTGATGCATTCCAGTTGAAAATACCCCATGTCCCGTTAAAATAAGACCTATCATTTATTCTTTCTCCCCTAACTATTTACTGAGCTTACTATTTAATTGGATAAGCAGAACTTATTCCTCAAAGAGTGTAACAATTCTTGTAACAATTGAGTATGCTTTCCCATGATTTTGGACGATGATTTCTATTTAAGAACATGTCCCTATACAGATACAAGGCGTCCCAACTTAAAGATGCTTTTGAAAAAATACTCGACTACAACCGTTAACCCAAACGAGCCAACAAATGTACCCATATACAACACAAGAATAACCAAGCTGACTGGTTGATTGGTTAAAAACGGATGGACCAGTTTCAAGACCAATTGAAAAACAAAAACATTCGCTAAATAACTGCGATACGCATAAGTGGCTATCCATTTAACTATTGGTAAAAGACGAATCTTTTTGGCTATTCCTTGTGTTCCCAAATAAAAAACCAACCCGATAATCAGTAAACTATAGGCACTTTGAAGAGGATCCAAATAAGGTAGATCGTTCGGTGTCATCTGTGTTCCATCAAATAAATTCCCTTGGACTGCCTGCCAAAAAATAAAAAGAAACAACAGAAATAGCGCCACTCTCGTCTTTTTCAAGAAAGTAAAAATTTCCCCTTGATACTTCGCTGTGATGACCCCGAAAATACCATAAATGAGATAACTAAGCCCTGAACGATCTATTAAGTACCAAAGAGAAGTTTCTGCATATGGAAAAATCATTTTCTGGTACCAGAAGCACCAAAGGATATGCGCACCGATTGTAAAAAAGACAATTGGTAAAATCACTTTTTTGTTTTTTGTAATTCTTGTTGCCAACCAAATAAAATACGGCATAAATAATTGGAATTGCAACATCATTACGGCATACCATAGATGTGCCGCGCCATCACCACTGAGAACTTTTCCTAGAAATCCTAGGGGCGTTTCATAGGGCATTCGTTGTTGTAAACTAGGAAAAGCATATAGATAGAGACTGGACCAGACCACATAAGGAAGCACCAATTCATAAAATTTTTCCTTTAAAAATTCAAGATACGATTTAGCTTGACTCTTTAACACCATGTTGTAAATAATTGCAAAAATAAACATGGGTGCCGAATATTTAGACATTCGGTAAAAACTACCGATTGAATTCATTGCTTCCGTTTGCGGAGAATGTATCAACACATATGATAAAACCGTTTGTAAAATAACTGATGCTACAGCGAAAACTTTTAAAAAATCGCTGATATTCAGATTTATTGGTTGTCCTTTACTCATGTACGTCCTCTTTCTTTCAATAATTTAGCGTGTAAGTAGGCGCTCTGATTAAGAACTTACTCACACGCTATTCACGCTTCTTTGATTTACATTGCTAGCGATTCATAATTGGCTAACAAGATGCCGCGTTCTTCAATCGCTTCTTTGACTTCTTGGGACGTTAATATTTCCACTTCACGAATGCGAGGCATACAATACCCTGATTGATTTTGTAAAATAGTATCGATAAACGCAGGATGACAATTGATTTCAAAGACCTCTCCTTCACTACAAACAACCATATCAAGCAATTGCAAGATGGTTTCAGTTGAAATCGCCTTGTCATAAAATTGGTACAACATTTCATCTGGCGTGCGAACATCCTGATATAACTCTAAATAGTCTTTTGTTTCAATACTTCTTGAAGCGTTACGTAAAGGTAATTGATATTTGCGAGCAAGTGCCAAAGCTACGCCTAATAACTTTTTATTTTTTCCGTGAACGTTATGATGAGAATCAATATGATCAGGGCGTCTGCCACTTTTCATAAATGAAATAATTTGAGCATCCCATTCGTTATAAACCTCTTCTAAATTGACTTTTTCTTCAAAAATCGATTGATGCCAAAAATAACCAGCTTCATCTACTAAGGAAGGAACCATTTCTCGAGGTAAAATAGGTTTTGCTTGGTTCAATGTCAATGTTAAATGGACACCAATAGCTAAAGTCGGTGCACTGATTCGAGCACTCTCCATGGCCTCTAAAAAATAAGGAGAAGTTGGTAATGCGGTTGTTGAAGTAACCACGCCACGTTTGTGTGCTTCAATGATTCCTTGCGTTACCGCTGGCGTGTAACCAAAATCATCAGCGTTGATAATTAATTTTTTATTGCTCATTTTTCCCCACTCTCTCTTCTGTTTCATGAATTTTTAGTTGTTTCTCTATTGATTGTAGCTAAGTGACGCCTTTTTTTATAGCTAGTTTTCTGATTGAGTGCTATAATCTACAAATAAGACCATGTCCCTAAAAAAGGACATTACGTTCACAAACGACAGGAGGAATCAGCATGCTGTTTTTAACCTACGATCCACAATTAAATCCAACAGAATTAGAGATTTACAAGTATATTAGCCACAATATTGAAAAAGTTCCTTATATGACAATTCGAGAATTAGCAGATGAAATTCATTTCAGTAAAACGGCAATCTGGCGTTTTTGTCAAAAATTCGAGTGTGAAGGCTATACAGATTTTAAATTTAAATTGAAGAATTATCTAAGCGAACGAAAAAAAACAGCCCAACCAAAATCTTTAGATGAAACAATGCTGATTCATTTTTTGCAACGCTCATCAGAAGAATTATTAGAAGGACGGATTGTTCAAGCTGCGGAATTGCTGGCAAAAAAAGAATTTGTTCTTTTTATTGGCGAAGGAACGTCCAAAGTCCTAGCTGAATTTGGTGAAATTTATTTTTCCAGTATCTATAATTTATCTGCTTCTGTATCCCACCTTTTTTCCCATCCCGTTAGCAAATTATCCGAAGAAACGGCTAAAAAAGTGGGTGTTATCGCCTTATCAGTTTCGGGTGAAACACAAAAAGTTCGGCAAAATATTGATTATTTTATCGAAATGGGGATTGATGTAATTGCTATTACAAATAGTGAAAAAAGCACGATTGCTCAACTTTCAACAGTCACGATCCCCTACTATATAACAACCGAGAAAAGTTCCATTGCAGACGTAACGTCCCAACTACCTGCACTATTCTTAATAGAAAAGTTGGCGAAAACTGTTTCAACGATGTTAAATGAGTGTCCATAATCACTGTAAAAAAAGGAAGGAACTAGCCATTCGTTTTGCTAGTTCCTTCCTTTTTAATTCTTCTATACTTATTTATACTGACACGTTTCTAAATGATCATTCACCAATCCCGCCGCCTGTAAAAAGGAATAGACTGTCGTGGCACCTAAAAATTTAAATCCTCGTTTTTTTAACGCTCGACTAATCTGTTGCGATAATTCCGTGGAGGCTGGAACCTCTTCTGGGTGCTGCCAGTGATTAACGATTGGTTGCTGATCGACAAAGTTCCAGAGGTAGCGATCAAAGGAGCCAAATTCTGCCTGAACTTCTTGAAAAACTTGCGCATTCGTGATGGTCGCTTGAATTTTTAAACGATGACGAATCACACCAGGATTTGCTAGTAAAGCTAAAATTTTTTCCTCATCATATCGCGCAATTTTCCGATAATCAAACGCATCATAAGCTGCTCTAAGCGTTTCTCGTTTATTCAAAATAATCGCCCAGCTTAAGCCCGCTTGCATACTTTCTAAGGTCAATAACTCAAATAACTGTTGCTCTTCATGAACTGGACGTCCCCATTCATCATCATGATAGGCTTGCATCTCTTCAGTTGTATTCGTTGCCCAAGTACATCGCTCCATTGTCCTGCCTCCTTTTATTTGCTAAAAAAGATGCGAACAAAGGGTACTGCCTGTTGTTCCACACCTTTTCTTATTCCTAATAAAATGCCCAGAAGTTTAACGCTTCATTCATCACTTCTTCGGCTGTAAATGTCCGTTTTGAATGGCCCTTTTCTTCTGAATCGTTTGGATCATTAATCCAGAAATCGCCTTTTTCATCCACACCACTCATCACCATAATGTGACCAGTTGTAGTGAAATAGCCCGGTTTTACAGAAATAATGACTGGATGACCTTCCTTCAAGAAAGCTGCCACTGTTTCAATATCCCCAATTTCTTGACAGTTATAGCCTTTCATTTCAGCATATGCACTAAAAATAGACCACGCCGTCCCTTGTCCTTCCATAAAGAAGTCATTTTTTGCCCAAGCTAACACATCCAGAGGGGTAACTTCTTGGTGATCCATGTATGAACCAACCATTGCAAGCGACACAATCGCACAGCCATTAATTTCGATTGTATTCGGCTTATCTACATTGCCAAATCCGTACGCGGTGTCTTTCCATTTAGCATCTGTCTGCAATTCTAACGGCAAATCCAGATGTCCATCATATTGCTTCTTTTCAATTTCTTGATTGACCTGTTGTCCATAGCTTAAAGGTTTGACTTTTTTCTCAATTTTAACTGGTGCTGGTTCTTTTGTTTTACTTGATTCAGCACTAGCTTTAACATATGAATCATCAAACCAACTTGAAAACCCACCTGATTTCATCGGCGAAAACTGCGCTAACAATCCGCCAAAGCCAAACGATACCAACAACACCGTGAGAACTTTTTTTTGGTAACCTGATGGTTTTTTTGACATACTATTCATCCTTTTCTATCTATTGACTACATCCGATAATCTTATGTATTTCTTATATGCTCACACATTATACTACTTTCTTTTTCGAAAAACAGAAACGTTGGTAAATTCTCATAATTATTGAAGGCGAACATATTTTCTTGAATTTTATCACAAAATTAGGTAAAATACAGGTAATTAGTCATTTGAGTTTTATTCTATTTTATTCGTAAAGGAGGCAGAAGAATGGATCAACATAAAGCTACCATCAAGAGCATTTCTAAACTGATTACGCTCTCTTCCCAACATTTCTTTTCGGCATTTTTAGAAGATTCTCAAGATCAAAAGAATAAAGAAAAGGAACGCAGTGCGCTTTTACAAGAGCTCCAAGTCGCTGCCGCCCAAAAATCCTTAGTGGTCTTACAATTGAAAGAAGTCCCTACAGCGCATAAATTCGAAACGGTGATCGGCTGGATTGTCTCAAAAAATATTTCGGACAATATCGTTGTTCGTTTACAAACGGATGAACAACAGTTGCGCATGATTCCTGTTGCTTCTGTCATGAAAGTCAGCACGTTAGCCAATCGTCACCAACGTCAAATTCACTAGAATATTGAAGTCTTTATAAAATAAATGGAAACCACCAACCCTGGCGATTGCAGGTTGGTGGTTTCTTTTATTTATGACTTTAGTCAAAATCCCATGAAACTTCTGACTTAGGACTCAACTTATTTCTTAGGAACAAATAATTGCGGTGCTACTTTTGCCAATAAGCCTAGAACTAGACTTACATACAAACAATTGACGACGGTACTCGTACCGTTTAGTACAAAAGAATAGAGGTATGGGCTCATCCCTTCTGGTGCATACATGCCCCAAACCAATACGCCCGCCCAAAAATGCCAAAACCAACGGGCGAAGACTGCGACAACACTTCCTAAAATAATTGTACGAATGGCTGATTTTAAGCGATTCGCTTGAAAATACAGTTGAATTTTTCTAGCGAATACGCCACCCATTCCTCCAAACGCAAAAGCAAAGGGATATTCAAAAATAATCTGTGGAACGGACAAGAAATTTTTCATGGCTGTACCGAGAATAATATTTAACATGCCCCAAACAAAGCCTGCTGCAACTCCAGGAAGCAACCCACGACGAAACGAATAAAGAACTAATGGGACCATTCCCAACGATAGGTCCAAGCCACTATTGGCAAATTCAATCGGTAAAAAAGAGAGGGCCATTGCCATTGCTGCGACGACTGTTCCTTCTACCCAAATACGTAAATCCATTTTTCTAGCCAAACAAATTTCCTCCTATGTTCTGACGCTCTCAACCACTAATACATCGTTATTTTACCATAGAGACTTTAGAAAAACACGTTTGTCGAACAAGCAAAAAATAGCTGGACCAACGTTTAAGGGAATCAGCTCCTACTCAAACGCATGCCAGCTACTGTTTATCCATTAATCGTCCCGCTCAGTTGTCAAAATTTTACCAGAATGAGCATCGATTTTTACCTCTATTTTTTGTTGGCCCTCTTTCACTTTCACTTCCCAATAGGTGATTCCTAATTCTTTCTCTAACTTCCAATCTGTTGCCTGGCCGACTTTCGCTTCTTTTTCAGCCAAGGTTGTGGCTTGTTCTCTGGAAATGATATTTGTTAAATCAAGTGCCTCTTCTTGCATTTTAACGCCATTTTGTTCATCGGCATCCAAGGTTTCGACTTTTTCTTTTGTGAATTCGCCTGTCTCTGCGTTCACTTCAACTTGATATTCTTTTTGCTGATCCACGCCTTCTATTTCATAAAAATAACGTCCAAAATCTGTATCTAACTGCAGACTTGTTATTTTAGCTTCTGGATATTTTTTCTCAAATGCTGTCGTTACTTTTTCTAAAGAGACAGCTACCGCGCTTGTCTTCTCTGATGTCGTCGTTGCTTCTTGTTGTACGGATGAACTTGTTTCACTAGTTGATATTGCTGTTTCTTTTTGTTCATTTGTTGATGAAACAGCAGTAGGCGTTTTGGGTGTACAGCCAGCTACCAAAAAGAGTGCCAAGCCAGTCAGAGCGCCATAGAGTATTTTTTTCATTAAACAACCTTCTTTCCTTTTTATCATTTTATTATACTTGATTTCTCATTCAAATCATAGCTACAAAAAGAGCCCTACTTTAGTTGATAAAGTTAGAGCTCTCTCAGCCTTCATGGGCTAACATAAAAATTTCACCGAAATCATTCTCTTGTTCAATGTGCCAAATGCGTTTTTCACTATTATAGACAAGCGTTGCCAAAATTTCTTCTTTTTGGTATGACGTATTTTTCATCTTGCTAAGTGAATCTTCCACCAAGTAAATAGGAATCCGATATTCTTCTTTATCCACTTCCGTTTGTTGGAAGCAAAAAATAACACCTTCTTGCAAGATACCTTTCATATTTTTAAGTAATTCAGGACTTAATTTTTCGACAGGCGTATTTCGTTTAAAGAAGGCCTTTTTCTGATTCACTTTCTCTAAAACAACACGTGTAATTTTATCAGCAAAGATTCGATAAAATTCATCAATATAACGATAATAGACACGCGTCATCTGATCTGCAAATTCAAAAAAGACAAAATCATTTTGTAGCTTATAAAAGAAAGGCGAATGCAAACTATTCTTCATGTGTCCAAAATAAAGAAGTTCCGAAATTTCTAATGGCGTTAGCTCTTTTAGCATCGTCACATCGGAAAAGTCAATCCATTTAATTTCTTCAGTCATCCAACGACGTTGTAGCGATTGAAAATAGCGATTGACGCTTTCTTCTCCGCGAATAATTTTCAAGCCTGAATGCATATCGTATTCGCCAGCTTCGGCAGAAGGATCTAATAATAGTAAGTTCTGTGGATGATGCACAATTGAACGAACAAAATCGGAATGGGTAATTCCTTTAGATAAAACCGCGTTGCTGGTTACATCTATATGTACATAAATTAAATCAAGCAAATTCCCATCTCCCCTCTACTAGCCTCCTTACCATTTTACAATATTTTCAAAAGAAAAGCTTGTTTCTTTTACTTTAAAATTCCATTACAAAATGAGGATTTTTTTGAAAAATCAATCGATTCAGTTGTTTTTTATTAAATCAAGGTCCGGCCAGCTTACCTATTCCCCAAAGAAAATAAATAGGTTTTTCAAATAAATTGTGGTAAACTTGATACATTAAAAGGAGGGAGAATATGCGCCCAAAAGAGAAAAAAAGAGGAAAAAATTGGTTAATCAACAGCTTATTAGTTTTACTATTTATCATTGGCTTGGCCTTAATTTTTAACAATCAGATACGTAGTTGGGTGGTTCAACAAAATAGCCGCTCGTACGCCGTTAGCAAGTTGAACCCAGCTGATGTGAAGAAAAATATGGCTCGTGAAACAACGTTTGACTTTGATTCAGTTGAGTCCTTGAGCACAGAAGCGGTGATGAAAGCCCAATTTGAAAACAAAAACTTACCTGTGATTGGTGCCATTGCGATACCAAGTGTCGAAATTAATTTGCCCATTTTTAAAGGATTGTCAAATGTCGCTTTATTAACTGGTGCCGGGACCATGAAAGAAGATCAAGTCATGGGGAAAAACAATTATGCCTTGGCTAGTCATCGAACGGAAGATGGTGTTTCCTTATTTTCACCTTTAGAAAGAACCAAAAAAGACGAACTCATTTATATCACTGATTTATCTACTGTTTATACATACAAAATAACTTCTGTAGAAAAAATCGAACCAACTCGTGTTGAGTTAATTGATGACGTTCCTGGTCAAAATATGATTACCTTAATTACCTGTGGCGATTTACAAGCAACGACGCGAATTGCTGTTCAAGGAACATTAGCAGCAACGACGCCTATTAAAGACGCCAACGACGATATGTTGAAGGCTTTCCAATTGGAGCAAAAAACCTTAGCCGATTGGGTGGCTTAATAAAAAAATCCTTGAAAAGTTTTGACACTTTTCAAGGATTTTTTGCTTTATTTCATCGCTTGACGTTCTTGCTGTTTCAGACGAGCAAAACCATAACGGATACCTGCAAACAATAAAACTAACGGAGATAAGAATACAGAGATCATTAACCATTCACTTGTATACATACTACTAAAAGATAAATGATACGTGACAGCATACACTAGCGGCAGACTCATTATCAACAATAAATAATACAAACTCAATTCAAAAACATAGGATAAATAACTACTGTTCATCTTACTTCCCTCCTGTCTCTTTTTCCCTGAACAATTTGTTAACACTATTGTACCAAGGGGAAACAGAAAGTACTATCGGACTATAGTCCTAATCTTTCAGCTGTGCTTTTATTTTTTTCAACCATTCTGAGGTACCTGCTTCCACTAAGCGGTAAGTTTCCTCAAAATCACCAGTATAATAAGGATCAGGTACGTCCATGGTTTCTTTACCAGCCACAACTTCCATAAATAAATGAATCCGCCGTTGCTCTTCTTGAGGAGCTAATGCTTTTAAATCTGCCACATTATTCGCATCCATCCCAATGATATAGTCATATTTTTTAAAATCACTTGGCTGGATTTGTGTTGCCTGCATTCCTTGATAGGAAATTCCTTGTTGCTCCAAAATTTTTCTGGTTCCCTTATGTGGCTGACTGCCAACTTCCCAGTGGCTAGTAGCTGCTGAAAACACTTGAATAGCCGATTCTAAACCAGCTTGTTGGACTTTCTGACGAAAAATCGCTTCTGCCATTGGCGAACGACAAATATTGCCTAAACAAACAAATAACACAGTTACCACAACGTTTCACTCCTTCATAAAACTTTTTATCCTTCACACATTACTCATTGGCTTCTTGTTCATACAAATGATAAGCCATAAATTCTGTATCTTTCGCTAAACGGAATAATTGTGTCGCCATTTCCAAAGGAGTCTGAGGATATTCCTCAAGAATCCATTTCGTTAAGACGCCGCTACATCCATAGGAAAAGAAATTCGCATAAAATTGTTTGTCTTTATCTGTTAAATGGTTCTCAACATCGACTTGTTCAAATAATGAAATAAATAAGCGATTGGTCGAAGCGGAAAAAACATTAAGAAGAACTTCTGAATCTGAGGTCACCGTTGTATAGTAAAAATGACTCTTCTCTTTAATCGCTTTTAATAACTTCAGGGCTTGTTCCTCCCAGTTTTCCAAACAAATATCTGTTTCTAAGTAAATCAATGCATCGTGACGATAAATCCAACGTAATAAATCATATTTATCTGTAAAGTGATAATAAAATGTTTGACGATTCAAGCCCACTTTTTTGGTAATATCTTGGACACTTATTTTACGAAAATCCTTTTGTTCACATAATTCTATTAAAGCTGAAGCGATTGCTTGTTTTGTATCGTGCGTTCCGCTCATGCTGATTCCTCCGCTCCTAATATGTATATACCTCTATAATTGCAAAAAAATGGCCAGATTACAATATTTTCAGATACATTTTATGCATATATTTAAAATTAAATGAATAAAAAAAGCGGCAACTAACGATTTTTGTTAGTTACCACTCCTTGTTATCAATTATTAATAGGTGACTATTTAGCCTGGAAAACGCCATACAACAGCGCGGAATCCTGCTGGTGGTGCTGGTGACCAGTTAGAGTTAGAAGAAACATAACCAGAGCCTCCTGGGTTGTTCGCTTCAACGATTTGAACACTTCCACCACTTACACCTGTAACTAAGACAGTATGCACGCCACCAATCCAGCTATCTGGACTATAGGCACTTTCATATTGAACAACATCGCCTGGTTGCACGTTACTCCAGCTAACTTGTGTTGCGCCAGAAGCAACATAGCCACTGTTTGGACCACCATAACCGAAGTTAATACCGCCTGCCGCTAACCAGCGACGAACAGATACTAAACATTCACCTGGTTGATTCCAACCTGTTGCATAAGAATTACCAACATCTGCTAAAGCTGCATTAATTGCGGCTTGTTTTCCTGAAGTCACGCCACCATTCCCTGGTTTTGCTTCATTACCTTTTTCAGGAGTCGTTGGGTTAGTTACAGGAACTTCTTTTTCTTTTTCAGGTGCTGCTGCCACAGGTGTTGTTACAACACTTTCTGTTTCAGTACTTGAAGTTGTTGTTTCTTGCGTTGTGGTACTTTCAGTAGTTGTTGATGATTCTACTGCTGGTGTTGCGGCTTTTTCTTCAGCGGCTGATGCTGCTGCCTCATTGGCTGCTTTTGTTGCTTTCGCTTGCTCTGCTGCCGCTTTTTGTGCTGCGGCTTGTGCTTGCGCTGCCGCTTGTTCTTCTGCTTTTTTAGCAGCTGCACGTTGGCGTGCTTGCTCTTCTGCTAAACGTTTTTCCGCTTCTTTTTTCTGTTTAATGAAGCTGTCTTTTTTCCCTTGTTCTTCAGAACGTTGTGCTTCTAAATCATTTTTAGCCACTTCTTGTTGAATCTTCAATGTTTTTAATGATTCTGTTTTGTCATTTAATTCTTTTGTTGCTGCTTCTAATTCAGCAATTTGTTTTTCAACATTCTTTGTTTTCTTTTCAACAGTCGCTTTGTCTTCTTTTTGTTGTTCTAGTAATTCATTGTTGGCGCTCATCATTGTTGAGACCGCTTGAACGCGACCAATTGCATCTGCTACTGAATCTGCATCTAAGACAGCATCAATAATTGAATCACTTTGACCATTCACTTGGACATCGCGTGCTTGTTTTGTCATTTGTACCTCACGTTTTTGAATACGGACATTCAAATCAGAAATTTCACTATATAATTTAGATACTTCTGATGATAGCTTGTTCTTTTTAGCTGTTAATGTATCGATTTGTTTGGCCGTTTCAACCATATCATTTTCAATCGCGGCAACTTTTGCTTCTGCATCTGACATTTGGCTAGTTAACGCATTAATTTTTTGATCTTGTTGTTGAATCTTTGTATCGTATTCATCTGCAAATGCTGCGGATGGTAACGCTACGCTTGTTAAGGTAATGGAACATACCATTAGAGCCGATAATACACTTTTCTTCAATCTGTTGTCCTCCGAAAATCCTTTTTTGTTAAGCTTTTTTATTATTTATTAAAATTTGAATAAATTTCTCTTTTTCAACGATAGAGCAATTGTAGCATAGCTGTATGTCACTGAGATAATATGGATGTTACAGTAATATTTCAATTTTCTTCTTGTAAATGACAAAAAAAAGCTTCACTTTTTTCACAACTTTCTTCATGGCTCCAGGGTAATCTTCTCATTGTTTTGTTATTTAAAGAAAATAAAAAAAGCGAAAAATGCTAACAAATGAGCATTTTTCGCAAACGAACAAAATTTTCAATTTTTATTTTACGGAAAACAGTTTTTTCAGTGGATAAGATAAAATAACATACCACACCATGTTCAATAGCAATGTAGGGCCCAACACACGTGTAATAAATAAAATCGGGCTGACATCCGCTAAATGAAAGGCCACTTGAATCAGTACCGCAATCAGTTCATACAACGTGGTAAAAATAACGATCCCAAAAAAACCAGTTAGTAAATTTGTTTGAATTACTTCTTTAAATGTATACATCAACATAACCGAAAGCGTCAGTGCGACTGTATAAATCCCGATAATGCCAATGTAGTAGCTATCGCAAATAAAGCCTAAAATTAACGAAGTAATTAATAAATAACGTTTAGAAAAATTAGGAACGGCAAACATAAACGCAAGTAATAGCAGATGAGAACTGGCGAAGTAAACATTACTTGTCCACGTTTCAAAAGACTTTGTTAAATGAGCGTCAATTAACATTAAGAAAAACAAGAGGATAGGTGTGACGTATTTTAAATACTCTTTCCGAATCATTCGCTTTCCCCTGCCGATCTTTTCACGACCGTCACAACGGAGATACCATAGACATCCGCATAAGGTTTCACATACACTTCACGATCTAAACCAAAACTATCTGGTTTCACTTTAATAACTGTCCCTACCGCTAAATCGGCTGGGGAATTACCACCTAAGCCAGAAGTCTGAACGACATCGCCTTCTTTCAGAGTAGCATCGCCAGTTAATTGTGACACAATTAATGCATTTGTCTTATTGTCGTAATTTTTAAGTAAACCAAACGATTCGCCATTTGCGGAAGTTACTCGCACAGGGAAATGGTTTGAGTTAACATTTTTAGACGTTAGTAGTTCCACTTTTGCAGTCGTTGCATTGACTTCAATAACACGCCCCACTAACCCTTTTTGCGCCATGACCGCCATGCCCGCTTCAATGCCGTCATTGGTTCCTTTATCGATAATTAATAAGTCTTGCCAAGTATCCGGCGAACGCGTAATGACATTCGCAGTTACTTTTTCATAGTTGGCTAACGTTTCGTTCAGATTCAATTCTTGTTTTAAACTATCAATTTCACGTTTATAGTTATTGTTTTGGACAGCTAATTCATTATAGCTATCAATTTTTTCTTTTAGACGTTCGTTTTCTTTAAACGTGTTAATTAAATTGCCCATTGAAGACAAGCCATTTTCCACCACACGAGCTGGAAAAGAAATCACACGGTCCACCATACTAACGCTATTATTGACGCCACCTTGAACGACATTGGTTTTGCCTTTTTCAGAACGTTGCGCAGCAGTTAAACTAATAATGGTTACTAAAATAATGACTAAAATTAAGGTAATGATTATATTTTTATTTGGATTAAATTTTTTCACAAAGACACCCCAGATATTCTTCAGACTGATAGTATTAATTTTACCACTAATTGACTATAAACAAAAGAGTTGGCGATCGTCTTTAGCTTTTTTTATCATTTCTTTTTTAGGGCTTGTTTTCAACGAAAAAACCAACGAAAAGAAAGGAAGCTTCCTTGGTTTTCGTTGGTTTAAAAAGAAATTATTTTTCTTTGTTTTCTTCGTTTAATAATGCTTTTCTTGACACGTTGACACGGCCTTGTTTGTCAATTTCAGTTACTTTGACAAGGACTTCGTCGCCTAATTTCACGACATCTTCAACGTTGTTCACACGTTCGTTTGCTAATTGAGAAATATGGATCAAGCCATCTTTGCCTTTAATTAGGTTAACAAACGCACCAAATTTTTCAATGCGGACAACTTTTGCTAAGTAAACTTGACCGACTTCAACTTCTTTGGTTAATTCTTCAATAATCTTGATGGCTTTTTTAATCATTTCAGCATCTGATGAAGCAATACTTACGTTACCGTCTTGATCGATATCAATCTTAACGCCGGTTTCATCAATAATGCTGTTGATTGTTTCGCCACCTTTACCAATGACATCTTTAATTTTCGCTGGTTTAATTTGAATCATTTCAATTTTCGGTGCATATTGACTTAATTCTTCACGAGGAGCAGCAATCGTTGTTGTTAATTCTTCTAGAATTTCCATCCGTGCTTTCTTCGCTTGGTCTAATGCTTCCGTTAAAATTTGTTCTGTAATTCCTTGGATTTTGATGTCCATTTGTAAAGCAGTGATTCCGTCTTTCGTTCCCGCTACTTTAAAGTCCATATCGCCAAGGTGGTCTTCTAAACCTTGAATATCTGTTAAGATTGTATAGTTTTCACCATCACTAACAAGACCCATTGCAATACCTGCAACTGGCGCTTTAATTGGCACACCCGCATCCATTAATGCTAATGTTCCCGCGCAAATACTTGCTTGTGAAGAAGAACCATTTGATTCTAACACTTCTGCTACTAAGCGGATTGTGTAAGGGAAGTCTTCTTCTGATGGAATAATTTGTGCTAAGGCACGTTCACCTAACGCACCGTGACCGATTTCACGACGACCTGGTGAGCCCGCGCGTCCTGTTGAACCAACAGAGAATTGCGGGAAGTTATAATGATGGATGAAACGTTTGCTATCTTGGACACCCAGCCCATCGATAATTTGATGTTCTCCTAAAGGCGCTAATGTACAAACGGATAAAGCTTGTGTTTGACCCCGAGTAAATAAGCCAGAACCATGCACACGTGGTAAAATACTTACTTCTGATGATAAATGACGAATTTCGTCTAATTTACGGCCATCCGGGCGAATCTTATCGATCGTGATTAACTCACGTACAACATCTTTTTCAAGATCTTCCGCAATTTGTTTCACTTCTTTTAGTAATTGTGCTTCTTCTTCGTGTTCCGCAAATTTTTCAGCGTAAACTTCTTTGACTGTATCTTTTACTTTGTCAATTTCAACTTCACGTGCTAATTTTTCTTCCGTCATTACGGCTGTTTTCATTGTATTGTAGTACGCATCAAAAATTTCTTTTTTAAGATCAGCGTCCACTTGTAATAAGTCCACGTCCATCTTTGGTTTACCTACAGCGGCAACGATTTCTTCTTGGAACGCCACTAGTTCTTTAATGGCATCAAAACCGAAAAGTAAGGCACCTAACATATCTTCTTCTGATACTTCTTTGGCACCACTTTCAACCATATTGATGGCTTCTTTTGTTCCAGCAACAGTTAATTCAATATCTGTTTGTTCCGCTTGTTCTACCGTTGGATTTAAAACATATTCGCCATTAATACGGCCAACGTCAACACCAGCAATTGGTCCATCAAACGGAATATCTGAAATTGCTAACGCTAAGGAAGACCCAAACATTGCAGCCATTTCTGGTGTACAGTCTTGCTCCACACTCATAACGATGTTCGTAATTTGAACTTCGTTACGGAAGCCTTCTGAGAACATTGGACGAATAGGACGGTCGATTAAACGAGCGGTTAATGTCGCACGTTCACTTGGACGACCTTCACGTTTAATGAAGCCGCCAGGAATTTTTCCTACCGCATACATTTTTTCTTCATAGTTTACAGTTAATGGGAAAAAGTCTACATCTTTTGCTTCTTTAGAGGCAACAGCAGCACTTAAAACGACTGTATCGCCGTAGCGTACCAAGACAGCCCCATTGGCTTGTTTGGCTAATTGGCCGATTTCTACTTCTAGTGGGCGGCCGCCCCAAGTTGTTTTAAAGACTTGTTTTTCTGTCATAATTCTTCTCCTTTACTCTTGCTCTTTGGAAAAGTCAGACGGCTACTAAACAAATGAAAAAGTAACAAGTCGTTGTTGCTCTTTCATTTGGTTAGTAGTTCCTAAAAACTTTCCAAAGAGGACCTTCAATAGTGACAATAAGATAAAAAGCGAGATTCTGATTGAACCTCGCTTTATACGTAATGATTAACGACGTAATCCTAAACGTTGGATCAATTCGCGGTAACGTTGGATGTCAGTTTTACGTAAGTAAGCTAACAAGTTACGACGGTGACCGATTTTTTTCATTAAACCACGGTAAGAATGGTGATCTTTTTTGTGTGTACGCGCATGTTCGTTCAATTGGTTAATGTCTTCAGTTAAGACAGCAATTTGTACTTCTGGAGAACCAGTATCTCCTTCATGACGTGCGTATTCTTTAATGATTTCGTTTTTTCTTTCTTGTGAAATTGCCATTTGTTCCACCTCTTTCTCTATTATTCGTCTGATCACTGAGTGAAGCGTTGGTGACTCGCTAAACCAAGTGATAGATGGTGTGTTCCCACACAAGCTTACTTTACAGGAAACACCGCTAAAATGCAAGCTTAATCTCTATTATTCGATAGTTTTTTTAAACAATCTAGCCCCTTTTTTGGTGATTTTGTGATACACTAAATGGTGGTAAACAACTGATTATTTCAGCGCATGAATAAATAAAAGAAGAATTTTTTTATGTTTCAAAGGAGGAACCATTGAATGATTACAATGAAAGATATTATTCGTGAAGGGAATCCCACACTTCGTGCTGTGGCAGAAGAAGTGCCTGTCCCTATCACTGAGGAAGACCGACAATTAGGTGAGGACATGTTGACTTTCTTAAAAAATAGTCAAGATCCAGTCAAAGCCGAAGAATTACAATTACGTGGTGGCGTTGGTTTAGCTGCACCACAATTAGATATTTCTAAACGAATTATTGCTGTCCATGTTCCTAGTAACGACCCAGAAAACGAAACGCCTTCATTAAGTACGGTGATGTACAACCCTAAAATTTTGAGCCATTCTGTGCAAGATGTATGTTTAGGTGAAGGGGAAGGCTGTTTATCTGTCGATCGGGATGTGCCTGGATATGTCGTTCGCCATAACAAAATTACCGTCAGTTATTTTGACATGGCTGGCGAAAAACACAAAGTTCGTTTAAAAAACTACGAAGCGATTGTGGTTCAACATGAAATTGATCATATTAATGGCATCATGTTCTACGATCATATTAACAAAGAAAATCCATTTGCTTTAAAAGAGGGCGTTTTAGTCATCGAATAAAGGAGCGTGGGACAAAAATCACTTTGGATTTTTGCTCCACGCTCAAAAACTAATAAACGGCGGGAACAGAAGCAACTCCTTCGGAAATAAGCCGAAATTCTCCAAAAATTAAAGAACAATTTTCGGAAATTCCTTCTTATTTCTCGGAGTTAAACACTTCTGTCCCGACCTCAAATGGCCTTCATTTCTTTTAAGGCTTTCCAAATCCCATCATTATCATTGGTATCTGTGACCATCGTGGCCACTTTTTGAATGGAAGGACTCGCGTTGCCCATTGCGACGCCAATCCCTGCATGGCTTAACATTTCTCGGTCATTTTCGCCGTCCCCAAAGGCAATGATATTTTTTGCATCAATGCCCACACGTTTAGCTAAATACGTTAACGTAGCTGATTTTGAGCCATCTTTAGGCACAACATCTACGCTATGTTGATGCCAGCGAATAAAGCGAAATTCTGGGTATTCTTCTTCAAACGTACACTGATCTTCTGCGTCATAAAAAGCTAGCGCTTGGTAAATATCATTTTGACGATAAAAGTGTTCATCATAAGCAGGTGAATGAAAATGAAAAGAGTTCATCGCAATTTCCATTTTTTCAGCACGGTGCTGGTTGCTCTTCTTAATATCATCTAAGCCCACACAAGCAAATCCTAAGCCGCGTTGATCACTGTCTTGTGCCAAACGTTCCAACGCTTCAGCGTGCAATAAATTTTGATAATATTGCTCATGATCCACAAAAGCCGCGGCGCCATTACATAATACGTAATTGGTAAAATCTAAATCCCAAATCACCTCTTGCGCCATATAACGACTTCTGCCAGTTGCCAGCGTAACTAAGTGTCCTTGCTCCCGCAATTTTGCTAGCGCTTCTCTCGTGCTATCTAATGCTTTCTTCTCCGAATTTAACAACGTCCCATCAATATCAAATGCAAAAAGTTTTCTTTCCATCATTTCTCCTTATTCGCTCGCTTTCGCTAAATATTTACTGCCTTCTCGTTGTGCTAAAGGACTCAACACTAATTCTTTCATCAATTCCTCGACCCATTGCGGATTCGTTTTACTATATTGGCGCAATGACCAGCCAATCGCTTTTTGAATGAAGAACTCCTCTGTAGTTCTATCATAAATAATCGCCTTTTTCAACAGGTCCTGATTGGTCTTTTCTTTCAACATCAACTGTAAATTCAGCGCAACACGCCGATTCCAGAAATTTTCAGCGCCATAAAAAAGGGCAAAAATCGTTGGCAATTCAGTCAGATGCAACGCCACCCACGACCCAAAAAATTTTCGCCAAGCATCCACACTATCCCACCACGCTTTTTGTGGAACATAGGCTTTAAACGCTACGACCTCTTCTAATGAAAATCTCCGAACATTTTGAAGGGCTAAATCAATAGCGACATACTGATATTCTCGTTCTGTTTTTTGATAATAAGCCTCAATCTCTTGGCATAATTTTTCCTTTGGCCACGTATGACTTTCTTTTAAAAGTTGTTTACTTAACGCTTGACGTTCTGGGGCGGGGATGCCTGCAAAAACAAACTGGTGTTTCATATAAGCAGACATTTTTGCTGCTGTTTCTGGGTTCTTCTGAAATTGAAGTGTGTCCATTCCTTCGCTCCTTATAATAAAAAAAACTATACTAAAACAGTGTACCATGTTTTAGTATAGTTGGTTGATCAATTAATCAAAATACGTTAAGTTTTTGTTGTCTTTATCTAACCAGGCATAGCCGAGACCCATAATTAAGCCACCACCGATAAAGTTACCGATAAAGGCCCAGAACAGATTATGAACAACATTACCAGCTGTGAAAGCTTCAATTGCGCCGTTTGAAGCAAAGTAAGCTAAACTGAAGGCTGGGAAGTTGGCAATCACGTGTTCAAAACCAAGGAACGCAAAGATAAAGATAATGAAAATAATGGCCGCGACTTTGCCGGCGTCATCTTTCATTCGCATACTCACTAATACGGCTGTATTAACTACAATATTGGCGAACATAGCTTCAACTAAAATTTGCAGGGTGGTTTTTTCTAATTTTCCAGCAATCGACGTAAAGAAGAAACTATCTTTTGGTAAATCTTGGAACGGCACCGTAAGTGATACCAAGAAACCAAATAAGACGCCACCAATTAAATTGAATAAGATACAGGTAAATAAAATTTTTGCAGCTAAGGAAAAGTTGACTTTTTTACGATAGACGCCAACAGTCATGTACAACATATTCGAGGTACCAAGTTCGGCATTCATATATAAAATCATCACAAGTGACCAACTGAACATGAAGGCGTAAAGCATTTTCCCTAAACCATGAGAAATTCCTTCTCCTTTAATTGCGATTGCAAAAGCAACGGCTGTTCCCAACGTTAAAAATAGACAAGCAAGCATTGCACGAACAGCGTAGCGGGAAAAGCTGTTTGAGAATAAATTCACTTTCTTGTCGATGGATTTATCAATTTGTTCAAACAATGGTGAACCAGACTTCATTGTAAACTCCCTTTCATTCCGTTTTCAACTTATATTTTCAAAACATCTCTCCTTATTCTAATGAGGAAAAGTGTTTTTGTCTACCTTTTTTTCATATTTCACTTTAAAACCTTGACGTTTCCTATCCTATTAAGTATACTAGATTTTGTGTAAAATAATTGCAGCAGAAGAATAATAACTCGTCAACAGTTCATTGCCAAACTTGGTTCAACTGCGTAACCGCGGCTGCAAAGGCGAAGGTTGAAGAATGAACTGAACGAATATGAATTTTTCATCTAATTATTTTACTCCAAAAAAACATTTATTTATTGGAGGAATTTTTAATGTCTCGTTATACTGGACCATCATGGAAAGTATCTCGTCGTCTAGGTATCTCTTTATCAGGTACTGGTAAAGAACTAGCTCGTCGCCCTTACAAACCAGGACAACACGGACCTAACAGCCGTGGTAAAGTTTCTGAATACGGAATGCAATTAACTGAAAAACAAAAATTACGTCATATGTATGGCATGAACGAACGTCAATTCCGTACGTTGTTCATTAAAGCAAGCAAAATCAAAGAAGGTAAACACGGTGTTAACTTCATGGTTTTACTAGAACAACGCTTAGATAACGTTGTTTACCGTTTAGGTCTTGCAACTACTCGTCGTCAAGCACGTCAATTAGTTAACCATGGCCACATCACTGTAGACGGCAAACGTGTTGATATTCCATCATACCACGTTGAAGTTGGTCAAGTGATCGGTGTTCGTGAAAAATCTCAAAACATCTCAACAATTAAAGAAGCGGTTGAAGCAACTGTTGGACGTCCAGCATTCGTAAGCTTTGACACTGAAAAATTAGAAGGTAGCTTCACTCGTTTACCAGAACGTGATGAACTTTACCCAGAAATCGACGAAGCACTTGTCGTTGAATACTACAACCAAAAACTTTAAGATTTCAAAAGGTCGAACTGCGGTTCTTACCTTCTTTCAAAACCTTGCCTTTCTTGGCAAGGTTTTTTCTTTGCCCTCTTTACAAAATTGTTTACTTCCGCTAAACTATTGTTAACCAAATAAAAATAATTGGTTAACAATAGAAAGTGAGGCTTCTTATGAATAAAGCATCGTTACGCTCTTTAATTTTAGCAGCAGAATTCGCTGTGATTATTGCTGTACTTTCACAATTTACAATTCCATTGGGGATTGTCCCCTTAACTGGACAAACATTTGCCATCGGCTTAACCGCTACCGTTTTGGGCAAGCGAACGGGGACCTACGCTATTTTAATTTACTTCTTATTAGGATTAATTGGTTTACCCGTTTACGCTGGGATGTCTAGCGGGTTCGGTGTACTCTTTGGACCAACTGGCGGCTATTTAATCGGCTTTATCTTTAACGGCTTATTAACTGGTTATATTTTAGAAAAAACAACCTTTAACTATACTTGGGCCATTATCGCAAATATTGCCGGCGCCTTAGTTACCTTAGTTTTCGGTATGATTTGGTTGAAATATTCCGCAAATCTACCGTGGCCAAATGCTTTCGCGGGCGGGTTTGCTCCGTTTATTATTCCTGGTATCATCAAGGCTGTCGCAGCTGCTTATGTTGGTATTTTAATTCGCCAACGCTTTATGAAACGTTTTTTAGCACACCTTTCTTAAGGGGAAAACTTTTTTCTTTTCCTTGTCTGTAGTACACTAAAAGGACAAAGGAGTGAAGTCCATGTCCTCATTATTAAAACGATTGGTTCAGTTGGTTTTGTTAGTCGGCGCTGTCTTGCTAATTCGACACTATGTTTTCTCCCCTGCTGCGGTGAACGGCTCTTCAATGGAACCAACACTTCATAACAACGACCGTTTATGGGTGACCTCGATTAAAAAGCCACAGCGCTTTGATATTATCGCTTTTCCCAGTCCTCGCAACGGCCAACGAGTAGCCAAACGTTTAATTGGTTTACCTGGCGAAACAGTCGAGTATCGCGATGATACCCTTTATATTAACGGTGTATCACTTAGTGAAGATTACTTAGCAAGTGCTAAACGAAATGTCTCTAAAAATGAAAATTATACCCAAGATTTTACGCTAGAGACCTTAGAAGCAACCCAATCCCTGACCGTTCCAGAAGGCATGTATTTTGTCTTGGGGGATAATCGCCCACGCTCAGATGACAGTCGTTACTTTGGCTTTGTTAAACAAGCGAGCGTGGAAGGTGTTTTGACTTTTCGTTATTATCCGTTAGATAAAATTGGCTTTCCATAAAAATAATAAACCGCCCTCAAAAAGTTAGACTTTTTGAGGGCGGTTTACTATTTTTTTAAGGTCCAGTGACTAAGTTCCACGTCACCGTTCCTTGATATTTCTCATTTATTTTCCCTTGATTGGCAGGGACTTCTAATTTCACATTGGCAAAATCAAAATCTAATTGATAGACATCATTACCTGTAAATTGGTTATTAAGAATTACTGGTGTAGATGTGCCGTCACTCGTCAAAGCTAACGGCTCCGTAATTCCAACTTTATTCGTTAATTCTGTGACTTGATTATAGTTTTCGATTGTTGCAACGTCTGCATTGCCTAATAATAAGCGCGTACTAGTTGGCAAACTATCGGCAGACGCTTTTAGCTGTGATAATTGTGCTGTCAACTGCCAATTGGGTTGGCTTTTCTTTATCCGCAAATACGGATTACGTGTGCCATTCCCATAATAATCAGCTGCTTTTTTCAGGCCGTACTGCTTAGTACTACCGCTAATCATAATTTTTCCAAAGTCAAACGTCGGCGTACTAATGAAGCCTTCTTCTGCTGGTGTTGGCTCAATCGTTTGATCTTCGCCTTGAATACGTACAAAGTTACTAGCTGTCACTGGGAAAAAATTCCCACTTGCTGTCATTTCTGCGGTTAAAAGTTGTCTTGGTTCCCCAGTGATTTTCGCTGTGTTCACTGTCACTAAAGCTTCACCATTCACCGGAATTTCCACACCCAAGTTAACTCCTGTGCGCCATTGTTCTGCCGTCACTGGAATAATTTTATTTGGCGTATTACCAAGGCGAACAGCTAATTGGGTCGGCGCCGAAATACCTGCCGCCCATTTGGCCGTTGGTGCTAGTTTAACGTTGGTCAATGGAACTTCACTAGTGTTTTTTAGCCTAACTGTCCAAATCATAGAAGCTTCATTGGAGACAACTTCTAGTAACCGACTAACGGTCATTTCTGCCGTTGCTTGGACTTCCTCATAGACTGCCGTCATGTCGTCTTTATCATCGTAAGTTACGGCATAACTTGGCGTTTTCGTCGTTTTCAACGCAGTTTTATCAGTACCTTTGTACCAACCTTTGAACTTGTAGTTTTTGTCCCCTACTGTGTAGGTGGCTGGCAAGGCTTTGGCACTGGTGTAGGTGAAGCTGTTACTTGTCATTGGTGTTTGTTTCCCTTGCGTGAAACCTGTCGGTGGCGTAATTTTAGCACCAGTGGCATCAACAAAGTTTTCGGTGACTTGTTTTCGTGTGACTTTATAGTTTATCGTTTGCTTGTAGTCGCTAGTTCCATCGAAACCAAATAATCTTGGTTGGGAATTTGCACTAGTTAGAAATAATAGACTAGGAAGGACATCTCTTGTTAGTCCTGATTGGCCCCACCTTGCCTTAACAGAAAAAGTATTGTTCGTCTCTCTGTTAAACACTGTTTCAAAACTAGTAAAACTAGTCGTTGCTGAATCTGATAGAAGGTTGGTGCCAATGTCACTAATGGTCTCGTAGTCGTACAACGTAATGGTTTTCGTTGTTGCTTCCACTTTGTCAACATACTTCAATTCATTCGTAATATCAAAGTTGTTCAACGCAAAACCTTTATTTAAAACACCTGTTGGTAGATCAGAAAAAAGTTCATAATCATTAGGAATCAAGACGTTTTGCTTGGTTTCTACTTTATAGCGATTAGCAACGGTTGCCTCTTTACTTCCCACCATTGGGTAAAGCGAACCTGTTGCTTCAAAGGGACTAGTGGCGGTTTTTCTGAAAAATTCTGTATAGTTTCCAGAAAGCGTAAGTGGATTCGTGAACGCTTGACCTTGTTCATCGACAAACTCTGCGTAGAATCCTGGGTGAACAGTGATTTCTTGCACTTCTTCATAGACTGCCGTCATGTCATCCTTGTCATCGTAAGTGACGGCATAACTTGGTGTTTTCGTCGTTTTCAGAGCTGTTTTGTCAGTACCTTTGTACCAGCCTTTGAATTTGTAGGTCTTGCCGCCTGCCTTGTACGTATCTGGCAAGGCTTTGGCACTGGTGTACGTGAAGTCATTGCTCGTAATACTTGTTTGTTGTCCTTGCGTGAAACCAGTTGGTGGTGTAATTTTGGCACCTGTAGCATCTACGAAGTTTTCGGTGACTTTTTTGTGGGTAACTACTAAAGCGTAATCTTGTTGTGTAACATAAAATGCGCTAGCAGAAATATTATAATCTTCAGTACTAGCTGCTGGAGATGAGCGGATTTCTGCTTGATAACCAATTGGTGGTGCTGGCGATACTGGCCAAACAGATGCTTTAGGTTGATTAATTACATACGTATCGTTCGTTTTCACTAAACTAACATTCATAGGATAATCTCCAACATTTGGAGGATTTCCTATTCCCGTAGCACCAATATAGCGTCTGTATGTGTAGCCATTCGCAGGTGCTTTCAATTCAACCGTATCTATATACTTGGGTACAGTCAACTCAGGATCTTTCAGATAGTAAAGGCTTATATCTGATCTGTAAACAAAACCAATTACGGCTGTTTGACTAGGTAAAATAATATCAATCCCCGTCTCTGTGGGGATATTAGGGGCTACCATAGTTTGATCAGAATGGACAAACCACCCACTCGTAGTAGTAGTTTGAATCCATCTCGTTAGGCCCATCTCTGTTTTTAATTTGAAGTCTGATGTATTTAATGGCGTGTTATCCTTCGAAGTAAGATTAAGTCCCAACCGTGCTTCTGGAGTGACTAGTTGCGTCCTATTCCTTTCATTTCTAGATAACTCCCTAAATTGGGAATCAAGCGAGGCTAAATTTCCTG
The DNA here is from genome assembly GCF_050539095.1 of Enterococcus sp. DIV0774. Classification (NCBI taxonomy): domain Bacteria; kingdom Bacillati; phylum Bacillota; class Bacilli; order Lactobacillales; family Enterococcaceae; genus Enterococcus; species Enterococcus sp. DIV0774. The sequence goes on from NZ_CP172923.1 coordinate 2,457,961, forward strand.
CCCTAACTCCAATCGCTCGATTCTGGATTTGTACTGGGAGTTGCGGTGTGAGTTGTACCTCCTGCTGACCTTCTGCTTTTTCTTGCTCAGCTTCTTTCACTAGCGGTGCTTCCTTCTTTTCTACCGCCACTTCTGCTTGTTTCTCTATTTCCTTTGTTACTTCTTCTCGACTTGTTTCAGTCGTTGTTTCTTGCGTTTCACTACTTGCTTGCGTTTCTTCCTTGACGCTACTTTCAGCGGTCGGACTACTTTCAATCGTGACGGTTTCCGCAACTGCCGTCACGCCCGAAAAGGCATTCACTAGCAAAGAACCACATAAGCCAATAGCTGCAAGACGTTGCCATTTATTTCGCTTCATGTCGTCCCTTCTTTCTATGTACCATTCCGACAAGGCCAATTAAGACCAAGCCGAGAATGCTAAGATTTGCCTGCCGCTTACTCCCTGTGCGCGGTAGCTGTTTATTGCCAGTGGTAATGGCGCCTTGACCACCTGCCATACCTTGATTAGTGCTCGTCTGTCCTGGTCCTTTCCCCTTGGGACTTGCCCCTGGTTGATCTGTTTTCGGTGAGGGCTCTTCTTTCGGGGGTGCCTTTTTGTAAAATTCAATCCCCACCGAACTAGAACCACGTTCAGACGCTTCAACATTTATAAAAAAACTAGGGGAAAATAGTAGGAACACAATCATTAAATAACGCTTTTTTTTCATTTAAAAACCTCCTTTTAATTCAACAACAGATTTGAGTTTCTCTACAATTACTGCTCAAACCACCTTTTTTCATATCTCTATAATAACAAAGAAAAAGCTTTCCAAAACACCATTATTTTCCATTTGACAACCCTATTTCCCACAAAACCCTTATATAACAAGCGTTTCGTGCTTTGTTATTTAAAATTATCCTTTGAAAATGATTGTCGAAACACGTTTATCCTTTAGAAATCGCCTTTAATTTCTTAAATTTTTGCTAACCAAACCTCAGAAAAGCTCACAATGTTAGTTTTCGATACTAACATTGTGAGCTTTTCTCATTTTTGACGATTAGATAATTCGATAAAATAACACTAAAACACAAAATGCTGTCTGTTTCTCTTATTGGGCAATAGCCAATTGGTACAATGGCAGGAGTTGTTGATAGGTTGCCAACATATACGCTCGTGCTTTTTCAGGGTTTTGCCACAAAGCACTATCTTTGGGAATGATGCGCCCAATTTCAAACTCACCTTTTTTTACATCTCTAAAACGAGTTAAGGCTTTTTCTAAATCCGTGTCTGGTAGCGGAGTAATTTGAGGAACCGTGTGATCCAAAGAAACATACGTATCTTCTGGTAATGCTTGGAATAATTGCTGATTCTCTAAAAAGGCTTGCGCAATCTGCTTTTCATTTTTAGGATTATCAATAAATGACAACCACATAAACACATAGTCGCCCCAAATGCCTAATTGAAAATGCGGCTGCATTTTATAGCCGCGCTTATTCGGACTGAGTGCGGACCAAGTATTTTCTGGTGGATACACGGTGCGACGGCGATGTTGCGCAATATGAACAAACAACTCCGTTCCTAGTTCAGGCGCTAGTTGTTCGGCAAAATACGTGTCTAATTCTTGAAAAATCGGTTGAATTTGCGCACGGATAACCGCCATTCGTTCATCTAATCCAGCAACTTCAAAGGCTGCGAATTCTTTTTCTGTAAACATCAACATTTCTCTAATTCCTCTCTCAACTTGTCTTACGCTTCTATTTTTGTCGATTTTGCCATGTTTCCAGTGTCATCCCACGATAAACATCTGTGACAATTTTCCCTTTACTAATTCGAGCATTGGGTAGTGTTCCTTCGTAGGTAAAACCAATTTTCTCCATGACACGACCAGAAGCTGGATTGTCTTGATCATGTAAAGCAAAGATTCTCATGAGTTTCATTTTTGCAAAACCCAGTTCAACTAACGCCGTCGCGGCTTCAGGCATGTAGCCATTGCCCCAAAAGGCACGGTTCAAGACATAGCCTAATTCTCCAACATTATTGGTTTCATTGACCCGCAAATCAATCGTGCCAATCATTTTGCCCGTTTCTTTCACTTCAATCCCATATTTTCCTAAAGGTTCCCCCATAAAATATTTAGCAATGTTTTGTCGTGTTTCAGCGATTGTTTGGTTTTTCAAAAACACATAGCGGACCGTTTCCTCATCTGAAGCATATTCGTACATATCTTCTGCATCGGCTAATGTGACAGGTCTTAAAATCAAGCGTTCGGTTTCAATTCGTTGGTTTTCTGCAAAAATCAATGGATAATTCATGAGCAAAACTCCCTACTTTTCTACATACTTTACCGAAAAACAGCGAAACACGCAAGGAAAATCGGCATTTCCCTCGCGTGTTTCTTTAATTGGCGTTTAAGCGAATGATGGCAATGATCGTTTGAACAGCTTTGGCCATTGATTCAACGGTAATAAATTCATATTGCCCGTGAAAATTTTCGCCTCCTGTAAATAGATTAGGCGTGGGAATGCCCATGAAAGAAATCTTAGAACCATCTGTCCCGCCACGAAATGGTGTGATGATTGGTTCAATGTCACAACTTTCCATTGCTTGGACGGCCAATTCTACAGGCGTCCAATCTTTTTCGATGATTTCCTTCATATTATAGTATTGGTCTTGGAAAGTAATTGTTAGTCTGGGTTTATCCGCCAGCGCATTTAAACGTTGGACTTGTTTTTCCAAAAATTGCTTTCTCGCTTGAAAGTTTTCTTGATCATGATCCCGAATGATATAGACAAGTTCTGCTTTTTCAATACTTCCTGTAAATTTATTGAGTAAATAAAATCCTTCATTTCCACGTGTTTGTTCTGGTACTTCCTTTTGCGGCAGTGATTGATCAAGTTGTTCGCCTAATTTAATGGCATTTACTAACGAACCATAGGCCGTTCCCGGATGGACACTGGTTCCCTCAATTGTTATCACAGCTTGAGCAGCGTTAAACGTTTCATACTCGAAATGCCCCACGCGGCCACTGTCGATTGTATACGCAAAAGCGACTGGGAAGTTCGGCGCATCAAATTGATCGGCCCCGCGTCCAATTTCTTCATCTGGACCGAAGGCGAGCCAAACATCCCCCCGCGCTACTTCTGGATGTACCAAAAAATATTCAACAGCAGCTAAAATCTCGACAATTCCCGCTTTGTCATCTGCTCCTAAAAGTGTTGTTCCGTCTGTAGTAATCAACGTTTCCCCTTGATACTCTTTTAAATTGGGAAATTCAGCAACTGATAAAACGATGCCTTGTTCTTGATTCAAGAGGACATCTTGACCATCATAATTAGTGATGACTTTGGGACGGATATTTTCTGCTGAAAAATCCGCCGTATCCAGATGTGCAATCAAGCCGATACTCTTCGCTGCAGGTTGGTTACCCGGCAACCGTGCCGTTAAAAAGCCGTTTTGTTCGTTATAATGCACATCGGCCAAGCCTAATTCATGAAGTTCTGTTTCAATCATTTTGGCTAAAACCACTTGACCGACCGTCGTCGGTGTGGTTTGACTGTTGACATCTGAACGGGTGTTAACTTTCACGTAAGTTAAAAATCGTTCGACTAATTTTTCCATTTTTTACTCCTTCTTCCTGAATCATTCTGTTAAATAAGCATTGCGCAAGTGGAAATAATCCCCATACAAGTGATAACTAATGCCTTTCAATTTAGGATTGATTAGATAATTTGAGGCACTTTGATACAGCGGTACTTGGGCAGCATCTTGGTTCAACAAGATGTCTTCCGCTTCTTTGTATTCTGCAAACTGTTTCTCTGGATTATTGGCATTAATCGTTCGTGCATCTTCTACCAGTTGGTCGTATTTGGCATTATGATAATTGCCATAATTGTAACTTGATTCTCCTGCATATAAGTTAAAGTAAGAGTCTAATTCACTACTGCCGGCAATCCATCCTGAAAGAGACAACTCATAATTTTTTTCACGTCGCGATTGGTTCACATTATTACTTGGTTGCGATGAAATGGTAATTTCTAAACCTGGCAGATTTTCTTGCAACTGACTTTGAACATATTCAGCAATTCGTTTTCCTTGATCTGTATCTGCCGCCAGCAATGAAAGTTTCACTTTTTTACCGACATCCGCTTGGGCTTTCGTCCATTCAGCTTGAGCTTTTTTGACGTCATTTTTCAAATATTCGCCACTGTAAGCTCGGAAATCTTCATCTGTTTCTGGATTCGCATAAAGTTTACTTGGAATCAATCCGTTAAGCGGCTTTGACCCATCGTTTAAGACACTTTGTGTTAAGGCTTCTTTATCAATTGCTTGGCCAATCGCTTTTCGTAAATGAACATTCGCTAATGGCGTTCCTTCTTTTTTGTTGAAATCTAAGAAGTAGTTGGCCACATCTGGATGACTGACATAGCCTGGATCATCTTGATATTGTTGAACATATTGTCCGTTAATGCGAACTAAGTCTAGTTCATTCGCTTGATATAAGTTAATCCCAGTATTATCTTCTTTGATTGTGCTAACCGCAACTTCTTCCAGTTTCACTTGATCCGCATCATAGTATTCTGGATTTTTTTTCAATGTCCAAGTATCTGAAGTCGCATCCCAATTGGCTAGCGTAAATGGCCCGCTATAAAGTAAATGTTCACTATCCAAGGCATAATCTTTACCTTGCGCTTCGACAAATTTTTGATTTTGTGGCGCTAACCAAGCAATCGAAACGACTGCTAAGAAGGAAGGTTGGGCCTGTTTTAATTCAACAATGAATTCTTTGTCATTAGGGGCTGAAATCCCTAATTCATCGACTGACTTTTCACCGTTGCGTATTTCAAAACTATTTTTAACACTATCTAGTAAATAGGCATTCGGTCCAATCGTCGCTGGTGTCACCAGTTTTTTCCAAGAATAAACAAAATCTTGGGCCGTGATTGGCTCGCCGTTGCTCCACTTAATCCCCTCCCGCAAGGTAAAGTGGTACTTGCGCCCATCGTCACTAATCTTGACATCTTTAGCTAGAGCTGGCACCGTGGCACTATCATCATCAAACCGATAAAGGCCTTCAAATAAATGTTGTGCCATTGTAAAGGTATTTTTATCTGTTGTTTGTGTTGTATCCAATGTTGAGATTGGTGCAGGTGAACTAATACTGATTTTTTGTTCAGCTGCTAAATTTCCCGAATCTACTTTCTCTGCCGCTTCTTTGGTTCCGCCACATGCGGCTAAAAGAAACCCTGTTGCAATCAAACCTACTACTTTTTTCCCCAATTTCATGTTGTTGCCCCCTCATATTTTTTAAACAAATAAAAAAGCATTCGTCCTAAAAAGGACGAATGCTTATGCAATCGCGGTACCACCTTTGTTGATCTCTTCGCTAAAAAAGATCCGCTCGTTTCCAGTACAATCATACTGTAGCGCTATAACAGGCGCACCTGAATTGGTTTAAGCAAACGGCTTCAACCAACCTGTTCAAAGGCCATTTTCCCCTTTAACGTCACTACCTCTTCTCACCAAACGAGGCTCTCTGCAAGCTATTTTAAAAAGTACTTTCCTTCTCATCACATTTTGTTCTTTTATTTGTTTCATCAATCATACTGATTTACGGATAGTTTAGCAAACATTTTCGAGGCCGTCAACTACATTTTTAATTTAAAACTTTTTTGTTTTTCATCAAGAAGGTCGGGACAGAAGTGTTTAGCTCCGAGAAATAAGAAGAAATTTCCGAAAATTGTTCTTTAATTTTTGGAGAATTTCAGCTTATTTCCGAAGGAGTTGCTTTTGTTCCCGCCGTTTATCAGCTTTTAAGCCTAGGACAAAAATCCAAAGTGATTTTTGTCCTAGGCTTTTTTTTACTCTAATCCTTTTTTAACATCTTCTATCATCAAATGCATTGATTCTAATCCACCACCGCTTAGATACCAAACATCTGGTTGAAGCATAATGACTTTATCATTTTTACCAGCATCGGTTTTTTGAATCAATTCGTTTGCAGCGACGTTATCTTTTGAATCGTCGCCACCAATTGCTTTGGTGCGATCTACCACAAAGAGAATCCCAGGATTTTTTTCTAAAACATATTCGTAAGAAACACTTTGCCCATGAGTGGAAGCTTCAATCTTATCGTCTGCTGCTTTGAAGCCAAATGTATCATGAATTAAACCGAAACGAGAGCCTTTTCCGTAAGCGGAAAGTTGTCCTTCGTTAACTAACACAACAAGCGCATTATTCGCGCTAGCTTCTGCTTGCTTTTTCACGTCAGCAATTTCTTTTTCTAAGCCAGTTATTTTTTCTTTAGCTACCTCTTCTTTATCAAAAATAGTGCCTAACGTTTCGATATTTTGTTTCGTTGATGCCCAAGGATTTTTGGCATCTACAGCTAAGTAAATGGTTGGCGCAATGGCTTTTAATTGTTCTTGATAGTCTTGTTGACGACCAGAAATAATAATCAAGTCTGGTTTTAGTTGATTGATTTTTTCTAAATCTGGTTCTTTAATGCCGCCTGCTGATTCAACTTTTTGGTATTTTTTCAAATACGCAGGGATATTTTTGGTTGGCGCACCTACCACGCGGTCACCGACACCTAGTGCGTCCATTGTATCCAAGGAACCATTATCAAAAACAACGACTTTCTGAGGATTTTTGGGAACGGTTAATTGACCATTGGTGTCTTTGACTGTAACTTCCGTTTTGGCTGTTGTTTCCATTGTTGCAGAATCTGCTGTTTTTTTATTTGTTTGACAAGCACTTAACATTAACAGTCCCATCATTGAAACTGCCATCATTGCTAAAAATTTCTTTTTCATTCTTTTCCTCCAAAAACGTTATTTTTAAATTGTCCGATTTAGTGATAAAGACAAAAGCGTTTTCCTTCAATTTCACAAATCCGGATATTCATTTCATAAAGATCATTTAAAATACTTGTTTGAATAACTTCCTCTGTTGCGCCATGCGCATAGAGCTTTCCGCCTTTCATGGCGACAATTTCATCTGCATAGCTTGCGGCAAAATTAATATCATGTAGAACAATCAGAATTGTTTTTCCTAGTTCATCCACTAAGCGTTTAAGAATCTGCATCATTTGAACCGCATAATTCATGTCGAGGTTATTTAAGGGCTCATCCAATAAAATATAATCGGTATCTTGGGCTAAAATCATGGCAATATACGCCCGTTGTAATTGCCCTCCAGAAAGGGTATCAATGTATTCTTCCGCCATTTCAGTTAAGCCCAATTGTTCCAGTGCTTCTGTTACTTTTTCATGGTCAGCGCTTTTTAAGCGACCTTTGGAATAAGGAAAGCGGCCAAAATTGACCAGTTCTCGCACAGTTAATTTAAGTTGTACACCGTTGGCTTGTTTTAAAAGGGCAATTTTTTGTGAAAAAGCCGATTGCTTCCAGGTTTTTACTTCTTGCTTGTCCAGATAAATTTCCCCGGTATCTTTGGGAATTAAGCGACTCATCATGGCTAGCAGCGTGCTTTTCCCAGCGCCATTCGGCCCAATAAAGGCCGTTAATTTGCCTTCAGAAATAGGTAAATCAATGTCTGAAACGACAAATTTATCGCCATATTTTTTTGATACATCACTCATCTGGATCATGTGCGTTGCTTCCTTTCTGCAATAATTTTCCATATAAAATAAACGCCCCCAACAAATTGAATCACCACACTGAGCGGGGTATTCAAATGAAAGACCTGTTCAACCATCAATTGACCAAACACCAGTAAAAAGACTGCTATTAAACTCCCTGCCACAAACAGTTCTCGGTGGCGATAGGTTTTCATGAATTGATAACTCATATTGGCCACGATAAAACCTAAAAATGTAATCGGTCCCACTAATGCTGTTGATAAGCCGACCAGACTACTGATCAAACACAACAACACTAATTGAAACTGATTCACAGCAATCCCCAAATTCTGGGCTTGATGGTTCCCTAAATGTAAAACGTCTAAACGATAACTTTCCCGCCAAAGTATCCCACAAATCATGAGTACCGCCACACCAACGAAAACGAGATACTGACTATTGACGTTACCGAAACTGGCAAACAACTTTCCTTGGAGTAAGTCGTATTCGTTAGGATCCATAATCACTTGTAAAAACGTACTGATACTACTGAAAAAAGTACCTAAAATCATGCCAATCATCAATAATAAAAATAAATCGGATTGATTTTTGCGTAATAGAAAATACGATAAACTAGTACTTAAAAACACCATTAAAAAGACGTTCATCAAAAACGAGCCAAGACTTACTTGACCTAACGCTTGTGCGCCTCCTAAAAGAAAAAATAACACCGTCTGCACAAAGACATACAAGGAATCCATCCCTAAAATGTTTGGCGTTAGGAAATGATTTTGCGTGACTGTTTGAAAACTAATAGTTGAAAAAGCCGCAGCGATTCCGACAAAAATAAAAGCCAATAACTTTTTCCCTCGTAACGCCAAAGCAAAGGACCAATTGCCATACGTGTTATAAGTTAAATAACAAAGACTCACAATTACTACGGCAGCTAAAAGCAAAAGTAATGAAAGCCATTTTTTTAAAGGCCGTTTCATCGTTTGCGCCCCCTTAGTAATAATAAAATGAACAAAATGCTCCCTAATGTTCCGACAACCACGCTGACAGGAATTTCATAGGGGGCAATCAATACTCGTGCTAAAATATCACAGATTAACAAGAACAAACTCCCGCAAATCCCAGTTAACCACAAGGTATTTTTCATATGATCGCCATAACGTAAAGACACGAGATTGGGAATCACAACCCCTAAAAACGGAATATTCCCCACCATCAATAAAACGATGGCACTTGCTAAAGCAACCAGCGTCAAACCTAAAAACTGAATTCGCTGGTAATGGACGCCAAGACTATTTGCAAATGCTTCACCCATACCAACGACAGTGAAATGATAAGCAAATAAATAAATAACAAACCACAAAGGAATCATTAAAAATAACCATTCATAATTCCCTTTCATAACTGTGGAAAAATTTCCTTGTAACCAAGCAGACATATTTTGAACCAATTGGTATTGATAGGCAAAAAATGTGGCAATTGAGCCTAGAATGTTACCAAACATCACGCCCACCAAAGGGACCATTACTTGATTCTTACTTGGTAATAATCGAATGAGCGCTAAGAATAATAAGGTCCCGCTTAGCGCAAAAATAAAAGCAATTGCCGTTCGATAGAGAAACGGAGCTGTTGGGAAAAATAACATTGCAACTAAAATACCCAACCTTGCACTATCGGTTGTTCCAGCGACACTAGGAGCGACAAATTTATTTTGTGTGAGTTGCTGCATAATCAATCCAGAAATACTCATCGTACTACCAGCAATGATTAAACTCAACGTGCGGGGAACACGGGTGGTAAATAAAACAAATTGTTGCTGCGCATCTAATTGAAACAACTGAGAAAGTGCAATGTCCTTCACCCCTATCACTAATGACAATAAGCTGAAAAGTAATAGTAGAACAAACAAACCAATCTTTTTCATGAGAAAACTCCATTTTTATTTAATTGAGAATGATTCTCATTCTTAATTACAGTGTATGAGAAAACCATCACAAATGCAACCACTTTTTTTCCTTTCTTAAAAACTTCTTCTCAAGCCGACTGACCAACGACTTATCTAAGATATGCTATAATGGAGGGAAACGTTAGGAAAGGAGTGTTACTGAATGGCGAATGATGACTTACAACAACGTCTGGATAAAGGAATGTACGGTACGCCCCTCGTCAATCCTGAAGAACAACACAAATACATGGGCACATTTCGTGAACGCTGCCGTCTCTCCATGACCGTCGCTGAAATGAAAGATGCACAGAACCAACAACATTTATTAGAAGAATTAGCGAAGCATCCTGAAGTTACAGTACTTTTAAACGGCGAAATCTCTTCTGACCTGCAAAGTACCTATATTAAATTATTAAATCAGCATGGCGCAACCTTTAAGATTGTTAACAATTTTGTGGAGAACAACCCTGACTCTCTCGGCTTACTGTTAGCTGAAAAACATGCAGTCGATGAACCTGTGATTGACGTTACAGAAAAATATCCTCAAGCAACCGAAACGCCAAAAGAAGAGCCAACAGCTAAAAAAGGCTTCTGGCAAAAACTATTTCACTCATAAAAAGCTCAAGAAAAGTTATGAGTCATTGGATTGTTTAAACATAAGTTATGAGCGCTTCCATTTATAATAGAATTGTGCTATTATAAAGATGAAAAAGAGAGGTATGCGGGTACATACCTCTCCTTTATACCAGCGCCAGTTATAAGAACTGGTGGCTTACTGAGTTAAATTTTTGTTACTATTTAACCGTTCGGCCTGTCAAGCTTATGAACGGTTATTTTTTATTGTTTTTCGTTGCTTCAAGGATACCGAAAATCAGTAACGCAACAAGGGTTGCAAAACTAATCATCAATTCCAATGTCGCTTCGATTGACAAAAAAAATGCTCCTTTCGTTAAAGTGCATCGGATACACATAGGCATCACCTGCCTCTCTAACTCAGAGCCACCGTCATACAACTTTCATTGGTAATAGCTTTAGTATAACCTATTGGGTTCACTAAGAAAACGTTTTTATAGGAATTTTCTATAAAATGATATAAGTTATGAGCGCTTCCATTTTAAATAGAATTATGCTATTATGAAAATGAAAAGAGAGATATGCTACTACATACCTCTCCTTTATACCAACACCAGTTATAAGAACTGGTGGCTTACTGAGTTAAGTTTTTGTTGTTCTTTAACCGTTCAGCCGTCTAAGCTTATGAACGGTTATTTTTTATCGTTTTTCGTTGCTTCAAGGATACCGAAAATCAGTAGTGCAACAAATGCTGCAAAACTAATCATCAATTCCAATGCCGCTTCGATTGACAAAAAATGCTCCTTTCGTTAAAGTGCATCGGATACACATAGGCATCACCTGCCTCTCTAACTCAGAGCCACCGTCATACAACTTTCATTGGTAATAGTTTTAGTATAACCTATTGGGTTCACCAAGAAAACGTTTTTATAAAGAATACCGCCAAAAAATCTATTATGAATTTTTTGGCGGTATTCTTTTTTATTGAACCACTTCTGGGTATAAAAGTTTTAAAACGTCCATTGTTAAACGGCGTCCTTTTCCAGCGTAAGGATACACATGCATGTGCATGGCTGGATTAAAGTTTGCTTCGATAATCCCGTACGTTAAGCTATCACGTGTGCCTTTTACGTCTTTGTCAGGAATGATTAAATCAATGCCACAAATTTTGGCTCCTAAAGCAGCTACGGCCTCAATGGCGATTTGTTTATAACTATCATCAATGACATCGGTCATATCAATCGAATCCCCGCCCGTGCTAACATTAGAATTTTCTCGCAAGTACACGATTTGCTCTTTTTCTGGCACAGAATAGATAGTTAAACCTTGTTCTTTCAACATTAGTTTTTCTAAATCATTTAACTGGATTAACTCTAGTGGTGCACGGTGATTGGTCCCCCGCAATGGATCACTATTTTTAGCGGCCACCAATTCTTCTACAGTGTGTTTGCCATCTCCGGTAACATTGGCTGGTACGCGCAACATGATGGCTTTTACATCATTATCTAACACAAAGAACCGATATTCTGTTCCAGGTAAAAATTCTTCAATTAAAACCGCTGTGTCCTCTTTAAAAGCAATCCGTAACGCTTCCGTAAAGTCTTCCAACGAAGCGCCTTCTTTAAAAATCGTAATTCCTAAACCGTAATTCGTTGATTTTGGTTTCACGACAAACGCTTTATTGGCATAGCGTAAATGTGCTTCTTGTGCCTCAATAAAAGATGAAAATTCTTCACCGCCAGGCACATGGAACCCTGCTGCAGACAAAATTTTCTTTGTCACGGTTTTGTTTTCCATAATCAATGGTACCACGTAGTTATCTTTGCTAGTCATGTTGGCATTTTTGACGTATTCAATGTGCTCGCCATGTTGCAGTTTCAAAAATTGCTCTTGTTCATCTAAAATTTCGATTTCCAAACCTTTTTGAATCGCATCAAATAAGAAAATTTGTGTGGATAATTCCATCTCACGGAAACCAGCTAATTGATAAGGGCGTTCAAAGGCCATACTTTGATATTGGTTTCCAAAAATATTTCCCAGTTCACTGTTGGAGTTTTCTTGAATAATCGTCCACATTTTGCCAGAAACGGTGTCTTGTGGATTCCGCAGTTGTTGATAATACTTACCGACAACTTCTTTGCCTTTACGAATGCCTAGAGCATCTAACATATCAATCATTTCTGAAAAAATCCGATCGCCTTCTGCAATTAACTTAATCGTTTCATGAGGATGACCAAGAGCCACTTGTTCATTAAAAATATCGCCAGTTTTTACCCATTCATCCGCTTCTTCTTTTTCATCTGTCCACAATAAATACAACATAAAATAATGTAAGAAATCCACAGTATCTTCCACAATGCCTAAACGTGAAAAAGGATTTAAGTCTAAATTACGCAACTCGATATAGCGAATACCTGTTTTAGGCAGATCAGACATTTGTTTCCCACCACGTAAGCGCACAGGCGCATAAAATTCTTTTTCTTCAGAAAGTAAACCATTTTCCACCATGCGATGAATATCTTCTAAATAGCGTTCCAATGAGGCATACGATACTTTCACATTGTCATGATTTCTGTAGCCATACGTACTATTCCGAATACTGCGAATAGGTTCTTGCGGTTGGTCGTCATAGACCCTAAAGTAGCCGTCTTCACTAACCGGCGAAGCCCCAAAAAGATACGTAATTAACCAACGATAACGTAAAAAGTTACGGGCAACTTTCATGTATACTTTCGTTTTAAATTGTTTGCAATCTGTCACTTCGGATTGTTCATCATATAATTGCTGAATCAGGGCTTGGTCATATTCAAAATTAAAATGAATTCCGCTGACCATTTGTTTTCGTTTGCCATACTCTTTTGCCAAATAACGACGATATAACACTGCATCATATTGATCTAATTTAGCAATTTTAATCTCTTCATCTTTTGTTGGTAATTGTGGCGGCATACTTAATGGCCATAACATTTCATCTTCTGGAATCGAACGACGAGCAACATCGTGAATGGCATCTAAAAAACGAAGCATTTCTGTGCCGCTATTTGCTACAGGCGTGATTAGTTCTAATTGTGTTTCACTAAAATCTGTTTGAATATATGGATGATAAGAACGGTTACCAAAAACCGTGGGATGATCAGTTGTCGCTAAAAGCCCTTCTCGTGTACTACGTTGGTTTTCTTTTTCTAAACCAAAACGAGCCATCAATACGTAAGGACGAACATTTTTCTTTTGCATTAATTCTCTATAATTCATCTTGTCGCCTTTCTTTCTACAAACTATCTGTTTCTCTTACTATTATATAGGAAAACGAGTAAATATGCTGTTTTTTTGAACGTTCGCTTGAGAATTTTCGAGACACTTTTTGAGAGCGCCTTTTTCCGTTATACTGAAAACAACTAGTTTATAGAAAGTGGGGATTGCTCATGAAAAATCGTGCATTACTTTTAATTGACTTTCAAAAAGGCATCGAAAGTCCGACGCAGCAATTGTACCGTCTACCAGCAGTGTTGGATAAAGTCAATCAGCGTATTGCTGTCTACCGCCAACACCATGCGCCCATTATTTTTGTTCAACATGAAGAAACCGAATTACCTTTTGGCTCAGACTCTTGGCAACTTTTTGAAAAGCTGGATACACAACCCACAGATTTTTTCATCCGAAAAACACATGCGAATGCCTTTTACCAAACAAATTTAAATGATTTATTGACGGAACAAGCCGTTCAAACGTTAGAAATCGCTGGTGTCCAAACCGAGTTTTGTGTGGACACTACAATTCGGATGGCTCATGGTTTAGGCTATACGTGTTTGATGACACCGAAAACCACTTCCACCTTGGATAATGGACATTTAACCGCGGCACAAATTATCCAACATCATGAAGCTATTTGGGCTGGCCGCTTTTTGACTTTTTTGAGCCTGTGACAAAAATCACTTTGGATTTTTGTTCCGGGCTCAAAATCTGATAAACGGCGGGAACAGAACCAACTCCTTCGGAAATAAGCCGAAATTCTCCAAAAATTAAAGAGCAATTTTCGGAAATTTCTTCTTATTTCTCGGAGCTAAACGGTTCTGTCCCGACCTCTTTTCCAAAAAATTGTTTGTTCACTATGTTTTCTTGTCGGATTTCATGTTAGTATAAGGAAAAAGTGTTCAGTTGATTAGTTGAAGATTTAGAGTGTGGGACATAAGTCGATTAGGCTTGTCTCTCATGTTCTGTCTTTTTTTATGTCATCATTCACTAAACTAATAAATAATTGGAGGTATTTTATGAACAAATTTTTTACAGCCCAACGTTTAAAAGACACCGCCTATGTAACAGTCGGTGCATTCATTTTGGCCATTTCAATCAATGCGGTCTTATTGCCAAATAAACTTGTCGCAGGCGGAGCCAATGGCATTAGTATTGTTATTAATTATGTTTTCGGGATTAGTCCCGCCATTGTTCTTTACGCCATCAATATTCCTCTTTTAGTGCTTTGTTTCCTACTTCTTGGGAAAGAGGTCGGTGTCAAAACCATTTATGGCAGTCTTATTTATCCATTTTTTGTAGGAATTACTTCAGGGATGCCTGTTTTAACACATAATATTTTTCTAGCAGCATTATTTGGCGGTATTATTACAGGTGCTGGCCTAGGCTTGGTTTTCCGTGGCAATGCTTCAACTGGTGGGACAGCAATCATTTCACAAATTGTCAATAAATACTTCAAAGTTTCCTTAGGTATTGCTATTTTATTCGTCGATGGTTTAGTCATTTTATCAGCAATGTATGCTTTTAATGCAGATATTGTGCTATTCTCTTTAATTTGTTTATTTACAATTGGTCGTGTCGTTGACATGATTCAAGTTGGTCTGGTTCGCTCGAAGAATGTGATGATTATTTCACCAAAATATGTCGCTATTCAAGAACGCTTATTACGTGAACTAGATAAAGGTGTGACCTTGGTGCCAATCGAAGGCGGTTATCGAAGCGCGAAAGGCATGCTTTTAATGACCGTCATTCGTGAAAAAGATTTTCCCCGCTTAAAAGAAGCCATTCTTGAGATTGATGAAGAAGCCTTTTTGATTTCAATGAGTGCAAGTGAAGTCTACGGAAAAGGATTTAGCTTGAAAAAAGTAGCTGATTCTTATGGTGTTGAAGCTACTAATGCCAATAATTTACAATAGTTTTTTGTAGGAAAAGAGCCGCAAAATCTGTAGAGATTTTGCGGCTCTTTTTACATCTTCATCCAGACAGGTTCTAAGCTATTGCCATCCAAATCTTGCACTTCTAAGCCATACATTTGCTCTTCTGGTATTCCCATATCAACTCGGTAACAGTTGCCTCCGTTAGCTTTGGCGGTTTCGCCAAACTGTTTTACGGCTTCGGCACTCTCTAAACTAAAGGAAATTAATGCCCCACTGGTTGTTTGCGCATCAATAATTTGCTTTTCTTGGATAAATTTTCCATAAAAGTCATGGTTCAACAACATAATCCAAAATTGATCATCCCACATCATCGAACTAGCTTCCTCTGTTGAAAATTCCTCGTTCTTTTTGAATCCAAGTTTTTCATAAAATGCTGTAGAACGTTGGACATCCGCTACTGGGAAGTTAACAAAAACCATTGTGCCCATGTGATTCATCCCTTTCTTTTAATCATCTACGACAGCTAAGTGTGCGTTGCGACAAAATCAACAAGCTTGTTTGATTTATACTAGCATATTCATAAAAGAAATGTTACTAAAACGTTTTCTTAAGGTAATTCTCGATAAGCCAAGTGCTGAATGATTTCACTATGTTGTGGATAATCGTTTAACAATTCCGCTTGAGTAAATAACTCGAAGTCTTCAAACTCAAAGCCTGGTGTAACCACACAACTGACTAACGCAAATCCTGTCGCTACTGTAGAGCCAAAGATTGTGCCGGCAGGAACTGAGAACGAAAGCTGTTGTCCTTGAACTAAGTCTTTCCCTAACTGAACAGCTTGATACGTTCCATCAGGAAAAATACAGTGAACGGTTAATGGCTGACCATCGTGAAAAAACCATAATTCATCCGCTTTTAAACGATGAAAATGTGATGGACTTTCTGTGTTTAATAGAAACAAAATCGCTGTATGCAACGCCCGTTCGCCTCGTTTGGTCGGAATCAATTGTTCACTTTTATTGGTTTGTTTAAAATAACCGCCCTCAGGATGCGCTTCTAATCCTAACTTCTCAATCCACATTTGTTCTGTCATCTTCTCCCTCACTCCTTCATTTTTTCAGAAACGATTTAGGAAGAACTTAGAACATCCGTCCCAATCCTAAAGTAAACGGCGGGACAGGAGTAGCTTCTTCATTCTTGAAGCTAAATACTCCTGTCCCACGTTCTTCCCAAACCTGTTATTTTCTACAACTAAACATCTTTTAATAAGCCTTTAAATAAGCCCATTGCGAAATCGTTGGCATTGAATGGTTCTAAATCGTTAATGCCTTCACCTAGACCAACTAATTTCACTGGCAAGTGTAATTCATTCCGAATAGCAATGACAATACCACCTTTGGCTGTTCCGTCTAGTTTGGTTAAAACTAAGCCAGTGACATCGGTTGTTTCTTTGAACTGTTTGGCTTGTGTCATCGCATTTTGCCCAGTAGTTGCGTCCACGACTAAGAGAACTTCGTGAGGCGCATCTGGAATTTCTCGTTGGATGACTCGTTTGATTTTTTCTAATTCCTTCATTAAGTTGACTTTATTTTGTAAACGACCTGCTGTATCCACCAACAAAACATCGGCCTGTTCTGCTTTAGCACGTTCCACTGCATCGAAAACGACCGCTGCTGGGTCGCCGCCAGCGTTCCCACGCACAACTTCAACGCCAGCACGTTCACCCCAAACAACTAATTGATCGATGGCGCCCGCTCGGAACGTATCGGCAGCGGCCATTAAAACTTTCTTTCCTTCCAACTTGTATTGATGGGCTAATTTACCAATGCTGGTTGTTTTCCCCACTCCATTAACACCGACAAATAAAATCACGGTTAAGCCATTTGGCTGTAAGTTAATCGCATTATTTTCATTAATTCCTGCTTCTTCATACAAATCAACCATTTTTTCAATGATGGTATTTTGAACTTGAGCTGGTTTTTTCACGTTTCGCAGTTTCACTTCTTGTCGCAAGGCTTCTGTAATTTTTAAGGATGTATCAAAGCCTACGTCTGCACCAATTAACGTTTCTTCTAATTCTTCAAAGAAATCTTCATCAACGCTCCGGAAATTAGCAAACAATTCGTTCAACCGTTGACCAAATGTTTTACGCGTTTTTTCCAAGCCTTTTTCATATTTTTCTTGGACCTGCTCTTCTTTTGACTCTTCAATTTCTTCTGAAACCTGCGTGTCTGTTGGTTCTGCCAACGGAGTTACGACACTACTTTCTTCCTCAGGCGCTTCCACAACAACTTCTTGTGTTTCCTCTGTCAGGATTTCTTCTGGCTCTTCTTCTAATGCTTCTTCTACGCCAGCTAATTTTTCCATTTCAGCGTTATCTGTTAAATCGGCTGTTTCTGTGACTTCTTCCGCTGTCGTTTCTGGCATTGTTTGCGCCTCTTCTGCTGCGGTTTCTTTTGATTCAGCAGGCGCTGATTCATCACTAGGTGTTTCGTCTACTGTTTCTTCAACGATCTCTTGTTTTTCTTCTTCCTTTTTTTCAGCGGAAAAAGCTTTTTTAATTTTATCAAAAAATCCCATTCTTATTGGCCTCCTTCCAACGGCGTTAAAATATATTTTTCGACCGCTTTGGCAACGCCATCTTGGTCATTCGTGTCTGTGACGACATCTGCGGCTTCTTTAACTAATGGAATCGCATTTGCCATGGCGACACCTAAGCCAGCGTATTCAATCATCGGTAAATCATTTTCTTCGTCCCCTAGGGTCATGATTTCTTCTGCACGGATTCCTAAATCTTTGGCTAACAAGGAAATACCATAGGCTTTCGTAATCCCTTTTGGCATAAATTCTAATAAGTTATTTCGCGTTTTAATAATTTCAAAGCGCTCATAAAAAGAGGCCGGAATTTCCTTGATGCGTTCATTTAAATACGCTTCATCAATCGCAACAACAACTTTGTTATAAATTCGATTCGGGGTTAACTCTTCTAATTTGTAGGACTCAAAGGTTAATAATTTGTTTAGAGAACTATAAATTGAAGGATAATTAGGTGCAGAAGGCAATTGCATCACGACCTCATCGGATAAGACATCAAACGGCATGTTGAGTGTGGTTGCTAATTGGTACAGCTCATGAATCGCTTCCAAGGGCATCAATGTTTTCTCAATAATGGCCCCTGTATCATTTTTTTGAACCAACCCGCCGTTAAAAGTAATGCTATAATCGCCTTCATCTTGTAAACCTAATTCTTCTAAGTAAGGACCAATAGCTGCCAAAGGTCGACCTGTGCAGATAACAACTTTCACGCCTGCTTGTTTCGCAGCCATCAGTGCTTGTTTATTCCGTAAAGAAATCTCTTTTTGGCTATTTAATAATGTTCCATCTAAATCAATAGCAACTAATTTTATCAAACGTTCGCTCCTCCTTGCTTCTGGCTAATTGCTTTTTTCAATTGCGCCACCTTCTTTGACCTCTTCCAAGCGAACTGAAACGATTTTTGAAACCCCAGATTCTTGCATAGTCACGCCATATAAAACATCTGCGGCTTCCATTGTCCCTTTACGATGCGTCACCACAATAAACTGTGTGCCATCTTCAAATTCGCTTAAATAATGACCAAAACGAGCAACGTTGGCTTCATCTAAAGCTGCTTCTACTTCATCTAAAATACAGAACGGAACTGGTCGAACACGAATAATTGAAAAGAGTAACGCAATCGCCGTTAATGCCCGTTCGCCTCCAGACAACAAGCTTAAATGTTGTAATTTTTTCCCTGGTGGTTGCGCCTCAATCTCAATCCCTGTATTCAAGAGATCCTCTGGATTGGTTAGCACCAGTTCTGCCCGTCCGCCACCAAACATATTAGGAAATACCACTTTGAACTGGGCACGAATTGCTTCAAAGACTTCTTTAAACCGTTCTTTCACTTCTTGGTCCATTTCATCCATAGTTTCAAATAATTGTTCTTTCGCATTTAATAAATCATCACGTTGACTGACTAAAAATTGATGGCGTTCATCGACTTGTTCAAATTGCTCGATGGCACTTAAGTTAACAGGTCCTAACCGCTCAATTTCTTGTTTTAGGCGTTTCACTGTTTGTTGCGCTTGCGCCAAATCATCGATTGGGAAATACGCTTCATAGGCAGCTTCAAAGGTTAAGCTGTATTCTTCCTGTAAGTAACTTAATGAGCTATCTAATTGCATTTCTGCACGATTTTTTAGGACTTCAATTTGTGTTTTATCTGCTAAATACTGTTGTTGGCGTTTGTTTTCTTCCGCTAATTTTGTATCTAACTCGTCTACTTCTTCTTGCAACGCTTGTCGTTGACTACGTGCCGTTTGTAAAGACGTTTGCAACGCTGTTTGTTTCTCCGCTAATTGCGCGACTTGTGCCGCTAAGCCTTCTTCGGTTAACTGGTGATCGCTAGAATGGCTACTTAGTTGTTGTAGCTGTTGACGGATGGCCGTTTCTCGAATCAACAATTCGTCCAATTGTTCTTGTTTGTCTTGCTTTTGACGAGCAAAATGGGCACATTGTTCCGCCGCTACTGCTTGTTCTGCTTGAACTGTCGTCAAGCGTTCTTGCGCTTGGGCTTTAAAGGTTTCCATTTGGCTAGCTTCTTGTTCCACTTGTTTCATTTCAGCATCTAAACGTTCTTTCGTTGCCGTTAAGTTTGCTTGTTGCTCTGTCAATGTGGCTTTTTTCGTTTGATATTCGGTTAAGAATTGATGCAATTCCCGTGATTCATATTCAAACAAGCGTTTTTCTTTTGTTAAACGAGTAATCGTTTCTGTTTGATTGGCTAATTTATTGTCAATTTCTTGTTGTTTTAAGCGATTTTGTTCACCAGCAGAGCGCAACATTTCTGCACGTTCTGTGGCTGTTTTCACTTCTTGCGAGAGCGCTTGGACTTCTTGTTCTACACTTCTTAGTTGTGTTTCTAATTGAGTCATTTGTTCAGTGATTGTTTGAAGTTCTTGCGCTTGTGAAAATAGGCTTCCTTGGTTGCCACGTTTATTGGCTCCCCCAGTCATCGAACCGCCAGGATTCATCACATCGCCTTCCAATGAGACAACGCGATATTGGTAATTGACTAATTTTGCTAACTGGTTGGCACTCGTTAAATCTGCCGCTAAAATCGTGACGCCTAAGAGATTTTGAATAACGGTTTGTACTTGTTCTGGATAACGAACTAATTCACTGGCAATCCCCACGAAGCCCGGTGCACCAGCCAAACGATTCTGAACCATCGCCGATACAGAGCGCGGCTTAATGGTAGTCAATGGTAAAAAGGTTGCCCGGCCACTGTGTTGTTGTTTTAAGAAGGTAATGCCTGCTCGACCATCTTTCTCATTTTCCACAACAATATGTTGCGCCGCACCACCTAGGGCCGTTTCAATCGCCAACGTATATTCTTTAGGCACTTCAATTAACTCAGCCACTGCGCCAACAATCCCAGTTAATTGGTTTTTGTGACGCAATACAGCTTTCACGCCTTGATAGAAGCCAGCGTAATTTTCTTGAATTTCTTGCAAACTTTTTTGGCGTGCCTTCGCTTGTTGCACTTGATTCATCGCTTGGTACATATCATTTTGACGCTGTGCTAATCGTTCACGTTTGGCTTCAAGCGTTGCTTTCAACGCAGTGTATTCTTCCAGCTGTTCTTGTAAGCCTTGTTTTGCAACTTTTTGCTCTTTTTCTAGCGTTTCTTTCATTGCAAGAGCTTCAACCATCTGTTCTTCTAGCGCTTCGTGTTTTGCTAGCGATTGTTGATTTTTAGCTGTTTCTTGTTGATATTGTCGTTCTAAATATTTTAAGTCATTGGCTGTATTGGCTTGTTCTTGCATGACTTCCACATACTGACTGCGCAATTCTTCCATCAATTCTTTAGAAGACTTACTATATTTTTCCACATCTTTCGTTGCCAAAGCCAATGCTTCTTTTAACGTCTGACGTTGTGCCGTTTTTTCTGCGATTGCTGTTTCCAGCGTCTGCAATTCTTCTCGATAACGAACAATTTTTTCGGCCGTTTCTGCCAATGTCTCTTCGTATTCGCTTGCCGTTTGGGAGGTGTGTTTGGAACGTTCAATTAAAACATTTTTTTGTCCTTCTGCTTGTTTCAACGCTTCTGTCACTTGTAATAATTGTTGTTGTTCCGTTTCAATTTGTTCATCTAAACGATTGCGCTTGCTTCGTAAACGTACCAATTTGCCTTCTAAGTCATGGACTTGCTTACTTGCGCCAGCTAACTTTTCTTCAATGGCTGTTAATTCTTGCGTTTTCGTTTCCCAAATAGCTTTTGCTTCTTGAATTTCGGTCACAGTTAAATTGACATCAATTTCGGTAAGTTCTTCTTTCAAAGCTAAATACTTTTTAGCCGCATCTGCTTGGGCGGCTAGAGGAACTAATTGGTCTTCCAATTCGTAAATGATATCTTGGACACGGCTTAAGTTGTCCTCGGTTTCGAAAAGCTTTTGTTCAGCCTTTTTCTTTCGTTGTTTGTATTTTAAAACGCCCGCTGCTTCTTCAAAAATCCCTCGACGGTCTTCAGGTTTACTATTAAAAATCGCTTCAACTTTCCCTTGCGAAATAATTGAAAAAGATTCTTTGCCTAACCCTGAATCCATAAATAAATCTTGAATATCTTTTAAACGGCACGCTTGTTTATTAATAAAAAAGTCACTTTCGCCCGTTCGTTTTAAACGACGGGTGACACTAATCTCACTATAATCCAATGCTAAATAATGGTCGCTGTTGTCTAACGTCACGGTAACTTCCGCAATATTTAGCGGCTTACGACCTTCCGAACCGGCAAAGATAATGTCGTTCATTTTGCCACCGCGAAGGTTTTTCGCAGATTGTTCACCTAATACCCAGCGAACGGCTTCCGTGATATTACTTTTCCCACTTCCATTCGGACCAACCACTGCTGTCACATCATCTTCAAATTCAATAATGGTTTTATCTGCAAATGATTTAAATCCTGTAATTTCAATTCGTTTTAAATACACGAATATTGCTCCTTCCAGCCTTACTGAGGAATACTTTTCAGTGCCCGCTCAGCGGCATCCTGTTCAGCTAACTTCTTCGATTTTCCTTGGCCTAACCCAATGAGTTCACCATTCATGTAAACTTCAGTGAAAAAGGTGCGGTCATGAGCAGGGCCTTCTTCTTTAATTAAGCGATATTCAATTGAAACATCGCCTTTGCGTTGTAAAACTTCTTGTAATTGTGTTTTGTGATCCATCTCATGTGAAAAAGCACCGGCATCAATTTTCGGAAAAATAACGTCTTCAATAAATTTCTTGGCTGCGCCAACTTTTTGGTCTAAGTAGAGGGCACCTAAGAAGGCTTCAAATAAGTCACATAATAATGATGCACGTGTTCGTCCGCCCGATGCTTCTTCTCCTTTACCTAATAAAATGTAGTTGTCGAAGTGACATTCTTTCGCAAATTTGGCTAAACTATCTTCCCGAACGATGGCTGCGCGCATCTTCGTTAATTTTCCTTCTGGAAGTTCTGGGAATTTTAAATACAAATATTGTGAAACAATTAATTCTAAAACTGCATCTCCTAAAAATTCAAGACGTTCATTATCGGATAATTTTAAATAGCGATGCTCATTCACATAGGATGAATGAGTAAAAGCTTGCTCTAATAGATTGACATCATGGAAAACAATGCCGTAACGTTCTTTTAACTCTGTTGTTAACTGATTGTCCATTCTCCACATTCCTTTACATTTATTTACACCTTGTTTCATTATACTTTTTTTTTCACTTTTTTTAAATGGTTCTATTCAGAAAAAGCCTGTTATTCACTGTGTTCTCATTATTTTTTAGAAAAAAATAAATAAATAGAGCTATGATTGAGATAAAAGCGTTTGTTTACGTAAGAGATAGAAAGAGCGTGGGACAAAAATCACTTTGGATTTTTGCGCCACGCTCAAAAACTGATAAACGGCGGGAACAGAAGCAACTCCTCCTTATTTCTCGGAGTTAAACACTTCTGTCCCGACCTCGTTCTATCTCTATTAAATCAGCGGAACGTTGTTTAACGTTTTTCCGCAGTGACACCCACTGTTGCCCATGGATTATCTTTCGTATCAACTGCCCAAGTAAAGTCAACTACACGGTCGTTGACAGGCAAGACTTCATTTCTGTAAAGCGTTGGGATTACAAACGCTTCATCAATGGCATACTCTTGCCAATCGTAGAAGGCTTTTTTACGTTTTTCTTCATCAAATGATGCTTTTGAATCAATCGCATCAAGTAATTTAGTATTTTCTTCTGACTCAAAACGTGTATAGTTAAAGGCTGAGTTTGGACCATATAAGCCGGTTGGTGAAGGATCTGAACCTGTGCCCCACGCGCCTTGATAGATATCTACTTCTGGGTCATCATTTTTCAATTTATCATAGAATGCTTGGAAATCAATTAAGCGTCCTGTTGTATACGTTACGTTTAAGCCAATTTCTTTCCATTGTTGGACATAGTAATCAGCAAGTGGTTGTGCAGTTTCGCCGCCTGACATTGAAGCAAACTTGATTTCTAGTGGTTTGCCTTCTTTGTCTTCGCGAATGCCATCGCCGTCTACGTCTTTATAACCAGCATCGTCTAATAATTTTTTCGCTTTGTCTAAATCAAGCGTATAGCCTTTCGCTTCGCTATCATGCAAGCTCTTGAAGACTGGTGGGATTAACGTTGTTGCCCCTGTTCGTAAGCCGTTGTAGAATTTTTGGCCGACTGCATCATTGTCAATTGCATAGCCCATGGCTTGACGTAAGCTTTTATCTGCCATTTTAGCTTTTGGATTGTATTTCACTGTATTTGTTTCTTTGTCAAACGTGCCCATTTTAAAGCCAATATACGTGTAGGCTTGTTCGGGACGTCCTAAGATTTGATACCCTTCAGTATCTTTGTATGTTGGATACGTATCTGTTGGCATTGATAATGCAATATCGTATTGTTTCGCTTTCATCGCTTCTACAATGCTCGCAGAAGGCACAGATTTGAACACTAATTTATCTAATTTTGGTTTGCCACCGTAGTAATACTCATTTGGTAGGTATTCAACAGATTCACCTGTCACAATATTACTCATGTAGTATGGTCCAATAGTTACAGGGTTTTTACGAACTGCATCGCTTGATTCCATGTCTTTAACAGCAATTCCTTCAAAGGCATGTTTTGGTAAAACTGAACCCCAAACACCGCCACCTAATTGTTGCATTCCTGGGTGAACTTCTTTATAAGTGATTTTAACTTCTTTATCATTGACTTTTTCTATGCCAGAAATGGTTGGCGATTTACCATCATGGTAGTCTTCCATGCCAACAATATTCGTAAAGTTATCATCATAACGAATCCCTGTATAGTCTTTATGACCAATGACTTCATAAGAGAAAATCACGTCATCTGCCGTCACATCTTTACCGTCAGACCATTTCAAATTGTCACGTAATTTAATGGTTGCTGTATTGGCATCTTCATCTAATTTCAGATCCGCAGGACCCCCATCGACAATCTTAAAGTCTGCATCATTGTTAAATAATGGCTGTACCGTTGGAAGCATGTATTGTGCATCATAGTTGTCTTGATAAAATTCTTGCTGGAAAAGTCCTTGGAATTGTGTATCCATAACTACAGCGACATCTAATGTCCCGCCATCAATTGCTTTTTTATCATTTTTAACAGCGATTGGCATTTTTGAAATGTCTTCTGTTTCCGTTGCTTTATTGCCCCCGCCTTTATTGCCGCCACCACATGCAGCTAACCCGAATACTAACACAGAAGCTAACGTGATTGCACCTAAAATCCGTTTCTTGTTCATCTCTTTTCCTCCCTCATTTTTTGGCTAATTAGCCTAATCGTTGTCGTGCATCTGCTGAGCGCTTAAATGCTTGTCCAACATAGTTTATACTTAACATCAAGACTAAAATTAGAATTGATGCAGGTAACCAAACCCATTGTTTATTGACTAATACATCTCCACTGCTGGCGTAGCCAATTAAGGTTCCTAAACTTGGGACACTTTGTGGTAACCCGAAGCCTAAGAAAGTTAACGTTGTTTCGATCCCGATATTGGCCGCGAAATTAATCGTTAAGTTCGTAATAATTAATGAACTTAAATTCGGCATAATTTCTCGAAACATAATTTTAAAATCGCTTGTTCCCATTGTCTTAGAGGCACTAACGTAATCTCGGCGCCCTTCAGATAACGTTTTACTGCGGAACAACCGCGCTTTTCCAACCCAATAAAACGCACACATAATCCAAATAAAGGACCAGATACTATATTTAGGAATCACGGAAACGAACACAATAATAATTAACATAATTGGCAAAATCATAATAAAATCCACGATACGCATCAAAATATTATCAATCATGCCTCCATAATAACCGGAAATAATCCCTAAACCGACCCCGATAATAGACGTAATAATCGTAATGGCAAAACCGATTAAAATCGAGTTTCTAGCCCCGATAATCAATTGTCCTAAAACATCACGACCCCCTTCATCGGCACCTAAAATGAACTTGGTGCCATTCATTGTAACGGTACCTGGTTCCGCATATTTATCTAAAATACTTACATGCATAACGGCACTTTGGTCTAACACTAACGAACCGATAAAAACGGCTAATAAGATAATGACCAAAAGGATTAAAGAAAACATCGCCATTTTTTCTTTGACGAATTCTCGCGCAATCATCCGAAAGCCCATTGGTGGAATACTTTCTTGTAAGACTTCTTCTCTTTTTTCTTCTGTCAATTCCATTTTTATCACCCTTTCTTCGTGTTTTTTCTACTGAATTCGAATTCTTGGATCAACAATACTCATTACAATATCAGAAATTAAGGTTCCGATAAGGGTTGCCAATCCCAAAATCAACACGAGAGCGGTAATAACGGAATAGTCACGTTGAATGATACTATCAATAAATAATTTTCCAATTCCTGGGAAAGCAAAAATCTTTTCAATAACGACTGATCCGGCAATCAAAGCAGTAATTTCATAACCTAATTGAGAGGCAATTGGTAATGCTGCATTTCTAAAAATGTGTCGATTAAAAATTTTATTCGTTGGCACTCCTTTTGAACGAGCAGTACGAACAAAGTCCATGTTTTTAACATCAATCACTTCACTGCGCAAATATTGAATAGTGACCGCTGTCCCTAGCAACGCTTGAGTGACCCCTGGTAAAATTAAATGCTTCAGTTTATCTAAATAATACGGCCACGTTCCCTCAGCCAAACCAACAGTCACGGTTCCACTCGTTGGGAACCAGTCTAAGCGATACCCAAAAATAAAGAGCATAATCAAGGCAAAGATGAATAATGGTACGGCAAAACTGAAGAAGTTGTAGATAACCACCATTTTGTCAAACCATGAATTTTGGTAACGGCCAGCAATTAAACCGAAAGGAATGGCGATTAAATACGTGATTATAACTGACACAGCGGCCAATGCAATCGTATTCCCCACCCGACCAGCAATGAGCGTGGACACAGGTAATTTAAAGATAAAACTATGACCAAAATCTCCATGTAAGGCATTGCCAATCCAACGGAAATATTGTTCGTACCAAGGATCATTTAACCCGGCAGCTTCGCGCATGGCTTCAATCACTTTCGGGTCTTGGTTCGGATTAATCAATCCTGTAAACGGATCACCTGGCATCATTTTAGCCAACAGGAAAATCAAGACACTTAAAATAATCACTTGCGGAATCATCAATAACAAACGGCGTAAAATTGTTTTCCACATTATTCAGCACCTCCATTTTTTAACGCTACTTGGTGGGTTGGACTAATCGAATGTAAGTTATAAACCCGCCCATTTTCATCATAATAGTCTTTATGATTTTCCCGATACTCTTGCTCAACTCTTCTTCGTTCTTCTTTGTGAGCTTCTCGGTTCGCTACGTCAATTTTAGGAATTGCTGAAAGTAAGCGTTTGGTATAAATGTGTTGTGGATTAGTGTAAATATCTTGGCGTGTACCGATTTCTACAAAACGGCCTTTGTACATAATGGCAATGTTGTCACACATATGTTTAACTACGCCCAAATCATGGGAAATAAATAAGTAACTTAACCCATATTCCTGTTGAATGTTTTTCATAAAATTCAATACCTGTGCTTGCACAGATAAGTCCAGTGCTGAAACAGGTTCATCTGCAATAATTAATTTGGGGCTGGTAGCCACCGCTCGGGCGACGCCTAAACGTTGGCGTTGCCCACCAGAAAATTCATGAGGATATTTGTACAACGCATCTTCTGGCATCCCCACAATGTCCAACAAACTTTTGACTTTTTTCTTTTCTTCTTGGTCACTTAACCGTTCAAAATTTCGAATTGGTTCGGCGATAATATCTAGTACTCGTTTTTTAGGGTTTAAACTTGACATCGAATCTTGGAAAATCATTTGGACATCTTTGTTGTATCCGATCGCTTTTCGACTTCGCGGCTTGGTTACATCTTGTCCTTGATAAATAATTTCACCATTTGTAATTTTTTCTAAACCAATAATTGCTTTTCCTGTCGTTGATTTTCCAGAACCCGATTCACCAACTAACCCATACGTTTTACCTTGTTCAATCATGAAATCCACACCATCAACCGCCAAAACATGATCAGTGATTCGATTGAAGAAGCCGCTGCGAATTGGATAATGAACTTTTAAATCTTTAATTTGAATAATTTCTGTCATTACGCTTCCCCTTCCCCGTCTCTAAAATGAAAATGTTTATAACATGTACAACGAACATAATGATTCGGTGCAACTTCATGTAATGTTGGATTTTCTTCATGTTCCGATGCATCAATCCAAGGAATTCGTGGGGCAAACCGACAACCTTTTCTAGGTAATTTGGTTAACGAAGGAACAATCCCTTCAATCACATGAAGTTCTTCTTCATCGGAATTCTCTTGGGGAATGGACTGAAGTAAGGAACGTGTATATGGATGTTTCGGATGACTAAACAATTCTTCAGCAGTGGCTACTTCTACAAACTGACCCGCATACATAACCGCTACACGATCAGCCATTTCCGCAACTACACCTAAGTCATGGGTAATTAAAATAATGCCGCTTCCCGTTTCTTCTTGTAAATCTTTTAACAAATCGAGAATTTGTGCCTGAATGGTAACGTCTAAGGCCGTTGTTGGTTCATCTGCAATTAAAATCGGTGGTTTACACGCGATTGCAATGGCAATAATCACCCGTTGGCGCATGCCGCCAGACAATTCATGAGGATACTGTTTCCCGACACGCTCTGGGTTGGGAATCCCCACTTGATCTAACAGTTCAATGGCCCGTGCTTGTTTTTGTTGTGCAGTCATTTTGGTATGATACGTGAGACTTTCTTTAATTTGGTCTTCAATTCGCATGAGCGGATTCAGTGCAGACAACGGATCTTGGAAAATCATCCCAATATCGTTTCCTCTGACTTTGTTGTACAATGTTTCATTAAACGTAGTTAAGTTTAAATTGTTGTATAAAATTTCCCCAGTAATTTTGGTATGATTGGGATCATGTAAGCCCATAATCGTTGTTGCTAAGGTACTTTTTCCACAACCAGATTCTCCGACGATTGCCAGAATCTCATTTTTCTTCAATTCAAATGAAACATCATCGACGGCATTATAATAATCATCTTTGATTCTAAATGCTGTTTCTAATCCTGAAACCTCTAATAATTGTTCATTTCCTTGCATCCATACGCACCCCTTACGTCCTTTCAAAAACATTATATAAATTAACTAATATTTAATGATAGCACTTTCTAATTTTTATCAATGTTAATTTACAGCTCATTGTTTTTTCATAATTTTATAGAATTATTCCATAAAAAGCAAGATAAAATAACTTTTTTCGCAGTTATTTTTTTACATGTATGATTTTTTTTACAAAAACATGTGTAAAAATAGCCTTATTGCTTAATAAAATAACCATTATGTACGCAAAAAAAGTCGATTAACAGGAATGTTAATCGACTTTGTCTTATTATTTTTTATGAATTACTCACAATATAATCTACAGCGGCACCAACTGTTTCAATTTTTTCTGCATCTTCATCTGAAATCTCTGTTCCAAATTCATCTTCAAGTTCTAAAACAAACTCCATTACGCTAATTGAGTCAGCGTTCAAATCATCTTTAATGTTTAATTGATCTGTTACTTGATCCGCTTCAATATCAAAGTGGTTTGAGATAATCTTCGCTACTTTTTGAAGTACTTCTTCACGAGTCAACTGTATTCACCTCCACTGCTTTTGAAAAAAGGTTCTTTCTTTTACTAAAACGCTAAGATACATTGTACTCACAATTTGGGTATTTGTCCATCTTTTTTTCATTTGAGTAACAAACTGATGTCAAGACAATTGCAAATTACTCTGCTTTGCCTTCATAATATTCCACTAATTGTGGGACAACTTGGGTTTCTAACATTGTATGAATTTGACGAATGGTGTAGCGGACGGCATCAGAACCCGTGGCCCCATGCGTTTTAATGACTGGCGCTTTTAAGCCAAATAAAACCGCTCCCCCATGTTTTGAGTAGTCCATTTCGTCTTTCATGCCACGCAACGCATTCTTTAATAATAAGGCGCCCATTTTTCCTTTGACACCTTCAGAAAGAATCGCTGTTTTCAGCAAGCTCATCATGTTCATAGCTGTGCCTTCGATAGATTTTAAAACGGCATTCCCTGTGAAGCCATCTGTCACCACCACGTCAGCTACGCCATTTAATAATTCTCGTGCTTCAACGTTTCCGACAAAATTAATCGTTTCATCTGCTGCTAACAATTCGAAGGCTTTTTTCGTTAATTCACTGCCCTTTGTTTCCTCAGTTCCGTTATTTAATAGACCGACACGAGGATTCTGAACGTTCCGAACTTTTTCAGCATAGAATGAACCTAAAACGGCATACTGAACCAAATGTTCTGGTTTATTGTCTGCATTGGCTCCTAAATCTAACATGTCAAACCCTTTGTCTGGTTCTCCCATGACAGGTAAAGTTGACATCAAACCGGGACGTTCCACATTTTTGATGCGGCCGACAATGAAAAGACCCGCTGCTAATAGCGCTCCGGTGTTGCCTGCAGAAAAAATCGCATCGGCTTCCCCATTTTTAACTGCTTGCGCTGCTAAAACCATGGAAGCAGTTTTCTTACGACGGATTGCCTTCACTGGCTCATCGTCACTAGCAATTTTTTCATCGGTATGAATAATCGTAATGTTTTTTTCATCGGTGATGTATTTTTTTATTTCGGCTTCTTTTCCATATAATTGAAATTCAATGTCTGGGAAGTCTTGTTTGGCTAGCATAACCCCTTCAACAATTGCTTGTGGGGCGTTATCTCCACCCATTGCATCTACAGCAATTTTCATGAGTGATTCCCTCCTACTTTTTTGTTTCCTAACAAGTATAACATATTTTTTTCAAAGAAATACGTATTGGCTTTTACTTTCTGGCTTCAAAAATTACCTCTTCTAATCGAAAAATTGGGCTTCCTCATCTTGGGGTTTCACTCGATTGGCTAAGCCTTGATAAGCAGGATATTGCCACCACTCTTTCACTTTCCATAGGGCACTTGCTTCTTGGCGCGCAACTTCTAAAATGTTAAAGTCCGTCACGATATCTCCTACCGCAAATTGAGGCACCCCTGATTGCCGTGCACCGAACACTTCCCCAGGTCCGCGAAGTTCCAAATCACGCTCACTCAAGACAAAACCATTGGTGGTTTCTGTCATGATTTTCATACGCTCAACGCCCATTTCATTTTTCGGATTGGCCACTAAAATACAATAAGATGCACTGGAGCCACGCCCCACACGTCCCCGTAACTGATGTAATTGTGCTAACCCAAACCGGTCCGCATCCATAATTAACATCACTGTGGCATTTGGTACATTCACGCCAACTTCAATAACGGTGGTAGAAACCAATAATTGCAGCTGATTGTCTTTGAACTCCTGCATAATGTCATCTTTTTCTTGGTTTTTCATTTTACCATGTAGTAATCCCACTTGATATCTTGGGGAATAAAAGCTTTGCATATGTTCAAAAATTTCTGTTGCGTTTTTCACATCTAAGGCTTCTGATTCTTCAATCAAGGGACAAATAATATAGGCTTGATGTCCTCGAGCCAGCTCTTTTTCCATCCATTCTAAAACAGTATCTAACTGCGGCGGCCGAATCCAACGTGTTTCGATTGGAATCCGTCCAGCTGGCATTTCATCAATGATTGATACATCCATTTCGCCATAGGCTGTAATGGCCAGCGTTCGAGGAATCGGAGTGGCCGTCATAAATAGAACATCTGGTTTTAAGCCTTTTTCTCTTAATATTTTTCTCTGATTCACACCAAAACGATGTTGCTCATCGGTGATTACCAAACCTAATTGATGAAAACTGACATCTTGTTGTATCAAAGCATGGGTCCCTACCACAATGTCAATCTCGCCATTGGCCAGTTCTTCGAGAATTAGACGACGTTCTTTCGTTTTGGTGGAACCTGTTAATAAGGCCGTTCGCACTTCTAATGGATCAAACAACTGCTGTAAGCTTTCCATGTGTTGCTGCGCTAAAATTTCAGTCGGAACCATTAACGCCCCTTGAAAGCCAGCGGTCATGGTGGCGTATAGCGCAATCGCAGCCACTACCGTTTTCCCACTCCCCACGTCACCTTGAAGCAATCGTTGCATATGCTTCGGACTTCGCAAGTCTCGACAAATTTCATTGGTCACTTTTTTTTGGGCGCCTGTCAATTCAAACGGCAGTCCTTGGGTGAACGTTTTTAAGCGATCCACGTCATATTGAATAGCTAAACCATTTTTTTCCGCTTTTTCTTGTTTCTTCAATCCTTGCATTTTAAGTTGGAAAAGGAAAAACTCTTCAAAGACTACTCGTCGTTTAGCTTGATGGCTTTCTTCTGGATTACTGGGAAAATGCATCGCCCACATTGCTTCTTTTCTAGGCATCAAGCGGTACTTTTCTAATAAATCATTCGGTAAAATCTCTTCAACCAGTGAACCATACTCTTCAAAAGCAGTGCGGATTAACTGAACCAACGTGCTTTGGCGGACTTTTTTATTCACATGATAAATGGGGGCGAAATCTTCATTGTCTCCTTGAGAAGCTAAGATTTTCATGCCATTTAATGATTTTCTCTTGGCATC
This sequence comes from Enterococcus sp. DIV0774, assembly GCF_050539095.1. Classification (NCBI taxonomy): domain Bacteria; kingdom Bacillati; phylum Bacillota; class Bacilli; order Lactobacillales; family Enterococcaceae; genus Enterococcus; species Enterococcus sp. DIV0774. The sequence goes on from NZ_CP172923.1 coordinate 2,490,365, forward strand.
CCATTTGCCATAAACAGCAATTTCTTCGGAAAGAACTACTTTGTCTTTTAAAAAAGGTTGATTGAAGAAGGAAACATTAATGACCGCATGTTCTTGCATCATTCGAAACGTTAACCGGCTCTTCTTATAACCGTACCGACTAACGACTGCTTCCGAAACCACTAGCCCTTTTAGCGTAACTTTTTCCTGATCCTGAATCTCGCTTAAATCCTTTTCTTGGATATCATCGTAGCGGAAGGGATAATACGTCAATAAGTCTTCAATTGTAGCAATCCCCAGTTCTTGTAAATTTTCAGCACGTTTTGGGCCAACACCGGGCAATACGCTGACTAAATCTGTGATGTCCATAAAATCCCCTCCTCATTAATATACGCAAAAAAATGGATCATTCATTAAATAGGCTGGTTCATTAGCCCTAACTAATGAACCAGCCTATTCGTTTTTATTTTTTCATCACGAAAACCTATTCTGCTGAGAATAAGTATGGATACACAGGTTGTCCACCTTCATGAAGTTCTGTTTCTAGTTCATCGTTTTCAGAAACTAAAATAGCGATTAGCTTTTCAGCTTCTTCAACCGAACCATCTTCGCCGACAATAATTGTCACGATTTCAGTGTCTTCATCAATCATGCGGTTCAACGTGTCTAATGATGCATTAAAACGATCTGCTTCAGAAACGACGATTTTACCATCAATCATTCCTAAGAAGTCATCTTTTTTAATTTCAACGTCATCAATGGTTGTGTCACGAACAGCTGTGGTTACTTGACCACTCACAACGCTGTCTAACATTTCCGTCATACTTGCTTTATTTTCTTCTAATGATTGTTGATCATTGAAAGCTAACATTGCTGTCATTCCTTGAGAAATGGTTTTAGATGGAACAACCGCTACTGGTACATCGGCAACTTCTGCTGCTTGATCAGCCGCCATAAAGATGTTTTTGTTGTTTGGTAAAATAATGACTTGCTCTGCATTCACTTCTTTGACTGCTTTTAAAATATCTTCCGTACTTGGGTTCATTGTTTGGCCACCACTAATAATGTAGCTTGCACCTAAACTTCGGAATAATTCTTGAACGCCTTCACCGGCTGCAATAGCAATCACAGCAAACGGTACGCGAACTTTTTCAGTCAACGCTTCTTGCTGAGCATCGCGTTCAACTAACGTTTCATGTTGTAAACGCATATTGTCTACTTTTATTTTTACTAACGAACCAAATTTTTGGCCGTAGTTCATCACTTCACCTGGATGCTCGGTGTGTACGTGAACTTTGATAATTTCGTCATCGTTAACGACTAATAGAGAATCGCCTAGTTCATTTAAGTAGTTTCTGAATGTTTCATAATCAAAAGCGCTGTCCACGGTTGGGCCTTCGCCGATACGAACCATAATTTCTGTACAATAGCCAAATTTAATGTCTTCTGTCGCAACGTGACCACTAACACCACGGTGATGTTCAGCATTAACCATTTCGTCCATTTCGGCAGGACTTGGTTCATACGTTTCAGTTGGTAAAAATTCACCACTAAGCGCTTCTAAAAATCCTTCATAGATAAATAGTAGTCCTTGACCCCCACTATCTACAACGCCGACTTCTTTTAGGACAGGTAATAAATCAGGTGTTTTCGCTAAGGCACGTTTAGCACCTGCTACAACAGCTGTCATAACTTCGATACAGTCATCTGTTTCTTTCGCTTTACGTTCACCAGAACGCGCCGCTTCACGAGAAACAGTTAAGATTGTTCCTTCAACAGGTTTCATCACTGCTTTATACGCTGTTTCTACACCATGTGTAAATGCAGCGGCCAAGTCTTTGGCATTTAATGTTGTAACCTCAGGAATTTGTTTTGAGAAGCCGCGGAATAATTGAGATAAAATAACCCCAGAATTTCCACGAGCACCCATTAATAACCCTTTGGATAACGCGCCTGCTAATTCTCCTACTTTTTCAGAGCGAGAATCGGCCACAGCCTTTGCACCACTGGTCATTGATAAGTTCATATTTGTTCCTGTATCACCATCGGGTACAGGGAAAACGTTTAATGAGTTGACATATTCTGCATTTGTGTGCAGACGAGTCGCACCTGCCTGGACCATTTCCTGGAACTGACCTGCGCTGATTTCTGTTACATTCACCTAAAAAATCCTCCTTCAGATTTACCGCTAACGGCAACACACGACTTCCTTGTGCAATTGCATCGTTGACAGTACACTACCTCTAATCCGGTAATACACGAACTCCTTGAACAAAAACGTTAACTGAATTCGCAGTGACACCTAATAATGTTTCAAGATTATATTTTACTTTTTCTTGGACGTTACGAGAAACTTCAGAAATTTTTGTACCATAACTAACAATCGTGTAGACATCCACTGCGATTCCGTTGTCTTCTTGACGAACAACGACACCACGTGAGTAATTCTCACGACGTAAAATATCGTTTAAGTTATCTTTAATTTGATTTTTGCTTGCCATTCCGACAATTCCGTAAATATCTGTCGCAGCTCCGCCAACTACTGTAGCGATCACATCATTGGTAATCTCAATGGTACCTGCGGGTGTTTGAATTTTTACAGCCATTGATGAAAGCCTCCTTATAAGAGCACATTCGCCCTATTTTCTTCCATAACATTTTATCATATCCAGCCTTTAATTAAAAGGAAGTTCGTCAGATATTATAGACCCTTCCTCATAATTACCAACATTTGTACAATTTACAACGTTTGTCGTGCATTGTCAATGCAGAAAAAGACAAGATTCGACTTGGTTCATTGAATCTTGTCTGCTGATTTTAGAGGTTTTTCATGGCTCTCACTGAGACTAAACATCTTTCTCCGTTACTCATTTCGACAATCCGTTCGCTTTTTATAACTTTACTTATATGCTTGCGGTTGATTAAATATGATTTGTGACAACGATAAAAGTCATTAGACTGTTCTTCAATCTCCTTTAAGGAACCATAAAATTCAATTTCTCCGTTTTCAAGATGTAAAACGATTTTATGCGATACGGAAGAAGATTCAAAAAAAATGATTGTTGCCATATCTACAGACCGAATGGTATCGCCGTCCTTAAATTTAAATAATTTTTTTGTATCTCCACGTTCACTAGTTATACGTTCATGAGCCAATTGAATATTTTCACAGATTTTCTGCTGTAGATGTTCTTTGTTGTCTTTAATGATATAATCCAGCGCTTCCACTTTATACGTAAACGTCAGATAGGACAGTTCCCCATGTGTTGTGACAAAAACGATTTTACCTAAATTATCGTAGTCTCTGATTTTAGCTGCTAAGGTTAATCCTGACATTTCATGTTGTAAATCAACATCTAGAAAATATAACCCAATTATTCTAGACTGACTTTTGACAAATTCAAGTACTTCTAACGGATTTCCTGTTGAAAAAACCAGTTCCATATCAAGACTTTCCATCATTATGTAATTTTTAACATAGGTTTCCAACATTTGTCGTTGTCGCCAATCATCTTCGCAAATAATAATAGAAATCACCTTATTCGCACCTCCTATTGTTTTCAATCGTCAATTTTTGAGTAAACCATCCATCACTGATGGAGGTAGCTAGTTGAACATTATTTAGGGATTGAAGCAATTCTTGAACATTACTCAATCCCATTCCTCTATCAGTGCCTTTTAATGAAAAACCGCGTTGCTTAAGTAGATGGAATTTTGGTAAATTTTTCCTACATGAATTTTGGATGATAATATGTACAGCAGAGGCATCTTTATATACAGCGATTACAAGCTTACCCTCACCTAAAAATTCGATTTCTTCTATAGAGTTATCTAAAAAAATACCTAGTATTCTAACCAAAGAAATTGAATCAATGGCTAATTCTTCAATTGATTCAGTCACTTCTAACTGTACATCCATTCCTTTTTCTTGCGTTGAAATCAACTTAGACACAAGGAGACTTTTAACTTCTCTTACTCGAATGTTTCCAATCGCTTCTAACTTGAACCCATTTTGGTCAATGCATTTTGATGCTTTCTTTATTTTATTGAAATAATAGTCATTAAGACTCTCGTAATCTCCACTTACAATAAAATCTTCTAATGAATTTAGGATATTTTTATAATCATGCCGAAACTTCCGAATCTCCTTGAATTGTTTCTCCATTGCCTCCATATATCTCTGATTTTCTAAATATTCTGTTTCCTTCTGTTGAATATCATATTTATTTTTGAGCGAACTAAGATACACAATAAAAGAAATTAATGAAACAACTAAATAGAGCGTGAGAAAGATGGAATTTACTACAATTATTTCCTTGTTATTCCCCAAATATTTTCCTAAAACCAGGCTGGTATAGTAGATAATCATTGTGCCGATTCCTATCAAATTAAAAAGCAGAAGACATTCATTGATAATAGAAAACTTTTTTTCTAGTTTTTTTATCCCCTTTATCATTAATATCGTCAGAATTACTGATAGTGCTAGCCGAAATGTACTATGTAAAAACATAGTTAAATTACTTGAAAAAATTAGTTCTGTGCCAAATATTTTTTCCTTTATAAAGGATACAAACTGACCACTTATAGCTGAAATAATGACGATATAAGAATTTATACCTAAAACTTTAATAAGGCTTTTAGAGATAAAAAAATAACCTAAAATTATTATACTCAAATAAATCCAAGCAAATCCATACATTCCTATAGCAGAAATTATTTTGCCATTCAAAATTGCGATAACCATCAATCCGAAAATACTATGTAAAGTAATTTTTTTATTAAGCTTTACTACTTTTGACTTTAGATAATTAAAGAACACTTGAAACACTGCCGTGATATTACTTAGAATAAAAACAAACCTCACCAAATTAAAACCTCCTTATATTTCAGTTAATAAAAAAAGTATATACTCTAATAAAAGACAATTCAAGCTTTCTTTATAAGTGAAACTGAGAAAAAGTAGATTTCGGTGCCCGACTATTACGCTATAAACAAAAATTGTACACTCGCTATACTGAGTGTACAATTTCAATTACTTTTTTATTTATCAAAATAAATGTTTTATACATGAGAGTTGCGACAAGATTTTTTATACTCATCTAACAGAATATTTCCCAGATTTAAACGCTTTTTTGAAAACATTTATAAGTTTATCTCCACTATAAATAAACACGCCCCCTTGATAAACACTCTTCCCTAGAAACGCTAAAATCATAGTAAAGACCAGATTAATTCCCATCGCTACTGCAAAAGCATTTAACGATGCATCCCCCAGCATATAACGTGCGTACATGACTATCGGTGATAGATACGGTATATAAGATGAAAGGATAGTCGCTTGGTTACTTCCTAATCCAGTTGCAAGAATCATTACCATAAACATCGCAATAAATAAAGGAATAATCAAAATATACATCAACTGTTGAACTTCCTGAACAGAGGAAACAACAGAACCTAAAATAGCAGCCGTAACAGAATATAGCAAATAACCTAAAACGAAACATATGACAGCTAAGATGATTGCTTGACTATTTTTGCCTTCACTCAAAAAGTCAAATACTCCTGTACTATCTCCAAAAATTCCATAAGATGCATACGCAGCCCCAAAAATTGCTGCTGCTTGCGTTACCCCAACTAGCCCAATGCCAACAATTTTACCAATTAAATGCTGAACTGGTGTAATTGTTGTGAGTAAAATTTCCATAACTCTTGAACTCTTTTCCACCGCAATGTCTTGGGCAACCATTGTAGAAAAGAGCATAACTGCAATGTAGAGAATAAAACCAACAATATAAACTAGTATTAATGTTTGAACCGAATTATCTTGATTTCCAGCTAAAGATTCTAAGGATAAACGTGTGCTTTCATTCAAAAACTGTTGTTGCGCCGCATCAATATTTAATTGATTTAATTTAATCGATTGATTTACAGTGGTTACAAGACTTTGTAATTGTTCAGACACATTATATTGGAGAGCTCCTTCGTAATAAATTTTTCCTTCGTATAGACCAGCGCTACTCTTTTCAATTTTCAAAATGGTTTTACTCGCTCTATCTTTCAGCTCTTTCTCAGCATCTGATAACTTTTGACCGCCGTCAACAAAGTTCAGATTGGTACCTTTACCAACTTCTTTCAGCATAGTAACAGTCTCTTGATTATTTGAAACAACAAGGATGGTTTCTTTACTTGGTTCCTCTTTTTTTAGAATCCCTTCATAATTCATTCCCAAAAATGTCCCTACCATCAAAACCAACAGTATAATAACAAAAACTTTTGACACGACTTTTTGTTTGTATGTTTCTAAAGCAATCGTCACTATATTTTTCACTTTACTCACCCACTCTTTCTAGAAAAATATCATTTAACGAAATTGGCTCAATTCTGAATTGCTGAATATTTTCTGATTGAAAAATAAATTTTTGAATTTTCTTCGCAGTACATTCATCTTTTACATAAAAAGAAATAACATCATTTTCTTCTTTATACGATTCTATTTCAAAATCTTGCTTTAATATTTCTCTGTCAAAATCAGCCTGAACAATCACTTTTCTTTTATCCGTTTCATCTTTGATTTCTTTTAAATTTCCTTCTAAAATAACCTCACCCTTTTTCATCATACAAATGTTTTCACAGATTTCTTCTACGTTTGCCATTTGATGAGAGCTGAAAATTATCGTAGCACTATTTTCCTTCAAAAAAAGAATTGCTTCTTTTAGTTGATTCGCATTAATCGGGTCTAGCCCAGAGAATGGTTCATCCAAAATGACAAGCTTGGGTCCATGAATGATCGATGCAATAAATTGAATCTTTTGTTGATTCCCTTTTGACAATTCACTAATTTTTCGATCTACGTTCTTTTGTATCTTAAAAAAATCCAGCCAAAAGAGGATACTTTTTTCAATTTCTTTCTTTTTCATTTTACGGAGCTTCCCAAAGAAAGTTAATTGTTGTCTCACCGTTCTTTTCGGATATAGGCCACGCTCTTCTGGAAGATAACCGACCTCTTTAGCATCAAAGCGATCAACTTTACGTCCCTGCCAGGTTATTTCCCCTTCATCAGGAGAGTAGATGCCTAAAATATGGCGGAAAATAGTAGTTTTACCTGCACCGTTTGCGCCTAAGAAGCCGTAAATTTCGCCTTCTGAAATAGTCAAATTGATTCCTTTAATAATTTCCTGCTCATTCATTTTCTTTTTCAACTTTTTAATTTCTAAGCTCATATTTTCCTCCTTTTTCATTTATCTAAGTACTTTAATTATATTAATCAAACACGGACCACTACATTTTTTTCTTGAACTCTTAAATTTTCATCTTTATCGTCTTACGTTTGTGCATGGATTTCTTAAGTATTTAAAATCAGACAATGAAAAACTATCACCTGACAAGCTACTTTTGTTGTTAGTCACTAAAAATCTTCTTGCAAATCAGTGCCTAATATGATAAATTAAGTTAGTATGAGCTGAATATTATCGCTCCAAGATCAAGGCAAAGGAGGAAACTTAAAATGGCAAAAGTATGTTACTTCACTGGTCGTAAGACTTCAAGTGGTAATAACCGTTCACATGCGATGAACTCAACAAAACGCACTGTGAAACCTAACTTACAAAAAGTTCGCGTATTAATCGATGGTAAACCTAAAAAAGTTTGGGTGTCAACTCGTGCTTTGAAATCTGGTAAAATCGAACGTGTTTAATAAACTTAAATAAGCAAAGCTGGACGTTCGTTGTTCGGCTTTTTTTATTGCATAAAAAAAGAGGTTGGACCTTCATCGCATTGATGAAGGTCCAACCTCTTTTTACTTGTCTTTACTTTGAATAACCGCAATCATCCCTGCATCGAAGGAAAAAGCAGCGGCTTCTTCGATAAATTCATTACTTGCATACGATGTTGGGTAAGGAACATCTTGATTGGTTAATAAATATTTACTGCGTCGTAGCGTCAAGTTTTCTACAGGCGTCAAACAGCAGTAGGCCAGATATTCTTTATCTGGCTCTTTCTGTACGATATACGAACCAGGGGCGTAATACTGGATGCTATTTTGACGATCGCATAGACGGATTTGGCGAAGTACACCTTGAAATCGTGGTTCAAAGGGTAACCAAAGATTGGCTAACAGGTGGTCAATTCTGCCCCCTGTTGCACCGATAATCGTCATCTCTGCTTGTGGAAATCGTTGTAAAGCTTCTTGAAGTGCTAATTGTGTGTCTGTATCATCTTTTTCAGCAGGTGCTTGGATAAGTGTTTCGGCAGTTTCTTGGACAAAATGGTATTCTTCTCGTGATAATGAATCAAAATCGCCCACCGCTAATTGTAACGGTAAATCGGCCTCTAATAAATGGAGACAGCCGCGATCAATACCTACAAAATAATCATACGTAGCTGGTTCAATGGTTGGCCAATCACTTGGCTCACCGCCAGCTACCAGTAAGACACGACTCATTTGTCTAGCACTGCTCTCAGTGCATCGATTCGTTCTTGAGGATTTTCAGCATTATAAATGTAGGAGCCTGCAACAAACACTTCCGCACCAGCTTCTTTGCAGCGTGCGGCAGTTTCAGGAACAATCCCGCCATCGACTTCAATTTCATAGGTGTATCCTTTTGTTTCTTTCCATTCTTTTAATTGAGCAATTTTTTCTAGTGAGTTTTCAATAAATGATTGTCCGCCAAAGCCTGGATTGACAGTCATTACCAAGACTTGATCTGCCAAGTCTAATACATTTTCGATCATCGAAAGTGGTGTCCCAGGATTGATGGTTACGCCAGCTTTCACACCCGCATTTTTAATCATTTGTAAGGCACGATGAATATGGGGTGTTGCTTCTTGATGGACAGTAATAATATCCGCACCGGCTTCCGCAAAGGCATTGATATAATTTTCAGGTTGTACAATCATCAAATGAACATCCAATGGTAGTTTTGTCACTGGACGAATCGCTGAAACGATATTCGGTCCTAAGGTAATGTTGGGCACAAATTGACCGTCCATGACATCAACATGAATATAATCTGCTCCTAATTCTTCTACTAAACGGATATCTCTTTCTAAATTGGCAAAATCGGCACTTAAAATGGATGGTGCTAGTTTCATTTGGCTCGCTCCCTTTATATTTGCTATGATTTTTTCTTATAAACAGGTCGTCGATTCTCGATTTCCATTAAAAACTGTAAATAATTTTCGTAACGACTCGTCGCAATGGTTCCCGCTTCCACTTGGCGTTTCACTTCACAACCAGGTTCTTTGTGGTGCATACATTCACGAAACTTACAGTGAGAGGCCGCGGCAACAAATTCAGGAAATTGCTTTGGTAATTCCACTGCTTCCATCTCCAAGAAATCGATGGCACTAAATCCTGGTGTATCAGCAACCAAACCGTCGTATAACGGAATCAACTCCACGTGACGGGTCGTATGTTTGCCCCGTCCTAAAGATTGGGAAATTTCCGCAGTTGCTAGTTGTAATTCTGGTGAAATTTGATTCAACAATGTTGATTTTCCAGCGCCTGATTGTCCCATAAAAACAGTCAACCGTTCTGGGAAAAAGCGTTCTAATTCTTTGGTGGCTTCTACGTCTTCCGAAGCGATTACCGCATAATCTAACGCTTCATAAATCTGTTTAATTTCAGTGACTTCTTGACGTTGCGGCTCATCTAATAGATCAACTTTCGTTAAATAAATAACTGGTTCTATATCCTTATACTCTAAGCTGACTAAGAAACGATCCAACAAATTAAACGAAAAATTTGGCGAAACCATACTCATGACAACCACACCTAGATCCACATTTGCAACAGGCGGGCGCACTAATTCATTTCGTCTTGGTAAAATTTCCAACACATAACCATCTGTTAAATTATCGCTTTCAAAAAGTACTTCATCTCCCACGAGTGGCGTAATTTTTCGATTACGAAAATTCCCTCGCGCTCTTGTTTGATATGTTTCTCCATCTGCGTATACATAATAAAAACCGCTTAACGCTTTTCTGATTTGACCTTTCAGATAAACCACTCCTAACTACTTTCGAATATACAGGATAGTGGCAGAGAAATCAAGAGAGCCTCTCGATTCTATTAATTAAAAAGAGCCTAGGACATAAGTCGAAATGACTTACCTTCCTAGACTTAAATCTTAAGATAAACGGCGGGACAGGAGCAGCTTCTTCAGAAATAAGCCGAAATTCCTCGAAAGACGAAAAGCATCTTTCGGAAATTTCTTCTTATTTCTTGAAGCTAAACACTCCTGTCCCAACCTCTTGTCTTAATTACTCGTACTACTTTCACTAGTGGTGCTTTTTGAATCATTTGCTTTTGAATAATAAACCGTAACAGCGTCGCCTTTTTTGACTTTGCTGCCAGCGGATGGGCTAGTTCGTTCAACGACTTGGCCATCGCCAGAGCCAGATAATCCTTGTTCATTGATTTTAAGGCCAGCGTTATTGATGCTGTCTTCTGCAGCTTTTGGCGAATAACCTGAAATATCAGGAACAGTTACTGAGTCGCTGCCTTTGCTGACATGTAAAGTAATCGTGTCATTTTTCGGATCAACAGCGGTACCAGAAGCTGGTTCTTGACTAATCACGGTATCTTTTTCAACTTTGTCGCTTTCTTCGTCCACTCGTTTAATTTGAGATTCTGGGATACCTAAAGCAATTAAGCGACTTACCGCATTATCATAAGAAATTCCGCTATAATCAGAAAGTGTCACTTTGTCGCTACCTTTACTTACATATAATGTCACTTGACCATTTTTAGATACTACGGTGCCCCCTGGTGCGGGGTCTTGCGTAATGACTAAACCTGGTTCTACCGTATCGCTTGCTTGGTCGACACGCGTAATTTGAGATTCAGAAATACCTAATTGTGCCAGTGCATTTACTGCATTTGTGTAAGAATAACCGGCGTAACTAGGCAAAGTAACCGCTTCTGGTCCTTCACTGACCGTTAAAGTGACGTTGTCTTTTTTCGGATCAACTTTTTTACCTGCAGCTGGTTTTTGTTTAATAATGTTATCTGTAGACACAGAATCACTGTATTCTTTTTTCGTTGTAATTTGGTCTTCTGAAAACCCTAGTTTTTTCAAGGCTTCGACAGCAGATTCATACGATTCCTTTGTATAATCGGCCATCTCAATTTTTTCTGTTCCAGAGCTGATATATAAAGTAACAGATCGGCCTTTTTTCACAGATGATTTTGCTTCGGGGTCTGTTTTGACCACCTTGCCTTCTTCAATCTTATCGTCGGGAATTTTTTTGGTTTCACTATCGACTTTCAGACCGGCACTTTGTAGCGCTTGTGAAGCGGCCGCTTTCGTTTCATTTGTAACATCAGGAACTTCAACGTCTTTACCGCCCGACATTGCAAAGGCTAAGCCACCTATTGCTAAAGCAATTAATGCCGCAATTGCTAAGCCAATCCACAATTTTTTGCGGTTTTTCTTCGGTGGTTGTTCAGCTAAAATGTCATCTGCGGTATCTTCTGGAACTTCGACAGGCGTTGTCTCTTCCGGTTCAGCGATGTCTTCGGGAATCGGAGTTAATACTTTCGTTTCTCCTAATAAAGCCGTTGGTTCCCACGCAGGTTCGTTTAAACGACTGGCTGACAAGGACGTGTATAAGTCTTCTGCCATCTCATTCGCTGTTTTGTAGCGATCGCTTGGGTCTTTTGCGGTTGCGTGACGAACCACATTTTCCAATGATTGAGGAATCCCTGGATCAAACATTTTGACAGAAGGAATTTCTTCTTGAAAATGTTTTAAGGCAATCGTTACGGCTGATTCACCATCAAACGGTACATTCCCCGTTAACATTTCATAGAGAATAATTCCCACAGCGTAAATATCTGATTGGTTAGTCGCCATGCTTCCGCGCGCTTGTTCTGGCGATAAGTAATGCACCGAACCTAACATTGTGTTCGTTTGCGTAATTGACGTTTCTGACAAAGCAATCGCAATCCCAAAGTCAGTAATTTTGACTGTGCCGTGTTCGTCAATCAGAATGTTTTGCGGTTTTAAATCCCGGTGAATAATTCTATGTTCATGTGCCATTGCGACAGCAGATAAAATTTGTTGCGTAATGTCCACAACTGTGGAATAAGGAATTGGGAAATGCGTTTGGATGTAACGTTTTAAGTCCATTCCTTTCACATATTCCATGACTAAATATTGTAGTCCATCTTCTTCGCCTACATCGTACACACTGACGATATTCGGGTGAACCAGCTCAGTTGCGGCTAGTGCTTCACGCTGAAAACGTCGGATGGCGGCTTGATCGTTTTGGAAGTCAAAGCGCAAGACTTTTACTGCAACGTCTCGGTCTAAAATTAAATCGTGTGCTAAATAGACGTTGGCCATGCCGCCGCTTCCGATGCTGCCAATAATGTGATATCGACCATTCAGCTTCTTGCCGATTTCTATCATTGGTTTTCCTCCTTCTGTTCGTCAAAGTGTATCACTAACACGGTAATGTTATCTAAACCACCCGCTTCATTTGCTTGGGCAACGAGTTGGCTTAATTTGGATTCTAAGGGATCTGACGTCTCTAAAATTTCTAAAATTTTTGTCTCAGGAACCATATTGGTTAAACCGTCCGAACATAACAGTAAATAGTCATTAGGCAGCCATTCATGATTGGTTACATCGACTTCGACAGTGCCAGGCATTCCCAAAGAACGTGTTAGGACATTTTTTCGTGGATGATTTGCAGCCATCTCACGAGTAATCTCCCCTGATTTTACTAGTTCATTCACTAAAGAATGATCTTCTGTTAATTGTAACATGTGTTGGTCACGAACTAAATAAGCACGACTATCCCCCACATTTGCTAAGACAAATGAATCCGGTAAAAGAATGGCACCAACCACGGTTGTCCCCATTCCTAAATACTCTGGTTTCGATTGTCCGCGTTCATAAATTTTTTCATTTTCCTTTTGAATTGCTTGAATTAACCACTGTGCAGATTTTTCAGCTGAGTCGACAGACGCATTGGACCAACTCTCACCTAAATTATTGACTGCCATTTGGCTAGCGACATCACCTGCTTGGTGGCCACCCATGCCATCTGCTAAAACAGCAAAGGTTACGTGTTGTTGGTTCTCAAAAACGTTGGCATAATCTTGGTTCGTATTTCTTTTGCGACCGACATCTGATTGAACGTTGATTTCCAAATTATTTCACCTCATTTGAACTAACTTTCCGCATACAGCAAATAAAGAAGCCATCTGTCATGTATTGATGGGGATACAGAACCAGTTCTTGCTCTTTTACTACTGCTTGGACGTTTTCATTTGCAACAATTTCAATTTTTTCAAATTCAGGGTGTTTGGCTAAAAAGGCTGCCACTACTTCCTGATTTTCTTCTGGCGTAATAGTACAAGTGCTATAGACCATTATACCCCATTGTTTTAGTGTTGGGGCAACACTTTCTAAGATTTCTAACTGAATTTTAGGTAAATTTTGAAAATCACTGGCCGTTTTATGGTATTTAATGTCTGGTTTACGGCGCATTAGCCCTAAGCCTGAACATGGTGCATCAACTAAAATCCGATCAAAGGTTTCTGCGGGAAATTCTTCGGCCACTTGTCGCGCATCAAGCTTTTCTGCTTGGACGACATCCGCCACATGGAGGCGTTGCGCATTTTCATTAATTAGCTTAATTTTGTGCGCATGAATATCTAAAGAAGTCACACGACCACCTGCTTCAGCCTCTAAAAAAGTTGCGATATGAGTCGTTTTGCCACCAGGAGCCGCACAAGCATCCAAGACACGATGATGCGGTTCAATTTGCATCGCTGGAGCCACGAGCATAGAGCTTTCATCTTGAATGGTTAAACAACCGTTAATAAACAGTTCACTGCCAGCTAAGTAGCCTTTTTCAGCGACAACACCATAAGGGGAAAGTTGACTTTCCTTTGCGGCAATCCCTGTTTCTTGTAATTCTTCCAGCGCTTCTTCTCGTGAAATAAACCGTGTGTTTACGCGGCCACTCGCATGGCTTTTTTCAAATAATGACAAACCCAACTGCCGTGTTTCTTCTTCGCCTAATTGGGCAAGTAATTTTTCTGTTAACCAACGTGGCATGCTAATTTCCGTGGCTAACCGATCAACTGGATCGCTAATTGCTGCCAAACTAGGTGCTCCATTTCGTTGGAACGCCCGCAGCACGCCATTCACGAATTTACCAATCCCAGGATTGCCACGACGTTTGCCAATTTCAACCGCTTCATTAATGACTGCATGATCGGGTACTTTATCTAAATAAAGTAATTGATATAACGATAAAATCAATAAATTTTTCACCCAATTATCGACTTTTTGCGGTTTCTTAACAAATGGTGTTAAGTAGTATTCCAACAATAATTTGCGACTAATTGTGCCGTAGACAAGTTCTGTAAACAAGCGGCCATCTTTCTCGCTTAGTTCTGATTTTGTCATCATTTCATTAAGTAAAAGATTGGAGTACGCCCCACCTTTATCCACACGTTCGATGGTTTCTAAAGCAACGTATCGAACAGAACGTTTTAATTTCTTGGGGATTTTTTCAGCCATTTTTGTTAGTCCACCTTATCTTTTTCTGCGACATTTTGACCAACGCCATTTAAAAATTCTTGAATCGTTAATTGACCTTTACCTGCTGGTTGCAGGCGATCAATTTGAAGGACTGTCCCTTCACCACAAGCAATCCACAGCGCTTTTTTACTACGTTGGATAATCGTTCCTGGGGCGCTGGTTGTTGTTTCAGTCAGTGGTGTCACTGCCCAAATTTTCCAGTTGGTCCCTTGGTAGGTTGTGAACGCTGTTGGCCAAGGACGCATACCACGCACTTGGTTATCAATTGCCTCAGCGGTTTTTTGCCAGTCAATTCGTTCTTGTTCTCGAGTAATATTTGGTGAAAAAGTAGCCTCTTCTTCCACTTGTGGAATAGGCGTAATTTCGCCAGCAATTAGCTTAGGTAACGTCTCTAATAAAAGTTCTTTTCCTAGAATGCTTAATTTTTCAAACATGGTGCCTACATCATCTTGTTTCGTAATCGGAATTGCACGTTGCGATAAAATCGCGCCAGCATCCATTTTTTTCACCATTTCCATAATCGTGACGCCTGTTTCTTTTTCTCCTTCAATAATCGAGTAATGTACAGGTGCGCCGCCACGATATTTTGGTAAAAGTGAGGCATGGACATTAATCGCACCTAGTTTGGGCGCTTTTAAAATTTTCTCTGGTAAAAATTGCCCAAAGGCTGCTGTCACAATTACATCTGGTGCTAAGTCAATCACTTTTTCCATTTCAGGAGAACCTGAAATTTTCTCTGGTTGTAAGACTAATAAGTTATGTTTTAAAGCTGCTTCTTTGACAGGCGTTGGGGTAATCACTTTTTTTCGGCCAACTGGTCGATCTGGTTGCGTGACAACCGCTTGAACGTCATAGCCTGCCTCGATTAAACTTTCTAAAATCGGAACAGAAAAGGCTGGTGTGCCCATAAATACAATTTTAGTCATCAAAATGTTCCTCCATATACGCTTCTAAATCTTCTGGTGCAATTTTCTCAATCATTTTGTCGATAAATAACTCGCCATTCAAATGATCAATTTCGTGTTGAAAAGCTCGAGCTAAATAGCCGTAAGCCGTAACTTCCATTTCTTCACCTTCACGGTCAAAATAACGGACAGTCACTTCATCTGCTCGTTCAACGGTTCCATATGTTTCTGGAATACTTAAACAGCCTTCCACATCAATACTGGTTCCTTTTTTTTCAATAATCACAGGATTAATTAGTTCAAAACGACCAGATTCTTCATCGATTTCAATCACTGCCATTTGCAAATTTTTCCCAATTTGCGGGGCTGCTAAGCCAATCCCATCATGGGCCAGCATTGTTTCATACATGTCCTCTAGTAACTGCACAATTTCATCGGTAATAATCGTCACAGGTTGAGCCTTCATTTTTAAGTGTTCGTTCGGGTGAATCACAACTGGATAGCGCATAAGTGCTCCTTTCAAAGCTGTATTTTTTAAATAAAATTCATGGGTTCTGCATCAATGGAAAGTTTTAAACCACGAGCCGTTGCTCGTTGTGTATCGGTTAAAATTTCTTTCAATAATGGTTGAAGCATTGGTTCTTGTTTATACTTGATAATCACTTGATAAAAGTACCGATTATTGACACGCATAATTGCGTTGGGCGTTGGTCCCAACAAAATAGCTTGCGGCGATAAGCCTTGTTTTAATTTCGTTGCAATTTGAAACATTTGTTTCGCTGCTTCATTTTCTTCAGGATGGCTGGCCGTAATTTGGACCGTAAAATAGTACGGCGGATAATTCCCACGATGACGAATATACATTTCTTTTGTATAAAAATCTTCATAATCTTGGGCTTTTGCCAATTGTATCGCATAATGCTCGGGGTTAAAAGATTGAATGATGACTTCTCCCGGTTTTTCAGCGCGACCAGCGCGGCCGCTGACCTGTGTCAATAATTGGAAGGTCCGTTCACTGGAACGAAAATCGGGTAAATTCAAGGCGGTATCAGCATTTAAGACACCGACTAACGTCACATTTGGAAAGTCCAGTCCTTTGGCAATCATTTGTGTGCCTAATAAGATATCCGCTTGTCCTTCACCAAATGTTCGCAAAATCTTTTCATGCGCACCTTTGCGACGGGTCGTATCAACATCCATTCGGAGAATACGACTGTCTGGTAACAACGTTTGTAATTCTTCTTCTACTTTTTGTGTGCCTGTTCCGTAGTAACGAATTTTATCTTGGCCACAGTTAGGACAGCGATAAGGAATCCGCTCTTCATGCCCACAATAATGACATTTCATTGTTTTGCTATCCATATGCAAAGTTAAGGAAATATCACAATTCGGACACGGCAACACATAGCCACAATCGCGACACATCACAAATGACGAATAGCCACGGCGATTAAGCAGGAGAACACTTTGTTCGTTTTTCTCTAAGCGTTCTTGGAGTTTTTCTTGCAACGACATGGAAAAAGAAGAGACATTGCCATTTTCTACTTCTTGACGCATATCCACTACATCAATCGTGGGCAAGGTTGCCGCTTGATTGGCACGCTGTGTTAATCGTAACCGCTGATAAACGTTTTTTTGCGCACGAGCGCGTGATTCCAAGGATGGCGTGGCACTGCCTAAAACAACAGGGCAATGATGATACTCCGAACGCCAAATCGCTAAATCTCTCGCGTGGTAGCGGGGGGTTTCTTCTTGTTTATAACTTGCCTCGTGTTCTTCATCAATAATGATCACACCGATGTTTTCGATTGGCGCAAAAATGGCAGAACGCGCGCCAACCACCACTTCCGCTTCTCCTCGTTCAATCTTCCGCCACTCATCGTATTTTTCACCTTGCGATAAGCCACTATGCATTACAGCAACATGTTCGCCAAAGCGACTTTTAAAGCGTTGCACCATTTGTGGAGTTAAAGAAATTTCAGGAACAAGCATAATGGCTGTTTTGCCTTGGTTAAGAACTTCTGCAATGACCTGTAGATAAACTTCTGTTTTCCCGCTTCCTGTAATACCTTCCAATAAATAGGTTTGACTTTGCTGTTCTTGGACCGATTGTAAGATTGTTTCCACAGCCACCTGTTGTTCTGCGTTCAAAGATAACGCAGTCGTTTTTTCAAACGTCTGATTAGCAAACGGATCACGATACGCTTCTTTTTCAATGAACGTTAACCAGCCGTTTTGGGCCGCTTCATTTAAAAGCGCGGTACTGAAACCTAATTCTTTCATTTCCTTCACAGCGGTGATTTTTTCAGTGCCCAAGCGTTGTAAATAGTAAAGAAGTTGCTCTTTCTTCTTAGCTCCCTTGCGTAAACCCAAACGAATTTCCTCTAGTTGTTCAAATTCCTTAGCGGCTTGAATGAAGCGGACCATTTTGACTTTATTTCTCGTCGTAACTTCGTAGCGAATATCGACTTTTTGCTGTTTACGCAACGCCATTAGTTGAGGCAAAATCCCACGTTCTTGCGCTTGGTCCCACGAAATTTCCTCTAAACCATAAAATAACTGATCTTGTAATTCTTCAGAAAGCTCATCCGTTAAATAAATATATTTTTGGTAATCGGCACGCATTACGCTAGGCAACATGGTTTGCAAACAAGTGATTTTAAAGGCAAACGTTTTTTCCTTCATATAATCAGCTAAAGCCAACATTTCTGTATTTAAGACAGGTTTTAAATCCAACACCGCCACTAGTTCTTTCAACTGAACGTTGGCTTCGTCAAGAACCGTTGCAGCCATTGGTTCAATGGCTAGAACAAACCCTTGAACATGCCGATTACCGTTACCAAAAGGCACTTCTACACGCATGCCGACAGCCAATTGCTCATTTAAATTTTCAGGAACTAAATAAGTGAATGGTTGATCGGTTTGCATCGTTGGTACATCCACAATAACTTTGGCTACTTTTTGCATGGTGCATCCTCCTTTTTATGTAAATTCTCTTTGCCTATTGTACTAAAGATTGACTGATTTGTCTTGTGTGTCTCGTTGGCACCTTTCAGAATAAACGAAGAGAAAGCCTCTGAAATAGACAGACGGCTTTCTCCATTCGTTGACAATCATTCAATTAATTTTTTTCGTCACGTAAACGGTTTTCTAATTCTTTTTGTTCTTGTTCACGTTGGCGTTTGCGTTCTTCACGTTCAATGCGTAGACGTTCGCGTTTTTCTTCAGGATTTGGATCACTGATCACTGTTCCTGCTTCGATTTCTTCTAACGCACGACCCACACTTTTTACAGAATCAAAGGATTCAACGGTTGGTTGAACACCTTCATCTAATTCATGCGCACGTTTGCTTGCTAAAATAACCAAAGAATATTTTGAAGGGACTTCTTTTAACAATGAGTCAATTGACGGTTTTAACATCATAAGGCTACATCTCCTCTAACATTTTAATATATTTTCCAATTACACGGTCAACACGGAAGTGCTCACTCGCGATAATGTCTTTAATTCGTTGCACGGCTAAAGGAACTTCATCATTCACTACCGCATAATCATACAGCGCCATCATTTCGATTTCTTCTCTGGCCACAGCCATTCGTTCTTCAATCACAGACATTTCGTCTGTTCCGCGGCCAATAATTCTTGATTTTAATTCCGCTAAATCGGGAGGTGTCAAAAAGATAAATACGCCATCAGGCACTTTGTCTTTGACTTGTTTAGCCCCTTGGACTTCGATTTCTAAAAAGACGTCTTTGCCTTCATCTAGCGTCTGGTTAACATACGTTAATGGTGTCCCATAATAGTTACCAACATATTCCGCATATTCCAACATTTCTCCAGCTTCAATCATCGCTTCAAATTCTTCTCTTGAACGGAAATAGTAATCTACTCCATCCACTTCGCCTTCTCGCTGTTTCCGAGTGGTCATTGAGATTGAATATTGAAAATCATTTTCTTCACTGTCGAAAATAGCCTTTCTTACAGTCCCTTTCCCCACTCCTGAAGGACCTGACAATACGATTAATAACCCGCGCTCTGACATAACGACTTCCTTTCAAAACATAATTTCACAGTATTAGTTCTATTTTGCACTTTTTTTCTGCAATTTTCAAGACTTTCTTGGAGATTCACTGAAAAAATAACATTTCTTCTTTAATTTGGCTTTCATAACTTGTTCTTTTTTTAAACAAATTACCTAGAATTCCTATACAGGCAGCCATTTTTTAAGTAAAATGAAGTGATGACTCCTTTAGGATGAAAAAACGTGAATAAGAAAGGACTGAGAAACATCGCACGAATTAAACCATTTACATTGTTTCTGCTAGGCTTAGTTGTCAGTTGTGGGGCCTTTTTTGCCCAACCTACTGTGACTCACGCAGAAGAAGATATTACCGCAATTGCTAAAAAAATGGGGACAACCCTGAAAGCGGATGGCATTCCCAAAGCAGCCATCGTTGTTGATGCTGATTCTGGAGAAATTCTCTGGTCGCAGCAACCAGATTTAGCGTGGAATCCTGCCAGTATTGCCAAAGTGATGACCATGTACTTGGCCTTTGAAGCAATGGAGCAAGGAAAATTTACAATGGATACGACTGTGACTGCTACGCAAAAAGATGTCGATATTTCTAAAATATATGCCATTAGTAATAACAAAATTACGTTAGGTGTTGCTTATCCAGTCCGTGAACTGTTAAAAATGATTGCTGTCCCCTCTTCTAATGTGGCGACTCTCATGTTGGCAAACTTAATTTCAGGGAACCAGCCTACTGACTTTGTTCATTTAATGAATCAAAAAGCGGCTGAATTAGGGATGACAAATACTACCTATTACAACTGCAGTGGAGCGCAAGCAAGTGCCTTTAACGGCCTGTATCAAATGCAAGGAATTGACCCAAATGGCGATAACGTCTCTACAGCTAGAGATTTAGCTTCACTAACCTATCATTTTCTGAAAAATTATCCAGAAATTTTAGAAATCACCAATAAACCAGTGGTGAAAACAATGGTCGGCACGCCTTACGAGGAAACGTTTGAAGCGTACAATTATTCTTTACCAGGCGCTAAGTATGGTTATCAAGGCGTGGATGGTTTAAAAACAGGCTCTAGTCCAACAGGCGGCTTTAACTATATTGCGACTGTCAAACAAGGAGATTTCCGTTTAATTGAAGTCATTTTAGGCGTTGGTAATTGGCAAAACCAAGATGGTGAATACGAACGGCATGTGGCTGGGAATGCTTTGCTGGACTATGCCTATACGACATACGAACGCAAAAAACTTTTAGACAAAGGACCACAAACCATTGATCACAAAAAAGTCACTTTGGCTAACGATTTATACGGTGTCGTTCCCAAAGGCAGTCAGCCTACTTTTAAATTAGTAGCAGGGCAGGTGCAAGTCGACACGCCTTTGACATTGTTAAATAGTACTGTTCAAGCGCCTAAAGTGGCTTACCAAGAAGTTAAGCCAAAACAAACAACAGCGGAAGCTGCGTCAGAATCAAACGAACGTTCTGGGGATACCACCGTTGCAGAACCGAATCATTTTATTCCCAAATCGATTGCCACAAGTGTTTTAGTCCTTTTCGGGCTAATCTTCTCAGTAATTACCCGTCAGCTTCAAAAACGTTTAGAACGTCAGAAAAAACACGGCAAAGAAAGCAGTAAAACTGCATCCATGCGGACAATCTTTTTAAGTGCCGCAGTTCTTTCTTTCCTATGCGCCGTTGGCTTGTTTCTTTTATTCTAATTAAAAAAAATACCACCAAGCGTGAAATGCTTGGTGGTATTTTTTATAAGCCCATATTAGAAAGCGTATTGACCACGTTCATCAATTCATCGCGACGACGAACTTGTTTGTCGACAGGGCCGTCAACTTCTTTCACGTCAATGCGAACAACAAAGTGACGATTCAAAGTAACAAACGTGTCTTCGTTAATTTGGATATTTAATTCTGTTTCAGAATAGCTTGCACAAGCATCTTGCCAGACGTCAAATGGTTCTCTGTCTGAAGCGACTTCTGTTTTTACCACAGAACGACCACTTAATTCTTGAAAGGTTACATCATAAAATTTAGTCATTGCTTTCACCTCTGTCATTTATTCGTTACTTCTATATTATAGCGTTTTCTGGAAAAACACGAAACCATTTTCTCTATTCGACATTTTGAATTTGTTCCCGAATCTTTTCTAAGGTTGTTTTCATTTGAACGACACTATTTTTTATTTCAATTGGACTTGATTTCGAACCAATCGTATTGACTTCACGGTTCATTTCTTGAATTAAGAAATCTAGTTCTCGGCCCACTGGTTCTGTTTCGTCAAGCAACTGATGCAACTTATCAATATGGATATCCAAACGATCCAATTCTTCATGAATATCGCCTTTTTCCAATAAAATGGCCATTTCTGTTAATAAGCGTGTTTCATCCACTTGGCTACCTAACCATTCGTTTAATTTCGCTTCAAAACGTTGACGGTATTCTTGTTCAAAAACGCCCACAAACGCTTGCAGCTCTTGAATTGATTGGGTCAACACTGCTACATAGTCAAGCAGGACTTGTTTAATTTGCGTTCCTTCTTGCACACGGCTTTGGTCAAGACTAGCGATGGCTGCTTCAAATGCTTGAACAAGAAATGGTTCAAATGTCTGATCAGCAATTTCTGCTTCCACTATTTCGACAAAATCATTTTGCTTTAATAAATGGTTGACCGTGTCCCCTGCATCAAACGTTGCTTCCGGATAGTTTTCCTTTAAATGTTGATCTACCGAAGTTAATAATTGATCAATTAAGTCCCACTGCACGCGCACTTCTTTTTGATTGTTGCCGATTTTTTGGAGATTTACATAGACTTCCACACGTCCACGTTTTAACGTGCGTTTGATTACTTGCCGAATCACCAGTTCATAGGCATTCAGTTCCTTTGGCATACGCAATTGAATATCTAAAAACCGCTGATTAACACTTTTGACTTCGATATCCAATTGATAATTTTCATTTTGAATGGTCTTTTTTCCAAATCCAGTCATACTTTTCATTGACAGGGTGCTCCTTTTACATGGATTTAATTGTTTTGCTTAATTCAGCAAATTCTTCGTTGGTTAAGGTGATGCCTTTACCCATTTTTTCGTGATCAGGGGCCCACTCACGCAAATCAAATTTTGGTGGACGACCATTCCAACTAATTAAATTCAATTCTTTACGCCAGCCACGAGCATTCTCAGATAACACAGCGACTTCTTCTAAAATTTCATATGAAAATTCTTCTTTCATAACATTCACTCCTTGTTAGTATTCCTTAGGTTATTGTACCATCTTTTCCTCGACACTTAAAATACACATCTTTTTTCTATCACCCTGTCTATATAAACATACGCAACTTTTTCAAAAAATCAGTAAAAAAAAGCGACAACTGCTCGTTTCAATCGTGTCAGTCACCGCTTCTCTGTCTATTCTTTTTCTGTATAAAGATCCACCACTTCAAAACTTTGGCAAACTAATAACATGTCGGGATAAAATTGTAACTGATAGGGGGACAGTTCTTCTTTAAAGAACCGCGCATGCTCTTCATACCAATAAT
Organism: Enterococcus sp. DIV0774; assembly: GCF_050539095.1. Classification (NCBI taxonomy): domain Bacteria; kingdom Bacillati; phylum Bacillota; class Bacilli; order Lactobacillales; family Enterococcaceae; genus Enterococcus; species Enterococcus sp. DIV0774. The sequence goes on from NZ_CP172923.1 coordinate 2,513,388, forward strand.
CCAACGTCAAATCTCCTTCACCTTCCGCTTGCGCAAAAGATTCTGAGACCTTATTCATGGGCATAATTTCAACTTTGGTTGTTCGAATAATAGCCAGAGGTTGAGACTGACCATCTAAAATTATGTCGTATTGACCAGCTTTAGGGAGTTGTTCTTCTTCCATTTTATAAATATCTAAAGAAGAACATGTCGCTGTCTTACGACCAGAAACAACCAATTGACCCAAACGATTACCCATCTCAGAAGAGCCATCACCAAACATCCACACATCGGGCATCAACATATCTAATTCATGTTTATCTAAAAAGTTTTGCCAGAACACTTCTACATTTTTTAACATCCTTTGCTCTCCTTTTTATTTTTACTTCACGCAACCTTCTTTCACTAATTATACATAACTGATTGCTTTTCTCCTATACTATTTTTACAAAATGAAAACTAAAATAATGTCAGTAACATTTGGACAGAAAAAAAAGGACTAAGTAACAAAACTTAGCCCATCTTTTTATTTTGCTTGTCGTTCTTTGATTTTCGTGAGTAAAGATTGAACATGCTGGCGTGCCGAAGCTTCATCTTCTTGAAGCATCTTTTCCGATAAAATAAAGGAGCCGCCCACTGCTAATACTTCTTTGGCTTCCACATACTCTATAAAGTTTGTTTCATCAATCCCGCCAGTTGGTAAAAATTGAACATCATAAAACGGACCGCTTAAACTTTTAATGGCTTTTAACCCGCCATAAATATCGGCTGGGAAAAATTTAACCACTCGTAAGCCATACGCCAGCGCTCGCTGAATCTCCCCAGGCGTAGCTGTTCCTGGAAAAATAGGCACCTCGTTTGCCAGACAAAAATCAATGACTTCTGGAACAATCGCTGGGGAAACAATGAACTGTGCACCGTTCGCTACTGCCTCTTGGGCTTCTTTCAAGGTTCTAACAGTTCCTGCGCCCACAATTAAATTCCCTGAAGCAGCAAGTTGTTTGATGGCAGGCAAGGCCAGCTGACTCCGAAAAGTGACTTCAATAAACGGTAATTCGTTTTCTACTAAGACTGATTCTACTTGTGGCAAATAACGTAAATCTGTTGCAGTGTATAGTGGTAAAAGTTTGCATGTCGCTAATTGTTGATACAGTTGATTTTTTTCAACTTTTGTTTCCATTCTGTCACTTCCTATTTTGTTTGGCTTTGGTTGCTTCGTACAGTCCTTGAATATAGGTCAACCCCATTGCTCGATCATATAAACCATAACCAGGCATCGCTTTTTCATCCCAAATTGCCCGCCCATGGTCAGGGCGAATAACGCCTTCATACCCTACGTCTACCAGTGCTTGCATTAATTCCGCCATATCTAAAGAACCAGCGACACTCGGATGCGCCGTTTCTTCAAAACGATGCTCGCCTAAATACTTCACATTGCGGAAATGAACAAAATTAATTCTGTGACCTATTTCACGAATCATAGTAGGCAAATCATTCGTCGGGTCCGCACCGAGGGAACCTGTACAAAATGTAATCCCATTTGCTGGTGAGTCCACCAAGGAAAGGATCCGTTTTAAATCCGCTAAATTTTTAGTGATTCTTGGCAAACCAAAAATTTCCCAAGGTGGATCATCGGGGTGAATCCCCATTTTGATATTTTCTTCTTCACATACAGGAATCACACGTTCTAAAAAGTAGCGCAAATTTTCGACCAAATCTTCTTCCGTTACGCCGGCATACATGGCTTTCAATTCTTGAAATTGTTGCAAACGCTCCTCTTCCCAACCTGGTAACCGAAATCCTTTTGACTGACTGTGAATTAATTGATACATGTCTTCTGGCTGCATGTTCTCTACCACAGCTTGATCAAATAACAACGATAAGCTACCATCTTCATTCTCATACGCCAAGTCCGTTTTAGCCCAACCAAAAATAGGCTTGAAACTGTAGCACACTAAGGAAATTCCACATTTCCCCAAGTTACGTAACGTTTGGCGATAATTATCAATATAGTGGTCTCGTTGATCCGTTCCCGCTTTAATGGCATCATGAATAGCGACACTTTCAATTCCTAAAAGTGCTAATCCTTCTTGTTCCACCGATTGTTTAAGTGCCTGAATTTCGGCTACTGTCCAAACATCACCTGGTAGTTTATTTAACAAGGTACCGACAACGCCAGTAATTCCTGGAATCTGTCGAATGTGTTTTAACGGAATGGCATCGCCTGCCGCTCCGTACCATCTAAATCCCCATTTCATTGCTTTCACCCTTTACTACATTCTTAAAAATCATCGTCCTCATCCTCTTCGTCCTCAAAGGAAGTCATAGAAATATCCCATGCTTGCACACTTTCTTTGCCTTGCGCAACAATCGCTTGCGCCGCTTCAGCAATCGGTGTGCCTAATAATTGATGGTTTATCGCTTCTAAGACCATTGGTAGGTTGGTACCACTCACCACAAAGATTTTCTTTTGTAGTGCTGGTTCGAGTTCGTTAATCACCAAAACTGCCTGATTGTAAGGACTCGCACTTAATAAGTCAACCATGACCAACACGCCATCCCCTTGTTGGACGTTCTCAATCGCTGTTTTAATTTGTCCGCCTAGTGCTTGGACATCGTCTCCACTATTTAGATTAACGGTTTCGATATTTTCGGTTGCGCCCATAATCACGGTAGCTGCGTCTTTCGCACCGTCACTTAGTGCACCGTGTGTAGCAATCACAATCCCTAACATAAAAGTTCCTCCTTCAATTCAGTGGCTTGAGTCATTACTTCAAACAGTCATGCAATGACTCAAGCGACTGGCCTTTTTTATAAATTAAATTTGCCTAAAACCTCTTTTAAACTAGTTTTTGGTGCAGAAGGCGTTGCTTGGAAATAAATATCTTCTACGCCATACACCTCATGTAGTTCTTTTAATTTTTCAGCATCTTCTTTGTTTAAATAAACTGATTTGGTTACTAATAAATCTTTTTCTGGATTCTTCTGTGCAATACCGCCGATGTTTAACTCCTTCATAGGGACTCCGTGTTTTACTAAGTCATAAATTACAGAGACGGTTTTAGCGATTAAAATACAGTTGTACTCTTTGAATTGGTATTCATCCCAATAAAATTTGGCTTTTTCCGGCGTAATGACAATGGTTTTTTGTCCTGTCCGACTGCCTGCACTTTTGTATAAATCACGCATAAATTTATCCTTTGCCACCACTTCATCGACAACGAAAATGGAATTAACGCCACTTTTTTGAGACAAGGTCACCATCACTTGTCCATGAATTAATCGTTCATCTACTCTTGCTAAATTTACTACGCCCATCTGATTCACGTCCTTTTCTTTTTATAAAATACCGACTGTTGCTAAGACAATTAAGATACCTGTTAACCACAATAATGCTTGCGTAACTTTCAAGCCTTTTTTCGTATAGAACCAATACACGCCCATTACGACAGCTAGCGGCAAGAGTCCTGGGACAATCTGATCAAGGATATCTTGGACCACAAACTCACGGCCAGAAAGTTTAAATTGAAGGGTTGAAGAAACTTTGACATAATTACCAGCTAAAATTCCCATCATGAACAACCCTAAAACAGATAACATTTCAATAGCTTTTTGAATCCCAGCACTTTGCATTAAGCCTGTGGCATTCCGCCCCATTTTAAAGGATTGTCTCGCAAAGAACACACCTAACAGTACTTGATAAAGGGCAAACGCGACAAAGGGGAAAATCGCACCTAATGCGCTACCTTGTTGCGCCCACGGCACCGCAATCGCAATAAAAATATATTGAACCGTACCTGAGTCAATCGCATCACCAATTCCAGCTAACGCGCCCATCAAGCCAGCTTTGGTGTTATACATTAAATCATCTTGCATCATGATTTCGCGGCCTTCATGTTCTTCTTTGGCCCGCTCTTGTTCCATAGAAGCCATCAATCCAGTAATGACCCCGCCGCCCCAACTTAATTGCGTATTGAAAAACAGCAGTTGACGCATATAAGCGGCTTTTAATTGTTCATCGTCTTTATATAATTTCTTTAAAAGTGGCATCATTGCGTACAGTAACGAAGGCGCCAAGTAACGTTCAAAGGAATGGGGAATTTCATTGGCAAAATGCCAACGGAGATAGGCTTTTGTAACATCTTTATTGGTAATTTCTTCTGGTGCTAAATTCGTTGTTTTCGGCACGACTTTTTCTGTTGTTTCCGTCATTTCAGTTCCTCCTTTTTCTTTTAAAACCCGTCATCGTAATCGTCATCATCATCAAAATCAGTGGTGGCACTGGCGGAACTAGCACTTTCTGCTACAGGTTTGCCTTTTTGGACTTGCACAAAAATTAACGCAATAATTACGCCAAAGATGGCATACGTTACCATGGTAATTTCCAATGACTTAAAGACGATACTCATGAAGTATGCAAGGAAAAAGAAAACCAAGAAATCTTTTCGACCAATGACATAGACCGTTGTCGCAATCCCAATTGCGGCTAAACCACCACCGACTACTTCTAACACGTGAATCACAACGGTTCCTTCTAATGCTTTAATAATATCGGCAATGACTGGTGCCCCTAGATAAAGAGCAAAAAAGACTAATGGAACGAATAAAATAAATGAGGCAATCGTTGGATACCAGATAATTGAGCGGGCAATTTTTTTAGAATTTAGTTCAGCCACCGCACGATCGGTATACTTCCCTAAAAACGTGTTAATAAAGAAACGGAATTGATATAAATAACTTCCTAAAAGACCGACAGGAACCGCTACGGCGATAGCCGCTTCCGGCTTCAAATTCCCTAGCAACGCAACTGGCACAGCAATCGCTGCCGCAATTGATGGTTCTGCTGGCATAGAGCCACCTGGTGAAAAAACACCCATGTAAATCATTTGTAATGCTGCGGTGACAATCATCGCTTTCGGGACATCGCCCATCACTAAACCTGCTACTAACCCTGTCATTAAGGGCGAGAAACGCAACGTTAACGTTGCTCCTCCTCCAAGCCATCTGGACATAATTGCTGCCACCCAAAGCGCCATTATCAAACTTTGTAAAACACTTAACGTTTCCATAGTTCCTCCTTCTTATCCTTGGTTTTGGATATACTTTTCTAGCTCTTCAATCCCTTGACGTAAACGTTCTTCCGAAATCTCAATAGGAATTAAATGAACCTTTTCTTTTGAATCAATAAATTGAACCATTGCATCGAGTACTGCTTCTTCTGGGTAAAGGCCCATTTGTCGTAACGACATGGGCAAGTTTAGCTCTTGATAAAAAGGGATTAATGCGTCTATGATGGCCCACCTTTTTTCCAATGCTAATTGATAGAAGATGCCGTAAGCTACTTTTTCGCCATGTAAATAGTCATGACTTTTTGGTAAAAATTTACTCATAGCATCATGCATGGCGTGTGCTGCTGCATTGCGGGCGTATTTGTCACCGAAGCCGCCGACTAATCCGGAAACGGCGAAAACAATTTCTGAAAGATGGACAAATTCAGGCGTGAGTTTGCCCTCGTCCATCGCTGCTAAGGCTGCTTTTGAGTCCCGCATAATCGCTTCTTGCGAAAGCTTGGCGGTCGCTCCCGCTAATTGTAAAAAGGGTTCCCCTTGCAAATGGGCTTGGCGTAAAATGGTCTCTGATTCATACCATTTCGCTAACGTATCAGCTAAACCAGCGACAAAATAATCACGGGGTGCATCAAGAAGCAACTTAGGATCGGTGATTAAAAACGCAGCTTGGCGAAAGAAATGTTCCGTTTTGCCTTCGGCCGCGCCATTTTCTTGATACATCACAGCTAACGGTGTCCACGGCGCACAGTTACTAGCCAAAGTGGGGACCAAGCCAAAATTCAGATTGTTTAAATGGGCGCTGTAGCCCACTAAATCGGCTAACTTACCGCCGCCGACTCCCAGAAGAAAGTCAATCTGGTGTTCCTTTATTTGCTGTGAAATTTGTTCGGCGCCAAAATAACTACATTCTCCTGTGTAAGTGTGATAGAAGAATTGATACTCTGAATCTGCCAAGAAGGGCAAAAATGGCTGAGCTTTTTCAAAGGATACGGTGCCATGCACCACCAAAATTCGTTGGGCGTGATATTCCTTGAAAAGTGACGGCACCGAAGCTAAGGCGCCTTCGTGGTAACGATAAAATTGCGGTCCAACTTTCACTTTTAAATCAGTTAACATGCTCCTCCTCCTTCTTAACTAACGTAACGACTGACTTCTTGCACTGTCCGTTGAGGTAAAATACCTTGCACCACGTCTTCCACATCTTGCACGCATTTTTCTCCCATCGCTTGCAGGCATTCCATGGTATAAGCGGAGGTGTGCGGCGTCATTACTACATTTTCAAACGCAAGATAAGGATGATTTTTCCGACCTGGTTCCTCTTCTAAAACATCTGTCCCAAGCCCAGCAATTTTGCCCGATTGTAAACCGGCAATCATGGCTTCTTCATCAATCAAGGCGCCTCGTGCGCTATTGGAAAGATAGACGCCGTCTTTCATCTTGGCAATTTCCGCCGAGCCAATCATGTGATAACTTTCTTCAGTTAAATTGGCACATAAACAAATGATGTCAGCTGAAGCTAGCAACGTATCTAAGTCTACTTTTTTGGCTCCATAACTTTGCAGATAAGTGGCGGATTTATAGGGATCATACGCTAACACGTCACAGCGAAATCCGTTTCGTAACGTCTCCACGACACAACTTCCTGTGTTCCCAACACCAATGACACCCACAGTTTTGTTAAATAACGTCCGACCGACAAAATTCGCTCGTTTTTCCCATTGATCCGCTTTAACGCTGGCATCTGCAGCCACGGTTTGCCGTAAAACAGCTAGTAAATTTGTGACATTGTTTTCCGCCACGGCATCTCGTTCTACTAAAGCTGGGATGATGGAAACAATTGTATCGTGCTGTTTTGCAGCGTCTAAATCGATGTTGTTATACCCAATACCATGGCGAGAAATCAGCAACAATTCATCTTTATGTTCAAAAAATTCTTTCGTGAAAAATGGCGTCACGCTAGCAATAATAATCGTATATCCTTGTAAACATTCCGCTAACTCTTTGCCACCAATTTCACTGTCGACTGTAAAATGCTTCACGGTGCCTATTTTTTCTAAGCGCGTCAAGTGTTCAGGAAAAATTTGACCAAAACTACTGGAATTCACTATGGCAATTTTTTGTTTTTTTAACATGGCTAAACTCCTTTACTGACTTTTTACGACTTCATGCCCGCCAAATCCTTGTCGCAAAGAAGCGACCACTTTGTTTGAAAAATGATTTGCTAGCATACTTTCATTTCGAGTAAATAAGGACAACGCCGTAGTTGGGACGGGCATCTCCAAACGCAATGCTTCTTCAATCATCCATTTGGCTTCGCCATTTGCTGCAACTTTCCCTTCTAGATTGGCTAACGTAGGATTTTCCGCAAAAACCTCTTTCGCTAAGCCCATCAAGCGAGCTTCAATAATCGAGCCGTGATTCCACACATCGGCTACTTTCTCCAACGCAAAATCATATTCAGCAGCTTCTAATAAATTGAATCCTTCGCCCATGGCCTGCATCATGACGTACTCAATCCCGTTATGCACCATTTTCAAATAGTGACCAGCTCCTGATTTTCCAGCATAAAGATACCCTTGTTCACAAGCTAAATCTTCAAAAAATGGGGTTAACACCTTGACAGCTTCAGGCGCACCGCCAACCATTAAACACGCTCCTTCCCGCGCTCCTTTGATGCCACCAGAAGTACCACAATCAATAAAATAAATTCCTTTTTCCTTAGCAAGCTGAGCATTCGCGACACTATCATGAAAATTTGAATTGCCACTATCCACAATGATATCCTCTGGTGCTAATTGCTCTACCAATTCTGCCACTAATTGATTGGTAATCTGACCAGCGGGGGTACTTAAAAAAATCACCTTCCTTTTATTAAGCGCTTTCAATAATTCTGACAACGAATCTACAACGGAAAGACCCTGTTCTCTAGCAGTCGCTCTTGCTTCCTTTGTCACATCAAAGCCAATAATGGGCCAGCCTTGTTCGTGAACATTTAACGCCATGTTCAAACCCATTTTCCCAAGTCCAATAAAGCCAATGTCCATTTTTCTTTCACCTGCCTCTTTTGATACTTCAATCATAAAGGATAAAAAAAATAATGTAAACGATTACACTAATTAAAAAATATTTTTTATTTTTTAGCAAAAATCTTGCCTACTCAAAAGGTAAAACGTTTTTATTTTTAAGGAGCTTTCATACAAAAAACACAAGTAAATCTCTTGGTATCACGTTCTTTTTACTGGCTACTTTCTTTAGTTGAGGGAAGTCTTTTCAAGACCCCTTCATTTTTCAGAAAAAAGATTATTTATTTTTTTTGGCTTTTTTTAAAGAATTTCTTTTTTGTGGAGAAAAAGAGAAATTGTATTTGTCCTCTTTTTCCACTATAATCAGTCTATACCAACAATGAAAAGGCATTCATTTTATTTTTAAAAAAATAAGATTGGAGGAACGTGTTAATGAAAAACCACTATTTGGATCAACGGATTCGGATCAAAAAACCGAATTTGAGCCTCACAGAAAAGAAAATTTCCGATTACTTTGTTCATTCTGAATCATTATTGACACAAATGACGTTAGAAAGTCTGGCCAACGAAATTGGCGTCTCCCAATCTTCCGTGTATCAATTTGTAAAAAAGATTGGCTATTCTGGGTTCCAAGAATTTAAAATTGATATCGCCAGGAATTCTAATTATCAGCCGACTTTTCAAAACGTCAATAGCGTGAATGGCGCCGATGATATTTCACCAGATGATGATAGTATTACGATTGCTAAAAAAGTCTTACAAGCCAATATTTATTCCCTCAGTAACGCCACACAGTTCTTAACAAAGGAGCTGTTAGATAACGTGTTGGCTTTGATGTACTCTGCCAAAACGCTTCATTTTTTTGGGCAAGGCGGCTCCTCGATTGTGGCTTTTGATAGTTTCCATAAATTCATTCGGACCAACTATCGATGCAACTACATTTTTGATTACCACATGCAGTTAAGTTTTGTCACAAAATTAACCAGTGAAGATTGCGTGTTTATTTTTTCCCATTCAGGCAAAACCAAAGAATCAATCAACCTAGCACGACAAGTTAAAAAAACCAACGCAAAAATGATTACGTTAACCGGTAACAGCGGTTCAGAGTTGGCAGGCTTGTCCGACGAAGCAATTATTGTCGTCACCGAAGAAGGCTTGTTTCGTGCGGAATCCTTGGCTTCACGGATTAGTTACTTAACGGTAATGGATATTTTATACACAAATACGATGTATCACAATTTTGATCAAAATGCCGATTCCTTGAAAAAAATCCGTGATAACATTAGCACAACTAAGACCGATCCGCATTATTTGTCGTAAAGAAAAGTCTTGTTTGTTAGTAGTTGCTTCTGCTCCCACCCTTTATCATTTTTAAGCCTGGAACAAAAATCCAAAATGATTGATGTCCCAGGCTTTTCCTTTGAAGTTTTAATCCTTGGCTTTCTCAGTGTAACTACTCAGGATTTATATTTTTTATCCTTACGAACAGTATCATTAGAATCATCCAAATATCGACTACTCTGAAAAGTAGATTATACTCATACAGCCAAGTTGCTTGCGAACAAACAAGAAAGACTGAAAATAGCTGTACAAGCCCAATTAAAAAGTCCAGAGGATTTTCTCCTCTGGACTTAACACAATTCTACAAATTCCCTTTATCAAGATTATTTGACAAAGAGCTTAAAGATTCGTTTAGATTAAGCAATATTTCTCCATGTCCAAGTCGCTACATGGTCAGGTTGCCCATAATTTACAAAAATATTTGGTAAAGCATATGGAGAAATATACCTTGGAAAGACTATCCCTCTGCCATTGTTAGCATACCAATAGCTTTGGAATACAATTTTAGAACAATATGTGGGATTTAAATCTGTTGGTGCACCACGAAATCCATAAGAAATATTCTTCCCTAAAATGTTCTTAGCTCCCCAATTAGCAGCTTTTGATGGATTATATGCTGCCTTTGGTCGATATACTTTTGTCCATTTATCTCTCTTAGAATTTCTTTCTACCATCCACTGAAAAATGGACTTTACCGAAGGAGTGGCCCCATACCCTTCAATGCTTAAAATCTTACTATTTCCAATATAAATACCTGCATGTCCTATAACATCAAGATTTGTACTATTAGTTATTAAAATATCCCCTACATTTGGACTTTGAATACCTCTAGAATTTCTAGCATAATCAACAACAGGATCCCTTGGTTCAGGATATGTTCTAAAATTATAATACTCTTCATACGAAGTATCATCATTTAATTGTCCATTTTCCATGAGATTTTTATAATCACTAGCAATTTCAGCTTTATTAATATCCGTAGAACGTTGAAAGTTGCCTAACCTCTCTTGTTGCTCAAATTCATCCAATTCTTTTCCTACCAAACTGTACTTACTCACTACATCATCAATTTCATCCGCTTTAGTTGTAAGCGGATATGAAAAAATAGTAACCAACCCTAACAAAACAAATACAATTTTTTTCATAGACTTCTCCTTTTTTAATTTAATAACTAATGATTATTTTCACTAGTTATTAAATTATAGCACTTCCTAACCCAAAACAGAAATGTTTTTATATTTTATTAAATATTTATGTTATAATATAAACAAAAACAGGAGTTGATAGATGATGAGACTTTTTTTGAAATTATAAATTCTACAGGACCTTTAGTTTTCCCCTTGTTAATAGCCATAGTCATATGTCTATTTTCAGTCTATAAATCAGTAAAGAATTTAAAAAAATCCTATATTTTACACATATCAATAATAATTGCAGACGCAATTATAATTATATTTTGTTCTTATTTTATTTATCTATTAATTATGGCTGGCTTTAAATAAATTCGTTTAAACTATTTATCTGTTGCTTTTAAATCCACTTGAGTCTTTAACTAGTGGGTAGAAAGCCAGTAATTATTCATAGGTAAAAAATAATCAAAAAAACGCTTGGCACAAGCCAAGCGTTTTGATTCTCTCTTTACATCGAACCTTTAAAAACATCTTTATTCTTAGCAAAATAATCAACACCAGAGTAAATGGTGAAAATCAAGCAAGCATATAGCATGATTTGATCTAGTGGTAGATGAAGTGCTGAAAATGGAATGTTGTTAATGAATAGTAAAATAATTGCAACCATTTGGGTAGCTGTTTTTACTTTTCCCGGCCAAGCTGCTGCCATTACTTCGCCATGTTCGACTAATAACAACCGTAAACCAGTTACTGCCAATTCACGACAAACAATAATTGCTACAATCCAAGCGGGTACTTTGCCTTGACCAACTAAGACGATAAAAGCGGTCATCACTAGCATTTTGTCCGCTAATGGGTCCGCAAATTTTCCGAAGTTCGTCACCAAGCCTTGCGCACGGGCAATTTTGCCATCCAACCAGTCTGTAAAACTAGCAACTGCAAAAATAATCGCGCCCACTAATTGGGTAACGGCTAACGTTGTGTCGCCAAAACTAATCGTTCCCCAGTCCATTGGCACTGACACAATAATAATAAAAATCGGAATCATAAATATTCTTAAAACTGTTAATTTATTTGGTAAATTCACTTCAATTGCCCCTTCCTTCTCCTGTTCTATTTTACGTTATCTTGCTGGCAGTGTCACGAAAAAAAGAAAAGAATCTGGAATAATTGCCGTTTGACCGTTTATTCAGAAATATTCTTGCCTTTTTTTAGAAAGAGCTGGTAATAGCCTAAACCTAAATTAATCATTCCAATCAATGTGATACTGTCTAAAAATTTAGAACCATAGATAAAGTAGAAATACAGTTGTAAGCCAACAATCAAGAAGCCCATGACCAACAGAGCGATTGAAAATATGGTGATAAGATTAAATTTTTTATTAACTATTTTAAGCATTGATAACCCCTTCTCTCTTGAATTATTATTGTCGTCTTTTTCTAGCATGTAATACTCAAAGCCGCGTGATCTATCATGAACACGAATAATCGTACAGCCTTCTAATAATTGTTTGTCAGTCACTTCATTTTTAGTATCTTTTTTAATTTCCGTAAAGTAACTTTTATCAACACCACTTGGTAAGGTGTAGAGGCCGTTACTTTTGACAGTTGTTTCATTCAGGACTAAGATCCCTTGCATCGCCAACTACATTTCTTCTAAGCTAGTGGCGAATAAGTTTTTGGTTTGTCGGTCAAACTCATTGAGCTTTTGAATTTGCTTGTGGAGCTTGGCAATGTCTTAAAGGTTGCGACTTGTAGATTGGTATTATGTAAGTTTTGTTATCGTGTATTAATAATTTTTAAATCCAGGTTCTATATTTATTTTAAACAGAGTGATTGCGGTTTAAATTGACCACAATCACTCTGTTTTTTCTGATAGATATATTTTGTTAGCTATTGACAACTGGATTGATGAACCTATATCCTTACTATCAAGGCCTTATTATTTAATTATCAGTCAGTAAATCGTCTTTTTTTATATGATTTACATTAATTCTTTTAAAGCATAGAATACTTCATCTCTAATTTGTTTTTCGCTATAGTACACATTAGGTAATTTCAAATCTTCTGTATTATCAGAAAATCTAGCTGACATATCAGAAATATTTCCTAGAACTGTATATTCTTTATTCGACAATTCATCATAATCTATTTCTAAATCAAAAATTTTCATAAACTGATTTGTAAAATGGTTAATTTCTATTTCTCCAAGATTCAAACCATTTAATAAATAATATAGTTGCTCTTTTTTTGTCATTATAGTTTCCTCCAATATTATTGTTTTGATACTGCTGGTAATGGGCCCAATGGTCTTCTGTCATATTTAAAGTGATAAACAGTGTTTGTTGGTTTATCATAAAGCACTTCAAAATTATACTTCTTGTCATTAATATAAATTTCACTATAATACATTGTCGCACTAGAACCTCTGGGGTCAGACATTGAGATACCACCATTGATTACTTCTTTCAATGTTTGAGCTGGAACTGCTCTATCAGGATTAGCCATGTGCTCGTTCACTTTGTTTGTATAGTTAAAGATATCTTCTCCAGAAAATTTAGCCTCAGCAGTCTTATTCCGATCAAGAGTATAAGCCTGTCCATTCTTACTTCCTTTTAAGACATTACCCGTGCTACCAGTTTCTTTTGAAAATGTCTGGGTACTTCGGATTGCTGCGGTACTTAAGCCTAACATCCACAAGGAATCCCACAAACCTGACTCTTGGATTTCATCCATGACTCCTTGACCTTTTGACAGGAGACCTAATCCCAAAACTCTGTCATCTTTTTCAAAGTAATTATAACCTTTTTTCTGTTGGTTATTGACCCGGGTAGTCAGTTCCTTTGGCGTCAATTCTACTACATCTAAGTCATATTTTTTTACTAGAGAAGCCAAGTTTCCTGATAGTTTTTTCTCGTCTATTCGGTAGGAATAGCCGTCCTTTTCTAGCATGTAATAATTGAAACCGTTCTTTTTATCATGAACATAAAGAATGGTGCAACCCGCTAACAGCTGTTTGTCAGTCACTTCATTTTTAGTATCTTTTTTGATTTCCGTAAAGTAACTTTTATCGACACCACTTGGTAAAGAGTAAGTTCCATTGAATATTTATAATTTTAAATTATCTTCATAAAATAGGATAGTCTCCATAAATAATTACTTAATAAATAACAAATATCGTAATTTATAGATTTATTCAAATTCAATTTGTACAGTATTTTCATTAACGCTTTCTTTTACATTAGCTATAATATTTTGAATATCTATAGAAGTTAGTTTCTCTTGTTCATGAGGAGGTTCCCATTTTTTCATGGTGTCTGTAAATACAACAAATTTACCTCCAATAAGCATTTCACCTCCTGCTTTCACTATATATCCATTTTCTAAATCAAATTTAATATATGAATTACTTCCTGTTATTTTCATGACAATTTATTTCCTTTCAAATATTATTTTTTCTAAACCAGTTCTTGGATCAATAATTGTTATCTTACTCACATTAGGATTATTTTTTAATCTTGGAAGTTCTACATTTTCCCAAATATTTCCTTTTCTCAATTCTAAACCAACAACTGCTCGAATTTCCCCCGAGACTTGTTCAACATATGATCCAGAAGCTAAATCCCACGCCTTCATAGATTCTGGATTATTAAAATCCCATTCCGGCATTTTTATATTTTTAGTTTCAATGGTTGTTTCTAACGTAACTCCTCCTTTACTTTTTGCCACATTAGCCGCTACTTCAGATCCACCAACACCTTTTGTTCTTCCAGACCAAAAGAAAGCTGTATTGGGTTCTGTTTTTAATAAAGGACGTACTTGTTCAATATCAAATACATTTTTAGATACTACGTACAAATCATTTGTAGATTTTTGTCGTCCATTCTTCACCTTTCCAGCATCATCCAGTCCGTCCAGTCTTGATGCAGCTTTATTCCCATAATAAGAACCTAGCACCACATTACCAACTTCTGTTAGTGTGCCTGCCCACGCCGCATACTTGAATTTATTGGCTTCTTTTTGACTAATTTTCTTTCCTGTATAAGGATTAATGCCTATATTTGCACAAGCAATGGTTTTTCTGCTGATTTCTTCTAGACTGTCGGTTTTCTTGATTAGCTCTATTTTTGGTTTGGCTGTTTCAAGAATCGTAGAAGCTTCTTTTTTAATTTCCGTAAAGTAACTTTTATCCACACCACTTGGCAAGGTATAGAGGCCGTTGCTTTTGACAGTTGTTTCATTCAGGACTGAGATACTTTGAATATTACGGCTGTTAGTTTGGTATTATGTAAATTTTGTTGTCGTGGATTTATGATTTTTAATTTTAGATTCTGTATTTATTTTAAACAAAGTGATTATAGTTTGAATCAACTACAATCACTCTGTTTTTTTGATAGATATAGCTATATTTTATTAGCTATTGTCAACTTGATTAGTAAGTCACTACTTACAATTCAAAGCTTTATCATTTAACTGACAATTAAGTGATAGTGTTTTTTCAGTTCTCTATATTAATTAAAAAGTTTTTTCCAAAACAAATATTCCCTACCTCTTGATCATCACGATAAATTTTCAAATAGTGATCTGCTTTTTGTAAACTTGAAATATCTTTTAATTCAATAGAAATCATATCCATTTCTTTATATTGCAAAAATACATTAATCCTTTGCTCATACGTATATATAAACATTGTTAAGTTGAAATTTTCATTACTTCTTCGGTATAAAATATCACCATCTTCTATATTTCCTGTTAAACTTTGTCCTTCTGAATAGAATAGTTCCATTAATTCTAAATCATCGTATTTGATGTCCATTTCCACTCTTCCTTACATAATAATTATTTGGGTATAACTGTTACGACTTTACCACTATCATTAGTGATGACTTTAACATCTTTAGTTTCAAAAGACCAAGTATTGGGTCTGTTTCCTTTCAATTTCGTGCCATTTTGAATAGCCTCTTCTACTACAAAGGGCGGTATATTTCTTGGCTTTATATAATTGTTGACAAATTTATTATATGGATCAGATCCTGGAACTAAATCGTTATTTTTAGCAATTTCTTGAGCTCTTGTTCGCAGTTGTGCTCTGATTTCAGGAGTATGAGGAGCCATTCTTTCTAAAGCATGTCCTGAATAATCACGCCCATTTATATTTGCTCCATTTTTATTTAAACTCCAAGATATATCATCAATATTTTTATTCCCACTGACTTTCTTAGAAAATGTCTGCGCATTTCTTACCGAAGCAACACCCATTCCTAACATCCACAAGGAATCCCACACACCTGATTCTTGGATTTCATCCATAACTCCTTGGCCTTTTGACAGGAGACCTAATCCCAAAACTCTGTCATCTTTTTCAAAGTAATTATAACCTTTTTTCTGTTGGTTATTGACCCGGGTAGTCAGTTCCTTTGGCGTCAATTCTACTACATCTAAGTCATATTTTTTTACTAGAGAAGCCAAGTTTCCTGATAGTTTTTTCTCGTCTATTCGGTAGGAATAGCCGTCTTTTTCTAGCATGTAATAATTGAAACCGTTCTTTTTATCATGAACATAAAGAATGGTGCAACCCGCTAACAGCTGTTTGTCAGTGACTTCATTTTTAGTATCTTTTTTAATCTCCGTAAAGTAACTTTTATCCACACCACTTGGCAAGGTATAGAGGCCGTTGCTTTTGACAGTTGTTTCATTCAGGACTAAGATCCCTTGCATCGCCAATTCCATTTCTTCTAAGCTAGTGGCGAACAGGTTTTTGGTTTGTCGGTCAAACTCATTGAGCTTTTGTATTTGCTTGTGGAGCTTGTCAATGTCCTGTTGCATACTATCAGCCATTTTAATAAAGGTCCGTTGGGTATTTTGTAAGAGTTCATAAATTCCTGGAATCGGCTGACTATGGGCTAATGTGGCGACTGCCCTAGCAGAATCGTGCAATAATTGTTGGTTGGCTTTCATGATTTTTATTTTTAATTTGAGTTTGTCTTCATCTAAAAAACCTTCACTGGCAATAAACGCATCCGCAGCGCTGTATTTGGCCAAATCACTTTGGACGTTATCAACGGCGGCAGTCATTCGATGAATCGTCGGAATCACTAATTCTGAAAATAGCCCTTTTCCCGCATTATAGGCAGCGCCAGACAATGTATGACCGTCGATGGCTGCGATTAGTTGCTGACAACCAGCTGTTAGCTCACTGGTGGTTGTTCGGGCAACTGCTAGGTTGCTGGACAGCGCACGCATCATTGCTGAAGAATCGCTACTGGAGTAGATTAATCCCATGACAACCGACTCCTTTCTCTTTGGAGCTGTAGTCGTTCTTCATTCGATTGTGCGGTTGCTTTTGTGTATCTTTGACTTAATTCATGTGTCTGTTGTTGTAAAAAGCCCCTTAAATAGCGTTGTTTTCCAGAGAGCTCCTCTCGCTCCCAACGCGTCGACTTACCGCCTTTATGAATCACTTCTGCGTTGAGTTGCTCAAGTTCGCGAAAATTTCTAGTTAGTTCAGACTCTAGTGTACCAAAAATGGTTTGGATTTGCTTCTTTTCCTTCGACAATTGATCCATTGCTCGTTCTTTTTCGACAATCTGTTCCGCGTAGTTCCTTCTTAATTTTTCATTCGTATCCTTTTCCATCGTTTCTCCTTATTTAAACGTTGTTTGGCTATCTCTAGCCGCCATCGTTGCCGCTAATTTGGGGAATTTATTGGCTTGTGCGTTGACACCATTGACTACTTTTGCTAATTGATTGAGCAGTTGATTACTGACTTTAACCCCTTTTTTCATGCTTGAAATATTGCTTTCTCCTAAATGACATGTTTGTTTTTTATTCACAGATACATTCTTAATCCCGGCAATTGCCTTTTGGGCAGCGCCTTGATTGGATGCAATTTTTACCATCAACTTCCTCCTTTTTAACCTTTTTATTAAATGTATAATTAAATTATATACAAAAATATTGATAATAATAAAATGTGAATTCGCATATTTTTGTATAAAATACCTTTAAAATAACATTTAAATCATTTTCAAAAAAAGAAAAACAAACATATAATGCATAAATTAAATCATTTTTCACAAAAAACAAAAAATATGGTTTAGCTATCGTAATAATATATATAAATATATTATTAATTATAAATAAAAATAACTGCCCAAAATTCTTTAAATAAGAATTTTGGGCAGTTATTTTTTTATTCTCTTCTAACGATACGTAATCCCTAATGTAACATCCTTACGAATTAAAACTGGCGTTTTTTCCAGTGTTAAATCGGCGCCATCGACTTGAATGGCGACGTTATTTGAGGCGCCTAAAATCAGTGTCGCGTTGGCGGCATTCGCAGGTAAAGCTGTTGTTTGGGTCTCTCCTGCTTGCAGGGTGTGTTGGTACGTATAGTTGCCATCGACCATCACGCCAATCCAGCAAGAGCCTTCAGTGCCTTTAAAGGTAATGTTGATTGGACTATTCGCATCTTTAACCGTTGCAGTTACTTGATTGTTGGCATCGCTCACCACAGCCACAGCTGTTTTCTTCTCTGGTTCGCTTGAAGAAGACGGCGGTGTACTACTTTGTGTGCTACTTTCTGGGGCTTGACTTGATTCTTTGGTTTTTTCCACACTGGCACTAGTTGCCGGTGTTTGAATAATCGGTTCGGCTTTTTGATCTTGCCACATAATATACAGCACTACGACCGCAATGGCTAAACCAATTAACGAAAAGGCAATGGCTGGTAAGTTCCGCAGTAACCAACTGGATTGCTTTTCTTCGTCATGCAATTGCTTACGTGATCCTTCAAGCTCTTCATACACTGGCTTGGGTTCTTCGACAATTGCTGGTTCTTTGCCATCATAGATATCTACCAATTGATTGCCATCTAAGCCGACCGCACTTGCATATTGGCGGATAAACGCCCGCACATAAAAGGTGCCTGGTAAGGACTCAAAATCGTTTTGTTCAATAATTTCTAAATATCTTTTTTGAATTTTTGTCATTTGTTGCAGTTCATCAATTGTGATGTTCTTCTGCAATCTTGCTTCTTTTAGTGTTTCTCCAATATTTACGCTGGCCACTCGTCCATCTTCTCCAGTCTATTTTGTTAATTTATCGATTGTCTCATCAGTCTTTTTCAATTGCCAAGGAAAACATTCCCGTCCTTTAAGAATACCACAAAAGAAGCCAACTGAGGATAACAAAATTGAAAGATTTCAAAGATTTTTCTTTTTCTTAAACAGTTGGTTTATTGCTCGGTTTCTCCTTTAGGATACATGTAGAAACGGCTCAATCCTTCTTCACGAATAAAGGTCTCTGCTACTTGGCGGACGTCGGCTAATTGAATACTTTCAATGACTTCAATCTTATCAAACAGCGTGGTTTCCCCAAACAATGATTGTGAAAATTGGTTGGCGATATACTCTAAAGAGTTTAAGGATTGGAAATATTTACCAATCATTTTTTTCTTCAATAAGGACAAATTTTCTTCCGTTAATTCTGGACTTGTTGTGGCAGATAATAAAATAGCTTCAATTCGTTCTGCTAAGACTTCTGGTTGCTCACTATCGCCGCCAATATCCGCAAAATGGAAACTGCGATCTAAATTAAAGTCATAACTAAAACTATCATCTAACAAGCCTTCATCATAAAGAGCTAAATAGTTTTGAGAGGTATTACCAAACAATAATTGTAACAACAAGTTCACGGTGATTTGATATTTCATTAAGTCACGACCCGTTGTTGGCACTTCATCTAAGCCTTTCAAGCCAACAAGCACTTTTGCCCGTGTGACCGCCATTTCAATGGCGCTCTCTTTGACAATGTCGGCAGCTGTTTCTTCAGGAAAATGCCGACGAATAGGTTGGGCGGCAGGAAACTCTTTCGCCGCTTGATTTTCACGAATGAACGCCATTAACGCTTCGGGGTCCATTTTCCCTACCACGAACAAGGTCATATTACTTGGATGATAAAACGTATTGTAACATGTATACAAATCTTCTGCGGTAATCTCCGCAATACTTGCCACTGTACCGGCAATATCAATATGCAATGGATGTTTCGGATAAAGGTTGCCTAAAATCCCAAAGAACAAGCGCCAGTTAGGATCATCTAAATACATTTGAATTTCTTGTCCGATGATGCCTTTTTCTTTTTCGACCGTTTCCTTCGTGAAATACGGCGATTGCACAAAATCAAGCAACGTTTCTAGATTTTGTGTCACTTGATCCGTCGTTGAAAACAAATAACTCGTTTTCGTAAAACTGGTAAAGGCATTCGCTGAAGCCCCTTGTTGCCCAAATTTTTGGAAGACATCGCCATCTTCTTTTTCAAACATTTTATGTTCTAAAAAGTGGGCGATTCCGTCAGGTACTTCAATCATTTCCTCTTGACCAATTGGCACGAACGTATTGTCAATGGAACCATAATCGGTCGTAAACAAGCCATACGTTTTTTGGAAATCATTTTTCGGTAATAGGTAAACCTTTAACCCATTTTCCAGTGTTTCTGTATACAATGTTTCTTTAATTTGTGCATAGTCTTTTTTAATCATTTTCCGTTTCTCCTTCCAAAAAGAAGATCGCTTGAAGTTCCAAGCGTTTGGCTACTTCTTGGATTTCTGGAATAGTCACGGCATTAATCCGCGCAATCCATTCCTCCGCCGTCAGTATTGTCTGCGGCATTAATTCGTTCAAGTATTCTTTTTCCAGCCACGCGCCTGCATTATCTAACGCTAAGATATACTGATTTTTTAACATTGCTTTCGTTTGTTCAATTTCTAATTCGCTAATCTTACCTAAGCGAATATTTTCCAATTCTGTCGAAATCAAACGCAAGACCTGATTCCGATTTTTGCCATCGATTCCTGTTTGAACCGTCATGAAGCCACGGAAGGTGTCGATACTACTAGAAGCATAATACGCTAAATGCTCTTTTTCACGGACATTCATAAATAATTTAGAATGCGGGAAACCGCCAAAAATCCCATTAAACACTTGCAACGCAAAATAATAGCTATCGCCATAATAAATATCTGTGTTGTAAGCCAAGTTTAATTTCGATTGGGCTAACACCTCACGCTCGGTCCGCTCTTCAATCACGTTGCGAATTGGTTGATTGTAGAAAATCGCGGCTTTGCCTTCTTCACGAGGCGTAAACGGTAATTGCTTGAATAACGGCACTAGCTCCGCCTCATTGACATCACCTAAAACAAAAATATCCACTTGATCTTCCGCCAGCATTTTTTGATAATACGCTGCTAATGACGCCGCTGTTTCCTCTGCTAACGCCGCAACGGTCCCGAAACTAGGGATTTTTTGATCCTCCGATTGATTAAAATAGACACTTTGAAGCGCCAAAGAAGCATAGGTTTGCTTATCCTCCACAATACTTTCCAAGTACGCTTTCAAGTTCTCTTTCTCCCGTTGGAAGGTTTCCGCCTCAAATTGGCCCGCTTGAATATTGGGGGCAAAAGTAATTTCCTTCAAAAAGTCCACCGCTTCGGCAAGCACCTGACTATCCTGTAAATAATGATCATTGACAATGTTCATAGAAATATTAAACCAATGTTGATTGCCTTTTTTGGAAACGCCAATCCCAAAGCTGGCGCCGTAAAGTTCCGCCAAACGCTCACTTAACTTGACTTGATTCGGGTAATTCAAGCTGTTGGTTTCCATCAAACTGGACAACAGCGTTCTTTTTGTAATGGTTTCATGATTTAATCGTGTATTAAAGCGGACTAAAAGACGCACCGTTTTATATTTTTCTGTAGGAATGACGTGTAAATTCACGCCTTTAACTAATTGAACAGACATTGCCGCATCGCTCCTTCATTTGCTTCATCTTACCTAAAGAATGCTGTGAAATATATGTATCGCGTAAATTCTAAAGCATTTTTTAATGTTTTTTCCAATAGCTCCATTATAACACAGCTTCAGGTGCTTTCTGAATGATAAGAGTTTTTCAGTTCAAATTTTCAAGAAGATTCGGTATACTGTTTTTAAAGTGAGGAGGGAAAAAAGAATGATTAAAGAATTTAAAGAGTTTATCATGCGCGGAAGTGTCTTAGACCTAGCCGTCGGTGTTGTCATTGGTAGTGCGTTTACTGCAATCGTGACACAAGTGGTGGAAGGCTTGATTACCCCGTTAATTAGTCTGATTTTTGTCTTGACGACTGGGAAAAAGAGTGCCGACGATGCATTGGGTGCCCTTGTCTATAAAGTCGAAGGTGTTGAATTCAATATTGGTAGCGTGATTAGTGCACTTATTACATTTTTAATTACGGCCTTCGTCCTCTTCTTGATTGTCAAAGCGGCCAACAAAATGAAAAACCGTGGCAAAAAAGAAGAAGCGGCAGAAGAAGTGGTACCAACCAGCGAAGATTACTTAAAAGAAATTCGCGACTTGCTAGCGGCACAAACACCGCCTGCTGAAACTGTCAAAACAGACAGCACCTTCACAGAGAAATAAGCAAAAAGTCATCCTGAGGGGATGACTTTTTTGTTTTGTCTTAGAGAGATGGTCCTGCGACAAGGTTCCAGGTGACGTTCCCTGTGTAAGCCCCTGCTTTGATCTGTTGGTAAGGGGTCGTGATGTTTAACATAGTGCTATACATCGCTACTCTAAACATGCCTTGCCCAATACCCGCAGGAGCATTTGCTATAAGCGTCGCATCCCCCTCTAAATTTATCGACCTTTGCCCCTCACTGGCTAATTGTGGTAGCAGTTCAGGTGGTATAATTGGCGCACCAGCTGCACCAGCTCCAGTATATTTATTTAATGTTTCGTCATAAACGAGGGCGTTGATACTCATAGCTCCTGTCACTTCCATATATCCTTGTAAGCTTTCACTTCCTAACTTCATACCATTTACTTGGGCTGTTAAATGCCAACCTTCTTTCGTCCCTCGTAAGTCACCCACGCCAACTACAGCAGGATAAGCAGATACCGTCGCAGGAATAGGTTTTGTCAAATCGTCTGAAATAGATGAGTTTCTAAAGTTATATCCATCTGGAATAAATAGTAAATCAAAATCACTGTTTGTAGCATCTGGGTCAGGTCTTACTGTAATCGCATCACCATCTCCATCTGGCAACTTTCCTCCACCAAACTCCACCTGCACTGGCGTATTCCCTGTCGTCACAGCCTGTGCCGACAGTGGTGCCAAACTAGCGCCAACCACTGCGCTACTTACCAACAAACTTGCGAGTAATTTCTTTTTCATTTTGCATACCTCTCTTTTTTAATTGATTGTTTAAGAACGGATGGAAGACCATTTAAACAGCTCTTTCGTCCGCTATTGTTTACCTGTTTATGCTTAAATCGCTGGTCCTGCGACAAGATTCCAGGTGACATTTCCTGTATACGCGCCTTTTTTCAGTTCTTGCATCGGTGTCGTTACATTTAACGTTAAGTTATCTAAACGACCTGACCAAGTCCCTTGCCCTTTTCCTAGAGGAGCGTTAATTAAAGCCGCGGCGCCGCCACCAATCTTAAGGCTCGCACCGTTAAAGCTAGGGGCCGTTGGATCATTAGCGATATTCATGCCATTCAGAGTATTGAAGCCCCCGTAAGAACTCGTACTTTCATTGAATATGGCATAGTATGGTGTCATTCCAAAAGTAATCTGTCCATCTAATGTATCTGTGCCATTGCTCATGCCCACTACTTCGCCAGTGACATGCCAACCTTCTTTGGTTCCGCGGACATCACCCACCATGATCGATTTTGGCGCAGTTGAAATGGGTCTAATAGCGGTTACATCCTCACCAATTTTTACGGGAGAAAAGTCAAAAATTTTCGGGATGGCTAATAAGTCAAAATTCGTATTCGGTTGCGTCGGATCGGGATCTACGATTGGGCCAGTATCATCCCCCTGATCTTGCAATGTTCCACCTTCAAATTCTACCTGTACTGGTGTATTTCCTGTCGTGACAGCCTGTGCCGAAAGAGGCGCCAAGCTAGCCCCAACAACTGCGCTGCCAACGAGTAAACTTGCAAATAATTTCTTTTTCATCTATGTACGTCTCCTTTTGTTTAAGAATTTCCAGAATGTACTTCTGAAGCTATGGCCTTAATTATACAAGATTCCCCTGTGTCTGTGATTTTAAATATTTAACCGCGCATAGAAAAAATCAACAGTTCTTTTAATATCAATGATATCTCTTGATTTTAAACATAAATTTCAACACTTTTTGACATTCGAAAGTGTTATTTAATGATTTTCGCGGCAAAATCGATTAATAAACAGCAAGAAAACGTCAAAAAGTAAGGGTTCAACTCTTACCTTTTGACGTTTTCTCCTAAATTCTTATAAATTTATCCGCGATTTCGGCGAAAAAATCTTCAAATTTCATTTAATGACAGCCGTTTTTGTGTTTGCTAGTCACTGCGCCTTACAACTTGCGGCGACGGGCGAATTCCACAAACTTAAATTTGTTTAAGCGGTGACGGGATTCCGTATAGCCAAAACAGCGAGTATCTTCCAAGTTCATGATACTGCGGACCACGACGACATGATTGCCTTCGACTTCACCAATCAGTTGCTTGTCCATCTCTGTGAGCGGTTCCACGGTAATTTCTTTCTGGGCATAACTAATCGCCAAGCCAAGGTCGTTTTCCAAATAATCGAAAATCGAATCTTCGGCACGATGCTTCGGCAGTTCAGGGACAATCTCTTTAATCAAGTAATCAATATCTAAAATATCGACTTCCCCTTCAATCTCCCGTTGCCGAACTAAGCGCCAAACAGGGGCCCCTTCGGTCCAACCAGTCAACTGAGCCAAGTTGCGCTCTACAGGAATTTCTTCTAAGGAAACCACATGAGTATGACTTTCAATATGTTGCGTTTGTTGTAACTCCTTATAACTGGTCACCCCTGAAATAGGAAAATTAAATTTTTTAAAGTTGAGCACAATCGAGCCTTTGCCTTGTTTTTTCTGAATGTAGCCAGCGTTAATCAGTAAATTCAAGGCTTTCCGAATTGTTTCACGGGAAACATTGTAAGTTTCCACTAATTGATTTTCACTAGGTAATAAATCGCCTGGCTGATAGTCGCCTTGGACAATTTGTTGTTCTAATTCTAAAAATATGTCATGAAACTTGTTCATGCCGATCCTCCTCTACCAACAATTTCTTTTCTAAAAGCATAGCATATTCCCTCCGAAAAACCTAGAGCTGGTCAGAAAAATCCCCCGCACTTTCTGCCTTGCTTACGCACTGACTCCCCCAGCTAAACCACTGCTTGACCGCCTTTTTTTCGGACCCAGCGTAGTCGGTTGCAGCCACGTTGTAGAAAAGTTTTCCCAAGAATCTGGGGAAAATCCTTGTAATTCTGATTCGTTCATACTATACTGTAGTCAAACGAAACATGTCTATACAAGTTCGCAAGGAGGCGCCAAACATGACTATTTTAGAATTAACATTCGCAACGAACCAACTAACGACGACTTTTTTAAACCATAAATTGGAACCGCTTCACCAAAAAACGTTCCCTTTTGAAGCTTTGACTATCGAAGAAACGGTTCCTGAACTGTGCCAATTGATTGTGGCAGAGGCTGCGCCGATTCTGGGGGGAATTGTGGCTGATTTCCCAGCGGACTTCTTTTCGCCAGAGGAAACGTTGGCGCTGGTTCCGCAAGCGGTGATTCAAGCATTCTCGGAACAATTGAACACGCCACTTTTAACGGCAGCCGAACAAGCGGCGGCACCGAATCTGCTGGAAGCATTTGAAGAAAAACGGCAGTATCTGGCTTGGCATTTGGACTATTATGGCTACGTGCCTGGGAAAAATGAATATGCGGTGGAGTCCCTGTTAACTGTCGGCAATGGCTTTTTAGGTTTGCGCGGCACAACACCTGAGATGACGATTTCTGATGATCATTATCCAGCGACCTACATTGCGGGGCTTTATAATACAGCGGCTTCGGAAGTTGCGGGTCAAGTAGTGGAAAATGAAGATTTCGTCAATGCTCCTGACAACCAACACATCGCTTTAAAAATTGGCGATGCCACTGACTGGTTAACGATTTCTCCAGACACACTACAACAATTACATCGTCAATTGAACTTGAAAACGGGATTGTTTGTCGCAGAAATGATTTTGAAAGATGCGGACAATCAGCAAATTAAATTAACGACGAAAAAAATCGCCAATATGGCACAGCCGAATGACTATCATCTGCAATATACGTTTGAGCCGTTAAACTTTTCGGCCCCGATTACTTTGAAAACCGTCACGGATGGCAGTGTCTACAACTACAACGTGGCGCGGTATCGTAACTTAACAGCGAAACATTTTCAGGTGACAGCATTAAGCGCGCAGGAAAACAAAACCGTGATTGAGGTTTGTACCAATCAATCTAACTTGAGCGTCCGAGAAACGGCCTTGATAACCGGTGATTTTTTTGAAAAAGAAGCGATTACGATTCAAGAAGAAGCGGAAAAAATCGCCCAAGTGGTGACCGTGATGGCGCACCAAGGCACGCGCTATACGCTAGAAAAACAAGTCTATGTGCAAGCCAGCCACGCCGAACAAAGTTGGCAAGTACCGTTTACGCCGAAGGACTCTTTTGCGGCCGCCGCTCAGGAAAGCGCCCGCGCTTGGCAAACCCTTTGGCAACAAGCCAACATTACCGTGACAGGCGATTTGATGTCTCAAAAACTTTTACGGATTCACAGTTATCACTTGCTGGCTTCGGCTTCGCCTTTTAGTAACCAAGCGCAAGCATTGGACGTCTCGATTACCGCCCGAGGCTTGCATGGTGAAGCGTATCGTGGACATATTTTCTGGGATGAAATTTTTATTTTACCTTTTTATATTCAACATTATCCTGACACGGCGAAACAATTGTTGCTGTATCGCTACCATCGATTAGAGAAGGCGAAGGAAAATGCGGCGGCTAGCCAGTATCGTGGCGCAATGTATCCGTGGCAATCAGGACGTGACGGGCGTGAAACCACGCAAAAACTTCACTTAAATCCGTTGAATGGACATTGGGGCGAGGATCATAGCATTCTGCAACGGCATGTGTCCTTGGCGATTGCTTACAATGCTTGGTTGTATTGGCATAGTACACAGGATCATGAATTTATGAAACAATATGGCGGCGAAATGTTGTTAGAAATCGCTCAATTTTGGAACAGCGCTGCGACGTTAGATGACGCAACAGGACGGTTCTTTATTGATAAAGTGATGGGACCTGATGAGTTTCACGAGGGCTATCCAGACCAAACGGAAAGCGGCTTGAAAAACAACGCCTATACGAATTTGATGGTGGTTTGGCTATTCGAAGAATTAACCAACATTTTGGCACTTTTCTCTGAGGAAGAACAGGCACAACTTTTTGCCAAAACTCAGACTACTTCGGCTGATTTAGCCCGCATGCAGCAAATTCAAAATTCACTGGAAATTGAAGTTAATTCTGACGGCATTATTGCGCAATATGAAGGGTATTTCGGCTTAAAAGAGATTGACTGGGCGGCGATGAAAGAGAAATACGGCAATATTTACCGCATGGATCGAATTTTAAAAGCCGAAGGAGAATCTCCCGATGATTACAAAGTGGCGAAACAAGCCGACACGTTAATGTTGTTCTACAACTTAGACAAAACTCGGGTGGATCAAATTTTAGAAGATTTAGGGTATCAATTGCCTGCGGATTATTTGGAAAAAAATCTTTTGTATTATCTAAAACGGACGTCTCATGGTTCGACTTTGTCACGAATTGTTCATGCCCAATTGGCAGAAATGGCGCAATTCCATGAGCTATCTTGGCAACTTTATCAAGAAGCATTGTATTCCGATTATCGTGACATTCAAGGTGGCACGACCGCTGAAGGGATTCATACAGGGGTCATGGCTGCGACGATCCACGTTACTTTAGCGACGTATGCAGGCGTTGACACGCGCCAGAACGAGTTATCAATTTGTCCAAACTTACCTGAACATTGGCAAGCGCTGGCCTTCCAGTTTATTCATCAAGGCGTGACGTATCAATTTTCATTAACACAAACCAGTGTCACGATTACAGCAGATAAAGATACACAATTATTGGTTCAGGGCGCGTTGATTCCGTTAACCGCCGAACGACCAAAAGAAGTACATTATCAATAAAGGAGCGAACCACAATGACGATTGGATTTATTTTTGATTTGGATGGTGTCATTACAGACACCGCCAAATTTCATTATCAAGCTTGGAAAGCGTTGGCCGATTCGCTAGGTATCCCCATTGACGAAACCTTCAACGAAACATTAAAAGGCATTAGTCGGATGGATTCCTTGGACCGCATTTTAGCCCATGGCCACCGTGAAAATGCGTTTACTCCAGCAGAAAAAGAAGCCTTAGCTCAGCAAAAAAATGACCACTACGTTCAATTATTAGAACATTTAACAACAGAAGATGTTTTACCTGGTGTCGTGCCATTGCTACAGCAAGCCCAAGCACGTCACATTCCCTGTGCCGTGGCTTCGGCTTCAAAAAACGCCCCCCTGATTTTGGAAAAATTAGGCGTGCGCGCGTACTTCGCCACAATTGTCGATCCCGACTCGTTAAGCAAAGGCAAACCTGATCCTGAAATCTTTTTAGCCGCCGCTGACAGTATTGGCGTGCTACCGCAAAACGCCATTGGCTTTGAAGATGCACAATCAGGCATTGACGGCTTGAAAGCCGCAGGCATCTATGCCGTCGGCTTGTCGGCCAGCCAACCCTTAATCGGAGCCGACATGCAAGTCTCTGAAATGACTAAACTAAGCGTTGATGCACTGCTCAATCGCTAAAGAAGGACAAGAACCTTTAGCAGCAGGCACCTCTTTTCATCTACATTGTATCTATGCTAGAATGTAGATGAAAAGAGAGAGATGCGTCAACGTACCTCTCTAGTGTAGAGCCGTTTGAGACGGTGACCTTTTGGATTATTTAAAAATAACCGTGCTGGTCAAAGTTGACGGTTATTTTTTATTGTCATTACACTCCATTATTGGATTAAAAAGGATTGAGTTGAACGTGGTTCTGTGGTAGACTTTTATTAGAAACAAGTAGATGTTTCTTGATGATCAGGCATCATAATAACTCAATACTGAAATCGGAAGTAATAGCCGATAGTTGGCGAGCAACAGAAAAACTCGATATAGAATTGGACGTAGAGCCAATAGTTGGTGAGCAACAGAAAAACCTGAATTATATTTGAAGTTTAAAGAAGGCAAGCTAAGCTTGGCTTCTTTATTTATAGGAGAAACTAATGATTGAGAAAAAAGATTTTGACACAATTAGAAAGGCGTTCTTAATTTATGACACCAACTTCAATAATCATATGTTCACTTATACATATCAACATCGGAAAACAAAGAAATTGTTAGAAATGAACGTTCAATTTGAAGCTGGGAATTTTATGCATTTATGCGGAGTTGACTATTATCAAATAGATAAACAAGGGAGCTGTAAATTTCGTTTTAAGGCTACTCAATTTTACAGAGCTTTAAAAAATAATAAAGTTTCACTGCGCGGGATTAAACCTAAAGATGATGGAACCACAGGCCAAAAATTACAAGTAATTTCTCTATTAGAAATGCTTATTTCTCCAGGTGTACGAATATGCGATGGAGGAAAATTTTATAATTTACAGTATGAAAAAGCAATTCGTTCAGGCAAAATGATTGTGGCGTTAACATGTAAAGAGAATAACAAAAAGTACGTCCCACAATCTTTATTATCGTTAATAAATCAGCCACGAAAGAGCCAATCGAAATCTTTAACTGAATCCCATGAAGTAATTAAAATAAGTAAGTCTGAGCTGAATAGCACCTCAGTAATTGAAGTTTACGATAAATTTTAACAAAAAAGCGGGCTAAACAGACTATAGGCAAAGAGAAAAAGCCCAGAGGTTTTTCTCCTCTTTAACAGCTTTTAGGATTTCACGGATTAACGCTAAATTTATTCGTACTTTTCGGGAAAATATGCTATAATAAAAACGAAAAGAGAGATATGCGTCAACATACCTCTCTGATGTAGAGCCGTTTAAGACGGTGACCAATTTAGTTATAAAAAATAACCGTACTCGATCAAAGTAAACGGTTATTTTTTATTGTCATTTTTAAGCAATTTCACAATCAGCGCGATCAAAGCAATGGTAAACATACCAAACCCTAGGATCGTCTGAATTGTTTCATATGCTGACAAAAGGCCTCTCCTTTCTGTAAATTTTGGAAGTACGCTCATACGCACCACCTCACCGAAAGAGGAAAGTCTCTGCTCCTACGCTTCTCACTTTGTTGCGATGCTCGTCGCAAAGCGCATGTTCCTTTGCGCTTGCCTCCGCATTAACTTCTCTACACTTATCGTATATCATGAATACCTAATAAATATTCAGGTTACAATATTTTTTTAGATAAAATGATTTAGAGAAAAAACCGCCCACATCAGAAAAATGATGTGGGCGGTTTTTTGTAATTATTTATTTTTTGTTTCAAATAACGGACTAACTGGTTTGTTTTCGTGGATACGTTTAATCGCATCTCCGATTAATTCACCAACGCTGACTTCGTCAATTTTTGCAATTTTACGATCATCAGATAGGTAAATAGAGTCTGTTACAACTAAGCGTTCAATTGCTGAATCTTCAATACGTTGTAAGGCTGGTCCTGATAAAACGGGATGTGTACAAGAAGCGTAAACGTCTTTTGCTCCGGCTTCTTTCAATGCGTTTGCAGCAAGAGAAATTGTCCCCGCTGTGTCAATCATGTCATCAATTAAGACACATGTTTTGCCTTCCACATGACCAATGATATTCATTACTTCTGCTACGTTCGCTTTTGGACGACGTTTGTCAATGATCGCAATTGGTGCTTTTAAGAATTCTGCCAATTTACGTGCACGCGTTACACCACCATGGTCAGGGGAAACAACAACGACGTCATCGCCTTGAATGCCGTGTTCGATGAAGTAATCGGCAATTAATGGTGCACCCATCAAATGATCCACTGGAATATCAAAGAATCCTTGAATTTGGACCGCATGTAAGTCCAATGTCAACATTCTTGTTGCGCCAGCTTTTTCAATCATGTTTGCAACAAGTTTAGCAGTGATTGGTTCCCGGGCACGTGCTTTACGGTCTTGACGTGCATACCCATAATAAGGCATAACCACGTTAATTGTTTTAGCACTCGCACGTTTTAACGCATCAATCATGATTAATAGTTCCATTAAGTTATCGTTAACAGGGCTACTTGTTGATTGAATGACGTAAACATGTGCACCACGAATACTTTCTTCAATATTCACTTGAATTTCGCCATCACTAAATTGTGTTACAGAGCACTTTCCTAGCTCCACACCCACAGCATCCGCAATTTTTTCTGCTAAGGGACGATTAGAGTTCAAAGAAAAGATTTTCAATCTTGGATCAAAATAATGTTTCGACATTAGAACCTCCACTTTCTATTTCAGCCAATTCGTTAAAACTGAACAATACTTTCCTTCTAAAATAATAGTAGTCCTAGCCAAATAAATCAAGAGATTTTCTGTATTTCATACAAGATATTCATCAAAAGTCGCTTTCTTCTAACTATTTTATCGTATTTGTCTAAAAAATGAGGATTATTTGAATAAAGAAAGGTACTCGCCATAGCCTTCTTTTTCTAAATCTGCCACTGGCACAAATCTCAAAGCTGCCGCATTAATGCAATAACGTAAGCCGCCTTCTTGGAGTGGGCCATCAGTGAAAACATGCCCTAAATGTGAATCTGCTTCTTGACTGCGAACTTCTACTCGGTGCATGCCGTGACTAAAATCAGCTTTTTCTTTGACGCCACGTTTTTCAATTGGTTTGGTAAAGGATGGCCAGCCGCAACCAGCATCGTATTTGTCCAGGGAGCTAAACAACGGTTCGCCACTAACAATGTCTACATAGATTCCGTCTTGGTAAAAGTCATCATATTCTCCTGAAAAAGGGCGTTCTGTTGCGTTTTCTTGTGTGACGGCATATTGAAGATCCGTCAAGGTTTGTTTTAATTCTTCTTCTGTTGGTTTTGTCATTCTGTCCACTCCTTTTCTTCTGTTCAATTTATTGGGTTCAATGATACCACGTTTGCCAAACAGGCACCTAATAGTTTGCATAGTAAAAGACAGTCCTTTCTCTTTTGACGAATGAAAAGGACTGTCTTTTATTAGTTGAATTCTTTTAGTAGTCGGGCTACTTTGGCAATTGGTAAGCCCATAATGGCGTAATAATCGCCGGCGATTGCTTCAATTAGTAATGCTCCTTGTCCTTGGATACCATAAGCGCCTGCTTTGTCGGCATATTCTGCGGTATCTAAGTAAGCATGGATTTCCGTGTCTGTCAGTGGATAAAACGTCACGGTTGAATGAACTGTCGCGGAGCGCTCTTTTTCCCCTTGTTTCAACGTCACACTTGTATACACGTCATGTGTTTTGCCACTTAACAGGCGCAACATGCGATAACCGTCTTCCCGAGAAGTCGGTTTACCGAGGATTTCTCCCGCCAATGCCACAATTGTATCGCAGCCAATGACTAGTGCTTCGGGGGATTGTTCTGCTATAGCCGCTGCTTTTTGGGCAGCCATTTGCGCCACATATTCTGCTGGTAAGCCGTCTTTGCCAACAGTTTCATCGATATCGGCTGGTGCAATCGTAAAAGTTGGAACCACACGCTTTAATAACTCCTGACGGCGAGGAGATTGGGATGCTAAAATAATTTGCATAAATTGATGACGCCTCGTTTCTTTTTAATGGGGGTCTTGAATGCGTTTAAACATTCGTTCCATATCTGAATTCGTAAAATGAATCAGCACCGGACGTCCATGCGGACAATTAAACGGATTTTCGCACAAGGCTAAATCTTTTAATAGCACGCGTGCTTGTTGCTCATTGAGGTAATGATTGGCTTTGATGGATCGCTTACAGCTCATCATAATGGCAGTTGCTTCACGGAATTTTTTCACGCTGACCGAGCCAGTTGTTAGCAACATGTCAATCATCTCGCGAACAATGCTTTCCTCTTCGCCTGCAGGATACCAAGTTGGGTGCTCCCGCACAATGAAACTATTTTGTCCAAAGTCTTCCAAATGGATGCCGACTTCCGCAAGGGTTTCTTTCTGCTCTTTAATTTTCAAGGCATCGCTATTTGGATAATCAATAACGATTGGTACCAATAGTTCTTGTAAATCATCACTGACTTCGCCAATTTTTTCACGGAAGTACTCGTATTTAATTCGTTCTTGGGCAGCGTGTTGGTCGATAATAAACAGACCATCTTTGCTTTGTGCGAATAAATAAGTTCCGTGCATTTGACCGAAGTATTCTAGCTCAGGAAAACGTTCTGTCGGTCGTTCTTCTTCCAACTTGTTCAGGGCTTGTTTCAGTTCTCTTTGGCTCGCAGCGCTATTGGCATCGAATTCCGGGTGAAGTTTCATTTCTTCTTGGAAAACCTCGTCAGCAGCCTCTGATGAACGCAGAGAAGGTTCTGAATCAGGCACTTCAGTTATTTTCGTTTCTTCGGCTATTACCTGTTGCTCATTACTAGCTGTTTCCCAATGATTTGCGGAATCAGCAGCTGCCGAAGAGGTTTCGTAAGCTGACGTTTCTTCCGCTACACTCGTTGATTCTGGCACTGGCGGCGCAAATGGGTCGTCCATTGGATCCACTGCTCTTTCTGTCTGGTTGACAGTTTCAGGGGCGCTTGAGACTGGTGTTTCGTCTGTCGCATGTTCCGCATAGAAGCGACCCGTTGCAGGATTATAGCTTAAGCTGCCCGGTCGTTGTTTTACCGCAGGTTGTTCAGTCGATAAAGGAATTTCCATTTGTTCGGCTTTAGGTTCTGGCGGTAGTTTCTTTTTAAAACGCAAATTGTCTGCCGCATTGGGAATCAACTGTTCTTGGCTCAACACTTCTTGAATCGCCTGTTCAATTAATGCCATTAAATCTTTTTCTTTACTTAAACGAACTTCTTGCTTAGTAGGATGGACATTGACATCGACTAACAGCGGATCCATTTCAATTTCTAACACAGCAATTGGAAAACGCCCCACCATTAGTTTCGAACCATAGCCGGCTACAATTGCTTTATTTAACGCGAAATTTTTAATATAACGACCATTGATAATCGTTGATAAATAGTTGCGGCTGGCCCGTGTGACTTCTGGCAATGAAACATACCCTGTCAAAGTAAAATCAAGGTCTTTTCCTTCAATTTTCAACATTTTCTTTGCGGTACTAATGCCATAAATCCCGGCAATCGTTTGTTTTAAATCACCATTGCCTGTTGTACTCATCATTTTGTGGCCGTCATGAACTAAGCGAAAAGCGACTTTAGGGTGGCTTAACGCCAGACGATTGACAATGTCACCGATATTGGCCAATTCCGTTTGGATCGTTTTGACGTATTTCAAACGAGCGGGCGTATTATAAAATAAATTAGAAACGGTCATTTTTGTGCCTTTACGGAGGGCTGCTGGTCGGTTTTCTTCGACCTTGCCCCCTTTTAGAATCACATAGCTGCCTTCTTCTTCCTCAGCTGTGGCAGTTTCGACAATCATTTCAGAAACTGAGGCAATACTTGGTAAGGCTTCGCCTCGAAACCCCAAGCTGCGAATTCGAAACAAATCATCTCTTGTATGAATTTTGCTTGTGGCATGGCGCTTGAAGGCATTCAGTACATCTTCTTTGGCAATTCCTTCACCATTATCAATAATTTGAATGGTTTTCAAGCCAGCTTCTTCAATAAAAATATCAATTTGAGTGCTTCCTGCATCCAGTGCATTTTCCACCAATTCTTTGACGACAGAAGCGGGACGTTCAACAACTTCACCAGCAGCAATCTGGTTGGCTAGTTGTTCAGATAGTTCTTGAATTTTCCCCATTTCACGACCTCCTAACCGGTTCGGTTCCTAATTAGATACGTTTTTGCAATTGATGAAGCATGTTTAACGCATCTAGTGGTGTCATTTCTAATAGATTCATTTTCTTCAATGTGTCAATGACACTTAATTCTTCTGTTGAAACTTCTTTAAATAATGAAAGTTGCTCGGTTTCTTCATGGACTTCTGAAACTTCTTCATGATGAACTGAACTTGGAATCGTTGTTTCTTCCGCTTCTAAAGCGGATAAAATGGTGGCTGCTCGTTCTAAAAGCGGGCTTGGTAAACCAGCGATTTTAGCAACATGTATCCCATAGCTCTTATCAGCAGGTCCTTCCATCATTTTATGAAGAAAGACCACTTCGCCATCTTTTTCGACAGCGCCCACGTGAATATTCTTCAAGCCTTTTAAGGTTTCATCTAGAACAGTTAGTTCATGATAATGTGTAGAGAATAGCGTTTTGGCTTGTACTTCACGATGGATATATTCAATGATGGCTTGCGCTAGCGCCATTCCATCATAGGTTGCCGTGCCGCGTCCTAATTCATCAAATAAAATTAGGCTGTTAGGCGTGGCATGCCGCAGTGCTTGGTTGGCTTCCATCATTTCTACCATAAAGGTACTTTGCCCTGCAATTAGATCATCAGAGGCTCCAATCCGTGTAAAAATTTGATCGAAAATTGGCATTTCAGCACTTTCCGCTGGTACAAAACAGCCAATTTGCGCCATGACCACCGTCAAAGCCAATTGACGCATGTAGGTACTTTTCCCTGACATGTTTGGTCCAGTAATCAAGAGAATATCTGTTTCTGGGTTCATGCGGATACTGTTTGGAATGTATTCTTGGTGCCCTAAAACTTTTTCCACGACTGGGTGTCGTCCTTCGACAATCGCCAAATTTTTCGTGTTACTTCTTAACGTTGGTCGAACGTATTGATACCGTTCACTAATTGTTGCAAAAGATTGTAAAACATCAACCGCACTAATGGTTTTAGCCAGTGTTTGCAACCGATCAATGTTCGTTTTCACTTGTTCTCTCACGGCCAAGAACAATTGATATTCTAGTTCAACTGATTTTTCTTCGGCTTCTAAGATTAAATGTTCTAGTTCTTTTAGTTCTGGCGTAATAAAGCGCTCCGCATTAGCTAATGTTTGCTTCCGCTCGTATTTTCCTTCTTCTAAATTCGCTAAATTTGACTTAGTAATTTCAATGAAATAACCAAAGACACGATTGTAGCCAATCTTCAAGTTTTTAATCCCTGTTTCTTGGCGTTCTTTCGCTTCTAACTCCGCTAGCCATTGCTTACCATTGCGCATGGCATCACGGTATTCATCTAATTGGTCGTTATAGCCGTCTTTAATAACATTTCCTTCAGTAATTTGTAAAGGGGCTTCTTCATTAATCGCCGTCGCAATCAATGCCACTAAATCTTCAACAGGGTTTAAGTCGACTAACAAATCATCCCATTCCCCTTGATTGATCCCGACAATTAACTGTCGAATCGTTGGTACTTGTTCTAAAGAGGTCCGTAATTGAATTAAATCACGCCCATTCACACTGCCGAATGCCACGCGTCCTGCTAACCGCTCTAAATCATACACGTTCGTCAATGCTGCTTGCAAATCTAAGCGTTCAAAATAGGCATTTAATAAGGATTGCACCATTTC
Organism: Enterococcus sp. DIV0774; assembly: GCF_050539095.1. NCBI lineage: Bacteria > Bacillati > Bacillota > Bacilli > Lactobacillales > Enterococcaceae > Enterococcus > Enterococcus sp. DIV0774. Next base: position 2,549,457 of record NZ_CP172923.1, read on the forward strand.
TTGACGCGCCTTAATTTGACGTTCCTGAATTAGCGGACGATCCAACCATTGTTTCAACAAACGGCCGCCCATAGCTGTTTTCGTTTCATCTAATAGCCACAATAGAGTCCCTTTTTTCTGTCCTGTTCGGATCGACTGACTCAATTCTAAATTGAATTTAGAATAATGATCCATTTTCAAGAAATGATCTGGCTGATATTCCACAGCTTTCTGAATATGGGACAAGCTCCGCTTTTGGGTAACGGATAAATAAGATAATAATTTGCCTGTAATTTCAATTTCTAATGGATTAATCAGTTCATTGGTTAAAAAACTAAACTCGGCATTTTCTTCCACCGTTTCTTGTGTCGAAAAGATAATATTTAAACGTAAACTTAAGTTCTCTTTTAACGATTCAGGAATCCCTGAACCTAGGACCATTTCTTTTGTTTGCAACGCAGAAGCTTCGTTTAAAACGCCCTCTTCATCAGCCAAGACTGCTGTTTTTAATTCGCCTGTACTCAAGTCTACATAGGCAAAACCGAACTGATTACCATCTGTTAGCACAGCGGTTAAGTAATTATTGTCTTTGGCTTCCAAGCCTTTACTATTCATCACCGTTCCTGGCGTTACCAACTGGACCACTTCTCGTTTGACCATGCCCTTGGTAGTCTTTGGATCTTCCACTTGCTCACAAATCGCTACTTTATAGCCTTGCTCAATCAACGTATCAATGTAGCCTTGCGCGGCATGATAAGGAACGCCACACATAGGAATCGGATCATCCGCATTGCGGTTACGACTGGTTAACGTCAATTCTAAGATTTGCGCTGCATTGATAGCATCTTCATAAAATAATTCATAAAAATCACCTAAGCGATAAAATAAAAACGCATCCTTGTATTGGGCCTTAATGGATAAATATTGTTCCATCATGGGTGTATTTTTTGTCTTTTGTGGCATTTAATTCCCTTCCTTCTCTAGCTCTTCGTTCACGCGGTATTGAATGAGCGCCGTGACATGTTGGACTAAGTCATTGGCTTCGATCAGTTGTTCGCGGTAGGCTACAACGAGTGGGTGCTCATCAAATTCTTTTGTTTTCGCATCAGCTCGTTGAATGGCTTCTTTTTCAGCAGTTGGTTTGCCATAGTGAGCAAATTGAACCGCATCTTTTTGCGCAGCTTTAATTTCTTCCACTAATTCTGTCAGCTTTTTGTTTTTCTTTACCTTTTCTTCAATCGCTTGGTAGCGCTGAATGACTTCATCTTGTCCAATTAAATGTAACAATTTTTCTAATTCTTTATTACTTTGTGCATCTAAATTCAACGGCTCCATTTTTTTCACCTTCATCTTTCACCGGCACTTTTTCTATAAGAGCAGAAAAAGTTAACCTCTTAATGATCCGAGATTAACTTTTCTTCTATTATTCTTGAAACGGGCGATCTTCGCTAATCTGAATCGGCTCAATCATCTTCGCTTGGCCCGTTTGGTCATCAATCTCTAAAATACAGGCAGATAAAATTGTCCGCCCTGTTTCGACTACCTCAAAGCGCTTCGGCAATGCTGTCATAAACTTCTCAATAATCGGTTCACGCTTCATTCCTAGAATCCCATCATAAGGTCCGGTCATACCGACATCACTTAAGAAGGCTGTCCCTTTCGGTAAAATCCGAGCGTCATTTGTTTGAACATGCGTATGTGTTCCAACAACGGCTGAAACTTGGCCATCTAAAAACCAGCTCATGGCTTGTTTTTCGCTCGTCGTTTCGCCATGAAAATCCACAAAAATGAGCGGTGTCCGTTTGCGAGCGATAGCCACTAGCTCGGCGGCTTTCTTGAAAGGATCTTCCAATGGCACCATAAATGTGCGGGCCTGTAAATTAATCACCGCTAGTTCCAATTGATTGACTTTCACAAAAACCATTCCTTGACCAGGCACATCTTCTGGAAAGTTCGCTGGACGAACCATTTTCTTCGCATCATCAATGAATTCAAAGATATCCTTGTTGTCCCACGTATGGTTACCCATCGTAACAACATCGACACCATCTTGCAAAAATTTCTTATAAATCTTGCCAGTAATTCCCCGACCAGATGCCGCATTTTCACCATTGGCAATGGTCACTTGTGGACGATATTTTTTCTTTAATTTAGGGACATACGTTGCTAGGGCTTCTCTTCCTAAAGAACCGACAACATCTCCTATAAATAATATACGCAAAAAGGTTCCTCTTCTCTTTTTAACATCTCTTGTTTATTATAGTTGTTTTCGCTTTGAAAAGAAAGTTTTGGTTTTAAAAGATTAAAAAAAGTGTCTCAACGAACAATCCTTGCAATTGTTCATTGAGACACTACACGCGATACTTATTCGCTTTTTATTTTATTTCGCATAGTCAACGGCACGTGTTTCACGGATAACCGTTACTTTGATATGTCCTGGATAATCCAAGTCATCTTCAATTTTCTTCCGAATGTCTCGAACTAAACGAACAGATTCTAAATCAGAAATTTCTTCTGGTTTCACCATGACACGAACTTCACGTCCTGCTTGAACAGCAAAACTTGAATCCACGCCTTCAAAACTATTAGAAATATTTTCTAAGTTTTCTAAGCGGCGAATGTAGTTTTCTAACGATTCACTACGTGCACCTGGACGGGCTGCAGATAACGCATCTGCGGCTGCCACTAAAACAGAAATAACTGAGGTTGCTTCCACATCACCATGATGCGAGGCAATGGCATTAATAACTACTGAATTTTCTTTATATTTCGCAGCTAATTCTGCGCCAATCTCAACGTGAGAACCTTCAATTTCATGATCTAATGCTTTCCCAATATCATGTAGTAAACCTGCACGTTTTGCTAATTGAACATCTTCGCCTAATTCGGCGGCTAAAACGCCAGCCAGTTTTGCTACTTCGATTGAGTGGTTCAAGACATTTTGACCATAACTTGTTCTGAAACGTAAACGGCCTAAAATTTTAATTAAATCAGGATGTAACGTATGAGCACCTACTTCAAAGGCTGCTTGTTCTCCGTATTCACGAATCCGTTCATCCATTTCTTTACGTGATTTTTCTACCATTTCTTCGATGCGAGCGGGATGAATCCGACCATCTTGGATTAATTTTTCCAAGGTCATTCGAGCGATTTCTCGTCTGATTGGATCAAATCCGGATAACACAACCGCTTCTGGCGTATCATCAATGATTAAGTCAATCCCTGTTAATGTTTCCAATGTACGAATATTACGTCCTTCACGACCAATAATGCGACCTTTCATCTCATCATTTGGTAAAGTGACCACGGAAACAGTTGTTTCAGAAACAGAATCGGCGGCGCAACGTTGAATTGCTAGGGAAAGCAAGTTCTTCGCTTTGCGATCAGATTCTTCTTTGGCACGTTGTTCTGACTCCTTGACCATCAAGGTTAGTTCATGATTCAACTCTTCTTCTGTTGACTTCATAATAATCGATTTTGCTTCTTCTTTTGAAAGGGAAGCAATTCGTTCTAATTCTTGATGTTGCTGATTAATTAAGTTTTCTACTTCTTTTTCTCGCTCATCAATTAATTGCTGTCTAGCACCAAGTTTCTCTTCTTTTTCTTCCAGTGAGCCTTCACGTTTTTCAAGAGAGTCATCTTTACGATCCAACGTTTGTTCCCGTTGAATTAAACGATTTTCTTGAGATTTAAGTTCTAATCTGCTTTCTTTCAACTCACTTTCAATTTCTGAACGATACTTCTGGTTCTCTTCCTTAGCTTCTAGCAATGCTTCTTTTTTCAGTGTTTCTGATTCTTTCCGAGCGTTCTCGAGAATACTCGACGCTGAAATTTTTGCACCATTTATTGCTTTATCATGACGTGACTTTGCAATAACAAATCCTAAACCAAGACCGACAATCAAACCGACGATAGCGAGGAGAATATTTAAAACCATATTTCCACCTCCATACTATCTTTTTGTTAATTCATATCTTGTAGTTTTTTGATAAACTAAAATCAATTATCAATATGCCTACTTGCATATTTGTGCATACACACAATTTTATTCTAATGTTTGTCGCGAAAGGTGTCAACTTAAAAAAGCCCTTTCTTTTGGAAAGGGCAGCAAATATTAGACAACGTCACATTTTTAGGTTTCCGCCGTCACGAATTGTTTAAATTTTAGAACAAACGCCGCATAGTCTGCTGTTTGACTAAGCTGCTTGATGTGGATGGGTTCGGACATGGACAACAGTCTATTTAACAATTTAGTTCTAAACAAAAAAAGACAACACCTGTCCTGTTCAGTAAGTGTTGTCTTTCTTCTTAACGAGTCGTATTCACTCGTTATTTATTCATCTAAAGGTAGTTCTTCTTGACCTTCTGCTTCTTCTGTAATGGTTGAACCGTCACCGATGCCATATGCATCACGGACCAATTTAGACACTTCTGCCATCATTTCAGGATGATCCGCCATGTATTGTTTGGCATTTTCACGGCCTTGGCCAATTCGTTCTTCTTTGTAGCCATACCAAGCACCACTTTTGCTGATAAGGTCTTTTTCCACAGCCATATCTAGTAATTCGCCTTCTTGGGAAATCCCTTGGCCATACATGATATCAACTTCTGCCACTTTAAATGGTGGCGCCACTTTGTTTTTAACGACTTTAATTTTTGTGCGGTTACCGACGATGTCTGTTCCTTGTTTTAACTGTTCTGCACGACGGACTTCTAGACGAACCGTTGCGTAGAATTTCAATGCACGTCCACCAGGAGTTGTTTCAGGATTTCCGAACATCACGCCAACTTTTTCACGAATTTGGTTAATGAAAATAGCAATTGTTTTTGTCTTATTAATTGAGCCTGATAATTTACGTAGTGCTTGAGACATTAGTCGAGCTTGTAAGCCGACATGGCTCGCTCCCATCTCACCATCAATCTCTGCACGAGGAACTAACGCAGCAACCGAGTCGATGACAACGATGTCAATCGCACCACTTGAAACTAAGGCATCGGCAATCTCTAAGCCTTGCTCACCCGTATCTGGTTGAGATAAAAGTAATTCATCAATGTTAACGCCTAGTTTCTCCGCATATTGAGGATCCAATGCATGCTCAGCATCGATAAAAGCGGCTGTTCCACCATTTCGTTGCACTTCTGCAATTGCGTGTAAAGAAACAGTTGTTTTACCTGAACTCTCAGGACCATATACTTCAATAATTCGGCCACGTGGATACCCACCTACGCCCAATGCAACATCTAACGCTAAAGAACCACTAGGGATAGTTGAAATTTTTTGATCAGCTTTTTCGCCTAATTTCATAATAGAACCTTTCCCAAAGTTCTTTTCAATTTTTTTCAGTGCGGCATCTAAAGCCACTTTACGATCATCTGCCAATGGATAATCCTCCTTTAATTTATATAAACTTATTTTTCATTTCCTGTTAGTAGGTCTATCATATCTCTTTTGTACCAAAAAAGCAAGAAAAAACCGAACAAACATTCGCATATTTATTTTTTATTAATGATTCGGCGCCGCAAAAGATCTAACCCTCGCATAACCGCACTCTGTCTAATATAATTTCGGTCACGGTTAAAATGGAAACATTCTGCAACGGTTGGTTGGCCTTCTTCCGCCAGCCCAATCCAAACAGTGCCTGTCGGTTGACCTTCGATTGGGTCACCAGCGACCCCAGTAAATGATAAACCATAGTTAGATTTAGCTAACTGACGCGCTTTCTCTGCCATTTCTTTGGCACACGCTTCACTTACCGTGCCATGTTCTTCTAAAAGTTCATGAGAAATTCCTAAAAAGTTCTCTTTTGTTTCTTGCGAATACGTCACGAAGCCTCCCTTAAAAATCTTCGAAGCACCCGCAATTTCCCCCAGTGTACTTTGGAATAGGCCAGCGGTGAGGCTCTCAGCAGCCGTGACGGTTTGTCCGTTTTGTAATAACAAATCCACTGTTACCTTGGCTAAACTATTGTCATCCCCATACCCATAAAAATAGTCTCCCACTTTAGCTAAAACCTTTTCTTCCGTCGCTGTTAATAATTCTTCGCCAGCTACTAAGTCTTTTGTTTTAACTGTTAAACGAAGTGTCACTTCATTAGCCTTAGCATAAGGCGCAATGGTTGGATTCGTTTGGTGCGCAATCAACGATTGAATCTCGGTCACCAGCTGTGATTCACCAATGCCATAAAAACGCAAGACTCTTGAAATCAATTGTTCTTCTTGTGGAAACGCATCAATCAATAAAGGTCGTGCCGCTTGTTGGAACATCGGAATTAATTCATTGGGCGGCCCTGGTAAGAGCAAATAGCTTGTTGTCCCTTCTGTTACGAAAGAACCAACCGCTAATCCTGTCGGGTTTTGAAGAACTTGTCCACCTTCAATGGCTAACACTTGTCGTAGATTATTTTCCGTCATTGGCCGCTTAGACTGTTGGAAAAACTGGTGCAAGCGGTTCAATCCTTCTTGATCTTCTACTAATGATTTATGGAGATGTTGTGCGACAACTTGCTTGGTTAAATCGTCTTCTGTAGGTCCTAGCCCTCCACAAAGGACAATTAAATCACTTCTTTGTTCTGCTTCTGTTAGTAGCGTTTCTAAGCGGCCGCCGTTATCACCAACAACGGTCTGATAGTAAACATCGATGCCTAGCGCAGCTAACTCTTCTGATAAAAAGGTGGCGTTGGTATTCACTACTTGTCCCAGTAATAACTCTGTTCCGACTGCAATGATTTCTGCTTTCATTGATTTCCCCTTCTCTAATAACATACGTAGTTAAACTCACTTTCCATTTTAGCACAACAAAATTTTTACAAAAGAATTTGAGCTTCAGGAAATAATTTTTTTATCAGGAAATTTATTAATTATTACGAAAAAAATGTTCATTTTCTCACAATACATTGTATAATAACGTTATATCGAAAGGAGAGAAATGAATGAGTGTAGTATTAGTACTTTTGGGTCTATTAGGGTTACTTGTCAGCGGGGGACTGACTATCAAAGCATTAATTAAGAAACAACCGAAAAAACAATATGGCTATGCCGCATTAGCAAGTGCCGCTCTATTTATTGGTGGGGTTGCCACGACAGATTCTTCCCCAACGCTTTCACTTGATGCAGAGAGTGTTGAAACCGATGCCAATGGCTCAGCCACCATCAAAGGCGAATACGATGGCAGCAGCAAACTAACGGCCAATGGCAAGGAAGTAAAAACGAAAGACAAAACGTTTGCTTACAAAGTAAAACTGTCCGATGAAAAAACGCAAAAAATCACCTTTGTGGCTGAGAAGAAAGATACCAAAGTTGAAAAATCAGTCGAAGTCACACCATCAAAAGAATTTATTGCGAGCATCACAGATTCTGAACAAGAATTGGCCAAAACAGAAAAAGCCTTAGCTTACGCTGAAAAACAACCTTCTCAGAAAAACTATGATGAAGCCGCAACCTTAGTATCTTCATTAAGTCAAGAATACGAGGAATACAATGATCGCCTTGAAAAAATCAAAAAAGCAGTACCTGTTGATGAAGCAGTTACAACTGCTGAAAAATCTAAAAGTAAAAGCGATTATCAAGCAGCTGAAAAATTAGTAGCTGCTGCCCCAGTTGGCAAAGAAGGATTTCAACAACGATTAACGACTGTTCAAACCGCTATCGCTGAAAAAGAAAAAAATGAACAATTAGTCGCCAGTGCAACTGCCGCTGTTGAAAAAGCTGAACAAGAACCAACCAATGAAGCTTACTATAATGAAGCGGTCAAACAAATTGACGCTTTAAACTCCCCAAATCAAGCTTTAACAAAACGGGTAGCCGTTGTTAAAACTCAATTAGATGCCCACAAAGAAAAACAACGAAAAGAAGCAGAAGCTCAGAAACTAGCCGCTGAAAAAGCGCAAAAAGAACAAGCCGAAGCGGCAGCAAAAGCGCAAGCTGAAGCAGAGGCGCAACAAGCCGCACAGGCGCCGGCGGAAGTCGAGACGGCTGCTGCGGAAGCACCAAGCGGTAACGCCTTAATTAAAGGGTCACGTAATGGAATTTATCATGTGCCTGGAAGTAGATATTATAATAGAACCACTAATCCAGTGGCTTGGTTCTCTACTGTTGAAGAAGCAGAAGCAGCAGGATACCGAGCACCCAAACAGTAAATACATTAGCAATAATTAATCAAACAAGAAAATGGGGCCTCCGTTGTTTTAACGGAGGCCCCATTTTTCTTGTTTCTTTTATTGATACACACTAATTCGTTGATTTGGGTGTGCATTACTTTCCACTTCATCTAACATGGCAACGGCGTAGTCTGCGTAACTAATGTAGCTGTCACCTTGACTATTGGTTGTTAATTCTTCGCCAGCGATTTCATAATGGCCTGTCGCAGGACCATCAGCATCAAACATGGCTGCAGGACTAATATAGGTCCAGTGGATGTTTTGAGCTTCTTTCAATAAGTTTAAAGCTTCGCCCATCGCCGAAGCTAATGGCTGAATTTCTGCTGGGAATGATGGTGTATCTTTTAATTGAGTTGTGTGTTCTGGGTCCACATACAAGGTTCCAGCGCCCCCAACGACAAACAAGCGCGTTTTTTGATTGGTTAAAATCTCAATCAAATGCTGGGTAGATTTGGGGAAATCTTGCACATTAGGGAATCCTAAGGCACTAATTAATACATCAAACGCTTGAATATCTTCTGTTGTTAATTGATAAACATCTTTTTCAATGGTCGGTGTGCCATCTGTTATTTTTGAGGCATTACGAACGATGGCTGTCACGTCCATCCCGCGACGTTTAGCTTCTGCTAAAAGTAATTGTCCTTCTTTTCCTGTTGCTCCTAATACTGCTACTTTCATGTAAATCATCCTTTCATTTTTAAATAGAACTAAAATAGTTACATTTGACACTTTAAAAGTAGAGCTTGAAAAAAATTCACTTTGAATTTTTCCCAAGCTTAGAGGCCGATAAACGGCGGGAACAGAAGCAACTCCTTCGGAAATAAGCCGAAATTCTCCAAAAATTAAAGAACAATTTCTGGAAATTCCTTCTTATTTCTCGGAGCTGAACACTTCTTTCCCGACCTCTTAACTTCTATTTCATGAATCACATCTGCTAAGGTGATGCTTTTCAATTCTTCTTCCATTTTTTGTTGCACTTTAGTAAATTCAGTTTCTAGTACCGATTGGATATTTGCCCCAACGGAACAGTTTGGATTAGGATTTTGATGAATATTGAAAATCTCTCGTTCCAATTCAACCGCTGTATAAATTTCATACAGTGAGATCTCTTCTGGTTTCTTTAATAAGGTATTTTTATTGGCTCCACGCATGGAATGAATCAAGCCGGCTTTTTTTAACTGGCTCATTAGTCGTCGAACAACGACTGGATTCGTATTCACGCTCGAAGCAATGTATTCAGAAGTCACTTGTTCTTGAGGACCTGTTTCAATCAAACTTAAAATATGAATCGCAACACTTAATTTCGTTGACATGGCCATGTCTAATCACTCCAAACTAAATGTAACGTTATTTGTTACATTTACAGAATACGCTGTTTCGTTTTATTTGTCAATGAGAAACCTCTGACTATTCAAAATAAAAATCATTTGTTGAAACAACACGGGCCCCAAACGGCATTAACGCTAATTTCGCCAATTTAAAGGATTGTTGCCCAAACGGAATACCGATGATTGTCAGACAAAGCAACAAGCCACTAATACAATGCCCAATTGCTAATGGTAGTCCACTGATAATCAGCCAAATAATGTTTACCACCAAAGATACGCCGCTATCACTATACACGACTCGCTTTTTAAACGGCCAAAAGCTCAATCCCGCTAATTTGAAACATTGTAAACCAATCGGAATACCAATGATTGTAATGCACCAAATCACGCCTGCGAATAGCCACGATAAGCCACCAAAAAAGCCGCCAAAGATGAACCATAAAATATTGCCAAGTGTTTTCATTCTTGTTCCTCTACTTTCCTCATTAAAAATTATGCATGTGAGTAAGTATACCATGAAAGCTTCTTTTTGTTTCAAACAATATTGTAAGGTTGCTGACTCGTTAAAAGACGAAGACGGTGTTTCATGATACAATGAAGAAACTAACGATAAAGGAGTAGACTTCATGGACTTACATTTAACCGTTGATTTAAAAAAAACAAAGACACTCATTGATTTAGCCGATCAGGCCCACTTAATCATTGAACAAACAACTAAATTACCGAAAAAAGAGGCAGCGATTCTTTTCTTGCTAAGAGATAACCAACTAGTTGCTTTAGGACTTGCTGAAGAAAAAGCTACATATAAAGAAGTTTCTTTTGATCACTCGATTTTATTGAAACCGACTTGGGACACAGAACTTGCCTATTTAGCGCAAGCTTTCCTAGATGATGCGAAAGAAAGTGGTTTAACATTGGAAGCAACCCCAACGACAGTCAAAATTCCGAAAAGTGCGGTAGCGACAGTGACTAACTATAAAGAAACAGTCACCTTTATCTTGGAACGTTTTGGCTACTCTCTGTTTAAAAAACCGGCGCCGAAGAAAGCCAGACCAGCCAAAGCACGCCACAAATGGACAAAAGAAGTTAGCCAAATTCCTTTTTATATTGATACTCGACAAAGCAAAGCAACTGTTTTTTGGCAAAAGCGCAATGAAATGCTTATTAAAGCTGGCGCGACAATGATGCCAGAAGCCCCTTTAAATAAAGACGGGTCTGTCGGTTTCTCCGCTAGATTTGGTGAAAAACTTCGTGATGAACGCAAGGGCCAATTTAAAGACTTTGTCACAACGGAAGATATCATCTTAAAAAGCGTTAATGAAGTCGGCTTGTTTCTCTATTTTGCTGGAACAAACAGCTGGTTAGAGCTAGTTGATGAGAACGGCAAAACTTTAAATGAATGGACTGTGGTGGAATAAACCTTATAAAAAATGTCGCACCTGATTTTTATGATTCAGGCGCGACACTTTTTTAATTTAAATAACTTTTTGCTATCGCTTGATACTTATCAATCATATCTAAATAATTATCAATTTCGACATATTCGTCGACTTGGTGTGCAGTAGTGGTCACACCTGGTCCAAAGACAACGCAATCAAATGTATTGTCTGATTTAGTAAATTCAGCTAAGTCTGTGGTCCCAGCGCTTGTCACTAATGGTAATGGTTGATCAAATTGGGCTTGAATGGCTTGAATTAACGCAGAATCTTTCTCAGCTTTTACAGGAATTTTATTGTAATCAATCGTTAATTCTAACTGATGTTTTTCTTTTTTGTTCAATTCATCGACAATTTTTTGTAATAACGCAATGACTTGGTCGTTGCTAAATTCTGGAATTGAACGGATATTCCCTTGCAAGGCTGCTTGACCTGGAATACTGTTCACTTGTGTGCCACCTTTAATGACGGTTACATTGTGAATCGTTCGACCTAATTCAGGATTTTCATAGTTTGCTGTGACTTCCGCCATTTGTTGGTTTGCTTCTGTAATAAATTCGTTCAAATTATTAATCGCGTTAATGCCTTCTTCTGGCATCGAACTGTGGGCTTCTTTTCCGTGTGACACAACAGAATAGTTAATTGAACCCATGTGCGCATACATCAAGTTATAATTGGTTGGTTCTCCAATGACTAAGGCACTTAAATCATCCGCATAGCCTTTTTCAGTTAATTGGCCAGCACCTAGCTCACCGACTTCTTCACCAACTGTACCTAAAAATTTAACCGCTCCATTTAATGGAACTTCCTTTTCTTTTAATTCAATCATTGCTAAAACCATTGCGACTAAGCCGCTTTTCATGTCCGTTGCGCCACGGCCATACAATTTATTTCCTTCAATATGGGCCGCAAATGGCGGGAAAGTCCATTGACTTTCGTCCCCTTCAGAAACCACGTCCATGTGGCCACTAAACCCTAAGACTTTTTCTCGGTTTTCACCTAAATAAGCAACCAAACTACTACGATTTGGTGCATAAGAAACAAGTTCAGAAGGGATCTCATATTTCTTCAAAAGATTTTGTAAATAGATTGCCACTTCTTCTTCGTTTCCATTTACAGATTTAATTTTAACCACATCTTGTAAAATACTAATTTTTTCTGATTTTTCCATTGCCATTCGCCCTTTCTTGTTATGCTTAATTCTAGTGTACGCTTCTCTCAGTAAAACCGCAACTGACTTGGTTAGGTCAGTAAAAAACACGCGACAGTTTTAAGAAATGTCGCGTGTTTTTTACTGAGTTTATTTTAAATAATTAGGCGCTGCCAATTCATTCTCAATGACTTGATTAGGAATCACAAATTCAGGGGTGCCCATATAGTAAGGCGCAATCTCTCCTTGAGAAAACACAATCACTAATTGGTGTTTTTCATTGATATAGAAAGGTTGGTCCTTTTTAATTTTTTTGAAGGGTTGAACATCACTGGGGGCATCCTCTTTTTCGGACCAGTATATTTTATTGCTATCGTTCTTCATTTGGTCTGCTATTTGTTGTTTAATTTCACTACTAATGACATCAATGTAAAAATCATTTTTAAAAATTAAGGGGAGTGAAACGACAACATTGGCTCGTTTGTCGATGGTGTCATATTTCGTTGTCGTCGCAGAGCTGCCTTTAATTTCTGTGAAGGTTCGTTTGACCACTAGGAAGCGACGGTCGTCCACAACTTTTTCATAATCTCCAGTGACTGAAACACGAGAACCATCAAACAATTGCCCTTTGACTTGTTGAAATTCTGTTTGGGCTTCTTTCAAGTATTTTTTGTTGAGCGTGTCGGCTACTGAAGATTCTTGGGATGTTTGGATTTTAGGGACATCGATGTTTACTTCACTTTCCTGTTTTTTCGCTGTCAACGTTTTGATGGTGACTAATTGAACAATTTTATCTAACACAGGAATGTTGCGGGCTGCTTCACTAAAACCTGGAAACAAATTGACTGATAAGACAAAGCCACAAGCCACCACTACACTACTTTGCAGTGAGCGGTTTCTAAAACGAAGCCAGGTGTACCGCTTTTTCTCTTTATGAAAACGCGCTTTGACTTCCGCTTGTAGATCCGTTGGCAACGGTTGTTGGCGGTATTCTTTTGAAAAGTTTTTAACAACACTTTTTACAAAATCTTCCATTATTTTTTCGCTTCCTTTCTTTTACTAATTCATTAGACTTCGGAGTTCATTCAAACTGCGGTACATCTTCGTTTTAATCGTGTTTTCGTTAATATCCAGGATCAAAGCGATTTCTTTTAGCGTAAATCCTTCAAAAAATTTTAATAGAATAATTTCACGATTGGGACTATCTAATTGATTAATAATTTCTTCAATTTCTAAAAAACTGCGTTGGGGATTATTTAAAAGAGCTAACACATGTTCATCTTTTTCAATATGAACAGCTTCTCGTTTCTTTTTACGCCAATAATCTGTCGCTACAGAAAGCAGAATTCGAAAGAACCACGCGTCAAAATCCTTAATATCGGGTCCTTTTTGGATGGCCTTCAGTGCCTTTTCAAAGCTTTCTTGAATCACATCCAAGGCATCTTCTTTCGAATGTGTATAGTTAAAGGCAATGCGATACATTTTTTCATATTTGGTATCAACAAGCGTTTCTAACGCACGAATTTGTTTTTTTCTTTTCCAACCATCGAAAACCATCGATTTCTGGAACCTCCTTTCCTGTACACTTATATAGACGAATCACAAGCATAAAAAGTTTCAACTTTTTTATTATTTTTAATTTTTATATTCTAAAAGAAAAAGCGCGGTACAAAAATCACTTTGGATTTTTGCTCCACGCTCAAAATCTGATAAACGGCGGGAACAGAACCAGCTCCTTCGGAAATAAGCCGAAATTATCCAAAAATTAAAGAACAATTTCCGGAAATTTCTTCTTATTTCTCGGAGCTAAGCGGTGCTGTCCCGACCTTGTTTTCTTCTCCCGAGTGCGGTCTTAGTGCACTCAGCGTTTTAATAAAATGCGACCAATCAACAGGACGTGGTGGCGCTAGCCAAATAATTTGGGTAATCTCAGGCCAATCGACAAAATGAATATCCGATAAAATTAATTGTACACTTTCATCTACATGTGCTTTGAAAATGATATTCCATTCCGTAATTTTTTCAATATTTTTTTGTATCATACGATTATAGGCTTCACCAAAGGAAAAGTCGACACACAATGTAATCGGAGCCAAAACTTTTTTCAATGGTAACGCATCCACCATTAACAACAGATACCGATAAAATAAAAACTGTCTGGCATCCCAAACAGCGGGATTCGTTTTTTGTTCTTGAATAAATTGTCGACTAGCAGAAAAATACTCTGTATACGTTTCTGCAAAGTAGGTTATATCCATTTTGCGATAACTATAGTTTGCTTCTATTGGAAAATGGAACAATTTAAAATGTACGATTGTTACTTTTTGTTCAAAACCTTGCAGGACTTCCTCGGAAAGCTGAAATTGTATTTTTAAATAGCTTAACAAGTCACGATTCAATTGTTGAATTTCTGCAAATCTTTGGCAAAGTGCTGCTGAAGCTACTTGAAGCCACTCTTCAGCAATTAAAAATAAGAGTAAATAATTGCCTTCGTTTGTTCGTTGTGGTTCTGGGATTTGAAGACTCTCTAACCAATTGAAAACATTCTGCTGATTGTCACCGGCTAATTGTTTTAACACTTGCGAATCTACTTTTTTCTCTACATAAAACTGTTGCTGCGTTCGTACTAAAGAAACCGCCAAAAAATGAAAACATTTAGCTTGTGCATAGCCCGCACGCTGATTAAGATGAACCTTCTCAGAAAAAAATAGCTCAAAGTTCCGAATCTGCTCTAAAACTTTTTTACCGTACAATGAAAAATCACGTTGGTATAATTGTAAAAAAACCAGTGTTGTTACTTCGCGTAAATTGGTTTCATTTCCCACCAAGTGAAATTCTTTATTAATTGTAATTTGATAATTTTCCAGCATTTTCTTTAATTCCTTGAACTCCTTATAAGCCAATGTGTGACTAACAAAGTGTTCTAACGCAAACTCATTTACAGAATCAAAACGCTGAAAAAAGAAATCTTGAAACATAGCAAAACGTAACGACTCTTTAATATAGCAATCAATCAAAGTAGCAGAAGTTTCCGTTCCTGATTCATTAAGCGTTAAGAAAATACCATCGCTCACAATTTGAAAATCCTCTGATAAACCAAATTCAATAAAATCAGCATTTAATTCAGCGACCGTTTTGTTCACGATAAATTCAGATAATTCTAACTCCTGCATTACGGTTTCTTTTGACTCTGTTAACATCGGTGCATTTTCCAGTAACTGAAATAAGGCGATTTTTCTTTTATCCACTTTATTTAAAAACATCATCAATATCATAGACTTCTCTCACATCCATTTTTTTCCCATACAATCCATTTCCTGAAAGAAAGTACCCAACCGCTGCTAAATAGCTTTCAGATTCTTCATCGCCGCCTGCACCAAGTCCGTTAGGAAAGACAAAATCTTTATTCACTTGTAGGGGATGAGCCGTTGTTTCTTTTGTTTGTTTCTTTTTTTCTTTTGACATTGCCGGTTTCTCCACAGGTTTGTCTTTTTTCTTGGGTGAAGGCTTTTTTTCTTCAGAAGGAACCGTAGTTTTTTGATCTTCCTGAGGGGTTGGCGCAGGTTGTTCCGGTTCTGACTTTTCCTGAGGGGTGATTGATTCTGGTTTTGGTTGAATTTCTTCCGTTGGTTCTAAGGGATTATAAATAGGTGTCGCCAATGTTTGAATTGGTTCTATTTCGACAGCCGTAAAAATTAGCAAAGAACTAAATAAAAAAAGATACTTTTTTCTCATGGCTTCTCACTCTCTCTACCTCTACTTTATGGGAAGCAATTCCTTGTAAAAGTACCTTTACTTTTACAAGGAAAACCCTTTTTGTCAATAGATAGCCCTTTTTATTACTCAGATTGTTGTTCTTCCTCTTTTTTCTTTTTACGATACAAGAAGAAAATCAATAAGAGCAGCGCTAGAATGATTAATGCAATCAGTAGATACAACCACCAATTGGTTCCTTTAATGGTTACGTCTTTTTCATTTAATTCTTTAGCGACGTCCCCAGAAATAGTAAATTCTTTTGTAAATTCCCATTTGTACAGGTACCGTTCTTCACCATTGGCGCCTTTGACTTGATAGGTGCCCTTTTCATCTTTTACACCATAGGCTGTTGATTTCAAGACATATTTCCCTGGCGTTAATCGTTCCCCTTTTAAAGAAATTGGGTAACTAAAGTTAGAGTTTGGCGCCACTTGCATATCCTCAGTATCGGATTGGTAAAGCGTTTCGCCTCCTTTTGAAACAGTGTTGATTAAATGTAATTGGTTTAAGTAGGCCGCTTGTGGGTTTTGTAAAGAAACATTGATGACGTTTCGCGCGTTGACTTGGCCTGGTTTAACCCCCAGTAATTTTAAATCTGGTTGAACCTTTGTCTCATTTTGCTGAAGAATAATAGCCACAACATAGGAGTATTCATTATTAATAGCTAACCCTTTTGATTGATCCGCAGAAGTCGTGGTTTCTTTCTTTTTCTCTTTGAGTGTTATACCGCCAGCCATCACGCCATCAAAAGAATCTTTAGGCATCGTGATGGTTAAAGGTAAGGTCTTTTGGGAATGCTTCGGCAAGATGATTTCTTTCGGTGCTTCCACATAATCTTTTAAGTTAAAGCGTAAAGTTTTGTCAGGTTTGATCCCGTTTTGGCCATATTCTACTACGCCATTTAAATTCGTTGTCGCTGAGTTTACCGTATTTTCAATGGTAATGTCTTCATCTGTATCATTACGTAACTGTATTTCTACGGTTTGTTTGGCACCAGGCGCCATTTTTAAGTCAAAGTAGGTTTTTGATTTATCCACTTGATTTTCGGGAATTGTTGGTGTGACCGCAAAATTAAATTCAGAAGCGTGCGCCTCCACGCCAATCCAGCCAAATAACATACAAGCGATTACCGTTGCATATACTTTCCATCTGTTCATATTCATTCTCCTATGTCTGTCATTCTTTGTTGTATTATAAGCACCAAAAGACCGAAAGATAAGCCAAAAATTTTTGACTTATATCCCGATCTTGCGTGTATGCTGTCGTTCTTAGTTTCCTGTGTTAGCAGGTGTATCTGTCAAAGTCCAAGTAAAAGTTGTCGTGTATTTTTTCGCATATTTTGTGGTTGAACCAGGTACTTCTAATGAAATACTTGTTTTAGCAGCATCTACACTATCGCCCCAGCTCATTAAGTACGTACCCGCACCTTCTTTATCGCCAGCAGCCATGACCACTGATTCAGCCCCAGTTGGGTTTAATTCAATCGTAGCTGGCGCTGTCGTTGGTTTTGCAGATTGTGAAGCTGAAACCACGCGTCCGTTGCTTAAAGTTACTTTGGCCGCTGTTAGTTCTTGGTTGGCTTCAGTTTTGAATTGACCATTTTGTTTTACTTTTAGCGTCCAACCTGTTTCAGTCCCACGATTATCTGAGACTTGAACAAAGTTCGGGCCTTCTTGGTCGGCACCAGCATTATCTTTGTATTTTTGTGTTTCTGCATAGTAGGTCATATTTTTTGAGGTAATCGTTTGTTCCCCAAAAGATAAGCTAGATGCATAGTCAATGGATAACGGACCTGCTGTCCCTGGCTTAGGCCCTGTCGGATCAGTTGGATCAACTGGCGTAATTGGTTTATCCGGATCTGGATTCGTCGGATCAACTGGATTCGTTGGGTTCGTATTTGGTGCAAATTGAATCGCTCCGTTTGTTTGGTATTCACCACCGTCGACTGCTAATGCACTCATTGGTACAAGTGCCAATGCGCCTAAAGTTGTGGTTGCCATCAATGTCATTACTTTTGTCTTTTTCATTTATTTCCCTCCATTATTTACTGGTACATCTGAAAGTAGCCAAGTCAAAGTTGTTTTATATTGTACTGCATCCTTAGGGGTTTTCCCGGGAACAGTTAGTGAGATTGCCCGTGTGATTGTGGCATTTACTTGCTGTCCTTGTTGATTTTTTTCGGTCACTTTTTCTGCTTGCCCCCACAGCGTGATCCACGTTCCGGCGCCGGTCTTTTCTGGGGCTTGCATGACAACAGTTTCTGCGCCCGCAGCATCTAATTGAATGTTTGCGGTAGCAGTTGGCGGCAATACGTCCGTCGCATTTGAGCGCACACTGGGCTCAGTAAAGGCAACGGTGGCGCCTGTTAATTCTTTGTGTAATGTTTCTGCATTACGGAATTGACCATTTTGTTTCACTTTTAAAACCCAGCCAGCATTGGTTCCCCGTAAATCACTTACTTGTACATAATTAGCAGTTGCCAATTCACTTGCTGAACCATCTGGGTTTTTATAGGTTTGCGCTCTGGCAAAATACGTTTGATCCTTATTCGATATCTCATTACTTCCAAAATCCAAACTTGAGGCATAATCGATGGAAAGTGGCCCAGGTGTGCCTGGATTAGGTCCAT
This sequence comes from Enterococcus sp. DIV0774, assembly GCF_050539095.1. Taxonomy (NCBI): domain Bacteria; kingdom Bacillati; phylum Bacillota; class Bacilli; order Lactobacillales; family Enterococcaceae; genus Enterococcus; species Enterococcus sp. DIV0774. Next base: position 2,567,891 of record NZ_CP172923.1, read on the forward strand.
CAGGATTCGTTGGATCGACTGGTCGAACTGGTTTTTCTGGATCGGGATTTTCTGGATTTACTGGATCCGTCCCATCTGTGCTTGGGGTAAAAACAATCGACTGTTCGCTATCAAAAACGACCGTCGCCGCTTCAGCAGGAACAGTGGCGCCAAGCAACATTGTTCCGAATAACAAGGAGTAGACGACTGTTTTTTTCATTTACTTAGCCTCCAACATTCGTTGGTACAGATTTCAATGTCCATGTTAAGGTCGTACGATATTCTTTTGCTAATTTAATCGCTTTACCTGGGACATTTAATTTCACGGCAGTAGCACCTTCTGTCGCATCTTTCCCAAAACGATAGACCCAAGTCCCCATTCCTTTGCCATCTTCTGCTTTGACTAATTCTACTTCTGTTCCAGGAACAAAGGTATGTGCTGCTGTTGGTGTTGGTGCGTATGCGGCATCAACAATCGATGTCACACCTGCATTGGCAATCGATAAAGCGGCCCCCACTAATTCTTCATTTTGGGCTGTTTTGAATTGCGCATTTTGTACAGCGCTTAACGTCCAGCCTTCTTGTGTCCCACGTTTATCCGTTACCTGAACATAGTTGGGACCTGTTGTCCCATCTTTAAATGTTTGAATTTGTGCGTAATAATCTTTCGTGTCGGAAGTGATTTTTTGGGCGCCAAATTGAAAGCTTGAAGCATAGTCAATTGATAAGGGGCCTGCAGTCCCTGGTTTTGGTCCAGTTGGGTCAGTTGGATCTTCTGGTTCAACTTTTTCATCTGGATTGGTTGGATTAACTGGCTTCGTTGGATCTGTATCTGGTTCAAATGTAATGGCACCATTACTTGTATAGTTCACGTTAATATCTTCCGCAAATGCTTGTTGTGTCGCTAGGACACCGCTAAATCCTACAATCCCTACTACTGCTAATACTGTTTTTTTCATCTTCTCTTCTCCTTTTAATAAATAATATGCCTATAGTGATAAGGCTGATTCCCAAATAAATAAATGGTGCTTGATTGGTGGTACCTGTCGCTGGTAATCTTCCTTGTCGCGACCCATATACGCCAGAAGAAAGGACGGATGAAGCGCCTCCGTCAGCTGGCTTGGTGGGTTCGGTCGTTGTGGAAGAATTACTAGTCGCTGTTGTCGACTCTTCTGTGGGATATTCATACGTTCCATAAAAGGAGACAACACCACTATTTTCATAAGCTGCTTCCCCAAACGCAGTGTCTGAATGACAGAAGCTGAAAAGACCTAAAAAACAACTAAGCAAAAGGTATTTTTTCATCTCACTTCTCTCCTCCTTGTTATGGTGCCATGACTAATGACCATGACAATGTCCCTTTGAATTCGCCAACTTTTTGTTTTTCGACTGGCACAGATAGTTTAAGTCCCCGTTGGTTTGCCGCACCCCAACCTTGGTTAATTGTATAACTACCTGAACCTGAGCCTTCATTTTCTGTAACAACCGTATCTCCCTTATTGAGTAAAAATTCTCCTTTGTCTGTAACCAATGACAAATCTTCCAATTGATCTGTGCCGTTCGTTAAGGGATTCGTTACCTGAACATTCAGTTTCCAAGGCGTACTTTCTGTCCCGCGTGTGTCTTGAACGACTAAATCATCTGAAAGAGTTGGCCAGTAAACTTCTGGCTTGGCAGAAATTTTTTGTTTGCCAAAATCAATTGTTTTAGGTACTTTTTCTAACGTTAATTCACCTGAAATAGACACATTGACTTTTTTATTTAACGTTTCGCCAGCTTCTGTAAATTGATAATTGGCTGGCACCGTTTTAGCTAATTCTTCTGGTTTCGCTTGCTGAATGGCTTGGAAGGTTGCGGCATCAAGACTTGGTGTTTGATTGGCCCGACCATCTGCGAAAATCACCGTTGCTTGTGTCCATTGTGCCAACTCGTCTGAATTCGTTAAGCCATTTGCTTCTTTTAATTTCAAATGCGCACTTGTCGCATACAAGGCAAACGAACGATCTTTGGCAAGGACACTTTCATTTTTCACAACAACTAAATGAACCGTTTTGTTTTGCAAATTATCCCCTGACGTCCCTGCTTCTAATTGAATATCATGTGTCCGCGATACAGTTTTTTCTGCTAACGGCGCTTGAATTTGTGGTAAATCCGTCTCTTTTAATGAGGTTTTGAAAAACGGCCGACCTTTTGCGCCAAGCATTTCTATTACTTTATCGACAGTCGTTAGTTGCGCTGCCTCATCTTCTGTGACAATCACCGATTGCCCCGAAAGTTCCACTTTATTTGAAAATTGAACTTTCACCTGATAACTGTAGTTCATATTCGTCGCTTTCCATGAAAGCGGGGTGGTATCTTTTTGCTCTGGAATTTGCTCTATCGCGCTCCCAACTTCACTAGATTTAACCGTTCCTTGGTGCAACCAAGAACCTGTTACTTCGTCAGGAAGGAAGCTTAGGGTTGGTGTTAAAGCACTTGAGGTCGGAATCATCAAACGTCCTTTTTGAACTTTTTGTCCAGCTACTTCGGTGCCCCACGCTTGTAAGGTTAACGGCGCATTGCCAGCTTTGACCTCTTTTACATCATGAGAAATAGTACCTGCACCTGCCACAATCCCAGGCGTTTCCACTTCGTAATCGATGATGGAGCCAGGAATTGCTATTCCATAGCCATTGGCGCCCTTGCTCACATCGTTATCGCCAATAAATGTTTTTCCAGTCGCTTTTTCAATCCCATGAAACGTTGTTGGCGTAAGTTTTATAGCATTATTGACCGTTGGATTAATCGTCAAGACCTGATAGGCTTTGACATTTCCAAACCAAGTCCCTGTGCTATCCACCAAAGCAGTTGTATCTGTCGTTGGTTTAATCCATAAAAGTTCATCTTTTGTTGGATCGACAGCTTCAAAATCCGCAATGTTTACTTTACCTGTACCAGGAATTGTTTCTAATGTTGCATGATCCTGAACCGTTAGTTTGCTAGCTGAAATTAAATTGGCCGTGTTGGTGATCCCAATTCCAGCGTTTTTAGATAGATGAATTGATCCGAATTCATTGTAAGTCGTACTGTGGTTCGCGGCAGTAGCAGAAACGCCATTTTTGATGTTCCCACCATTAGCCATTAATTTAATGCCATTAGTGACATTCAATTCCGTAAAGTTGACAACGCCTAAGCCTGTCGCATTTAGTGGTTCTGTTTGATAGTTATTGGTGCCGTCAACGTTAGTCCCAAAGTTAAAGGCCACTTTATTTGAACTAGCATTCACAATTGCATTAGTGAAATTATCTGTTGATGAACCACCGGATAAACCGTTAATACTAACTGCACCTTGAACATTTGCGGTAACATCACGTAAGATTTTTCCGCCACTGATATTGGAATACTGTGTCGCATATAAATTTCCAATACTAGAACCCGCTGCTTGAATATTCATTGTAATCTTGCCGTTCTTGGTATACGCAGCATTGGTTCCACCATCACCGTAAATGCTGGCCCCATTTAAAGATTCCACACCTGTTTTAGTGAAAATATTTAAAGTAATTGTGTTTGATTCATCCGTTCCTAGTGTCGTATTTTGACCATAGGGCCGACCACCAGTAATGTAGGTATTACCAGGCAACTTAAACTCTCCGTTGTAATTTCTTAAATCAATTAAGAGTTTGGCATTTCCAAGAAGTGAGCCCGCATTGGTAATCCCACCTGAAAAACCGTTCGCGCCTGTCCGAGGAGTTCCTGAGAAATTTCCTCCGTAGATGCGATTGTCTGAATTACCAGTAATTGTATGGCCACCGCTTGCTCCATAAGAAGCGCCCATCGAAGCATTAATTACTCCTTCATAAACCGTTACACCGACATTCCCAACATTTTTGGCATCATTCCAGCCACCGCCTGAAAGAAACCAATCGACTTGACCATTATTAACGATTGTTTGACCGTTTCCATAAACTCGAGCTGCTTGATAGCCTGTTCCTTCTAATGTGTCAGCAATCCCGCCATTCAATGTGTTAGAAGTATTGCCTTCAACGACACCTGAAAAAGAGCCACCATATGTCCAGCGAGCAATGGTATTATTTAAAACAGTCTTAGTATCTCCTTTTATATAGATATCCCAAGTATCATTACTAGCAGGATAGCCGCCGCCACCAACAATATCCCAACCTGAATTATTACCACGACTTTTATTGGTCGTTGAATAATCTAAGCTTGTCGGTTTTGCGCCTGAATAAGCCATACCATCGCCACCTAAAGACCCATCACCATTCGCTGTTCCCACTTCAATTGTTGTATTTCCTTCGATATAACCGCCGCGGCCAGCTGCAGTTGAGTAAATTGCACCATTATTAAACGAACCGCTGACTAATTTAGAAGAAATATTTCCGAAAACTTTAAAAGCTGCTGCCGATTTGGCTAATTCTGCTCTTTGCTGTGGTGTATAAGCATCATACGTTGCTTCATTTGAGGCCCCAATTTGACTCTTGTTAAATTTCGAAACATTGTTACCAGCACCGCCGTTAAAATCATTAATACCACCAGCGGTATTCGTTCCTGCTGTAACCACATTCGTAATATCTCCGATGATCGTTCCAGAATATTGGTTGCCTCCTTCAAAATCTGCACGACCCGCACTATACAACTGTGTATTTAAATTTGTAGTAATTCCATCAGTCACACGATTCGTTCCTATATCGCCGCGGGAAGAGCCACCAATAAAACGTTGTCCCGCTGTATACCAACGGCCATATCCAGAAATATCGTTTGTTACTTTTCCACCAATATTTCCGTATTGAACACCGCCATAATACGTACTTAATTGGAAACCTGTAGCAGCATTCGTAATCGCAACCTTTGTTGAGACGTTACCAGTAACATTCGCTGTGTTGGTTGCGTTGGTCCCATAACCGCCCCCATAAATTGAAGCAATTCTGCCACCAGAATCATTGACAACCAATGAAGTATTCCCAGTCACTGTCCCAATATTGGCGCCCCCACTTAATGTATTTAGTCCGCTCCGTGTATTGTTAATAACAATCGTAGGATTTCCAGCTAAATTACCACCATTTTGGTTTCCGCCATAGAAATTCCATGTCCCTGTACCTGTACTATTTACTGTTAAAGTTGGGTTTCCTGAAACATCTCCTGTATCCGTTCCACCGTATACGGTCAGACCGTTTCCACTAGAGCCGCCATTCAAGTTCAAACTGTAACCATTTAAATACATATTCGTACCTGTATAGTTTAGATTTCTCAAAGTGATGTTTGAGCCAAAATAGATATTTTGATTAAATCCTAACGTCTTAGAACCCGTTGGCGCCGTTTGATCCATACTAATCGGATCCGCGCTGTTTCCAGTAATCACTAAATGATTGACCTTGCCTTGCAAGGCGTAAAAGGTCATATTACTTGCCGTAACGGTGTCAGGAATCACTTTAGCGGTGGTCGCCGCACTCGTCGTAATATTGTTTCCTATATAAAGAGTGAAATCGCCATTGTTCCCCTGTTGATACAAATCAAACAAGGCTTCTTTCAAGCCAGCCTCTGTCGATGCATATTCTTTGTACGCTGCTCCATCTCCTGCAGGACTTGGCACAACAATCACTTTTGTTTTATCCGCAGGGTCAATTGTGTCCGCAATGGACTGATCAACTGAAACAGCTCTGGCCATGCGTGTCAGTTTCTGTTTAAAGACAGCCGTAAGTTGTGTATCTTCTGAAAACTCTAATTGAAGAAGTTCTTCATTTGTATATGTTTTGCCTTGATAAGACCAGCCAACGAAAGTCGCATTTTCCTCACTATTCGCCCATTTTGGTAATTCTTCTGTCCGAAGTGGCTGATTTTTTTCTTTTACCACTTGATAACTTTTGGCATCATTTAGAAACAAAGCTTGATCCGTTGTTTCAAAGGTCAACGTGATTTGCTTCTGCTCTTCGCTTGGTTTTGTTTCTGTGGAAGAGGTGGTTACTTTTTCTGTGATAGCACTAGATTCCGTCATTGATGACTGTTCTATAGAATGTGCGCTGCTTTCTTTTGTTGCTTCACTTGTACTGGTTTCTGCTGTTTTTGGCTGTGTCTGCGTACGTTCTGTTTGTTGCTCCCCTTCAATCGCCCACGCTGAAACAGATAAAAATGGTTGTACAAGTAAACAAGTTGCCAATAAAACAGCGATTTTCTTTTTCATTAACTTCATCACTCCTCCCTCGAAGTAAACTTTCCACAACCAACCTATGGCTCAAGTATACGAAGTTTTCTTCTGATTTTTTTAAAGATATTTTCTTAATTTCAAAAAAAAAATTTATTTTTTAATTTTCTTTTTGTTAACTAAACGAATTTTTTGCTGTTTTTTGTAAGATAAAATGTTAATTTGTTCACAAAAATAACAAAAACGTTGTTTTTAACATTAAAATTAACAAACGAGTTCGTAGTATAGCACGGATTTTTTCTCATGTAAACATCATTAAATAAACATTTTTGTTTAATTTATACATATTTCCCAGCTAAAAAAATGACAAAAATAAATAAACAGAGGCCTTAGAAATATTTCTAAGGCCTCTGTTTATTTATACGTATTCACAAACTGGAGTGTTTCTTGGTAACATTGTTTAGCTTCTTTTGTTTGATAGTCGAACTGATATTCATGGGTGATCGTTGCTTTCTTATCTTTGAAAAAGAGAGCTGAAACTGGAACATTTAAAGTTTTTAACCGCTGAACCAAGGCTAGTCCTTGTTCTTGGAATGAAAAGCTATTGCCATCTGTTAGATACGTCGGGGGAAATTCTTTGGTGACTTTATCCACTAAACTCACTTCTTGCAGTTCTGCACTCGTCTGCCAGTCTTTAGTGCCGAGCAAGGACCAAGCCACTGTTTTAACGAAAAATTTCATAAAACGATTATCACTTTGTTGGTTGACCATTTGTTTCAAATCCACCGGACCACAATACGAGAGTGTGCCTTTTAAATGGTTAGCTGGCAACGCTGCAGTCATCCCTAGTTCTTTGGCATAGTTGGCATTGGTTTGAACTGTTGCATATTGTAGAGCAATCTGTGCACCCGCACTGTCCCCGCCAATAAAAAGCTTAGATAAATCTAACATGGGATACGCTTGTTTCTTTTCTAACAAAAATTGAACAAGTTCATTGACCTGCTGGAGCTGGCTTGGATAAGGTGCATCTGGTGCTAATTCATAATTCATTGAAATAAAGGCAACTGAGGAATCAGCCACTAAACGTGTCGCAAACTCTTTCATCCCAGACTTATCTCCTCCCACATAGCCACCACCATGGACCCATAAAACGACTGGTACCGCTTGTTTTGACGCTTGGGGATAATACAAATCAAAGGTATTCTTTTTTCTTAAAGAAGGGTATGTTTGATTTTCTTGCAATTGGACATTGGGCAATGCTTTATCATAGGAAGCTGAATCTTTTATTTCAACTTCACCTGCGAATAACTGGTTGATGACCCAAGCGCCTGGCTTAGGAGATAATTGAAAGGCGAGAAACACGCCTAAGCAAATAACCACAATGATTCCTAACAACCAAAGGATAAAACGTACGATTTTTCTTTTCACTCTATTCACCTGCTTTAATTTGTAGCAAAATTATAGCATGTTTTTTAGCCAAAACGTTTATTTTGAAACAGCTTTTTTAGAATTTGATGTACTTTTATCATTTGAAATGCTTTCTTAAAAGCTGTAAAATGAACAAAATGACTTTAACCTTTAGGAGGTTGCCAAATGAAAGCTCTGATTTCCATTGATTATACGAATGATTTTGTCGCCACAGACGGAAAACTAACCACTGGTGCCGCTGGACAAGCCATTGAAACGGCCCTTGTTCAACAAACAAAGCACTATTTTGACAATGGCGATTTTGTGGTTTTTGCCATTGATGGGCATGACCCCCTAGATCACTATCATCCTGAAAATAAACTTTTCCCGCCCCACAATGTCTTAGGAACTGACGGGCGTAATCTGTTTGGCTCGCTAGCTGATTTTTATCAAGCTCACAAAAATGAGGCAACCGTTTATTGGCTGGACAAACGGCACTATTCTGCTTTTAGTGGCACGGATTTGGACATTCGGTTACGAGAACGAGGAATTACAGAGCTTTGTTTAACTGGTGTTTGTACAGATATTTGCGTGTTGCATACGGCTGTTGATGCCTATAATTTAGGCTATCAATTAATGATTCCCGAGCATGCCGTTGCTAGTTTTGATGAACAAGGACACGAATGGGCGTTACGCCACTTTAAACAAACTTTAGGAGCAACCATTCTATAAAAAGACTGGTCAATCCGACCTATCTATATTCAAAAAATCCTGTAAACAACGAAAAAGCCAACCTTACTATGGATAAGGTTGGCTTTTTTACACTCATTTTAACTCCGAGCCTACGGATTAGTGATAACTAGCATTCACAGAATAAGCAGAGACTGTTAGCTGATAGAAATTAGCTACTCATAAAAAAGTGAGGAAGCCCACTTTTTTATAGACCAATGACCGTTGCAAAGAAAGGAACCACTAAAACAGTAACTACGCCAACCACTACGACAGAAATACTAGCCATAGCAGCCTCTGTTTCGCCCATTTCCATGCCAACTGCCACACCTAGGGCATGTCCGGCCGCACCTAAAGCTAAACCTTTGGCGATTGGATTGTTAATCTTAAACCATTTCAATGCAATTCGACCCAAGGCATAGGTTAGTACACCATTGAAGATTACGGTAAACGCCGTAATGGAAGCAATGCCGCCAACAGTTTGAGAAATAGGTACGGCAATCGCTGTTGTAGCAGCTTGTGGTAAGATTGAGGCCACTAAATGATTATCCATGCCAATCACTTTTCCTGCAAAATAAACAGCCACTAGCGAACCAAAAGAACCAATTGTTAACGCCGTTAAAATTTCTAACCAATATTTTTTCAATACGTCTCTCTTTTTATATAAAGGAATCGCAAACGCTACTGTCGCAGGCTCTAGAAAGAAGCTGATATATTTGCCACCTTCATTGTATTGCTCGTAACTAATTCCTGTTACTTTTAAAACGACAACGCCTAAAATCATCGCAACGAATAATGGCGTAAATAAGAAGAAACCTTTACTTTTTTTAAACAACCAAGTACCTATGCCAAATACAGCTAATGAAATAATAATGCCAACATACGGATTCATGCGCGAACCTCTCCTTTCGCTTTCTTCGTTGCTGCGGGTTCTTTTTCTTTTCGAGCATCTTTCATATGCAATAAAAAGGCGCCCGTCCAACCAGTCGTTGCTAGTAACGCTAGTGTCGCTACTAAAATAACAAAAACAATTTGAACGCCAAATTGTTGCATAATCCCTAAAGAATTAACTAAGGAAATCCCTGAAGGAACAAATAAAAATGTAATAACCGTTGATAAGCTATTACCTAGCCCTTCCACTTGTTCCAATTTAACAACTTTTGTACATAAACCAATGAACAATAACACCATGCCAATTACTGAAGCAGGCATTGGTATTGGGGAAATGAACGCCAAGCCGTTGGCGATTAACATAATAATGGCAAAAACTGCTGCTTGTTGTAAAAATGAATATACTTTCTTTTCCATTCTTCTTCGCTCCCTTTTGTCTGTTTTCTATGGGTTAAGTATATAAAGAAAACGTTTTTTTAAGGGCTTTTTTTCATGAAATGCCAGAATTTCTTCACCAAATGCAAAAATCACCACTTGAAATGCATTCGACATTTCAAGTGGTGATTTTTTAACTTAAGCCAAGTTTTTCTTTAAATTCTTTGACGTATGAACGGCTAACAGGTACTTTTGAGCCGTTGGTTAAAATTACTTGCAACGTGTTATTAAACCACGGCTGAATTTCTTGAATTTTTGTTCGATTCAAGATGAAACTTCGATGCGTTTTAATAAAGAGCGTGGCAGGTAATTTCTGTTCGATACTGTTGAGGGTCCCTGTCATCTTGTAGACCTGTTGATCTACAAAAATGCTCAGTTGCCGTTCTTCGACAGAAACGAGGTAAATATCTTCTGGCGCCACAAGATAAATGCGGTCTTCCCCTTGAATAGGTATTGCTTCAGATTTCGGTCCTTTTTCGGCAATGTTTTCTGGGACAGCTTGCCCCATTTCTTTTGATGCTTTTTCAATGACTTGTGTTATTTTTTCTTCTTCAAAAGGTTTCAAAATATAATCCTTTGCATTCACTTGAAAGGCCTTTAACGCATATTGATCATAGGCGGTTGCAAAAACCAAGTAGGGCGCTTTTTTAAGATGGGTTAATTTTTCCGCTAAATCAAACCCGCTTTCATCGGTCAAATGAATATCTAAAAATAACAAATCTGGCTTTTGATCCATCATCTCTTCCATTGCCTCCGCCACAGAATCCGCTTCTGCAACGCTCGTCACTTGCGGATGCTGGGAAACAAGATAGCTCAATTCTTCTCGTGCTAAGGGTTCATCATCAACGATTAATACGTGCATCTAATTCCTCCTGTTCCATCGGGATTTCTAAATGAACATGGCTCCCGCCTGTCTCTAAATTTTCAATTAAAAAACAACCTTCTGATCCATAAAGGTTCGCCATTCTGCGGGACAAGTTTTCCAGTGCCGTGCCGGTGCCTTTTTCCGAAGTCACTGTTGTCTTTCCTAATAGCAAGCGGCGTTCTTCAGGAATCCCTTGCCCATTGTCATACACATCCACATGTAATTTATGTTGTTTTGCTTTGACCACTACCCGAACTTGATTGTTCTCCTTCCGGCTGCCAAATGCATGCTTGATGGTATTTTCCACTAACACCTGAATCGCATACGGCGGTACTTTTTCTGAAGCAACCGCTTCTTCTACGTCAAATGTTACTTGATAACGATTCGGAAACCGTGCTTGTTCTAATGACAAATAGGCTTTTACTTGTTCTAGTTCTTGTGAAACTGGGATCGTAGTTTGCACGGCTCCCTGTAAGTTGCCTCGAAAGTATTTACTTAATTGAAGCAATAGTTTCCGCGCTTTTTCACTGTCTTTCCGCATTAATGCGGAAATAGTATTGATGGCATTAAAGAAGAAATGCGGGTTCACTTGCGCTTGCAAGGATTTAATTTCAGCTTCTTTAAGTAATTTTGATTGTACTTCCGCTTCACCTAATTCAATTTGTGAAGAAAAAATTGTCCCAAGACCTTCTGCTAACTGCTCCTCGACATGCGTTAACTGCGCTGGATCCGTAAAATACATTTTTAAGGTGCCAACAATTTGCTGATGGGAAAATAATGGAATCACAATCGCCGCTTGCAACGGACAATTAGGGTCCGAACAACCAACTTCTTCTTTGGCATGCGCGATGGTCATTTGGCCCGTCCGTAACACTTCCCGAGAAAGTTCCGTGATGACTTCTAGCTCTGGAATATGATGGTCGCTACCTGCGCCAACATGAGCTAAAATTTGATGACTGTTTGTCATGCTAATCGCACTGACTTTTGTATAATGCTTAATAATCTCCGCAACTTTTTTGCTGGAATTTTTATTGAGTCCTTCTCGAAAATATGGCAGTGTTTCCGCCGCTAATTCCAAAACATCGTGCGTCTGAACCGCTTTGGCCTGCTCTTCTTGTTTCAATGTCGTTGTTAGAATCGACATAAAAATGAACGTTCCTACGCTATTTAACAAAATCATCGGCAGCGCAATAAAACGAACCAACGTGGCCCCATCCGATAGATCACCGCTGAAAAAGAAAATAAAAATCATCTGAATCATTTCCATGCACGCTCCGACAATGGCAGAAAAGCCGGCAGACGGAAAAACGGTTTGCTTTGCCATGCGGCTCCCTAAAAAACCGGCAATTAAGCCAACAATTAAAGAAGCAGGCACATAAAAGAAACTATGCCCCCCACCTTGAATAACCCGATGAAAGCCAGCAATTAAACCAACCGCACTGCCGACAATCGGACCACCCACTAATCCAGAAACGCCAATTACTAACGTACGCGTATTCGCAATGGAAGCATTGCTGCTTAAATAGGTTAGTAAATTATTGGGAACAATCTGATTCTTAGCGATTTCGATACCTGTAAAATTAGAAATAATAGCAAATAAACCAAAAATCAAAATCAATTGAACTTTTGAAGACATTTTTTCACGACTTAATAAAACACGCTTAAAATAAGGCACATTCACTAAAAGAAAGGCCAGTAAAATAATTAAGCCCACCCGTTCCATCATTAAAATAAATAATTCGACCACACCGGCACCTCCTTCCTATTAACTATACTATAAATCAAGGAAAAGAAAAAAATGAAGCTTCTCAAAAAAGAGGCTTCATTTTTTCTATTCATTAAAACGCAGGAATATTAGCGCCTTTAGAATTTTTCTTGATGTATTCAGCAACTTCTTTTGTTGTCATCGCTTCTTTTAAAACCTTGATTTTTTCGCTATCTTTTTCGCCTTTACGTGTCACAACTTGCAATGCGTAATGTTTACTTGCTTCTTCATCTTCTAACAAAATCGCATCTTTCGTTGTTAAACCAGCAGGTTCTAAGTAGGCTGGGTAGCAGAACACCATAGCGATGTCTTTTTCATCATAGGCTTTAGCTAAATTCAGTAAATCAATGCTTTCAAAAGTAATGTTTTTAGGATTTTCCACGACATCTGCCACCGTGCCGTTAAAGCCGACACCTTCTTTTAATTTAATCACGCCGTTTGCATTTAAAATTGCTAAAGCACGACCTTCATTGGTTGGATCGCTAGGAATCCCCACTTTGGCATTTTCAGGTAAATCTTTCGCATCTTGGTATTCTTTTGAATAGAAACCACCAGCAAAATAATAAATCGGTTGCACAGCCACTAAATCAGCTTTTTTCTCTTTGTTAAACATTTCCATGAAGGGTTGATGTTGCGCAAAATTAGCATCCGCTTCGTCATGTTGCACGGCATCGTTGTAGGCAACATTGTCGCTCACTTCCATAATGTTAATTTTGTACCCTTTTTTCTCAGCTTCTTTCTTGGCAATCTCCAAGATATCTTTTGAAGATTCCAATTGCACGGCAACGGTAATCTCCTTGTCTTCTTTCTGATCTGCTTGTTTATTTCCCCCACAGGCAGCTAAAATAACTGTTGCAATAACAGCGAATGTTGCTAAATAAAACTTCTTCATTCTTTTGTCCTCCTACTTTCTTTTGTCTAGTTTTTGGGCAATGAAGTTCCCAAGCATTTGTAAAATGAAGACCAGTGCAATCATAATCACAATGGCAACATACATAATACCGTATTCATACCGTTGATACCCGACACGAACTGCAAAATCGCCAATCCCGCCGCCACCAACAACACCCATCACCGTGGAATATGAAACCATACTCACTGTCGTGGTTGTGTAAGCAAGGACCAATCCGCTACGTGCTTCCACCAATAAAAAGTGCCAAATGTATTGGACTTTCGAGGTGCCTAACGAATTAGCTAAAAAATAAATTTCTTCTGGAACATCCAACAGCACTTGTTCAACCAAGCGAGCAAAAATCGCGATCGCAACAATACTCAATGGCACAGATGAAGGAATTGGGCCAAACGCCTTTCCTAAAACAGAACGAGTAACTGGAATCAACGCAATCACAAATAATAAATAAGGAAACGAACGAATAACAGTTACAATGAAATTTAAAACCCAGTATAGCCAAGGTTGATGCCCTTTGATTTTCGGATTAGCCAAAAATAGTCCTAAGCCTAAAGGCAAGCCGACAAGCAAACAGATAGCCATCGAAATCGACATCATAATCCCTGTTTCTTTTAAACCGACCAGCATAGATGGCCAATATTCGGCAAAGGTTTCTGAAAAAGTCATGGACGCAAACTCCTTTCCACTTTTTCTAAATAGGAAAGCGGTTCTTCCTCATATTGCTGAGGATTATTCAGAAATTCGCCAATTAACTGACCTTTTTCCATCACTAAGATACGATTACATAAGCGCTTCACGGTTTCTAATTCGTGACTAACAAAGAAAATAGTCGGTCGGAATTCCTGATGCGTCTTATGTAATAGTCGAACGACACTTTCTGTATTTTCTTCATCTAATGAACTCGTTGCCTCGTCACATAATAACCATTTTGGATTACGGCTCAACGCTCGAGCAATAGAGACACGCTGTTTTTCCCCACCAGAAAGCTGAGCAGGATACGCTTCTGCCTTATGGGCCATATCAACAAACGTTAATAAACGCTCAATTTTTTCAGGCTGTTTCTCTTTTAAAAGTTTCAAAGGCAACGCAACATTATCATAAATTTTCAAATTTTCTAACAAATTGTAATGCTGAAACACCATCCCCATTTGTTGTTGCTGCTGGCGAACTTCTTTTTTAGAGAAGGTTTGAACATTTTTGCCATCAATACGAATCTCCCCTTCACTCGGTTGTTCCATTAAATTCAACAAACGTAACAACGTGGACTTGCCAGAGCCACTTTTCCCAACAATCCCAACGATTTCTCCTGGTTGGACAGAAAAGTGAATATTTTTTAACGCGTGTGTCTCTTGATAGACTTTCGACACATTCACTAACTCAATCATGATTACCTCCTAAAGGCCGACAAACAAACTATAACAACTAAAAAAACTGTATAACAATTAAAGTAATTCTGTGAAACGATTTAAAAAAACTATTACGAATTAAAAAATAACACACGTTTCGCAAAACAGCGTTATACCAGAGATGTAACTACTTACATCATCTACTAAAACAGAAAAAAAAGCAACCTTTTTATTTGTGAAAAAAACACTATCTGTTTTTTGTCTGTATTATTTTGTACAAATGAATTAAAAATTTCCTGTTTCTACAGCTATTTCCCCACGCTCCTACTAAAAAAAGACATTCTCAGAAACGAGGCATCCAAAAAGGGAAAAGCGCTCGTAACGATAATGTCTCTAATAGTTTACTTTTTAAATACAACTGTTTCTTCGACAGTAATTCTTTCAGCCAATGATTGAATCACTGGACAGTTTGGGGAGACAAGCTTCAAACACCGTGTCGCCCGTTCTTGAAAGGCTTCTGGAACAGTCACATAAAAGAGAATCGTTACCTGTTTTAATGGTTGTGCGCGTCTCTCTACTTCTCTTGAATACGTGACTTCTATTTTTTCAAACTCAAAGGGAATGTGCGAATTTTCCAAAACGGATTGATACACGTACCCCCCACAAGCGCCAATTGCCGAAACGAGCATTTGAACTGGCGAGTATCCCTCTTCTTTTGCTAACACCCAGCGCGCTGTTTTCGTTTGTAATTCAAATTTTTCCACACCACGAATAATCGTCAAACGTTCTACCATTGCCATCTTCACTCCTTTTTACTCTTTCTTAAAAGATACTACAAAACAGCGCTAAAACAAACATTTCTAACTTCTCAACTTAGCAAGTCCTAAAAAAAACGAAATTCTCACTTGACAAACAACGCAACACCTGATAATATACTTCCGTTCAAATCGTAACCATTACGATTTAGATTTTATAAATCCAAAAAGAAAGGAAGTGCCTTATGGCTAAAAAATCAAAAATTGCTAAAGCAAAAAAACAACAAGCAATGATTGCAAAATATGCGCCTATTCGCCAAGCCTTAAAAGAAGCTGGCGATTATGAAGGTCTTAGCAAATTGCCAAAAGATGCTCATCCAAGTCGCTTAAAACTCCGCGATCAAACAGATGGGCGCCCACGTGGCTACATGCGTAAATTTGGCATGTCTCGGATTCGTTTCCGTGAATTGGCTCACCAAGGCTTGATTCCTGGCGTCAAAAAAGCAAGCTGGTAACTCATTATTTCGATAAAGACAACTAGCGAGGACGGTCGCATTTGGGCTGACCTCGCAGCCCCCTTTATCTTTTATACGCAATTAAAAA
The DNA here is from genome assembly GCF_050539095.1 of Enterococcus sp. DIV0774. NCBI lineage: Bacteria > Bacillati > Bacillota > Bacilli > Lactobacillales > Enterococcaceae > Enterococcus > Enterococcus sp. DIV0774. The sequence goes on from NZ_CP172923.1 coordinate 2,583,712, forward strand.
AATCAAATTGGAGGACGGTACTATGCGCCAAACCATTACGTTAGCTTGCGCTGAAACTGGCGAGCGCCTTTACTTAACAAGTAAAAACAAACGAAATACACCAGAAAAATTACAGCTGAAAAAATATTCACCAAAATTACGGCGCCGCGCACTTTTCACTGAAGTCAAATAACAGGAGGAAAACTTGATGGGCATTCCAATCACCATTGTTTCTGGCTTTTTAGGCGCAGGAAAAACAACCTTAATTAACCATGCGCTTGCGCAGTCACCGTTTCCTAAAGAAGAAATTATTATTATTGAAAATGAATTTGGTCAAACAGGCGTTGACCACGCATTACTTTTACAAACCACGGAACGAATTATTCAATTAAATAACGGTTGCATGTGCTGCAGCTTACGAGGAGATCTTCTTGCCTCTTTATCAGCAATCTTAGAAGTGTACCAAGAAGAACAACAACCCATTGCCCAAGTCATTTTAGAAACAACGGGCATTGCTGATCCGCAACCAATCATTCAAACAATTTTAACGACCCCGCACATCAAAAATCATTTCTATATAGACAGTCTCTTAACGGTCGTTGATGGGCATCATTGGCAACAACAGCTTCAAGAAGCCGAAGCCATCAAACAACTGGCCTTAGCAGATCGCCTCTTTTTTTCTGTCAAGGAACCAGCAGACAGCACTCAGCTACCAACGTTCCAAGAAACCCTTCGTACCATTAATCCTTTTGCTGATATTTTATCCTTTCAAGCCAACGAGCCTCTTTTGGCTAGTGACTTTTTTCAATTAAATAAGTTTACGGCAACACTTACAGAACACGAAATGACTCATTCCCCGCATGAGCACGCCCATGAGCATCATCACCATACCTTTCACTCCCTTACGTTAACGGCGTCCTCAGCCCTCAACGAACCTCTTTTCACTCGTTGGCTTGATTGGTTAATGTATACACATCAGGAAAAGTTATACCGTTTCAAAGGGATTCTCGCCTTACAGGAGCATGACTTGGCCATTGCCATGCAAGGCGTCAACCAGCAAGTGGCCTTTCAAATGACGAATCAACCCCCTCAAGAAACGACAATTGTTCTGATTGGCAAAGAATTAGAGACAAAAAAAATCCAAGAAACCTTTCAAACCCTCAACAAAATAGCTACTCCGTAAATTAATTTTTTACGAAATGGAGGTCCTATATATAATGGAAAAAACTGACTTATCTAGCGCTTATCGTCGACTGAAAAGTCCCAACATCAAAACACGAAAACGCGCACTTAAAATCATTAAAGAACATAAGCGCAATAAACAAAAGAAAATTGCGTAATTCACTAAAGGAGCACACCTATGAAAAAATTTACTCTTCCCCTGTTAGCCGCCTTAGCGCTAATCCTTTTCGGCGCTTGCGGCAAAACAAACACCTCTGATAAAACCGCTGACGGTAAAGAAAAACTATCCATTGTCACGACTTTTTATCCTATGTACGATTTCACTAAAAATATTGTAGGCGCTGAAGGAGACGTCAAATTGTTAATCCCTGCTGGTTCTGAACCCCACGATTATGAACCATCCGCCAAAGATATGGCTACCATCCATGATGCGGATGTTTTCGTTTACCACAATGAAAATATGGAATCTTGGGTACCAAAAGCTGCTAAAGGCTGGAAAAAAGGAGCCCCGAACGTCATTAAAGGTACCGAAAACATGGTCTTACTTCCTGGCAGTGACGAAGACGGACACGACCATGACCACGAACATGGCGAAGAAGGCCACCACCATGAATTAGATCCGCATACTTGGGTTTCGCCCCATCGTGCCATCCAAGAAGTTACAAACATCAAAGAACAATTAGTCAAACTTTACCCTAAAAAAGCCAAAACATTTGAAACAAACGCAGAAAAATACTTAACAAAATTAACAGCCTTAGACAAAGAGTTCCAAACAGCTTTGAAAGACGCTAAGCAAAAAAGTTTTGTTACCCAACATGCTGCATTTGGTTATCTTGCCTTAGATTACGGCTTAAAACAAGTGCCAATAGCTGGTTTAACACCTGAACAAGAGCCAACAGCAGGGCGCTTGGCAGAGTTGAAAAAATATGTTACAGACAATCAAATTCGCTATATTTATTTTGAAAAAAATGCCAACGATAAAATTGCTAAAACGTTAGCTGACGAAGCAAATGTTCAATTGGAGGTCCTAAACCCGCTAGAAAGTTTGACACAAAAACAAATGGACAATGGCGAAGATTATCTTTCTGTAATGAAAGAAAACTTAACTGCTTTGAAAAAAACAACAGATACAGCTGGGAAAGAGGTTCAGCCAGAAACCTCTGAAAAAACAGAAAAAACCGTGGCTAACGGCTATTTCAAAGACAGTGAGGTGGCTGAGAGAACACTGACAGATTACGCTGGAAATTGGCAATCCGTCTATCCTTTATTAAAAGATGGCACATTAGACCAAGTCTTCGATTACAAAGCGAAACTGAAAAAAGATAAAACACCAACCGAATACAAAACCTACTATGATGCCGGCTATCAAACCGATGTCGACCACATCAACATCACTGATTCCACCATTGAATTTCTGGTCAATGGCAAACCACAAAAATTCACCTATAAAGCAGCCGGTTATAAAATTTTAAACTATGCAAAAGGCAACCGTGGCGTCCGTTTCCTTTTTGAAACAGACGATGCCAATGCTGGGCGGTTTAAATACGTCCAATTTAGCGACCACAACATTGCACCAACGAAAGCCGCTCATTTCCACATCTTCTTCGGCGGCGATAGCCAAGAAAGTCTGTTCAATGAAATGGACAACTGGCCAACGTATTATCCAAACGACTTAAGCAAACAAGAAATTGCCCAAGAAATGATTGCGCATTAAGCATTCAAAAGAGAGGAGGTAGCATTAGCTAAAATGCTGCCTCCTCTCTTTTTTTATTTAGTCAAGCACACCATGTTCTGCTTCAAACGTCGCTAACAACTGGCGCACTTCATCCGTTGATTTTGTATTCATTAATTGTGCTCTTAAATCACTGGCACCTGGAAAGCCTTTAACATAAATTTTAAAGAAGCGATGCAGCCCAACAATGGAGCGAGGCACCAATTCTGCATATTTGTCTTGCAAATCCAATTGTAAACGTAGCAAGCCCAGTAATTCTTGTGGCGTATGTGTTTTGGGTTCTTTTTCAAAGGCATAAGGATTTTTAAAAATCCCCCGACCAATCATGATGCCATCTACACCATATTGTTCTGCTAATTCTAGGCCCTTTTGACGATCTGGAATGTCCCCATTAATCGTAATTGTCGTTTGCGGTGCGACACGGTCCCGAATAGCCATAATTTGCGGAATGACCTCCCAATGGGCATCCACTTTGCTCATCTCTTTTCGTGTTCGCAAATGAATGGATAGATTCGCAATGTCTTGCTCTAATAAATGCGTGATCCACGCCTCCATTTCCGCCATTTCAGTAAACCCAATGCGTGTTTTGACACTAACAGGTAAGCCACCTGCTTTGGCGGCGTCAATCAATTCAGCCGCAACTTCTGGGCGCAAAATCAGCCCGCTGCCTTTTCCACGCTCAGCCACGTTAGGCACAGGACAGCCCATATTTATATCTAATCCTTGAAAGCCCATCTCCGCTATGCCGATACTCATTTCACGGAAAAATTCCGGTTTATCTCCCCAAATATGTGCCACCATCGGCTGTTCATCTTCTGTAAAAACGAGGCGCCCGCGCACACTGTCTTTCCCTTCAGGATGACAATAACTATCTGAATTAGTAAACTCTGTAAAAAACACATCTGGTGCCCCAGCTTCTTTCACGACATGACGAAAGACCACATCAGTGACATCTTCCATTGGTGCTAAAACAAAAAAGGGCTTTGGCAATGTTGCCCAAAAATTCTTGCTCATCTTCATATACTCCGTTTCTGATTTTTTCTTTATTTTCAACGACAACTTGTCGACATATTCTGGTGCGAAACATTGCTATTATACAGGGAAATGCACGAAGAATCAAAAAAGGCATACTTAGAAACAAGAAAACTGTCTGAATCTGCTCGCTAGAATGAGTGATTCAGACAGTTTAATCTTTTTACGGCTTAACTACGTAAGCCACGCCCTGTTTCTACAAGGTACCAACAAATGCCATATAAAACGACAATAAATAAGATTAAAATGGTCATAGAAATACCAATTGGCACATCTTGAACCCCTAGGAAACCGTAGCGGAACCCAGAAATCATGTAAACAATCGGATTAACTTTTGAGACAGCTTGCCAAAATGGCGGCAACATGGAAATGGCATAGAAAACCCCACCCAAATAGGTTAAAGGCTGTAACACAAAGGTCGGCACAATCGATACATCATCATAGGATTGCGCAAAAATACCATTTAACAAACCAGCTAAAGAAAAAAGAATCGCTGTCATCAATAAAGTCATGATGACCATCAGCCAAGAAACAACGTGCAATGGGACAAAAAATAGAGAAATGATGGTGACTAACGCACCGACCAAAATACTACGACCAACGCCACCAATCACAAATCCCCAAATAATCACATGAGTTGGAACTGGCGCCACGAGAATTTCTTCGATATTTTTCTGGAATTTTTGTGAGAAAAAGGAAGATGAAACATTGGCGTACGAGCTTGTAATGGCTGACATCATAATTAAACCTGGCACGATAAATTCCATATAAGAAAAACCGCCCATGTCGCCAATTCGCCCGCCAATCATTTTCCCAAAAATCACAAAATATAAGGACGTCGTAATCACTGGCGGTACCAGTGTTTGGACCCAAATCCGTAAATAACGGTTGGTTTCCTTCACAGCTAAACTTTTTAAAGCAGTAAAATACAGACTAAACATGTTGATCCTCCCTTTGGTACGTATCCTCGGTAATCTTCAAGAAGAGCTCTTCCAAACGGTTGGACTTATTCCGCATTGACAATACTTTGATTCCTTGTTGACTTAGCTGTTCAAACAAGTGATTGACTCCTTGGTTTCGTTCCACTTCCACCGCTAACGTTAACTCGTCCTCAAATACGCTTTGATAGCCTTCAATAACTGGCGCCTGCGTATAAGGTGCTAAATCAAAAATAAACGTTTCAAATTGTAATTTTGCTAACAAGTGCTTCATGCTGGTGTTTTCAATCAATTCACCAGACTGAATAATCCCAATGTTACGACACAACATCTCAGCTTCTTCTAAGTAATGGGTCGTCAAAATAATCGTGGTTCCCTGCGCATTTAACTCTTGTAAAAAGGCCCACATTTCACGGCGCAATTCAATATCGACACCTGCAGTTGGTTCATCTAAAATCAATAACTTCGGCTCATGCATCAGCGCGCGAGCAATCATCAAGCGACGTTTCATTCCGCCAGAAAGCATCCGAGCCCGCTCGTTCCGTTTTTCCCATAAATTGGATTGTTTTAAATACTTTTCACTCCGTTTCATGGCTTCTTTACGAGACACCCCATAATAGCCCGCTTGATTGACCACAATCTGCTGGACCGTTTCAAACGGATTGAAGTTAAACTCCTGCGGCACTAACCCAATCTGTTGCTTCGCCCGCACCATCTCCGTATCTAAATCATACCCAAAAATTTTGACTTTCCCCGAAGTCTTATTAACTAACGAGGTCACAATCCCAATCGTCGTTGATTTTCCTGCACCATTCGGTCCCAAAAGAGCATAAAAATCGCCTTCTTCGACTGTTAAATCAATCCCCCGCAACGCTTCAATACCTGAAGCGTACACTTTGCGTAAATCTTGTATCACAAGAGCATCAGTCATTCGTAACTCTCCTTAATGTATAAATATTCATGAATATTATTGTAACACTTCTCGATAAAAACGGGGGTTATTTTGATTAAATTTCACAGTTTTGCTTAGCTATTTTTCAACAACAAACTAGCCAACGAATAACGTGTTTATTTTGACTCGAAACTGTTTAAACAGTTTCAAGAGCGTCAAAATCCTTTCAAATCAAGGATTTAGAGTTCTCTTTTTTTGGCACAGAACTTGCTTCATATAAAAGTGAGGTGAAAAGAATGAAAAGAAAATTTTTAATTGCTAGTCACGGAAACTTAGCGAAAGGCTTCCAAAGTTCCTTGGATATTCTCGCAGACAAAGGAAAAGAGCTGGCGGTCATCAATGCCTATGTGACTCCTGAGGACTACACGCCAATTATTCAAACGTTTCTTCAGTCCCTTGGCGCAGAAGAACAAGCTATTATTTTAACAGATTTATATGGTGGTAGTGTCAATCAAAAAATTGTTCAAGAAGTCATGACGACAAAACCAGACAATGTTTTTATCATTTCCAATGCCAACTTAGCCATTGCCTTGTCTCTGATTTTCTTAAAAGAAGGCGAAAAGCTAACCAAAGAAGATATTCAAGCAGCAATTGCTGAAGCACAAATTCAATTCGTTGAATTAAACCCATCAAATGAAGAAGAAAACTTTTTTTAGGAGGAAATTAAAATGATTACACAAGTACGAGTAGACGACAGATTAATTCACGGCCAAGTAGCCGTAGTTTGGACCAAAGAATTGAATGCCCCCTTATTAGTTGTAGCGAATGATGAAGCAGCCAAAAACGAAGTAATGCAAATGACGTTAAAAATGGCTGTCCCTAATGGCATGAAACTATTAATTCGCTCAGTTGATGATGCGATTGATGTCTTTAATGATCCTCGTGGTAAAGACAAACGAATTTTTGTAATTGTGAACAGTGTAGCGGATGCTACTAAAATTGCGAAAAACGTGACAGATATTGAAAGTGTGAATGTTGCCAACGCTGGCCGCTTTGATAAATCAGATCCAGCCACCAAAACAATGGTTTTCCCAAGTGTCCAATTAAACCCTGAAGAGTTAGAAGCTGCCAAAGAATTAGCCAGTTTGACTCACGTGGAAAGCTATAACCAAGTCCTGCCAACCAACTCAAAATTAAGTCTAAAACAAGCCGTCAATTAAAAGGAGGAAATGAACAATGCTTATGCATGCAACAATGGCAGCCTTAGCTGTATTTATCTGTTTTGCTGGGAATTATTTAACTGGTCAAAGTATGATGGAACGTCCCTTAGTCGTTGGATTAGTCACAGGAATTTTAATGGGCGACATGAAAACAGGGGTCTTAATGGGGGCCTCTTTGGAAGCAATTTTCTTAGGAAATGTTAATATCGGTGGTGTTATCGCAGCGGAACCTGTAACTGCGACTACTTTAGCCACAACGTTTGCAATTATTTCAAATGTCGAACAAAAAGCCGCCATGACGTTAGCCGTACCAATTGGGATGTTAGCCGCTTTCGTGGTGATGTTTTTAAAAAATGTCTTTATGAATATCTTTGCTCCTTCTCTTGACAAAGCAGCACGTGAAGGCAACCAAAAAATGGTTGTAACACTGCATTACGGAACGTGGATCATTTATTATTTAATCATCGCTTCGATTTCATTTATCGGAATTTTAGCAGGAAGCGGGCCAGTAAATCTGTTTGTTGAAAGCATTCCACAAAATTTGATGAACGGCTTAAGCGCAGCTGGCGGACTTTTACCTGCCGTTGGGTTTGCTATGTTAATGAAACTGTTATGGGATAATAAATTAGCCGTCTTTTACATTTTAGGCTTTGTTTTAACCGCGTACCTACAATTACCAGCCGTTGCGGTGGCGGTTATCGGGACAGTAATTTGTGTCGTGAGTGCCCAACGGGATGTAGAATTTCGCGACATTCTAAAAAGAAAACCTGCGGCGTCTTCTGCGGTTGAAGGCAGCGCGAAAGAAATCGAAGAGGAGGACTTTTTCGCATGAAGTTAAAAGAGAATTTATCTAAAGAAGAGAAAAAAATGATGCGCTCTGTTTTCTGGCGTTCTTGGACGATGAACGCTAGCCGGACAGGAGCTACACAATACCACGCAGTGGGTGTCATGTACACTTTACTCCCAGTTATCAATCGTTTTTATAAAACCAAGGAAGAACGGGCCGAGGCATTGGTGCGTCACACCACTTGGTTCAATGCAACCATGCATATCAATAACTTCATCATGGGGCTCGTTGCTTCGATGGAAAAACAAAACAGTGAAGACAAAAATTTTGATGCTAGCTCTATTACAGCGGTTAAAGCCTCACTAATGGGGCCACTTTCAGGCATCGGTGATTCCTTCTTCTGGGGCATCTTGCGTGTCATTGCTGCCGGTATTGGGATTTCATTAGCCAGCACTGGTTCGCCATTAGGGGCGATTGTCTTCTTACTTTTATACAACGTCCCTGCGTTCTTAATTCACTATTATGCGTTGTATAGCGGCTATTCAATCGGTGAAAGTTTTATCCAAAAAATGTACGAATCAGGCGGAATGAAGATACTCACAAAAGTATCAAGTATGCTAGGCTTAATGATGATGGGCAGTATGACTGCTTCAAATGTAAAATTCAAAACGATTCTTGAAGTTTCCGTTAAAGGAAGCGAAGACGTAGTTAAAATCCAAGACTATTTGGATCAACTATTCGTCGGTATCGTACCATTAGCCGTGACATTACTTGCTTTCTGGCTATTACGCAAAAAAGTCAATGTTAACGTAGTGATGTTTGGCATCATGTTCTTAGGCATCTTGCTAGGATTACTAGGCATCTGTTAAAATTGAAACAATAAACATTTAATTATTAAACACTTAGAGCCTGAGACAAAAATCCAAAGTGATTTTTATCTCAGGCTTAAAAGCTGATAAACGGCGGGAACAGAAGCAACCCCTGTCCCGACCTCTCTTTTGGAAGGACGATGAATCATGCGCTTGGAGACCTACCAACACTTAGTTGATATTTTAGAAACCAGCAACACCCCGATGAGCACGCAAGAAATTGCCACAAAAATTCAATTAAGCCGCTCGGTAACCAGCTTATACTTAAATAAATTATTGGAAAAAGGTGAAGTCCAACAAACGGGAAAAAAACCCGTTTATTGGCAATTAACCCGTGCAACAACCCCCACGACCGATGTGTTTCGACAATACATCGGTAGCCAAGGCAGCGCCAAAAAAGCCATCGAACAATGCAAAGCCGCTATGTTGTATCCCCCGTTGGGTATGCCTTTATTAATCCATGGAGCCAGTGGCGTCGGCAAAAGCTTTTTGGCAAAGCTGATTTATGAGTATCTAAAAAACGAACAAATCATTGGCCTGGAAAAATTCTACACCTTTAACTGTGCCGATTATGCCAACAATCCCGAATTACTGTCATCCATTCTCTTCGGCCATACCAAAGGCGCATTTACTGGAGCTGAATCAGAAAAGCAAGGACTCTTGGCCCAAGCCAATAATTCCGTACTCTTTTTAGATGAAGTACATCGATTATCCAACGAAAACCAAGAAAAACTCTTTCAGTTTATGGATACAGGAACCTTCCGCCCCATTGGTGAAGAAGGAAAAATGGTCCATTCCAAGGTCCGGCTACTATTTGCGACCACCGAAAACCCGAAAAAAGTCTTATTACCAACCTTTTATCGCCGAATTTCCGTAATCGTCTCACTTCCGAACTTCAAAGAGCGCCCCATTCGAGAACGGATTGCGATTTTAAAAAACTTATTCCACCGAGAAGCGAAACGAATGACCAAAGACATCAACGTGGACGAAGAAATCTTTACGGCATTATTAGAAAATGACGAACCTGGCAACGTGGGAAGTTTATCCAACAAAGTGCAGCTCCTTTGCGCGTCGCAATTACGAAAAACTTTGCCCAATCAACCTGTCGTCATTGGCGATGCAGCTCAACCAATGATTGCGATTCCTTTAGACAAAGAAGTGTTGGAAGAAGACACACTTTCTTCCGATATTTTCGCAACATTTGAAGCCTTATTTACAAAAGAAAAAACACTGGCCCACTTAAAAACTGAACTGACACAATTCATTAAATATTGTTTAGACGATGAAATAACCTTGGAAAATGATTATTTTTTACAAAACCTAGTCACGGAAGTCCAAACCAAAAACAAACTAATTATTAACCAACCTGAGCAAACTGAAAAACCGATGAAAGATGTTGCCAAATTGCTGAAAATTTTACCGCCAACATTTAACGAAACAGTGCTTTTTCCAGTCCAAACACAGTTAAAAGAACACTATCCGCGAACGGTTTCCCTCGTGAAAAACTTAGTCAGTCCGCTGCCAGAAGAATACCGTTTCTTGACAGAGGTACTCTTATCTGTATTACTCAGCGGGGAAATTTCTGAAACGATTCCTTACCAAGCGCTCCTCGTGGCGCATGGTGAATCGACTGCCACAAGTATTCAAGCCGTTGCCAACAAATTATGTGGTACCTATATTTTCGATGCGATTAACATGCCCTTAACCTCCTCCGTCCGAGATATCGTCGCCGAAGTTAAAGACTGGCTTTCTCAGCGGGACACATCACAAGGCGTCATTATGCTCGTCGATATGGGTTCCCTGACACAACTTTATAAAAGTTTGAAACCGCAAATTCTTGGAGAACTCTTGGTGATCAACAACCTGACCACTGCCTATGCGTTGGAAATTGGTCATCAATTAATGAACGAACAACTTTTCTATGGTATTGCTAAAACCGCTGAAAAAAAATTTAAAACTGATGTACAGTACTTTGAAGGCTTTTCAGTAGAAAAAAATATCATTGTCTCTAGTATTTCAGGTCTGGATATTGCCAAGCAAATCAAACAAATCTGTCAAAAATACCTGTATACTGACATTAAAGTCATTACTCTAAAATACAAAGATTTGGTGAACACGTTAGACATTGCCAACGCCGAAGAAAATTATTTAAAAGAAACCTCGCTCATTTTGACGACGTCCTACTTAGATAATCATACGAATGTTGCTAGCGTGAACCTCTTAGACATGTTAGACGAAGATGCAGGAACCCAGTTGATGGAACCTTTCCAAAACTTGATGCATCCCAATAACATTGATAGCATGATTAACGAGTTTGTTCACTTCTTCTCGAAAGAAGGCTTGTCAGAAAAACTAGAATTTCTTAATCCTGACGTCATTATTAAACAAGTCGAAAACGTTACAAAAAACATTGAAAAACGTTTCGACCTCACACTCAGCGGCAAAATGAAATTTAACTTAATGATGCACAACGCGCTCATGGTAGAGCGGACAATGCTCGGCGTTGAAGACTATGAAATCCCTGCTAACCTCGAGGAACTAACCATTAACCAAAAACCATTTTTCCAAAATGCTAAGAACATTTTCTATACCCTAGAACAGTTTTATCGAATAGAGATTTCCAACTGGGAACTCTATGTGATTTATGAAATTTTGTCTTCTAGGTGAGATGGGATGGGAAAAGCCACTTTCCAGAGGAAAGTGGCTTTTTTTAGTTTTTTGTTTAGTAAGATGTTTCAGTCTGCTCCTTGTTACTCTCTTCTTTAGAACTCAGATTTTTTTCAGTAATATCTTCTTTTAAACTTTCCTTATTTTCTTTTCCATCATTATCAAAATCTATAAATTCATCCATACTGTCTTGTGTTTTCAGTACGTCTGTTTGATTCATATCAGGATTTTCCTTAAATTTTGATTCACTAACTATATCTTTTACTGCCCCACTATTCACATACCCACAGAATGTGTTTCCTCGATACAATTCATAATAAGATGCATTATTGGTAGAGTTATAAAATACTCGGTTTACCGTGTATGCATTCCCAGCTACTGACATCCCTAATTTCCCTTGATAATTTAAATCTTTCCAAAGTGTTGTCGTACTGTTTGTTAAAATTACTTGTTTTTTATCAAACGTTTCTATTGGTGTATATTCAAACACATTCTCTTTTACATAACCTACCCATTCCGACATTGTCTCGTCTCTATACAATGAATGTAAGATTGTTCCATTTCCTAGATCGTAAGAAACATTAGAATAATAAATTCTTCCCCGCTCTGTCTTTCCTCTGATATTTGTTTGTTCATAATTACCAAAAATCTCTTGGTTATCTTCTGTCACCGTCACATATTTTTTAATAGATTCACTAACTATATCTTTTACTGCCCCGCTATTCACATACCCATAGAATGTGTTTCCTCGATACAATTCATAATAAGATGCATTATTGGTAGAGTTATAAAATACTCGGTTTACCGTGTATGCATTCCCAGCTACTGACATCCCTAATTTCCCTTGATAATTTAAATCTTTCCAAAGTGTTGTCGTACTGTTTGTTAAAATTACTTGTTTTTTATCAAACGTTTCTATTGGTGTATATTCAAACACATTCTCTTTTACATAACCTACCCATTCCGACATTGTCTCGTCTCTATACAATGAATGTAAGATTGTTCCATTTCCTAGATCGTAAGAAACATTAGAATAATAAATTCTTCCCCGCTCTGTCTTTCCTCTGATATTTGTTTGTTCATAATTACCAAAAATCTCTTGGTTATCTTCTGTCACCGTCACATATTTTTTAATAGATTCACTAACTATATCTTTTACTGCCCCGCTATTCACATACCCATAGAATGTGTTTCCTCGATACAATTCATAATAAGATGCATTATTGGTAGAGTTATAAAATACTCGGTTTACCGTGTATGCATTCCCAGCCACTGACATCCCTAATTTCCCTTGATAATTTAAATCTTTCCAAAGTGTTGTCGTACTGTTTGTTAAAATTACTTGTTTTTTATCAAACGTTTCTATTGGTGTATATTCAAACACATTCTCTTTTACATAACCTACCCATTCCGACATTGTCTCGTCTCTATACAATGAATGTAAGATTGTTCCATTTCCTAGATCGTAAGAAACATTAGAATAATAAATTCTTCCCCGCTCTGTCTTTCCTCTGATATTTGTTTGTTCATAATTACCAAAAATCTCTTGGTTATCTTCTGTCACCGTCACATATTTTTTAATAGATTCACTAACTATATCTTTTACTGCCCCGCTATTCACATACCCATAGAATGTGTTTCCTCGATACAATTCATAATAAGATGCATTATTGGTAGAGTTATAAAATACTCGGTTTACCGTGTATGCATTCCCAGCCACTGACATCCCTAATTTCCCTTGATAATTTAAATCTTTCCAAAGTGTTGTCGTACTGTTTGTTAAAATTACTTGTTTTTTATCAAACGTTTCTATTGGTGTATATTCAAACACATTCTCTTTTACATAACCTACCCATTCTGCTGCAGTCTCATCTTTGTACAATGAATACAGAACACTACCGTCGCCTAAATTATAGCCTATCGTAGTATAATAAATTCTTCCTCTCTCTGTTTTCCCTTTAGTACTTGTCAATTCGATATTACCAAAAATATCCTGATTAGCCTCTGTGATAGTGCTATATTTATTAACTGTTTGCGTTGTTATATCTTTTACTGCCCCACTATTCACATACCCACAGAACGTGTTCCCTCGATACAATTCATGATAAGATGCATTATTGGTAGAGTTATAGAATACTCGATTTACCGTGTATGCATTCCCAGCTACTGACATCCCTAATTTCCCTTGATAATTTAAATCTTTCCAAAGTGTTGTCGCATTATTCGTTAAAGAAACTTTTTTTCTGTTAAAAGTTTCTAACTGTGTAAATTCTGAAGATCCTTGTCTTAAATATCCAATCCAGGCTGTTCCTTTTTCATCTTCATATACAGAGTACAATAATTGTCCGTTAGACAATTTGTACGCTATCTTTACATAATAAATTCTTCCTCTAACTGTTTTTGCTTTTTTGGTAGTACACTCAATATTTTCAAAAAAATCTTGTCCATCTTTAGTTATAGTAATATATTTATTAATAGCTTGTTTTTCAGGAGAAGAGGATATATCTTTAAAATGTATATACCCATCAACAGAGTTTTTACTAATCCATCTAGAATTATATCTTCCTGTATATCCATAATTATATTCTTCAATCAAAACTCTATCCCCATCAACTGCCGCTACCCAAGCTACATGATACATACTGTTCCAATAGGCTACTGATCCTCTTCTGGGTATCATATCTACCTTATAGCCTTGCCTTCTAGCATTATTTCCCCATTGGTTAGCATTCCAGTCTAAACCATCACGTCTAATATCAAACTTATTTTCCACACTCAATCGATTTGCCACAAAGGAAGTACAGTATCTTGTAGCCATACCCCAATCATCAGTAGTTGCACCTAAAGGCAGATTTTTCCATTTAGCAGGATAATCATCACCTATTACTTTATCTTCTGCATTTACTACCCCTGATTTAAAAGAAAAGCTCATAACAACTAATAAAATCCCTAAAAACGCCCATATTTTTTTATTCTTTCTCATAAAATAACCCTTTCATATAAATATATTTTATAACATTTAAATTATAACACTTAAAGTTGTGAATTAAAACACAATCACGACTAAAGTTATTAAATGTTTTGTAAATAAAACAAAGATATAAAATACCGATTTTTCATGCTATACACTTTCCGACTCCGTCACCGCATTTTTTAACTCTTCTTGCGCACAGCTTTTGACTTTGTGATTTTAAAGCTGTTACTTTTGCTTGTTCTTTCTTTTTAATTTTTTCTTACTGTTTCTTTGATCGGCGCAGGCCTCTATTTGCTACATAGTTACTAATGTTGATTTTTTGATAGTTTTTTTCAATTTGTAAAAGTTATTCCTGTAAACGTGCGAGTATTTCTGCTACATCTTCCATAACCTCATCAAACATTTACTGATTCTCCTTTCGTCGTAACCCCTGCCACTCTTCTTCATATGTATTCATTTTCTTTCTATACACTTGTCTGTTCTCTTCTAACTTTTCTTCCTGTTGGAACAACGATCGACGGATGGCTTGTTGTCCATCATTTTTCGCTTGCTCAAGCACTCGATAAACAGTTGATAGTCTCTAGACCTCCCTCAACTTCTGCTTTTTTAGCATTTCTTTGTGCTTGCCGTGCTAATTGATCTAATTCTTGATTTGTCGCTATTTGGTTAGCAATTGTTTTTTCAGTTGACAAATCAGTTCATTTAGTTTTTTTCGATTTTTGTCATTTTCCTTCATATAGTTGAATTGGCTGATTTTGGATAATCATTTCAATCGCTCCCTCCTATGCTAAAGTATTTCTTTGTTCAGATAACGAAATCTTTATTTCCATATCTCTAGCCTCGGACAAAGTATTTTGCCAGATTTTTTGAGTTTTTTCGCTTGACTCTTCTTGTTCATATAACTACTCAATATACCGCTCAACACGACTCCCCTATCATTCCCATTAGTAATTTTTTATTATGATTTTATTTAGGATAAACACATGATTTTATGTTTTGAACTATCCTTCTATAATATTTTATAGACATAAGTAAAAGCACAGGTCAATGCTTATTTTGATGACATACGAATGATTAAATTAATCAATTTCAATTATGCATCGAGACAAAAAAACACTTTCTATCAACAGAAAGTGTTTCAATAAATATTTCGTTTAGGCAGCGCCATTTCCTGTAGTGTAAACGAACAGGAAAGTGAACAGGATGGACACGCCAACCATTATTAATTTTTTCGTTTTGTTGGGGTCCTCTTGAAGTAGCCATTTAATCAACAGACTGCCTCTAACCCGTTGACTTGCCTTCTCTTTTTCAGTCGCTGACTTTGTATAACGCCAACCATAAAAGTGCCAACGAAGTAAATTGGCGTACCAAGCTCGATAGTTTTTAGATAGAAAACCACCACAGATGAACAACGCTCCTAATAAAATATCCAAATACAACCACACAATAAATGTTAACGGAATATCGATTAATGAATAATTCTTCACTTCAATCACTTGATCTTTCAAACCAAATTGATGAATAATCCGTTCTTGGTATTCAGAATCCGTCTCCGCTTCTTCTTTTCCCCCAACAACTTTTATGGCTGACTCGACGCCCATACCTTTTATAAAAGCTTGCTTGGAATGACAATACTTACATTCCACCACTTGATCAGTGGTATCGTACCACCTAAACGCATTCGCCCCACAACTTTGACAAACCACACTACTCATTTTTTGCCTCCGATATTTGTTATTTTTTATGGTTATGTTTCATTACTTAATGATACCATTTTTTGGAGAATTCGGCTTATTTCTGAAGAAGTTGCTTTTGTTCAGCTAATTATTTTAAGATATAGCTAGTAGGGCATAAGTCGAAACGACTTATGCCCTACTTTCTTTATATAACATTTTTATTGCCAATCAATTCACTTTTTTTTCCGCCCAATCTGCTGAATATTGTTTTCCTGCGACTAGGTCATACTGAATCAATTCATAATCATGAAGCAACTCTTTTTGCTCCTTAGTAAGATCTTTTTCTTCTGTCGTTTTATTTTGATCACTAGCAAATACTTTTTTACCATTCTGAACGTTTTGACTACCAGAATTAGGGTCAATTGTTGTAGCTGGTAAATTATTTGTCACTGCTGCTAACAAGGCATAAAATGGTGTCACTTTAATATTAGCTTGCTCAAGCGCCAATGAAGAAAACATATACGGAGATACTAATGAATAATTCGGCAGTTTTCTTTGTTGTTGAGCATATTTATTGTTATATACGAAATAATCTGTTTCTCGATACAACAAAGGATACTTCGCTAAATCTTGTTCCTTATAGATGCCTGGTAAATGATCTCCATACCAAACAATTGTAATTGGTTTTTCAATTTTATCAATTTCTTCAATAAATTTCTGCGTTGCTTGATCTGTATAATTTAAACCTTGAAGATAGGTTTTCATTTGATTTCTATTGCTTTCTGATACACCAGCTCCCTCGAAATCAAATGTATCTTCTTTGTAGTAATTGTTATACGGCATATGATTTTGCATTGTAGATAGTTGGATAAACTGAGTCTTACCTTCCGTTGCATTTATCGCATCAATTGTTTCTTGATAGGCTGCTTCATCTGAAATATATGGATTCGCTTCAATCTTTTGTGTATAATTCAATCCATCTGGACTTCCAATATAATGAAATTTATCAAACCCAAACTTTTCAAATACATTTAAACGACTGTAAGTATTTGCTGAAAATGGATGAATTGCCACAGCTTCATCAAATAAATTTAAAAAAGTCGGCGTCTTTTTTTGCTTGTTCACTAACTGAGTGTAAGGAACAGGCAAGGTAGCCCCCAAGTTACTTAAATCCATCCCTGTCAACGATTGCCACTCCATGTTTGCTGTACCTCCACCATAACCTGAGGAAAGCATTAAACCCGATGTTGTTTCTTTAGATAACTGTGTAATAAACGGAAATGGATTATTATTCAAGGTTATATCCTTCAATCGAGACGGATCACTGAAGCTTTCGCTAAGAGTAAAAATAACCGTTTGCTCTTTTTGCCAATCCTGACGCTCGGTATTTAATTTTTTAGCTTCTGCATCATACTTTGCCATAATTTTTTTAATGTTCTCTTGTGAGTATCCAGAGGGTTCCTCCATAATTTTCACATCAATATTACTTAAAAATTGGATAACTGGACCATTAATCTGTGTCCCACGTCTTTGATTATAAAATTGACTATCAATACGGAAAAGCTTAAATACTAAATTAGGTAGCGAGTTCTGATGGTTAACGAAAAAGACCCCTGAAAAAAACACTAAAATTGAGACAATTCCTAATACTCGTTTTTTTATGTTTATTTTTAGATGATAGGTTCTTTCCAAACGTTTTTGTAGAATCCAAGAATAAATTCCTACTAAAACTAAACCAATGACGCTGACAATAAGAATGACAGGATTTAGCATATCTAAAATTTCACTAATACTGTTTAAAAAAGCTAAATCTGCCGGTAAAATTGGTTCAAGTCTATATTTAATTTTCAAAACTGTCGCGATAGTTAAAACAAGATTTATCACTAAGGTAAACGCAAACGCATACCAAAATCTATTAATCAATAAAATAACTAACATTAAGAATGCCATGATTACTATTACGTTTAAGAAAACTTGTGCTTGTCTATAGATAAAAATAGTAAAAATAGAACGAAGTGCTATATCCTTCGATCCGTAATCTGCAATTAATAACAATTGCATAATCGTGAATAAGTAGAAAAATAGCGCACTATAAAATAATCTGCGGTAAGCGCAGACCCAGTTCCATAGCTTACTTAATTTCAATTTTAGTTGTGAAAAATTTTCTACTCTTAAATTCTGCTCAATTTTACGATATAGCGGAATTTTTTGTAAAAGTAATACAACACAGCTAGAAAGAAGTGCTACTATCAAATAAGCAATAGTTAAATAGATAATTTGTTTTGCCCAAACAGTACCAGATTTCACCTCTGTTTGAACAAATTTCTCAGAAACTAGACGTGTAACAATTGGCCAGTTTACTAAGATTTGTACAACTAATAAACTTGTAGATAGCACATTAAAATTTAAACGCAATAAGGAAAATCGTTTATTTACATTTTCTAAAAATATAAATAAAGAGATTGAATAATACACGGAAAAAAGAGACCAAGGAACATTGAATCGAGTAGCAGTACTTGTTCCTTTGTTTAAAAATAGAGAAATATGCGTCATTAGTAAGACTAAGCTTGCTAATATTACTATTCCAAAAGCCACTTGAATAAATTTCAAATGATAACGAGGAAGAAATTTAAACCGATAAATGGTGTAGCCAACTAAGTAAAAATAAATTAAAAGTAAAATGCTATTGCCGCTAGCCATTCCCCAAATATCTTTTCCAAAAAAAGTTGGTAAAGCGATTAAAAAGAATGTTAGTAGTGACATAGTCCATTTGATTTGTTCGTTCTTTAACCGATCTAAATACTCGTATAAATAAGGGCTTAATAAAAACAAAAGCAAGTAAGCCGTAGCAAATGGAAAAATATTTTGACTAATTGGAAAGAGTATCGTCCAATAATCACGTATATTTAATGAAAAAGAAGCCAAAGACAAATTTAAAACGAATGTTCCAAAAACATATAATAAATAAAAATTTGCAAATTTAGCTAGCGGCTTGGTTCCTACTGATTTTTTTCCGTGGTACCCCATATATAAAGCCAATAAATTCCCACCAACTGCAACTAATCCTAATGCTACTGAATAAAGATAAAAACGCGTACCATTTTGGTCATATTGTGGAATCGCTGTACCCGAAAATAATATACGTTGAACAATTATAAAAATACATGCCATAATTGGTGTAACTATTGGGTATTTTTTTAATTCTATCATATTTTCACCTATCTTTAATTTAAAAAAACCGTCCAAAATGGACGGTTTATAATTTTAGTTTCCTCATTTGGAAAGTGTCTTTCAAAATGATAATTGAGTGGCACTCGATTTCCAAGGAAATCTTCGTCCCAGATTGTTTTCGTAAGCGAACACGTTCGCAACGATTCCAAATAATTAACGTTTTGAGAACTGTGAAGCTTTACGGGCTTTCTTAAGACCTGGTTTTTTACGTTCAACCATACGTGCGTCACGAGTAAGTAACCCAGCGCGTTTTAAAGCAGAACGGAAGTCAGGATCTACTTGTAACAATGCACGAGCGATTCCGTGACGGATAGCTCCTGATTGTCCAGCATAGCCACCACCGTTTACGTTTACGATTACATCGTAAGCGCCTTTTGTTTCAGTTACGCCAAATGGTTGGTTGATAACTTCACGCAAGTCAGCATGTGGAATATATTCTTCTACGTCTTTTTTGTTTACAGTAATTTTACCAGTACCTGGTACTAAGCGTACGCGGGCAACTGCATTTTTACGACGGCCTGTGCCGCTATATTGTACTTGTGCCAATGAATTTCCCTCCTTAAATTAAGTTCGTGATATCTAATACTTCTGGTTGTTGTGCAGCATGTGGATGCTCAGCTCCACCGTATACGTTCAATTTAGTAAATTGTTTACGTCCTAAAGTGTTTTTAGGTAGCATACCTTTTACAGAAGTTTCGATAAGACGGCGAGAGTTTTTGTCGCGTAATTCACCAGCTGTCACTGATTTTAATCCTCCAGGATACATTGAGTGACGGTAGTAAATTTTGTCTGTAGCTTTTTTACCTGTTAATTTTACTTTATCAGCGTTAATTACGATTACGAAATCTCCAGTATCCACATGTGGTGTGAATGTTGGTTTATTTTTACCACGTAGTACAGAAGCAACAACTGCTGATAGACGTCCTAAAGGAACATCTGTTGCATCTACTACGTACCATTTACGTTCTACTTCGCCAGCTTTGGCCATATATGTTGTACGCACGTTTCTTTCCTCCAATTTTGTTTTCGATGTTTGACATACACTTGAGTTTCCGGGGCTCATTGTGGGGCAAACAATACCATTTAATATTTTACCTTCAATCACTGATAAAGTCAATGTTTTTCTGCGCTTTCAGAAAATAGATTTTCACTTATTTTTTCGTGCCTTTTAAACAGAAAAAAACCGCCAACGTCAACGTCAGCGGCTTTGGGAGTTGTTTTAAATTATGCGTCAATACCAGGCGCTTTGCCAAGTTTGGCTTGTAACATCCAAATATTTTTTTCGATGTCTGTTTTGTTTGCGATGAAAATGTCTTGTGTGCAGTCGTCGCCTTCTTCACCAGAAACTTCGATTCCTTTTGCGTAAAGGTCTGCTAAGTAACGGTAGCCTGCTACTAATTTTTCCATACGTTCTGGAATGGTGCGGTCCCAGTTACCAATTTCATCTTCAATTTTTGTATTTTCTGCGAATTCACGCAATGTTGAGAATGGAGAGCCGTCCAATGTGATTAAACGTTCTGAAACAACATCTAATTGCTCATTGATTTGATCCATGTATTCATCCATTTGTGGGTGAAGTGTTAAAAATTCAGGTCCACGCATATACCAATGTGTTTGATGAATTACCACGGAAAATTGGCTTAAATCTGCAACGAGTTGGTTCAAAATTTCTTTTGTTTTTTCAAATTTCATTCTTTGTCATCCTCCTAAATATTATTTCTACACTCTTAGTGTAATATGAATTGTGAAAAAAGTACACTGAAAACCTTTCTTTTTTAAAATTATTATCAAATTATAATAATTACAATCAAGAATCTAATTAATTTCCTGAAATCGCTGTTTTTTCATCCGCAGCGACGACTTTTTGTTCTGCTTGAGTGAGGATCGTGTCGAGTGCCTCTGTCAACTGGTCAGTATCTTCTTTTCCTGTGACGAAAGCTAAAAAAAACTGATTCAGTCTCAGTTGCTCCGCTGCCGGCAAGTACCATTGTCCTTCTACTTGCTTAACCGTTAATGGCAGTTCAACTGGCTCATGGCTGACATTGATTTGTTGGATTTCTTTTTTTAAAACGGCTAACGTGTGCTGCATGTCTAGCGCTTGTGTTGCCTGTTGCGTTTGCTGAAGAAGAGCAGTGGTTGTATCTTCAATCGCCGTCACAAAATCTAAGCCCTTAATCTGAAAAGTGATTGTCGCTTGCCCATTCAATTCTTTTGTGGCTACTAGTTGATATGACGCTTTTTTCTTCACTTGAGCCAGTAATTCTGTGCTAAGCTTCTGGGCTTCAGTCTCGGTGACTTCAGCGTTCATTTCTTTTAAGCTATTGAAAAACTGCTTCTGGAACTGTTGACGGCTCGTCTGCAAATGCTCCGCTAAGACTTTCGGTTCACGAAAAGTTTGAGAGAATGTCGCTGGCTTTTCTTGATAAATAAAGTAATCTACCAACTGTTGCGCTGCTTTTTCGCCGGAACGAGACGGTGCACTGCAGCTTGCTAACGCCCCAATGAATAACAGAAATAGTGGTAGTAGCTGCTTCTTCATTCCTCATCCTCATTTCCTCAAGTCTTTGTCTCTCTTCTAGTTAAGCAACTTCTCAGCCATTTGTCAAAGCTATTTACTATCAATTATTTGCGGAATTCTGCTAATTTTTGATAACTTTGTGCTAAAACTTGTTGGGTTTCTTGAAAAACAGGATACAGTTCTTGATAAACTAGCAATTGATCCGCTCGTGGCGTGACCGTTTCATGAATCAGCACCTGTTGCGCCGCTGCTTGCAAATTTGGTAACTGCCCTAAGCCTTGCCAACCTAGCAAAACAGCGCCTAATGCCGAAGCTTCGGTGCTATCAGTGAACGATAACGTTTCTCCCAGCACATCAGCCATGATTTGACGGAACACAGGGGAATCAGCAAAACCGCCTGTCGCTCGAATCTCCTGAACGGGTCCACCGAGTTGTTTCAAATCTTCTAAAATGGTTTTTAAATTGAAACAGATGCCTTCCACCACCGCTCGAGCTAAATGTCCGGCATGGTGATTTTTGCGCAAGCCAATAAAACTTGCGCTCGCCTCTGCATTCCACAGCGGTGCTCGTTCACCAAGCAAATAAGGATGAAACAGTAAGCCATTTGCCCCAGCTGGCACGGTTGCAATTTTGGCCATAATTGGGTCATAGATATTGGTCCCGTTTTGGAGAGCTTGCTGACGTTCTTCTGCAAAAATCGTTTGGCTCGCCCAATCTAACGCAACTGCACCATTACTACTTGCGCCACCAATCACCCAGTGCTGTTCATCTAGAGCAAAACAAAACGTTTCACCTTGCGGATGCAAAAAAGGTTCTTCGACAATATACCGAAGCGCACCGCTCGTACCAACGGTCAAAGTCGCTACACCCATTCCTAGCGCTCCCAAACCTAAATTAGACAATGGACCATCCGCGCCACCAAGAACTAAAACCGTTTCCTCCTCAACACCAAGCATCTCTTGCCAAGAAGGCGCTAACGCTGGAAAAATGAACGTTGACGGGGCAACTTTTGGCAACTGTTCCTCCTCAATAGATAAATACGCTAAAATCGACGATTCCCATTGCCGTGTGTGAATATTAAATAAACCCATTCCTGAAGCACTACTATAATCTGTCCAGTATTCGCCAAAGAAACGGTAAAAAATGTAATCCTTAATCCCAATAAACTTGGCCGCGCTCTGCGCAACGGCTGGCTGATTTTCCTGCAGCCAGCGAATCTTGTACAAAGGCGCCATTGGATGAACTGGCATGCCTGTCAATTGATAAAACAATTGGGCCGCTGGCGTTTCTTTTAACGCTTCCGCATAATCAGATGCTCGTGTATCAGCCCAAGTAATCACTTGGGTCAATGGGCGTCCTTGCGCATCCATGGCAATTAAGCCATGCATCGCTGAAGCAAAAGAAATGAGCCCAATTGGTTGATTCTTCACTTGTTGTGTGACGGTTCGAATACAGTTCACCACAGCTTGGAACAGCGTTTCTGGGTCTTGCTCCGCCATTCCTTCAGTCTCTTGAATTAATGGATAACGCACATAGCTAGAAGCTACGACTGTGCCATTTGCTTGAAAAGCCACTGCTTTGGCTTGCGTGGTGCCAACGTCGACACCAATCGCTAATTTTTCCATTTGATTCCCTCATTTCTTGTTTCTTTTATTATTCCTAACAAAAAAAGATTTGTCTAGTCAAACGAAAAAGTTTAAAAAAAGCGTAGTTTATTTTTAAGGAGGTAACCTATGTTTTTCTTAAGTCTCTTTTTGATTGGTGCCTGTTTCGGTTCTTTTTTATGCTTAGTGGCGGAGCGCTTACCAGTAGGGCGTTCTTTGTGGTGGCCCCCTTCCCACTGTCAAGGTTGCCACCAGCCTCTACATCTCTATGAATTAATTCCAGTTGTTTCGATTTTGCTGCAGCGCTTTCGTTGTCGAAAGTGTCAACAGCCAGTAGCTAAGAGTTATCTTTTAGCAGAACTTGTCATGGGCGGCTTAACCACAAGCTGTTTTTCAGCTGGCCTGACGATTGATGCTTTGATTCTCTGGTGGTGGCTGACGAGTGCTTTCACATTATCCTTGATTGATTACTGGTATTTAGTGGTTGAACCGAAGATTCTTTATCCTAGTTTTTTTGTGCTTTGCTTACTGAAAGTGGCGGGTCAGCATTCGTTTTACTTACTGACTGGTCTTTTTTGTTTTTGTTTTTTCCAAGCCGTCTTACATTATTTTCCGGAAGCCATGGGGCGAGGGGATCTTTTGTTACTGGGTTTGTGGGGCTGTTTTTTACAGGTACCTCAGTTGCTGATGCTACTATTTTTTGCCAGTAGTTATGGTCTAATCTATGGCTACAGTTGTAAATTTTTAGGGTATCCAGTTGAACAAAAACTTCCCTTTGTCCCCTTTTTAAGTTTGGGCTTACTCACAATCAGTTGGTTATAGCAAATAAAAAAGCCGCAAGGAGCATGCTCCTTACGGCTTTTTAGGGTTTATTTATTGATGTTTTTCATCGCATCTTCAGCAGCCATTTGTGCTTCAATGTCTGAAATACTATAAACGTTTTCGCTAGCTACGCCAACTTCTTTTGGTTCCATGTTACGGTAACGAGCCATACCAGTACCAGCTGGGATGATTTTACCAATGATAACATTTTCTTTCAATCCAAGTAATGGATCTTTTTTGCCACGGATAGCAGCATCTGTTAACACGCGTGTTGTTTCTTGGAAGGATGCAGCAGATAAGAAGCTGTTTGTTTCCAATGACGCTTTGGTAATACCAAGTAAAACTGGACGACTAGTAGCAGGGACGCCACCAGCAACTAATGTGTCGTAGTTACGGTCTTTAAATTCTGCGATGTCCATTAATGTTCCTGGAAGGATTTCAGTGTCACCTGGATCCATTACGCGGATTTTACGTAACATTTGACGAACCATTACTTCGATATGTTTGTCGCCGATTTCTACCCCTTGCATACGGTAAACACGTTGTACTTCACGTAATAGGTAGTTTTCAACAGATAAAACATCACGAACTTGTAATAATTGTTTTGGATCAATTGAACCTTCTGTCAACGGTGCACCACGGTGGATGATGTCGCCTTCAGCAACTTTCATACGTGCAGTGTAAGGGACAGTATAGGTACGTGTATCTGTTTTTCCTTTGATGGTTACTTCTTTTTGACGTGTGGCAGGATCTTCAGAAATATCGATAACTTCACCGGTTACTTCTGTAATCACTGCTTGCCCTTTCGGATTACGTGCTTCAAAGATTTCTTGGATACGAGGTAAACCTTGAGTGATATCGTCACCGGCAACCCCACCGGTATGGAACGTACGCATGGTTAACTGTGTACCAGGTTCCCCGATTGATTGAGCGGCGATTGTACCAACTGCTTCTCCGACTTCAACGTCAGAACCAGTTGCCAAGTTACGTCCGTAACAGTGCTTACATACACCATGTTTTGTGTTACATGTAAAGACAGAACGGATGGTTACTTTTTCAATACCAGCGTCCACGATTTCTCTGGCAAGATCTTCAGTGATTAATTGATCCGCACCAATGATGATTGCACCAGTTTCTGGATGAACAACTGATTTACGTGTATAACGACCTAATAGACGTTCGTCTAATGGTTCGATAATTTCGTTACCTTCACGAATTGCTTCGATTTCAAGACCACGGTCAGTGCCACAGTCGTCTTCACGAATGATTACGTCTTGGGCAACGTCAACTAAACGACGTGTTAAGTAACCTGAATCGGCTGTCTTCAAGGCCGTATCGGTCATCCCTTTACGAGCCCCGTGAGTTGAGATAAACATTTCTAAGACAGAAAGTCCTTCACGGAAGTTTGAGATGATTGGTAATTCCATGATTCGTCCATTCGGAGCGGCCATCAAACCACGCATACCAGCTAACTGTGTAAAGTTGGAGATGTTACCACGGGCTCCAGAGTCAGACATCATGAAGATTGGGTTACGAGCTTCCATACTTTCGATCAGTTTTTGTTGGATTTCGTCTTTGGCACCGTTCCAAACGCCGATTACACGTTCATAACGTTCGTCATCAGTAATTAAACCACGACGGAATTGTTTAGTAATTGTTTCAACTTGTTTGTGGGCAGCGTCAATGATTGCTTGTTTTTCATGAAGAACCATGATATCGGCAATCCCTACCGTCATCCCAGCATAAGTTGAGTGTTTGTAACCTAAGTCTTTCATGCGGTCAAGCATTTTAGAGGTTTCCGTAATGTGGAATCTCTTGAAGACTTCAGCAATGATATTTCCAAGATTTTTCTTCTTGAATGGTAACACTAATTCTTGCTCTTTAATGTGTGCAGGAATGTCTGTACCAGCTTCTACGAAGTATTTATCTGGTGTTTGAACAGTTAAGTTATAGTCTGTTGGTTCGTTCAAGTAAGGGAACTCAACAGGCATGATTTCGTTAAAGATGATCTTACCAACTGTGGTGATTAAGATTCGTTCTTTTTGCCAATCAGTAAATGGTTTGTCACCTAAAAGTGTTGTTTGAACCCCAATCCGTGAGTGTAAATGCACGTAGCCATTTTGCCATGCTAAAACAGCTTCGTTCATGTCGCGGAAGATCATGCCTTCCCCTTCACGGCCTTCTTCTTCCATTGTTAGGTAGTAGTTACCTAAGACCATATCTTGAGATGGTGTAACAACTGGTTTACCATCTTTCGGGTTCAAGATATTTTGGGCAGCAAGCATTAACATACGAGCTTCTGCTTGTGCTTCTTCATTTAGAGGCACGTGAACCGCCATTTGGTCTCCATCGAAATCGGCATTGTAGGCTTCACAAACTAATGGGTGAAGACGAATCGCACGACCTTCAACAAGAACAGGTTCGAAAGCTTGGATCCCTAATCTATGCAACGTAGGTGCCCGGTTAAGTAAAACTGGGTGTTCTTGGATAACTTCTTCTAAGATATCCCAAACTTCATCTTCGCCACGTTCGATTTTACGTTTCGCATTTTTAATGTTTGTCGCAATTTCACGTTGTACTAATTCACGCATTACAAATGGTTTGAATAATTCAATCGCCATTTCTTTTGGTAAACCACATTGGTACATTTTTAAGAACGGACCAACGACGATTACGGAACGACCAGAATAGTCAACACGTTTACCTAGTAAGTTTTGACGGAAACGACCTTGTTTCCCTTTCAACATGTGAGAAAGAGATTTCAATGGACGGTTACCTGGTCCAGTAACTGGACGACCACGACGACCATTATCGATTAAAGCATCGACCGCTTCTTGTAACATCCGTTTTTCGTTTTGAACAATGATGCTTGGCGCATTTAAGTCTAATAAACGTTTTAGACGGTTGTTACGGTTGATAACACGGCGGTATAAGTCGTTTAAGTCACTTGTTGCAAAACGACCACCTTCCAATTGAACCATCGGACGTAAATCTGGTGGAATAACTGGGATAACATCCATTACCATCCAGCTTGGTTGGTTACCAGAAGCACGGAAGGCTTCTAAGATGTCTAAACGACGGATGGCACGTGTCCGTTTTTGACCAGAAGCTGTTTTCAATTCTTCTTTTAATTGCGCAACTTCGCCATCTAAATCGACGTTATCTAATAATTGTTTCACGGCTTCGGCACCCATAGCAGCTTTGAAGGCTTGGCCATATTGTTCACGTTTTTCACGATATTCGCGTTCCGTTAACAATTGTTTTTTCTCTAATGTTGTGTCACCTGGTTCGATGACAACGTATGAAGCAAAATAAATGACTTCTTCCAATGCACGAGGGCTCATGTCTAAAACAAGACCCATCCGAGATGGAATTCCTTTAAAGTACCAGATATGTGAAACTGGTGCGGCTAATTCAATATGTCCCATACGTTCACGACGTACTTTTGAACGAGTGACTTCAACGCCACAACGGTCACAGACAATACCTTTATAACGGATACGTTTATATTTACCACAAGCACATTCCCAGTCTTTGGTTGGACCAAAAATGCGTTCACAGAATAACCCTTCACGTTCGGGTTTTAATGTACGGTAGTTAATTGTTTCGGGTTTTTTAACTTCCCCATAAGACCAGCTTCTGATCTTTTCTGGTGAAGCAAGCCCTATTTGCATACTTTCGAATTTATTTACATCGATCAAAAGGAATTCCCTCCATTTCCTTATTTAGAGAAGCTGAGTCAGCAACTTGTTAGCAAATGGCAAGCATCACTTGAAAGAAGGTCTGACGACACTTGGAACAAGTAATGGCTTGCGCAGTTGCAACAAAGTCGCAGTTGAATCAACTCATCAGAGTGGTAGCGACAAATTAGTCTCTGTCTTCGGCTGTTTCAATTTCTTGAACAACGTCTTGTGCTTCTTCTTTCACGACTGATTCTGCTTCTTTTTCCAGCTGTTTCGCTGATTGTTGTTCCGCAAATTTGGTTAGTGCGTCAACGGTGATTAAATCATCATCGTCATCGTCCATATCGCGTAACTCAATCTCAGCTTCCTCAATGTCCAAGACACGCATGTCTAAACCAAGTGATTGTAATTCTTTCACTAATACTCGGAATGATTCAGGCACACCTGGTTTTGGAATTGGTTCACCTTTAACGATGGCTTCGTATGTTTTCACACGTCCGACAACGTCATCAGATTTGTAAGTTAAGATTTCTTGTAATGTGTAAGCAGCACCGTAAGCTTCCAGTGCCCAAACTTCCATTTCCCCGAAACGTTGTCCACCGAATTGAGCTTTACCACCCAACGGTTGTTGCGTAACAAGAGAGTAAGGTCCGATTGAACGAGCATGCAATTTGTCATCAACCATGTGGGCTAATTTAATCATATACATGACACCAACGGAAATACGGTTATCAAATGGTTCACCTGTACGTCCATCGTAAAGAACTGTTTTAGCATCGCTAGCCATACCAGCTTCACGAACAGTTTCCCAAACGTCTTCATCGGTTGCCCCATCGAAAACAGGTGTTGCGACGTGAATACCTAATTGGCGAGCAGCCATACCTAAGTGTAATTCAAGTACTTGTCCGATATTCATACGAGAAGGTACCCCTAATGGGTTCAACATGATATCAACAGGTGTTCCGTCAGGTAAGAATGGCATATCTTCTTCCGGCATAATACGGGAAACAACCCCTTTATTTCCGTGACGTCCCGCCATTTTATCTCCTTCGTGAATTTTACGTTTTTGAACGATATAGACACGAACTAACATGTTGACACCTGGTGATAATTCATCGCCAGCTTCACGAGTAAAGATTTTCACATCATGAACGATACCGCCGCCACCGTGAGGTACACGGAGAGACGTATCACGAACTTCGCGGGCTTTTTCCCCGAAGATTGCGTGTAATAAACGTTCTTCTGCAGATAATTCTGTAACCCCTTTAGGTGTGACTTTCCCAACTAGTAAGTCGCCATCTTGAACTTCAGCACCAATGCGGATAATCCCCATTTCGTCTAAGTCTTTCAACGCGTCTTCCCCAACGTTTGGAATTTCACGGGTAATTTCTTCAGGTCCTAATTTTGTATCACGTGCTTCTGATTCATATTCTTCAATATGCACAGAAGTGTAGACATCGTCTTTAACTAAACGACGGCTCATGATAATGGCATCCTCGTAGTTGTAACCTTCCCATGTCATGAAGGCAACTAAGACGTTTTGCCCTAAAGCCATTTCGCCTTCTTCCATAGAAGGTCCATCCGCTAAAGTATCGCCTTTTTCAACTTTTTCACCTAAGTGAACAATTGGGCGTTGGTTGTAGCTTGTTCCTGAGTTAGAACGACGGAATTTTGTAACCATATATTTGTCTAATGCGCCATTGTCGCGACGAACGCGAATTTCTTTTGCATCGACGAATTCTACGACACCGTCATGTTTACATAGTAAAGCAGCACCTGAGTCATGGGCTGATTTATATTCCATACCTGTACCTACCCACGGAGAGCGTGGTTGAATTAACGGCACCGCTTGACGCTGCATGTTGGCACCCATCAAGGCACGGTTGGAGTCATCGTTTTCTAAGAAAGGAATACATGCTGTTGCGACTGCGACTACTTGTTTTGGTGAAACGTCCATGTAGTCAACTTTGTCTACGGCAACTTCTAAGTTTTCACTTTGTAGACGCGCCATAACAACATCATTGGCAAATGTGCCATCTTCATTTAAAAGTGAGTTCGCTTGCGCTACGATATAATGGTCTTCGATGTCTGCTGTTAAGTAATCTACTTGATCAGTAACACGGCCTGTCGCACGATCAACACGGCGATAAGGCGTTTCGATGAAACCAAATTTATTCACTTTCGCATAACTAGATAAACTATTGATCAACCCGATATTTGGTCCCTCAGGCGTTTCAATTGGACACATACGACCATAGTGAGAGTAGTGAACGTCACGAACTTCATAACCGGCACGGTCACGAGTCAAACCACCAGGCCCTAAGGCTGATAGACGACGTTTATGGGTTAACTCACCTAATGGGTTTGTTTGGTCCATGAACTGTGATAACTGTGAAGAACCAAAGAATTCTTTGATACTTGCTACCACTGGACGGATGTTAATTAATTGTTGTGGTGTCAATGTTTCTGTGTCTTGAATAGACATTCTTTCACGAACCACACGTTCCATACGGGCTAAACCAATACGGAATTGGTTTTGTAATAATTCGCCTACTGAACGGATACGACGATTACCTAAGTGGTCGATGTCATCGACATTGCCGATATCTTCCATTAAGTTGAAGAAGTAGCTCATTGAAGCAACGATATCTGCTGGACGAACTGTTTTTACGCTGTCGTCTGGATAGCCGTTACCAATCACATTTACGATACGTTCAGGATCTTTTGGTGAAAGAACTTGAATCACTTGGATTGTCATTGGTTCAGTTACTACCGCATCTTCACTTGGATAGTAAGTTACGCTGTTTAAGCCGTTGTCAATGTATTCGCCTAATGTTTCCATGATTTGGTGTGTTAAAACCGTGCCTTTTTCGACAATGATTTCACCAGTTTCTGGATCAACTAGCGTTTCCGCTAAGGTTAAGTTTAATAGACGTGTTTTTAAGTCTAATTTTTTGTTAACTTTGTAGCGACCAACGTTTGCCAAATCATAACGTTTTGGATCAAAGAAACGTGCAGTTAACAAGCTACGTGAGCTATCTGCTGTTTTTGGTTCGCCTGGGCGAAGACGTTCATAAATGTCTTTCAAGCCTTCTTCTGTACGAGAATCACTTGCGTTTTTGTGTAAATCTTTTTCAATTGTGTTGCGTAAGCTTTCGCTGTCGCCGAAAATTTCGAAGATGGTATCATCTGAACCGAAACCTAAAGCACGAACTAACACAGTTAAAGGAATTTTACGTGTGCGGTCAATCCGAACATAAGAAATGTCTTTCGCATCTGTTTCCATTTCTAACCATGCACCACGGTTAGGAATGACTGTTGAGCCAAAACCTTCTTTGCCGTTTTTGTCCACTTTTCCATGGAAGTAAACACCTGGAGAACGAACTAATTGGGAAACGATAACACGTTCTGCCCCGTTGATGATGAAGGTACCCATTTCTGTCATTAATGGGAAATCGCCGAAGAATACTTCTTGGGATTTAATTTCACCTGTTTCACGGTTGGTTAAACGTAATGTTACATGTAATGGCGCAGAATAGTTGGCATCATGTGCGCGGGCTTCTTCTACTGTGTACTTTGGTTCTTTTAATTCATAGTCAACAAATTCTAAGGATAAGTTTCCTTGGAAATCATCAATTGGTAAAATGTCTTCAAACATTTCACGAAGTCCCTCATCTAAAAACCATTGATAAGAGTCTGTTTGGATTTCAATTAAATTTGGTAATTCCAATACTTCACTGATACGTGCGAAACTTCTACGTTCGCGATGCTTTCCGTATTTTACTACGTGTCCAGCCAAGCTCTTCACCCCTCTAGTTATAAGTCTATCAAAACACCGATCCGAAAAATTACATTTACGTTACATATATTAAATATATGTAACAAAAAGCATTTTTTGCAGTTTTTAAGCAAAAAAAAACCAAAAATAGAACATGCTTCCGAAAAATTTTCTGGCGTTTCTACTTTTGTTTTCCTATAAAAAACCGGAACGGACAATATTTCGCTCCTGCTTCGTCACTTTCAGATAGTTTTTGCTCTATAGATTCTACTACCTTTGTCTAGAAAAGTCAAGGGTTTCTTTAAGGTTTTCTTTTTCATAAAAAGGAGTTTTTTTGTAAAGGGTTTAAATGAAAAAATGCGTAATAAATAATTACGCATTTTCCCCTATCTTCCTATTCGCACACAAAAAAACGAATGCAAAGATGCATTCGTTTTTGACTAACCGCCACCTAATAAAAAGTCTAGGACATTCATGCCGCCGCTTGTTTGGCTGCGGTAAAGTTCGGTGTAGCCGCATTGGGTACAGCTAATTGTAATAAATTTTTTATTTTGAACATCAAAAATTTTCGCAAAGTTCCCACCTGTTGCTTGAAATTGGTCCGACACATAGTGCATGTTGCCACATTTCTCACAAACATATTGTTGCTTTTCCATTCCCCTCACTCCTTCTCAATAAAACAAGTATAGCAAACGCCTGCTTCATTTTCCTCCATCCTAAGATGGATTTTTTCACTAGTTGACCAAGCCTTTTCCTTTCCGCTACAATAAGCATAACGAATCGGAGGAAAAAATATGTCGACAAAAAGCCAAGTCCTAACTTTATTGATGAAACAAACGCCCGCATTCCTTTCGGGCGAAGAGATGGCACAACGTCTGTCCTTATCTCGCACAGCTATTTGGAAAGCGATTAATGAATTGAAAAAAGATGGCTATCAAATTACTAGCGTGCAAAATAAGGGGTATCGCCTTGAGAAATCAGATGTCCTTTCTGCAGAAGGCATTCAGTTGGCATTATGGCCCCAAACGCCGCCTTTAACAATTACCGTCCTAGAAACATCTGAATCTACCATGACCGATGCTAAGCGGGCGATTTTAGACCAGACGCCCGACAATACTTTGATTGTTGCTGACATGCAAGAAATGCCGCGGGGCAGGTTCGGCCGACCATTTTTCGCTACGCCAGGTAAAGGGATTTACATGAGCATGGTGCTTCAACCGAACCAAAATTTTGAAGAAATCGCCCAATATACTGTGATTATGGCCGTAGCGGTCGCTCGAGCAATGGATGCTCTGGCAGGCGTTCACACAGAAATTAAATGGGTCAACGACCTTTATTTAAATGGCAAAAAAGTTTGCGGGATTTTGTCGGAAGCCATGAGCAATGTGGAAACAGGGCAGATTTCCAATGTTATCATCGGCATGGGGATTAATTTTTCAATTACAGAAACCGAATTTCCTGAGGACATTCGGCAGAAAGTGACTTCCCTTTTCCCAGATGGTGAACCGACGGCGACGCGAAATGAATTAGTCGCCAACATTTGGAATCATTTTTATCAAATTTTAGACGAACGTTCAACGAAAGACTTTTTAGAAGAATACCGACAACGCTCCTTTGTGATTGGCAAAGACGTCGCTTTTACCCAAAATGGGCAAGACTTCCGCGGCGTTGCGACAACCATTAATGGAAATGGAGAATTGATTGTCCAGTTGCCTGATGGCACGGCCAAAACGTTGTCTTCTGGGGAAATTAGTTTGGACCAGATTGGTGAATGGCGTCGAGGATAAGTAGGGAAATTTAGAAAAAGAGCAAGAAAGCATCTGTCTAAATTTAAACAGATGCTTTCTTGCTCTTTAAAAATCAACTTCTTTTTGTGCTAACATTTCGCACAATTCTTTGGGGAAATTCGTATAGGGATTTTCATTGATTTTCATTTCTTCTAAAGGAGACAACCAGTTTTTATTCGTATTCTGAAAAGCAATAGCTACTTTTTCTTCAAGATACTTACATACTTCTGCGCCTTTAAAATTTCGATAACTGTCTTTTAAATGCAGAACTTTCTCTAATCTCCCATATAAATTTTCTCTAGTCATGTATCGATTGACTTCCTCAAAGTGAAGTAATAACCAGAGTTCAAAGCATTCATTTGAAAAAATTGTCTTGATTTCAGGACGATGTCGTTGTCCACATCTTACCGCGTTTTCAATCGATTCTGTGGTTTGTTCGTCCTTGTCATACATAACATAAAACAAATCATAATTGTCTCGCTCCGCTTTTCCCATACTCCGAATACAGGAAACGGCGTATTCGACCAACGCCTCTCCTTGACGTCTACATGTTTTTACTTTGAGTTTACTTTTAATATTGACTGCAGAATATTTTCGTTTAATCAATCTAAGGTAAGCTTCTTCTGTTTCTCCTTCGCAAAAAATCATGACATTTGGTTTTAATTTCTTTCCTTTTTTTACCCTTTTTATTTTTGGCATACCAACTTCTACTCCTTTACCTTCACTGCCTGAACGATTTCACTTCGATCAATATGAGGAACACCACCAAACAGACCATTTAAATAACGGCGATAATATGTGATATCTCCGCGACCTTTTTTTGGGTCTGCTTCAAAGTCATACAAAGCGTATAATTCGCTGGCACCACGATAATTCTTATCTGTGAAGTAAATTTGATCCTTTCTCAATTGATTATCCATCAAATGAAGTTCATGGGAGGTCAAGATAAATTGTGTATTCGTCTCCATGGCATTGAACGCTTCTAACAATGTTCCTGACAACTCTTGATGAAACGCATCATCAAATTCATCAAAAACAAAAACTTTTTCTTCTGGATTAAATAAAATATTTAGCGCTAAGCCAATTAATTTTTTCGTCCCAGAAGATTCCAAATCATAATGAATACGTTCTTGTCCGACCACTTGATTCATTTCATCATATTGGTTATAAACAGAGTACAGCGAATACAGACTTTTCTTGACTCGACCAATTTCAATAGTCGGGTCTTTTTCTTGGATAATTCGTTCTAAAACAGCGGCTAATTTTTCTTGTTTCGAGTAATCTTCCTCTTTGTCTTTCACAGGAACTAGGTCAACCATGTTCATATCCGCAAGTTTCAAAAAGTTCAAGACTTTCTCTTTGTCTTTTTCATTGTTCAACCGTTCAATATTCCGTAAAGATCCATCAAAAATAACTAACTGATTGGCAAACCAACGAACGACATTCGTAGCGTGCTGATCATTTTTTGATTCCAACGTATGGATAACTAACGAATTAGACTTAATTTGTGTTTGGTATTCTTGATATTTTTCTGGAAAAACGGAAGATTCCGCACCGTCTCTTTTAAAATAATAAACAAAATCATCCTGCGTTTTGTCATAAATTTCTAAAGATTCCTTAACTACTTCGCGCGCTGTGTTAGCTAACGAATAGCGATACAAGACACTGTCATTAATAAATTCAATGATCATAACAGATGGGCTATGTTTAGTGAGAGGGTCTAACGCAAAAGGTTCATATAATAAAGCATCATTAATCGAAGCTTGTTCTCTTAAAACCAAAGTTTTTAACGCATTTAACCCACTCACTAAATTTGATTTTCCTGAACCATTTCCCCCAAAAACAATGGCACTCTTCAGTAACCTTAGTTTTTCTGGGTAATTTTTAGGCTTCACTTCGAAACGATTATTGACATACTTTCGTAAATACGCGCCTGTTTGTAGGGAAAGTGTTTGTTCCTCTTTAAAAGATAGAAGATTTTTGACTGTAAAATTAACTAGCATACTGTTCACCTCCTCGTTTTTTCATCTATTCTTTTATTATATCGTTAAAAGCAGATGCTGTAAAACGTTTTTCCGTTTTTAAAATCGATTTCCCAAAATAACGCTTTTCTCCCACACCTTTAAATTTATTTAAAAAACAATAAATTTTCTTAAACTTCATTGTGAGAACCGCTGCATAAATTCTATACTTCTAGCGTTAGATAAAATAACCTTGTTAGGTGAGGCTCCTATCCAAACATAGGCTATTGCGCAGAAATGTCGAAAGACACCAATGTGTAAAACAGGAATGGTCGAATTAAGGCTCTTCTAAAAATAGCTAAGAGAAATCTTTACGTTGGATAGTGCTAAAGCTCAGACGATGAGAACCGATTGGCTTGCTGTGTCCTGTTTAGTCGCAAGCGCTTATTTACGATCGATGCTGGCTTAGTCTACTCTTTCAAGGGAAAAAGAAAGGGATTCTCATGCAAACATCGAATAAAAAATTTCCACTTTATGCCCTAACAACGCTTGGTTTTACTTTCCTCACTTTGTTAGTGGCGGCTAGTCCAAATTGGTTTCAACAAATGGACGAAGCTATCTATCACATCAAATGGCAATTAAATGCCCCACTTTTAACAGCGGTCAATCTGTTAGCAAAAACAGCCACAATTGGACCAATGCTGCTATTCTTCTTATTATTGATGGTGTACCTTTTACGCAAAAAAGAAAAAATTCTAGCCTTTTGGGCTGTCAGTAACCTATTAGCTGTCGGCTTTTTAGGGAGCGTTTTTAAACATGTGGTGGGTCGGGCTCGACCAAACCTAGGCGCTTTAGCTGATCGAAGCTCTGCTAGCTTTCCCAGCGGACATTCATTATTAGCAATGGCGCTAGTCTGTACGATTTTGATCATTTTGGCCTATCTTCATGTCGAAAAAACCAAAGGAATCAAAATTTTCTTACTCACTTATTTAGTTTTGATTGTGTTAGGTCGCTTAATCTTACGCGTTCATTATCCTAGTGATGTCATCGCTGGGATGCTCCTAAGTTATAGCTGGATCAACTTTTCATTTCAAATTGTTCAACGTTATTTGCCGGCACCTGAACCAGAGGAAGCAGAAGTACCGACACAACGCCGGCGCCGCCATTCTCGTAAAAGAAAAAGTTTATTCGTGGTCTTTAGTTTAACCCTTTTATTTTTAGGCACACTTTCTGTTTCCGCTTACGGCGTCAGCATGTATCGTAATTTGCAAAAAACGGCGAACACCATGTATAAACCAAGAAAATCTTCCACGAAGAGTCCCGATTTAGCCAAAGGTGAGCCGGTTAGTTTCTTAATTATGGGAATTGCGAATGACTCAAAACGCAAAACCGATTACCGCTCCAACGCCTTAATGGTGGTTACAGTGAATAATCAATTACAAAAAACTACCATCACCAGCATCCCGCGCGACTACTATGTGGAAATGGCTGGCACCAATGGCGAATACAATAAAATCAATGCGGCCCACGTTTTCGGTGGTGCCGATATGCAAATTAAAACGGTTGAAAATGTCTTGCACATCCCAATCAATCATTACTTTTCAATTGATATGGATGCTATGAAGGACCTTGGCGATGCGGTGGGCGGCGTCACTGTTGACAATGCCTTTGCTTTTGACGCTGAAGGGATTCATTATCCGAAAGGCAAACAGCATTTAGGGGGCTGGGAAGCTTTACAATACGCGCGCATGCGTTACGAAGACCCCGAAGGCGACTATGGTCGTCAACGCCGCCAACGAGAAGTTTTAATCGAATTAACCAACAAACTACTTTCTTTTAACAGCTTGCTAAAATATCAAGAAATTCTGGACGTAATCGGCGAACATGGCGAAACCGACTTATCCTTTGACCAAATGATGGCAATGCTAAAAAAATACACCCCCGCACTAAAAACGATTGAAACCGATCAATTAAAAGGCTACGATTACACTGGCGATGGCGTGACAGGGATTGAAGGTATTTCTTATCAACTTGTGGAAGAGAGTGAACGCCAACGTGTCGAAAATGCTATTAAAGAACAAATGAACCTCTCTACAAAAGACACTGAACAATCGCAATAACGACTAAAAAGCAGCGCCCCTTAATGAAAGGGGCGCTGCTTACTTTGGCTAGTTAGACGGTCATTTCAAAAATATTAATTTTTGTCACCGTTAGTAACGGCTCTACATCAGAGAGGTATGTTAGCGCATAGCTCTCTTTTCATTACCATTATAGTACAATTGCCTAAAAAATATATTGGAAACTAATTATTTTTTGTTTTACATAGTATACTCTAAGCGTAGAGAAGTTATGGCGGCGGCAAGCGCACAGGAACATGCGCCTTGCGACGAGAATCGCAACGAAGTGAGAAGCGTAGGAGCAGATGCTTTCCCCTTTCGGTGGTGGTGCTTATGAATGTAAGTACTAAAATCTATGAAAGGAGAGGCCTTTTGTCAGCATATGAGACAATTCAGACGATCCTAGGGTTTGGTATGTTTACCATTGCTTTGATTGCACTGATTGTGAAATTGCTTAAAGAAGACAAAAAGAAATGACCGCTGTTTAACTTTGCCTAGTTAGACGGTCATTTCAAAATCTTTAAAATTTTGTCACCGTTAGTAACGGCTCTACACTAGAGAGGTATGTTACAGCATATCTCTCTTTTCATTGCTATTGTAGCACAACGCCCCTAAAAAGACCATCAATAAAAGATGCCCGAGCCTCCTATTTCAAGGCTCGGGCATTTTTATTTTTATGGGCCAGTCACTAAATTCCACGTGACTGCAGCTTGGTATTGTTGACCAGTCATGCCTTGACTAGCTGGTACTTCTAATTTGATATTATCAAATGCGAAGTCTAGTTGATAGACATTACTGCCAGTAAATTGTTGGTTGGCAACGATGTTCGTAGCCGTGTTATTTGCCGTTAAGTTAATGGCAGTCGTGGTGCCAATCATGTTTTTCAACTCCGTTGGTTGATTGTAATTGGAGAAACTTGAAACAGGAGCCGTGCCTAATAATAGGCGAGTCGCTGTTGGCAAGCTGTCTGTAGCTGATTTTGGTTGGGACAGTTGTGCCGTTAAGCTCCAATTCGGTTGAGTTTTCTTAATTCGCAGATAGGGATTGCGTGTACCGTTGCCGTAGTAATCAGCGGCTTTCTTCAGGCCATGCTGTTGTGTGTTTCCTGCAATCTCTATCTGACCAAAATTGAAAGTTGGGACACTGATGAAGCCTTCAGCCGTTGGTGTAACAATCGCCTGATCATTGTCTTTCACACGAACAGTTGCCGAAGCAGAAATGCCACTGTAATTCCCACTGGTGGTAATCCCTGCACGCAAGACTTGCCCCGCTGTGCCCGTCGCTTTGGTAGTGAACTGAACCGTGGCAGATTTACCCACTGGGATGTCAGTCCCTAAGCTAACGCCATTAGTCCAAGTAGTCGCTGTGACTGGGACGGTTTTCGCCGTGCCGCCAACTGGTGTAACGATCATGGCAGTTGGTGCTGCTAAGCCAGTTGTCCAAGCCGTTGATTTCTTGATGGTCGCCGTAGTTAATGGTGCTTGGCTTGTATTGGTAATCGTAGCACGCCATGTGACGTTGCCGCCGCTAGTCACTGTTTCAGCTGTAGTGCGTGTTAAAGTAACACTCGCTTTTGCCACTTCCTCTTTATACACTGCCGTCATGTCGTCATTGCCATCAAAGGTTGTGTTATATGTTGGCGTCGTACTTGTTGTCAATGTGTTTGGTTTGGTTTTACCTTTGTACCAACCTTGGAAAGTATAGGCTTTGCCACCAGCTGAATAACTAGCTGGCAAAGCTCTCGCCGCCGTATACTTGAAGCTGTTGCTTGTCATTGGTGTTTGTTTCCCTTGCGTGAAACCTGTCGGTGGCGTAATTTTAGCACCCGCGGCATCAACGAAGTTTTCGGTGACTTGTTTTCGTGTGACTTTATAGTTTATCGTTTGCTTGTAGTCGCTAGTTCCATCGAAACCAAATAATCTTGGTTTGGAATTTGCACTAGTTAGAAATAATAGACTAGGAAGGATATCTCTTGTTAGTCCTGATTGGCCCCACCTTGCCTTAACAGAAAAAGTATTGTTCGTCTCTCTGTTAAACACTGTTTCAAAACTAGTAAAACTAGTCGTTGCTGAATCCGATAGAAGGTTGGTGCCAATGTCACTAATGGTCTCGTAGTCGTACAACGTAATGGTTTTCGTTGTTGCTTCCACTTTGTCAACATACTTCAATTCATTCGTAATATCAAAGTTGTTCAACGCAAAACCTTTATTTAAAACACCTGTTGGTAGATCAGAAAAAAGTTCATAATCATTAGGAATCAAGACGTTTTGCTTGGTTTCTACTTTATAGCGATTAGCAACGGTCGCCTCTTTACTTCCCAACATTGGGTAAAGCGAACCTGTTGCTTCAAAGGGACTAGTGGCGGTTTTTCTGAAAAATTCTGTATAGTTTCCAGAAAGCGTAAGTGGATTCGTGAATGCTTGACCTTGTTCATCGACAAACTCTGCGTAGAATCCTGGGTGAACAGCGGTTTCTTGGACTTCTTCATAGACTGCCGTCATGTCATCCTTGTCATCGTAAGTGACGGCATAACTTGGTGTTTTCGTCGTTTTCATTTTGGTTTGATCAGTGCCTTTGTACCAACCTTTGAACTTGTAGTTTTTGTCCCCTACTGTGTAGGTATCTGGCAAGGCTTTGGCACTGGTGTAGGTGAAATTCTCACTATCAATCACTACTTTGTTGCCTTGGGTAAAGCCTGTTGGTGGTGTAATTTTGGCACCGCTGGCATCGACGAAGTTTTCGGTGACCTTGCGATTGGTTAACTGATAGTAAATCGTCCCTACTGGCGTAACGTAAGAATTAAATAAACGGGATGCACCTGATACATACAATCGATTATACAGATACTCCGATTGTTCTGGAATTGTAGTAGTCGAATCATACTCACTCACTTTAAATTGTGTCGTTGTCATTTTGTTTAGTCCGTAATACAATGGCGCATTACTGGTTGGGTTACCGATTAATGTATTATCTGCAGTTGAATAACGATTCAACGTAGCTTGTGTATAAGCACTTCCTGTATAGACAGAGATATTTTCATAAAATTTTGGAATAGTGATTCTTGTATTGGTTGTTCCATAATTATTCACACCACCTAAAGATACATCTGCTCTAATCGTTTTGGCAGGAATCGTCACTCGTTTGGTATTTCCTGAATTGATCCCAGTAATCGATCCAAGCTTCGTATAAGTGGAATTAATTTCTTGTTGTAAATCGGTTGTAATTGTAAACGGCGTTGGCGATATAATCGTCCCTGCTTCATCGATAAATTGGAAATTCACAGTCTTACTTGGAAAATTGTAATCTTTACCTGTGTCCACTTCATAGACCGCCGTCATGTCGTCTTGGTCATCGTAAGTGACGGCATAACTTGGTGTTTTCGTCGTTTTCAGGGCTGTTTTGTCCGTGCCTTTGTACCAGCCTTTGAATTTGTAGGTCTTGCCGCCTGCCTTGTACGTATCTGGCAAGGCTTTGGCACTGGTGTATGTGAAGTCATTGCTCGTAATACTTGTTTGTTGTCCTTGCGTGAAACCAGTTGGCGGTGTGATTTTGGCACCTGTAGCATCGACGAAATTTTCGGTGACTTTTTTTAGGTCTACGATTATTTTGGGACTTGTTTTAGGGAAATCAACGTGCACTGTAAGATTTTGTAAGTTTGATCTAATATATCCTATCATCAATAAATAAGGTACCGTCCCAATAGTTTGAGCATCTTCATAAAAGTGTGTTAGCATGCCTGGATTACTAGACAACGAAAAATTCAAATCATTAATTTTTGTCATAGTAATTTGAGCAATACTTGTTTCTATTGGATTTCTCACCTGAACTGTGGTTGCACTACTCGTTTCTACTCGCAACTGGGTCACATCACTTGAAACATTCACAGAATTAACATACTTAGGTATTGTTAAATTCATTTTGTCTAAATAATAGAAATTATACCGATAACTAACATTAAAACTACCAGTCGTTGTAACTGTTTTTTGGGGTAATTTGAAATTTAAAGAATTCGATTCTTTTGTTGCCAATACAGTTTCTCTATCAACAATTACAGCGTTTGTTGTATTTGGAGGAACGGAATGTAAGAAATTAATAGAGGCACTTAAATTAAAATCTTTTGCATTTACAGGTGTCCCGTTAGTTTCTTCAACATTAAAACCAAGATTTAATTCTGGCACTGACAAAGTTATTTCATCACTATTCACTCTTGGTCTATTGAGAAAATTAGCAAGTTCATCGTATATTAAACTATAGTTATCTGTATTACCAACTATAGCCCTAAGTCCATTCACTGGCAGAGGCATTGAATTCGATTGATTTTCCTCCGCTGTTCCCGCTTCTTTTTGCTCCGCTTTCACTGGCGGTGCTTCCTTCTTTTCTACCGCCACTTCTGCTTGTTTCTCTGTTTCCTGTGTTACTTCTTCTCGACTTGTTTCAGTCGTTGTTTCTTGCGTTTCACTACTTGCTTGCATTTCTTCCTTGGCGCTACTTTCGGCGGTCGGACTACTTTCAATCGTGACGGTTTCCGCAACTGCCGTCACGCCAGAAAAGGCATTCACTAGCAAAGAACTACATAAGCCAATAGCTGCAAGACGTTGCCACTTAGTTTGCTTCATGTCGTCCCTTCTTTCTATGTACCATTCCCGCCAAGCCGATTAAGGCTAAGCCGAGAATGCTAAGATTTGCCTGACTCTTGCTCCCTGTACGAGGGAGCTTCGAGCCAGTCGTGGTGGTCTGTG
Source organism: Enterococcus sp. DIV0774 (assembly GCF_050539095.1). Lineage (NCBI taxonomy): Bacteria > Bacillati > Bacillota > Bacilli > Lactobacillales > Enterococcaceae > Enterococcus > Enterococcus sp. DIV0774. The sequence goes on from NZ_CP172923.1 coordinate 2,625,900, forward strand.
TCGAACCACCACTTCGTTGATCTCCTTGCGGAGGACCAGCTGGTCCCTTGGGATCAGCAGCTGGCGCATCTGTTTTCGGCGGGGCATCTTTAGGAGCGGGTGTTGTCGGATTTTGGTAAAATTCAATCCCCACCGAACTAGAACCACCATCAGATGCTTCAACATTTATAAAGAAACTAGGAGAAGATAGTAGACACACAATCATTAAATAACGCTTTTTTTTCATTTAAAAACCTCCTTTTAAATCAACAACAGATTTGAGCTTCTGTACAATTACTGCTCAAACAACCTTTTTTTCATACCTCTATGATAACAAAGAACCCCCCTGTAGAAGTTGACGATTTTTACGCACCCTATGCGAAATTTTTGAAACACGTTGATAGAACAACGTTTACAAGCTCGTTATTTAATTATCGATAAACAAAAATGTTGTTCTACGCCTACTTTCCCTCGAAATCACGCGTTCAAAGTTTAAGTCTTTACTCTTTTTAACGAGAAAAGCTCAAAATGTTAGCATTAAAGACTAACATTTTGAGCTTTTCTTAATTATTCCGACGCATTCTTTTTTAAAAAAACAAGATTTTTTTCGCATTCCTCGCACTTTTTTAGGTTCTAACCAAGCAAGGCACTGATTAATAGCCCTAAAGCATAGGTGCCATTGAAAACCATTAAGTTCTTAATGGAATGGCGGAAACTTTTCGGCTGCGGCAATTCTTGTTTAAACGTTTGAATATTTTTCCAAATGACAGGCAGAGTAGCAAATGTAATTAACACTGGCCATTGATAAATGCCACTAATGAAGCCGAATAAAATCACCAGATAGCCAGCTAGCGCTAACACTTGAAACAGCACAATCCCCGCTGGGCGCCCAATATAATAGACTAATGTATAACGGTGGTTCTCAATATCCGTATCTAAGTCCCGTAAATTGTTGGCGAGCATGATGTTAGCAATCGAACAGACCAAAGGCAAGGACGCCACGACAATCGCAAGCACCGCCCAGAGATTGCCGTCTAAGCGAAAGGCGCCGCTAGCAAAATCGACCGTTAAGTAAAACGGCGGCTTGGTGACGACATTCAAGTAAACGGTTAAGACGAAGATGCCTAAGCCCATCGTGAAGCCACTGAAAATTTCCCCTAAGGGCATGCGGGATAACGGAATCGGTCCATACGTGTAGAAAATCCCGATGAAGCAGCAAATTCCTCCTAACACAAGGAAGAGCCAACCGGTTTGAACCGTCAAGTACGCACCCACAACGGCAGTGAAGGCAATCATGGCGAAAATCATGTTGCGAACTAGTTGTGGTGAAACGCCTGATTGTCCGATAATATTTTCTTCATATTTGTAGACATCCGATTTGGCTTTTTTGAAGTCCATGTAATTATTAATGGCGGTAGTGGCCATATCAAAGACCACCATGCCAATGAAGAAAACCAGCGTGTTGCCCCACTGAACTTCCCCAAAATAGGTCATTGAAAACAAGACCCCGATGATAAAGGGAAAGAGACTGGCAAGCTTCGTCTGAATTTCCACTACTTTTAAAAACACATTTAAAGACATTTTTAGTCGCTCCTTATTTCAAATCGGCCCGATTCCCCATCGTATAGCCAGAGTCTTTGCCGATTTCAAAGTTGCCTTCGATATCTTTGCTGATGTAGACTTTGTCGTCTTTTGTGACGAAAATGGCATCGGTTCCTTTCAGACTTTCGACATATTCCAGTCCTTTTTTGACGCCCATTGAGAAGACGGCTGTTGAGAGACCATCACCATCGATGGATTTGTCGGTGATAATGGTGACACCTGCGATGTCGTTATCAAACGGATAGCCAGTTTCACGATCGAAGAGATGGTGGTACGTTTTGCCATCGACTTTTAAGTAGCGTTCATAAATTCCTGATGTGACTAAGGTTTTGTTGCTTTCTTTGACTTGACCTAAAACAGTGTTGCGGGCTTTATTCGGGTCTTGAATGCCGACTGTCCAGTCCATGTCTTTGCCACGTGGGCTGTGTCCTAAGACGTAAACATTCCCGCCTAAATCGACGATAGCGGTAGTGACGCCGTTATCTTTCAGAACTTTCACGACTTCATCGGTGATGAAGCCTTTGGCAATTGCGCCTAAATCCAATTGCATGCCTTTTTCTTCAAGGTAAACGGTTTGCTCTTTGTCGTTGAATTTGACTTTCGTGTAATCGACAAGTTTCAAGGCTTGATCAATTTCGGCTTGGCTTGGTTTGCGGGCATCATCGAAGCCAATGTGCCACATAGAGGTGATTGGACCAATTGCCATGTCGAAGCCGCCGCGGGAGTCTTTGCTATATTCATAGGCTTTTTTCAACAAAGGATACAGGTCATCTGAGACTTTGACTGGTTTCACGCCTGCTTCTTGGTTGATTTCATCAATTTCTGAACCTGGTTGGTTGACGGTGATTTTATCGCCTAGTTCTTTGACACGGGCAAAAGCTTTCGGTAAGACGTCTTCTTTGCCATCATCGTAGATGCGAATTTGAACGTAGGTACCAAGCATTGTTTGACGGTCAGAGTATGGTTCTGTATTAATTTTCGCTTCTGGTTTTGAGGAACAAGCAGCTGCCACAAACAGCACTGCTAGAACACTCACCATGAGCAGAAGTTTCTTTTTCATAGGATTCCCTCTTCTTTCCTTCTTTAATTAAAAAATAAGTTCTCTTGCATAGTAGCCTTTTTTGGAAAAAATGAAAAGTCTTTCTCTTGGAAATTCACAAATTTCTGTGAAAAAAATTTGTGAAATGATGGACAGAACTAGCGAAGAAAAAGGGGCGGGAAAGTCAGCCAACCGACTTTTTCCCAACCCCTCAATGGTGTCAAGTAATTGCTGAAAAGCGTTTCAGGAACTACTTCACGATTCATTTATTATTACTTATTTTGTTACGATGTTGTCAACAACGATTTCAGTTGTGTCGCCTTTTTCAGCAGCGTTCACTAATTGTTGTGCGTAGTTGATGAATGAATGTGTGCTGTGTGTTGCACCAGTTACCACTTCAACACCTGCAGGTGAGCCGTCTTCTTCGCCCATTGCTTTAACAAATTCTTTGTTTAATGTTTCGATATATTCTTTTGGTCCAACGCCAGTAACGTCTTTCATTTTGCTTTCGTATTCAGTGTCATCTTTTTTAGATTTGCCGTCAGCGTTCACGTTATCGTAGTTAGATTCAGTCACTTTACCATCTTTCACAGTCATTGAGAATGTTGTGTGGTAGCCGTTTGAGTCATTTTTTTCTTTCAATGAGTACGTACCATCTTTCAATGTTGCGCCATTGTCGATTTCGATTGTGTCTGTGTTACCAGCTTGTGCTGCTTGGATTAATTGTTGTGCGTAGTTTTGGAATGATTCAGATGAATGAGTCGCACCAGTTACTACTTCCACACCGCTTGCGCTTTGTGCTTTAACAAAAGAATCGTTTAATTGTTTGATGTATTCTTTTGGTCCAACACCAGATTTTGCTTTCATGCTTTCTTCATACTTAGTGTCTTCTGTTTTAGATTTGCCGTCAGCATTGATGTTGTCATATTTAGATTCAGTGATTTTGCCGTCTTTTACAGTCATTTCAAAGACTGCACGGTAACCATTTTTTTCATTTTTTTCTTCTAATTTATACGTACCATCTTTTAAATCGCCACCGGCAACTTTTTTCGCTGGTGCTGATGATTCAGTTGATTTTTTCGTTTCTGAAGATGCTGCGCTAGAAGAGTTCGTTGTGTTGTCTTTCTTGTCTGCGCCACAGCCTGCTAATACTAAACTAAATAATGCAATTGCCGCAAAACCTTTAACAAATTTATTCACTTTCATTGATAGTCACCTTTTCTTTCCTGATTTTCACAAACATCAAAAGTTTGTGATACATTACACATTATAATGGTTTTAAAAACGTTGTCAAGACCATCCCCTAAAAATATTTACATTTCGGTCTTTTTTTCATCAAAAACTCATCGTTGGAGTAAATTTGTTGACAATTAAAATTTATATTAGACAAATTCGTGAAATACTTATATAATGTTAGTCGATTGTGTACTTATTAATCATTATCACTATTTTACTACTTACAATATTAAGGAGCGGATTGTCAATGACAAAGCAAAATATTGTCGTTGTAGGTGCTGGGTATGCTGGCGTTTCAGCTACTAAATTTCTAGCAAAGAAATTTAAAAAAGATACGGACGTAACAATCACATTGATTGATCGCCATTCTTACCACACTATGATGACCGAATTGCATGAAGTAGCAGGCGGACGTGTTGAACCAGAAGCAATTCAATACGACTTACAACGTTTGTTCTCACGCAAGAAAAACGTAAAATTGGTAACAGATACTGTTACTGGGATCGACAAAGAAAACAAAGTTGTGAAAACTTTAGCAGGTTCTTATCCATTTGACCAGTTAATTCTGGGTATGGGTGGCGAACCAAACGACTTTGGAACACCAGGCGTGAAAGAAAATGGTTTCACCTTATGGTCATTTGATGACGCAGTGAAAATTCGTCATCACATTGAAGCAACCGTTGCTAAAGCAGCCATCGAACCAGATGCTGAAGTACGCAAAGCAATGTTAACATTCGTTGTCTGTGGTTCTGGTTTTACTGGGATCGAAATGGTCGGCGAATTAATCGACTGGAAAGATCGTTTAGCGAAAGATGCCAAAATTGATCCAGACGAAATTACATTAATGGTTGTTGAAGCAATGCCAACCATCTTAAACATGTTATCTCGTAACGATGCTGCCAAAGCAGAACGTTATCTAGAAAAGAAAAATGTTCAATTATTATTGAACTCACCAATCGTTGAAGTTGCAGCAGATCACATTAAATTAAAAGATGGTTCTGAAGTACCAACGCATACGTTAATCTGGACAGCTGGTGTGAAAGCAACTTCTGATGCCGCTGACTTTGGTTTAGAAGCAGCCCGTGGTAGTCGTTTAGTTGCGAATGAATACATGCAAGCAAAAGGTTACGAAGACAAAAACATTTATATCATTGGTGACTTGGTTTATTACGAAGAAACACCAAATACACCAACTCCTCAAATCGTTCAAGCAGCTGAACAAACAGGTCATACTGCAGCTGCCAACATCGTTGCAGATATTAAAGGCGGCGAAAAACATGCCTTTAAAGGAAACTACCAAGGATTCATGGTTTCCATCGGCGCGAAATGGGGCGTTGCCAACTTATTCGATAAAATTCATTTGAGTGGTTTCTTAGCCATCATTATGAAACATATCGTTAACTTGAAATACTTCTTTGATATTCGTTCTGGTTACTACATGTTCCAATACATTATGCACGAAATCTTCCATATTAAAGATGATCGTTCTGTTGCTCGCGGACATACGTCTCGTTACGGCAATGTCTTGTGGAGTGTTCCGCTACGTGTCTTCTATGGTATGGTTTGGTTAGTCGAATCAATGAAGAAAATTGTCGGCAACGGCGATTACTTGAAACCAAGCACTTGGTTTGGTGACGGTTCTTGGTTCACAGATAAAGTCGTTTTCCCATTCCCTTGGTTACAAGAACAAGTAACAACAGGTGCTTCTCAAGCAACTGAAACAGCAACAACTGCTGCAAGTGGTGCGGCGGATGCGGCGGCAAGCGGTGGTGCCGATGCGGCAACACAAGCAGCGCACTTTGGTTTAAGCTACGCTTACGGCGAAACACCAATGCAAGTGTTTGATCACATGCCTAAATGGTTCGAAAGCGTAATGAAATTTATGATGCCAAACCAAGAAGTTGCTTTGTTCATGCAAAAATTCATGACAATCGTTGAAGTATGTATTGCTTTAGCATTGATTGCTGGTTTATTCACTTGGTTATCAAGTGCTGCTACAATTGGTTTAACAATTGCCTTCTGTTTATCTGGCATGTTCTATTGGGTAAATATCTGGTTTATCTTTGTCGCTTTTGCTTTGATGAACGGTTCAGGCCGTGCTGTCGGTTTAGACCGCTGGGTAATTCCATGGATTCAACGCAAACTTGGTAAAGCGTGGTATGGTACCCCGAAAGCTAGATACGGCGGTAAGTAAGCAATCGATCATCGATTGACAACTACGAGCAAAAGCTGAGACACATGTCTCCAGCTGACTATCATAGGATTTAGTATGTGGGACAGCAGTCAAGCATGACTTTTGTCCCACATATTTTCTTTTATATAATATGGTGGCTCAACTGAGGTCGGGACAGAATCGTTTAGCTCCGAGAACCAAGTAGGTACTGTTCAACATCTATTTGCTTTGCAAATAGTGTTTCTCAGCAATAAGAAGGAATTTCCGAAAATTGTCATAAAACACAACGAGGAAAGAGTTGATGTTGCATGATACCTACTCGGTGCTCTTTAATTTTTGGAGACCAAGTAGGTATTGTTCATCATCGAATCACTACGTTCTTCGTGATTCTCAACAATTTCGGCTTATTTCCGAAGGACCTTCAACTCTTAGAGCTTTAGCTCTTAGAAGTTGTTGAGATCGGAGCAACGCGTAGTGTTGGTTCTGTTCCCGCCGTTTATCAGTTTTTGAGCTTGGAACAAAAATTCAAAATAATTTTTGTTCCAAGCTCGTTCACTGTGTTATGATAGACAAGAAAAAAACACCAAAGGAGAGAGAAGAAAATGACGATCAAAGAATTCATTAAGAAAAGTCGCTTGAAAACATGGGACGTTATTATTATTGCTGTTTTAGTTCTTGGTTCTTTTCTGCCCCTTGTTGTTTTTGCCATGCAAAACCGTGGTCAAGAAGCGGCTACGTATCAAGCAGTCTTGAAAGTAGACAACAAAGTAATCAAAGTCTTTGACTTAAAAAAGGACGGCCCGCATTATACATATAAATACGAAGCAAAAGACGGTGATTACAACCTGATTGAAGTAGATGGTGATCGTATCCGCGTGAAGGAAGCCAACTGTGCTGACTTAGTGGATGTTCGGCGAGGCTGGATTTCCAAACCTGGTGAAACCCCGATTGCCTGTCTACCCCACAATTTGTTTATCACCGTGGAAGCTTCTGATGGGAGTGAAGACGGTAGCTTAATTTATTAAGCACGACAACTATGAGCAAATTACACAAGAATATTTATATTGCTATGCTCGTTGCCCAAGGGGTCATTATTGGCTTAATCGAAAATATGATTCCTTACCCTTTCGCATTTGCTCCTGGGGCAAAGCTCGGTCTAGCAAATTTAATTACTATTATTGCGATTTTCACCATGCGTAAGCGTGATAGTTTTTTCCTAGTCTGTTTACGTTTGATTTTAACGACATTACTGGGCGGTACACTTTCGACCTTTTTCTATAGTGCCAGTGGTGCCTTATTAAGTTATTTCGGCATGTTGCTTGTCAAGCAGCTGGGGCCAAAACGGGTCAGCATTATCGGGATTAGTGCCGTTGGTGGTTTCTTACACAACGTTGGTCAGTTGCTAACGACCTCTTTCTTTGCTCATTCGTGGGCGCCGATGCTGTACTTACCATTTCTATCTCTGTTTGGGTTACTTTCGGGGATTGCGATTGGGATTGCCGCTAATTATTTACTACAACATGTCCAGACGTTACGAAAATTCCAACTGAATTATGAACAAACAACGAAACATAAGTGGAGTCAATTTTTCTAATTGAAAACCTGTCCGCCACAATTAAAGGAGTCATCTTATGAATATACATCCTATGTGGAATACCTATCCTACGTTATCAAAAGAATTAACAACTACTCTTCGCTTGATGGAACAAGCGGTTCAAATCGATAATCAAGAGATTCAAGCTGCTGTCCATGATATGATTCATTCTGGCGGCAAATTGCTACGTCCAGCCTACCAACTGTTGTTCTCTTATTTTGGTGAACAGCGGGACCCTAAAAAGGCGACAGCGTTAGCGGCTTCCATTGAATTACTGCATACCGCCACGTTAGTTCACGACGATATTGTCGACGAAGCCGATACGCGTCGTGGCTTGCCAACATTGCGTTCGCGCTTTGGGAATAGCACAGCCGTGTATACAGGCGATTATCTTTTTGTTTGCTGTTTCAAGCTCTTATCTGATTATTCTTCTTCATTAAAAAGCATTCAATTAAATTCGCGCAGTATGGAAAAAGTCCTGACTGGTGAGCTTGGTCAAATGGACAATCGCTATAATTTCGAGGTAACGATTGACCAATATTTAAAAAATATTTCCGGGAAAACTGCGGAACTGTTTGCGCTAAGTTGTTTTGTCGGTGCCTATGAAAGTGGCACCTCCCAACGTTTTGCCAAACGTTGTGGTGAAATCGGCGAAAACATCGGACTGGCTTTTCAAATTATTGATGATATTTTGGACTATACGCAAACTGCCGATGCTATCGGCAAACCCGTCTTAGAAGACGTACGTCAAGGCGTGTATTCTTTGCCCTTGATTTATGCACTTGAAGCCAATCGTGAAGTCTTGTTGCCACTTTTAATGAAAAAAGAAGCCTTGACCGATGAAGAAACACAGGAAATTTATCGTCTTGTCCATGAACTAGGTGGCGTAGAAAAGGCCCAACAATTAGCCACTCATTACACAGAAAAAGCGCTGAAAGAAATCAGCAAACTTCCTGAAACAAAGGCCCAAGCGAAAGAACAATTGTATGAAATTACACAAACGATTTTGACAAGAGAAAATTAAAAAAGCCGCTGGATCCTATTGAGGATTTAGCGGCTAGCTTTTTAGGTGATACCTTGGTATAATAAAAACGAAGAGAGCGTACTAGACATACGCTCTCTGGTAGACCGTTTAAGACGGTAGCTGAATTAATTAGGAAATAAACCCGTTAATCCTGGCTAAAGATTATGACGGGTTTATTTTTTGTCGTTTTTATTACTGATTTTGACAATTAATGTTGTTACTTATACAACTTAACTACTTTTGATGCTTCATTCCATCTCTAATTTGTATTACCTAGTGAATACATGTTATACTAATTAAAAAATGGAGGTGTTAGCTATGACATCAACAAAAACAAGAAAACAAGGAAACTCATTAGTTATAACAATTCCTGCTACTTTAGGAGTTAAAGAAGGGGAAGAATTTGTTATTCTTCGCAAAAATAATGGCTCCATCGCATTGATTCCAAAAGTAGAAGATTTTTTTGAAAATACTGCTGAAGGAGAGTTTTATCTTCCTGAATTAGCGATTGATTATTCACCTAGCGGAGGAGAAATTGATGGGCTATAAACCAACTCAAAGAGATATTGTTATTATCGACTTTGCGCCTTCTAAAGGTTATGAAATCAGAAAACGACGACCTGCTCTCGTAATGAGCAAAGACAGTTACAATATTTCAACAAATTTAGTTATTGTCTGTCCAATAACCTCGTTGGATAAGGAACGTCCTTTTCTTGTCCCTATTTATAGCGAAAAACTTCATACCTCCGATAATGCAGTAAGTAAAGTGAATACGCTCCAAGTCTATTCACTCGACTATACAGAACAGGCACAACGCAGAATAAAGTATGTAGATACGTTAGACGAAGAAACATTTTACGAAATTGCTCAAAAGTTTTTACAAAACTTTTCTTTTGCTGTTTAATTAGGCTTCAACTGAACACGCATATATGATTTACTATTCGACTTTTCCGTTTCAACTTGCTATAATAAACACGAAGAGAGCGTACTAGACATACGCTCTCGGGTAGACCGTTTAAGACGGTAGCTTGATTTTAATACGGAAATAAACCCGTCAATCCCAGCTAAAGGTTATGACGGGTTTATTTTTTGTTGTTTTTATTACTGATTTTGACAATTAATGTTGCGAAAGCGATCGCAAGCATCAATGCTTCAAAGACAGTCACTGCTATTCCTTTCTAGGGAAAGAGCAAACAAGCAAAAACATTGGCAGTCCCCCTTTTTTTGAGAAATTGCCACCGTCATAAACTTCCTACTTGTGTAGTATAACACATTTATGCCTTCCTAGAATACGCTTACTTTTTTATTTACTATTCGACTTTTCCGTTTCAACTTGCTATAATAAACACGAAGAGAGCGTACTAGACATACGCTCTCGGGTAGACCGTTTAAGACGGTAGCTTTAATTGTGGATAAATAAACCCGTCAATCTTCGCTAAAAGTTATGACGGGTTTATTTTTTGTCGTTTTTATTACTGATTTTGACAATTAATGTTGCGAAAGCAATCGCAAGCATCAATGCTTCAAAGACAGTCACTACTATTCCTTTCTAGGGAAAGAGCAAACAAGCAAAAACATTGGCAGTCCCCCTTTTTTTGAGAAATTGCCACCGTCATAAACTTCCCACTTGTGTAGTATAACACATTTGTACCTTCCTAGAATACGCTTACTTTCCTGATTATTCAACAGCCGCTTTCTTTTGTAATAAAAATCGCGCACCGTTTACTGGGATAAAACGATTCAGCCAACTAAAATTTTTTAGACTAAACAGACCGACCATCTTTTTTGATGGTCGGTCTGTTTAGTCTATTGCTCCGCCCTTACTCCTTCTCCGACAATGCTCGCCAGACATCAAATGTTTGTTTTAAGCCTTGGACATTATGAACACGTAAAATTTCTACGCCTTGTTGTGCTGCATACAAGGAAGCAGCGGCTGAGCCAAAATCACGGTTGGCTGGTTCTGGTTCGTTCGTTAAAGCGCCGATGGTTCGTTTGCGAGAAACGCCGTATAGTAACGGATAATCTTGGTAGCGAAAGGCGTTAGGATCTTTTAACAGTTGAAGGTTTTCTGCGACAGTTTTATGAAAGCCAATCCCTGGATCGAAACAAATTTTTTCTAAGGAAAGCCCATATTTTTGGCATTGTTCAATTTTTTCTGTATAAAATTGGTGCAACTCTTCTTTTAAAGAAAGCGATTGGCGTTTTCTAGAATGCATAATCACAACTTGGACTTCAGGATATTGTGCGAGGACTTCTGCCATCCTCGGAGTGTCTAATCCTTTGATGTCATTAATCATTGTGGCGCCAGCTTGGATCGCGGCTTCTGCTACTTCGGGATAGTAGGTATCCACAGAAATCGGCGCTAGAGAAGTCTCACGTATTTTTTTTATTAATGGTAATACTCGGTCTACCTCAACTTGTGGAGAAACTTCTTCGTAGCCAGGACGTGTGGATTGGCCGCCAATGTCTAAAATATCGGCCCCCGCTTCTAGTAGATGAAGCGCATGTTGATAGGCCACGTCGACCGTTGTGTAGCTACCGCCATCAGAAAAAGAGTCGGGGGTCGTGTTGACAATCCCCATAATTTGGTAATTCTTTTTTAAATCAATCATTGTCACATTGCTCCTTTATCTGCTGAATCATCTTTCGTAAAGCCCGCATTCTAGGACTTATCTTCATTCGTTCACTCGTGGACAACTCCGCTAAGGTTTTGCCTCGATCTGGTAAATAAATAATCGGATCAAAGCCATAACCACCTGTACCGTGCGGTTCAACTAATTCACCAGTCAAAGTGGCTTCCGTTTGCAACAGTTTGTCGTCATCGAGTACATAGACCAACGTGGCTGATAAGGTTAACTCTCGAGTCGACTGTCGCCCTTCAAATAAGTGCAACAGTTCGCGGTTCTGTTCTTCCGGATTGGCTGAATGGAAAAAGCGGCTTGTATGAATACCTAATAAATCAGGAAAAGCAGTTAACGTTAAGCCGCCATCATCACCTAACACTGGGCGGCCAATTAATTGTTGGAAAAAGCGAGCTTTTAGATAAGCATTTTCAGCATACGTAGTGCCAGTTTCTGCAGGTTGTTCTTGACTGGTTGTATACTTTCGATAAGAGACAAGTTGAATAGCGGGGTCCTTAAGTCCTGATTGCATTTCTTTTAACTTACCTTGGTTATTCGTGCCAACAATAATTTCCATTTTCTAACGTATCTCCATTAAAAATTGATTTTTCCACTCTTGTTCTTTAAATAGTCCGGTAAATTGAAATGTTTTGGTGCTACTTTGTGGTGTTTTCACGCCGCGCATCGTCATACACATATGTTCCGCTTCAATGGCTACTGCAATGCCTTTAACGGGAATATTTTCTTGAAGTTTGCGGGCAATTGTCACTGTTAAATCTTCTTGAACTGTGGGACGTTTGGCACAATGTTCTACTAATCTTGGTAACTTGCTTAGTCCCAATACTTTGCCACCTTCTGGCAGATAAGCGACATGTACTTTTCCATAAAATGGCAATAAATGGTGTTCACACATTGAATAAAAGGCAATATCTTTTACTAGAACCATTTCGCCTTCATTTAAGCTATCAAATAATTTATAATCGTCAAATTCAGGTTCGGTTAATCCACTAAAAACTTCTGCATACATTTTAGCTACACGTTTGGGTGTATCAATGAGTCCTGACCGTTGAGTATCTTCCCCCACTGCTTCTAAGATTGTGGTAACTGCCTGCTCAATTTGCGCTTGTTTTTCCTGCTCCATCTCTACCATTCCTTTTCGCTTACTCGCACTTCTTCTTGATTGCCACTGCGCTGAATCCACGTAGCTATTGGCGTGCCCAATAGTTGTTCCTCTGCGTAAACATCACTTAAGGGAATCAAAACAAATGACCGTTTTGTTAATTCTTGATGAGGAACTTGTAAGTGGGGCAACGTGACTGACTGCTCCCCTAATAATAAAATATCAATATCAATAATCCGCGGACCCCAGTGAATTAATTTTTTACGTTTCATTGCTTGCTCAATCCCTTGGGTAACAGCCAATAACTCTTCAGCGGTATAGCTAGTATCAATTTTCAATACGGCGTTCAAAAAATCATCTTGGTCTGTATAACCGTAAGGATCCGTTTCATAAAGTTTTGAAGAAGCCACGACCTGAATCTGCGGGTCTTCGTTTAAATAATTGCGGGCTTTCACTAAATTTGCGTACGGATCGCCGACGTTACTACCTAATGCTACATAGCCAATCATCTATACTTCTCGCTCCATTTCAATTTCAATATTGTCAAAAAGGCCGGGCATCGGCACACTATATTTTCTAATTTTAATGATAATTTTGTTCAATTGTTCTTGATAATCTGCAGAAATATCATCTAAAATAGCACTCGCTAAACCTTCGATTAAATCGTACGAGTGATTGTTTACTCGTTGGGCAATCAATTCATTCACTTCGGCATAATTGACGGTTTGGGTGACATCATCTGTTCGCCCTGCCTCGGCTAACGACAACTGCATTTCAAGGTCGATTTCTACTTGCTGTCCTAGACGTTTTTCTTCTGCCAAAACACCATTTTTTGTGAAAAATTTCAAGTTGTTGATTCTAATTTTATCCATCCTCTAACTCCCTACCCTCTGTTTTGCTGATTTTTTTAATCATAGCATATTTCTTGGAAAAGTCAGTAGTTAAAAGATGTTATTGTTTATTTAATAGCAATTATTTGCTTATTAACCACTAGTTGATTGAAACATATAGCGGAATAGACTACTCTAAAATCAAGGAGGTAACGAATAATGTTAATCCAAACTATTTTAAAAACACGGAGAATAAATAATCACTATACGCAAGAACAAATTGCCCAAAAATTACATGTCACTACACAAGCTGTTTCCAAATGGGAAACTGGACAATCCATCCCTTCAATTGATAATTTACTGATGCTTTCTGATTTATACAATATTTCTATTGATGAGCTAATCCAAGGTAGTCCTTATTTTAAAAAGCCCCAAGTTGTTGGAAAAATTTATAATCTAAAAAAAGGAATTTTATTTTGTATTGTTTGGACTTGTTTCTCTTTGCTACTTACTGGTTTTGGTTATCAACCTTTTTGGTTGTTTAGTGCAATCATATTTATCGGTCTACTTTTAGTTTTTCCAATCATCTTTTCAGATTATTGGATAATTAACCAACAAGATATTATGGTCCATCAATTCTCCAGAAACCCGATTCTGAAAATCATTGAATGCATAAAAAACAGTTCTACACAAATAAAAATTCCTTATTCTGAAATTGAATCCATAGAAATCATTTATACCAAAAAGATAAGAGCGTCCGCTTTTGATAGTAGTCCCGACTATTTTTACTTACTAGTCACCTATAATAATCAAACCACAAAGTTATATTTAGATATCTATGCCAAAAGATTTTTACCACAATTTATTGCGTTTTTGTCTCGACAAAGAATTACTATTATAGATAAATCTGAAATCATTGAATTACTCGTTTCTGATACTTCCTTATATCAACATTTTAATGAAAAAAATGTTGCAACTGATAATAGAAAATAGCTAATTTCATCACGTTTGTCAGCACCCAATTGGTTATAAATTGAATGAAATAACTCGTGTATTCAAAAAAGAGCGTTGCTAATGCAACGCTCTTTTTCGGGGTTTATTCTCCTTTTATCGCATTGTTACAAATTCTTCTGAGCCTGTTGGATGAATCGCAACAGTATTATCAAAATCTGCTTTTGTCGCACCCATTTTAATAGCGACTGCAAAGCCTTGTAGCATTTCGTCAACACCGATGCCGATGCCATGCAAACCGACAATTTTTTCTTCTTTGCCGACACAGATTAATTTCATATCGCATTTTTGACGGTATTCTCCTAAAGCAAAATACATTGGTGTAAAGCTAGAGCGATAGATTTTCACTTGGTCTTCACCATATTCTTCAAGCGCTGCTTTTTCCGTCAAGCCAATTGTCGCAACTGGTGGATGGGTAAAGACCACCGTTGGTACCAAGTTATAATCCAAATATAAATCGGTTTGTCCGTTAAATAAGCGTTCAGACAGGTGCCGACCAGCGGCAATTGCGACTGGCGTTAAGTCGATTTTCCCAATGACATCGCCGACTGCGTAGATGCCATTTTGCGTGGTATTTTGGAATTTATCTACTTTGACGTAGCCTTTTTCATCAAGGGCTACTTTCGTATTTTCTAAGCCTAATTGATCCGTGTTCGGCTGACGGCCTGTCCCGAAAATCACGGCATCTGTCGTGATTGATTCACCATTTTCAAATGTAATAACGTACTCATTCTGCGCCGTTTTTTCAATTTTAGCTGGTGTTGCATTCGGATGAATTTGCATGCCCATTTCTTGATAGCGTTCTACGACTTTTTCAGAAAGCATGTCATCAAAGCTTCGTAATGGTCGTTCATGACGGAAGGCCCAATGTGTTTCTGCACCTAAGCCATGTAAGGTTCCTGCTAATTCGGCTGCGATGTACCCTGCACCCACAAAGACCACACGTTTTGGCATTTCTTCTAACGCAAAGAAGCCGTTTGAATCTAAGGCATATTCTTCTCCTGGAATACCTAGTTTTTTCGGACGACCACCTGTCGCGATTAAAATGTGTGGCGCCGTATATTCTGTTCCATTGACTTCAATTGTTTGCTCCCCAGTAAACGTAGCGTAACCATGGATACGTTCAATGTTGTTACTGTCTAAACCACGATTATACGCACCATGTAAGAAGTCAATATATTTTTCACGATTTTCAACTAATTGTTTAAAGCTAAAATTTTTGATTTCAACATCAAACCCGTAGCCTGCTGTGTCTCTTTCCATCATTTCCATCATGCTGCTGGCTTGCCACATGACTTTTTTAGGCACACAACCAACGTTGACACAGGTCCCACCAATTTCGTTGCCCTCAATTAAAAGGACGTTGGCTCCGTGCATTCCTGCGCGGTTAGCAGAAGCAATCCCGCCACTACCGCCACCAATAACAATATAATCATAGGTTTTCATTTATTCTGGCTCCCTTTCAATTTGAACTTTCTCCCTTATTATCGCAAAAAATAGCAAAAAAAGACAGTCGTATTACTTACTTTTGTTTAGTTTTCTGCTGCTTCTGTTTTATTGATTCGTTCCGTAAAAGCACTGGGGGAAAGGAATTCAATCGTAGCATTGTCGAAGGGAATTCCTAAATCTTCTTTCGTTACGTTTGGATTCATTGTAATGACGTAAAGTGTTTTGCCTAAGGAAAGTGCAATCCCAATTTCTAAATAACTTAGTCGGTCAAAGTCACCATTAATAAAAACGTAGGTTGCTTCGTGAAGATACCGTTTTATCACTTCAATATCTGTAAACATTCCGGTTTGAACACAATCTGCTAACCCGAAGCCCACTGCACCCATACAGCCATGCTCATCTTCAAACAGCTGAGGATCTACCAAAAGGTCCGTTTGAATACGAGGGTTTTGACCAATTTGGTAGGCGAATAATTTAGCCATAGTTATTCCTCCTTCTTTTTCTTTTACTATAGCACAAAAAGGAAACCCTCATATGCCAGAGGATTTCCTTTCTTTTAGTACATATTCCCAACCACTTTTACTCGTAAGCGGGTTGCATTTTCTGGATGATAGGCAAGTGGTGTTTCTTCCACCTCGACTAACTCGATTGTGCCAGGGACTGCACCCGCAAGTTCAGCTTGTTGGACGGCTTTTTCTTGGGCATCAGTCAACGCCGCATCCCGTTGGATTTTTGAATAGACATAAATTTGTTCGTATTGTCCGCTAATCTGAGCGATAGAGGCACCGATGGCATTCGCCACTGCTCCGTTTTCGTTGCGAATTAGCGCTTTAACGCCTGTCAATTCTTCGGGGATGATAATACTCCCACCACCAACTAAAACGACCGTCACGTCTGCGGAACTGGTCTTCATGCGATCAATCGCTTCACTGACCAATTCGCCAATTTTTTGGTACACTTTTTCCGCAAACGCTTGGTCTAAATGAGCCACTTTGCTAGGATCACCGACTTGGGCATGGCCTAAGCGAACCGCAATATCAGTGGTCGTTAATTGTGTGCCGCCAAAAACAAGGGCCTCTTGTGTAATACGGTAGCCGACACTATCGGGGCCAACTGTCACAGAACCATCTGGTTGTTCACGCACTAGACTGCCGCCGCCGACACCGATTGACACGATATCTGGCATTCTAAAATTAGTCCGTACCCCGCCAACATCAACGGCCAGTGAAGATTCTCTTGGAAAGCCATCCACTAACACGCCAATGTCTGACGTTGTGCCACCAACATCTAAAACAACCGCATCTTTCAAGCCGGCTAAGTAAGAAGCCCCACGAATACTATTGGTTGGTCCACAAGCAATGGTTAAAATAGGAAACTGTTTGGCATACGTTAACGACATTAACGTACCATCATTTTGACATAAGTACACTTGGGCGTGATGAATTTTTTCTTGTTCTAAGGCTTGTTCAAAGCCCTCGCTGGTCACTTTAATTACTTTGTGCAACGCAGCATTCAAAATTGTCGCATTTTCCCGTTCAATTAAACCGACAGACCCAATCATTGAGGAGCAAGATACAGGAACATCTGCCCCTAACACTTCCTTCGCAAGTGCTTGAACAAACAATTCTTGGTCATTTTTTAAAGAAGAAAAAACGCCAATTACTGCGATTGCCTCTACTTCTCCTCGCCAAGAGGCCAAAATCCCACGTAATTCTTCTTCGTCCAGTGCAGTCAATGGTTGTCCATCATATTCGTAGCCGCCATGTGCTAAAGCATACGTTTCTGAAAGAGTGGCCACTAAATCCTTGGGCCAAGCTGTGTAAGGCAAGACCGAAGCGGTTGCTGGATAGCCCAAACGAAGGACCCCAACTTTTGCTAATTTTTTTCGCTCAACAATGGCATTCGTACATTGGGTCGTGCCCAACATTGCATGTGTGACTTTGGTTGGGTCCACTGCTGATTCTGCCAAGACTTTATTTAAGGCACCGGCAATCCCTGTTTGAATATCATCGGTTGTTGGAACTTTCACTGAATGAATCAAGTTTAATTGATGATCTAAAATAACAGCATCTGTATTTGTGCCGCCGACATCGATACCGATTTTATACATTTATTTTTCCTCCTTCGCTACTAAGTTTTCTAGTGGTTGATAATCCATTTCGTAGCCGAAATACCGAGGACCCACTGTTTCGATACCTTTTTTCGTTCGCCAAGCGGCATTCGCTTTCAAGCCCATTACTTGGACACGTTTGCCGTATTTCAAGCTTTCTGTTGTCACAGGCGTTAAAGTTTCTAAATCTACCATACAAATCAAATCAGGCGTCATCGCAATCACCTGACCATCTTTCTCGGCAATTAAATTTTCATTTTGAAAATGGACGACTGCTTCTGAACCAGCATCACTGTTTAAGCCACTCAATTTGACACGTCCCAAATTGAAGCCACCTTTTACTTCTCGTTCCACATCTAGAATTTTTCCTTGGAACAATTCAAAGCCATCCGTAACTTCTACTAATGCTTGGCGTTTTTCTTGTTCATCTGCATAGGTACCTCGAATCACTTTGCCAATTTCTTCTGATAATGTCACGATGTTGTGAATACCATAGTCTTGTAATTGTTTGCCTGTCGCGGGATAAATGCTCACTAAAGCACTGGCGCCCATTTCAACCGTTTGAACACGAGCAAGACGTTCTGTCCAAGTATTATCAATCGTTTCCATAATGCCAATATTTCCTTTTTCATCGGTAATTGCCATAGGGGTCGCTGACATCCCATTCAAATGGAACGTTACCATAGGCAATTCTGGAAAGGCCCGACCCATACCATCACAATCCACCAAGGGAATGCCTAGCTTCGCTGCAACAACAATTGGAATCATTGAATTGACGCCCCCAGCTTCCATTGGAAAGGTTCCCGCAATCGTTTCTTGGTCTAAATATTTTCCTAACTTCTCAAAGACACGGACGAATTCGTCGCCTTTGGGAAATTTTTCAATTGCGACAGATGGGGCACCCATCATTGCGGCGGGTAGGAAAAAATCCTCCGCGGCAATTTCTTCTGGAGAAACCAGTTTGACAGGTCCGTTTTCTTCGATGGCGGACAAAGCCATCATTTTACCAATGTAGGGATCACCGCCACCTCCTGTCCCTAAAAAAGCTGCTCCTGTAGCTATATTCTCAATTGCTTCTGCATCTAAATAACGCATTCTCCGACACTCCTCTTCTTCATTCCATTTCTAATGATTCGGTGTTCGTCTGTTGACGTTTTGCACCGAAATAATAAATAACAAACGATAAAACAATGCCAATTAGCGGTTGGTTAGGCAATTGAGGGGCATTGGGAAAGAAACTCATAATCACCGGAATGCCCCCCACTGCAGCACCAATTAGCCATGAAAAAACACCTAATTTATTCACGCCAGGCGTTGGCTGCCATTTGGTTCGATCGCCTTTGTTAATCAACCAATAGGCAACAATCATTACACCAGCCACTGGTGGAACCATCGCAGAAAGGACAGACATAATCGGCGTAAAGTAATTTAAGATCCCCACAACTGCTAATAAGGTTCCAATGGCGCCGGCCGCACCGACAGCGACTTTTTCTTTTTCTTTTGGAATATCAAAGACATTAATCAAGGCCAGTCCGCCAGAAAAAGCATTCACGGCATTCGTGGTCCAAGTTGCTAAAATTAGCGCAATAATTCCTAAAACTGGAAAACCGAGATTCATAAAAACTTCCGTGATATCTGCGGTGTTCGAAGCAATGGTCAAGACCGCACCAACGCCAATCATCAACAAGCCTGTCGGTAAAATCCCTAAGGTGGCCGCTTTAACCACATCTTTACGAGAAGAAACATATTGAGAGTAATCTCCAGCAATTACTGCGCCTAATGCAAAAGAACCGACAGTCATTGAAAGACCTGACATAAAGCTTCCTGCTGTTTGAGGTGTATATTGACTAACAGCTTCCCAACCGTTGTTTCTTAACGAAGCCACCAAGCCATAAAGACAAACCAGAACTAACACAGGAACCGCAAAATAATTCAGAATTTTCAATATTTTTATGCCATAAAGAGCCGAAATAAGCATGATAACTCCCCAGATTAAGGAAGAAAGCGACACAGGTAAATCAATGCCGTAAATTTTTAAAAAGTTCGTGAAAGCGCCGCCGCTGACATTGGCTTGCAAACCAAACCAACCTAAGCAAGCAATCGCTAGAATAATGGAAATAATCTTTTGCGAACCTTGAATGCCAAACACTTGAGAAGCGACTTTGACAGAAGGTTCTTGTAAGTCGGAACTTTGAATTCCTTGTAAAATCATTAAAATAACAATAATACCGTAACCAATAAATCCTGTTAACAAAGCTTCCCATAAAGGCATGCCTGCAACTAACGTTCCTCCAATAATTAATCCTGGCACGCTAATCATTGCGCCCGCCCAAACAAATGCTAAGCTAAGCCACGATTGTTGTTGCTCGTTTTTTAATTTCATTCTCATTCCTCCTTAATTATTTTTTCAATTATAACGAAAAATCAGTCATAGGTCTTTTTCAAATTGAAAAAAATATCGAGGAAGTTTTGGCTTAAAATAAAAAAGCAGACAATCGGCTACTGCCGATTGTCTGCTTTTTTCATTCATTCGTGACCAAGCGATATAAGATCATCGCCAAATAGACTTCATAGGCTTCGGCGGCGTTAGTCATATCATAGCCGAGCGCTTCATTAATTTTACTGATACGATATTTGACCGTATTTTTATGAACAAATAGGCGTTCGCCGCATTCTTTAAAATCACTACTTGCATCTAGTAAAAACGTTCCTAATGTCATTAACTGCTCTGATTCTTTTAAGAGAGGTTGGATAACTGCTAAGCGTTGTTGGATGGCTTCTTCTCCTGCTTGGAGACACGTCATCATTTGTTGAACTGTACGAATTTCCGCGATTGATAACACTTTTCTTTGTGGATAGACACGCTTTAAAAACGGCGCGACTTGATTAGCAGTTTGGTAGCTGACACGCACTTCAGTCGTGTTACGAACTTTCGGACAAAGGATGATTTCACCTAAATAGTCCTGATAGTCTGTGGCTTGCAAGTATTCTTTACTAATCGTGGCTTCAGGCTGTTTGTGTAAATAATTACCTAAGAGAACAATCAGGTAATTTTCTGTTTGCTGGACAATCGTTGTTTGGTAATAGTAACGTAGGAAATCTTTCAAATCTTGCTGAATAGCGTGGATTTCTTGTCCTTGTTGCCAAATAGGCAAAAGCCACATCGTTTCGACAGAAGAAATATCAATCATTAATTTTTTGGCTAATTGGTACATCTTATCACTTTCATCGTTAATGATTGCTTGGACTAAGGCATACTCACTGACTTCGTCATAGTTTTTCCCCCATAAATTCAGAGCCATCTGAACGACTTCCACCGCTTGATTCATCTCAAAAGAGGTTAACTGCTCTTCTTCTCGAATGAAGTAAAGCTTCAATGTTTGTCCATCTTTCTGAGGAAGTTTTTGCGAGGTAATGAAGTAGGTCGTTTCTCCCAACGCTACTTTCTCTTGTGATTGATAAAGTAACTTGGTTAAGGGTAATTTCGTGCTTCGCGGCCAATTGATGGTGCTGATGATTTCATTGGTATAGGTGGTTAACGCAATGTTGACTTTTAAAAAATCGGATAGGATTTTCAAGGTCATTTCCACACTGCGGTTTTGTTCAGGCAAAAGGGAAACTTTTTCCAAGAGGTCCGTTGCAAAAGAAGCCATTTTATTTTTATTGACTAACAATTTCATGACTTCATAAATGACTTCGTTGTAGCGTAATGTGGGATCATTTTTAGGCATTTGGATTAAAATAAAACCTAAAGAATCCGCTAATTGAATCACTTCCTCTGCAACTTTCGGTACGATAATCCCAACGTAGTACAAGATTAGGCCTACTTCGCCTAATTCATGGAGATGCCGAATCGTTTCACATTGCTTCACCACATCATGACGAATGGCACAAAATGAACCAATCAAAATTTCGCCAGCATGGTATTCATTTGTTTTGTGAAGTTTTTCCGAAAACAAAGACATATCAGAGACTTCTAAAAAAGAAAGAGAAGCAACAGATGTGTCCAATTGGTTTTTACCAGAAAGTACCGTTGCTTCTCGCAAAGACGGTAATTTTAATAAATCATTCACGCGGACACTCATAATTACTCCTCCTTTTGGCTGGTTTATTTTTTCTTACGAATCATATCGCCGACTGCAACAGGTTGCGTCACTTCCATTGTTAATAACATCATGGGATTAGGTGCCCGATCGATCGCTTCACCGTCTTCATTATACATCTCTTTAACGGTTTGGTGGAAATGGGTAAACCCGGGACCATAAAATTCAATTTCATCGCCGACACTGAAAAGGTTCCGTTGACGAATTGTCGCGACTTGCGTCTTTTCGTTGTACGCAATCACTTCGCCAACAAATTTATATTGTGGAATTTTACGACGTTCGCCGAATAATTGTTCATTTTCACTTGGTGTATTGTAATAAAAACCAGTTGCTAATTCACGTTGTGCTACTTTCCATAATTCATCAATCCACTCTTGTTGGCAGACATAGTTTTCAGGATCTTCCATGTAAGAATCGACGGCTTTTTTATACACATTAGCGACTGTCGAAACATAGTGAATGGATTTCATGCGGCCTTCAATTTTAAAACTATCGACACCATTTTCAATTAATTCTGGAATATGTTCAATCATAGACATATCTACGGCGCTCATTGAAAACTCTTCTTCAACTTCCCCTTCACTGGTTTTGCTCCGACGTTCTGTCCCAAAAGGCATATCAAATAACTCGTATTTCCAACGACAAGATTGAGAGCAACCGCCACGATTGGCATCCCGCATCGACATATGGTTGGATAAAGTACAACGTCCTGAATATGAAATACACATTGCTCCATGAATAAAGGCTTCAATCTCAATGTCCGTATTTTCACGAATCGCTGCAACTTCCTCCATTGAAACTTCGCGCGCTAATACCACACGTTCTAAGCCTTCATTTTTCCAAAATTCTAATGTTTCATAGTTGGTTGCTGAAGCTTGTGTCGATAAATGGATAGGTAAACCTGGTGCTTCTGTCGCACAAATTTCGATTAAAGCTGGATCGGAAACAATCACAGCTGAAATTCCGATGTCTCGCAATTCTCTGAAAAACGCTCCTGCCCCTTCCTGGTTTCCTTCATGAGTGACCATATTGGCAGCGACATAAACTTTCGCATTATGTTCGCGGGCAAAGGCTACGCCTTCCGCCATTTCTTCTGGCGTGAAATTTCCTGCGCGGCTACGCAGACCGTAGGCATTCCCTCCGATATAAACGGCATCGGCACCGTAACGAATTGCGACTTTTAGTTTTTCTAGCGTCCCGGCTGGAGCCAACACCTCGGGACGCTTCAATGTTCGTTCTGTCATTACTTTCATGTTCTTCTTCCCCTTAAATGAATCAATTTATTTTATTGCATCGGCACTTAAATCAAAGAAACCATTGTCTAAGCCACGACCTGTTGGATGTAATTTTTCAATTTCAGCTGTTGCATGAGCTGCTTGATCTTCTGACCAAGTTCCCGCTTCAAGTGCTGCTTTCGCTTCAGCAAATAAGCGAGCAATCGCGACAAAATTTTCACCTGGCGTGTAAAGGCCATCGAGCTTCCATGTACGATAGTGATGGTCATACAAGTTTGTTAACTCATTCATCAAGTTCACATCGTTATTGGCAAAAATATGCGTACCATGACTATCTTCATAAATGGAATAGTGGGTTTCTGGTTTTTTGGGTTCAGAAATAAACAGCCCTTCGTCTTTCGTAACCCCTTTGTCGTTCTTTGTGTAATTGTAGTAATTTTGAATTAATGGGCGTTTCGATTGATGAATACACGTCGCCCCATAGACAAGAATTTCAGCTGGAACTGCTAAGTTCTCTTCCATTGCGACCATTTCTTCAAAAGGTACTTCCCGAGCTAGGACAGCTCCGATGGCTCCTCGTTTACTCCAAAAATTGATTTGACGTGAGCTCGTTACTAAGGTTTCGCCATCATAAACGTAAGGAATTTCTAATCCATCTCGTTGCATAATAAACACAATACCTGGATCACCCAAAGTAATTTTATCGACGTTGATTTCTTTTAAAAATGTCAGATACTCTGGGACTAATTTCATTTTTTCAGGGTGCATAATGCCATTTACTGCAACTAGCACTTGTTTGCCCATTTCATGTGCACGTTTCACAATCTCGCGTTGTTCATCTCGTGTAAAAGATACGGGCAAACGCAACCCGAATGTTTCTTCTCCAATATATAATGTATCCACACCTGTTGCGAGTAATTCTACAGCCTGCTCAACAGATTCTGCAGTTGCAATCAGTTCAATCATAAATATAGCCTCCTTCTTTATGACCGTTTAATAGTATCATACGTTCACAAACTTTAAAAGAGCCTATCTGTATTAAACGTACATTTTTCACAATGTTTCCGAAAAAAATTTTGGTAGAAAAGCGCCAACCGCTTACCTACCAAATGCTCTTTTTTTAATTACTGGTCATCTGTTCTTTGGTCACTCGTTCAAGTGGTATTTTCGTTCATAAAACGTTACTACAACGGTGAATAGCCACGCTGCCGCTAAGCCTAACAAGCTGCCTAAAACAATCCCCAAAAAGCGGAATTGAATCAACGTTATCACGTACTGCTGACGAACGAGCAATGAAAGCATCAGAGCCATAGGCGTTGTGAAAAATTGCGCCAATCCATAATTACGACGAATAAAATACTCAACGGTCACAAATAAGATTGTAATCACGACAATCGATTCAAAAGTTGTCAAAGCTAAATTAAGCAGAAAAGCGGAAATAACCAAACCAATCGTTGTGCCAAAAATTCGCTGAATATTTCGCTGCTTAATCGCACGTAAATTGTCTCCTTGTAAAATGGATGCACAGGAAACGACTAACCAATACGGATTCTGTAAATGTAAACTTTCGCTGATATATACAGCAAAAAATAAGACAAAGCTATAATATATGCTATCTAATGGCGCTTCTGGATGCCGATAAATTCGTTCCCGTAATGATCGCTTAGCTAGCGGGGCACTGATTTCCTTCTCTGTAAAATGCAACACTAGTGCAAACAAAATAGAAAAGCCAATACCTAATAACATACAGCCACTCATGAACGGAATTTTTGCTAACGGAATACTCGTACTGGCACCCATCGCTGTCACCATCACACCAAAGAAGGCCCCTGGTTTTGAAATATCGTAGACTTCAAAGAAAAAGCGGCCACCAAAACCGACCAGTGCAACAACAATGGGAATGAGCCATGCAATATGGGTCGATAACATGCCTAACAAATTTCCTAAAAAAAGGTAACTACCGACCACAGATAAACGAGTCATTAACTGTTTTAATGGTAACGGCTGATAATATAAAAAAGTAAAAATACCTAACGAGCCAAAGCTTGAAATCAATAATTGATGATTGATATAGCCCAAAAAAAGAATGCTGAACATAACCAAGCCAGCAAACACTAGTCGAAAAGGATTATCCTTTGGACGCTGATAATGTAGTAATTCTCGAAAAAAAGATTGTTCCATTCCATCACCCCTCCTTATTAACGTAGCACAGAAAAATCAATCTGGCAATTCTCAAAAAGAAATCGCCACTGGAAAATAGAAAAGCCTGGCATAAAAACCCTAAATGGTTTTTGTACCAGACTTCGCATCTCATCTATACAGTTTGTAATTCTTTCGCTTCTGTCTTTGGTGCTTTTGGTGCCCGCACATTTAACGTGATTTTGCCTTTGCTAGCGCCTAAAGTTACTTTATCCCCTAACTGAATTTGACCAGAAAGAAGGGCTTCACTTAAACGATCTTCCACTTCTTTTTGCAAGGCCCGACGAATTGGACGTGCGCCATATTCTGGATCAAACCCGACTTTACCAATAACTTCAATTGCAGCTGGTGTGATTTTCACTTTAACCTCTTGTTCGGCCATCCGTTTCACGACAGATTGACTCATAATTTTTACGATTTCATGAATTTCCTCTTGTTTCAAGGAATGGAAGACAACCGTTTCATCAATTCGGTTTAAGAATTCTGGACGGAAGGCTTTTTTCAATTCTTCCATGATTCGTTTTTGCATTAATTCATGATTTTTAGAAATGTCTTTCACATTGAAGCCAACATGTTTTTCTTCACGAATCGCTGTTGCTCCTAAGTTGGAGGTCATGATTAAAATCGTGTTACGAAAATCGACTTTTCGTCCTTTGGCATCCGTTAAATGGCCATCATCTAAGACTTGTAATAAAATATTAAAGACATCTGGATGGGCTTTTTCTACTTCATCTAGCAAAATAACGGAATAAGGACGTTGACGAATTTTTTCAGTTAGTTGGCCGCCTTCTTCGTAGCCGACATAACCTGGAGGAGAACCGATTAAACGGCTAGTACTGTATTTTTCCATAAACTCAGACATGTCCACGCGAATCAAAGCTTCTTCGCTGCCAAACATCGCTTCGGCTAAGGCTTTGGCAAGTTCTGTTTTCCCAACCCCAGTTGGTCCTAAGAACATGAAGGAACCAATCGGTCTTGCTGGGTCTTTCAAGCCACTACGCGCACGACGGATAGCGCGTGAAACAGCTTCAACTGCTTCATTTTGGCCAACGACCCGTTGATGTAAAATGGTTTCTAATTCCATCAATCGTTCGCTTTCTTTCTTCTCTAGCTGCTGCAAAGGAACGCCTGTCCATTGTGAAACAACCCCAGCCACGTCTTCTTCTGTTACTTGTGTACTGTAACCAGACAGACTTTTTTCTTTCACTGCAATCAATTCTTCTAGTTTTTCCATCACTTGTTTTTCTTTTTGACGAATCCGAGCAGCACTTTCAAATGATTGGTTTTGAATGGCCTCTTCTTTTTCCGTAATTAATTGAGAAATTTCGGTACGCAATTCATTAATTTCTGAAGGTTGATCTGCCTTATCTAAACGAACTTTTGCTGCAGATTCGTCCATTAAATCAATTGCTTTATCTGGTAATTGGCGGTCATTTAAATAGCGAATCGATAATTGAACCGCCGCATGTAGAGCTTCATCTGTAATTTCTACGCCATGATGTTTTTCATAGCGTGAACGCAAGCCTTTTAGAATTTCTTCTGCTTCTTCTGGGGTTGGTTCTGCTACTTGAATACGGGCAAAACGACGTTCCAAAGCGGCATCTTTTTCAATATATTTTTGGTATTCATCCAGAGTTGTCGCACCAATTGTTTGCAACTCGCCACGTGCTAAAGCAGGTTTTAAAATATTTGAAGCATCAATCGCCCCTTCTGCACCGCCAGCACCGATCAAGGTATGCAATTCGTCGATAAATAAAATGACTTGTCCATCTTGATAGATTTCATCGACAACTTTTTTCAAGCGATCTTCGAACTCACCTCGATATTTGGTTCCAGCAACCAAGGCACCCATGTCTAGCATCATTAAACGTTTGCCTTGCATATCTTCAGGGACTTCTCGGTTGACAATTTTCTGGGCTAACCCTTCTGCTATCGCTGTTTTCCCAACACCTGGTTCACCGACTAAGACAGGATTGTTTTTGGTACGGCGACTCAAAATTTGAATCAAACGACGAACTTCGGTCCCGCGACCAACTACTGGATCCAAGCTTTGTTCTCGTGCTAATTTGGTTAAATCCCTCGCTAAAGAATCCAATGTTGGCGTCCCTTGTGGCGTATTTTTATTTTGACCATTCCGACGACGTTGTGCGCCATTGGGTTCGGAAACGCCCATTTTTTTCAATAATAATTGACGCATTTTGGATAAGCTTAATCCCAAATTCACTAAAATTCTAGACGCTAAAATTTCTTCGTCTCTTAACAAGCCTAATAATAAATGCTCGGTACCAATCTTTTGAGCCCCTAAGCGCTTCGCTTCATCTCCCGCATAGGCAAAGATTTGTTTGGCTCTTGGTGAATAAGGTAAGTATAAGTTGTTATTCCCCATCGGACTTTGCATGGTGCCATAGCCACTTAAATGCTCAATTTCTTCACGGATGTCTTCTGTGTCAGTATTCAATTGTCGTAATGTTTTTCCGGCAATCCCATTTGGTTCTAAAACGAGTGCTAATAATAAATGTTCAGAACCGACGGATTGGTGACGAAAATACTTCGCTTCTTCTTGGGCAATCGCCAGTACGGCTTTCGCACTTTCTGTAAATAGTTCATCCATAGTTATTCCTCCTCATAGCTCAAACGCTCTAAAAATGAACGCATTATTTGAGCTCTTAGAAAATCTTCGTGATTCCCCAGACCATTCAATGTGCTTTTACTTAAAGCAGCTAGCATTAAATTGCCTTCCTTTTTCGTAATCACTTCTTCTTCATACAATGTTTGAATAAATGTTAGCGCATCTTTTTCTGTTAAGGTTGCGCCAATCAATTGATCCATTTGTTTTAGTAATTGATCGTTATCTGAAATTTGTACTTTGACAATGCGAATATAGCCGCCTCCACCACGTTTACTTTCAACTGCGTAGCCTCGTTGGATGGTAAAACGTGTATTAATTACATAGTTAATTTGTGAAGGAACGCAATTAAATAAATTAGCCATTTCCGCCCGACGGATTTCAATTTTATTACTTTCTTCTAAAATCTTTTTTAAATAAGCCTCGATTAAATCTGACGTATTTTGATTACTCATAGTCTTCCATCCTTCTTCTCTCTTGACTAATATTGACCATTATTATATCGAACTTTGCCTATTAAATAAAGAGGAACGCTTTGACTTTAATAAAAAAATGCAAAACAGGAGGAGCAACCTCAGTCAAACTGACTTAAGTTCCCCTCCTAAAGTTGAAAATATGTTATTGAATTACAGGCAGACAATGGCTCCGCCTTAATGTCTCACAAAAACGATTCTTCGCCGTAGGCTTGATCCAAGGCTTGTTGAATATCTTCGATAATAGATGTTGGCTCTTCCAAACCAACGTACATGCGAATGTGCGCTGGCGACAAGCCTCTTTTCTGAACAGCCGCCAAGTTATTGCCTTTGAATACAGGCAAGGCCAAACTTTCAAAACCACCCCAACTGACCCCAATTGTGACCAACGTCAATGCATTCACAAATGTTTTCAAACGTTCAAAATCGGTATCTTTTAAATCAATCGCAAACAATGAGCCATAACCTGTTAAATATTTTTCTGCTAACGCTTGTTGTTGTTGATTTCCTACAAAAGGATGATATAAGCGACTGATTCGCGGATCCTTTTGCAAAGCCGACAGCACCGTTTGGATGGCTTGAGACTGATGCGCCAACCGAACGGGCATGGTACGAATACCTCGTAACGCTAACCAAGAATTGAAGGGACTATTGACTGCGCCTAATGCTTGATGACCATGTTCAAAAATTTGATCTACAAGCGCTGCTTTGCCAATGACAGCCCCTGCTACAATATCCGAATGACCACCAATATATTTGGAACAAGAATGAATCACCAGGTCCACATTATGGCATAAAGGATGCTGAAATAACGGTGACGCCCACGTATTATCAATGACAGTGTATGCGCCGATTTTTTGTGCTAACGCAGTTATTTTTTCTAAATCTAGCAGTTCAAACTTTTGTGAGGACGGACTTTCAAAGTAAATGACTTTGGTGTTTTCCTGAACAAATTGAAAAAGTTCTTCTGTTTCTGCAACGTCTACTCGGGTCAAGGATACGCCAAATTTCTCTAAATATTGCACAAACGAAACAGATTCTCCATAAATTGTATTGACCATTAAAACATGATCACCTTGTTGGAGCAACGTAAACAGCGTTGCCGAAATAGCGCCCATTCCTGAGGCAAAAACTTTACATTTTTCTCCACGTTCCAAACGAGCAATTTTTTTCTCTAAAATTTCTGTTGTGGGGTTGGTGCCACGTGTGTAAACATAATTATTTTTTTCATCTATACTCGCTGCCATAAATTCTTCGTAAGTTGGAAAATAAAAGGAAGAGGTTTGAACCAACTCGGGCACCATCGGATGATACATTTTTTCCATTCCTTTTTCCACTTCACAGCAAATATTTTCATCATTCTCAACATGCATTTCCTTCACTCCTCTTTCTCTACAATGTTTCTGGTACTTCATGGGCTTCTTCTTTTTGATATTGTCGATCTAAGGCTTTTACAAATGGATAATAAATAACGACACTAGCGGCAACAGCTAAAACTTGCGTCACTGCACCTTGCCATTTCCCCACTAAAAAGCCCGAAAACAGAAAGGGCGTAGCCCATGGTGCTTGAATGTTTGTAAACATTGGCATGAACCCAATTTTCATTGACAGAAAGGCAATCAAGACCGATACAATCGGCGCGACCGCAATCGGAATCAATAATAAAGGGTTAAAAATAACTGGGAGTCCAAAAATCAAGGGTTCATTAATGTTGAAAAATGCTGGAACAAACGAAATTTTCGACATGGCTTTCATTCTAGATGAATGTCCGACGATGGCCATTGCAATAGCCAAGCCAATCGTGCAACCAGCGCCTCCAATTGTAGCAAATTGATCGAGCATTTGGACCGTGCCAAAGTTGCCATTTTGAGCAGTTAATTGTCCTAATTCCGCTAAGCTTTGGTTTTTGTCTGCATTCGCATATAAAATAGGATATAGCATGGAATTGATGACAGTTGGATGAATCCCGAACCACCAGAACAGTCCATTTAAGCCAGCCACAATAATAATTGCAAAAGGGGTTCCGATTAAACCTTGCAGTGGCGCTTGAATCACCGCATAAATTAATTGCGGGAAGGAATCCGCAAACGAAAGCCCAATCCCATTAATCAATAAAGCCACCGCTACCACAAAAATCCCAGGAATCAATGCACTAAAAGCTTGGCTCACCATAGAAGGCACGCTGTCAGGCATTTTGATGACTAATTTTTTCTTAATACAGAAACGAGTCAACTCAACCGAAAGAATTGACATAATAATGGCCGTAATCACCCCTTGCGTTCCTAACCAATCAAACGATAAAACTTTCGTCACAACTTCGCCTGATTCAGTGGTCACCGTTTTCGGTAAAACGACTACGTAAGCGACAATTCCTAAAATTAATGAAGTTAAACGATCCATTTCGTAACTTTCCGCCAATTTATAGGACATCGTCCCGGCAAAAATAATTCCCATCATGTTGAAAGTTGCTCGATAAGCTGGTGAAATCATATCCGCCCAACCTGCACCGAAAATTCCAGCCATAAAATCGCCATACCCTGCTACTGGAAAATCTGTAATCAACATAAAAATCGATCCAATAATTGTTAACGGCATAATCGCAAAAAAACCATTTCTTAAGGCTTGAAAATAACGTAAACTTGTAATCCTTGAAACTTTAGGCACTACGGCTTGCTCCACCCAGTTTGTTAACTTATCCATTTCACTTCTCTCCTTAATCCTTTGTGATATCCTCATCATAAAGAAACCGCTTTCTGATGTAAATACGACTAACTGATTCTGTAACTATGTTTCATAATTCATACGCTTAAGGTATACTGAAAGCGAAACAAAGTACCACAGAGAGGTGAACCCATTGAATCTAATCGAATGTTTAGAACAAAAAGAACGCTATACATATAACGAAGGGCTAATTATTGATTTTATTTTATCTCATACTGAACGAGTCCTGCATATGTCGATTTATGAACTAGCAGAAGCCACCAACTCTTCAACTTCCACGATTGTTCGTTTGTGTAAAAAAACAGAAACTAGCGGTTTCAAAGAATTTAAAATCCGCTTGTCCCGCGACTTAGAAATTCACTACCAAGCAATCCGGAATGTTGATGCGAATATGCCTTTTTTAGCGCAAGATTCTGATTTACTAATTGCCAAGAAAATTGCGCAGTTAACGACTGA
>NZ_CP172923.1:2662500-2711389 GCF_050539095.1 Enterococcus sp. DIV0774
TAGCACGTGTGTAGCCCAGGTCATAAGGGGCATGATGATTTGACGTCATCCCCACCTTCCTCCGGTTTGTCACCGGCAGTCTCGCTAGAGTGCCCAACTAAATGATGGCAACTAACAATAAGGGTTGCGCTCGTTGCGGGACTTAACCCAACATCTCACGACACGAGCTGACGACAACCATGCACCACCTGTCACTTTGTCCCCGAAGGGAAAGCTCTATCTCTAGAGTGGTCAAAGGATGTCAAGACCTGGTAAGGTTCTTCGCGTTGCTTCGAATTAAACCACATGCTCCACCGCTTGTGCGGGCCCCCGTCAATTCCTTTGAGTTTCAACCTTGCGGTCGTACTCCCCAGGCGGAGTGCTTAATGCGTTTGCTGCAGCACTGAAGGGCGGAAACCCTCCAACACTTAGCACTCATCGTTTACGGCGTGGACTACCAGGGTATCTAATCCTGTTTGCTCCCCACGCTTTCGAGCCTCAGCGTCAGTTACAGACCAGAGAGCCGCCTTCGCCACTGGTGTTCCTCCATATATCTACGCATTTCACCGCTACACATGGAATTCCACTCTCCTCTTCTGCACTCAAGTCTCCCAGTTTCCAATGACCCTCCCCGGTTGAGCCGGGGGCTTTCACATCAGACTTAAGAAACCGCCTGCGCTCGCTTTACGCCCAATAAATCCGGACAACGCTTGCCACCTACGTATTACCGCGGCTGCTGGCACGTAGTTAGCCGTGGCTTTCTGGTTAGATACCGTCAGGGGACGTTCAGTTACTAACGTCCTTGTTCTTCTCTAACAACAGAGTTTTACGATCCGAAAACCTTCTTCACTCACGCGGCGTTGCTCGGTCAGACTTTCGTCCATTGCCGAAGATTCCCTACTGCTGCCTCCCGTAGGAGTCTGGGCCGTGTCTCAGTCCCAGTGTGGCCGATCACCCTCTCAGGTCGGCTATGCATCGTGGCCTTGGTGAGCCGTTACCTCACCAACTAGCTAATGCACCGCGGGTCCATCCATCAGCGACACCCGAAAGCGCCTTTCACTCTTATGCCATGCGGCATAAACTGTTATGCGGTATTAGCACCTGTTTCCAAGTGTTATCCCCCTCTGATGGGTAGGTTACCCACGTGTTACTCACCCGTCCGCCACTCCTCTTTCCAATTGAGTGCAAGCACTCGGGAGGAAAGAAGCGTTCGACTTGCATGTATTAGGCACGCCGCCAGCGTTCGTCCTGAGCCAGGATCAAACTCTCATAATAAAAGTTAGAACAATCTTGCGATTGTTAAGCTCAATTTGTTTGCTAGCATATTGCTTGCTTGTTAAAAATGTTTGTTGTCTTGAATTGAATCAAGACGCCCTACACATTTGGTTCATCTATTCTTTGTTCAGTTTTCAAAGGTCTACGTTACCTCGCAGCAACTTTTATATCATAACAAACTTTCGTTTGAATGTCAAGAACTTTTTTTAAAAAAGTTTTTTTAAGTTGTTTTGCTCGGTTGTTGTTGTCTGTTGTGACAACTTCTATATCTTATCATCTCGCTTGTTATTTGTCAACAACTTTTTTGTTGTTTTTTCAAACTTTTTTCGAGAGATTTGAAATCAAGAATTGTTATTTAATTATTGATTTCTGAATCGCTCAGCTGTGTGACTCGCCTTGCGACATGTAATAATATACCAAGATTTCAAGCATTGGTCAATCATTATTTTCACTTTTTTTAAACTTTTTTTCAATACCGATTATTATGATTGGTATAGGTATTTTCGTTCGCTTTTTACCCCCTTTCATCCTTTTTTGGCTATAGTTTATTAACTTTTAGCAAAATCTTCTAAATTTATCGTAATATATCAAGGATTTTGTCCTTTTTAGCAATTATTTGTTAAAATATGGAAAAGAGATTTTTTTATATATGGAGGAAATGAACGCTTATGAAAATTTTAGTTGCAGATGATGATAAAGAAATTGTAGAACTATTGAGTATTTATATTCATAATGAAGGATACGAAGTCGTGAAAGCTTATGATGGAAAAGAAGCATTATCCAAATTGCACACAACACCAGATATCGATTTATTAATCTTGGACATTATGATGCCAATCATGGATGGAATGGAAGTAGTGAAAGAACTTCGAAAAGAATCGCAAATTCCAATTATTATGTTAACAGCAAAAACAACCGATATGGATAAAATCAAAGGCTTAGTTGCTGGTGCAGACGATTATGTCACCAAGCCTTTTAATCCTTTAGAAGTAATGGCTCGGGTGAAGTCTATTTTACGTAGAAGCCAAATGCAATTAACCAAAGAAGAACCCGATGAATTAGAAGTCGGCCCATTAATGATTAATAAGGACTCTCACGAAGTCAAAACAATAGAAGGAAAAGAAATTCAATTAACCGCTCTTGAGTTTGGTATCCTCTATCTATTAGCTAGTCATCCAAATCGTGTGTTTAGTGCGGATGAAATTTTTGAGCGTGTGTGGCAACAAGAAAGTATTGTTTCTGCTAAAACCGTGATGGTTCACGTCAGTCATTTAAGAGATAAGATTGAAGAAGCAACTGGTGGAGAAAAAGTCATTCAAACAGTGTGGGGAGTTGGATATAAGATCGATGCTCGTTAAACCTAAAAAGATTGAAAAACAAAAACGAATTACCTTAACTTCTAAAGAAATCAGCGAGTTATTAGCAGAAGCAATTGTGACAATTGTTTTATTACTACTATTAAATGTCTCAATTATGTTCCTTTTAGGACAACTACTTAGTGAAAACTCGCCCTTAGCTGGTGTCATCTGGGCCACTAAGGATGCGGTCGCTAAAGAATTAAATACTGATTTGTTTTGGAGCTGGAATAAATTTGTCTTACCCATTTTCTTTTTAGTAGATGCAGCCGTTCTCTATTGGCGCTTAATTCGTCGCTACCACCAAATGCAATTGCGTCATATTATCAGTGAGTTACATTACATCGCTGACGGTAATTACAATCACCGCATTCCGTTTGAATTAAGTGGTGATTTAGCAAAAGTCGTGACGAGTATTAACGGTCTGGTGGATAGTACTGTCGCAGCCATTGAAGATGAACGGCGAATTGAAAAATCAAAAGATGAATTAATTACGAATGTCAGTCATGATATTCGTACACCGTTAACTTCTATTATTGGTTATCTGGGATTGATTGAAGATCGTCAATTTCATAGCCAAGAAGATTTACTGAAATATACGCATACCGCTTACGTCAAAGCGAAACAAATGAAATTATTAGTTGATGATCTTTTTGAATATACAAAAGTCCGTCAACCAAGTGTACCGATTCATACGACGACTTTTGATATGGCACAATTAATTGAACAGCTTGCTGCCGATTTTGAATTGGAAGCGAAAAAGATTAATATGCAAATCCAAGTAAAAGCCAATCCAGCTTCTTTAATGATGGAAGGCGATACGGAAAAACTAGTCCGAGTCTTTAACAACCTTCTTTCAAACGCTTTGAAATATGGCAAAGGCGGCCATCATATTGTGATGGAAGTAGACAAAGTCGGCACCGAAGCAATTATCGCTGTTCGCAATGATGGACCAGCTATTCCTAAACATTCTTTAGATCAGTTGTTTGACCGCTTCTATCGTGTCGAAGAATCCCGATCACAAGAAACGGGTGGTACTGGTTTAGGTCTGGCTATTGCACAAAGTATTGTCGCTTTACATGGTGGATATATTTATGCGAAGTCTGATCAAAAGTGGACTTCCTTTATTATTCATCTACCCTTACAGCGTACCAACAAGAAATCAGAGAGTTAATTGACATCCCTGAACTTTTTCGGTATTCTATAGAAAAGAGAAAACTAAGAGAAAAAGTATTTATGGCACTGAATTCCAGAGAGTTTGCGGGGGTGCGAGCAAACATTCATCTATAAAGAAGTCCGTCTCTTCCTGGTGTCCAGCGAAATAAGTTGGAACGGTCTGCAGCCGTTATCTGCAAATCAAGGGCAGTAACATTACTGAACTTGGGTGGTACCGCGAGATTTCCAGTCATTTCGTCCCAAGAATATTTATTTTTGGGGTGAGATGGCTTTTTTGTTGTTTTCTACAACAGTTATTATTGATTATGTACTAATTTTGAGGAGGAAAAAATATGTTAGATGTAAAAATGATGCGTCAAAATTTTGACGAAGTAAAAGCAAAGCTACAAACCCGTGGTGTGAAAGAAGAAATCTTAGTGGAATTTCTGCGTTTAGATGAAAGTCGCCGTGATTTATTAGTCAAAGTCGAAGAAATGAAAAAATATCGGAACGATGTGTCTGCTGAAATTGCTCAATTAAAACGGAACAAAGAAGATGCAACGGCTAAAATCGCGGAAATGAAAGAAGTCGGCGGCAATATTAAAGCATTAGATGCAGAAATTAACGCTATTGACGAAGAGCTACGTGGGATCACAACTACTTTACCGAACTTGCCAGATGATTCTGTACCTGTTGGTGCTGGTGAAGAAGAAAATGTAGAAGTACGTCGTTGGAGTGAACCAAGAACTTTTGCTTTTGAACCAAAACCACACTGGGAAGTCGCTGAAAACTTAGGCATTCTAGATTTTGAACGTGGTGCCAAAGTAGCTGGTAGCCGTTTTGTTTATTACAAAGGCTTAGGTGCTCGCTTAGAACGTGCGTTATACAACTTCATGTTAGATTTACATGTTTATGAACATGGCTATACAGAAATGATTACGCCTTATATCGTTAATGACACCGCCATGTTCGGAACTGGCCAATTTCCTAAATTTAAAGAAGATGTCTTCCAATTACAAGATACGGATTTAACGTTAATCCCAACGGCAGAAGTCCCGTTAACTAATTACTACAACAATGAAATTTTAGATGGCAAGGATTTACCGATTTACTTTACGGCCTTGAGCCCTTCTTTCCGTTCTGAAGCTGGTAGCGCTGGTCGTGACACACGTGGGTTAATTCGTTTACACCAATTTAATAAAGTCGAAATGGTTAAATTTAGTGATGCAGAGCATTCTTATGAGGAATTAGAAAAAATGACGAATAATGCCGAAGAAATTCTACAAAAACTAGGATTACCTTACCGTGTCATGGCTCTTTCAACAGGTGACATGGGCTTCTCAGCTGCGAAAACTTATGACTTGGAAGTTTGGATTCCTGCTCAAGAGACATACCGTGAAATCAGTTCATGCTCAAACTGTGAAGATTTCCAAGCGCGCCGTGCGATGATTCGTTACCGTGATGAAAACGATAAAGTCCAATATGCGCATACACTCAATGGTTCTGGTTTAGCCGTGGGACGGACAGTCGCTGCTATTTTAGAAAACTACCAAAACGAAGATGGCTCTGTGACTGTACCAGAAGTCCTAGTTCCTTACATGGGTAACCTAACAGTTATTAAATAAAGGGAAGATGAAGGTCGTTGTCTGATATCAGATAACGGCTTTTATTCTATAGGAAAAGTAGCCTGTAACAAAAATCACTTTGGATTTTTATTACAGGCTTAAATATTGATAAACGGTGGAAACAGAAGCAACTCCTTCATTCTACAGAAAAAGAGGCAGACGTCGAAATGACGTCTGCCTCTTTTAAATTTCAAAAAAATCAGCTTTTATTTTATTGAACAGAATAGTTTGGTGCTTCTTTTGTGATTTGAACGTCATGTGGATGTGATTCTTTCAATCCGTTACCACTCATTTGAACAAATTGTGCTTCTTCACGCAACGCTTTCAGGTCTGCTGCACCGACGTAACCCATCCCTGATTTCAAGCCACCGATTAATTGGAAGACAATATCAGAAACGCTTCCTTTGTAGGCGACACGTCCTTCGATTCCTTCTGGCACTAATTTGTTTGCTTCATTGACACTTCCTTGGAAGTAACGATCACTTGATCCTTTTTCCATTGCACCCAATGAGCCCATGCCACGGTAAGTTTTGAAACGACGGCCTTGATAAATTTCAAATTCGCCTGGAGATTCATCTGTACCTGCTAACATACTTCCTAGCATTACAGCATGTCCACCAGCAGCTAAGGCTTTCACGATATCACCAGAATATTTAATACCGCCATCAGCGATAATTGCTTTACCATATTCTCTAGCTACAGAAGCAGCATCATAAATCGCTGTTAATTGAGGAACACCAACACCAGCAACGACACGTGTTGTACAAATTGAACCAGGTCCAATACCAACTTTGACAACGTCAACGCCGACATCATACAATGCTTTGGTTGCTTCAGCAGTGGCAACATTACCAGCAATTAATGTTGCTTCAGGGAACGTTTCACGAATTTCTTTAATTTTGCGAATAACGCCGGCACTATGGCCATGTGCAGTATCGATAACAATCGCATCGGCACCTGCTTCTAATAATGCTTCCGCACGTTCGAACGTATCACTAGTGACACCGACTGCTGCCGCTACAAGTAAACGACCATGTTCGTCTTTGGCAGCATTTGGGAATTCAATCACTTTTTCAATGTCTTTAATTGTAATTAAGCCACTTAAGCGACCTGCTTCATCAACGATTGGTAATTTTTCGATTTTATGTTTTTGTAAGATTTTTTCTGCATCTTTTAAAGATGTGCCTACTGGCGCAGTGACTAAATGATCTTTTGTCATGACTTCTTCAATTTTGATTTGGTAGTCGGTTACAAAACGCATATCACGGTTTGTAATAATTCCGACTAATTTACGGTTTTCCATTGTTTCTACAATTGGCACACCGCTAATACGGTAACGACTCATTAATTCTTCTGCATCCGCTACTAAGTTTGTTGGTGTTAGAAAGAATGGATCAATGATAACGCCGCTTTCAGAACGTTTGACTTTACGTACTTCGTCTGCTTGTTGGGCGACAGTCATATTTTTATGTACGACACCTAGTCCACCTTGACGAGCCATCGCAATTGCCATATTACTATCTGTAACAGTATCCATACTGGCACTCATCAATGGAATATTTAACTTGATATTTTTAGCTAATTGTACACTCATGTCTACATCATTTGGTAAGACATGGCTTTCTGCAGGGATTAATAGCACATCATCAAATGTAAGACCTTTTTTCGCAAATTTTGTTTCCCAATTTGACATTTTTTTGTCCACTCCTCAACTTAATTTTAT
Organism: Enterococcus sp. DIV0774; assembly: GCF_050539095.1. Lineage (NCBI taxonomy): Bacteria > Bacillati > Bacillota > Bacilli > Lactobacillales > Enterococcaceae > Enterococcus > Enterococcus sp. DIV0774. The sequence continues at coordinate 2,669,613 of NZ_CP172923.1, forward strand.
ATATGAAAATAACAGATAATACTAAGGAAGTCAACTAGATTTGTTTAAATAATCAATGAGGAATAAAGGACAAAACGCCAAAATCGGTTTGTCCTTTATTCAACTCTTCCTAATTAAAGTCCTATTTTCATCGTTGTTCTTTTATCTTGTGTTTCTTTTTTTGTTGTAAAAATCGGCTAAATCCAAAACCGCCAACAGAAAGCAAGGTAATCATTGTCCCTATTTTTTGCACTTTTGTTCTTTGGTAACGGATGTCGACATGTCCTGTACCAGATAAAGAAAGAGCGGCTAAGCCTCCTTGATTGGTTAGGCTCATTTTTTTAGCGCCCGTTTGGTTTTTCATTTGAATCGTGGCTTGATAGCCTAAGTAATAAATAAAAGGAACGGTCACCTTCGCTGATTGATTCACCACTTGGTAGTCAAATGAAATTTTCCCATAAGGCATTCTAACGTTTGTAATGGTTACTTGTTCTTCCGAATAATCAAGTTGTCGTTTTTTCTGTTTCAATAATTCCTGATAATTGATTTCATCTGGCAAATATTCATGGCCCGCACCGATATAAAAAGGCGCTGGCTGCTCATACTCAGCTTTTGTTAACAGGCGGCCTTGTTGTGACTGAATACTTTGATATTGATAAATGCCTAAATTGCTGATGGCAAGGAAAACCAACAAAGCCACGGTCCAAGATTTACGGAAAACGCCCCATTCGTCTTGTGCAATGAAAAAAGCGAGCATTACAGAAAGAATCCCTAAAAAACGCCAAGGAAACTGAATCGTATTTAAAGGCGTGTGGTTCAGCCAGTGCCAAGGAAAAAGCGTAGTAACCATCAATAAGAGTACTAGCGTCAAACCAATAAACCGTTTGTTCTGAATTTTTTTGCTGGCAAGCGAAACCACTGCTACAACAAGCCCTACAAACAAAAGGGTTCCTAGATTCGCTGTTTTCGCGTGAAAAACACTGCTCTTTAAACTATTAAAGAAAAGAGAATCAATGGGATAACTTCTTTCGGAAATATAAGTGAGTGGATTGGACGTAACTTTAAATACTTGATTTTTCATTTGTTCAGCAACTGGTAAAAGATAAAAGGCCAGCCAAAGTAGTGTCAGACCTGCAGCCTTCGCTAATGCCCACAGGACCTCCTTTTTAAAAAACTGCTGCCAATAAAACAGAATGTATAACCCAATCCAAATAGAAACCATTTCAATAGAAATAAAGTGAGCCAACCCAATCCCAGTCATCGCCAGCGTTAACAACGGCCAACATTTCGTGGTTCCCTTTCGTAATAAAAACAGGCTCGCTAAGACCAACGGAAAAAAACTTAGCGCCAAAAATTCTCCTAACGCTTGGCGATTAAACAAGTCTTGCATGCGGTAAATAGATAAGCCATACAAAATGGCAAAGAGATAGCTTCTTTTTTTAGAGAGCGCCATTAATCGGCCTGCATAATAAGTAAGACTAAATGTTGCCAAGTTTACCGCAAACACAAAAATCGCCATACTAGCGACAAAGGAAAGCCCCAGAACACGCAAAAGCGCAGGCAAATAAAGATACGCATCTGGATAAAACAAACTAGAGGCATAGCCATAGCCTCCCAAGAAAAAATAATTGATTTTAGGAAACCAGTCGTTGTTTTTAATTGCTAATGCGAGACCTTCCACCCGATTTTGATGAAAGCGGAAATCACTTGCTCGTAAAAAATTCTCTTGAAAATAGACAAAATAAAGAGAAAGTCCACTTAATAAGAGAAAACTAATAAAAATGAGTAGCCGCTCGTGTTGACGGCACCAAGACTTCACTTGTTGTCCCATAAGAGGCTCCTTTCTTTAGCAAACTTCTGAAAACAGAAGCCTGGGACACTAGTTTTTTCGACTAATCCCCCAGGCTTTAACTGTTAAAACGCTCTATTGAGAGAGCGACTTTGCTTGTTGCAGTTTCTGCGTCAGCCGAGCGCATTCACAATTGAGCCCGCGCCGTTTATTGACGTGTCATGAAACTACCTTGAATATTGTATTTTTTCTTGAAGAAATAGCGTGCTACAAAGGCTAACGCACCGATTACTAAAGCAATCATCGGATCTAAGATGGGATTGATCACTGGTGGCAGCATCGCTGAACCGGCGAAAACTGCAATCCACAAGAACATCCCACCAAATAGAATGGCGGTCGTTTTTAACCAACCAGGACGTTTGCTTTTGTCGCCACCTTGACGATCAAAACGGTAAACATATTTGTGCATTAGATAGAAAACATAACCCCCAGCCATCGCACCTAAGATATATGTGGTTAATCCGAGAGGCTGTGCGGTTCCTTTTGAAAATAGAGACATCGCCGCTAACATGATTGTTAATAAACCAAGCAATAGTAAGGTATTGTCGAGCCAAATCATCCAGCCCGCTGGTTCTTTGACTTCTGCTGGTTTATTTAAAATTGCTTCCGTCCGTTCTGAAACAGTGCCAAATAACTGACGGGCTGTTTTGCCTGTTTTTTGACCGGCTACTAATTCTGGCAAAATACCGTGTAGAGCCAATGCTAGCTCTTCTTCAGATAAATTAGCCGCTTTTAATGATTTTTTTAAGTCAAAAATGTATTGTTCATTTCTTTTAGTCAAATTCTGTTCTAATTGACGATTCTCAGCCACGATTGCTCGTAATGCTTCTGCTTCCATAGTTGTATCCTCCTCACCCTCATGTAGAGGGAACCTCTTTCTAAACGGCTGAATGGCCTTAAATATGTGGGCTTAGCCCAAAACAAATTGCTTGTTGGGCATGGGTCTTTTCTTAAACGTTAAAACGGAACAACATAACATCGCCATCTTGAACGACGTAGTCTTTTCCTTCTAAACGAACACGGCCCGCTTCTTTGGCAGCTTGCATATTGCCATATTTATCTAGGTCTTCATAAGAAACAGTTTCCGCACGAATGAAGCCTCGTTCAAAATCACTGTGGATAATCCCAGCTGCTTGAGGTGCCTTGATTCCCTTACGGAACGTCCACGCACGAACTTCTTGTTCACCAGCTGTAAAGTAGGTAGCTAAGCCTAACAAATCGTACGCCGCACGAATCAATTGATCTAAGCCAGATTGTTCAATACCCATTGCTTCTAAAAATTCAGCCTTGTCTTCTTCAGAATCCAATTCAGCAATTTCTTCTTCTGCTCGCGCACTAACCACGATTACTTCCGCATTTTCACTGGTTGCAAAATTACGAACTTGTTGTACATACTCATTGTTGTCTGGATCCGCCACTTCATCTTCTGAAACATTTGCTACATAAAGGACCGGCTTTGTGGTTAATAAGAAAAGAGATTTAACAATTTTCTCTTCTTCTGGCGTAAATTCAATCGTACGAGCAGATAAACCTTCTTCTAAAACTGGTTTAATTTTGTCTAAAACAGCTAATTCTTCCACCGCTTCTTTATCTTTTGCTTTCGCCATTTTAGCCACGCGAGTATAGCGCTTATTGATTGAATCTAAATCTGCTAAAATTAGCTCTAAATTAATTGTATCAATGTCTGCTAAAGGATCAACGAAATCCGCATCCCGATTTTGTTCACGCATGATATTTTCGTCATCAAAACAACGAACCACGTGACAGATTGCATCTACTTGACGAATGTGACTTAAAAACTGATTTCCCAGCCCTTCTCCTTTGCTGGCACCTTTAACAATTCCGGCGATGTCTGTAAATTCAAACGTTGTGGGAACTGTTTTTTTCGGTTTTACTAGTTCTGTCAAGCGTTGTAAACGGGCATCTGGTACTTCAACCATGCCGACGTTCGGATCAATCGTTGCAAAGGGATAATTTGCAGCTTCTGCTCCTGCTTTTGTAATTGCGTTAAATAGGGTCGATTTACCAACGTTTGGTAAGCCGACAATTCCAGCTGTTAGTGCCATTTGTTTTCCACTCTTTCTCTCAGTCTATTCTCTTTTCTATTAGAGGCATCAAAGCATTAGTCTGCTTTTTTCTCGATTACTTTTTTTAATTTTTTAGTAAAATCACGACGCGGCATCATGACAATATGCCCGCAATTCGTGCACTTGATTTTGATATCAGCGCCCATGCGAATGATTTGCCAACGATTTGCTTGGCAAGCATGCGGCTTTTTCATTTCGACAATATCGCCTAAATCATACATGTTCCAAGCCTTCTTTCTTCTCTTACTTATATAAAAATACCATGATTACAATACCATTTTTTAACGAAACTAGCAAAAGGATTTGTGACTTTCTGTCTTACTTTCTCACTTTGCTTTTTATTCCTCGTCAAAATGAATATCTAAAATATCTAAAATTCTAGCCAAATCCGAAGAGGACAAGTACTCAATTTCAATTTTTCCTTTGCCTTCTTTTTCTTGAATCGCTACGGTTGTCCCAAATTTATCCATTAAGCGGTCTTCACTTTCACGAATATAAATGGGTTTTTCCTTGATGGCTTTTTTCGCTTTTTTGCCCTTTTTGCCTTGTGTTTCGTTAAATTCAGCGACAAGTTGTTCTAATTGTCGAACCGTTAAATTGTCTTTAATACAACGATTAGCTAATGGCAATAGCTGTTCTTTGTTCTTCAAACCTAATAACGTCCGTGCTTGACCCATTGACATGCTTTGTTTTTGAACCATTGCTTTGACCGCATCTGGTAAGGTTAGCAACCGTAAATAATTGGCAATATACGGGCGACTTTTGCCCAAACGTTCTGCGACTTCCGCTTGTGTTAATTTCAAATTTTTCATTAGCATTTCATAGGCTTCTGCTTCTTCTAGCGGATTTAAATCTTCCCTTTGTAAGTTTTCCAAAACAGCAACTTGCATCATGGATTCTTCATCAAATTCGCGAATAATTGCGGGAATTTTTTCTTTGCCGGCTAATTTAGAAGCCCGGAACCGACGCTCACCTGCAATAATTTCATAGCCTTTAACTGCCGATTTACGAACAATAATCGGTTGAAACACACCGGAATGTAGAATCGAGTTTGCAAGTTCTTGTAAAGAGGTTTCATCAAATGTTTTCCGCGGTTGGTAAGGATTGGGACGAAGTTCGTTTAATAGAATTTCTGTCACTTGTTCGTTCTTAACGTCGACATCTTCTAGCTTTGCGATATCTTGAAACAAGGCATCGATGCCTCTGCCTAAACCTTTGCCTTTATTCATTCTCCAACACTTCCTTTGCTAGTGCTTGATACACTTCGGCACCTTTTGAGCGAATATCATAGTCAATGATTGGTAAACCATGACTTGGTGCTTCGGATAAACGGACATTTCTTGGAATAATCGTATCATAGACTTTTTCACGGAAATATTTACGGACTTCTTCCACGACTTCGGCACCTAAATTGGTCCGAGCATCGTACATGGTTAACAAGACCCCTTCAATTTTCAATTCAGGGTTAAAATGTTTTTGAACCAAGCGAATCGTATTTAGCAATTGACTCAAGCCTTCTAATGCGTAATATTCACATTGAACAGGAATTAGAATCGAATCACTTGCTGTAAAAGCATTGATTGTTAAATGCCCTAGAGAAGGCGGGCAATCAATTAAAACGAAATCATACATGTCTCTTACTTCATCAATTGCTAATTTCAAGCGCGATTCTCGAGCCATCATTGAAGTTAATTCAATTTCAGCGCCTGCTAATTGAATAGTTGCAGGGACAATATCTAAATTTTCACGGCTGGTATGTTGAACCACGCTAGTGATTGGTTCTTCATTTACAAGGACATCATACACATCGTGTGCGACATCTGGTTTAGGGACACCCATGCCACTGGTAGCATTTCCTTGTGCATCAATGTCGATCAGTAAGACTTTTTTGCCTAAGTTTGCTAAACATGCGCCTAAATTTACAGTGGTCGTTGTTTTACCAACGCCGCCTTTTTGGTTCGCTACAGAAATAATTCGTGTCATGTGTGTGCCTCCATCTTATTTAATCGGTTGTTTATTTGGTAATCCAGGTTTTCTGGGATATTTTTTAGGGGTTTCTTTTTTCTTTTGAATCACGACAATGTGGCGTTCGTCTGCCGTAATCGGCAAAGTAAAACCAACTTCTTTCTGAAATTGACCGCCTAATGTAGCGATTGCAGGTTTTGCTTCATTAATTTCTTCTTCACTTTTCGATGCTTTTAAGGCTAAAAAATAGCCTTCTTTTTTAACTAAGGGTAAACACAGTTCACTTAAAACATTTAATCGTGCAACTGCTCGCGCTGTAACGTAATCAAACGCGCCACGAAATTCTGCTTTTTGACCAAATGTTTCTGCACGATCATGATACAAAGAAACATTAGCCAAACCTAGTTGATTCACCAACTCTGTTAGGAAAGTAATTCGTTTATTTAAAGAGTCAACAATTGTGACATTTAATGAAGGAAAAACAATTTTCAAAGGAATACTTGGAAATCCTGCGCCTGCGCCAACATCACAAATGGCTTTGTCACTGGCAAAATCTTCAAAGAATGCCAACGAAACAGAATCATAGAAATGTTTCAAATAAACTTCTTTTTCTTCTGTAATGGCTGTTAAATTCATTTTTTCATTCCATTCTACTAATAAATGGAAATATTGGTCAAATTGTGTCATCTGTTGGTCTGTCAATTCAATGCCTTTTGCGGCTAATAGTTGTCTAAATTCTTCGGGTAGCATAAAGACTCCTTCCTTTTTTGTGAAACAGAAAAATGTTTCACAATCATCTTTTCCTACTTTAACGCAAATAGCAATTTCTTGCAATGCTTTTCGGAAGATTTTTGCCTGAATGATAAAAGAAAAATCCGCCTTTTTATGTGGTAAAAAGTCTCTAGCCACGGGCCAAAATGTTCAATTGGCGGCAACGAAAACCGCCTTTCTCTAAGAGTAAAACAAGCCAATGTTTCATGTGAAACATTGGCTTGTTTTACTTACTATAATCATCGCACTTTATTTGTCGTTCTCTGCGGTAGTCGTATTCTTGGATACGGGGACTTAACCAACCTTTTTTGGCTGTTTTTCGTAATTGATGATCAAATCTCCCTGGTGGTGAACTATCTAGTAATTCATGGGTACGATTATTCCGATTTGCATAATTAAACGATTCACCATTCAAGACTTTTTCCTGGTATTCATTGTTTTTGGCCGCTTGATAATAGGCTGGATTACTAATTAATCTGCCTCGCCAGTCCTCAACTAACACATCCCACTGGGTTACAAAGGTACCTTCTTCATTCAAAATAAACTCACTGTGAAAATTAGGCGTCAATCGTTTCTTATTAATTAAAGAATAAGATGCCCCCTCAGGGTATTTGTTGTGCAAACGAGCAGAGCTTTTTTTCAGCTTCCGCCCGCCCATCCCTTGCGGCTTGGCCGCAAAAACATAGCGTTTTAATGCCTGTTCATCGGTGTCCCCTTCTTGTTTAAAAAAATCGCGGATATACGTGATATTTTGACGATCAATATACATTCTTAATTGATGTATCTTTTTCGCTTTCTCTTGGTTAAAGCTCCCAAGAAGACCTAACGGATAGGCTTTTTGAACTGTTTTTGCCAACAAATGCCAAAACGTCGCATGCGGTGCAATCGTCTTCGAGAAACGATAAGGACCTACTAATTGCAACATGCCATGCTGATCCAACACTGCACCTAATTGCCATAACAGTAACGAGAGCTTTTCTTGCGGACGATAAGCCGAAAAGCGAAATAATCGCTCATACGCTGAAGAGCCCACTTCTTCCACTTCAGAAAATAGTTCCGCGACTGCTGTTTTCGCTTGCTCAAGTGGCAAGAAACGCGTGTCTTTTATGGCGCTTTCCACTAATCCATAAACAGCTTGGCGGTCCCAGCCAGCGTCAATCGCCGCCTCTACACCAGCACTCATTGCTTGTTGTAATTCTTGCCAACGTCCCATCTTCTCGCCGCCTTTTTCTATATACTTCTTCTATAATGATAATCCTTTCCCCACAAAATGCCAACTGCTTTAACGCAAAAAAACAACCCGCCCTTTGGGGAAGGGCGGGCGGAGGAGTTAAAAAATGAAAAAGTGTTTTGTTAGGGTTTTGTTTATCGGGTATGTTTAAATAATAGCCGTTAAATGTGAAGAAACTATGGTAAAAATGCGCCTTCTTTTCAACAAAATTTTGAAAAAGTCTCTTCAGAAATTAAGATTTTTTTGCGAAGTTGCCCACTGGCTACTCCCATTCAACATATTATATATTTAATATCCATAAAATCACAAAAGAAATATACACAATAACGAATATTTATTCAACGGTTAATAAAACAACCAAAAAAGCGAGTGATTTACACTCGCTTTTTCAACTAAATTAAATGATTTTCTCTTAAAATATCACCAATATACGTATCCTCAAATTTCTTCACAAAGTGTTCAACCATTTTGCGTTCCACGAACGGCATATCCATTTCTGTTAATTTTTTCTTGTCAGATAAATAATAAACAGAGTTTGCTAAGACGCGCAAGTCGTATGCAGAAGCAAACACTTCTGGTACTCCGCGTTCAACCTCTAGCAATTGATAAACAGCTTCCATCGCTGTCCGTACAGAATACTCTGTTGTAAACACCGTATCTCGTTCAGTATCTGCGAAGTTCCCAATGAAAGCAAGATTTTTAGAGCCGTTTGGTACAACTAATGGTCGATCGCCTGGTTCTCTTAACATAAAGTAAGAAGTGATAAACGGCATATACACCGGAATAGTGGTAGCCGATTCTTCTGAAATACGTTCAATTTCCCCTTCTGGGACCCCTAAATGATAAAGTAACTCTTGCGTAATTTCTTGGCCGGTACATTGTTCGATTGGTTTTTTGATATAATTTCCTGGTTTATTAGAAAGTAATCCATATACCCAAGTTATAGATTGTTGATCATTTTGTTCTTTAAAATGCGGTTGTCTATGCATAGCGAAACTCATCATCCAATTAGAGTCTTTGATAGTAATAATACCACCTGTGACAATTTTTCCTGTGCGTAATTTACGATGTGTTAACCGAGAAAGATACGGTTCAATATCGAAATTTTCCCACGTAATCGTTGCTGAGACAAACCAACTTTCATCTGGTAAATTTTCACAGAAAACTTCTGGGTGCCCAAATTCTGGGGATTGTTTTGCTAAGTTTTTCCAGAGATTCCAACTTCCCCCTAGTTCATGAGTAATTGGTGCTGGTGTATGATGATCTCCTTGCGTCGAACTTTCAGTAATTGAGCCATTCGTTACGAAGACTAAATCATTTTCAGTTAAAGGAATTTCTTTGGTTTTGCCCGCTTGTGTCAACAATAATCGCCGAGCAACTTTAGTAGCTCCTTTGATGTCGACTTGGATATCATTGATCGTTGTTTCATATTGAAAGTCTACCCCTTGATTGGTTAAAAAGCTTAATAATGGTTTCACTAACGATTCGTATTGATTGTATTTGGTAAATTTCAAGGCTGTAAAGTCAGGCAAACCTTTGATGTGGTGGATAAAGCGCATGATGTAGCGGCGCATTTCAATGGCAGAGTGCCATTTTTCAAAAGCAAACATTGAACACCAATAGATCCAAAAGTTGGATTCAAAAAATTCTTCGCCGAAAACATCTTCAATTTTTTTGCCAATTAATTGATCTTCAGAAGTCATAAATAAATCAACGATTTCTTTTTGTGCTTTTTTGGATAAAGTAAATTGTCCATCATCTGGGACACGTTCGCCACGGTTATGAATAATGCGGCAATTTGAAGAATTCGGATCATCTAAATCTAACCGGTAAAACTCATCTAGGACAGAGGCATCTTCTACTTCTAATGATGGTACCGAACGAAATAGATCCCACAAACACTCGAAATGGTTTTCCATTTCGCGTCCGCCGCGAGTGACAAAGCCATCATGGGGAATAAATTTACCATCTAAAGAACCGCCAGACAGCGTGAGTTCTTCAAAAATGTGAATATTTTCGCCCTTCATTTGACCGTCACGAATTAAGAAAACAGCCGTTGCTAAACCTGCTAGGCCACCACCAACGATGTAGGCACTCTTGTCATCTACACCTTTTGGTTTTCTTGGTCGAGCAAATGCTTCATAATTTCCATTTGTGTATCTCATTCTCGTTTCCTCCTATCATTTGATACCCTCATCATACTGCTACCAAAAAAAATACCCAAAAGATAACCCTTTTTTTTAAGAAATTCTTTGACAAATAAAGGAAATTGTCTAATTTTTGAGCAAGTGAATAATCGTAGATGTTTCATGTGAAACAAAAAAAGAACGAGAAGAAAAATGGCCGCTTTTTCTTCTCGTTCTTTTTATGTTAATTCTTTTACCGTTTCTACTCCAAAAACAGCAACCCAATCTTCCTGAAAATCAGTTACTGCTTTTTGAATGGCGGGCATTGCCAAGCCTTGTGTCACGAGTTCTGGTGCGATAGTGACCGCTTGCGCCCCCATTTGACAGGCTTGATTAACTTGTGCCACGTTTTTAAAACTAGCAGCTAAGATCTTACTCTTTGCGTTCGTCCGTTTAATTTCTGCAGCTAAATGCTCAATAACCTTTTGAGAATCAATTGTTAAATTCTCCATCCTATTATAATACGGCGCTAAATAATCTGCACCTGCCGCAATCGCTAGATAACCTTGAAATTCTGTATAAATAGCGGTTGCTGTTATCCGATAATTTGCCTGCTTTAGTTGTTTGATGGCTGCCAAGCCTGCTTCATTGACTGGGATTTTAATGAATGTTTCTTGGCCTAATTGTTGTACAATGGTTTGGGCATCTTCTAGCATCTCTTCTGTCGTTTGACCGACCACTTGGACGTGCAAACTCGCTTGTCCAATCGTTTTTTTTATTTCTTTCATCTGCGCAAAGAAGTCAATTTTTCCTGCTTGCTTAACAATACTAGGATTAGACGTTACGCCTGCCAGTGGTAAAATTTTCTGATACTTTCGAATAGCCTCAAGATTAATTGTATCTAGCATAAATTCCATCTTTTACGTTCCTCCCTTAAACGATAATTATAGAATAGTGATTGTTGTACCAACAGTTATTTCAGGAATAGCTTTTTCTTCAACATATAATGTACCTGGTAATTCAGGTGTTGTTGCGCCATCAAATTTAATAGTAATGTGACCCAATGTGTCTAAATTAGTTAATACTACCTCGCCTACAGCGGTAATCTGGTAAGTTTGTTCATCAATCACTAACGTTTGCTTGTCCGTAATCGCTTCTGTGACTGGCTGAACCTCAATGTTATAACAATAATCTGCTAAAGCATCTGGTGCATCTTTTCCAAATAAGATGACCATTTTTTCTTCTTTAAATAATTCGGCTTCTGGTCCAATAGACTGAACCTTTGTTGTAAATACTGACATTTCCCATCCTCCAAAAAAATTTTTTAACTATACAATCCAAAACTTGCTAACCAAGCAACTAGTACTCGAGGGGCACCATTTAAGAAACGAGAATATAAAACAGAAGGGACCCCGACTTCAACGGTTTCGGCTTCAGCTTCTTCCAAGCCTAAGCCCACGGGAATAAAGTCGCACGCGTTTTGTGTATTAATAGCAAACAATGCTGGTAGAGCTAGTTGTGGCGGAATGTTGCCTTTCCCAATTTCCACACCAATTAACGTACCAATTACTTGGCTGATTACTGCTCCAGGACCTAATAGAGGAGAAAGAAACGGCAGAGAACAAATAAAACCAATAATTGTTAACCCCACAATGTTTCCTGCCAATGGCGCCATGATATTGGCAAAAAATTCACCAATTCCTGAACCTTGAATCACACCAATTAATAAAGAAACAAATGCCATAAACGGAATCACTGTGTTGATCATCGTTTGTACGCCTTCACGGGCTGATTGGTTGAATGTCGCTACAACTTTTCCTGCACCCATACCAATTTTCGCAACAAAACTTTGTTGTTCCGCTTTTTGTTCAGTAATTTTTTTACTTGTATCATATTTAAATTCTGTTTTTTTCGAGGTGGGCTTTTCTGTATCAGCAGCAGCTTCTTCTGATGTCAATGTAATCTGTTTCGGGCCTACAGCGGAAACATAAATTGTCTCATTAATGTATTGTGCTAAGGGACCACTTTTGCCAGTTGGAACAACGTTAATAGTAGGAATTCCTTTTTTAGGATAAATTCCGCAACGAAGAGTGCCTCCACAATCAATAATGGCTAATGCGATTTCATCATCTGGAATCGATGTCTTAAAACCATTGACCGCTTCCATTCCTGTCAATTCTACGATTTTATCAACAATTGCGGGTTTCTCGCCGCCACCTGTAATGTAAATAAATTTATGTTTTTCTTCTGTCGGTGTAATCACTAAGGGCCCACCATAACCGCCATTTCCTTTAACTACCTTAATACTATTGTACGTCATCTCACCTTGCTCCTTTCTAATCCACAGCAATCTCTACTGTTTTACTAAGGGTAATTCCTTGTTGTTTGCAAACATAGGCGGTAGTGAAATCGGTAACCCAACCGCCAATAAAATTCATTAATATCCCTACAAACATATAGCGAATCGCTAGGTCCATCGAATTTAGTCCTAACGTATCAATCCCTTGCGCAATCCCTAACCAAACGAACAATTCACCAGGATTAATATGAGGAAAAACTCCATTACTGGTATGACAAAATTGCGCTTGTGCAGCATAATAGCTAGGTTTATAGTATTCTGGTAAAAATCGTGCCATCGTAAAGGACATTGGATTGCCTAACATAAAAGCGGATAAAAAAGGCAGCACTAAATATCGCGTAACAGGATTTTTGGCAGAAAGTTTGGCTACTTTGGTTACTCTTTCTTCTCCTAGAAAAGCAATTAAAGTATTCATAGCTACCATTAACATCAAAACAACAGGTACGATGCCTGTCATCCAAGAAATAAATGTTTCTGCTCCTGTTTGGAAAAGGTGCATAAATCCTTCCGCAAATTTTGTAATATAAGACATTACTCGACACTTCCTTTCAATTTTGTTTGTACTTTATTTTTCCATAATTGCCATTGAATTTTGGCTCCATTAAGCAGCGTTAATGGTTGTGTTTCTTGATAATTGCCAAGCTCAACACGTAAGTAAATTTCTCGTGCATTTTCCATCGCTTGTTGGGTTAATTTATTTTCCTTTTGTACGAGTGGATGGTAATGATCCATATAATGAATATCCTCGTTCACGTACTGAGGTAAGGGATGAAATTTAGCTAGAACGGTGACACCTTGCATCTTTCTAGCGGCTAAGATTTTCCCTTGCGAATCCACAGCAAACAAGATAATCGTGCCTGCTTTTAACTTCCCTGCACGTCGACCAATCGCGACTTTCCCTAATTGTCGCAATTCTTGGTAGTTTTGATTAAAGTGTTTAATCTGTTTCATTCCCATAGCTATCTGAACGAAGTAAGCTGTTAAAAAAAGCGCTCCGAATACGTAGATAAAGCTCATATGATAATCCCCTTCCTTTGCATCCACTCTTTAACCGCTAAAACATCTCGTTGCTTCCGTAACTCATTACGTAAACGTTCGTCTCCTGCGATTGTAAACAAGCGGTCATATAGTTGTAGTAACTCTGCTTCAACAGTGGCAGTCAGCTCTTCTGGAATACCCAACAGCAAAATAACATCAACTTTACCTTCTGGTGTAACCAGTGATTCTTCAAAAACCCCAATCGATAAAATAATCGTTGGTAAGGCTTGATTAATTGTATGGGGAAAGGCAATCCCCGATTCAAAAATAGTTGTTTGTTGATCTTCTCTAGTAAAAATTCGTTCGATAAATTGAGGATCTACTAATTTTTCTGCTTCTAAATCAGCAATCATTTTCTGAATATTCGCTCGGTAACCTTGAGTATTCTCTAATAATTGATAGGTCATATGAATATTTTGAGATTCCACGGAACGAATTTCTTTTGCTCTCTGCCACTCATTTCTGAGCCAAGTATCGTTAAATAAATTAGTTAAATGGATCATCGGTGTTTGTGGTCGAATATTTTTTAAGGGAATGGTTGTAAAAATAGCAAAATATTGATTCAATTCTCTTCTCTCTGCCTCTTCTTCAGAAAAATGGGCAATCTGGATGTCTGGACCCAAAACTTTTTCCAATTGCCGCTGAATGATCAAGGCCGTTCCATGACCTGTACTGCAGATTACAGCAATTTCTTTTTTGGCTCCCGCTTCATAGTTCCCTCTCAATGCTAGTTCAAAATACAAAGCGAGATATCCAAATTCAACCGTCGGCACACAACGATTTAACAAACGGCCCAATTCTTGCAAGCCAATCTTGGCTAATTCATAGGCCAAAGGATATTGTCGTTCAATTTCTCCGTAAAATAAATCGTGACACTCCACATGAAAAACGAGTCGATTCATCACGTTTCTTAAATGATCTTTCATTTCTGAAAACAAGAAGTCCTCATCAAATTCAACAACAACTGAATGATGAATTTTTTTCATCATTTTTTGAAAATAGTCAGCTAAGAGTCCTTCATCAGCCAATAAAGAATTACGAATATGGTTTGTGTTGATGTTAAAAGGAAAGCTGATAAAGGAACGTTCCCATTGGCTTAACGTTACATTATAGGTTATTTCCAAGTGATACATCAGTTCTTCAATCTGCTCGTTATGACGAACATAATCAACATATTCTAGTGGTAGTTCCGTAATGAGTTTTCCAGCTAAAACACGCTGCAAAACAATTGAAACCACTCTTCGTAAAAGAAAACTATCTTGTTTTGCTAGTCTTGTTTCTTTGATTATTTTTTGTATCATTTGTTTGGTAGTTTCATGAAGAAACTGTTCTTCAAAATATTCTTGGACGTAATTCACATGAAGTAAGCGTAAATCAAACTCTTTTCCTTCTAAATGAATGCCACGGTTTGGCGTACCTACAACCGCAACCTGCCAAGGAGCAATCAGCTCTTTCATGCGCTTAATGTCTTTATTAACTGTGCCGCGACTAACGGCGAGTTCTTCGGATAAATCATAAGTTGAAATAAATTGATCTTCTTCTATTAATCGTTTGATAATGTAGGAAACACGCTTGCTTGAAGAATTAAAATCAGATTCCCTTTTTAGCCGTCCAGACAAAACCTCTTCAAAACCTTCAAAGTTATTGATTTCTAACTGAAAGAGATTTTCCTTCTGAATAATTTGGGCGATACCGATTAATTCATCATTCAATGTATCAATGTTTTTACGAACTGTTTGAGGACTTGCGGCTAATTTTTCTTGCAATTCCTGTAAGCTCATTCCTTTGTGATCAACTAGTAATTTTATTACTTGGTACCATCTATTTACTAGCGTCATTTAGTTTTCCCACCTCTATCCTCTTGTTTTACCTCCAGCTACGTTTGTGGTGATGCCTGTAATATAGCTTGAACGGTCTGATAAATAATAGCATACTAAGTCAGCGACTTCATGGAGTTTTCCGCTACGACCTAATGGAATCGTACTTGTTTTTGAATAACCTGCTCGCAATTGCTCAACAGAAATATTTCGTGTATAAGCCAATGCTTCTTCGTATGCTAAAGTGCGCAAGCCCGTTTCTTCCATAATACCTGGCGCAAGCCCCACGACACGGACGTTTGATTTTCCTAACTCTTTAGCCCATGAACGTGTATAACTGCTGACCGCTGCTTTCGTTGCAGCGTAGGCGCTTTGCCCTTCGGAGCCTTCTAATCCAGCTTCTGAAGACATATTAATAATGACACCTGCTTGTTTTTGTACAAGAATCCGGCCCACTGCTTGGCTCATTAGGTAGAGCCCTTTTTGATTGATGGCTACAATTTTGTCGAATACCTCATCCGATAATTCATAAGGCCCATGAGGATGATTTTTATCCACCAATAGACGAGGAATATTGATTCCGGCATTATTTACTAGGCCATCTACGGTTCCAAATTTTTCCACCACTTGAGCGACACCCGCTTCTACTTCTGCTCGAGAAGTTACATTGACTTTCACAAAGAGTAAATGCTCATGTTGCGTTTCTGATGCTGAAATATCAAAATTAGCGACATAGACCTCTTGTGCTAACAAGCTTTCAACAATGCTGCGACCAATACCAGATGAGCCTCCTGTAACAATCACTACTTTTCCTTTAATTCCTAACCAATCTGTCATTTGTTCCACTCCTATCATTTGTTTGCGCTTTCAGTATAGGTCAGTTTGTGAAATTATTTAAGACAGTCTTTTTTTGCAGTTTAGAAAAAAAAGTAGACTAATTCAAAACAAAAAAGCAGTTGCTTCTTCACAATCAATCATCCGTGAAGAAGCAACTGCTTCAAATTTTTATTATCCTTGCACTTTCGCGATTTTTCCTTGTTCGATGTAGACCATCAAAATGCTAATGTCAGCGGGGTTCACACCGCTGATACGGCTTGCTTGGGCAATCGTTTCTGGTTGGATTTTTTGTAGTTTTTGTTTTGCTTCTGTAGCCAAGCCGTTAATCGCTTGGTAATCGATGTTTTCTGGAATGCGTTTTGCTTCCATGCGTTTTAGTTTCTCAACTTTTTCCATGGCTTTTTTAATGTAGCCTTCGTACTTGATTTGAATTTCTACTTGTTCAATCACTTTCGGATCGAGTGCCTCTTCAGGTGCGGGGATAAATTGAGCGACTTCTTGATAACTGATTTCTGGGCGTTTCAGAAAATCTCTAGCTAAAATACCATCTTTTAAGCCAGCAGCGCCTTTGGTTTCCAAAAATGCTTGCACTTCTTTGGTTGGTTTAATCCGATGTTTGCCTAAGCGGGCAATTTCCGCTTCAACAGCCGCTTTTTTGACTAGATAGGCGGCATATTGTTCTTCTTTGACTAAGCCAATTTCATGACCCATTTCTGTTAAACGTAAGTCCGCATTGTCATGTCGTAAAATCAAACGATACTCCGCACGTGACGTTAATAAGCGATAAGGTTCGTTAGTGCCTTTTGTAACTAAATCGTCAATCATGACGCCAATATAGCCGTCACTACGTTTTAAAACAAGAGGCTCTTTGCCTTGAATTTTCAATGCAGCATTAATTCCTGCCATCAAGCCTTGACCAGCAGCTTCTTCGTAGCCACTAGTTCCGTTCGTTTGACCTGCTGTATAAAGATTTTCAATGACCTTTGTTTCTAATGTTGGGCGTAATTGGTGAGGGACTACCACATCGTATTCAATGGCGTAACCTGTACGCATCATTTCTACTTTTTCTAATCCTTCAATAGAATGAAGCATTTCTGTTTGGACATCTTCTGGTAAAGAAGTAGATAAGCCTTGGACGTAAACTTCTTCGGTATTCAACCCTTCTGGTTCCAAGAACAATTGGTGTCTTGGTTTGTCTGCAAAACGAACAATTTTGTCCTCGATGGATGGGCAATACCGAGCGCCCACACCTTCCACAATCCCAGTAAACATTGGGGCGCGGTGTAGATTTTTTTGAATAATTTCATGCGTTGTTTCATTCGTATAAGTTAACCAACAAGGTTCTTGGTTTTGATTGTAGGCACTATCTGGCGTGCTGTAACTAAAGTGGTTGGGTTCTTTATCGCCTGGTTGTTCCTCTGTCACAGAATAATCAATCGTACTTGATTTTACTCGCGGCGGCGTTCCTGTTTTAAAGCGATCGATTTCTAAACCTAATTCTTTTAAATGATTGGCTAAACCAACGGAAGGTTGCGAATTGTTTGGTCCTGATGAATATTTTAATTCACCAATAATAATTTCGCCACGCAAGGCAGTACCGGCAGTAATCACCACTGCTTGACTACGGTATGCGGCACCTGTTGAAGTTACAACACCACGACAAACGCCATCTTCCACGATTAATTCTTCAACAATCCCTTGACGAAGGGTTAAATTTTCTTCTTTTTCAATGGTATGTTTCATTTCTGTCGCATAGGCATGTTTGTCAGCTTGCGCGCGCAACGCACGCACTGCTGGACCTTTACCAGTATTTAGCATCCGCATTTGGATGTAGGTTTTATCAATGTTTTTACCCATTTCGCCGCCTAATGCATCGATTTCTCGGACAACGACTCCTTTGGCAGGTCCACCAACAGAAGGGTTACATGGCATAAAAGCAACCATATCTAAATTAATCGTTAAAAGTAACGTTTTAACGCCCATTCGTGCGGCTGCTAAGGCTGCTTCAGAGCCAGCATGTCCAGCACCGACGACAATAACATCATATGATTCTGCTTGATATTGATTCATAAAAAATTCCTCTCTTGTCTTATTTTCCTAAACAAAATTGACTAAATAACTGTGTAATTAATTCATCTTGGACACTATCGCCGACGATTTCCCCTAAATAATCCCAACAACGGGTCATATCAATTTGAACTAAATCGACTGGCATACCTGCTTCGATGCCGTTAATCACTTCTTGTAACGAAAGCGCTGCTTGATCTAGCAAAGCAATATGACGTGTATTAGAAATATAGGTAGCATCTTTTTCGCCTGTTTGGCCGCCAAAGAAAAGATCAGCAATTTTCGCTTCTAACTGGTCTAAGCCTGTGTTTGACAACACCGAAACGGATAAAATTTCTTCTGCAGGGACTAATTCTTGTAATTCGTTAGGATCCAGTTTTGTCGGTAAGTCCATTTTATTTAAAAGAATAACGCGTTTTAAGCCTTTCGTTGCTTCCAACAGTTGACGATCTTCCTCTGTCAATTCTTCGCTTTGATTTAAGACTAACAAAATTAAATCCGAATCTGCTAACGCTTTGCGGCTACGTTCGACACCAATTCGTTCCACAATGTCTTCTGTTTCGCGAATCCCCGCTGTATCAATTAATTTTAAAGGAACGCCGCGAACGTTAACGTATTCTTCAATGACATCACGTGTCGTTCCAGCAATATCTGTAACGATAGCTTTTTCTTCTCGTAACAGATGGTTTAACAAACTGGATTTCCCGACATTTGGTCGGCCAATAATTGCTGTACTTAGACCTTCTCGCAAAATTTTTCCTTGTTTAGCGGTCGTTAATAATTGTTGAATCTGCGCTTTCACAAATTCGGCTTTTTCTAAAAGTAATTTCGTGGTTAATTCTTCGACATCATCATACTCTGGATAATCGATATTAACTTCTACTTGTGCTAAAGTATTTAAAATTTCTTGTCTTAATGAACGAATTAACGCCGACAAGTTACCATCCAATTGGTTCAATGCAACATTCATCGCTTTATCCGTTTTAGCACGGATTAAGTCCATCACTGCTTCTGCTTGTGAAAGATCCATTCGGCCATTTAGAAAAGCACGTTTTGTAAATTCCCCAGGTTCGGCCATTCGTGCGCCTTCACGTAACAGTAATTGCAATAATTGGTTCACCACGACAATGCCGCCATGACAGTTAATTTCTACCACGTCTTCTCGTGTAAATGTTTTCGGTGCCCGCATCACAGAAAGCATGACTTCATCAATCAATTGATCGTTTTGCGGATCAACAATATGACCATAATGAATCGTGTGCGTGGGGACTTTAGCTAAATCTTTAGTGCCTGACCGATAAACTTTGTTTGCAATAGCAACTGCTTGCTCGCCACTTAAACGAACAATACTAATCGCACCTTCACCCGGCGGCGTAGAAATCGCCGCAATTGTATCAAATTCCATTGTAGCTGATTGCATAATTAGCTTCCTTTCTTCATAACAACAAAAAAAGCGCCCACTCCTCCTGCATTAAAAAATTCAGGTTGGATTTAGCACTTTCACTGCTTGTTCCTTCGATTTTCTGAAAATAGAATAGCACATTTTATTCTATTTGGCAATTTTTCTTCATTAAATGGAACGAGAAAACGTATCATTGAGTGGGGAATTCTCAACAATACGTTTTCTCATCTATAGGAATTAAAGGAGAGAGCTAGTTTTTACGTTTGCGTTTGATGATTCCCATGCTCGCAAGGAGTGCGACAAAGGCGCCAAACAAACTTGTTGTCACGGCTGAAGACTCTTTTTCACCTGTGCTAGGTAAGAAGCCTGTTTTCCCGTGATTTCCAGTGCCATAACTGATGGTACTTAGTTTAGGGTGGTAGCCACTACCATTTGTACCGATGCCATTGCCTAGTGAACCTAAGCCAGAACCTGTTGTGCCTAAACCAGAACCTCCATTTGGATTTGAACCTGTGTTTGAACCATTCCCATTATTCCCGCCAGTTGCGCCATTGTTTCCTGTATTGCCGCCTGTATTGCCGTTATTTCCGCCAGTGTTACCATTGCCTCCTCCAGGATTCGTTGGGTCGGCTGGTGTCATGAAGGTTGTAGCCGTACTGTAATGTCCTGCGCCATCGGTAGCTGTCGCAAGTAAACTTTGTTGAGCAGTCGCTTGTCCCGCTGTTAATTGGATAGCGAAGTTGCCTTCAGCATCGGTGGCACCTACAGTAATCACACTTCTTAATAGTCGGTTACTAATTTGAATGATTCGGTTTGGTTCAGCTGTTCCTTTGATGAGGTAGCCGGCTTTAGACGTTCCTAAAACTGAAGAAACAGTTGGTGCCGCAATTTTAATTTCTGGTTCTCCCGTAATATCGGCTGGCGTCATAAATGTGGTTTTAGGACTCACATTTCCTTGTGTATCTGTGGTTAGTGCGGTTAACGTTTCTTTTTCTGTTGCTAACCCTGCTGCAATATGAACGGAGAAGGTGCCTCCAGTAGTTGTATTGCCACTTGCCAATAATTGTTCACTGCTATTGTAAAATTGAACCGTGACATTTGGATCAGCAGTTCCAGTGACTGTATAGCCATTGGCTTTGTTTCCTTCAACCTTCGTAATAGTTGGCGCCGCTAAAACAACATCCGCTGGAATAACGGCTGTAGCTGGTTGACTTTCATTGCCAGCGCCATCTTTGCTAATAATCGTAATCGTTTCTCCTGGTGTCACTACGCCAGCTGGTAGAGTCACCGTATATTGGCCGGTTTCGTTAGCAGTGGTAGCAGCAATGATGGTTCCGTCTGCGTCACGGACATCAATAGTGGTTTTTGGCTCCGCCGTTCCAGTGATTTCGTAACCTTTACCAGAATTTCCGGTAATAGAATCAATGGTTGGTGTGGCTAAGTCGGCTGGTGTAGTTGCTGTAGCTGGCTGACTTTCTTTTCCTGTTGCATTTTTCGCTACGACAGTTATTGTTTCGTTAGCTGAGGCCTTCCCTGGCTCTAAAGTCACTGTGTATTTGCCATCAGTTCCAGTAGTTGCCATGCCAAGGACTGTGCCATCGGCATCACGCACCTCAACTGTTGTACCAACTTCTGCTGCTCCTACTACTTGATAGCCTTTTGTCGTGCTACCAGTGATTTTGTCAACAGTAGGTGTCGCGACTGGTGCATCTGGATCAGCAGGTGTTTTGAAAGCAGTCGGATTACTTTCTTTCCCAGCAGCATCTTTCGCAATGGCAGTTAAGGCTTCGTTAGCTGTTGCTGTGCCCGTCGGAAGAGTGATTGTAAAGGCGCCAGCACCATCAGTCGTTCCCGTAGCAATAACTAAACCTGCTTCATTGTGAATCTCAATGGTGACATTTGGCTCTGCCGTGCCGGTTACTTGATACCCAGTGGCAGTTGTTCCTGTAACAGTCGTCACAGTTGGTGCTGCTACGGTTGCATCTTCAGGGACCGTCACTTCCGTTGGTTGACTTTCATTGCCGTCACCGTCTTTTCCAACAACTGTTAATGTATCACCAGGATTAGCGGCTCCCGATGGAAGGTCCACAGTAAAGTTTCCTTGATCATCCGTTGTCGTTGTACCAATAATTGTTCCATCTGGGTTCCGTACTTCAATGGTGGTATTAGGGTCCGCCGTCCCAGTGATTTCATAACCAGTTGTTGAATCTCCAGTAATGTCACCAATTGTTGGTGTGGTAACATCAGCGGGTGTCATAGCTGTAGTTGGTTGACTCTCAAGTCCAGTATCATTTTTAGCAACTACATTCACTGTTTGTTTCGCTGTTGCTTTTCCTGAAGCTAACGTCACAGTATATTGGCCAGTCGGTCCAGTTGTTGCGGTGCCTAAAACTGTTCCGTCTGTTGCACGAACTTCAATGGTGGTGCCAAGTTCAGCGGTACCTGTCACTTGATATCCTTGTGTTGTATTCCCGGTTACTTTGTCGACACTTGGCGGTGCCACTACTTCATCTGCTGGTGTTTGGAAGGTTGTCGGTGTACTTGTATTGCCAGCAGGATCTTTGGCTAACGCTGTCAATGTTTCATTCGCATTTGCCGTCCCAGCTGGAAGGTTCACAGCAAAGGAACCAGTCCCATCGGCAGTCCCTGTTGCAATCACGTTCCCATCTGCATCACGAATTTCGATGGTAGCATTCGGATCAGCGGTGCCTGTCACCTGATAACCAGCAACTGAATTACCTGTTACTCCTGTTACAGTTGGTGCTGTAACCGTGGCATCAGAAGGAACAAGGACTTCAGTCGGTTGACTTTCATTTCCCGCGTTATCCTTTCCAATCACTGTTAACGTATCCCCAGGATTGGTCGTTCCCGTTGGTAGTGTGACAGTAAAATCACCATTCGCATCAGAGGTACCTGTACCAATGACTGCCCCAGCTGGATCACGAACTTCGATTGTTGTGTTAGGGTCTGCTGTTCCTGTAATTTCATAACCCGAACCAGAGTTACCTGTGATGTTATCAACTGTTGGTGCAGTGACATCAGCTGGTGTTGTCGCCGTTGCTGGTTGACTTTCCGTGCCACTAGCGTTTTTCGCTACAACGCTCAGCGTTTGATTTGCTGTTGCTGTTCCTGGAGCTAAAGTCACTGTATATTTTCCATCAGTTCCAGTTGTTGCAGTACCAAGGACCGTGCCAGCTGCATCGCGAACCTCAATGGTGGTGCCAACTTCAGCAGTCCCTTTGACCTCATAGCCTTTTGTTGTACTACCTGTTACAGTCTCAACAATTGGCGTCGCCACGGGCGTATTAGGATCCGCTGGCGTTTGGAACGTTGTTGGCGTACTTTCTGTACCGCTGGCGTTTTTCGCTACGGCGGTTAACGTTTCATTGGCGCCTGCTTCACCTGCGGGAACGGTAACTGTAAATGCCCCTGTCCCATCAGCGGTACCTGTACCTATTACGGTGCCTCCTACATTTCGGATCTCAACCGTGGCATTGGCATCAGCAGTTCCTTTAACCTCGTAACCTGCCGTTGAATTACCTGTCACTCCTGTGATTGTTGGTGCGGTTACGGTTGTCTCATCCGCTGGTGTTTGGAACGTTGTTGGCGTACTTTCTGTACCGCTGGCGTTTTTCGCTACGGCGGTTAACGTTTCATTGGCACCTGCTTCACCTGCGGGAATGGTAACTGTAAACGCTCCTGTCCCATCAGCGGTACCTGTGCCTATTACGGTGCCTCCTGCATTTCGGATTTCAACCGTGGCATTGGCATCGGCAGTTCCTTTAACTTCGTAACCTGCCGTTGAATTACCTGTCACTCCTGTGATTGTTGGTGCGGTTACGGTTGCTTCATCCGCTGGTGTTTGGAACGTTGTTGGCGTACTTTCTGTACCGCTGGCGTTTTTCGCTACGGCGGTTAACGTTTCATTGGCGCCTGCTTCACCTGCGGGAATGGTAACTGTAAATGCCCCTGTCCCATCAGCAGTACCTGTACCTATCACGGCACCTCCTGCATTTCGGATTTCAACCGTGGCATTGGCGTCGGCAGTTCCTTTAACTTCGTAACCTGCTGTTGAATTGCCTGTTACTCCTGTTACGGTAGGTGCGGTTACTTCACTAGTAGTACCTGCAGCAAAATAAATGTTGGATACACCGTCTGCTGTTGCTAATAAATTAACGTCTAAAAGATCTGTTTGAACGACTGTTCCTACAAAACGAGCATCTAAATTATTGGATAAATTTTGAGGTGTTGAAACGGTAGTTGGTAAAGTAACCGTAGTTGCGCCTAGTAAAGAAGCATCCACTAACTCATTCACACCTGAACCACCAACCGCTAATAAAGGCAAAGCACCTGAAACAGCCACGTTTACCGTGCCTTTGACAGGAAGCAAGGCTGCATTTATGGCTGTAGCGACAAGATTACTTGGGATACTGGTTCCTTTTGCCTCCAAAGCTTGAACGGCCGCATTCAAATCTTGTAAGATGTTTGAAACATTTTGGGCTAAAACTAACCCTAAACCATCACTAATCGGTGCACTAATGTATGAGCCGTCAGCTGCTAACGTTTCCGGAGCTGTAAATGAAGCAGCACCTAAGTTTTCAATGTTATTCACTAATTCCAACTGACGATTCACTTCCGTCAGATCAATATCAACACCAGTTAAATTCCCTAACGCTCCACTGGTAATTTGAGTAATGACATTGGTTAAATCATTGGCTGCATTCAAAACGGCAGTCAAAAAAGTAACTTTTGAAAGATCAATCGTAACGTTGGTATTGATTGCTGCGCTGCCTGCTGCAGCTACATTTCCTCTTAACTCAGGAGGAACCACTAACACCGCTTGTTTTTGTCCACTAAACACAGCGGAAGCATCTGCTAAAGCGCCACCAGAAACCGTGAAATTAACTGGTTGATTTTGGTTTGCGGCTGTCCAACGATTACTCGTTGAAGTACCACTGTCATTATTTGACGTAACATTTGATAATAGTTCGATATCCAAGACCGCTGCTGATGCACTGATTGTGCCAGAGGTAACAGCTATACTTACAGGGATTGCTAATGACGTAAATAATAAACCACTTGATATTGCTAAATTAAGCATCTTGCGTTTTGTCCATTTTTTATGCTGACTTTTCCGATTAAAATCCTCAACAATTTTCTTTTTCATCTGATCGTCCCTCTTTTCTTTAAAATAAACGATAAATACCAAGATCATTAGCTTCCCCTAGTTGTTCATCTCCCCCTTTAGCGATTTAAATGGATTTAACACCTGCAGTTTAGTACATTTCCTCAGCTTTTCAAAATATAATGCTGTGAATTTTTATATAAAAATTCATTTGATAACAAGCATCCTAAATATGTTAAAAAACTCACTAATTCATTAGTGAGTTATTATACAATGAGAGGAAAATGAGGAAGTTTATACGTTTCTCCCCAATCATTAAAGATAAATAAATTATTTTATTATAACTTATCGTTTGATAAATCGATAATTAAATAACGGAAAATTTTTTTATTTTTTTGAGAAATTCCACTATTATTTTTTCTGCTTCTTTGACTGTTTTTATCAATTTTATGGCTGTAAGTCATAAAAACTTTACATCAAAAAAATGACTCTAATCTATAACAATTTTTTCTGTTTTTAAGATTTTTTTATGAAATTTTTTATATTAAAAAAATTTCATAAAAAAAAGACGACAGCCGTTTTTGAACGAATGCCGCCTTTTAGATAAACAAAAACCTGATTCTAAAAGAATCAGGTTTAGGAAAAGCAAATCAAGATTCGCTTCAACTGTTTATCATCGTATTTGTATACTCTGATAAGAATGATTTCGTAATAAAATATACTGTGTTTCGTGGTATTTGTCAATCGCTTTCTTGAATTCTCTTGAGACCTTTCCATAGGCATATAAGGTCAAAACAACTGACCAAATCAGCGTTGTAACTATCTTTTTAATTAAGGCGTCAGCCAATTTAATTTCATTAGTTTATCTAAAAACACCACCAAAGTTAAAGCATCTGCACTGCCGCCAATACTCCAATTTTTTTCTTTGAATAAGTGATTCAATCTTTCTAAGCAAAGGGTTCCCCGTAACGTTTGTGTCCCCCCTAAAGCAAAATATTCCTGGATTAACGGTTGATATATTTCAAAAATTTGGACATTTTGACTTCGTTTAATCAAATTCGTATCCTCAACATAGAGCGATAAATAAAGGAGCGTATCAATGAGTTTTTGTTGTTGTGTGCCTTGATGTTTTTGATAATAAGGCACTCCCTGTTCAAATACAGCGGGATACCCTTGTTGCGCCTCACCACGGATTCCAGTCAAGCCATGCTGAACAAATAGTCGTTCACCCCAAGTTAGTTTTTCTAGCTCATTCGTAGCGAGGTTTTCAAAGTCGGCCAGTAAGTCTTGCGTCATTGTTTGAAGCGTTTGTTGAAACAATTGTAAGGTGCAAGGGGTCTCCCAAATCATTAAACGACCACAGATAGCTAAAAAAATACCTAGAGAAAAAATTGCTCCTTTATGTGTATTGATCCCTTCTGTTGCCTCAAACATCGCTCGTTCTGCTTCTAAACCAACTTGTCGAATCGCGCGAAATGTTGCCTCAATCGGCAAATGACGTAGCTCTGTCCCAGCTTGAACGAAGGTTTCAAAATAAGGAGTCAAAACCACACTACTTTCTAAAAAAGTGAAAACATCCATATCTTGATGGGCGCCTGCATCGACTGGATCCACCAAGCCTGGTTTATTTAAACAGGTCACTTCATAGAGTAGTGCCAATTGTGCTTGCTGCGCTAATTTACTCCTTGCTTGCTTTGTCATTGCCTTTTACGTCCCTTCTTCTGTGCCGTGGTCTTTTCTTGTTTTATATAGTCTAGTACAGCATTAAAAACCGTGTCAACTACGCCGCCATCAAATACATTAGGTATGAATTTTTCTGCTGTGGGTTCTGAAATCATAGCGGCCAAGCTTCGTGCTACTGTCATTTGCAAACCGACATCGACTTTTCTGCCTTTCGCTGCCAATAACCCTTTAAAAAGACCTGGAAAAGCTAAAATGTTGTTCACTTGATTCGGATATTTGGAAGAACCAGTTGCTAATAAACGGACGCCATTGGCTTGGGCGAGGGCTGGTTCAATTTCTGGTTTAGGATTTGCTAAAGCAAAGATAATTGGGTCTTGGTTCATTGATTTAATCAGGGCTGGCGTTAGCACATCCGCTTCTGATAAGCCTAAAAAAACGTCCTGATTGACGACAGCGGTGGCTAAATCTTTGTTTTCTACTGATGGTTTTATTACCTGTCGAAGCAAAGCACGTTGGTAAGGATTCAATGTCGGGTCTTCTTCTCTTAAAACACCTTGGCGATCTACTAAGGTAAGATGCGTAATTCCCGCTTGAATACATAACTTAGCGGTCGCTACACCAGAAGCACCAACTCCGTTAATCACCACACGCAATTGATTTAAAGGTTTTCCTTTAATTTTGGCTGCGTTGATTAGCCCAGCTAAAACGACAATGGCTGTGCCTTCTTGGTCATCATGATACACAGGAATGTTCAAACGTTGTTGAAGTTTTTCTTCAATTTCAAAACATTTTGGTGCAGAAATATCTTCTAAATGGATTCCTGCAAAACTATTTTGTAAATTTTCAATTGTTTGAACCATCTCGTCAACTGATTTTTGTTCCAGTGCTAAAGGAATAGCATCGACCCCCGCCAAATTTTTATAAAGTAAAGCTTTGCCTTCAACAATTGGCAAGCCCGCTTGCGTGCCCATATTGCCGAGACCCAGAACAGCTGACCCATCTGTAATAACCGCAATTAACTTACCACTAATGGTCCACTCGCGCGCTAATTCATGATTTTGGGCAATCATTAAACTCAATTCTGCGACACCAGGTGTATACATTTTGGCTAAATCATGATGGTTTAATACCGCTTCTGTTGCTTCAAGACTTAGCACACCAATATTTTTTTGATGAATTGCTAGAACTTCTTCTAACACATTGTCACTTCCTTTCACGGGCTGCCTTTTTTCTATTTGATGAAGCAAGGGTTTGAACAACCGTTATCGTCGCTCAAACCCTTGCTTCTTTATACATTTGCGGAGCACTTGCCCGTTCTATTCTGGCAAGTCAAGTTTGACTGTCACTTTCTGTAACGGTACATCGTAAAAAGGATCTTCACGACGTCCTAAAAAGTCTTTTCCTTGTTGTGGGAACATCGCATATAATAGGACATCCTCTTCAGATTTTGCGTATTGTTGGATTTCCTTTTCTAAACTATGCAACTCTGGTTTCAATAAATCCGCTGGTCGACAAGTAATTACTTCTTCATCCCCAATGATTTTTTGCTTAATCTCTTCTGCGATAGGTGCTGGTGATTTGCCATATTCTCCGCGCACATAATCTTTGATTTCATTCGGTATTAAGGAATATCTTTCCCCAGAAATCACATTCATTAAAGCTTGTGTTCCGACCATTTGTGAAAGCGGCGTAACTAGTGGTGGATACCCTAAATCCGCTCTTACTTTAGGTACTTCAGCTAAAACTTCTTCATATTTGTCTTGTAAACCTTGCTCCGTTAATTGACTTAATAAGTTTGATAACATACCACCAGGCACTTGATAAATCAAGGTTTTCGGTTCCGTATCTTTAACTTTAGGGTTTAAAATGCCTTCACTTCTAAAACGATCACGAATCGGATTGAAATAGTCAGCAATCTCTGTTACTTTTTCCATATTTAAACCTGTTTCAAAGCCTAAATCTTCTAACGCAATGGCTACAGATTCTGTGGCTGGTTGACTCGTACCGCCAGCGAAAGAAGAGATAGCTGTATCGATGATATCCGCACCTGCTTCAGCAACTTTTAAATAGGTCATCTCAGAAATACCACTAGTCGCATGCGTATGCACCTCTAAAGGTAAATCAATGGCATCTTTCATTTTGCTCACTAATTCAAAACCCGTTTGTGGCGTCAAAACGCCTGCCATATCCTTAATACAAATGGAATCCGCTCCTGTTTGACTTAATTCTTTGGCTAATTTTACAAAGTAATCGATGGTATGAATTTCACTCGTGGTATAAGAAATCGCTGCTTGACAGTGTCCGCCAGCTTCTTTTGTTGTTTGAATTGCTGTTTGTAAATTACGGACATCATTCAAGGCATCGAAAATACGAATAATATCAATCCCATTTTCAACTGATTTTTCGACAAAGGCCCGCACCACATCATCAGCGTAATGACGATATCCTAGTAAATTTTGTCCTCGTAATAACATTTGAAGTTTGGTATTTTTAACTTCTTTGCGAATTTGGCGAAGACGTTCCCAAGGATCCTCGTTTAAATAGCGGACACAGGAATCAAACGTTGCCCCGCCCCACATTTCTAATGCATGAAATCCTGCCTCGTCCATTGTTTTAATAATCGGCAGCATATCTGAGGTTGGCATCCGTGTTGCAATTAAACTTTGTTGTCCATCCCGTAGCACCGTTTCTGTAAAACGAATTTTTTTACTCACTTGGCTGCTCCTTTCGTGTCAAAATTATTTCTGTTATTTTTTCTTGCATTGCTTCAAGACTGTGACGTCGATTTCGTCCACAGACTTTCGCCTCTTCTTGGCAAATAAAACAGCGCCGTGGTGGCAAGCCTAAATCTCCTCGATGAAGGCTTTTTAGTTCTTCATTTCCCCATAAAACATCTAGGTCCACTAAACGACCATAAGGATGTGTTTCTTCAATTTTGACCATTCTTTGTTTTAATTCTTGTGGGGCTAACGAAACCGCCAAATAATATTCAGGACCTGTCTTTTCATTCCGGTAAAAATTAACAATCGGTACTTGATCCAGCAATTGTTGCTCGACTTCGTCAATTACTTCTAAAAAAACAGCCGTTAAGGTGGGCGAATTTTTCACTTCTCCAGGAATATTCATTGTGGCAGATAAGAGACTAGCTTCTGGTGCTGTTTCTAACAACTCCTTCTGTGTGGCAGCTCTTTGTTCGCGAGCATCCAACATCTCTAAAAGTGTTACTTTTTCCCCATTAAACATTGCGTACCACATCAATTAGACTACCATCTCGGTATTCAATTAACGCAACGACTTTGTCTCCATATTTAATTGGTTCCGGGGTGCCAACAATGTTGTAGGCTTTGTCTTTCAACTCTTCTAACGTAAACTGAGGAACATCTAAAGTTTTAAAACAATCAATTAAGTCTGTTCTTTTTGGATTGATTGCAATGCCGACTTCTGTTACTACGACATCGACACTCGTACCTGGTGTAACGACTGTATTTACTTGCTCAACAATTGTTGGAATCCGTCCACGAACAAGTGGTGCAATCACTAGACTCATTTTACAAGCCATACTTGTATCGGAATGTCCGCCAGAAGCACCACGGATAACACCATCTGAACCAGTAATGACATTTACATTAAAATCTGTGTCCACTTCTAAAGCAGATAAAATAGCTGTGTCTAATTGATTAATAACCGCCCCTTTGCTAAGCGGTGAAGCATACATATTGGCATCAATTTCATAATGATTGGCATTTTCCCCTAAAGAAATAGCTGATGGATGATCAAAGTCTTGGACGTCAATAATTTTTTCTACTAAGCCTTCTTCCAAAAGTTCCACCATTGCATTCGTAATTCCGCCTAAAGCGAAACTTGCTTTAATACCATCTTTAAGCATTTGTTCTCTCATGAACCGCGTAACTGCTAGTGAAGAGCCACCTGTTCCTGTTTGGAATGAGAAGCCTTCTTTGTAGTAAGGAGAATGTGTAATTATTTTTGCGGCATATTCAGCAATCAATAATTCTTTAGGATTCTTTGTAAAACGTGTTGCGCCTTTGGCAATTCCATCTGGATCACCAATTGCATCAATTTCTACCACATAATCAACATCTGTTTGTGGAATACTGATAGGGGTATTAGGATATGGTACTAATGTGTCAGTAATGATGACCACTTGATCCGCATATTTTGCATCGACCATCGCATATCCAAGAGAACCACAGGTAGCTTTTCCTTTGGTTCCATTCGCATTTCCATAAGCGTCTGAACTTGGTGCACCTAAGAAAGCTACATCAATATGGATATCGCCTGCTGCTACTGCCCGTGCCCGGCCACCATGTGAACGAATCACCACAGGATTTTCCATGATACCTGCTGAAATAGCGGCGCCTACTTTATCTCTCAAACCTGAAGAAGTAATGTTGGTGACTACTCCATTTTTAATGTGTTCGATCAAAGGTTCATGAACATTTGCAATTGAACTAGGTGCAATCGAAATGTTTTTCAGCCCCATGGCGGCAATCTCGGCTAAAACTAAATTCATCACATAGTCTCCTTCACGGAAATGGTGATGGAAAGAGATGGTCATGCCATCTTTTAAACCTGTTTTTTCAATTGCTTCACGAATACTTCCTAAAAGTTTTGTCTCCCGAGGTTTCACTGGTTTAATTGCTCGGCTCGCTTCTTGATAAGCATCAATGTGTGCTAATTCTCCTTCATAAATGCCGTATTGCTCTGCATAAGATTGAGGAATGTCTTTGCCTACTTTATTTACTACCATGTCTATATTTCCTCCTCGGTAATTAATTTAGCCGCCAATGCTAACGCAATGACCCGTTCAGCTCGTTCAACAATTGGTTTATCAACCATTTTTCCATTTACGGAGATAACACCGGAACCTTTTGCTTCGGCTTCCCGAATGCCCCAGATTACTTCCTTAGCATTCTGGATTTCTTTTTCTGTTGGCGCATAAATAGTATTAACTAATGGGATTTGACGAGGGTTAATCACCGATTTCCCA
The DNA here is from genome assembly GCF_050539095.1 of Enterococcus sp. DIV0774. NCBI lineage: Bacteria > Bacillati > Bacillota > Bacilli > Lactobacillales > Enterococcaceae > Enterococcus > Enterococcus sp. DIV0774. The sequence goes on from NZ_CP172923.1 coordinate 2,700,957, forward strand.
TCGAAACCTAGCTGTTTAATCAAACGAACTTCGGCTTCAAAGCCTTCCGTATTGTCTACATCTGAATAGACCGTATCAATAGCTGCAATCCCAGCTGCTCGAGCGGCATGTAAAATCATGCTACGAGCAAAGAATAGTTCTTGGCCATCTGGATGGCGCCGTGTTTTCATATTGGTAACATAGTCTTCGGCGCCTAACGCGATGCCAATCAAGCGAGTTGAACTTTTGGCAATCGCGGGCGCATTTAGAACACCTTCAGCCGATTCGATGGCAGCCATCATTTTCGTTGTTCCTACGGGAATGTCATTTTGCTGTTCTACTTCTGTAATGACTGCCTCGACATCAATGATATCTTGGGCTGTTTCTGTTTTTGGTAAACGAATCACATCGACACCAGCTAAGACCATTGCTTCAATATCTTCTGCGCCACCGGCATCTAAAGCATTGATCCGAACAACAATTTCAATATTGCCATAATCGAAAGTTTTCAAAGCAGAATGGACTAAAACACGGGCAGAGTCTTTTTCTTTTAATGAAACTGCATCTTCTAAATCAAACATGATTGAATCTGCCCCATACAAAGGTGCATCTCTTAGCATTGCTGCGTTCGCTCCAGGGACAAACATCATTGTTCTTCTTAAACGTTCCATGAGTCCAACTCCTTCCAATCATACGTTTCTTTTTCAGCGCCTCGATGTAAAACTGTAATCATCCGAGCTTTGATCGTACAATCTAATGCCCCTTTATCAATCGCCTTGACCGCAACGCCTTGGACATCTAAATGTTCCAAAGTTGTCGTAATCACCTGACGAATTTGATTGCCAAATTGTTTTTCGACACTACTTTCTAATTCAATGGTATTTTCTGTTGATTCAATGGGTTGGACGGTAATCATAATATCACTTGATTCTACTGTCCCTGCAGTAGCATTTTTGATAATCTTCACTTTCTTCACCTCATTAGTTTCTTGTGTTCTACTAAGTATTGATAACTTGTTGCTGGTAAAAACTTCTTGAGTGTCTCTTTGTCGCCTTCAGCCATCGCTTTGCGAACTTTCGTCGCACTAATCAGCTCTCCATCACTCGCTAATCGCGGGACAATGGTTAGCGTTATCGTTTGTCCGAAAACTAGTTGCATTGCTTGATTGTAGACAGCGGTCACTTCTGAATAAGGCTCTTCTCCCACATAACGTTGCTGAATTTCAAGTATTGGCGCAATTCTTTCTTTAAATAACGTTGCATCAAGCGTTGCTTGAATTGCAGCTACCTCTAATGGCGCTTTTTCTTTCAAAAAATAGGTAGGAAAAGTCGCAGACGAAACTAAGTAATCTTCTGTAGATAGGACTGTCACATTGGGTAAATGGGCGACCCCTTTTTGCACCATTGCGAAACGTGCTTCTTTTGAAAATAGCGATTTATCTTCAGATAAAACAAACACATAAACGTGCGGACTTTCTTGGGCTGCTTTTTCGACTAAGTACTGATGGCCTTTCGTAAAAGGATTTGCATTCATGACAATGCTACTGGCTGGCCCTGCTTTTTTATGTTGTGTCAGGTAACCAAGATAATCGGCAAAATCTGGTTTGCCTTGCTCCATAAATAGCACCTCTTGATTCGCAACCACTTTTTGAAAGCCTAGCGACTGAAAAATTTGTTCATTTTTTGGTTTTGTATACAAAAAACTGTGTAATTGGTTTTCTTCTCTCAGTTTTTCAAGTAGATGAACCACCAATTGGGTTAACAAATTTTCAGATTGATATTTTTTACAAACGGCCACGCACTTAATCGTTTTGCCTGAAAGCGAGCCAGAGGCGATTAATGCTGTGTCATCATATATGCCAACGGTGTAATCAAGTGCTTCTGTCGTTTGCAATTCGGCTTTTTCCATTAATTCGCGCCAAGCTTGATAAGCTTTTTTATCTTTTTGCAACCAGATTCTTTTCATTGTATATACGCTGCTCACAGCAATAACCTCCTTTATTTTTTAATTGGAAATAATTTTGTTAGTAATTTAGACGCTAGATAAATGATAAATAAAACAACGAAAACGCCGCCCCAACCAAAACCTAACAGTTCAAAAGCAATTTTTAAATCTTCCATGTTAACAGACATGTATTCGTTCTCCTTTCCGTCCTATGTTAAAAAGGCTAATAGTAAGCCACCAGCAATTACAGAAGCGATTTGTCCTGAAACGTTGGCACCAGCAGCATGCATTAAAATAAAGTTTTGTGGGTCTTCATCTGTAGCCATTTTTTGAATGACCCGACTAGACATTGGGAAAGCGGAAATACCCGCAGCACCAATCATTGGATTGATTTTTTCTTTTCTAAATAAATTCAAGAATTTAGCAAAAAGCACGCCGCCGACTGAGTCCATAATAAAGGCGACTAACCCTAAGCCAATAACCATCAACGTATCGACTTTTAAGAACTCTGCATAGTTCATGCTAACGGAAATAGATAGTCCTAGCAAGATACTAATAATATTGACCAATTCATTTTGAGCTGTAATGGATAAACGATCCAAAACGCCACATTCTCTTAATAAGTTCCCAAACATTAAGAAACCAACTAATGGTAATGACACCGGCGCAATTAACCCTGCGACAATCGTAATAACAACCGGGAAAAGAATTTTCGCTGTTTGAGAAACTTCACCGGCCCGATAAGTCATACGGATCCGACGTTCGGCTTTCGTCGTCACTGCTTTAATCGCTACTGGTTGAATAATCGGAACTAACGCCATGTAGGAGTAAGCGGCAACCATTATGGCCCCCATGTATTTTGAATGTAAGGTATTTGCTACGAAAATAGACGTTGGACCATCAGCGGCACCAATAATCCCAATCGAAGCAGCATCGTTTAAATCAAAACCTAATAAAACAGCCATAATAACTGTAAAGAAAATCCCAAACTGTGCAGCGGCACCAAACATCAACATAAACGGATTTTGTAACAATGGCCCGAAATCAATCATTGCCCCAATCCCAATAAATAATAATAACGGGAATAACTCTGTTTTTATTCCAAAATCAAAAAGAACATTAAACGGACCTGGCTCGCCGCCAGCGCTCAATACGCCGGAATTGGGAAAGTTCACTAAAATCGTTCCTAAACCCATCGGCACTAAAAGTGTTGGTTCATACTCTTTTTTTATTCCTAAATACATTAATAGTCCACCAATCAGCATCATCACAATGCGTCCTGGTTCTTGGCCCATTCCTATAACACCTTGAATCAGTGTCTCCACACAAATCACTTCCTCTTCTTAAATTAATTCTAGTTAATTGTTATTAATGGTTCCCCTGGATTCACAATTTGGCCTTGGGTAACATGAATTCCTGTTACCGTACCTGCTTTTCCTGCAACGATTTCATTTTCCATCTTCATTGCTTCTAAAATTAACAATGGTTGGTTCTCAGACACCGTATCACCAACATTGACTAATACTTTTAACACAGTTCCTGGCATTGGCGCAGGCATTGCATCTGCTCCTGCTGGGGCGGCTGGCTGTGCTGCTGGCGCTGGGGCTTCTTCAACAGCAGGGGCTGGTGTTTCTGTCGTAGCAACTGGCGCTGTTGGTTGTGGCGCAACAGGTGCTGGTTGTGGGACGCCACCGATTTCTTCCATCTCGACTAAATATTCTTTCCCATCAATTGAAATTTTAAATTTGCGTAACATAATGATCCTCCTCAAGGTTTTGTTTTGAAATTCTTTTGACAACTAGCTGAGACTCTTCTGAAAGCTCTGCAGCTATACTGGCTGCAATAATGGCAACTTCTTTTGCTTCTGGATTTCGTTTTGCGATTTTTTTGATAACAAAACGACTTTCTGGAAACTCTCCTGCTGCGATGGCAGTGGCCACAATACTTACCAATTGATATTCTTTTGGCTCAGCAGGAATATATGCTGGTATATCTATCCATCGCTTTTCCAAGTTATCCGCTTCACGTTGGATAACGCTTTCATTAATCTCGGTATCCTGCGTGTGTTGCTCTTTCTTGAATAAGGACTTAAATAGGCCCATATTGTCTCTCCTTTCACTAATTCTTGGTATACGTTCATTATAGAAAAAACCGTTAAAAAACCTAGTGAAAACACTAGCTCAGATTGTTCTTTTATTGTTTATTTTGTGAAAAAAACTCTGTAAACATTGGTATATAAGCATTTATCAGACGTTAAGATTCTATTAATATTATATTAAGTTATTAATAAGAATTTGATTGTTGAATTGTTTTTTTGATGTTCTTTTTGTTTTAGGCTATTTATTCTCTGCGAAAGTTTGTATATTCTCACACTATAGACAAACACAAAAAATATTTTTTGTTGTAAACCAGAATACTGTGAAACATTTCTCATGGCTATTCTTTTTTATTAACACCGGTTGTTAACGCTTACAAAAAAGTTCTAAAAAAGAAAGGAAGAAAAACATGTTACTCACTATTTTAGCTTATGGTATGATTATCATCTTTATGTATGTAATCATGAAAAAGAAATTGTCACCGTTTACATCTTTAGTAATTATTCCTCTTATTTTTACTTTGATTGCAATTGCAACTGGAGTAGCGAGTCCGCCACCTGGTGCTGACGGTGTTGTCCCTGAAGTCAACATTGGGAATTTCGTCTTAGATGGGATTTCAACTACTTCAAAAACTGGTATTATGTTATTATTTGCCATTCTTTACTTCTCTATTATGTTGGATGCTGGTTTGTTTGACCCAATCACTAAAAAAATGATTTACTTTGCTAAAGGCGATCCAATGAAAGTCTTGATGGCTACTGCGGTAGTTGCTGCTGCTGTTTCCTTAAACGGAGATGGAACAACCACGACCTTGATTTGCTGTTCTGCGTTTATTCCCATCTACAAAAAACTTAATATGAAATTGATGAATTTAGGTGTGCTTGTTATCTTACAAAACACCATTATGAACTTATTACCTTGGGGCGGTCCAACAGCTCGTGCCATGGCCGTACTAGAAGTTGATGCCGATATTCTTTCTTATTTAGCACCTGGTATGATTTTATCTGTATTGTATGTTATCTTCTTTGTTGCTTATCGCATGGGGAAAAAAGAACGTGCTCGCTTAGGCGTGACAACGCTTACTGATAAAGAATTGGAAGAAATGACTATTGTTAACGATCCTGAGTTATTAGAAATTCGTCGTCCAAAGAATTTTGCATTCAATGGTATTTTAACGATTATCTTAATCGGTTGGTTAGTCCTAAGTTCATTCGTTGGTCAATTAGGTTTGCCTTCGTGGATTGAAATGCCACCGTTATTATTATTCCTAGTTGGTACTTGTATCGCTTTAATGATCAACTATCCAAAATTAAAAGATCAAAGCAGCCGCATCAGTGCAAATGCTGGTGATGCTGTGCAAGTAGTTATCTTAGTTTTTGCTGCTGGCGTCTTCATGGGCTTATTCCAAGGTTCTGGTATGGCCAATGCCTTAGCAAATAGCTTTGTTAATATTATTCCAAAACAATTAGCCGGCGCTTGGGGCTTAGTGATTGCGTTCATTTCAGCACCAGGAACATTCTTTATTTCAAACGATGGTTTCTATTTCGGTGTCTTACCAGTCCTAGCAGAAGCTGGACGTTCTTATGGATTTGACAATATGTCTATGGCTTTAGCTTCCTTAATGGGGCAAGCGTTCCACTTATTAAGTCCATTAGTGGCATTTATTTACTTGCTATTACGTTTAACTGGTTTAGATATGGGTCAATGGCAAAAAGAATCGGCAAAATATGCCTTAGGAATTTTCGTTATTTTCGTTGTAACAATTGTTGCTTTAGGTCACATGCCTTTATTTATTCCACAAAATTAAACGTCGTCGCTGAAACCGTAGGAGTACCTTTTCTCCTCGGTTTTCTTTTCATTTTGTCTTTTCTTGCGTTATATTTTCATTTTTAATATTATATTTATTATCTATAAAAATAACCTATAGGGAGGTGCCTCATATGAATCCAACGGTTGAAGCAGTAAAACGGAACTTAGATTTAACCAGCAGTAAACCTCTAAAAATTTGTACCTACGAAGCCTTTAAAAAAACCATTATTTTAGGGGATATTCCTGCAGGTGAACGGATTAACGAAAAAGAATTTTCCGAGCAATTAAACATTAGTCGGACGCCCATTCGCTTTGCTTTACAAGAATTGGTCAAAGAACAATTGGTGGAACATATACCTATGGTGGGTATCGTGGTTAAAGGGATCAGTATGAAAGATGCTTATGAAATTTATGATATTCGTAAATCTTTGGACACTTTAGCAACCATTAAAGCCATGGAACTCATGACACCAGAAGATTTTGATGAATTGGAAGCCTTACTTCTCGAAGGAGAACAATACAATAAAAATAACCAAGTAGATGACTTACTACAGAACTTTTCAGATTTTAATTCCTTTATTTATACTAAGAGTCAGATGCTACGTTTAAAAAAAATTGTGACTGATCTCCATGCTTACTTAATCTATTTCAGAGATATTGCGATTCGTGCCTCAGAACGTCGTAGTATTGCCCTAGAAGAACATTGGTTAATTTTCCGCGGAATGAAAACAAAGAATATTGACCAGATCACACTTTTAACCCATGAACATCTAAATCGTTCGCTTCAATTTATTTTGAAAGAAATGGAACGTCGGCAAATTGAATAAGCAAAAAAGACCCGCAGTCGCTCGTGCAACTGCGGGCCTTTTTTCATTTTTTTTGTACGCAACCATCTGGCGTAAAGGTATAACCAATGCCCCAAACGGTCCGAAGGTAACAAGGTTCTTTCGGGTTTTCTTCTAATTTACTTCGTAAACGATTAATAAAAACCATAATCGTATTCGCATCGACATCCCCAGTACCCCAAACACTGCTGTAAATTTGTTCTTTAGAGAATACTTGCTCGGGATTCTCCAGAAAAAATTGAATTAATTGAACTTCTTTCGAAGACAATGAAATAGGTAAATCCTTTTTAAATAGTTGATAACGACCATAATCAAAACGGAAATCGCCTACCTGTAGCTCTTCTTTTTTATAAACATTCAATTGTTTTCGAATCATTCGAGCTCGATTCAACGAAGCAATCACCTGAGCCTTAAAAACATTCAAGGAAAAAGGTTTCGTTATATAACTATCCACGCCCATTTCCAAGGCTGCAATAATATCCTCTTCTTCTTTTTTGCTACTAAAAAAGATAATTGGCACTAGTGGATATTTCTCTCTAATCATTTGGACTAAGTAGTAACCATCGCTGTCATGTTCCAAGTTATCATCTAAAATGAACAAATCAAAGGTAACTCTGGACACGATATCTTTTGTTTTTTCAATTGATTCACTTTGGTAAATAAGAATACCTGTTGATTGTAATGCTTTCCAAATCAAGCGACGAACTGCTGCATCATCATCTACAACCAGTATTTTCTCCGTACGCATACCTGTTGCTCCCCCTACGTCTCTTTACAAAACTTTTTCATTTGAATTTACTACTGGAGTAATTACTGATTATCATAACATAAAAAAAGAAACGAAGATGGCTAAAAAATCATTTAACAAAGAAACGTTAGCAACTATTCAGTCCCTGCTGAGAGTTGCCAACGTTTCTTTGTTTGTTTAAAAATACTTCTTAACTGGTTCAACCACTAAATACCGATAAGGTTCATCCCCTTCAGAATGGGTTTTGATTTGCTCATCTTTACTTAGCGTGTGATGAATTTGTTTTCTTTCAAAAGCCGGCATTGGTTCCAAGAAGACTGGCCGCCCAGTACGTTTGGCTTTTTCCGCGGTGCGTTTCGCTAAACGTTCCAAAATTTCATGACGTTTTTCACGATAATTTCCGACATTCACAACAATCGATAGCTTATTGCTTGCAATGCGGTGAATAAAGACTTGCGCTAAATACTGTAACGCATTTAACACTTTTCCGTGTTTTCCAATTAAGATACCTTGTTTTTCTGTTTCTAAATGGAAGATAATATTGCCATTCTCGCGCGCTATGCGAACCATGGCAGGGGCGTTCAGTTCATTTGAAATATTCGTTAAATACATCGCTAATTCAGTAATAGCAGCTTCGTCTTCCAGATTTTCTAAAGAATGTGTTGATTCCTCTGAGAGACTAGGAATTGCTTCGGTTAATTCCTCAACTGCTTCTTCCACTGCTGTTGCTTCATCGGCAACAACAATATCTTCCACTGTTTCTTCGACCGCTTCTGTGACTTGCTCACTAATCGTTGGTTCCATTGAAATTTGGGCAAGTTTTTTTCCTAGACCTAAAAATCCTTTTTTTCCTTCGTCTAACACATCAATTGTAACATCCTCTTTGGTTAAACCAAGTGCTTGTAAGCCTTTCTGCGTTGCTTCTTCGATTGTATTTCCTTCATAAATCGGCATCTGAACGACCTCCTTTATTTTTTCTTCCCTTTTTTCTTAGGACTTTTTGCTCGTTCAAGCGCTCGCTCCCGTGCTTTGGCTTGACGTGCTGCTTCCTCCCGCTCTTTACGGATTTTGAATGGATTGTTTAATAACAATGTTTGCCCTGTTTGGAAGGCATTTGAGACCACCCAGTAAAGAGATAAACTGCTGGCTAATGAAATCCCCATAAAGAAGATCATCGCTGGCATAACGTAATTCATAATTTTCAGTGAGGCATTTGTTTCTAGTTGGCTCATACTTGAAAGATACGTACTAGCAAACGTAAAGACAGCTGCTAAAATCGGTAAAATTAAATACGGATCCGGCTTATCGAGGCTTAACCACAAGAACGTTCCTTCTTTTAACTCAGGCACGCGTGAAATGGCTTGATACAAAGCCATCATGATTGGTAGTTGAACCAACAGTGGTAAACAGCCAATGTAAGGATTCACATTATTCTCTGCATACAAACGTTGCTGTTCTTCTCGGAATAAGCGTTGTGTTTCAGGATCTTTTGAAGAATATTTTTGTTGCAAGGCCTTTAATTGCGGTTGCAACTCTTGTGTTTTACGCATACTCTTCGTTTGGAAATGCATCAACGGCAATAAAATAATCCGGATGACTAACGTAAATAGGATAATCCCAATTCCGACACTGCCGCCTAATGATAGGAACTTAATCGCTTGGGCAAAATAATAAACAATGTATCGATCCCAAATTCCTGTACTACTTTCACTTACGGGCGCGGTTCCGCAGGCGGATAAAACAAAGACTAAGGTCACTAACCCAGCCATTAATAATAAGCGCTTATACTTCTTCACTACTCAATTCCCTCTCTTACATCTAATATTTTAGCTAAATTTAACACATGTGTTAAATTAGCTTTCACTTCTTCAGACGATAACTTTTCCAATCCTGGACGTGCAATCACGATAAAATCAATTTCTGGAGAGATACGGTCTTTTAATTGAAATAAACTCGCGCGGATTTTCCGCTTCACAGCATTTCTTGTGACCGCGTTTCCAATTTTCTTCCCAACAGAAATCCCCACTCGAAAATGGACTTGTTGTGGTTTCTCTAAAACGTACACCACGAAACGACGATTTGCACAAGATTGTTTTTTATTAAACACCTGTTGAAATTCTTTTTCTTTCTTGACACGGTAGGACTTTTTCATCGGCATCCCTTTGTTTCTATATTTTTTTACTTCTTAATAATAATAGCATATTTCCGCTCTTTTTTAGTAGCCTTTTCTATAGAATCCTGCTTTCTTTTATTGAAAACAGAAAAAGAACCCTTAGTTATCTTCACATCTTCCAAAAAATTATGGAGATAACTAAGGGTTCTTAGAAATTGACTGTTTAAAAGACCAGACCATCATTAAGCAGAAATAACTTTTCTACCTTTACGACGACGGCTTGCTAATACGCGACGGCCATTTTTAGTGCTCATACGTTTACGGAATCCGTGAACTTTTTGGCGTTTACGTTTGTTTGGTTGATACGTTCTTTTCATGCAATTACACCTCCTGAAATTGTAACTATCCATCAATATATAGACATACTTTGATAGTATAACGAGTAATAGGGTCTTTTGTCAATAAAATTTAAGAAATATTTCCTGAGAAAGATTCGTTTCAATTATCCACAAATTAAATTTTCCTGTGAGTAGCTTGTGGATAGTTTTCCACATTTTTTTCTGTTCACAGCCATTTTTCCACTAGTTTTACACAAAAAAACAGCCTGTTAAAAAGTTTTACACAGGTGTTTTTTTAGCTGTTGATAAGTTATTGAAACATGATTGTGTCAAGCTTAATTATTCTCAACTTTTTGTGGATAACTCATTCAACAACCACTTTCTTCCGCAAGTGTCGACACCCTGTGGAAAACTTTTTTCACCCTTGTGTACTTTTTTTCCACATTGAACAATTGCTTGTGGAAAAAGTTTTAAAAAAATGCTAAAATCGACTATGCTCATTCTTTTAAGTTATCCACATTTTTTAGATAACCAAAATTTAAACATATAGGAGGTCACTGT